>NZ_BOOP01000013.1 GCF_016863295.1 Planotetraspora phitsanulokensis
GGGAGCAAGACGATCGTCGGCCGCCTCGAACCCGACGTGGTCGTACTGGGGGACCGGCTGCGCCTGGGCCGCCTGCTCACCAACCTCATCGACAACGCCGACCGGCACGCCGAAAGCACGATCACGGTCAGCGTGCAGCACGCCGAGTCCAGCGCCCGGGGCTTCCCGTACGGCGTCGCGGTGCTGGAGGTGATCGATGACGGGCCGGGCATCGAGCCGGACAAGCGCGAGCTGGTGTTCCAGCGGTTCGCCCGCCTGGACGCCGCCCGCAACAAAGACGCCGGGGGCACTGGGCTCGGCCTGCCGATCGCCCGCCAGATCGCCGAGGCGTGCGGAGGCACGCTGCGGATCGAAGACAGCGACTGCGGCGCCCGCTTCGTCTTGCGCCTCCCGCGCTACCGGGAGACCGACCCGCCCACACAGGATCCAGGCCAGGGACAGCCAAGACGGTTCCTACAAGGTCGTTTTTGGAGTCTTGGACGGATACCCGATGACCCACATGGTCGAGCGTGCGGATCCTCCGATGGACCTTTCACGAGATAGCTGAGGATCATGCACGTCAGGATGGGCGGCGGCAGGCCGCAAAATGCCGGAAGCCGACCGCCATCACTGAGCCGGTGGACGAGGAGCCGACTGAGTGACTATCCGAGCGACAATCGCCATGGACGAGCCTGGACCCCGCTAGACAGCAGTCATCTCTGTCGCCAGCCCGCTGCCGCTCCGCGGTGGGTCGACGGCGGACGGGATGGACGGGAAGTGGCGTGGCCGATTATGGGCCGCCCGGTACGCGGAGTCTCCGCAAATACGGATGCAGCAGTGGCTGGAGCGCGCCCCAATCACGCTTGCGATCGCGACCTGCGCGACTGATGCGAAGTCCTCCATCTTGGCGTCGTGTCGCGCACCGATCGCTAGCGGGGCGTCCCGTCGCGCTCGCTTCATTGGGCGAGGCGTTGGAGTTGCCCTTCGTGCACGTCGCTCACCCACTCCCAGCCAGGCTTGGCCGATGGGCCGACCCGTGGGTCGGCGGGGACTTGGCCGTTCCGCAACGCGAGTACGTACGCCCGATCCTGGTCGATCCGTGCCTGTACCTGGTCGGATCCGCCGACGGACCCGTGGCCGGGGACGACAATGTCAACGCCGCCCGCCACGCTCTCGAGCAACCGCAGCGCGGCGAGATAGTCCTCGACCGGGTCAACGGTGCCGTTCACGTCGAGCATCGGAATCAACACATCGGACAGCATGTCGCCGGCGACGAGAACCCGGTGTTCCTCAATCAGCAGCGCCGCATGGCCGGGTGCATGGGCCTGATGCTCGAGGATCCGCACCACCGGGCCATCCCACGGAATTCGTGCAGTTGCCTCGGGCAGGCCGGTAATGTTCCCGAGCAGTTCCAGCGGCACGTCCTCGGGGATGCCGAGCCGGACCGGATCGATCCCGCCCGCCAGCCGGTCTCGGGCAGTAGTCGCGCAAAGCGCGGTGCCGTAACGCGGCGCTCCGCCGAGGCTCGCGTGCCAGAGCAGGTGATCCCAATGCGGATGAGTCGAGAAGCCAGCCACCACGGCCTGACCCACATCGGACAGGTCGTTCGCGAGGCACGTCATCTCATCGCCGTGGATCCCGGCGTCGATGAGCAACACGCCATCCCGGCCCAGCACGACAACGGCGTTGCTCTGACAGAACTCGCTCTCATGGACCCACACACCCTGTGCGACCTGCCTCAGCATTGGCCGGCCTCGAGCTCATTGCGGATCGCGTAACGGTGCAGCGTGACGCCCTGCTCGAGCGCCGCGCCACCCACACCGATGATTCCGTCGGTCTGGGCACGGAGGGCGGCGAGCCGATCGTCGGCATCAACAGTCTCTTCGCCGTTGTGGGGAAGCATGCGTGCATGATGCCAGGACAGTCCGACAAAGACCGAGCAAAGCAACGATGACAGCCGAAGACCGGGGGTGTGGATGCGGCTGAGGGCACGACCCTGCGGGCCCTGCACTGCACATGCGGCTTCACCAGGACAAACGCCAGGTCCCAGGGTCACGACCAATGCTTGCGGAGCAAGAGGTCACTGGTTCTCTGTCGACCCAATGTCTGACCGGCGGATGACCCCAGGCCCTTCCTCTGCGTCGCCAAGCGCGATCTCGCGGGTGTGCTGGAGGCGTTGAGGTGGTGGGAGGGGCGGCGCAAGGCTCGACCGAGTTCGCGCGCGACCCGACGTCGTACCACGCGCCTAAACTGCCGCCATGCAAACCTCCGTCACCCGTGCTGAGCTGCTTGCTCTGTCCGAGGACATGCGTCGTCAGCTGAGCTTGGCGCTTGCGCCAGACCACGAGATTGTCCCGTTCCTGAAGCGGACCAAAGTTTCTACGCTGAAGAAACTCTCTCTGACCCGCCGGGAGTCGTTGCAGCGGCTCGACGAGTTGGCTTCCTGGTTGCACGTCTACGACCGCGATGATGAGGCGCAAGCGGTCGGGCGGGCTCTGCTGGTGTTTCCATTCCAGGGCGACTACACGCAGTATGGACCAGTGGAGGGCGTCCTGGCGCTTACGGCGTGGCTCGCCGAGCACAGCGACGCCGAGCTTGCCGACACCTGCCGGGCACATATCGTCGGAGCGTACGGGCGCCGTGAGGATTGGTCGGATAGGACGCGGTCCGCCATGGCCAACCGGCTGGGCGGATGGCAGGTCGAGTGGCAGGAACGCAATCGTGCCACCCATGATCTCAATTACACCCTCGCACAGTTGGGCGAGCTGGCATTTCTGGCGATCTGGAGTGGCTCAAGCACCTGGCCGATGGCAAGGATCCGGCAGGAGTTCGCGGACAAGACGGCTCACCTGCGGCGCCTGAAGAAGATCTGACCTACGAGCAGCGGACGCCGGCCGGGATCGCCGGCCCGAACGCTCGCCCTTTCCGACGCTCAGAGCGTCGAGGATCTCACCACGCTGCTGACCTCGGCGGGGGAGCGCTGAGGTCGAGACAGTTACCGCTCCCGGACTGCGTAGGTCAGGTGGGTCACCCGCTGCGTCGGCTCCGCGCGGACCGGCTCCAGGGCCACGCGGCTCGCGTCCACGCCCTCGAACAGGCGGATTCCGGAGCCGAACAGCACGGGTGAGAGCGCGATCGAGAACTCGTCGATCAGGCCGGCGTTCACGTACTCCAGGATCGTTGCGCCGCCGCCCGCGATGCGGACGTCTCGGTCGCCGGCGGCCTCGCGGGCCTGGTCGAGCGCGGTCTCGATGCCGTCGTTGACGAAGTGGAAGGTGGTCCCACCCGGCCGCTCCCAGGGGTCACGCTTCTCGTGCGTCACGACGAACACCGGCGTGTGGAACGGCGCCTCCTCCGGCCACATCTGCTCGCCGGCGTCGAACATGCGCTTGCCCATCACGCTCGCGCCGGTGCGCTCGAACGTCTCCCGCACGATGTCGTTGTCGCGCCCTTCCTCGCCGCCCTCGCCGAGCTTCAGGTTCTCCCGGAAGAACCGCTGTGGGAAGATCCACCGCTGCAGTTCCATCCACTGCCGCCCCATCAAATCCCCAAGGGACTCGGGTGCGATGAAACCGTCCAGCGACATCGACACGCTGAAGAACACCTTCCCGGCCATCAGCCCTCAGCTCCCTTCCGAACGATTTCGGTGACGTAGGCAGCCAGGTTGCTCAGGGTCTGCTGGCCGCCCTCGATCGCGTGGTATTTCTCGACCGCTTCGTCGCGCAGCTCCTTGGTGGGGAACACCGTGCGCATCTCGATCCGGGTCGCCGCCCCGTCGGGCGCGAACGCGAGGACCGACTCGAAGGCGTTCGGGTCGCCGCGGTATTCGCCGTGCAGCAGCGCGATCTGCGACGGCGGGACGATCTCGGTCCAGGTGATCCACTCCTGGTAGTCCGTCCTGTCCGGCCCGTGCATCACGAAGTCCCACTCCCCGCCGACGCGGAACTCGAAGGACCGCGTGGTGGTGGTGAACCCCTCCGGCCCCCACCACCGCGACAGGTGCCGCACCTCGGTGAACGCCTCGAACACCAGCTCCCGTGAGGCGTCGATGACCCGGGAGATCACAATCTCGCGGTCGGCCGTCGCTGACTGCGCCGGCGCTCCTTGTCCCGTCTCGCTCATCAGTTCCTTCCTTCCTGTCTTGCCTGCTTGATGTCCTGCACGTACGCGTCCAGCCGGTCGAAGCTCTCGTTCCAGAACCGCTCGAACCCGCCGGTCCACTCGTGGACCGGTCGCAGCCCGCGGGCGTCAAGGCCGTAAAGGCGCTGCTTGCCTGCCTTGCGGTCCCGCACCAGCCCGACCTCCCGGAGCACCCGCAGGTGTTTGGACGCCCCCGGCTGGGTCATCCCCAGCTCCTGGGCCAACTCGGTCACCGGCCGCTCACCCGCCCGCAGCAGCAGCAGGATCTCCCGGCGCTGCGGCTCGGCGATCGCGTTGAAGACGTCCGATGTCGTCGCTGCTCGTGCCATGGGCGCCATCATATGCCGATATCGGCATGCGTCAAGCTGGAGGAATAAGGCGGGTCTTGTCAGATGACGATCGTGGCCCTTGTCAGCGGCTGCGGAAACGCGTATCCCGGAGACGGCACGCGCGACGGCGGCGGGCAGGGAGGGCGATGGGTGAGCAGCACGCCAACGGCCGGCGGGTGACCTTCATGTCACCCCGCCGAGGACCATCCACAGGTTCTGATCATTGCTCAGGGACCATCATCGGTGCCCATTGACCCTAGGGTGAGTGACCATGGTCAACGGAACGGTGGAACCGGGTTTCGAGCAGGTAAGAGACGTTTTCGCCGATGTCCTGAAGCGGCAGGCTGGAGGAGCGGGGGCGGCGGTTGCCGCCCAGTTGGACGGCCGATGGATCGTCGACCTGTGGGGCGGGCCCGGCTGGTCACGCGACAGCATCGTCATGCCGTACTCCGTAACCAAACCGTTCGCAGCGGTCTGTGTGTTGCTCCTCGTGGATCGGGGCGTGCTGGAGTTGGACGCCCCGATGCGGCGCTACTGGCCCGAGTTCACTGTGCCGGCGACCGTACGACATGTCCTGTCGCACCAGGCGGGCGTGGTGGCACTGGACCAGTTGGTACCCACCGATACCTTCTACGACTGGGACCGGATGTGCGCGCTTCTAGCCGCGCAGGAGCCGTCGTGGGAACCGGGCACCGCGCACGGCGAGTCGGCGTTGTTTTACGGGCATCTGGTCGGCGAACTGGTCCGGCGCACCGACGGGCGGACGCTCGGCCGCTTTCTCGCCGAGGAGGTCTGCGCCCCGCACGAGCTGGACTTTCACATCGGCCTCGGCTCAGCTGAACAGGCACGGGCGATCGAGCTGACGGGCTTGACCTCGGCCTACCGTGCTGCCGCGCTGGACGGCAAACCCGACCTCTACCAGCGGGCGATCGGCAATCCGCCCGGTGCCCAGGACCCGGCTGTGGTCAACTCCGCCGCCTGGCGGGTCGCCGAGATCCCCGCTGTCAACGGCCACGGCACCGCCCGGGCAGCCGCCGGGTTCTACGCCGCATTGCCGCGGCTGCTGTCAGCCGACCTGCTCGCCGAGGCCACCACCGCCCAATGCTCGGGGATGGACGCGGTCTTCGGGGCACAGGCGACCTGGGGGCTGGGCTTCGGCATCTACGGTGACGACTACGGTATGGGCGGCCTGGGCGGCAACTATGCCGGCGCCGCCGACGGCTACACTTTCGCCTTCCTCACCGGCCATGTCGGCGATTTCGATCGCGCCGCTGACCTGGAGAACGCTCTGCGCGCCGTTCTCGGGCTCGGCCCGATCCCCGACTAGACCGGGCGTGGCCCCGGAAGACGGAACCTGCGATCGGGTCTGGCGGCCCTGGGGTCCCGGTCCACTAGCTAGGGACCGGATGACCCCCGCCCTCAGTGGGTGTTTGAGGGGGGTGTCAGTCGGTCTCGGTGACCGGTGGCGGACGAGGCGGGAGATGTCCTCGATCGGGACGCCGGAGTCTGACAGCGGCGAGACGAAGCTGTGCCGCATTTCGTGGGGGGACCAGTCTTTGCCGGGAAGGCCGGCGGTGTCGGGGGATCTTCCGGAAGTCGCGCCGTACGTTGTAGCGCGGTGAGCGCGGTTCCGTTCCTGGTCCGGAAGACGAGATCGGATTCCGCAGGTGTGGATTGAGTGGGGGCGCGGCACTGCAGCCGCGCCCTCACTGTCATCGGCTCCGTCGTGATCGTCGGACGTTGCGGCTGCGCCGTCTCCGCGACGTCACCAGCACTGCAGCCGTGTTCCACCACAACGTCCTTAAGACCACGTCTCATCAGGCTACTGGCATCTCATCAGCATGAACACGTCGCGATCGACTGTGCCGTGGCAGTACCAATCCGCCTGGGCCGGATTCAGCCGCAGTTGCCCCACGACCACCGGCCGTTCTTGTAAAGGGTTCCGCCTGCCCCTCCAAAGCCACCTACTTGGATTGTGCCGGCGTACTGGACGCACTTATTGGTCGCGTCGGCGTGCACCGCGGCGTAGTACTTGTATTGTCCGACCTGGCTCACCCAGTCTTTGCTGCCTTGCACCCACAGGCCCGCGACAACTGACGTCGGATCGCCGACGTATATCGACTTGAGGGTGGCAACACAGTTGTCGCCGGTTGCACCGTTGTACATCAGGTAGACATCACCCAGCTTGGCGCCGCTCCCGTCGGTGATTGTCCGGTGCCCGTCGGTCGTGTTGGCCCAGTTGCCGCCGAAGTCGTTGTTGCAGGCTTGCGCCGCCGTAAAGGGGTTCGCTGCCGCATGGGCCGGTGAGCCGAGCATCGCCACCACGGCTGTTGCCGAGACACCCATAATTGCCAATTTTCGTGCGATTTTGCGCATTTTTCCTCCATGTATCGTGCGCGAGTTCCGCGCCGTAATAGATGTGCGTCAACCACCAATTGCCGACTACGCCGTTTGAGGTTTGTCGCAGCCGAAAAGGGAAGCGATGGCGACCTGGAGTCCGGGCGCGTGGCTGTCCTTCCGCGGCTGATGCTTGACGCGGGGACTTCGCCTGATGCTTTGCGTGATCACGCCGAGGCTGACCAACCCAAGCTCGTCATACGACGGCGGCGACGCGGGGGTGGTGGACACCCGACAGATGATCGTGGATCATGCGGTCTTGATCAACTCGGACATCAAATCGGACCGCGCCCGTGATGTCGCGCGCTCGTGATCGAAAGCAACTCTTCTTCTCGTCATTGAGCCATTCCCTCGTGATGGTGCTGGTCACGATGGGTGGGGGCGGGCCAGAGATGCGATGAGAGGAGGCCCCCGATCGACCGCGTCGCCGACCAGAAGCCGTATTACTCCGGCAAGCACAAACGCCACGGCATGAGCGTCCAGGTCGTGGCCGTCCCTGCCGGCCGGCTCGTCTGCGCATCGCCCGCTCTGACCGGGAGAACCATGACCTGACCGCCGCCCGAACCGTCGGCCTGATCGACGCACTCACCGGCGGCAACGTGAAAACCTTCGCGGACAAGGGATACCAGGACGCGGGCGGCACGATCCCCATCCCGTTCAAGCGCCACCGGCACCGGCCACGACTGTCCCGCGCGCAGAAGGAGGTCAATCGCGACGGGATGGACAAGCGCCGGCGCTTGGTGTTGGGGGCTGAACGGCTCAAAGAGGCGGCGTACGGACCTCGAAGAAGTCGCATGCCGGCAACGCGTCCGCCTGACCACGCAAGAAGTCGTGCCAGGTGGCGGACGTCCGGCCGGGAGACGGATCGACGCCGTGGCCATTGCGGATCTCCCCAGCCGTGGACGGCGACCTCGATCCGAAGCGCGACCGATTCCCCGTGGTTACGGCCATAGCCCCACGAGAAGTTCGCCAACCGAGGAACAGCGTCTTCGCGGATCGGAATCATCCGCAGCACATGACGCAGCGTCACCAGGGATTTTCCTGCTGAGCCATTTTCTTGACACTCAGCGTCGGGGTTAGGATTACCGGCGCCGCGGAGTGGATGACCCAGCTTGCATAGGGCTTTGCCTCGGCAATGTTTACGCGCGCTTGCTGTCGGTTATGGTGGTTTTGATTAACCCAGAACCGTAGGTGCCCCTGTAGCCGCCGATGAACAAAACATTCTCGCCGCCGGCCACCATATCGGGAAGTGTCTTCACTCAAGAGAGCGATTCTTCTGCGTTCGATATTCGAACCAGCGAGCAATATTGACGAAGGGGCACTGTTCTCCATGAAGAGAACAACGAGATTATAGCTTTTCAGTTTCGTCCTGTCGTTCCGATGCTTTCGCCATTATTTGGAGCGGCTTCCGCGGCCGAACCAGCGGGGCGCCGGGAAAGTCCTGACGACGCAAGCCCTACGAGCCGGGCCGAACCCCGACCGGGTCGCGGCCCCTGGCACGGTGGGCGCTGGTTGACGTAGAGACGCTGAAATGGCCTGTCATCCTTCCTCAACCTCCGCTACCTGGCAGGAGGAGGATCGTGAGGATCTTCGCGCTTCCAGAACCGGTAAGAACCCGGCGGCGGCCTCTGCTCGCGCTCGCGGTGGCCGTCTTGACACTCGGCGCCCAGCACTCCGCAGCACCCGCCGCCCATGCCACCCCCCTCCCGACCGCGAACGTCGTCGCACAGCCGGCCCGGGGCAACGTGGTGATCGAGTGGAACCGGACGCTGCTCGACATCGTGCGCAGTCCGCAGGCAGAGCCGACCACCATCCACCCCACCCGTAACTTCGCCATCATGAGCGCGGCCGTCTATGACGCGGTCAACGCGATCAGCCGCGCTCATCCTCTCTACGGCTCCAAGCTCACCGCGCCGCGGGACGCGTCACGCCCCGCGGCGGCCGCGGCGGCCGCGCACGACACCCTCACCGCCCTGTACCCCGCGCACAAGGCCGGCCTGGACCGCCAGTTGTCCGACGATCTCGCCGGCATTCCCGACGGCCGTGCCAAACAGGAGGGCATCAAGGTCGGCGCCCAAGCGGCCCACGCCATCATCACCCTGCGCGCGCACGACGGCGCCGACGCCACCCCTCCGCCCTACGCCACCACCGGCAAACCCGGCGACTACCGGTCGACCCCACCCGCCTTCAAGGCGCCGGAGTTCACCCACTGGGGCAACGTCACCCCGTTCCTCCTCCGTACCGGCCACCAGTTCCGTCCCCCCGCGCCTCCGCCGCTGGCCAGCGCTGCTTACGCGGGCGCCATCAACGAGGTCGAAGCCATCGGCGCCGCCCGCAACACCACTCGGACGGCGGAACAGACCACGCTCGCCAAGCTCTGGGCCGGCCCTGCCCAGAACTACTGGTACGACATCGCGCAGCAGGTCGCCCTCGCGCGCCACAGTGACATCGACCAGTCGGCGGACCTGTTCGCTCTGCTCAACCTCACCCTCGCCGATGCGACCATCGGCATCTACGACGCCAAGTACACCTACCGGTTCTGGCGACCGATCACCGCCATCCGCCTCGCCGCCGGCAACCCGCGGGTCAAACGAGACCCGACATGGGTCCCGCTTGTCACCACCCCTCCGGACCCGTCCTACCCAGGCACGCACAGCGACATCAGCACGGCCGCCGCCACGGTACTCGCCGGCTTCTACGGCGACCGCAACACCTTCACCCTCACCTCACCGGCCACCGCCGGAAGCCCCCGGCCCTACACCAAGCCCTATACCAGCTTGAGCGCCACCGCGACCGAAGCCGGGCTCAGCCGCATCTGGGGGGGCGTACACACCCGGCTCGACCATAAGCCCGGCGCCGAACTCGGCGCCGCCATCGCCCGCTACGCGCTGGGCCAGTCGAAGCTCGCCCCAGCCGTCCCGAGTTCGCCGACCGGGAAGACCCCGGCCGGCAGCGCCAGCCCCGCTGGCGCCACCGTCGCGAACGCCACCGTCGCGGTCCGAGACTCGAGGCTCGGCAAGATCCTCGTCGACGGCCGAGGACGCACCCTGTACCTGTTCGAGGCGGACAAAGGCACCAGCTCGACCTGCTACAACGCGTGTGCAACCGCCTGGCCGCCACTGACCACCACGGGCAAGCCGCAGGCCGGCAGCGGCGCATCACCCGCCTTGCTCGGCACCACCACGAGGACCGACCACACCACCCAGGTCACCTACAACGGCCACCCGCTGTACTACTTCGTCACCGACGTCAAGCCCGGCGACATCACCGGGCAGGATGTCGACTCCTTCGGTGGCAAGTGGTACGTGCTCGACCCGAAGGGCAACAAGATCGAAAAGGGCTGAGTGCTGTCGGCTACGGCAGCCGCCATACGCACGACGTCGAGCGGGCTGTTGCGGCGGCCCCGGCGGCCGGATCACGGGAGGGAGCAGACAGACGTGGGAGCCCCGCCGAGGATGTCACCCCGCCCGGCCTGGCTGCGGCTGGCGACAGCCGCCGGGCTCGCCGTGGCCGTGACGGTGGCCTTGTACGCGTTCGGCCGGATACACACCCTGGACTACGCCAGCAGCTTGTTCGGACGCCGCGGCGACGACGCGAACCTTCTGAAGGCGCAAGTCGGCACCGCCCTGCTGGGCCTGGCCGTCTACCAGCTCATATTGGCGCTCTGGATCTACCAACGGCTACCCGGGGCCGGCGCCGCCCCCCGCCCGGTACACCTCGCCCACCGCATCGGCGGAGCCGTGCTGTTCGTGCTCTCGCTCCCGATCGCCTACCACTGCATCACCGCCTACGGAGTGCAGACGTACAGCGCCCGGGTCGCCCTGCACGCCCTCTCCGGCTGCTTCTTCTACGGCGCATTCGCCGCGAAGGTACTGATCGTCCGCAGCCGGCACCTACCCGGCTGGGCGTTGCCACTTGCCGGCGGCACCCTGTTCACCCTCATCGCGCTCCTGTGGTCCTCAGGGGCGCTCTGGCAGCTGGCCCAGCCGTAGCAGCCGGCCGCGCTCACCGACAGGGCCGGAATCCGGGGCCGCTTTTCATGAGACAGACGATGCCGAGAGGCCGCGGGCTCGTCGATGTCAGCCGCAGGAGCGTCAGGCCGAGATGTAGACCTGGACGACACCGTCGGACTGGCGAACCGCCATCCGCGGCAGCGCCGGCAGCGGCCCGGGTAAACGGTGGTGCAGAACCCGGCCGTCGAGTGCGAACAGGGCGCGGTGACACGGGCAGCGAAGCCGCGTCCCAGCCTCCAGGCCGAGCCGGCACCCTTGATGGGTGCAGGTTCCCGAGATCGCCCGCAACCGGCCGCCACTGCGGTACACGAAACCGTTGACCGAGCCGGCGTCGAACGCACGCACCGCGCCCTCGGGCAGCTCGGCGGCTGCCACGACCGGATGCCACACACCGGCGTCGGGAATTAGCGTGCCACCTCCCACCGGCGCGCCAGGGCCGGCCAGCGTCCGGTCGATCGCCACCCCCACCGCGACACCCGTCGCGGCGAGCGCCCCGCCGAGGACCGTCTGCCGCCGGGTCGCCACGGGCCGCCGCTCGGCCTCCTCGCGGCGCTCCCGGGCAAGGCGCTGGTAAAGATCGACGACGAACTCCTCGTTCGGCGTGCCGGAGCCGGGGCGGGCGGCGCGCATGAAGGTTCCTGACCCCCCTTCCCCTGCGTCCGTACGGCCAGGGCACGGAAGCGTCACCCGAGGCTCTGGTCACGTACGGCAAGAGCGTGCCGTCCCTTCACATAGCCGACCTCCCGAATGCCGAGCGCGTGCCGGAGTTTCCCGGCCGGCAGCGTCACCGGTACCGGAGCGGGCCCTTGGCCGGGCCTCGGCAGCGGATACGCGGTGGTCGTCGCGCTGTGGAAAGTGACGTTCCCTTCGATCTTGGTGAACAGCTGGTGGATGTGCCCGTTGAGGCACGTGACCGATGAGAACCGGCGAAGCAGCGCCAGTACCCGCGTCGCGTCGTCCGTGCCAGCCCCAGTTCGGATACAGCGCGAACAGCGGGATGTGGCTGAACACCACGATCGGAGTGTCGGCGGAGAGCCCCGCCACATCCTTCCGGACGAAGTCGATCTGATCCTCACCGAGATGCCCGAGCTTGCGCATGTTAAGCGTGTTGACGAGCGCGATGAAGTGCACTCCCTGGAGGTCGAAGCTGTACCAGCCATCGCCCCGCGATCCCGCCCCGAGCGCCCGGCGATACTTCTGCCCGGCGTCATCGATGGAGTCGTGCTCACCGGGCACGGTGAACACCTGGCCCGTCTTCAGTCCGGTCATCATCTGCTTCACCTGGTCGAACTGCGCCGGAGTGGCCAGGTGCGTCAGGTCCCCGGTGTGCATCACGAAGTCCGGCCGGTGGGCCAGACCGTTCACCTGCTCGATCGCGTCGGAGAACGACCCGCTCACGTCGGTGTTCGCGGGGCCGCGAAAACCGATATGGCTGTCGCTGACCTGTACGAACCGTAGTGCGGCGTTCGCGGGAATCGGGTCGGCCGAGCCCACGATGTGGCTGAGAAGCTCCCCGTCCGAGACCACGAGGACGACCGCCGCACCGAACCAGGCGCTGTGGCGCATCAGCTGGCGACGCGTCATCCCTCTCGGCTCGGGTACGCCGTCGCCCGTGGCGGTCATTGGGTCACCACCACGGTGCCGAGCATGAACGGGTGGATGGTGCACAGGTACCGGTACTTCCCGGGCTTAGTGAAGGTGTACCGGTACGTTGCCCCGGTCATCAGGGTGCCGGAGCGGAACGGCCCGCTCGTCGCCGAGACCGTGTGGGGCTCCTCGTCGGTGTTCGTCCAGGTCACAGTGGTCCCCACCGGCACCTTGACGGCCGCGGGCGCGAACGCGAAATTCTTGATCGCCACCGTTTTCGCGGCGACCGCCTTCCCCGGCTGAGCGGTGGCCTTCGGCATGTGCATACCCGGCATCGCCCCGGGCGAGCGCTCCCCCCGCTGACGCCGGACCCGCCGATCCGGGGCTCCCGCATGCAGCGAGCATGATCACCCCCGCCCCGGCCGTCAGCGCCACAGACCACCGTCGATCCGGACGACGGAAAAGGCATGACGTCGACATGTTTCCCCCCCATCCGGTCCGTCTCGGGACGGACCACCTCGTCACAGGCCTTGAGGCCTCGAACAGAGATAGGAGGAGGGGTTACATCCCAGACTATCGATGACGATTTTCGCAACAGGCCTTAGCTGGCCGCTCGCAAACCAGAGGGCACAACCAGGGCACACGACACCGTGATCAGCTACGAAAGGCTGAAACCACCGAGACGACCAACGGCAGGTCATCCCGGTGGTTCCGGAGTCGCCCCAGGTCACGATCAAGAGCTGATCAGAACTACGACGTGTGATCGGTACCCGCGTGACGCCCTGCAGGGTTGCCGCGAACTTCCACGGGCCGGCCTGGGCACCATCGTCGCCAGTGAGCAGCGTCGACTGTTGTGGCCTGTCTGGATGCGCTCAGCCAGTGCAGCCGGGGAGATCCTCCGCGATCTCGTTAATGAGTTTGGCGAGCTCATACGGCCGGGACAAGAAGGGAGAGTGCCCGCCCGGCAAGCGTCGGACCAGCTTGGCGAAGGTCTCCCCCCGCTTCTGGAAGAACTCGGGGATGACGTGGTCCTCGTCACACAGAACCAGGGCAGAGGGAATCATCTGCCACGCTGCGCGCGTCTGCTTGTCGTAGAGCACCCGGCGGCTCTGCGGCCGCAGCCGGGTCACCGCCGCGTCGGCCCAGTCTGCCTGCACATCAAAGTAGAAGACCTCCCGTGCGTTTCCGAAGACCGGCCAGAGGTCCGGCGGCTCGGGCGGGTCCGACGGCTCGCCCGGCAGCGCCGAGGCCGCCGACTCGCCCACCTCCAGCATGTGTGCCGCGAGGTAGATGAGCCGCGTGACGTTGGGGACGGTGCCGGCGATTTCGCTCACAGGTATGCCGGCGTACGAGTGGGCGAGCACGGTGATCGGGCCGTCGATGCCGTCCAGGTGGTCACGGATCGCCTGCGCGTCGTCGTACATGCTGACGTTGGGATCCCCGTCCACGCTCGGCAGGTCGACCGTCGAGACCGTCCAGCCCCCGTCCAACTCCGGAATCAGGTGCTCCCAGCACCACGACCCATGCCAGCCGCCGTGCACGAGCACCAGCGCACCGCGTTGCCCGACATCAGTCATCACGCTTCCCCCTGCTAGGTCATTTGCCGCCGCGACCGGACAGTCGCTGCAGGTCGTTAGGCTATGAATGGCGTCGGCGCGGGTCCATCCGTCAACGTCCGTCGTCCTTTCGTCAGCGTCCGGGGGAGCTGTGGAGCCGCTTGAACATGTTCTTTCGCTACTGAAAGTGGGTTGGTTGTGCACCACACCGCTGCAGGCCGGCGGACAGTGGGCGCTCGCGTTCGACGGCCGACTTGACCTGCGGATCGAAAAGGTCGTCACCGGCGGGTGCTGGGTCGTCGTAGAGGGCCGGGACGAGCCCCTGCGCGTCGAGCAGGGGGACTGCTACGTGGTGGTCGGCCGGCGACGCTACCGGCTGGCAAGCGACCTTGACACCGATCCCGTTCCCGCGTATCCGGTCTACCGGACCCCGGACGGCGCGCCGCGAAAGGTGGCGCAGGTCGGCGAGGGCTGGGACACCACCATCACCGGAGCCGGTTTCATCTTCGACCCGGACCCCGCGCCGCTGCTGTTCGATGTGCTGCCGCCACTCATCCACGTGTCCGCCGCCCTCGAGCGGGCCCCGGTTCTGCGCACCACTCTCTGCCTGCTGGCGCACGAGTCACAGGGCGAGTGGCTGGGTCAACCGGCGATGATGAACCGGCTCGCCCACATGCTGCTCCTGCAAGCGCTGCGCGAGCACACCGGGACTGCCGAGGGGTCCGGGGGATTGCTGGCGGCGTCGTTGCACCCGCAGCTCGGTGCCGCGCTGCGGGCCCTGCACACTGACATCACGCAGCCGTGGTCGGTCGCCGACCTGGCTGGGATCGCCGGCCTGTCCCGCTCCACGTTCTCGCTCAAGTTTCGGACTACCGTCGGTCTGCCCCCGGTGGACTACCTCCTTCGCGTACGGATGCACGCGGCGGCCCGCGCGCTGCGCGAGACCGACCACACGGTCGCGGTCATCGCGGCGAGCGTGGGCTACGGCACCGAAAGCGCCTTCAGTGTCGCTTTCAAACGCGTTTACGGCATTTCTCCGAGCGAATACCGCCTCCGCCCCCCGGCCCGCCGAATCGAACTGGGCCAGGCGTCGTAATACGCACTTTGAAACGCACCCAAGGCGGTCCAGCAGTGGGCGTACGCCGGGCTCCTCGGTCCCGGGAAACCAGCGCCTCCGAATCGGGCGTCAGGCCCACGCCGGAGGCGTGTCAGCATTATCACCGTGTGTGCAGCCGGTCCATTGCTGCTCGGCTGTCGTCGTCCGCGGCGCGGCAGATTAACAGCCGCTGGTCGGGGTCTTGAAGTGGCATGAGTACTTCGAAGTGGACTGCGATTTCTCCGGCGTCGGGATGCCGTATCACCTTGTGTCCGCGGCCGTTGATTTTGACGTCGCGCTGGGCCCACAAGCGTGCGAACTGCTCGTTGTGAGTGATGCACCGGGAGATGAGTTCGTTCAGAACCTGGTCCTCCGGATATGCGGCCCACGCGGCGCGCAGGTAGGCGATTCCCTCCCGCACGACGCGTTCGCGGTCGACGTAGTACTCGCGTGTTTCCGGATGGATCAGACACAGCCACATCGAGTTGCGCTGCTGGGGCGGCAGGGTGTCGAAATCGATGAGCAGCCTCCCCATTTCGGGATTCCAGGCCAGGATGTCGTAGCGGTGGTTCAGCACCATGGCCGGCAGCGGGGACAGGTCGGTGACCAGCCGGGCCAGCGGCGGTGCCGCTGTGTTGGCGGGCTTGGCGGTGGTGCGGGGGCGTTGCCGGGTGAGGTCGTAGAGGTAGGTGCGTTCGTCGGGGGCCAGGCGCAGGGCGCGGGCCAGCGCTTCGACCACGTCGGCTGAGGGCCGCAGCGGGCGGGCCTGTTCCAGCCGCACAAGGTAGTCGATGCTGATCCCGGCCAGTTCGGCGACCTCTTCGCGGCGCAGTCCGGGGGTGCGCCGGGCCTGCCGGCGCACGGGCAGGCCGACGTCACGCGGGTCGAGGCGTTCGCGTCGGGTGCGCAGGAACGCAGCCAGTTCCTGGGCGGCGTCCACAGTGCGGGTCGTCATGCGCTGTCCAACAGGCTGGGTAGGAGTGGTGTTCCCAGGAAGCGTCTTCCCTTACCCCTGGCTGCTGGCGGTCGCAGGCTGGTGGCCGACGTTGGATCACGAGCACAGGAGAACACGATGTCGCTGACCCTCGACACCTACCGGCTGCTGGGCCGCTCCGGGCTGCGGGTCTCACCGCTGGCGCTGGGCGCGGCGACCTTCGGCACCGAGTGGGGCTGGGGGGCCGAGCGCGAGGAGGCGCGCAAGCTGTTCGACCGTTACATCGAGCTCGGCGGCAACTTCTTCGACACCGCCAGCACCTACACCAACGGCAGTTCCGAGCGGCTGCTGGGCGAGTTCACCCGCACCAACCGCGACGGACTGGTGCTGGCGACGAAGTACTCGACGCTGCGCCAGCCCGGTGACCCCAATTCCGGGGGTACGCACCGCAAGAGCATGCTGGCGTCGGTGGAATCCAGTCTGCGGCAGCTGAACACGGACTACATCGATCTGCTCTATCTGAACGTATGGGACTTCAGGACGCCGGTGGAGGAGATCCTGCGCGGCCTGGACGACCTGGTGAGGCAGGGCAAGGTCCTGTACGTGGCGATCTCCAGCGCCCCGGCCTGGCAGGTGTCGCGCATGCAGACGATCGCCGACCTGCGCGGCTGGTCGCCGCTGGTCGCACTGGAGATCGAGTACAGCCTGATCGAGCGTACCGGGGAGCGTGATCTGATCCCCATGGCACGCGAGATGGGACTGGGCGTAGTCCCCTTCTCCCCGCTGGGCGGCGGGGTACTCACCGGCAAGTACAGCCGGGAGGACCTGAACCCGACGGGCCCCGTTGCCGGCGAAACCGCCAGCAGCCGCAAGAGCCTCAACGCCGCCCTGGGAATGGTCACCGAACGTACCCTTGCCATCGCTGATGTGGTGAAGGAGGTGGCCTCGGAGCTGGGCCACACACCCGCCCAGGTCGCACTGGCCTGGACCCTGAACGCCCCGGGCGTGACGGCACCCATCATCGGCGCCCGCACTATCGCGCAGCTGGAAGACAACCTGGGCGCCCTGCAGGTCGACCTCACTCCTTCCCAACTGGCCCGCCTCGGCGAGGTCAGCGCCATCGACCTCGGCATTCCGCACGGCCTGCTCGCCAGCGACCACATCCGCATGGTCACCACAGGCGACATGAAGATCGAAACCCGCAGCTGATTCACATCACTAACGGCAACATCCAGACATATCACCACGTTTTTGAAGATGGAACGGAGCAACCTCGGCATGGGTAAGTACAGCGACAAGAATGTGGTGATCACGGGTGGCAGCAGCGGCATGGGGCTCGCGGTAGCGGAGCTGCTGGTGCAAGGCGAAGCCCGCGTGGTGATTACCGGCCGTTCTCAACGCCGGCATCGCACCCCTCACGCCCCTTGAGTCGACGACCGAGGAGGTGTACGACGAACTGTTCGCGATCAACGTCAAGGGCGCCTTCTTCACTGTGCAGAAGCTCGCCCCGCTGCTGAGCACGAACGCCGGCGTCGTCCTCACCACCTCGATCGCGAACGTCATCGGCATGGTGGACACCAGCGTCTATGCGGCCGGCAAAGCGGCGCTGCGCTCGATGGCCCGCACCTTCTCCGGCGAGCTGCTTCCGCGAGGAATTCGTGTCAATGCGATCAGCCCGGGTCCCATCGACTCGGGGATTCTGGAAACGATGATGTCCAAAGAGGCCGCCGACCCGTTCAGGGCGGAGCGGATCGCGAGTAACCCCATGGAGCGTTACGGCACCGTCGAGGAGTTCGCCGAGGCGGCTGCATTCCTCGCCTTCGACGCCACGTACACCACCGGTATCGAGCTGGCCGTGGACGGCGGCGAAACCCAGCTCTGAACTCGCCCTGCCGCTCTGCCATGGGCTCAGGCCCGGCCATGACCGACCGAGAGACTTCCATCATGACTGTCCAGGGACCATACGCCGTCGTCCTGCGTGAGCATCGCAGGGATCTGGCTCAGCCGCCCAGCTCACTGCTCGAGGTGGTCACGCTCCCTCCGCAGGAGCTGGCCGCCGGCCAGGTCCGGGTGCGGAACCTGTACCAGCAGGTGATCGCGGCGAGCGGCGACCTGATGTTCGAGACCACTCAAATTCCGGTGCCCGCCTTCCGGGTCGGCGAGCCGGTCTACGGCACCGCGATCGGCACGGTCGTCGAGTCACGCGCCGACGGCCTGCCGGTGGGAACCGTCGTGCTGCACATGTCGGGCTGGCGCGAGGAGAGCATCCTGGGGCCGGGCGAGGCGTTCCCCGTGCCCGACAGCGTCTTCCCCGGTCCCGAGTACCTGCTCAACCAGGGCGTGCCCGCCTACCACGGCATTGTCGACATCGCCGCCGTCGGCGACGGTGACGTCGTCCTCGTCAGCGGAGCCGCCGGCGGCGTCGGGTCGATGGCCGCGCAGATCGCCAAGGCACGTGGCGCCGCGTACGTCATCGGCATTGCCGGCGGGCCCGAGAAGACCCGCTACCTCGTCGAAGAGCTCGGCCTCGATGCCGCCATCGACTATCGCAACGACGACCTCGACGACCGGCTCACGGAGCTCGCCCCCGACGGGATCACCGCCTTCTTCGACACCATCGGCGGCTCCCAGTTCGAAGCAGCACTCCGGCACACGGCGTTCGGCGCCCGCTTCGCGCTGTGCGGCACCCTCGCCGGGCAGGTCAGCGGCGGCGACGGCGGGCACCCCCGCTTCGACATCATGACCGCGCTGGTCCACGAGGTGCAGATCCGCCCCTTCACCACCAGGCACACCCCCGACCAGGTCCAGGCCTGGAACACCCACTATGCCCAGTGGTACGACGAAGGCCGGATCAGGTTCGCGCACACCCTCCTCGAAGGCACCCTCCAGCGCGTCATCACCGCGCAGGACGAGCTCCTCGCCGGCGTACACCGCGGCAACGTCATCGTGAGGCTCACCGACGCATAGGCGAGATTCACGATGACGCGGCGGCGCTGGTCCCGCCGCAGTCTCAGCTCCCTCGCCCCGGCGGCAGTCCCGACGTGGACGGGCCGGGTGCCAACGCTCAGGTCCCACGTGATCGCACCCCCCGCGCACTGACAACGTCCCCCACCTTGAGGAGTGGATCTCCCAAGTCCGCGAGGACGGCCTGCCCCACCTCCACGCCTACATCCGCGGCCTGGAACGGGATCGCGACGCTGTGAACAACACACTCACCCTCCCGTTCCACAACGGCGGCACCGAAGGCGTCAACACGGCAAAGCCCTGCAGAAGGCGGCGCAAGGCGACGCATCCCAGAGTGCGTAGGTCTCGCCGGGTGTGCATGGCCAGGTCGAAGAGACGAAGCGGCTCGGCGGTGTGTTCGCTCCCACATCGGTTCGAGCAAAAGATCGTATGAAGCTCGTCAACAAGACGTGCGTCCCCGCGGCCCAGATAACTCGTCCGTCTTAAGTTGTCGGATCGATCTCATGATCAGCGACGAGCGGAACAACCACTCGTCCACAGTTACGGGGATGAATATGCGACTCAAGCAGCTCGCACTGATAGCAGGAAGCACCCTCGCTCTGGCCACGCTCACCGGTCAGAGCGCAGAAGCCGCCGACACCACGGTGACCTTCACGGTCACCTCCGGCGCTTTGACGATCACCGCGCCGGCCGGGCCGGTCAGCCTGGGCAGCACCACGGCAGGTAACTCGGTCAGCGGTCCCCTCGGGACCGTCAGAGTGACCGACGCCCGTGGCGGCACGCCGACCTCGGACTGGATCGCCAGGGTCTCGTCCACGAGCTTCGTCGGGCCGAGTGACACGATCGCGGCCTCCGCCGCTGTATACACACCCGGTGCCGGCACGCTGCTCGTCGGCAACGGCACGCTGACATCGGGCACGCCGGGAAGTTTGGGCGCGCAGCGCGTCGCCATGACCTACACCGGCGGCACCGGGAACAGCGACGCGACGTGGGATCCGACACTGTTGATCGCCGTCCCGCTGTCGGTGGGACTGGGTACTTACACCGGGACGGTGACACATTCCGTCGCCTAATCGGTGCCGGGTCCGCGCCGTGGCCGTCCTGCTGTCCGCGCTCCTTGTGGGCCCGTACGGCGGGGCGGCCCCGGCCGCCCTCGCTTCCGCAGTGACAGCTCACAGCGCGGTGAGCCGCTTCGACCCCGGCGCTCCCGGCAAGGGACTCGGCGTCCGACTGGTGGACGCCCCCGTCGTCCGTCGCAAGGACCCCCGTGCCCGCACCGGCGTCGTCGACCATCTCAACCCCGGCACCACAATCAGACGGCGGCTCGAGGTCTCCAACACCACCGCCGAGCCGCTGCATGTCTCGCTCTACGCCGCGGCGGCCTCCATCGAAGGCCGCACATTCACGTTCGCGCCGGAGCGTACGCCGAACGAGTTGTCGACCTGGACGAGTATCGAACCCAGGGAGATCGACCTGGCGCCGGGCCACAAGCGGATCGCGTGGTTCACCCTCGATGTGCCACCGGATGCGTCGCGCGGAGAGCGGTTCGCGGTGATGTGGGCACAGACGGCCACAATGCCGGACAAGGTACACAACGTGGGGCTCGCCAGCCGGGTCGGCGTCAGGATGTACCTCGACGTCGGTCCTGGCGGAGAGCCGCCGTCGGACATGAGCATCGAGAAGTTCACACCGGAGCGCGACGCCACCGGTCAGCCACGCCTGGTCGCCGAGGTCCGCAACACCGGTGGCCGGGCACTGGAACTGTCAGGAGCCCTATCCCTCTCGGAGGGGCCCGGCGGGCTGCGTGCCGGGCCGTACCCTGCCACGCTGGGTGTCGCGCTGAAGCCCGGTGACGTCGGACAGGTGGTCGTGGTGCTGGATCCACGCCTGCCGAACGGGCCCTGGAAGGCCGACCTGGTCATCCAGAGCGGCCTGGTGAAGCGGACGGTGTCGGCCACGGTCGTCTTCCCTGACGCCGGAGTGGGCCAATCTGTCCTGTTCGGCGGGAATCGTTTGCTCCTCATCTCCCTGCTGCTTGCGCTGATCCTTGTGATCGCGACGGGCGTTTACCTCCTCCGGCGCAGGCGTCGCCAGGCAAACCCCGCCATGGCTTGAGCGAAAGACACAGATGCACAGAAGAACAGCGTTCCTTGCCACCCCCGCCCTGTTGGTCACCTTGTTGGTCACCCTTCCCGGCCCACCGGCGGAGGCGACGCCCGGCGCCGCCACGTTCATGCTCCCCAGGGCTGGGGCATTGACGATCACCGCGCCCGTGGCGATGTCCCTTGGCAGCGCGCCGCCCGGTGGCACTATGACGGTGCAGATGCAGACGATGACCGTAACGGACACCCGTGAGCCAGGCGCCGGCCGGTGGACTGCCTCCGTCTCGTCGACCAACTACACCCGCACGACAACGCCTGTCGTGACCATCGACAGGGCGAACATGTCGTACTGGTCGGGGCCGGCCACCGCGACCCAGGGTGGCGGCACCTTCGTCCCAGGCCAGCCGACCGCGGCCCAGCGGGTGAGCCTGAGCGCCACCCGCGTAGCGTTCTCCCATGTCGCGATCGCCGGGGTCAACAACTGCAACTGGCGGCCGACCCTGACCATGTCCATCCCGTTCGCGGGGGTGACCACGGGCACCTACACCGGTGTCATCACGCACTCCGTGGCGTGACCGGCCGCACCGGGACCTCAGACCCCGAGCGCCTCGGCCTCCGCGCGGAGACGAGCGCAGGCTGGCCCACGGCTCCACGATGCCCATAGCCGCCGCGACAATGGGCCCATGGAGCCGGACTGTCCGCGTGGCCGCAGCGGCGAAGTCCTTTTAGCCCTGATTCAGCACGCCAGTTCAATCGGGATCGAGACGGCAACCCGCAAGCGCGCCCAGAAACCGGAGCCGCGCGGGCTGAAGCAGAGAGCGAAGTCGCAAACGTCATCCGGCAAACCATCCCCGCCCCATCGGAACTCAGCGACGCGCGCATCGAGAAGATCGCTCAAGCGCTCGCCGATACGGCATGGCTGAGTCTCCCCAGCAAGAGATGACCACCACACAGTGATGGTGCGGTGGTTGACCGGCGGCATGGAAGATCGACAAGGTGAGCGGCATGAATGCGGACGTGGGGCCGATGGGTGCCGAGGAGTTGTCGTTCGGCGGTGACCCGGATCGGAGGCAGTGGTTACGGGAGTGGGTGTCGGTCCACCGAAAGGCCATGGTCACCGTCTCGGCTGTATTCATACTGCTGAGTGTCCTCATTGCGTCGCTATCTCCACGGCCCTCCTCGCTGCATTCAGCGAAACCCTCCGATCTCGGATCGCAGAGCAACGCATCGCAGAGCTCCACACTCGTAGCTGGCTGACCGCCTATGCCGAGATCATGCCCGCCAGCTACCTGGCTGGGCCCCTGCTCGACGAGCGCAAGGCCATGTGGAGCACGCGGCTCGCCACTGTCACCGCGGAACAGGATCACACCCGCTGCCTGCTCGTTGCCGTCGATGGCAACGACCTCCTGGGGTTTGCCTATCTCGCCGTCGGAACCGACGGGCGCATCTTGCTCGACAACCTGCACGTCCAGCCGGAGCGCAAGCAGTCCGGCATCGGCCGCCAACTCGTCTACCACGCTTTTGGCTGGGCCTCCGAGCAACACCCTGACAAGACGGTCTATCTGGAGGTGTTGTGCGACAATTTCGCCGCGATCACCTTCTACCGGCGCCTCGGCGGCCAGTCCACCAAAGAGTTCATGGAACGCTTCCCGGCAGGATTCGAACTACCCGTCGTCGAGTACACATGGGGTCCTGACATCGTCCGAATCCTTGCCGACAACCGTTCCACCACCGATCGGCTTGCCTCCTAGAAGCCTCCGGCGGGGGCACTCTGGCTGCGGGATGATCGCTGCGCCGGGGTTGAGGTCCGTAGGCGGCTGAGGTGGAAGCCTGATCATCCTGCCCACCATCGACCCGGGATAAGACGAGCAGGCCAGGGCCACGGGTCAAGGGTCGTTCGTCCAGCGGGGCGCTCCACCCTTGACCCGTGGCCCCGGCCCGCTTCACTTTCGGGCGGGTCGACCGCGGACGGGATGGACAGGCAGGAGTTGCGCGAGCTGGTCGGCGTTGGTGAGCGGCTGTTGCACCTAATGTCTCAATTTAAATACTTCACACCAGTCATCCCAATCGTTAGTGATTGGCTGTGATCGTTGCCCGTAGCATGCCGATGCGAAATTTCACTGCCGCCGCCGATCTGGCGGACCCGGCCGCCACGGGAGAACACATGAAGCAGAAGCTGCACGATGCGCTGATCACTATCGCCACCCCATTGCTCAACCCTGGCGAGACGCCGGCCGCGACCGGTAGGGCCCGGGTGGGCAAGGTCTCGATTGCCCGCAACGCCGCCCTGGCCGCCGCCTCGATGCTGCTCTCTGGCGGCACGGTCGGCGTGTATGCCATGAACAAGGCTTACTACGTCCTGTTGACCAGCGAGCGGCTGTTGCTGCTCGAGCCGCACTGGCTAACCTCCCGCCCCACCGCAAAGGTTCTCGGCGACATTCCCCGGCCGCTCTTGTCGATCGAGGACGTCAAGCGTTCCGTCATGACGTCGGTGACACTGTCCATCAGCGGTGAGGACAAGGGGCTGCTGCTCAAGTATCCGACGTTCGACAGGGAAGGTGCCGAGTTGCTGCTCAAGGCGTTCGGGGTGGCCCCCAGCCTGACCAACTAACCGTGGTGAGGGTCGTGCCTGGAGGTGCTTGACCTCCGCGCCTGAAGGAGCGGACCGCAATCACAGGGCACATGACACTGTGATCAGCTACGAAACGTTGAGAACCACCGAGGCGACCATCGCAGGTCATCGCGGTGGTTCAGGCTTTTCCGCAGGTAGCGGCACTATGTGATTAGTCCAACCGCAAGTGACCGCGCGGAGCCGACCCGCTGCACTCAACGCGTCTGATCCACGGCCACGTCTTCCCACGCCAACTCCCGGAATGCCGGCAGAGGTGGGGATGCCGCCGACGGCTGAGCCCAGCCGACGGCACCGTGCCTAGCCGTTGGTCCCCGCATCGAACCACCACGCATGCCATCGCGGCTACGCAATAACTTGGCGTGCGGCCTGGGGGCCGTTCTCGCGCGGGGCCGGCGAGGCCGACGCCGCACCACATCCGCCCGCACCCGATGAGCGCGCCGCAGGTGGCCGCGCCGCCGCTGCTCGACCGCTACGAGGGGCCTGACGCAATGAGCGTGGGAGGCGTCGCCAGCGGAGTTCTTATCGGTTTGCCGCCTGCCAGGCCGGTCGGATAGGAAGCGTGCATGCTAAGGGGCAGCAAGGTCGGGCTCAGGGCCCGGCACGAAACCGACATTCCGATCCTGCAGGCCGAGCTCTACGACGACGTGGTCACCCACTCGCGTGCCCAAGGCCGGCCGTGGCGGCCGATCACGCCCGGCTCAAAGGACTCGCCGCTCCTGGTGGACGACAAGGAGCAAGGGCACGTTCCGTTCTCCGTGGTGGAGCTGGACGGCGGCACGCTGGTCGGCACCGCGGTGCTGTGGGGCATCGATAACCACAACCGGTCCGCGCACATCGGGCTGGGGCTGCTGCCGTCCGCCCGCGGCAAGGGCTACGGCACCGACGTGGTCGCGGTGCTGTGCCACTACGGTTTCGTCGTGCGCGGCCTGCAGCGGCTGCAGATCGAGACGCTGTCGGACAACGCCGCGATGTTGCGCTCCGCCGAGCGTAACGGCTTCGTTCGCGAGGGCGTGCTGCGCTCCTCGGCCTGGGTGATGGGCGAGTTCCTGGACGAGGTGCTGCTCGGGCTCCTCGTCCAGGACTGGAAGCCGGACTCGAAGGGCTAGGCTGCCGCCCGACGGTCAAGGGCGGCCCGCGGAGCCGACATGAACGGCCGAGGGCCAGGACGGCTCATTGCGTCAGGACCTCTAAGAGCGCACTACTGCTCGCGCCGCTTCCGATCGTGGTGAAGCGCCAGCCTCACTGCGAGGTAGACCACCGCGAACTGCACAGCCAGGCCGATGGTAATCGTAAAGATCTCGAAGACGCCGATACCGAACACAGCACGCTCCAGAACCGTCGAGGAATTCGAGTGTTTCGGTCTCGCACCAGGTGTGTCTATAGAGCCTCTGGCGGGGCCGATGCTGTGGGCCGTGGCCTACTCAATCGTTATGGAGCCGAATCGACGGGGACCCCTCGCTGACCATGAAGGGGGAGGGAGGAACGGGGTGAGGGGCAGTGCCCCTCACGAGTCGCTGAATGGACCCCCATACCTCCGTCACGTTCCAGGAGCGACCGGCATTCTTCAACGACAGCGGTCAGAAGTTCCAGGCGCTCCGGAGTGAGTCCGCGGACATGCTCGAACACCATGTCTCATCCTTCGGTGGAGGCCAGGGGTATTTCAGGCTCGGCAGTAGTGCCGTGCTGATAGGTCAACGCGGCGCGTACGGAGTCGTGTCCCATCCGCTCCATGAGAACGAGCGTCAGGCGGTCAGCGGCGTAGACCGGGCTGGTCACCGCGGTACAGGCATGCCTGGCCGCCATGTCCGCCCTTGCGGCATGACGCGACACTACGTATCGTCCCGATGTATCAGCTTGATATATCGGGGCGACGGCTCGCCGTGGCCCGGCTGACGCGGGAGCTGCGATGAGACGGATCGACTACGACACGGAGCAGTACCAGGACTACGCGCGTGGTCGTGCGCTTACCGAGCAGCAGTTGCAGGCATGGATCAGTGCCTTCGGAGCGGTGCTGCCCGAGCGGCGTCCGCTGGCGGGGCTGGACGTCGGCTCAGGGACCGGCAGGTTCACCCCCGCGCTGGCGCGAGCGTTCGGGCCGGTCACCGGCGTCGAGCCGTCGGTCCGCATGTGCGAGATAGCGCAGGCGCAGTCCCTGCATCCCGGCGTGCGGTATCTGGCAGGCTCCGCCGAGGACATGCCGGTGCCGTCCGGCAGCGCCGACTACGCACTCATGTTCTTGTCTTGGCACCATGTCCAGGACAAGCCGCGGGCGGTCCGGGAGTTGGCCAGGGTGCTCAGGCCCGCCGGGCGACTGCTACTGCGGGCGAATTTCAGCGACCACCATCCCAGGCCGTGGTGGCTGGAGCACTTTCCCCGCGGCCTTGAGGTGGACTCCTCGCTGTTTCAGCCGCTGCACGAGGTCATCGAGATGTTCACGTCGGCCGGCTGGCGCGTTGCCGGCTTCGGCACGGTTACCGAGCCGTCCTCCGGCACCCGCGGTGACATGCTCGAACGGCTGCGCCTGCGCACCCATTCGTTCTTCGCTCACCTCAGTCCCGATGAACTGGAGGCCGGCTTCCGCCGCCTGGAGCAGGCTGCTGCCGCAGATCCCGGCGCACCAGCGCCTGTGTTTTCTGAGCCGCTGCTCACGCTCGAACGGGGCTGGTAATGCCAACGGCGCCTCGCCTCTAATTCAACGACCCCGCATTTTGGTTCTGATCCCCGACAAGTTAGCGCCGAGGACCACTGAGCGTGCGGTCTTGAGTCCGAATGCCGGGCCTCGCCCTGCGCCCGCGTTCGGCGAGGCGGCCCCACATTGATGCGGCTGCGATGGCGGCGACGAGCAACACGCCGCTTCCGACAATGTCGAGCACGTAGTGATTCCCTGTGACGAGCACATTTGCGGCCATGACGAGCGGGAACACCCACGGCAACAGCGCCAATCGCGGGTGAGAGACCCGGAGCGCGGACCACACGGCATACGCGCACCACGCCGACCATCCCACGTGCAGACTGGGCATGGCCGAGTAGAGATTCTGGCCGTTCCCGATCCCTTGTGAGGTATGGCTCTTCAGGATGTCGTATTCAGCGACGATGTCGACGACACCCGGCAGGGCGAACCGCGGGGGCGACATGGGTAGCGCCCAGAAGACCGGCAGAACGAGGGCGATCATCGCGAGAAGGGTCCGGCGGACCTTGATGTAGACATCGGCGTGCCAGATGAAGACCCACAGCAGCACACCGACGAGCACGACGTAGTACAAGCGGTAGTAGTACACCGCCGGCTGGATCAGGGTCGGATGTTCGGTAAGCCACTCGTTCGCCATCTGCTCGATGTCCACGTGGAGGGCGCGTTCCACGGACTGCAGGGTAAGAGCGTTGGCGGTGGCAGACGCGACGTCCTTGCCGGCGGCCGCATGAAGGCGCGTGAAGAGCAGAAACCCGAGAAGCAGAACAACCACTTCAACGAGCACGGCGGGGCGCCCACGCACGCCTCTGACAAGCGCGCCCGATCGGGCATGCTCGATCAGGCGCGAAAATCGACCGGTGGCAATTTCGCGCCGCGAGTTTCCGTGATCCGGTGATGGGCTCACGCGGTCACCATAGCTGACCATGATTTAGTGGTGAACCGTTCAATTCGTCGGGCCTTGGAGCCTGGCTCAACTTAACGGTTTGATGTCGAGCGTCCTTGTGGATCAGCGTAATTGCGGAGAGTGGCCCGAAATTCGCTACGGAGGCGCATTCTCTGAGCTGACCTTTGTACCTGGGGGCGAGCAAAAGGGGAGTCGGAACCCGCGCTGTCAGCTTGGGAATTGCGTGGATCGCGGCCAGATGAAACCTGGAAACTCGTTCAACACGCGGTGAGCGTTTCGCTGTGGGTTCGCCTGTCATGCCCGCGCGGCCGACGCATCATGGTGGGGCTTTCCTTCCGCGGACATCGAGGGCGTCGTGGCCGAGGACCAGGGACTCCACTCTGAGTGTCTCCCCGACTGTCCGTAATCCGTGTGTGCCGTCGAAGGCATCGGCCCGCAGTCGGAACCGGCTCACATCGTCGACCTTGAGAGCGCGCAACCGCCAAGGCCGATTCGGGGAGTCCCGCACAGTGGGCGGGTGGGCTAGAACTACGTCGGCGAAGGATTCTTGAGGTGTCTTGTGACGGGTGTGTGCGGCCGTGTACTTGGCAAACCGGAGCTCACCCTTCAGAGGCAGGCCGAGATCCGGTGCGGTGACGAGGTGCGGGCGCGGCGTCCCTGGTGCGGTGATCCCTTCGATCCATGCCTTGGTGGTGTCCGGGAGTCGCTCCGAGCTGACGATGCGACGCAGCTCATCGGTGAACCAGGGTGTTAGGGCGGGGCCACCGTCCTTGATCCAGGTCTCGACCAGGTTATGGAATGCCGCCTCGCGGCGGCTTCCTCGGCGGGCGCCTGCAGCCAGGATGTCGGTACCCGCGCCGGCGAGTGCGCCGGCGAGCAACCGGACGGGGATCCGATCGACGAGGTGGGCGTGGCGGACCATGCGGATCTCCAGCATCACACTGCGCAAGATCGTGGCGGCGACCAGGACCGCGCCCTCTGGTTGTGGTCGCCGACGCTCAGGTGTGCGGTGGGTCTCTTCCTCATGGGCCGGGGTCCGCTGATCGGCGTCCCGGCCTGCGGTCGAACGATGCCAGGCCGGGTCATCGGGGTACGCGGTGCCGCTGGTGGCGCGGAGCCTGCCGCCCGTCCCGACGCCGATGACTACCCCCTCCGTCCCGCAGTGCAGGGCGAGTCCCATGCGATCGTCGGAGTCGAAACCAACGTCGGTGACGTCCTTCAACCATAGGCGCAACTCGGGCGTTTCCCTCGTCTGTGGGCCACCGTCGTAGCGGCGCGGGGCGGTCAAGACGAGAGACCCGGTCAGCCGGGTGCCGACACGTTCCAGCAGTAGGGTGCGGACCTGGGCGGCGGCCAGGTCGTAATCGGTGCCGAGTTCGAGGGCGGCCTCGGCCGTCAGCGGCATGAACGGCGGTCTCACCCGTCCTCGGAAGTCCCTTCTGTGAAGAGGCTCCGCAACCGGTGGCGGCAAGATCTGTTCCAGTGGCTGCCCCGCCGCCTCGGCTTGCTCGACCATCCACCTCCGCCGCTCTCGCCCGAGATCAGCCATCCAGGCGAGGGCGGCGCGGGCACGCCGCTCGCGTCCGATGGAGGTGAAGGCGGTCGCAGCATGGAACAACGGGAAGGTGTTGTTGTCCCACACATCCGCGACCTGGTAGATCGCTTGCCGGTCGTACAGCTGTACGTCTGCTGACGCCTCCGCGATCTGTACGAGCGACCTGTCCAGCAGCGAGCCCAGGGCGCCCAGCGCCGTCCCACTTCTGGTCATCTAGCGCCGCCTCACCTCATTGCGCTGTCAGTTCTTCGGTGCCTCAGCCCCTGCGGGGCGGCGTGCACCGGCCGATGCGTGTGCTGTAAGTCAGTCTCACGCGCTCGGGGGGCTGTCCGCGGAAGCGGGCACGTCGCTCGCACCGATGAGGTCGAGTGCGGCGGCGAGCAGATCGATGATCGAGGCCGAATCCGCGGTCAGCAGTGCCTGGTTGCGCAGGACGTTGCGTTGCATCTGCACGCCGGTGCAGATGGCGATCAACAGCGCGGCTCGCGTCCCCGGATCGGGGCCGGAGAGCGCGTTGGAAAGGTCACGCTGGTAGTGCTGTTCGAGGTGGTCGCGCATGATTTCGACGGCCCGCTCGTTCCCTGCCGAGCGGATGGTGAGCAGAAGGCCCTTGGCCTGCTCCAGCGGCGCGTCGCCGAGCAGCGCCTCGGCCACGTCACGGTTGCGCCCCGGGACCATCATGAGGGGGTGGCGGTAGGTCTCCTCCACCGCTCGCGTGAACAGCGCCTCCTTCGACCCGAAGTAGCGGGTGATCAACCGAGGGTCGACTCCGGCCTCGCGGGCGATGTCGCGGGTGCTCGCGCCGTCATAGCCGCTGCCGGCGAACGCGTCGATCGCCGCGCCGAGGATGGCGCGTTGTGTGGCCTCGGCGTCGCGTGCACGCCGGGGCGCGGGAGCAGGCGCACCAGTGGACATGGCCCTCATCCTAGGCCCCCTTGACGGTTGTCCTCACTTGAGGACTATCCTTGTCCCCAAGTGAGGACATACCTGCGTGCAGACGAGTCCCGAGCGAGGACATGTCTGCCTGGAAGGACCCAGTCATGAGCATCACCACCCGATTCCTCGGGCCCGACCGTCTCGAGGTCGGCGCGATCGGTTACGGCGCGATGAGCTTCGCCAACCCCTACGGGCAGAACGGCGAGTACAACCCGGACACGATGGCCCGGGAGATCATCGATCGTGCCGCCAAGCTCGGCGTCACCATGATCGACACCGCCGACGGCTACGGGGCCAGCGAGGAGATCATCGGCCGCGCGATCGCCGGCCGTCGCGACGAGTTCGTCGTCGCGACGAAGTTCGGCATCGTCTCGGCTCCGTTCGGCGGAGGCGAAGCACGCATCGACGGCAGCCCCGCCTACGCGCGCGAGCGTCTGGAGCGGTCCCTGCGGCGCCTGGGCACTGACCATGTCGACCTGTACTACCAGCACCGTGTCGACCCGACGGTCCCGATCGAGGACACTGTCGGCGCCATGGCCGAGTTCGTCGCCGAGGGAAAGGTGCGCCACATCGGCCTGTCCGAGGCCGCGCCCGACACCATCCGCCGGGCCGCGGCCGTGCATCCGATCACCGCGCTCCAGACCGAGTGGTCGCTGTGGGAGCGAAGCATCGAGGACGAGATCCTCCCGCTCACCCGCGAACTCGGCATCGGGATCGTGCCTTACAGCCCGCTCGGCCGTGGTGCCCTCACCGGCACCATCACCTCCCGGGACGACCTGAAGGACGAGGACCACCGCAGCGGCATGCCCTGGTACTCCGAGGAGAACTTCGACCGCAACCTGTCGACCGTCGACGTCGTCCGCGGCATCGCCGCCGACCTCGGCGCCACCCCCGGCCAGGTCGCACTCGCCTGGTTGCTCGCCAAGGCACCCGACGTCGTCCCGATCCCCGGCACCCGTCGGCCGGCGTTCTTCGAGGAGAACAGCCTCGCCGCCGACATCGCTCTGACCGAAGACCACATCGCAGCGCTCGAACGCATCACCGTGACCGGGGACCGCGAACACGACACCGCTGTCGCCACGCAGAACTGGTTCAACGGGGTCACCCCGCCTCGCTGAAGACGCCCTTGCCCAGTGGGTGACGGAGGCCCGGGCTGAGGGCACGGCGGCACCCGCGGACGGCTCGGTGCTCCCTCGCGTAGTACTTCGGAGCTACACGGGAGATGCACTCTCCAGCGGGAGGCCGACCACGGGGTGTGATGCGTAGCTTCGCTGCTGTCAGCCCCGAAACCGTACGGAAGGGCCTCTCCTGTGGCCTCCCCTCTGCGTATGAGCCGTCTGCGCCGTGCCCTGCTCTCCACACTCGTCACCGCCTCGGTCGCCGGACCGGTGGCGGGCGCGGCCCGCCCCGCGGCCGTACAGGCACCCGTCCCGCCCGCCCTCGCCCCGTTGCGAACGTTCACCCCCGCCGCGCTGGCCGAGCGGTACGCCGTCACCCGCGACGCGATCCAGGCGGCCGAGCGGACTGCCGCCGCCCACGGCGACCGGTGGCGGGCCGCGATGCTGCGCGTCATGGCCGACCCGGCACGCCGTTTCCTGTCTTTCGACGGCCGTGACGGCGGCCGTGCTGTCGAGGTCTTCGGCGATCTCGCTCACGCCGAGCGGATCGCCGTGCTGGTCCCGGGCTCCGACACGAACCTCGACAAGTACGGACTCCTGCGCGGTGGCGCCATGAGGCTGCAGCAGGAGCTCGGTGGGCGATCCACCGTGATCGGCTGGCTCGGGTACGAGACGCCGAGCACGGTGAGCGCCGAGGTGCTGACCACCGGCCGTGCCGAGCCTGCCGCCCCGGACCTGAGCGCCTTCGTGCGGGAGCTGGCCGTGGCCAAGCCCGCCGCCCGGATCTCGCTCCTGTGTCACTCGTACGGCTCCGTGGTCTGCGGGCGGGCGGCGTCCGGGCTGGACGTGGCCGACATCGTCCTGGTCGGCAGTGCCGGCATCGGTGTCGACGACGTCGGCGCGCTGCGCACCCGGGCCACCGTCTGGGCCGGCCGAAGCAGCGGCGACTGGGTCGGCGACGTGCCGCACACGCGACTCAGGTTGCCCTTCACCACGATCGGGCTGGGCGCCGACCCGGTGTCGCCCTCGTTCGGCGCCAGGGTCTTCGTGGCAGGTGATGGCGGACACAGCGACTACCTCCGGCCGGGGGTGGCCCTGACGAACATCGCCAGGATCGTCTCGGGGCAGGCGCCGTCCGAGGAGGCCCCTCGTGCGTGACCTCGTCCTGCGGATCGAGGCGGCGACCCCGCCCGGCCGTGATCGCGCCGTCGACGCGTTGCGCGCTCTGGCCGTCCTCGGCGTGGTGCTCGGGCACTGGCTCGTGACCGCGCTGATCGTCGACAGCGGAACGGTGCACGTCGCCAGCCCGCTCCGCGCCATGCCGCACCTCGCTCCGATCTCCTGGCTGCTCCAGACGCTGGCGGTCTTCTTCCTGGTGGGCGGGTACGCGGGTGCGAAGAGCCTTGCCGCCGCCCGCGCTCGCGACGTGACGTACGGCCGGTGGCTCGGCACCCGGATGTCCCGGTTGTTCCGGCCGGTCGCCGCCGTGCTCGCGGTGTGGACCGTGGCCGCGGGCGCGATGCTCGCCTTCGGGACCGACGTGGGGACTGTGCGCGCGCTGGTCAAGCTCGTCCTGTCCCCCCTGTGGTTCCTGCTGGTCTTCGCGGCGCTGGCCGCGGCCACCCCGGCGGTCGCCCGGCTGCACCCGCTCGTGCCGCTCGCCGTCGTCGCGCTCGTCGACCTCGTCCGGTACGGCCTGGGCGGCCCCGCCTGGCTCGGCTGGGTCAACGTGGCGGCCGGTTGGCTGGTGCCGTACTGCGTGGGGACGGCGTGGGCCAGGGGCGCGCTGCGGGGCCGCAGGACCGGCTGGGCGCTTGTGGTCGGCGGCGGCGCCGCCACTGCCGGACTTGTCCTGTTGGCGGGTTACCCGGCCGCCATGGTCGGGGTGCCCGGCTCCGCCGTCTCGAATCTCGACCCGCCCACTCTGGCGGCCGTCACCTTCGGCCTCGCCCAGTGCGGGATGGCCCTGCTGCTGCTCGGCCCGTTGCGGCGGGTGCTGCGCCGCCGGGCCGCATGGGCCGTGGTCGCCCTGGTGAACCTGTCGGCCATGACGATCTTCCTCTGGCACCAGACCGCGATGATGGCGGTTTCCGCGATCGGCCTGTTGGGGGGTCGGCCGCTGCCCGGCCTGCACACCGTTCCCGACGGCTCCGGTTGGGTGCTCGCCCGGCTGGCCTGGCTGCCGGTGTTCGCGACCGCGCTGTTCGTGTGCTGGGCCGCGTTCCGTACGCACGAGCGGGGAACGTCGAGGAAGCGCGGCGGCACCGGGGAGGAACGTCCCATACCCGTCGTAGGGTGGACGTCGCCGATCAAAGAGTCGAAGGTGGCAAACGGCGCGTGGGGCGAGAGCTGATGAGGGTGCTGTCGGCGCTGCCGCGTGTCCTGCGCTCGGACCTGTTGACGTGGGTCCGCGATCCGCTTCCGCCCATGGTGGGACCCCGCTGGCTGGCCCGGCTCCCGCACGTCCTGGTGGCGCTGTTCGCGATCTTCGCGGCCGCCGGCGCCGTCGACGGCTCGGGGCCGGATCCGCGGGTCCCGCTGCTCACCATGGCGCAGGCGGCGGCCCTCGTCGCCGCGATGTTCCGCCCGATACCGGCCTGGTGGACGTCGACGGTCGTCATGGTCGTCGCCGCGAAGATCGTGGAACCTCCCGCCGCGTCATGGGACATACCGGGGGGTGCCGCGCACAGGGTGATGTCGATCCCCTGGTCCGTTCAGCTGATGGCGCTGCAGGCGGGGGTGCTGTTCCTGGTGGCGTTGCGGGTCCGTCCCCGGGTCGTGGGGGAGACGCTGGCGATCAGCGTCCTGACCGGCCTGGCCTGCCTGATGCTCGTCAACCCGGGCATCGGTCCCGGTCAGATCGTGCTGGCGCCGCCCTTCTTCGTATCGGTGACAGCAATCGGTGTCCTGGTGGGAGTCGGCGCGGTGCTCCGTGGCGAACGCGTGGCCCGCACCCGGCTGTTCACCCAGGAGGAGCGCACGGCCGAGGAGCGGGCCAGACGCACGGTGCTCGAGGAGCGCAGCCGGATCGCCCGGGAACTGCACGACGTGGTCGCCCACCACATGTCGTTGATCTCCATCCAGGCGCAGGTCGCGCCCCACCTGGTCAAGGACCCTCCGGAAGAACTGAAGGAGAACCTCGCGGGCATCCGACAGAGCGCCGTCGAAGCCCTGACGGAACTGCGACGGGTCCTGGGCGTGCTGCGGTCGGAGGATGCGCTGGAGGACGAGGCCCGGCATGCGCCGCAACCCACCCTGGAACGGCTGGGCGAACTCGCCGAGACGGTGCGAGGCGCGGGTCTCATGCTCGCCATCGAGACCACCGGCGAGCCACGCCGGTTGTTGCCGGGCGTCGAGCTGTCAGCGTTCCGCATCATTCAGGAGGCGCTGTCCAACGCGATGCGGCACGCCCCCGGCGCGGCGGTGCGAGTGCAGCTCGGGTATCGGCCCGACGCGGTGACCATCCGCGTCGTCAACGCCGCGCCCGACCGGCCCGCACCGCCCTCCTCCGAGCCGGGCCACGGGCTGCTGGGCATGCGCGAGCGTACGGTGATGCTGGGAGGCGAGCTGGTCGCCGGTGCCACACCCGACGGCGGCTACGAGGTGCGCGCGACCCTGCCCGCCGATGCCGGGGCACCGCCCGGGGAGGACACGACGTGACGCCCATTCGGGTGCTGATCGCCGACGACCAGATGATGGTGCGTCAGGGCTTCACGGTGCTGCTGAACGCCGAGCCCGGCATCGAGGTCGTCGGCCAGGCCGTCAACGGTCTCGACGCCGTCGCCAAGACCGCCGAACTCGAACCGGATGTCGTGCTGATGGACATCCGGATGCCCGAACTCGGCGGCATCGAAGCGACCCGCCGCATCACCGGAGCGGCCGGGGCCGCCGTCAAGGTCCTGGTGCTGACGACATTCGACCTCGACGAGTACGTGTACGAGGCGCTGCGCGCGGGGGCGTCCGGATTCCTGCTGAAGGACGCGTCGGCCGCCGAGCTCGCCCACGCCGTGCGGGTGGTGGCGGCCGGCGACGCGCTGCTCGCCCCGACCGTCACCAAGCGCCTCATCGTGGAGTTCTCCCGGATGACCGCCGTTCCGCGGGCCCCGCTCAAGGAGCGGGTCGGCGACCTGACCGAACGCGAGACCGAGGTCCTGTGCCTCATCGCGCAGGGCCTGTCGAACGCGGAGATCGCTGTACGCCTGGTGGTGGCGGAGCAGACGGTGAAGACCCATGTGAGCCGGATACTGGTCAAGCTGGGGCTGCGCGACCGCACCCAGGCCGCCGTCTACGCGTACGAGACGGGCCTGGTCCGCCCGGCCGGGTACTAGACCGCCGCCTCCTCGGCTCTGAACCGCTCAGCCGGTCGAACCGTTGATCGGCTCGCCGTTTCCCGGCTTGGACCGCGGCCCTCGCTCGGCCAGGAGCTTTTCACCGTACTGCGACCGCTCCCAGTCGATGCGCCAACGATTGAGGCCTTCGAGAGGCGAGGAGTTCACGGCCACGGTCAGTGAGGCCGTAGAGCACTTGAACGGGTGTGGTGGGGATGACGGTGCGCTCGACAAGAGCGGCCTGTTCGAGCTGTTTGAGCCGGGCGGTCAGCAGCCGGCCGGACAGGCCGTGGACCATGGCCAGGATCTCGGTGAAGCGGCTCGCGCCACGCGCCAGGGCGAGCAGGATCGCTGCGCTCCAGCGTTGCCCGACCATCTCGACGGCCTGCTGGAAGCGACGGCACTCCTCGTCGTCGATGTTCTCCCATCGTGAATCCACTTACCTAAGGTAACCGAGTTACTCGCTCATTGCACCAGATGGCGACATAACAGGACGATCCATCCATGCCTGACTATGGCCAGCCGATCCGCTTCGGCACGTTCGTCACCCCTGTCAACGACCCCGCGTCGCACCCGGTTCAGCTGGCCGTGGTCTCTGAACAGCTCGGCTATGACCTGGTGACTTTCCAGGATCATCCTTACCAGTCCGACTTCCACGACACCTGGACCCTGATGAGCTGGGTGGCCGCCAAGACCGAGCGCATCGCGCTGTCGGGAAACGTGCTCAATCTGACCCTGCGCCCGCCCGCGGTACTGGCCCGCGCGGCAGCGAGTCTGGATCTGCTCTCCGAGGGGCGCCTCACTCTGGGCGTAGGGGCAGGCGGGTTCGCCGATGCCGCAGCCGCGATGGGCGCGCCCAAGCGCACCCCCGGTGAAGGTATGCAGGCGCTGGGCGAGGCGATCGAGATCATCCGGGGGATCTGGGCCGCCCGTGAGCGTGGCCCACTGCGGGTGCATGGGCGGTTCCATCAGGTCGACGGGGTGCGCCGAGGCCCGGCACCATTCCACGACATCCCGATCTGGGTCGGTGCGTACAAGCCCAGGATGCTGAGCCTGACCGGTCGGCTCGCTGACGGGTGGATGCCCACCCTGTACGGGTTCACCGAGCCGGGATCGCTCGAAGCCGCCGTCGAAAGCGTGGACGCGGCGGCCAGGCAGGCCGGCCGCGACCCGGGCGACATCACCCGAGTGCTGAACATCCGGGGCCGGTTCTCTCCTGACGCGCGTGGTCAGCTCGACGGCCCGCCGAAGCTGTGGGTCGAGCAGCTGACCGAGCTGGCGATCGAGCACGGCTTCTCGACCTTCGTGCTGATGAGCGATGAGCCGGGCGAGCTGCAGCGCTTCGCCGAGGACGTCGCGCCCGGTGTCCGCGAGGCCGTCGCCGCGGCGCGCCCGGCCACCTCGCAGCCACGTTCGCGCGGCGGCGCCGTCCTGGCCAAGCGGCACTCCGGGATCGACTATGACGCAGTTCCCGCCACACTCGCCGCCAGGGCGATCGAGCCTGGGGATCGTGAGTACGCGCGGGTGCGCTCGACCTATCTGCGTGGCGGTTCGCCCGGTCTGGTGCTCTCGGTCACGAATGCGACCGAGGTGGCTGAGGCGATCGGCTTCGCCCGCACGCAGTCCGTGCCACTGGCCACGCGCAGTGCCGGGCACGGCATCAGCGGACGTTCGACCAATGACGGCGGGATCGTCATCGACCTCTCGGCCATGCGCGGCGTCGAGGTCCTCGACCCGAAGGCCGGGACGGTGCGGGTCCAGCCCGGGGCTCGTTGGATCGAGGTCGCCCAGGCCCTGGCACCGTACGGGCTGGCGATCAGCTCCGGTGACTACGGCGGCACGGGTGTCGGCGGTCTGGCCACCGCCGGGGGCGTCGGATACCTCTCCCGTGCCCACGGGCTGACCATCGACCATCTCACCGGCGTGGACATCGTCACCGCTGACGGCACTCTGGTCCGCGCCGACGAGACGGAGAACCCGGACCTGTTCTGGGCGGTGCGTGGAGCGGGGGCCAACTTCGGCATCGTAACCTCCTTCGACTTCCGCGCCGACCGCCTCGGCCGGGTCGGGGATGCCCAGTTGGTCTTCGACGCCTCCGAGACCGCGAAGTTCCTCGTGGCGTGGGGACAGGCATCAGAAGGCGCGCCGCGGGACACCACCGGATTCCTGAACTTCGGCCAGGCGCATGGAGGTCAACAACTCGCTCGGGCGCGCATCGTCGTCGACTCGGAAGATCCTGATGTGATCCTCGAGCGCCTCGCCCCCTTCCTCGAGGCCGGGCCGCTGCTCGGGCATGAGGTGGTCATCACCACCTACTCCGAGATCCTGTCCGCGGCCCCGCGTGAGCAGGCGTCCACCTCATCTGGCGAGCCGAACGTCCGGTCAGGGATGCTCTCCACCATCACACCCGAGTTCGCCACTGCGGTCGGTGACTTCCTGGCCGGCGGGCAGGGGTTCCTGCTGCAGTTTCGCGCGGTCGGCGGCGCGGTCTCCGATGTCCCGGGAGACGCGACCGCGTTCGCTCACCGCGACGCGAACTACGCCGTGGCCTGCTTCGGCATGCCCGGTCCCGGCCTCGACCGTGCCTGGGACGAGCTTCGCCCGTACTTCTCCGGCCTCTACCTCAGCTTCGAGACCGGCCCGGTCGACCAGCGTCTCCACGACGCCTTCCCGCCCGAGACCCTCACCCGGCTCCGCGAGGTCAAAAGCACCTGGGATCCCGAGAACGTCTTCCGCGACAATTTCAACGTCTGGGCCGACCGGCCGTGACCATGGTGGTTGTAGGTCGGCTGAGAGAGCCGGCCGGCGGACGCGTGAGTACCGTCGCCGAATCAGCTCGGTCGGCGGCGGTTAGGTCGTGCACGGTGCCAGGTTCGACCTCGGCATCCGTTCCTCCGGTCCCAGCCATCGAGCCGTACAGGTCTGAACTGCGGTGGCCCGGTTACCAGCGTCTGGGATGAAGGATTGCTTACAGATCGCTGGTGGCCGGGGGAGGAGCCGGCAACCGGCATGCTTGCGACGGTGCACCCGGTTCGCCGTGCTCGATCTCGTACAGGCACTCTCCGCAGGTCGAAGCATCGCCCTCATTGAAGGCGCCCTCAGGGTGCTCGCGCCAGTCATGGCCACATGCAGGGCAATCGCCATGGAAACGTACGCCACGCTGCCGGCGCCGGAAGATGTTCACCGCGACATGATGCCTCCCATGTGATCCCAGGCCATTACGCGAGAAGAGGTCATCCATGGTCGAGGCACCTTGCATGAGCACTGGGCGTATTCGCTTGCGATAGACGGTCTCGGTGACCACTGTGTTCCGTTGGCCGATGAAGCGGGGAGCAGTCACTACTCGGGAAGCCGGAGTACGGCAGTTCGCCGGTTCTCCAGCGCGTCAGACAATTTGAACATGGCTCAACTTCCTGAAGATGTGCGTGCCAGCTTGCGTTTCTTCGCGTTCTACCTGGCCAACGGCACCTTGGACATGGAGCTGTTGGACGGCATCGACTACAGGCCCGCCCTGATGCAGTTCGGTTCCACGTTGGAGATGGTGTTCACGATCTTCACTAACGTGCTTGAGGTCGATGAGACCGGCCTCGTCATTAACGAGGGTGACGCTCAGCTACGGGCAGCCCAATGGATCCGCCACTACTGCAACCCGTCCTACGTAGTGGACCCGCCATTCCGGCTGTGGGAAACCAAACTGGCCGGCCCCTGAACGATCCGTGTACACCTCGGTCGGTTCGCTTCCCACGCGTCCGAGTTCTGGAGCAAAAGCCGTGATGCGCGGACGGACCGGCCGGTTCAAACGTTGTGCTGGCTGAGCCAGTGCGGATCCGTGTTGTTAGCTTGCCGCCGCCAGGCGTCGATGCCGCCGCGGATCAGCCAGGCACGCGTTGGTGCCCAGGTCCCCTCGATGCTCTTGAGCGCCTCGCCCAGTTGCCGGTTGACCCGAGTGAAAGCGTTGTACGGATGCGCCGTTCCCGCCGCGATCTGGCTTTCCACATGGTCCATGGCCTCGGCGTAGTACTGAAGCGCCCACTTTCGGCTCGCGTCCTTCGCCTGCTCATCCTCCCGCAGTGCGAGAACCAGGGCGGGAGGTTCCTGGTCTTCGGTCAAGGCGGCGACGAAGCGGTCGTGTCCGTCGAGCAAGACGTAGCAGCTCAAACCGCTGATCCACCAAAGCAGGATCGGTGGGAGGGTGCCATCCCGGGCCTGCTTCCGGTACGCCTTGACTCGGGAGCTGTCGACAGGGGACGGCCTACGTAGCGGCACCACGTCCCAGGGACAGGGTGTAGTGAACCAGTTGATGTAGCCGTGGTCGTCGATGAGTAACTGCCAGCGCTCGGACCGATGCACATGACTGAACCGTTCGCCCGCATCATGACGAGTGATGATCCAACGGCCGGTATGAAGCGGTCCCTCGGGGGCCGTGGTCAGATCGGCGGCGAACACGCGCGCCCAACGGGCATGCGTCTCGTCTGGTTCATAAGTAGCAAGAGCGCGTGCGCGATCGGACCGGCATGGAGCAACTGGCGATCTGAACCCGGGGGCTCGTAGGAAGTTCACGCCTCGGTAGTAGTCGGCGACTCGGGCGAACAGCAGAGGACGCTCTCCCTGGCGCAACAACATTCGCCGTCCAGCGGCCACTTCCACTCTCATGGAGGGCCGGGCAGGGGTATCCACGTCGAGCACCAACGAGTCCCACCTACCGGTGCCTTCTGGGCTGACCAGATTGGTGGCATGCATGGGCCGATGGTACAAAGCCGTCGGAGCGACGACGCAAGATCAAGGCGCGGCTGGGGATCGGGTATGTTTCGCGCCGTGGGGATTCCGGAACACAGTGATTCTGCTGCCACTGCTGAAGGTGTGGAGGCCACCGCCGGGTGGTCGGAGAAAGAAGCGCCGAGCGTGGTGATGATGTGCGGGGTCGCCGGTTCGGGCAAGACGACCTATGCGCAGTCGCTGGAGCGGCGTGGTTACGTCCGGCTGTCGATCGATGAAGTGGTCTGGGCGAAGCTCGGGCGCGACGCCGCAGAACTCGATCCGGCGGAGTACGAACACCACAAGGCCGCGGCCGAGGAAATGTTGTGGCACGAACTCGAGGATCTGCTGGAGGCCGGCCGGCCCGTAGTCCTGGACTACAGCTTCTGGCGGCGTGCCACGCGTGACCGGTACAAGGCGCTGATTGAGAGCCATGGTCGCCGGTGGGAACTGGTCTATCTCAAGGCGAGTCCAGAGACGCTGCGCCGGCGACTCGACGTACGCAACACGATGCAGGGGGCCAATGCCGTCACCGTCTCCGAAGAGCTTCTCAACAGATATATGACCGGCTTCGAAGAGCCGGTCGGCGAGGGAGAACGCACGATTTCGCAGAGCTGAGACAGCCATCTTCCAGATCGTCCCTCATTCGTCGTGTGAGGGGCCGTAAACTGGGCCAGGTCGCTGCGGGCAAAGGCGATGCTGGGAAAGCCGCTTCAATCTACGAGATTGTGACCATAGATGGTCTGAGCCGGTTCGAGTCCGGTAGCTCCGCAGCGGCTACGCGCACAGCCCAGGCGCGGTGTCGCACATGCGTCGGAAATGGCCGAAGCACCAGGCTTGTAGGCTGGTCGCAGTTGTTCGGTCACACTCTGTCTACGAACGAGCGCGCCGCATCTTCGCTGAAGCCGGTTTCACCCCGAACGAGGAAAACGGCCTGCTCGTACCGTCCCTGGTTTTTCAGTCCGCGGACCTTGGTCGCAAGATCAGCAGGGCCGTTCGAACCGCCTACCGCGCTGCGCGCTCTCGCGACCTTCACGGCCACGAGAATGATGCAGACCAGCGCACACAAGAAGATCAGGGGGAGAAATGTTCCGACAGGGTTACTGCCCATAGCTTGATCGTATCGTTTCTCAGCGGGCCAGCTCGGCGAGGTCGTGAGCCCTCGTTCTCCGAACGGCGTGACCCGCCTGCCGAGATGGATTTCTGACGTCGCTCGTTCTCTGATCCCCGTACTCCTGCATACGTCTCCAGTTCCGCGTCGCCGCCTACCCCCAAGGGAAGTGAACGCAGTTGCACAGCGAGGCCGTCAAATCGCCCCGTCAAATCGCGCTCCAATACTTCGAAATGTGGAACACGGGCGACTCAGCTGAAGCCGCAGAAATCCTGAGCCCGGATTGGATCGACCACGCTCATCCGGAGGTGACCGGACCCCACGGCGTCCAACAGGCGATCGAGCGGGTCCGCATGGCACAGCCAGACCTCAGGTTCGATATCCATGCCGTCCTCGGCGACGGTGATTTGATAGCCGTCGTCGGGAACCCCACTCGCGGAGCGGATGCCAGTGCAACCGCCCCTCGGCTGATCTGGCTCATGCGCATGCACGATGGCAAGCTCGCGGAGATGTGGACCTACCGTGACACCACGGCCAGCTGAACAGCAGATCGCCCGCCGCCTTACTGATTGACGGGGAAGGTCCGACCCGCAGGTAGCGATCTCGGCTCCTCGCGGACGAGAGGCGCTGGTGGAACCCGCCCACAGTGAAGAGAGCCCCGTCGGCGATCATGCCGCGGGGCTCGCGTGCCATTGGCGTGGCGCGTGATGAAGCGACCGCCGTGATCGCGCCGCTGGCGGTATGCGATTCATGGCTGTCCGCCGCTCCAGAAAGCGAGCCATTCGTCCCATTGGGGGGCCGGCGCGGCATCGCGCGATCGTCCGGACGAGGCCATCACGCGAAGACCCGTAAGCAATGGCTCCAGCAGCCTCGGGGTGTATCTGGCCACTGTGGCCGGATCGCCCGGAAGCGTCCCCCGCAGATGAATGATGATCAGCAGTATGTCGGTGGGCCCGTAGTCCTCCGGGAGTTGCCCGCAGCTTCGGGCCACGTCGACCACGCGCTGCAGAGTGTCGCGCATGCGGTCCGCGGCGGCGAGGACTTCCGGCGGATCGGCGACGCGGCCGCCGAGGATGGAGACGAGGGGTCCGAAGGAGTCGGCCAGATAGCGGTTGAGAAAAGTCGCGAACACGAGCTCCGCCGGGACCTGCTCGATGCACTCCTCCGCGATCTCGCAGATCTGGTCCATCGCCGCGATCCGCAGCGCCTGCGCCAAAGCCTCTTTGCTCGGATAGCGACGGTAGAGGCTGCCGACACCCACTCCCGCACGTTCGGCGATGGCCGACATCGGAGCCGAAAAACCGCGCTCGGCGAAGATCTCTCTTGCGGCGATGAGGACGCAGAGGTCATTGGCCCGGGCTTCGCGGATGCGGCCGGGTGCCGGACGGTCGGGTTCGGCCTGACGCGCGGCAGGAGACGGATTGACACCCATGCGGCGACGCTATCAGAATCAATCGGAACGGAGCTTCCGTTCCGATAGGAGGAGAAACCGATGTCCCACCCGACCGCGGCGACGCCCGAGACGGCCGTCCTCGCACCCGCCCGCGGCGCCCCCGCCGGGGCGAAGAACGGCCGCATGGTGTCAGCCCTGGTCTTCGTCGTGCTCGTGTACGCGCTGATGCAGACGATGCTCGTGCCGGCTCTGCCGGTCCTCGCCTCGGATCTCCACGCGGGGCTCGGCACAAGCGGGTGGGTGCTCACGTCCTACCTGCTCACGGGCTCGGTTCTCGCTCCGATAGCAGGATCCTTCGGAGACCGGCTCGGCCACAGACGAGTGCTGACGGTGGTTCTCGCCGTCTTCGCGGTCGCCACGTTCGCGGCGGCGTTCTCCTCCACCATCGGGGTCCTGATCGCGTGCCGTGCCGTGCAGGGGATCAGCACCGCGACCTTTCCCCTCGCGTTGGCGATCGTTCGCCGCCATTTGACCGGCAAGGAGATGAGCACGGCGATCGGCTGGATCTCCGGAGTGCTCGGGCTGGGTGCGGGCGCCGCGCTCGTCATCGGCGGTGCCATCCTCAAGGTCTCCAGCTGGCACGGGATATTCATCGTCGCAGGAGTGCTGATCGTCGTCAGCCTCACGTTCGTGGCCCTCTGGGTGCCGCAGACTCCCCGGACCGGGCAGGCGAGCCAGACCGACTACGCGGGCGCCGCGCTGCTGACCGTGGCGCTCGCCGCCCTTCTGCTGGGCGTCACCCAGGGCCCCTCCTGGGGCTGGACCGCCGGGCCGACCCTGCTCCTGTTCGGTGGAGCGATCGTCGCCCTCGTCCTTCTCGTCATCGTCGAACGCCGTGTGACGACGCCGCTGGTCGACGTGAGATCACTCACCAGGCCCTCATTGGCCATCGCCAACACGCTCGTCCTGGTGAACGGCTTCGTCTCCTACATCATTTATCTCTGTATGCCGAGCATCCTCGAAGCCGATCCCGGCACCGGTTACGGGTACGGCTACGACGTCCTGCGCACCGGTCTCGTTCTTCTCCCGTCCGCGGTCTGTGTGTTCGTCGGCGGCCGTGCGGCACCGGCTCTCCTCGGATGGGTGGGTCATCGACCGAGCATGGTCGTCGCCATGGCGAGCATGGGTCTCGGCGCACTCGGTCTCACGCTCTGGCCGGCTGCGATGTGGTCGATACTGGCGTCGTTCTGCGTGCTGAGCCTGGGGATCGGCGCGGGCATCTCGGTGATCTACCAGATCATCGCCCGCGTCGTGCCCGTCGACGAGGTCGCCGCGGCCGGTGGACTGAACACGGTGATCCGGTCGGTGGGATCCGCCGCGGGTTCCCCGGTGGCCGGCGCCATCCTGGCCGCAGGAGCCGGCGGCGCCACGACGACCATCGCCCTCGCCAACTACCAGCACGCCTTCGCCCTCGCCACGGTCCTGTCCGTAGCCGCGGCGGGACTCGCATGCGTACTCAGGATGCCCGCGAACCGCTGATGCACGACCGCGGCCGCCGCCCAGCGCACATCCTGTCCGGCGGGTGCTCGCGGCTCGGCCTTTCTTCGGTGCGCTGGACCGGCCACGCCGAAGGGGAGGCGCACCGCAGGGTGCGCATCCCCGGCGGGTCTCGATGTCGCGAGACGATCGACGGCCCGATGGTCAGGCGTTCAGGCACAGGACATAGATGACTCCGGAGATCTGGCCGGCTCCGGGCGTCACGGTCACCGACCAACCCACCGAGACGTCGCCCTCTGTCAGGGGAACACTCGAGCGCACCGCGGCGCCGTCAGGGAGCCTGAACCCTCCGCCGGTCGCGATCCTCCCTGGCACGCACCTCACTTGTCCACCTGCGTTGGTGATCGGTGACTGAATGATCTGGATGTCGGGCGCTCCGGCGGTTCCGGGCGGGCCGGCGGGACCCCGTGCGCCCGTCGCGCCCTGCGGACCTGCCGGCCCGGTGGCTCCCTTCGGGCCTGCCGGTCCGGTCGCGCCCCTCGGTCCGGTGGTCCCCTTCGCGCCGGTGGCGCCCTTCGGCCCGGTGGCTCCACGCGGACCCTGAAGGCCCTTCTGGTTCCATGACGTACGCGTCTCGGTGGCGCGGCATTTGGTACTGGCGGACACGATGCGTGCTGCGCGGGTGGCCTTGTCGACGCAGGCGTAGATCACCGGGGCGGGGGCGGCGGAAGCGGTCGCCATCCCGCCGACGGTGAGCAGCGATCCGGTGAGCGCGCCCACCGCTAAGACGCCGACCGTACGTCCACCGGGCAACTTGAGGATCATGTGGATGTGGCCTCCTGCAGCGATGACGGATCTTGACGCATCTGAGCGTGATCGATATCCGGGATCGCGTCATCGGTGCCAGTACCTGGATCGTCAGGGTGCCGGCCCCCGATCAGCTGGGTGCCGGCACCCAGGAAGCCGGGGTCGTCCAGGCCATACGGGGCCCGCTGGAGTCGCGATGTATCTCGCGGACCATCAGCCGTTCACGGTGATGACGATCTTGCCGGCGGGGTGGCCTTCGGCGAGGTATCTGATGGCGTCGGGGGCTTCGGCGAGGGGGTAGGTGCGGTCGATGACCGGGGTGACGGCGCCGGCTTCGATCAGCCGTCCCAGCTCCTCCAGCTCCTGCGCGCGCTCCTTGGAGGCCAGGCCGCGCAGGTGCTGGCTGGTGAACATCGACACGAAGGGTGCGCGCATCTGGCGGGTGTAGCCGCCGAGCAGTCCGCCGGCGTCGTGACCGCCGCCGGCCAGCACCAGCGTCCCGCGCGGGGTCAGGGCGCGCCGCAGCAGCGACAGCGGCCGGCACCCCGCGGTGTCGATGATCACGTCGTGGCTCGGCCCGTCGCGGTCGACCTCCTCACGGGTGTAGTCGATGACCTCCTCGGCGCCGAGCGACCGCACCAGCTCCACCTTGCCGGTGCCGCACACGCCGGTCACCCTCGCGCCGAACGCCTTGGCGATCTGCACCGCGTACGACCCGATGCCGCCGGCCGCGCCGATGACCATCACCTTCTGCCCCGGCTGGACCCGGCCGCCGTCGCGGACGGATTCCAGCGCGGTCACCCCGGAGATGGGCACCGCGGCGGCCTGCTCGAACGACAGTCCGGACGGCTTGGACGCGAGCCGTTCGCAGGAGGCGGCCGCGTATTCGGCGTAGGTGCCGCTCGGGGTGGTGCCGTACACCTCGTCGCCGGGCTGGAATCGCGTCACGCCGGGGCCGACCGCCGCCACCACCCCGGCCAGCGCGCGGCCTCGCACCGCGACCTTGGGCCGTGTCAGCCCGAACGCGACCCGCGCGCCGTACGGCCGGCCGGTCATGCAGACCCACACGCCCGGGTCCACCCCGGCGGCGTGCACCTGGACCAGCACCTGATCCTTTCGGATCGGCGGCCGGTCGACCTCGCGTAACCGGAGCACGTCGGCCGAGCCGTACACATCCTGAGCGATCGCTTTCATGTCGTCTCCTCCTGTGAGCCGGGATATTGGAACACCTCATCGAGCGGAACCTTGAACACGTGGGCGATCTGGAAGGCGATCTCGAGGGACGGCGAGTACCGGCCCTGTTCGATGGCGATGACGGTCTGCCGGGTCACGCCGATGCGCTCGGCCAGCTCGGCCTGGGTCATCTCGTCGTGCGCGAACCGCAGAGCACGGATGCGGTTGGTCACACGGGTCGGTTTCACCATTGGGGGAGGCTCCCGCGGTACACGATGACCTTGGTGACGTTGCTCAGGACCGCCGACAGCGCGAAGCACAGGTAGACGACGTTGGCGATCCAGAACCGGTCCCATCCGGCCATCGCCATGAGCATCGCCGCGACGGCGCCGATCGTCACGAACGACTGGCCGACGTGATCGCCCAGCCGCCCGATCTCGCGGTCTCGCACGTCCTTGGCAAGTGACGCCTTCGGGTTCACCGCGCCGGCCACGACCTCGGCCACGATCGCGGCGACGATGGCCGCCCCCACGCTCCACAGCAGCGCCGCGGCATAGGGCGCCTCGGCCAGCGGCCGCTCGCCGGCCCGGGACAGCACCACGACGACGTACCCGCCGTACGCGGCGACGGCCACCACCAGCCGGATCCACGCCCGTTTCTCTTCGAGGGTCATGACCTTCTCCGTGATGTACAGAATCTTTGACATCTCGAAAGTAGCTAATCTTTGACCTCATGTCCAGAATCTTTTACATCGCCGTACGGACTCCTGGTGGCGGGACGTTCGGTGATCGATCACGCGGACACGAGCGTGATCGCGGGACGGCCGGGTACGGCGTCGCGGCTACGTGCCGAGGCCCTTGGTCTCCACGTGGCAGGAGTGGACCGAGTCGCCGGACTCGGCCACCGTCTTCCCGTCGACCTTGATCCGGCAGGTGATGGCGCCATCGGCGCCTGCGGCGTCCGCGTACAGCGACAGCGCGTGGACGTCGTCCGCCGCCGGCTCGGTCTTCATGAAAGGGAGGGAGACGGGAGAGTTGTACGAGGTGCCGAATCCGACGCCGAACGAGACGTTCTGGGCCGTCTTCGTCCCGTTCACGCCGACCACCTCGAATGTGACCTCATGGTCGCCGGTCACGGCGCACCCGCCGGTGAGGAGGCAGGCCAGGCCGAGGAGTAGGCCGGCGACGGCCGGCCCGGGGGAGCGGTACGGCGGAGAGTATGCGGAGGTGCGGGCGTACGGCCGGCGGGACGGAGGGTGCTCGGTCATTCGATGCTCCGAAGGGGGCGGCGACCCTGTCGCGGGGGAGGTGGCACTCTCGAACGCGAAGATGATCATACTTCGCCGTTGCCGAAAGAACCGGCAGAGACGGGACATTCCAACGCCTGCCGTAGGTCCTCGCGACACTTCAGTAGTTTGCGGGTGCTTGACCTGCTTCTTCATATTGTGTCCGGTATGAGGAGCCCTCTTGGTGAGTTCCTTCGCGCCCGGCGAGAGGTCACGACCGTCGACCAGGTGGGCCTGCAGCGCGTCGACGACAACAGCCGGACGCCGGGGTTGCGCCGGGACGAGGTGGCGATGCTGGCCGGCGTCAGCACCGACTACTACATGCGGCTCGAGCAGGGGCGGGAACGCCACCCGTCGGACCAGGTGATCGAAGCCCTCGCCCGGGCGCTCCTCCTCGGCTCCGAGGCGACCGAGCATCTCCACCGGCTCGCCCGCGAACGGGTGCCGCTGCGGCGGCCGGTCGACCATCCCGTCCCGGACCTGCTCCGGCTCGTGAAGGCGTGGGACCACGGGCCCGCGTTCATCGTGAACCGCCGGTGGGACGTGCTCGTGCGAAACCCGCTGTCCGTGGCCGTGTGCGGATGGATGGAGCACAGCGACAACCTCCTGCGGCTGATCTTCCTCAACCCCGAGTCGCAGGAGTTCTTCCGGAAGGACTGGGAACAGGAGGCGCGCGCCTACGTGGCACACGTGCGCGCCCTCGCGGGAGGGAACGACGAGGACCCGTTCCTGCGCGAGCTGGTCGACGAGCTCACGCGGTCGAGCGAGGCCTTCCGCCGGATGTGGGCTCGCCACGACGTGTACGCCAGGACGCAGCAGTACGTGCACATGCACCATCGCGACGCCGGCGACCTGGCGATCCGCTTCGAGGGGTTCAACGTCAACAGCGCCCCGGGCCAGATCCTCGTGGTCGGTCAGGCCGAGACCGGCAGCCGGTCCGAGGACGCGCTCATCACACTGAGCCGGTCTTTGGTCGACAGCAGGTGAGTCGGGCGGCCGGGCCGCGCTAGCTCCTCCCGCCGAGTAGTTGGCGGATCTCGGCCTCCTGCTCGCGGATCCGCGCGAGGTCCGCGCCGTAGCCGGCGTCCAACTCGACCAGCGTCTCGTACGCGGAGACGGCCTCGGAGGCGAGCCTGCGCGCCTCGGCGGCGGAGCCCGGCGCGCCCGACAGGGCCAGAGCGGTCGCGAGTCTGCCCTTGGCGTCGGCGGTCATCCCGGCCAGTTTGGCGAGCCGGCCGCGGGGGCTCGTCACGGGGCGGAGGGAATGGGCCAGGCTGAGCAGCCCGTCCATCACCATCGCGTCTCTGCTCACCTCGCCGCCAGTGAGTTCCAGGTAGCTGCTCACGCAGGAGCGGGCTGTGATCACCGCCTCGCTGAAACGGCGACCCTGGATGAGCATTCCCGCGTGGTTGTACAGCTTGCCCGCGAGCTGGGCGAGATGCTGGTCGTTCTCCGGTTCCTCCTGTTGGAGGCCGCGGATGATGTCGAGCGCCTTCTGGTTGCTCTGGAGGGCCTGGTCCACGCGGCCCGCCCGCCAGTAGAGCAGGGCTTCCTGGGCATGATCGTTGGAGGCGTCCTGAAGTCTCTGCAACCGCCGTTCACGTCGTGCTTCAGAGTCGAACAGCCCCACGTCAACACCGCCCGTTGATCCCCGAAAGATCCACTTGGCCCGGACGGTATCACCGTGAATCGGACAGGTCGATAGATCTCTTCATGCCATGGTCCGGACCGGGAGTCAGCGCAGGAGACGGTCGACCAGATCCGTCCAGCCCGCCTCGATGCGTTCCATCGGCATCCCGCGCTGCGTGTGCAAGTGGTTGACGAGCGCCACGTCGAGGTAACCGAGCAGTGCCTCGACCAGCAACTCGATGTCGCCCGTGACCCCGGCGGCCCGCAGCAGGGTCGTCAGGTGCAGGGCATGGACGTCTCTGGGCGGGTGATGGGCATAGCGGCGAGCCGGTTTCTGCTCCGCCGCCAGATACAGGTCGCGGTAGCGGATCTCGTGGCGGATGGCCGCGGTCCCGAAGGCGTGAAGCCGTTCCCTCGGCGGGGCGCCGAGCCCGAGCGGGGGAGGGCCGGCGAGGAACGCCTCCTGGAAGGTCCGCTCCGCGTGATCCAGCAGGGCGAGCATCAGGCCCGCGCGATCGCCGAATCGCCGGTAGACGGTTCCCTTGCCGACCGACGCCGCCGCGGCCACGGCGTCCATGGTGACGTGCTCCGCCCCGTGTCGCGCCACGAGACGGGCGGCGGCGTCGAGCAGGCGGTTCCGATTGCGCGCCGCGTCCGCGCGCTCCTGTGGAGCCTGGCCGGCCAGGGGGAGCGGGAGAGTGGCGGGGCCGTCCGCCGCGATCCCGGCTCGAGAGGGCTGGTCGTCGCTCACGAAGAGATCCTAGTCACGGGAGTTCGACCGGACTTCGCCCTGACGATGAGCGCCCGCGTCGCCCCAGGAGATCGCGTCTCCCGGGGGATGCGGGCGCTCGCCCCCGCCCGGCCGGTCCGGAGCGCGTCAGCTCAGGGTGACCATGGTGCCGCCTGAGAGCGGCGAGTCGTGCAACTCGATCGACGCGGCGTCCGTGCCCTTCGGGACGTCGAACACGACGATGCCCTTCACCGAGTTCCCCGGGTTGATCTCCTCGTACAGCGACTTCGACGCGTCGCCCATGTAGACGGCCGCCTCGGAGTCGGCGGAGAACTCCTTGCCCGTCGCGTCGAACAGCCTCTGCGCCTCACCCGTGAACGCCTGCGACTGCTCCCCGATGTTCTTCACGGTGACGTAGACGAGGAAGAACTGACCTTGCGCCTTCTTCCCCAGGTAGCGGTCGCCGACCCGAGACGCGGTGCCGAGCTTGGTGACCTTGAACGCGAAGTCTCCGTCCCGCACCTGTGCGCCGATCCCCGCGGTCGCGGCGTCGGCCCGATGGGCTTCCTTCGACGCGGCGCCGCCCGCGGGGGTGGGGGAGCCGGAGCCGTTGGACGCGAGAGCGCCGCACGCCGCGAACACGGCGAGGATCCCGGCGACGGCGAGAATCCACGTGAGGCCGCGGCGCTTCTTCTTCGGCGGGGCAAGCGGTGCCTGGAACGTTCCAGCATGACCGTACGGCCCGCTGTAGGGCTGCTGGTACCGCGAATTCTGAGAAGTCTGATCAATGGGATGGGTGGGCCGGCCGTCGTACTGGGTCATCGTTGTGCTCCAGGAGTCGAGAGTGTCCAGCGAGGTGAGGACGCCTTTTTCCGCTGACCGGTTGCCGGGCGTTGCCGAAGCGTTAGCCCACCGCTTCATTTGCGGCACGGCAATTTAAGAAAAATCCCTATTTGCCTTGCCGAATCCCCAGAGCCGGCCCGCCTGGTTTCGCTGAGGGAGATGCCGTCCTGGCCGTAACGGGACCCTCGACGTCGGGCATGCGGAAGGCGGCGGGCGCCATGAAAGGCGCCCGCAAATCTTGGTCAAACTGTTCCGAACAGAGACGCTCCCTGATCGTTCACTCGGCCCAGGCATGTTTCCTTAATTGTCGGCGATGTCGACAGGCCATTCGTTACCGGCAGGACAAATGTCCATTTCTATATAGAGGCGGCCCGATGGGCTCTTTTCCTAGAATTATCGGCGGCATAGGGGCGTTTGTGCTGGCGGGGATCACCCTGGGTGCGGCGCCGTCGCCGGCACAGGCGATGCCCCGTCTGGCGAGGGCCGTGACCGCCGTCCCGTGCGACCCGGACGCGCTCGTCACGGCGATCCGAACAGCCAACGGGGCGGGAGTCGGCACGCTCCTTCTCTCGCCGATCTGTGTCTACAACTACGTCGCAGCGGCCGCCCCAGGCGACGCCCTCCCGATCATCACGGGCGACATCACTCTGGTGGGTGGGCTGAACACGACGATCAGGCGCGACCCGACCACGCCCAACGCCTTCCGTGTCCTGGAGGTGGCATCCGGGGCGACACTCCGTGTCCGAAGGATCTCCATCGTGGGTGGAAGCACGACGAACTTCGGTGGTGGAATCCTCAACGCGGGCACCGTGGTCCTGGACCATACCGTCCTTGCCGGCAACCAGGCATCAAACGGTGGCGCGTTCGCGAATTATGCGGGCGCCAACGCGACGATCTCCCACAGCGTGCTCAACGAGAACTCGGCAGGGAGCGTCGGAGGCGGTGCCATCATCAACTTCGGAACGCTGACGATGTCCAACAGCATTCTGAACAAGAACACTGCACCGATCAACGGCGGCGGACTGAACACCCAGCCGAACGGCGTGTCGCACCTCATCCAGAGCATCGTGGTGAACAACACATCCGGCAGCCTGGGTGGAGGCACGTCCAACCTGGGAACCACCGACCTCGAGGGCCTCGTGGTCACGGGGAACAAGGGATCCGGCGGCGGCGGAATCGCCACCGGCAACGCCGATGTCAGCATCCGGAAATCGATTGTCGATAACAACGTCCCCGATAACTGCAGTCCGTTGAACACCATCCAGGGCTGCGTCGACTAGCCGTCCGGCGGATCCCTGTCCGGGTGCACCACGAACACGGATCCGCCGGACACACCCGAGAGCCGAATGATGTCCCGACCCGTTTCGAGCACGACTGGCCCCGGAGTCGGCCACGCTCTCCGGACGACGCGCCGGGACGCGAATTGAGTTGCGCCGTCCCTGGACGGCATTGCTAGCGTGCCGGACATGTACTGCCCGTTCTTCATCAGGATCCGTCGCTCCTAGCGGCGGGCTGCTTCGCGTTCACCTTCTCAGCTCCGCCGCCTTCGGTGTCCTCGCCGGTGCGGCTCCTCGTGCTGCCCGGCTCCATCCGGGTCCACGCGGAGCGCATCCATGCATCACCCCTACCAAGGCGGACGGCACGAGCTCGGCCAGAATTTCCTGGTCGACCGCTCGGTGATCGCCACCATCGAAGAACTGGTCGCCCTGACGACCGGCCCGATCGTCGAGATCGGCCCCGGCGACGGCGCACTGACGCTGCCGCTGAGCGGCTCGGGCAGGCCGATCACCGCCGTCGAAGTCGACCCCCGGCGTGCGTCGAGGCTCGCGAGCCGGGCCGCCCGGAACGTCACCGTCGTCAACGCGGACGTGCTGCGATACCGGTTCCCCCGGCACCCGCACGTGATCGTCGGAAACGTCCCGTTCCACCTGACGACCGCCATCCTGAGGAGGATCCTGCCCGCGGGTCACTGGCGGGAGGCGGTGCTGCTGGTGCAGTGGGAGGTCGCCCGCAGACGGGCGGGAGTCGGCGGCGCCAGCATGCTGACGGCGGCCTGGTGGCCGTGGTACGAGTTCGGGCTGTGCCGACGGGTGCCGGCCCGTTCCTTCCGCCCGATGCCGTCCGTCGACGGCGGGCTGCTGACGATGACGCGCCGAGCCGTCCCGCTCGTCGGAGAGCGCGGGCGGTATCAGGATTTCGTGCGGCAGGTCTTCACCGGACGTGGCCGAGGGCTCGCCGAGATCCTCGGCAGGGTCACACGTGGCGACCGCACGGCCGTACGCGACTGGATGAAGCGGGAAGAAGTGTCACCGCACCTGCTCCCGAAGGACCTGACCGCCGAGCAGTGGGCCACGCTGTGGAACACGGTCGGCGGCAGTGACGCGCACACCGGAGATGCTCGCGTTCACCGACGGCCTGGGCGGTCGTGAAAAGGGGGAGGGGCCGCCCGCTGACGAGGTGCATGTGGTGCCACCTCGTCGCGCGGACGACCCCTCCTCGACCTTCTGCAGTGCGCCGGGCTGCAGTGCGCCCGGCCCCCGTCCTCGTGCCTAGAGGACGAGCCCGAGGCCGAGACCCAGGCGGAGCCGCAGCGCGAGGGCCAAGTTCACGTTCGCGTTGACGTTGGCGTGGACAGCCGCGTGGGCGTTGACGTTGGCGTTGACGCCGGCCGTCGCCAGCGGCGTGTAGGTCGTGAACGGCCGCGGCCTGACGAACACCGACGTGGTCGGGCGAGGCGTGTACAGCACCGTGGTGGTGGTGTTGGTCGTGGTCGGCAGCGTCGTCACCGTGGTGGTGGTGTTGTTCGTCGCCGGCAGCGTCGTCACCGTGCTGGTGGTCGTGGCCGGCACGCTCTGCGTCTGGGTGACGGTGCCGCCGCCGTTCCCAGGGTCGTCGTTCTGCTGCTGCTGTTGCTGTTGCTGCTGTTGCTGGGCGGCGTTTTGGGTGGCGTTGTTTGTGCTGGCGTTTGAGCTGTCGCCCCCCGTGGCGGTGTTGTTGTTCGTCTGGTTCAACACCGGCGGGTCGGTCGGCCCCGTAACGGAAGACGTGGCCGGGCCCGCGTCCGAGGTCTGGTCCGTGGTCGCGGTCGTGTCCGACGACTGGGACGGCGTCAGTGTGACGTTGATGTCGTGCAGCAGGTGCTGGCGCTCGCGCTGGTTGAGGCTCCCGCGCTGCCGCTGGCGGTCGCGGTTGCGGTTGAAGTTGCGGTTGCGGTTGCGGTGCTCGGAGTCCCAGCTGGTGTCATCGTCATCGTCGTCGGCGACGTGGCGGAGAAGCTGGCTCGGGACGCTGCTGAGCTTGCCGGCGGAGGCGCCGGCCGAAGAGGCGGTGACGGCGCCGAGCACGAGGGCGCCGCTCGTCAGGGTGGCGGTGGTGGCGAGCACCGCGATGAGGCCATGAGCCTTGGGCATGTGGGTTTCTCTCCTAGAAAGGAATACTGCCCTGCATTCGATATTTTTCAGAATCGGCATTGAATGCAATCTCTGAAAACACTGCAGATCGACACTGCGTTGTCTTGTTTCCTGGCCATCCGTGACGCAAACGGTGATCAGCGGCTTTTGCCTTTTGGCTGACATTTCATTGAAGAAGCCACGGGAATCTCGCAGAGAGGCATGTCGAATATCCCTCCTGTCGTATTTTGTGGGCACGCTGATAGATGTCCGATGTGTCATGCAAATATCGTTGTGTCCGGACAGGAGGAATTGGCAGCATAAAGACACTGAGAAAGGCAGCGGTATTGTGGCGCCGTTTCGGCGGATGACCGGAAAATGCGTTACGGAGGTGAGTTGTCGGGCATGGGTGACTACGGGCGTGATACGGAAGACGTGGTCGGGCCCGCGTCCGAGGTCTGGTCCGTGGTCGCGGTCGTGTCCGACGTCTGGGACGGCGTCAGCGCGACGTTGATGTCATGCAGCAGGTGCTGGCGCTCGCGCTGGTTGAGGCGCCCGTGCTGCCGCTGCCGGTCGCGGTTGCGGTTGAAGTTCCGGTTCCGGTTGCGGTGCACGGAGTCCAGGTTGTTGTCGTCATCGTCGTCGTCGTCGTCGTCGTCGGCGACGTGGCGGAGAAGCTGGCTAGGGACGCTGCTGAGCTTGCCGGCGGAGGCGCCGGCCGAAGAGGCGGTGACGGCGCCGAACACGAAGGCGCCGCTCGTCAGGGTGGCGGTGGTGGCGAGCACCGCGATGAGGCCATGAGCCTTGGGCATGTGGGTTTCTCTCCTAGAAAGGAATACTGCCCTGCATTCGATATTTTTCAGAATCGGCATTGAATGCAATCTCTGAAAAACGCTGCAGATCAACACTGAGTTGTCTTGTTTCCCGGCCATCCGTGACGCAAACGGTGATCGGCGGCTTTTGCCTTTTGGCTGACATTTCATTGAAGAAGCCACGGGAATCTCGCAGGGAGGCATGTCGAATATCCCTCCTGTCGTATTTTGTGGGCACGCCGGCAGATGTCCGATGTGTCATACAAATATCGTTGTGTCCGGACAGGAGGAATTGGCAGCATAAAGACACTGAGAAAGGCAACGGTATTGTGGCGCCGTTTCGGCGGATGACCGGAAAATGTGTCACGGAGGTGAGTTGTCGGACTCCGGGAACAACCGCCCGCCCCGGGAGGTTCTCGCGGGCATGGGTGACTACGGGCGTGATGTCGAATTCGGATACTTCCTCGTGCCGAACGCCGGGGATCCCCTGCTGAGGACCGCGCAGGCGGCCGACCGGCTTGGGCTCGACCTGATCGGCGTTCAGGACCATCCCTATCAGCGTCGTTATGTCGACACGTGGACGCTCCTCAGCGTCATCGCGGCTGGCACCGAGCGCATCAGGGTCTTTCCCGACGTCGCGAGCCTGCCTCTGCGCCCGCCGGCGGTGCTGGCCAAGTCGGCCGCGAGTCTGGACCTGCTCAGCGGCGGGCGGGCCGAGCTGGGCCTCGGGGCGGGCGCCTTCTGGGACGCCATCGAGGCGTACGGCGGGCCACGCCGTACGCCCGGGGAGGCCATCGGCGCGCTGGAGGAGGCGATCACGGTCATCCGGGGAATCTGGAGCACCGAGCCCGCCCTGCGGTTCGAGGGCTCGCACTACCGGCTGAAGGGCGCCAAGCCCGGCCCGGCCCCGGCGCATCCCATCGAGATCTGGCTCGGCGTGCGCGGGCCCAGGGCCCTTGCGCTCACCGGCAGGACGGCGGACGGCTGGCTGCCCTCGAGCAGTTGGGCGTCGCCCGAACTGCTGCCCGGCTTCAACGCGCGCATCGATGAGGCCGCCGTGGAGGCGGGACGCGAGCCGAGGGAGATCCGTCGGCTGTACAACGTCAACGGCACGATCACCGACGGCCCGTCCTCGGGCTTCCTCAACGGCCCCGCCGACCAGTGGGTCGAGGAACTGACCGACGTCGCGGTCGGCTACGGCATGGACACGTTCGTCTTCTGGGGTGAGGGGGACCAGGAGGTCCAGCTCCGCAGGTTCGCCGAAGAGGTCGTGCCGGCCGTACGGGAAAGGGTCGCGCAGGAGCGCGCGGGCTGACCGGCGTCAGGGGGTGAGGAGCCGGCGCCCGGCCCGGTGCCCTCCGAGGATGATGAGGGGCGTCAGCACCCAGAGGTAGGGGACGCCGTCCATCACCCAGCTCAGCGCGGCCGTGATCAGCCAGAAGGCGCCGTTCACGGTCAGTGTCAGCGCGATGACCCGCAGGTGGAAGATGTCCGTGCCCGGCTTGGTTACCCCGCCGCGCACGGCGGCGAGGTTCAGGCCGGCCTGGCAGAACAGCAGGCCGGCCTCCGCGACGGCGAAGAGGGTCACCGACAGCGGGTTCAGCGAGGACTCGCCGATCAGGGCCGTCGGGTACGGCAGCAGCACCACGAGGATGAGCAACGGGATGTGGAGGCGCAACATCCACCGGCTCATGCCGGTGATCTGGTCGAACAGCCGGTGATGCTGGCGCCAGGTCGCCCACAGCACCAGGAAGGCGATGAGGAACGCCAGGAAGATGCCGGCGTTCTCGCCGAGGAAGTGCCACAGCTCGCGGGCCATCGCCATGCGGTCGGCGTCGCCCCGGCGGGAGAGCCCCTCAGGGCGGGGGATCTCGATGACGAGCAGGGTCATGGCGATGGCGAAGACCGCGTCGGTGAACATGCCCATCCGCTCATGGGTCAGCCCCGGCGGGACCGTGGTGGCGTCCGGCGATTCGGCGGCGGTCATCGGGCTCCTCGGCGCAGGATCGGCATTCGCGGCGAACGGGAGGATAGTCGCAAACGCCCGAACATGTGCGCGCCCGCTCACCAGACGGACGACATCGCACATGGCCTGATGCCGGGGCGGCCGCTCGAAGAGGATCTCCCGGCTCCCCCTGTAGAGACGGGTTCGTCGCGGCGGACCGTGGCCGTCTCACAGCGGAGATTCAGGCGATCTTCAGCCGTTCACCAGGCGGCCACCGGGTCATCCATCGTGTGTCATCGCGGTGTCGGGACTCGTCTTTACCGTCCGAAAGGCCCCCAGTAACCACAAGTCAATAATGGGAGGGCCTGGACGATGTTGAGGCGCAAGGCCACGATCGCGACGTTCCTCGCGGCCGTCAGCGTGACAGCCGGCACCGCGGTCGCGGTGCTGGGCGACGCCACGGTCGCGTCGGCGGCGACCGCCACCTTCACTCCGGTCGCGGACACCTATGTCGACAACTCCGTGACCACCACCAACTACGGCACCTCGGCTCAGCTCGGCGTGGACAACTCGCCCGTCAAGCGGATGTTCCTGAAATTCACCGTGTCCGGCGTGAGCGGAACCGTCACCGGGGCCAAGCTGCGCGTCCACACCGACGACGTGTCCGGCGCGGAGAGCCCCAGCGGCGGCACCTACAAGGCGATGAGCAACACCACCTGGTCGGAGACCGGGGTGACCTGGGCCAACCAGCCCGCCATCGACGGCGCGACCCTCGGCTCCGTCGGTTCGGTCGTGCGCAACTCCTGGTACGAGGTCGACGTGACCTCCTACGTCAAGGGCAACGGCACGTTCAGCATCGGCGTCACCTCGTCGAGCAGCGACGGCGCCGACTTCGACTCGCGTGAATCGGGGTCGACCGCTCCGCAGCTGGTCGTCACGACCGGCACGTCCTCGACCCCCACCCCCACGCCCACCCCCACGCCCACCCCCACGACCACGCCGCCGTCCGGTGACCCGGTCCTCGTCGGCGCGGGCGACATCGCGAACTCCGGTTCCGGTGACACCGCCACGGCGGCCCTGCTCGACGGCATCCCCGGCACCGTCTTCACCGCCGGCGACGACGCCTACGACAACGGCTCCACCGCGGACTTCAACAACTACTACGCGCCCACCTGGGGCCGGCACAAGGCACGCACACGTCCGGTGGCCGGCAACCACGAGTACAACACCTCGGGAGCCTCGGGGTACTTCGGCTACTTCGGGTCGGCCGCGGGAGAGCAGGGCAAGGGCTACTACTCCTACAACCTCGGCAACTGGCACATCGTGGCGCTGAACTCCAACTGCTCCTCGATCGGCGGCTGCAACGCCGGTTCGGCTCAGGAGCAGTGGCTGCGCGCCGACCTGGCGGCCAACACCCGGCCGTGCACGCTCGCCATGTGGCACCACCCCCGCTTCACCTCGGGGTCCAACCACGCGCCCACGACCTCCGTCGGCCCGCTGGTGCAGGCGCTGTACGACAACAACGCCGAGGTGGTCGTCACCGGTCACAACCACCAGTACGAGCGGTTCGCGCCGATGAACCCCAGCGGGCAGCTCGACAACGCCCGCGGCATCCGGCACTTCGTCGTGGGAACCGGAGGTGCCGGAATGTACAACTTCGGCACGATCCAGCCCAACAGTGAAGTCCGGAACAACAACACCTTCGGCGTGCTGAAGTTCACCCTGCACTCCAACAGCTACACCTGGCAGTTCGTGCCTCAGTCGGGCAAGACCTTCACCGACAGCGGCACCAACTCCTGCCACTGATCCCGGCCGTACGGCGCCGCGCCCGGCGTGCTCCCCGCACACCGGGCGCGGCATCCCCCCAACTCGGGAAGGTGTGCACGCCCGTGTACCTGTCCACGATCGGCCGGCAGAAGCAGGCCGCGCCCGGCGGCCGGATCGGCCGGAGCAGATGGACGGCCGTCGGCGCCAACGTGTTCGCGCTCGGCACCGTCAGCCTCGTCACCGACATCTCCTCGGAGATGGTCACCGCGATCCTGCCCGTCTACCTCGTCGTCGGCCTGCAGTTCAGCCCCGCCGCCTACGGAGTCATCGACGGCGCCTACACGGGTGCCACGGTGTTGTTGCGCCTCGTCGGCGGATATCTGGCCGACCGGGTGCGGCGGCGCAAGGCCGTCGCGGGCGTCGGATACGGCCTGTCCGCGATCGCGAAGCTCGGCCTGATCGCGGCGGGTGGATCGGTGACCGCCATCGGCCTGGTGATCGCCGCCGACCGCGCGGGCAAGGGCCTGCGCACCGCTCCGCGTGACGCGCTGATCACCCTGTCCGCCCCGCCGGACCAGTTGGGCAGGGCCTTCGGCGTGCACCGGACGATGGACAGCGTGGGGGCGTTCCTCGGCCCCCTCGTCGCACTCGCCGTGCTCGCCATGGCCGGGCAGCGGTACGACGCCGTGTTCGTCACCAGCTTCTGCGTCGCCGCGTTCGCCGTGGTGGTGCTGGCGTTGTTCGTCCGGGACCACGGAGGGCCGGCCTCGGCCCCGCAGCGGTCCGGGGGACAGGTGTCGGTACGGCAGGCCGCCGGCCTGCTGCGCATCTCCGGCGTGCGCAGGCTCCTCGCCGCGGCGTGCCTGCTCGGTCTGGCCACGGTGGGGGACGGCTTCGTCTACCTGCTGCTCCAGCGCAGGGAGGACCTGTCGCTCGGCTGGTTCCCGCTGCTCGCCGTGGGGACGAGCCTGGCCTACCTGCTGCTCGCCGCCCCGCTGGGCGTCCTGGCCGACCGTGTGGGCCGGCTCCCTGTGACGCTCTGCGGCTACGGCGCCCTGATCCTGGTGTACCTGGCACTGCTCGGGCCGGTCGGCGGGCCGGTGCTCGTCGTAGCCGTGCTCGGCCTCTACGGACTCTTCTACGCCGCCACCGACGGCATCCTGATGGCGCTGGCGGCGCCCCTGCTGCCCGAACGGTTGCGCACAACCGGGCTGGCGCTCGTGCAGACCGGCCAGGCCGTCGCCTATCTGGGGTCGTCGGTCCTGTTCGGCCTGGCATGGCAGTTGTGGGGGACCGGCGTCGCGTGCCTGCTCGCCGTACTGGCCGCGGGGATCGCGATCGCGGCGACGGCGGTGCTGCTGTCCGGGCAGACCCGGCGGCCGATCGGAACGGAGGCGACATCATGAGTGATCCGAGCTTGCCCGAAAGCGCCGGCGCGTCCAGTGGGGGCGGCGGGCTGAGCCTGCGCGCGAGGGTGTCGATCGCGTCCGCCGTGGCCGTCCTGCTGGCGGCGGTGGCGGTCGTCGCCATCGTCGTCGCCCCGTCCGGCACACCGGTGGCCGCGGGGCCGGGGGCCCCGGGGCGGGGAGCGGGGGGATCGGGCGTGATCCGCGCGGACGGCCCCAGGCTGCAGATGCTCGACAACGGGATGCTGGCCGCCGTCTCACTCGACGATCCGGGCGGCCCCCGGATCGTCACCTCGCAACGTTGCGACCGCGCGTACGCGGCAGCGGGCACGGTGGCCTGCCTCCGGCCGGCGAGCGCACTCGGGGCCACCCGCCTGTCCGTGCTCGACGACGGCATGCGCGAGCGGCGGTCGATCGAGCTGACCGGCTTCCCCAACCGGCTGCGCGTGTCCGACAGCGGACGGATGATCGCCTGGACGCTGTTCGTCAGCGGCGACTCCTACGCGGGCGGGGAGTTCTCCACGCGGGCCGGCATCCTCGACACCCGCACCGGCCGGCTGGCCACCTCGGTGGAGGAGTTCGCGGCCGTCGTCGACGGCAGGCCGAACCGGGCGGCGGACCTCAACGTGTGGGGCGTCACCTTCACCCGCGACGACAACCGGTTCTACGCCACCGTGGCGACGGCCGGCCACCGCTACCTGGCCGAGGGCGACTTCGCGGCGAAGACGCTCAGGACCGTGGCGGACGGCGTCGAGTGCCCCTCGCTCTCGCCGGACGGCACGCGGGTCGCGTTCAAGTCGGCCGTCGACGGCGACCCGGCCCGGGGATGGCGGCTGTCGGTCCTCGACCTGGCGAGCAAGAGGGTGGTCGCGACGGGCGAGACCCGCAGCGTGGACGACCAGGCGATCTGGCTCGACGATCGCACCGTGGCCTACGGGTTGCAGCGCAGCGACGGAGTCAACGACGTGTGGGCCGTCCCCGCCGACGGGACCGGGACGCCGCGGCTGCTGGTCCCCGGCGCCAACTCCCCGTCGGTCGAGGTCCCGGAGGCTGGAGAAAGGTGATCGCGCGGGCCGCCGGACCCGCGTCTCCCGCCGCCGAACGAGGGTCCGGCGGACCATTGCACGGCCTGATCGGCGGGCGTACCTTCCAGCCATGGATGTCATCCATCAGGAACGTGTGGCGTGGGAAGGCGCACGCGCCTTCGTGGCCGCGTCCGGCGCTGACGCCTACTGGTGGCTCAGCGAGATGATCGAGTCGAACCTCGGTCGCACCTACCAGGTGTGCCTCGCCGCGACGCGGGCGCGCCTTCAGCGTGAAGAGGCGACACTCCCCGAGATCGGTGCGTGGCGGGTGCGACTGGAGGACCTGCTCCGGGTCCGTCCCGACGTGCAGCCGGCCCTGCTCGAACTGGTCGCCGAGACCTCCGCCCGGCTGGGCCGCTACTGAACGGCCGCGGGGCGGCCCTTGGCCGAAACCTTGCGGGTCCCTGAGCGGGTACGGCCGGGACGCGTGGCCGCCGGGGGATACGTTGGCCGGTGAGCGGGCGTTTTGTCCGTCAGCCGGACCGAGCCTGGCCACGTGCGGCGCGGGCGGTCATCCCGAGCGCACCCAGGAGCACGCATGACTCGCCCTCCGGTCCCGCCCTTCACCCATGAGACGGCCGTGGAGAAGGTCCGCCTGGCGGAGGACGCCTGGAACTCACGCGATCCGGAGAAGGTGGCGCTCGGTTACACGACGGACAGCCGCTGGAGGAACCGCTCGGAGTTCCTCACCGGCCGGGACGAGATCGTCGCGTTCCTGCGCCGCAAGTGGACCCGGGAGATCGACTACCGCCTGATCAAGGAGTTGTGGGCCTTCGGCGGCAACCGCATCGCCGTGCGATTCGCCTACGAGTGCCACGACGACAGCGGCAACTGGTTCCGCTCCTACGGCAACGAGAACTGGGAGTTCGACGAGCTGGGCCTCATGCGCGTACGGCTGGCCTGCATCAACGACCTGCCCATCGAGGAGTCCGAGCGCGCCTACCACTGGCCCCTCGGCCGACGGCCCGACGACCACCCCGGGCTCTCCGACCTGGGCTTCTGACCGGCCGGTCATTCGAGCGGCGCGTCGTCCAGGGCGAAGTCGAGGTAGCGCGCCGCGGACCGGCGGACGGCCTCCGACCCGTCGGTGCGCACCACGTGCCGCCACCACGCGCCGTAGACCTGGTCGAACGGGTACCGCTCCAGCAGCGACAGGGCCCGGCGCACTGTGCGTGGCCGCTCCGGGATGAGGTTCGGGTAGCTGTACATGAAGCCCACCCATCGGCGGTCCTTGACGACCTGCAGGATGTCGCCGGAGAACAACGCGCCGGCGCTGCCCGGGGCGTCGCGCCAGTGCAGCACCTGCCCGCCGGCGAAGTGGACGCCGGCGTTGACGAGGGTGAGGCCGTCGCCGATCACGTGGGTGTCGCCCTCCCAGAAGACGACCGAGTCGTCGGGACGCGCCACCCATTCGCGGTCGAGCGCGTGGATGTAGACGGGTGCGCCGAACGCGTGGGCCCAGTCGACCATCGTGCCGTAGTAGTGCGGGTGGCTGATCGCGATGGCGCTGACCCCGCCGAGGTCGCGCACCTGCCCGATGACGTCGTCGTCGAGGTAGGTCACCATGTCCCACAACACGTTCCCCGCGGGTGTACGGACCAGCAGCGCCCGCTGGCCGATCCCCGTGGCCGGGTCCGTACCGACGCCGACGACGCCCGGGCCCTCCTCCTCGATCCGCGCCCGATGCCCCGCGCGGCGCAACTCGTCGAGGGAGGTCCATCGCTGGCCGTCCCAGCCGACGTACTGCCGCTCGTCCTCGCAGATCGGGCAGTCCTCACGCGGGCCGGCGTACTGGACGCCGCAGGTCAGGCAGATGGGCAGGTCGTTCATCGGCGCTTCCTCCACATGGTGACGCTGGGTGACCGGCGAGGCCTTCCGGGATCTTCGTGTTGATCTCATCGAGCAGCGACAAAGCGGATCAATTCAGGCTTAGTCATATCATTACGCTCTTCGCATTGCGTGTCTGAATTGTCACGTTATGTAATCGCATGGGCGATGAGCCAGACCTACCTGGCTCGAAGGAGACACTATGACGTTCACGACGATGAACCCGACGTCCATGGCCATGCCGCTGGGATTCGGATCCCAGCAGTTCTCTCCTCAGCACCTCGGTCAGATGTCCCCGGCATCCTCGATCAACGCGCCGCACCTGCAGGCGCTTCAACAGCTCCAGGTGCTGCAGCAGGCTCAGGCCCTGCAGCAGGCACACGCTCAGGCCCAGGCCCTTCAGCAGGCGCAGGCTCAGGCCCAGGCCCTGCAGCAGGCACATGTTCAGGCTCAGGCTCTGCAGCAGGCTCAGGCCCTGCAGCAGATGTCGCCGTTCGGGGCCGTGGCGCCGCAGGACGAGCAGGTCCTGCCCCAGGAACACGTCCTGAGCCCGGCCACCTTCTGGAACAAGGTCGCTCACATCGGCGCCCGGCACGGCGCCGCAGTCGTCAGGCAGATCCTCGACGGCATCCAGTTCCAGCAGGTGGCCGCTCAGCAGGCGGCCTTCCAGCAGCTCGGCCAGGTGACGCCGTTCCAGCAGGCCGCCCAACAGCAGGCGGCACAGCAGATGGCACAGCAGATGGCCCAGCACCTGCCGCAGCCGCTGCAGCAGGTGGCCTTGGCGTTCGGCCAGGCCCAGCCCTTCCAGCAGCCGGCTCAGGCCGTCCTGCACCACCTGCAGCAGCAGGTGCCGGTCGCGTTCGGCCAGGCGCCGCACCAGCAGGTGCCGGTCCCGTTCGGCCAGGCCGGCCAGGTGTCCCACCAGCAGGTACCGGTGGCCGCCGGCTCCGGGTTCTGAGCGGAGGACATGAGGTGGACTCGATCGGTGAGGGGCCGCTCAGGCCCGGCGCCGGCTCGGGTGGAACGGATGCGGCCCCGGGTCCGGCGACGACGCCGGACCCGGGGTCGCCCGGACCGTCCGGCCTCCTGCAGGTGCATTGCGCCATGAGCCTGCAGCAGCTCTACGCCTGGTTGCAGGCGACCGTTCCACAGGCGCCGCAGGTCGCCGGGGTCGTGCCTCTGGTCGTGCGGGCGGTGCAGCTCTACCGCGCCGGGCAGCACGAGGCGTGCGTGGCCCAGATCCAGTCGGTGCTCGACAGCATCAACGCCGGTCACTGGTCCGCCGCTCCGGTGACCCGGCCCTTCGCCTGACCTCGGCCGAGCCGTGGGGGTGCGGCCAGTAGACCAGCCTGAGCTGGGGAAAGTCGGGACGCAGTGACCACTGACGACAAGCCCAAGAACGGAAGCGGGCAGTCGCGCCCGACGGGTGCGAACCGGTCGCGGCAGACGTCGCGGCAGGGCCCGCAGCCGGTGCTGCCGCGCCCGCTGCGGTACATGGTCGCGCTGCCTCCGCCCCAGGCCCGTCCGCAGGCGGGAGCGACCGGCGCGGTCCTCGACGCCGACGGGCTGCTGCGGCTGCTCGAGGGCGATCCCGAGGTCGGCGTGCGCCGGCGGCTCCCGGCGAGGTCCGGCGAGCCGGGCGCGGGAGGCCGTCCCTTCCCCTCCGTCGTGGTCGTGGACATGACCGCCGAGCACGCGGCGGAGCTGCGGCGGCGGCTGCCGCAGCTGCACATCGAGCGCGACCGGCTGCTGACCTACAGCGAGGTGCCGGTGCCGCCCCGAAGGAGGAAACCGGCGCCGGCCGCGCCGCCCCTGGGGATCGAGAGCACCTTCGCCTTCCTGGTGCGGGACTCCGCGGGCGCGCCGGTGCCGGGCGCCGTCGTCGTGCTGACCGGTTCCGGGCTGCCCGCGCAGGCGGTGACCGGGCCGGACGGCCGTGCCACGGTCACGATGGCGGGCGAGACGGCGGAGTCGATCGTCAGCGTCCTCGTCACCCCGCGATCCGGCCACTGGAGCGTGTACGTGGAGCGCCCGGCCCTTTCGTCGAGCCGGGAGAACCTGATCGAGCCGGAGACGTTGTCCGAAGGGCTCGAAGGACTCCCCGGACGGCAGGTCTTCGGCTGGGGGCAGACGGCGATGGATCTCGACCGCCTCCCACGTGCTCTCAGAGGCGCGGGAGCCAAGATCGCGATAATCGACTCGGGGGCGGCGACCGAGCATCCCGACCTCATCGGACAGGTGACGTGCGGGATCGACCTGGCGGGTGGGAAGCCCGACGGCTGGGCCGACGACACCGCCCATCACGGCTCTCACTGCGCCGGGATCATCGCGGGCGGGGACGACGGCCGGGGGATCGTGGGATTCGCCGCGGAGGCCGAGGTCCACGCCTGCAAGATCTTCCCGGGCGGCCGTTTCAGCGACCTCATCGAGGCGCTCGACTACTGCATCGACCAGCGGATCGACGTGATCAATCTCAGCCTCGGCAGCCGCCATCCGTCGCGGCTCGTCGCCGCGAAGATCGACGAGGCGCGCCGGGCGGGGGTGGCCTGCGTCGTCGCCGCCGGAAGCGACGGAGGCTCCGTGTGCTTCCCCGGCACTCTGCCGACCGTGCTGACCGTGGCCGCGATCGGGAAACTGGGGACGTTCCCCGACGGCACCGGGCACGCCGCCGAGGTCCGGGGACCGGTGACGGGGGAGGGCTACTTCTCTCCTCTGTTCACCTGCCGGGGGCCCGAGGTTGACGTGTGCGCCCCCGGAGTCGCGGTGCCGTCGTGCGTCCCTCCGGGGACCTACGCGGCCTGGGACGGCACGTCCATGGCCGCGCCGCACGTCACCGGGCTGGCCGCGCTCGTGCTGGCCCATCATGAGGACTTCCGTCACGCGTACGTCCGGCGCGACGCCCGCCGCGTCGACCGGCTCTTCCACGTCATCAGGTCCAGCTGCCAGGCGCTCGACCTGGGTGATCCGTACCGGACGGGGGCGGGGCTGCCGAACGTGCTGCGTGCTCTGGGCCCGGCGCTCACCCAGGTGACGCCGCAGCCCGAGGAGGTGCGGAGGTGGTCCGTCGAGCTCACCGCCGAGATGGTCCTCGCGGGGCTGACGGCGCTCGGCCCGGCTCAGGCCGACCCGAACCAGATGGGCCCCAATCAGATGGGCCCCAATCAGGTGGGTGCGGATCAGACCGGCGGGGCAGGGCACGCCCAGGCGGCCGGAGCGGGTCCCGCGGCGGGCACCGCGCCGATGAACGGCTACGCCCCGCAGGACGGTTTCGCGCCGTCGCCGGCCGGCATGGCCGTCATGAACGGCCCCGCGCAGGTGGACGGGATGATGCCGGCCAACGGGCTCCCCGCCGGTCCCGGGCGCACGCCCGGCGCTGCCGCGGGGCCGAGCGTCCTGGCGGCCTCGAACGGCTCTGACGCCGCGGGAGCCGTACCGGCCGGTGATCCGGAGAGGGCGGCGGGCGACGGCGCCGGGGCGGCGAACGCGACTCCTGCGGCCTCCGGGGCCGACGGCGCTCCTGCACCGGGGGTGACGGCGGAGACCGGAGCGATTTTCGACGGGGTTCCAGGCGGAGCCGCGACGGTGGGGGGTGGCGCACACGACGGGCTACGGGACGGGACGGCCGCGCTCGCGTGGCTGGCCCGGGAGATGGGCGCAGCAGGACTCATCGCCGGCCGGCGTGGCGCCGGCCCGCTCCTGTGAGCATGCCGCCCACGACCGGGACGCCGTCAGCGGCGCTCGCGCGACACCGCTCCGGCCATCTGGGCCACGTCCTCGGCGCCGTCGCCGATCAGCTTCGCCGCCAGATCCGACAACGCCCGGCCGACGGCGAGCTCGTCGCCGATCTCCGGCACCGGGCGGTCGGAGGGATTGCGCCGGGCATGGGCGACGCTCTCGTGCCTGCGTCCCGCGTCGGTGTACAGCACCGCGGTCGCGGTGGTGACGTCGTCGTTCTCGTCCTCGGTGAGGAAGACCTCGACCGTCCATCGCTTGGTTTCCATGGCGAACACCCCCGACTCAGCATCTCTCCGGGGCGGGCGCGGCCGGAAGGGACTTTCGGCCCGGTACGGCCGGACCCGCGCGGGAACGCCAGGTGAAAGGAAGGAAAGCCCATGCCTGATCCGATCATCGTCGGCGCCGACGGCTCACCCGCCGCCTTGGCCGCCGTGGAATGGGCGGCCGACGACGCCGCCCGTCAGAGGCGCCCGCTGCGCCTGGTGTCCGTCGTCGACCGCTGGGCGTACGGCATCGTGAAGTTCCCCACCACCGCGGGCGACCCCCTGACGATGCACGCCGAGCGGGCGCTGGCCGAGGCCGAGACGGTGGCCAACAAGCGCCAGCCTGACGTGCCGGTCAGCATCGAGATCATCGAGGGGCTGCCCGCCAAGATCCTGCGCGACAAGGCCAAGGAGGCGGCCGAGATCGTGCTCGGAACCCGCGGACTGGGCGGGTTCACCGGCATCCTGATCGGCTCCGTCAGCACCCATGTCGCCGGTCAGGCGCACGGCCCGGTCGTGGTCGTGCGTCCCGGATGGAAGGACACGCACGGCGAGGTGGTCGTCGGCATCGACGACTCGGCCGAATGCGAGGCGGCGATCGCCTACGCGGTCGCGCAGGCCGAGGCCCGCGGCAGCACGCTCCGGGCGGTCTACGCGTGGCAGCTGCCGGTGCACGCGCTCGCCCCCGAGATCGGCTACGACATCGACGGGGTGCGCGAGGCCCAGCACAAGGTGGCGGCGGAGAAACTCGCGCCCTGGCGGCGGCAGTCCGACGTGACGATCATGGAGGACGTCGTGTGCGCGCACCCGGTCGACGCGCTGACCGACGCCTCCGAGGCCGCGGACCTGCTCGTGGTGGGCTCACACGGCCGGGGCGCGCTCGGGTCGGTGATGCTGGGATCGGTCAGCAGGGGAGTCCTGCACCACGCCCACTGCCCGGTGGCCGTGGTCCGGCCCTGACACGCCTGACCGGCCGTCGTCGTTCGCGTCACTCGTTCTCGAGCGTGTCGTCACGCTCCCAGGTCAGCCGGTCGACCACGTCGACGACGCCGTTGACGCGTTCGGTCATCCGTACGAGCGTCATGACGTCGCCACGACGGGGCACCGTGCCGCTGAGCGTGACCACCGCGTCGGAGACCGCCACGTGGACGTGCGACGTGTCCGCCCACAGGGCACCCTCGACGATGTCGTCGCGGATCTCGCGGGCGACCTCCTCGTCGCTCCTGACGATCGTCTTGAGCAGGTCGGTACGGCTGACCACGCCCTCGAGCCGCCCGTCGTCGTCGACCACGGGGAGCCGCTTGACGCCGTGCTCGCTCATGAGCCTGGCGGCGCTCACGGCGTTGGTGTGCGGCCTGACCGTTACGGCGGGCGCCGTCATCAACTGGGCGGCGGTCTCGGCCCGGGCCTTGGCCGCGACGTTTCTGGAGGGCGAGCGGACGCGCTCACGGAGCCGCACGCGCACGGGAGGGCGGTAGCCCTCACCGTAGAACTGCTCCCTGAACTCCTCCCTGTGGAGCAGGTCGGCCTCCGACACGACGCCGAGCACGTGGCCCTCGCCGTCCACCACCGGCACGGCGCTCACGCCGTAGGTGAGCAGCACCTCGGCGACGTCCCTGAACGACGTGCAGCCGTTGACGGACACGACCTGCCTGGACATGACGTCCCGCACCTTCATGTGCATGATCAGCCCCCCTCGCGGCGGTGACGCGGCCCCCACCGCCATTTCACCGGAGGACGGCTCGGCGCACAGGGGGCGGAGGTCCCGGGTGCCAGGGCCGTTCGGCCACTGCGGGCGTCCGTTCGATCGGGTGTTCCCCTGCAGGTCAGGGGTTGGAGTACACGCGCCGAGGAGTCAGCAGGACGGCGGTGCGCCGCTCCTCGGCCATGACCCGGTCGTACTCGTCCCAGTCGTCGTGGGTACCGCCCGCCGCCTTGAAGATCTTCCTGAGCAGAAGCCGGAGTCCCTCCGCGTCGATCCCGGCGAGCGGGTCGTCGGGCCCGGCCAGGTCGGTCCCGCCCTCCGCCGCCGTCCACTGCCAGCCGCTGTGCACCACGATGGTGGCGTTCGGCCTGGCCCGCAGGTCCGCCAGTTTCCGGGCGGTTCCCCGCGCGACGAACCCGACCACCGACTGGCCGGTGGCCGGATGATCGAGTACCCCCGCGTTGACCACGGAGGAGCGGATGCCACCGTCGGGGCGCAGGGTCGAGACCACACAGAGGCCGTGGTCACCGGAGACGAGGCCGGCGAATTCCGCGAGATCGGTCACCTGAGTGAGCCTAACTCCGCCGTCCGCCCCTCCACGGCGCCACGCTCGCCGGTCAGCCGGTGTCGATGATCAGGTCGGCGCGTGACCGCACGTCATCGGCCGCGTAGTACTCGTCCTCCTGGCGTGCCCAGCGCCGCCAGTGCGGTGCGTAGACGTCGCCGTCGCGCGCCAGCGCCCGGGCCCTGCGCACGCCGGAGGCCGCCTCCAGCCACACCAGGCCGCTGAGGTAGGGCGCGGCCCGGACGGCGCCGGATCCGACGCCCTCGACGACGAGGGCGGCCGAAGGCGGGGCCTCATGCCATTCCGCGTACCCGCCCCGATCCCAGTCGTAGCGCCGCCAGCGCGCGGGCCCGCCGGAGGCGAGGGGGCGCAGCACCCATTCGAGCAGCGCGTCCATCCCGGAGGCCAGGCCGTCCCAGCCGTCGTAGAGGTCGTCCATCCGGATCGTCGCGGCGCCGAGCGCGGCGGCGACGGCGGCCGCGAAGGTGGACTTGCCCGCCCCCGACCTCCCCTCGACGGCGAGGACACGCGTCGTGTGCGCCCGCGCGGGACGGCCACGCAGCCACGCCGCGACCTCGCCCGCCGTTGGGCCGCCGGTTAGACGCCCGCGCGGGAGGGCGTGCGGATCCCCCGCTCCATGTTCGGGTCCTCCCATTCCTCCGCCCCGCGCTCCTTCGGCCGGCGTTCCCCGCCCTCACGCAGTTCCTCCATGCGAAGGGCCACGCCCATCGCGAAGAACGTCGGCGCCCACTCGCCCACGAACAGGCCCCAGTGGTCCGCCCGGTTCACGCCCGCCCGTTCGTACCGCTTCGACAGCAACCACGAGGCGGCCGTCAGGCCGATGGACGCGATGCCGGCCGTGTACATCATGTGGGAGCGGACGCCCATTCGGTGGAGAGTATGGATCATTTTGTCCCCCTCGTGGTGATTCCTCCTTACCTCGCTACCCAGTGCCCCCAGGAGTGACACGCTGAGTGGTCGCCCCAGCCGTGCGGCATGCTTACGACGTCGCTCTGCGGGTAGCGTTGATCGGCGAAACTCGGGAGGTAGCGATGGAAGCGCTGGGCATCGATATCGGCGGCTCTGGAATCAAGGGCGCCACCGTGGACACGTCGGCCGGCGAGCTCACGCGGGAGCGGCTGCGCATCCCGACGCCGGAGCCGTCGACGCCGGCGGCGGTCGCGGCGGTCGTACGGCAGATCATCGAGCACTTCTCATGGACGGGGCCCGTGGGGTTGACCTTCCCCGGGGTGGTGCTGGACGGCGTCATCAGGACCGCCGCCAACGTCGACCGATCGTGGATCGGGGTCAAGGGCGAGGAGCTGTTCGGCTCCGGCGTCGCCCTGCTCAACGACGCGGACGCGGCGGGCGTCGCCGAGGTCGCCTTCGGCGCGGGCCGCGGCCGCTCGGGCGCCGTGCTCGTGCTGACCTTCGGCACCGGCATCGGCAGTGCGCTGTTCGCCGACGGCCGGTTGGTGCCCAACACGGAGTTCGGGCACGTCGAGATCCGCGGCAAGGAGGCGGAGCACCGGGCCTCCGATCATGTGCGCGAGAAGCACGAACTGAGCTGGGAGAAGTGGGCCGAGCATGTCCAGGAGTACCTCCTGCACATGCGGGACCTGCTGTGGCCCTCCCTGATCGTCATCGGCGGCGGCGTCAGCAAGAAGGCCGACAAGTTCCTGCCGCTGATCGATCTGGGCGACACCCCGGTCGTGCCGGCCGTACTGCTCAACGAGGCGGGCATCATCGGAGCGGCCATGGCCGCGGTGACTCGGGAGCACTAAGCCCTTAATTCCTACTTGAATAACGGGGAATTATCCGTCACGATGCCTTCATGGCTTCATGGCGAGGGCTGACCGAGCGTCGTCACATCGATCCGCTCCGCGTCCGCGGCGCCGCCTGTCGATCGCCGGGATCACCCCGTCCGGACATGCTTCAGGCAAGGAGAGACCACGAGATGTCACACGTGATGGATTTCGTCGCGCATCAGCGCGAGCCCGGTCACGACCCGGCACCCGCGGACGAGGGGACCGTGCTCGGCGTGCTCCCCATGCCGGGGGCGGACGCCGCGCTCGTGATCGTCGGCTACATGGTCCCGCTGGACGGCGGATCGCCGTCCGTAGAGGGACTCAGGCCGCCGCGAGGGGCCGGCCTGCCGGACGGGAGGGCGGCACGGGCTCCTCAGGACACCGCGCGGGCCGCTCTGGACGCGGTGCGGGCCGCTCAGGACACGGCGCGGGCTCCTCAGGACACGGCGCCGTCTGACGAGATCGCCCCGGTCCCCGCTCCCGCTCACCCCGGCCGCGGCGACCACGTCTCCCGCCAGGGCCGGGCACCCGCGCCGGTGGAGGATCTCGTCGTGGACCGGGCCTCCCGCGCCGTCCGCGTGGACGGGGTGGAGATCGAGCTCACCTACCGCGAGTTCGAACTGCTCGACTACCTGTGCTCGGCGCCGGGCCGCGTCTTCAACCGCCGGCAGTTGATGTCCGCCATCTGGGACAGGTACGGCGACGAGGGCGCCAGGACCGTCGACGTCCACGTCCTGCGGCTCCGGCGCAAGCTGGGCCCGCACGCCGGGCGGATCGTGACGGTTCGCAACGTCGGCTACAAGTACCAGCCGGCCCGCCTGCGGAGGTCCTGAACCGGTGCGCGGGGCCGGTCACGGGTGCAGCGGCAGGCCCTTGAGCGTCTTGTCGACCGCGTTCTTCGGCCCGTGGACGGCCAGCCCGACGAGGGACATCTGCTCGGCGGCGACCGCGCGGACCGCGGCCCGGTTGTCCACGTCGTGGCCCGTCTTGAACATCTCCTCGATGTAGACGGCGGTGTCCAGGCCGCGCGTCACGGCCCCTTCACGCACGCGCGCGAGCCCGTCGGCGTCCGCGGCGTACACGAGCACGGGCTGGCGGAACATCGGCAGGTAGGCGGTGCCCGAGCCGTCCTCGTACGGTTCGCCGATCACCTCGGGAACCCCGCCGGCGACCGCGCTCGCCAGGAACGCCGTCACGTTCAGCTTCTGCCACACCTCGAGGTCGCCGCGGACCGCGATGCCGATCTTCGTGTCGAAACGCATGGCCCCATGCTGGCCCGCCCCGCCGTACCGGGTCTTGAACGCTCGTGCGCCCCCGGGCGGGGGTTGGCCGCGCCGGCGGCGTGTCCGCACAATGGACGGGTGGTTCAGGACTGGTCCACCTACTGGCGCTCCGCCGACCAGCCGGTTGAGGCGATGCACGCCCACTTCGCCCGGCACGTCTACCACCGGCACAGCCACGACACCTACTCCTTCGGCGTGACCGAGGAGGGCGCCCAGTCGTTCACCTGCCGGGGGTCGGCGCACACCAGCGCGTCAGGCATGATCATGGCGTTCAACCCCGACGACCCGCACGACGGGCACGCCGCGGACGAACTCGGCTTCACCTACCGGATGATCCACATCGGCCCCTCGCTGATGGCCGGCATGCTCGCCGACGCCGCCGACCGTCCCGTCGGCCTGCCGCTGTTCCAGCATCCGGTCGTCGACGACCCCGTACTCGCCCGGCGCCTGCGGGCGCTCGGCGTCGCGCTGCTCGGCGGCGCCGACCGGCTGCGCCGCGACGAACTGCTCGCCGGCGCGGTCTTCGCGATCGTCCGGCGCGCGACCGGACGGCCGTGGCGGCCCGCCCGATCCACCTCGCAGGACGTGAGGCGGATCGCGGAACGGGCCCGTGAGCACCTCCGCGACACCGTGCCGGCGGACGTGACCGCCGACGACCTGGCCGCGGTCACCGGTCACAGCCGGTTCGCCGTCTATCGCGCCTTCACCTCGGTGTACGGCATGCCGCCCAGCGACTACCAGCGGCAGTTGCGCCTGCGCACGGCCCGCCGGCTGATCGCGCGGGGCCTGCCCCTCGGCGAGGTGGCGACGCTGTCCGGGTTCGCCGACCAGAGCCACCTCACCCGGTGGTTCACCCGCTGCTACGGCTTGAGCCCGGGACGGTTCCGCAGGGCCGCACAGTGATCCGGTCGCTCCCGCGCGACCCCGTCGGGCCCGCCCGCGAAGTCGCCGGCGGAAATTAGCTGGCGAAGCGGTGGGGGCGGTTGCCTATCCTTGAGCATGGAATGAACACGCTCGCTGATCTCCAGGGCCGCCTGCCCGGCCTCATGCTGCGCGACCAGCGCAGGCTCCGCCGCCGTCTCGACGGAATGCGCAAAGTGCGTGACGGCGCGTCACGCCGGTCCATCGCCGACGAGATCGCGGGTGACATCCAGACCGCGGAATCGAAGGTCGCCGCCCGCCGTGAGGCGGTGCCGTCTCTCAGTTATCCGCCCCAACTGCCGGTCAGCCGGCGCAAGGACGACCTGCTCGCCGCCATCCGCGACAACCAGGTCGTGATCGTCGCGGGCGAGACGGGCTCGGGCAAGACGACGCAGCTGCCCAAGATCTGCCTGGAACTGGGCCGCGGGGTCCACGGCCTGATCGGGCACACCCAGCCCCGGCGCATCGCGGCGCGCACGGTCGCCGAGCGCATCGCCGAGGAGCTGTCGATCCCGATGGGGGAGGCGGTCGGATACAAGGTCCGCTTCACCGACCACTCCAGCGACGGAACCCTCGTCAAGCTGATGACCGACGGCATCCTCCTGGCGGAGATGCAGACCGACCCGCTGCTGCTGCAGTACGACACGCTGATCATCGACGAGGCGCACGAACGCAGCCTCAACATCGACTTCATCCTCGGATACCTCAAGCAGCTCCTGCCCCGGCGCCCCGACCTCAAGGTCGTCATCACCTCGGCGACCATCGACCCCGAGCGCTTCTCCCGGCACTTCGCCCCTCCCGGGAGCGCCGAGGGCGCCCCGATCGTCGAGGTGTCCGGCCGGACCTATCCCGTCGAGGTGCGGTACCGGCCCGTCGAGGAGGACGACGACCAGACCCAGGCCATCGTGCAGGCGGTCGACGAGCTGTGCGCCGAGGGCCCCGGGGACATCCTCGTCTTCCTCAGCGGCGAGCGGGAGATCAGGGACACCGCGGACGCGCTGAAGGGCCGTGACGAGGAGGTCCTCCCGCTGTACGCGCGGCTGTCGGCCGCCGAGCAGCACCGCGTCTTCCAGGCGCACCGGGGCCGCAGGATCGTGCTGGCGACCAACGTCGCGGAGACCTCGCTCACCGTGCCCGGCATCCGGTACGTCATCGATCCCGGCACGGCGCGCATCTCGCGGTACAGCCACCGGCTCAAGGTGCAGCGGCTGCCGATCGAGCCCGTGTCGCAGGCGTCGGCCAACCAGCGCACCGGGCGCTGCGGCCGGACCTCGGACGGTGTCTGCATCCGGCTCTACGCGGAGGACGACTTCGTCTCGCGGCCGGAGTTCACCGACCCGGAGATCCTCCGTACGAACCTGGCGAGCGTCATCCTGCAGATGACGTCACTGGGGCTGGGCGACATCGCGGCGTTCCCGTTCGTCGAGCCGCCCGACAGCAGGCAGATCAGGGACGGCGTCAACCTGCTCCAGGAGCTGGGGGCGCTGGCCGACGGCGACGGAAAGCTCACCCCTCTCGGCCGCAAGCTCGCCCAGCTCCCCGTGGACCCCCGCCTGGCGCGCATGGTGCTCGAAGCCGAGGGGAACGGCTGCTCGCGCGAAGTGATGATCATCGCTGCGGCGCTGTCGATCCAGGACCCCCGCGAGCGACCGGCGGACAAGCAGCAGGCGGCCGACGAGAAACACCGGCGCTTCGCCGACAAGGAATCCGACTTCGTCACGTACCTGAACATGTGGAACTACCTGCGTGAGCAGCAGCGGGCGCTGTCGTCGAGCGCGTTCCGCCGGATGTGCAAGGCGGAGTTCCTGAACTACCTGCGCGTCAGGGAGTGGCAGGACATCGACAGCCAGCTCAGGCAGGTGGCCAAGACCCTGGGCATCGTCCCCAACAGCGTCGACGCGGACCCGCAGCGGATCCACCAGTCGCTGCTGAGCGGCCTGCTCTCGCACATCGGCGTCAAGGATCTCGAGGCCAAGCGCAAACAGGACGGGCCGCGCCGGCCCATCACCGAGTACGTCGGCGCGCGCAACGCGCGGTTCGCCATCTTCCCCGGCTCGGGCCTGGCGAAGGCGCAGCCGCTGTGGGTGATGTCGGCCGAGCTCGTCGAGACCTCGCGGCTGTGGGCGCGGGTCAACGCCAAGATCGAGCCGGAGTGGATCGAACGGCTCGCCCAGCACCTCATCAAGCGGACCTACAGCGAGCCGCACTGGGAGAAGGACCAGGCCGCCGTCATGGCCCTGGAGAAGGTCACCCTGTACGGTGTGCCGATCGTCGCGGAACGCAAGGTCACCTACGGCCGCATCGATCCGGAGCTCAGCCGCGAGCTGTTCATCCGCAACGCCCTGGTCGAGGGGGACTGGCGGACCCATCACAAGTTCTTCCACGACAACCGCAAGCTGCTCAAGGAGGCCGAGCGGCTCGAGGAGAAGGCCAGGCGCCGGGACATCGTCGTCGACGACGAGACGTTGTTCGACTTCTACGACGGCCGCGTCCCTCCCGAGGTGGTCTCCGGGCGTCACTTCGACAGCTGGTGGAAGAAGACCTCGCGCGAGACCCCCGACCTGCTCACGTTCACGCCCGAGATGCTGGTCAACTCGGGCGCGGGGGTCAGCGCCCGCGACTATCCCGACTCGTGGGGGCAGAGCGGGCAGCGGATGCGGCTGACGTACCGGTTCGAGCCGGGCGCCGCCGTCGAGAAGGCCGCCGTCGTCGAGAAGGCCCCCGAGAGCACGGCCGACGGCGTCACCGTGCACATCCCCCTCGACGTGCTGAACCAGGTCGACCCGGCGGGCTTCGACTGGCAGATCCCCGGTCTGCGCGAGGAACTGGTCACCGCGCTCATCAGGTCGCTTCCCAAGCATCTGCGGCGAAACTTCGTGCCCGCCCCCAACTTCGCGAAAGCCGTACTGGAACGGGCGGAGCCGGGAAGCGAGCCGATCCTGGACACGCTGGAGCGGGAGCTGCACCGGATGACCGGCGTGACCATCCCCCGCGAGGCGTGGGCCCCCGACCAGGTGCCCGACCATCTGAGGATCACCTATCGGGTGGTCGACGACAGTAAGCGGCCGGTCGCGGAGGACAAGGACCTCGAGGCGCTCAAGCGCAGACTGGCCCCCCGGCTGCGCGCCACCTTGTCGAAGGCGGCCGACGACCTGGAGCGCACGGGCCTGCGGACCTGGACGATCGGGACGTTGCCGAAGGTCTTCGAGCGGGGCAGGCTGCGCGCCTATCCCGCGCTCGCCGACGAGACCGGCAGCGTGGCGGTCCGGATGTTCGAGACCGAGGCCGAGCAGCGGCGGTCCATGTGGGCGGGCACCCGCAGGCTGGTCCTGCTCAACACGGTCAGCCCGGCCAAGGCCATCCTGCGCGGGCTGGGCACCGCGCAGAAGCTCGTGCTCAGCCGGAGCCCGCACGGCGGCGCGGCCGAGCTGTTCGACGACTGCACCGCCTGCGCGGCCGACACGCTGATCGCCGAGGCGGGCGGACCGGCCTGGGACCAGGCCGGGTTCGAGCGGCTGCACGACCACGTGCGCGCGTCGTTGTTCGCCACCACGGAGGAGGTCGTCGCCAGGGTCGAGCGGATCCTGGCCACCTGGCACTCGGTGCAGACCGTCCTTCGCGGTCCGGCCGACTCCGTCGCGGACATCAGGGAGCAGCTCGACGCGCTCGTCTACGCGGGCTTCGTCACGGAGACGGGCTACGACAAGCTCCCCGACCTGCACCGCTACCTGCGGGCGGTCGAGCGGCGGCTGGAGAAGCTGCCCGACGACCCGCACCGCGACCGTGAGTGGATGCACCGGGTGCACGACGTCGAGGACGACTATCGCGACCTGCTCGACCGGCTCAAGCCCGCGGAACGGGACGCGCAGGCCGTACGGGACATCCGGTGGATGATCGAGGAACTGCGGGTGAGTTTCTTCGCGCAGCAGCTCGGCACGCCCGCCCCCGTCTCGGAGAAGCGCATCCGCAAGGCCATCGACGCGATCTGAGCGGCCTAACGGCCGAGGGCGGCGCCGATCAGGGCACGCGGATCCGCGGCTCCGGCGAGGACGCCCGAGGGCAGGACGTCGATCAGGTGGGCGTGGCCGAAGTTGGAGCCGTACTCCACCGCGGTGACCGGGTGGCCGTGCTCACGCAGGCCCTCGGACCACGGCCCGCCGTCCTCGACCTCGACGACGGCCTCCTGCCGCCAGGTGTCGAAGCCGGTGTCGGCGCCGTCGACGCCGAGCGCCCACCGGGGGGCGCCGATGACCTGCCCCGGGGTCTGGCCGTGGCGCAGCAGCCGGGTGACCAGTTGCAGCAGGATCTGCGGCTGGGCGTCGCCGCCCATGGTCCCGATGACCGACCGCAGCGAGCCGTCCTGGTGGGTGATCAGCGCGGGGGAGAGCGTGTGGGGCGGCCGCCTGCGCGGGCCGTACTCGGCGGGGTGGCCGGGCGTGAGCGAGAAGCCGATGCCGCGGTTGTGCAGGTTGATCCCGGTGGCGGGTTCGAAGATCAGGCTGCCGAAGCCCGCCGCGTTCGACTGGATGAGGGAGACGCCCATGCCGTCGCCGTCCACCACGCACAGGTACGTGGTGTCGCCCGGAGCGGTGTGGTCGATGAACGGCGTGCGCCGCTCGGGGTCGATCATCGCGCGCCTGGCGTCCGCCGAGTCCAGGGGTGCGGTGGCCCCTTCGTGGAGGACGTCGAGCCGGTCGTGGCCGGCCGCGCGGGCCGACTCGACGAGGAGATGCGCCCACCGGGGGTCAGCGGGATCGTCGGGCAGGTCGAGCTTGTCGAGGATCGCCAGGGACAGCGGCAGCAGGTAGCCCTGCGAGTTCGGCGGGATCGTCCAGATCCGGTGGCCGAAGGCCTCGGCCTGGATGGGCTCCACCCAGTCGGCGTTCGGCCGGGTCAGGTCCTCGGGAAGGTACTCGCCTGCTCCGAGCGCGAGCAGGCCCTCGCCGAACTCGCCCTCGTAGAAGGCGGCCCGGCCCCCTGAGGCGATCGCCTCCAGCGTCCTCGCGACGCCGGGACGGCGGATCACATCACCTGTGCGCCTCGCCGCGGCGAAGTCGCCCGCGCCCGTGAGCGAGCCGATGAACTCGCCGCCCGGCGCCAGGAGCGGCGAGGCGGGGAAGCCCGTCGTGGCGTGGCGGATCGCGGGGGCGAGGATCTCCGGCAGCGGCAGCCGTCCGAACCGCTCGTGCAGGGCCGACCAGCCGTCGACGCACCCCGGCACGGGGACCGACCGGATGTCGTAGAGGTGCGGCATGCGGTCGTGGCCCTCGGCCCGGAGCCGGTCCGGGTCGGCGCCCGAGCCCGATCGGCCCGACGCGTTGAGCGCGTGGGCGGACGACCCGTCGTGGACGAGGGCGAAAAGGTCGCCGCCGAGTCCGCACAGGTGCGGAGACGTCACGGCGAGCACGGCGTTGGCCGCGATCGCGGCGTCCACCGCGTTGCCGCCCCGATCGAGGACGGCTGCCCCAGCGGCGGATGCGAGATGGTCGACCGTGCAGACCATGCCATTCAGGGCGTACCGCGTTCTGCTCACGATTGGGGACTCTACGACGGGTGGACCACGGTGAGGAGACCACCCCCTAGAGTGGCCGCGATAGTGACGAAATGGTGACGAATGAAAAGGAAACGGCTGTGATCCGGGCGCTGGTTTTCGACGTGGGCGAGACGCTGATCGACGAGACGCGCATCTGGACGCGCTGGGCCGACAGGCTGGGGGTCCCCCGGGGGACCTTCGTGGGGCTCATCGGCGGAATGGCCGCTCTCGACCGCCCGCTCCGCGACGCGTTCGAACTGGTCCGGCCGGGCTTCGAGCTCGGTGCGGAGATCGCGGCCTGGCACGCCGACGATCCGGACGGCCTGCGGGAGAACTTCGACGAGGACGACCTCTACCCCGACGTGCGGCCCGCTCTCGTCGCGCTCCGCGACGCCGGATACCAGCTGATCGTCGCGGGGAACCAGCCGCCGCAGGCCTATGACGCGCTCACCGCGATGAACCTGCCCGTGGACGGCGTGCACACCTCGGCGGGCTGGCGGGTCGAGAAGCCGGAGCCCGAATTCTTCGCCAAGGTCGCCGAGGTGGCCGGGCGCGCGCCCGAGGAGATCCTCTACGTGGGCGACCGACTCGACAACGACGTGCTTCCCGCGATGAGGGCGGGCATGCGGGCCGCACTCCTGCGCCGTGGCCCGTGGGGGTTCCTCCACGCCGCCCGTCCTGAGGCGGAGCGAGCCGATCTGGTCGTCGACCGTCTCACCGACCTCGTCACCCGGCTCGGCTGACCGCCGGGGCACACCTGAGGCGGTCATCGGGGCGAGGTTCCCTGAGGAGGCCGCCGGGGGTGGTCAGCCGAAACGGCCACGGGGACGCGGGACGCCTGAACCGGCCCCGGTGCTCGGACACCTCGATGCCCGGGGCGCGGGCGCCTAACCCGCCTTGGTCAGGTCGCCGTTGTACTCCAGCGCGCCTAGCGCGTCGTTCCACCGGTACGAGAGGCCGCCGCCCTTGCGCTCGAGGTGGACGGTGCCGGGTATGCACTGCCCGGCGTCCACCAGGTCGAAGGTCAGCGCGGAAGGGGTCGCCTCGGTGAGCGCGAGGGTGCCCTCGCAGGAGTTGGCCGGCTCCTTCCACGTTCCCTTGTCCTCGCCGGCCTTCAGGTCGATCTCGACGTCGTACTCGCCCGTCAGGCCGGCCGGAGTCGGGGTGATGTGCCCGCGCCAGGTTCCCGCGAAGGCGGCGGGGACGGTCGCGCCCGTGCCGCCGTCGTCCGGGTCGTCACCCGGGTCCGGGGTGTAACCGTAGTCCGTGGGGTCGTCCGTGCCGGCGGGGTCGTCCGTGCCGGGCGTCGCGGGATCCTGCGTCGTAGTGGCCGCGCTGTGGGCGCCCGCGGGGGTCGTGGAGCCGGACGTCGCGCCGGTGCCGGACGGCGTGACCAGCCCGGGCAGAAGGAACGCCGCCGCGACCGCCACGGCCGCCACGAGCGCGGCCAGCCCGGCGATCAACGGGGTGCGCGAGCCGCGACGCGTGCCGCCGGGTTCGGTGCTCAGCGGCTCCGGTCCACCGGGCACGTCACGCGGCGCGGCCACGTCCTGCCGTCCCGCCGGCATGACCTCCGGGGGGCTCGCGGGGTGTGCCATGGGCTGCCCGTCCGCCCGCCGCGGCTGGGTCCGGTCCCCGTCCGGCTCGCTTCGCACGCCCCCGTGGGCTCCGCCGTCCGCGGCCGCCACCCCTGCCACGAGCGGGTCGGGAGCGGATCCGACCAGGCTGAGCAGCAGGTCACGGGCCGTGGGCCGTGCCGCCGGGTCCTTGGCCAGGCAACGCCCGACCGTCGCACGGAGGGGAGCGGGGACTCCCGTGACGTCGGGGTCGGTCGTCATGATCTTGTGCAGCACGGCGGCGACGTGGTCCCCGCCGAACGCCCGGTGGCCGGTCGCGGCGAAGACGACGGTGGCGCCCCACGCGAAGACGTCGGACGCGGGGCTCGCCGGGCTTCCGGCGATCTGCTCGGGGGCCAGGTAGGCCGGCGTGCCGATCGGCCCCGCCGTGATCGTTTCGCTCTCGCCCTGCCGGGCGATGCCGAAGTCGACCACGCGCGGGCCGTCCGGGCCGAGCAGGACGTTGCCCGGTTTGAAGTCGCGGTGCACGATCCCGGCCGCGTGGATCGCCGTCAGCGCGGTCGCGGTGCCGACCGCGAGCCGCTCCAGCTCGCCGCCCCGCAGCGGACCGCCTTCGGCGACGCGCTGCTGCAGGGAGGGCCCGTCGACGTACTCGCTCACGATGTACGGCTCGCTCCGGTCGACCTCGGCGGTCAGCACGCGAGCGGTGCAGAAGGGGGCCACGCTCCGCATAGCGTCCAGCTCGCGGGCGAGGCGGGTGCGGACGGCCGGATCGAGGCCGGTCTTGATGACCTTGACGGCCACGGGCTCGCCGGCGGCGTCGTGAGCGAGGTAGACGACCCCCTGACCGCCCTCCCCGAGGCGTCCGGACAGGCGGAACGCGCCGAGAGTGGTCGGGTCGTCGGGGGCCAGAGGGGCGACCATGGTCATACCGTAGCGATCGCGCCAGGCTCTTCGGGACTCAGAGCACCCGCAGCGGCACCGCGTCGGCCAGCCGGCGGCGACCGGCGTCGCTCATGTGCAGATGGTCGCCGTCGTCGTACGCGCGGGCGAGCCGTTGCGGAGACCCGGGGTCGCGGACGGCCTTGTCGAAGTCGACGACGGAGTCGAAGGCGCCGCTGGTCCTGATCCACCGGTTGACCTGCTGCCGGATCCGCTCCTTCTGCCTGGTCCAGCTGCCGAAGCCGTGGAACGGGGTCAGCGTCGCGCCGACCACCCGCAGGTCCTCGGCGTGCGCGGCCTTGATCAGCTTCTTGTAGCCGTCGATCAGCGGCTTCGCCGAGTCGTACGACCCCCGGGAGATGTCGTTGATCCCTTCGAAGACCACGACCGTGTGGACACCGGGCTGCGAAAGGACGTCGCGCTCGAACCGGGCGATGCCGCTGGGGCCGACGGCGGGGCGCAGGATCCGGTTGCCCGCCATCCCCGCGTTGAGGATGCCGAGTCTCGTCGGCCGGGGACCGGCGGCCAGCCGCCGGTGCAGATAGTCGGTCCAGCGGCGGTTGGCGTCGTTCGCCTGCCCCGTCCCGTCGGTGAGCGAGTCGCCCAGCACCGCGACGGATCCGATCGCGGGCACGGTGCCGACCGCGACGCGGTCGACGAAGAACCACTGGTTGCTGGTGTAGGTGTACCCCTTCGCGGACTCCTCCGCCGCGTGGTCGCCCGGACCGGACATGTACGTGGTCGCGAAGGCGCGGTCGTGGCCGGTCACGCCGTGGACGTAGTCGGGGAGGTGGACGCTGACGACGAGGTCCTGGCCGCCGGTGACCTTCCCGGGCATCGGGTCGCTCCAGACGCTCTGCCCGGCGGGGACCGTCACCGACGTGTCGCCGTCGAACGTCACCGGGCGGTTGGTGCCCGCGCGGACCTTGGCACCTGAGCCGTGAACGCCGAGATGGACGTCCGCGAACGTCACCGGAGCGAAGCCGAAGACGTTGGACAGGTGGACGCGCGCCCCTGATCCGCCGAGGCTCGCCCGGACGACCATCCGGACCGTCTGGCCGCCGACCGCCGTGGTCACCCGGGTGGTCGCCGCCGACCAGGTGCCGACCAGGTGCTCGTCACCGGGGGGCGGGGTCGGGGTCGCCGTGGACGGCAGGGGGGTCGGCGTGGGCGCCGGCGGTGTGGGCGTCGACGGTATGGGCGTCGACGGTGTGGGCGTCGGAGTCGGCGACGGGTCGGGTGTCGGCGCGTCGTCCCGGCGGTGGGCCTCGGCCGGAGCGAAGGCGCCCGCGGCCACCACACTCGCGATCATGGACGCCGCGAGTGCCAGGGACACCGCGGACAACCGGTGAACCGGCCGTGCCATCCAGTTCCTCCACTACATGTGACCGCGGAAGACTCCCGCGGCGGGAAGAGCGTCTGCGGTGCCATACCTTACCGATGTTTTGACAACGCGAGACTGGATGGCCACGCGGGTGCGCACAGGTAGATCGATTCTGCTTGAATCGCGGGTGAGATGCGATCGTCGACGACGCCCTGACACCCCAGCCCCTGAAGGACGCGACGGATGCGCCGGTCCAGGCACGATGACAAACTTCCCGTTCGGCGACGGCAGTCGATCGCGGGCCCGGCAGCCGCGGGCTTCATCGCCGCCGTCGCCAGCGCGCTCGGCACCTCCCTCAACATCTGGACGCTCCCCATCAGCGCCCGGGTCGCGATCACCGTGGTCTCCGCCGTGCTGGTCGGAGCGCTGGCCTGGGTGACCGCAGAGCCGCGGCAGGCGGAGCCGGCCGTACGGCGCGGTCCCGAGGCGGTTCCGCCTCCCGCCCAGCTTCCGCCCGCCATCGCCCACTTCACCGGGCGCGGGGAGGCCCTCGCCGAGCTGCGTGAGCAGTTCGCCGACCGTAGGGACGACTCGCCGCTGGTGGTGTCGATCTACGGCCAGGGCGGGGTGGGGAAGTCGGCGCTCGCGACGAAGTTCGCCCACGAGATCATCGGCGCCTTTCCCGACGGCCAGCTCTACTTCGACCTGCGCGGCCCGGACGGCACCGCCGGGCCGGAGGACGTGCTGCTGGGGTTCCTGCGCGCCCTGGGCGTCCGGCTCACCACGGACCCCGGTGGCCTCGCCGAGCTGCAGAAGCTCTGGTGGACCTGGACCAAGGACCGCCAGATCCTGATTTTTCTGGACAACGCCCAGAACGGGGACGACGTCAAGGCGCTGATCCCGCCTGAGCCCCGGTGCGCGGTCATCGTGACCTCCCGCCAGCCGCTGTTCCTGCGTAACCGTCACGACCGGCAGCTCGGAGCGTTCACCGAGGCGCAGGGCGTCGAGCTGCTCGCCCGGCTCGCGGGCGACGACAGGGTGGCGGGGGATCTCGACTCCGCCCTCGCGATCGTGCGGCTGTGCGACCGGCTGCCGCTCGCCATCAGCATCTGCGGCGGCCGCCTGTCGACGAGGGAGAACTGGTCGCTGAAGGAGCTGGCCGACCGGCTGGGTGACGAGCGCCGCCGCCTCGACCACCTGGAGGTCGGGCGGCGGATCGACAAGAGCGTCCGCGCCTCCCTGCAGCTCAGCTACGAGGACTGCACCGACGTCCAGCGCCGCCTGCTCCGGCTCATGGGCCTGCTGACCGCGCCCGACGTGCAGGGCTGGGTGGCCGGCGACCTGCTCGACACCTCGGTGCTGGACGGCGCCGACCAACTGGAGGCGCTGGTCGACACCCAGCTGGCCGAGTGCTCCGGGCGCGACGGCACGGGGGAGATGCGCTACCGCCTGCACGACCTGGTGCGCCTGTTCGCCCGCGAGCTCGCCATGGAGGAGGAGCCGGAGAGCCACCGCCGCGCGGCCATCGAGCGGGTCCTGTACGGCTATCGCCGCCGCGCGGAGGCCGCCGCGACCGACCGGTGGCCGCAGGACTGGCGCCGCAGGGGCACGCGCAGGGGGCCGGTGACGAACCGGCCCGAGTCGGAGGCCGAGGTGTCGTCGGCCGAGTGGTTCGCCTCCGAGCGCGTGGCGCTGCTGTCCGCGATCCACATGGCGAGGGCGGCCGAGCTCTGGGACCTGGCGTGGGGGACCGGCAGGGCGTTCTGCTCGCTCTGCCATTCGCTGCGCGCGTACTGGTCGGACTGGCAGGTGGTGGCCGACGTCGTCTGCGAGGCCGCGACGCGGGCCGACGACCCCCGCGCGCTCGGGATCGCGCTCATGGAGCGGTCGGCCGTCCTGGGGGGCATGGGCCGGCCGGCGGAGGGCCGGCGCGACGCCGAGGGGGCGCTGGAGATCTTCACCGGCCTCGGCGAGTCCTGGTGGGCGGCACGGGCCACGCGGTCGGTGGGCATGTCGCTGTTCAGCGACGGGAACCTCGACCGCGGCCAGGGCCACCTGATCGACGCCATCGCGGCCTTCAAGGCCGAGGACGACAAGTGGTGGCAGGCGAGGACCCAGCGCAACCTGGCCGAGCTCCGACTGGCCCAGCGGCGGCACGGTGAGGCGAGGAAGCTGCTGGAGGACTCGCTCGGCGTCTTCCAGGCGGACGGCAACCGCTACTCGGAGGCCCAGACCCAGCGCGTTCTCGGCGAGGTGCTGGCCGCGGAGGCCCGCGCCCACCTGGCGGCCGGAGAGGCCATGGAGGCGGAGCGGAAGTTCATCCTGGCGGGCAACGCCCTCCGCTTCGCCATCCGGGCCTTCCGCGACCGGCACGAGGAGTGGGAGGAGGCGCGGTGCCTGCGGGCGGCGGGGGAGATCGGCGACCCCCAGAACGGCCTGCAGGAGTACGTCTCCATGCGCCGGGCCAAGGAGCAGCTCGCCAAGCTCGGCGACTCCTGGGGCGTGGCGCGGACGGGCCTGTCGGAGGGCCAGGTGCTCGCCCGGCTGGGCCGTACGCCGGAGGCCGTCGTGGCCCTGCGCGGCGCGGTGAAGGACTTCGAGGATCTCGGCGACCGCTGGTGGCTGGCTCGCAGTCTGCGCACCCTCGGCGAGGCCCTCGTGGACGCAGGACGGCGGCAGGAGGCTCGGGAGCCGGTCGAGCAGGCGCTGGCGATCTACCGGAGCCTCGAGAACGAGGGCGGGGTGTCGCGCGCCCAGGACGTGCTCGAACGGGCCATGCGTCCGTGACGCCGACTCATTGGGAAAATCGCCATTTTATGTATCATTGGTCCAATTTGGACCTAAATGCGTAAGTTCGGTGATGGGTTGGACGAGCCCATGGCGGAGGGGCGGGCGGTATCGGTGAACGTGGGCGTGCTCGGCCTGCTGACCGGCCTCGCCGCCACCCGGGACGGTGCGGACAGCGGGTTCGTGGCGCTCCGGCGGCTCCTGGACGAGACCGCGAGCCGATGACCGTTGTGGACGGGCCCTCAGGGCCCCCCGGGGAGCCTCCTGCTCCGGCGGGCGAGGACGCCAGCGAGATCATGCTGTTCGTCCTGCGCATGGGCGAGTTGTTGCTGAGAAGCGGAGCGCCCTCGGCTGACGTTGTGGCCACGATGACGGAGGTCGCCGAGGCCCTCGGGCTGCGCAACTGCGCGGCGGACGTCACCTCGGGCTCGATCGTGTTGTCCTACCGAAGCGGGCCGCGGGCCGTGCCGCTGACCGAGATCAGGGTGGTTCGCGCCGCCGTCCTGGGTTACGCGCGCATCGAGGCCCTGCACCGCCTCGCCGAGAAGATCAGAGGCGGGCGGATGGACATGGCCGAGGCCTCGGCCCGCCTGGGTGAGATCGAGGCCGCGCGGCCGGCCCATCCCGCGTGGCAGGTCACCCTGTCGTGGGCGTGCCTCGGCGGATTTTTCACCGTGATGCTGGGCGGCGGGCCGGAGGTCTTTCTGGCCGCCGCCGGGGTGACCGCGTTCATCGACCGCGCCGGTCGCCGGTTGTCGCGCCGTGGTGTCCCCGCCTTCCACCAGGCGGTCCTCGGCGGAGCGGTCGCCACCGCCGTCGCGACCGGGCTCTTCGTCTCCGGCGGGACGACCCAGGCGCCGCTCGTCGTCGCGGGCGGAATCGCGATGTTGCTGCCCGGGCTGTCGTTCGTCGGCGCGGTGCAGGACGCGATCGCGGGCTATCTGGTCACGGCCGCGGCACGGGCGATGGAGACCGCCGTGGTCGTCGCCGCGATCGTGGCCGGGGTGGGAACCGTCCTGTACGCCGCGGTGCGCGCCGGGCTACGCGTCCCCCAGGTCCAGCCGGACGGATTGGCGCCGCACGGATGGGCTGGACTTCCGGTGGAGGTCCCGGCCGCGATGATGGTCTGCGTCTGCTTCGCCTTCTGCGTCCAGGCGACGCGTTGGAACATGCTCACCGCCGGATTGGCGGGGGCCGTGGGCTGGACGGTCTACCTGGTGCTCACGCAGGAGTGCGGCTTCCCGCCGCCTCTGGCCACCGCCGTCGCCGCGGTCGTCGTCGGGCTCGGCGGTTACGCCTTCGCGCGGCGTACCAACGGCACGGCGCTGCTGCACACCGTCGCGGGCATCGTGCCGCTGGCTCCCGGCTACACGATCTACCAGGGCCTGCTGCAACTCAGCCACGGCCAGGCCGGGCCGGGATTCCTCGCCATCGGCCAGGCCGCCGCCATCGGTCTGGCGATCGGAGGCGGCCTGACGCTCGGCCAGGCGATCCTCGACCGGCCCGCCCGCGCGGTCCCGGAAGCCGGGATGGTGATCAGCGGTCCGGTACGGCGACGCCTCCTCGGCGGTCGCCGGGGTGAGCTCAGGCCCGACGGCGTACGGCCGGCGGCAGAGTGAACGTGCCTCCCCGGCCTCGCCCAGGGCCACCTCGACGGCGGGGACACGGCCCGGGCGGGCGGGCAGACGTTCATGGGGCGATCACGCAGGCGACAGATTCCGGCAGATAGGCTCATAGGCGATGAACACCTATGAGCGTTGGATAGTTCTGGAAGGTGCGGTCAACGTACGAGACCTCGGCGGCCTCCCCACCGTCGACGGAGAAACCACCCGGTTCGGACGGATCCTGCGGGGCGACAACCTTCAGGGGTTGACCGGCGGAGATGTCACCCGGCTGGTCGGGGAGCTCAAGCTGAGGCACGTCGTCGACCTCCGGTCCGACACCGAGGTCCGCCTCGAGGGCCCCGGCCCGCTCAGCCAGGTGGCCGATCTCGGCATCCACCACCTCAGCCTCTTCGCCGAGGGCGGCCGTCTCACCGACGTCGACGCGGACACCCTCGACAGCCGGGCGCTGCCGTGGCAGGACGAGAGGGACGAGGCGGCCCTCGCCGAGCTGCGGGTCACCGGCTACTACTACGGCTACCTCCGGGACCGTCCCGACTCCGTCGTGGCGGCGCTGCGCGTGCTCGCGGAGGACGACGGCATGGCGCTGGTCCACTGCGCCGCGGGCAAGGACCGCACCGGCGTGGTGAGCGCGCTGGCGCTGGCCGTGGCCGGGGTCACCACGGAGGCGATCATCGCCGACTACGCGGCCACGGGCGAGCGCATCGAGGCGATCCTCGCGCGGCTGCGGGCGAGCGAGACCTACCGGTCCGACCTCGACGGCAAGCCCGCCGACAGCCACGTTCCCCGGCCCGAGTACATGGCGCAGTTCTTCGCCACCCTCGAGGACAGGTTCGGCGGCCCGCTCGACTGGCTCGGAGGCCACGGCTGGACGGACGCGGACACCGAGGCGATGCGCACCCGCCTCCTGGCCTGAACCAGGCTCCCGGCCGCGACCGGATCCGGGCGTGAACCGGATCCGGGGGCCGAGCCCGCCTCAGGCCGGGTCGGCCTGCTTCATGACCACGGTGGACCCGGTGGCCGCCGAACGGGCAGCCGCCTCCAGCACGGCCACGGTCTCGGCGGCGCTCTCGGGGGCCACGGGCGGCGGCGCGCCCTCCAGCAGACAGGCCGCCACGCCGGCGTAGAACTCCGGGTAGGCTCCCGGCTCCGTCGGCACGGTGCGGGTGTCGCCGTCGGCGCCCAGCGAGCCCCAGCGCTCGGACGGATCCGCGCCCCAGACGACACCGGGCGTCCCGGGCCGCTCGCCGGCGCGCAGCCGCTCCTCCTGCGGGTCGAGACCCCACTTCACGTACGCGCCCCGGGACCCGAGCACCCGGAACCGGGGGCCGAGTTGCGCGGTGACCGCGCTCATCCACAGATGCGAGCGCGTCCCGCCGGTGTGGGTCAGCGCGATGAACGCGTCGTCGTCGGCCCGCACCCCCGCCCGCCTGACGTCGCTCTCGGCGTAGACGTGCGAGACCGGCCCGAACAACTGCAGTGCCTGGTCGACCAGATGGCTGCCGAGGTCGTAGAGCACGCCCGCGATCTCGTCGGGGCCGCCCATCTCGCGCCAGCCCCCCTTGGGGACCGGCCGCCAGCGCTCGAACCGCGACTCGAAGCGGTGGACGTCGCCCAGTTCGGGAAGCAGCCGGCGGATCGTCAGGAAGTCTCCGTCCCACCGCCGGTTCTGGAAGACCGTCAACATCGACCCGCGGTCCCCGGCCTGCCGTACGAGGTCGCGGGCCTCCGCCGCGGTCCCGGTGAGCGGCTTGTCCACGACGACCGGGAGGCCGCGCTTGATCGCCTCCTGGGCCAGCGGCACGTGCGTGCGGTTGGGCGAGGCGATCACGACCAGGTCCGAACGGCTCCACAGATCGTCGGCCGACTCCACGACCTCCGCATCGGGATGGTCCTGCCGTACCTGCTCGGCTCTGGCGGAGTCGCGGGTCACCACGGCGGAAAGCCGCAACCCGGGGGTCGCGGCGATCAGGGGCGCGTGGAAGAACGATCCCGCCGGGCCGTAGCCGATCAGCCCGACGCGGATCTCAGAGGTCGGCATGAACTCACCTTATGTGGAATGGATCAGTTGTCGTGGTCGTCGCGTTCCGCGAGGAATGCCTCGAACTGGGCGGCCAGCTCGTCACCCGTCGGCATCGGGGTGCTCTCGGCGAGGAGGTTCTCCCGCTCGGTTCCCGACTGGAACGCGTCGTACTGCTGCTCCAGGCCCTGGATCGCGCCTGACAACTCGGTGGACGCGCTGATCTGCTGCTCGATTTCGGCCGTTGTCTCCTCGGCGGCGCCGCGGAGGCCGTCCATGGGGAAGACGAGCCCGGTGGCGCGTGTCACCGCCTCCAGGGCCGCGACGGCCGACTGGGGATACTCGGCCTGGGCGAGATAGTGGGGGACGTGGACGGCGTAGCCGACGGCGTCGTGGCCCTTGGCTCCGAGGCGTAACTCGATCAGAGCCGCCGCGCTGCCCGGGACCTGCACCCGGCCGAAGGGGCTCGGCTGGCCGACGATGAGCTCGGGCCGGCTGCCGTGCGAGGTGAGACCGAGCGGGCGGGTGTGGGGGACGCCCATCGGGACGCCGTGCAACGTGACGAGCCTGCCGACGCCGAGCCGCGTGGCCAGCATGCCGACGGCCTCGGTGAACAGCTCCCACTCCCGGTCGGGCTCGGGGCCGGTCATGATCAGGAACGGCGTTCCCGTCACGTCCCGGGTGAGATAGACCACCAGTTCGGGGCTGTCGTAGTCGACCCAGTGGTCGGAGTCGAAGGTCATCACGGGACGGCGGGAGCGGTAGTCGAGCAGGCGGTCCACGTCGAAGGTCGCCACGACTCGGTGCTCCAGCTCGGCGAGCAGGTGCCCGAGAGCCAGCCTGCCGGCTCCTCCCGCGTCCACGAACCCCTCGAAGTGGTACAGCAGCACCGGATCGGTCAGCTCAGGGACGTCCCCGTCGAGCCGGTAAAGATCCGTGGGGTCGAACACCGTGTTCCAGCCTTTCTCAAGGGGACTTGCCATTACCTACTGAACCGCTGGGGACCCGCCTGGATTCCGCGTGATGGAGGTGACCTTACCGGGGGACAATGGTCGGTATGGAGCCGGATCCGGAGCTTGAGGCGTTCGCCACCAAGCTGTTCGGTCTCGCACGGGCAGGGGAGACCGACGCCCTGTGCGCCTACGTGGACGCGGGAGTGCCGGTCAACCTGCGCAACGACAAGGGCGACACGCTGCTCATGCTGGCCGCCTACCACGGGCACGCGGCCACCGTCCGCGCGCTCACCGCACGCGGCGCCGACCCGGACCTCGCGAACGACCGCGGGCAGACGCCGCTCGCCGGAGCCGTCTTCAAGAAGGAGACGGAGGTGATTCGGGCGCTGATGGACGCCGGCGCCGATCCGGCCGCCGGCACGCCGTCCGCGCTGGACACTGCCCGGTTCTTCGGGAGTTCCGACATCGTGGGGATGTTAGGGCCACGTTGAGGTCGGGGGCCGAAATTTCCGAAAATGCTGCCGCTCTAGCGCTCTATTGCCCAAATGGTCATGCTTGGCGGATGGCGACTCCCTCTGTGAAGCAGATCGGCAGGGAACCGATCCGCATCCCCTCTCTCACCTGCCCCTTCCCGAGTGCAGTGAATCCGCATGTGGACGAGGTCGACAGAGACACGCTGGCGTGGCTTGCGACCTCGGGAATGGTCGACGATCCGGAGCAGTTGGAGGTGTACCGGCGGGCCGCGTACGGATGGCTGGGCGCGCGGACGTACCCGTACGCGTCCCAGGAACTGTGCCAGCTCGTCACCGACTGGTGCGTCTGGCTGTTCGCGTTCGACGACGCGTTCTGCGAATCCGACAGGCGCGCGGCCGAAATCGCACGAGCCCTGCCGCAGCTGTACGTCGTGGTGGACGACCTCCCCGGAGACCGCGGCACGGATCAGATCGAGAACCCCTTCGCCCGGGCACTGCTGGACATCAAGGCGCGCATCGCCGACCACGGTGGCCCCGACCAACTCGACCGGTGGCGAAGCGTCACCAAGGACTACCTGTTCGCCCAGGTGTGGGAGGCGGCCAACCGGGAGGACGACGTCGTCCCGACGGTCGGCGACTACATCTTCATGCGGCGCAGGACCGGCGCGATGCTCACCGTGTTCGCGCTGATCGACGTGGCGGCCGGAAAGCGGCTGACTCCCGCGGAGTGGCGCCACCCCGCCGTCCACGCGATGACCGAGCACGCCAACGACGTCGTCGTGTGGGACAACGACCTCATCTCCTACGCCAAGGAACAGAGCGGCGTCAACGTCCGCAACAACCTGGTCAGCGTCCTGTCCGGGCACACCGGGCGGACCGTCCAGGAGGCGATGGACCGGATCGGCCAGATGCGCGACCAGGCCGTCGCCGAGATGGTGACGCTCGGGCCGGTCCTGGAGTCACTCGGCTCGCCCGCGGTGACGGCCTACGCACGCGGCCTCGAGTACTGGATCAGCGGCAGTGTGGACTACTCGCTGACCAGCTCGAGGTACTTCGACGTCTGACCGCTGTCAGTCGCTGGGAGCGCGGAAATCGTCGAAGTCGTCCAGTGCGTACTCGATGAGGTCGCTCAGGCTCAACCGCGCTCCCTCGGCGTAGGCGTCGTCATAGGCGGCGTCGCCGATCGCCTTCTTGCACTCCTTCACGCACTGCTCGTGCTCGGTCGTGAAGAACGGCGATCCGAACAGGGGCAGGCCGAAGGTCTTCCAGTTGGCTTGGGCCGCGCCCAGCAGGAACGCCGTGCGCTCGGGCCAGCCGAGGTCGAGGCTCAGCCCGGCCAGCTGGTCGACGCAGAGCACCACGCCCAGCACGTCGTGGAAGTGGCGCTTGATGCGCAGCGCCTCCTTGCACGCCGACAGCGCGTCGTCGCGGCGGTCGGTCGCGCGCCGGACGAGCGAGGTGACGTACCAGGCGTAGGACCGCAGCCACAGCTCGCCGCGCTCCTGGCAGACCTTGAGGCAGTCGGCCAGGAGGGTCTCCGCCTCCAGGAAGTCGCCCTGGGAGAGCAGGACCATCGACAGCTCGACGATCGCCGGGAGCAGGCCGGGGTTGAGCTCGCGTCCGCCGCGGTGGAACTCGATGGCGACGCCGAGCAGCGCGGTCGCCTTCTTGGCGTCGCCCTGCAGCATGGCGGCGGTGCCCTGCATCTTCGTGGCGAGCAGGACCGCGACGGAGTCGCCCACCTGGACGGCGTCGGTGCTGCACTCCTCGGCAGCGGACAGCGCGCCCGCCATGTCGCCCTGTGCGCTGCGCAGATAGGCGAGCACCCACAGCGCCTTGCAGCGCTCCTGGCTCGGGGTCGGGCAGTTCTTCAGCGCCCGCTCCAGATACAGGGCGCCCTCTCTGGCGAACCCGCACGCGACCCACAGGAACCAGAGCGACGACAGCAGCTCCAGGCCGATCCGCGCCTCACCCGGTGTGGTCAGGCAGTAGTCGACGGCGATGCGGATGTTGTCGTGCTCCTGGCGCATCCGGGTGTACCAGTGCACCTGCCGCGGGCCCGACCACGACTTCTCGCTGCGCTCGGCCAGCTGGAGGTAGTAGTCGCGGTGGCGGCGGCGCAGCTGGGCCGTCTCGCCGAGCTTGTCGAGCCACTCCCCGCCGTACTGCCGGAGCGTGTCGATCAGCCGGTACCGCTGGCCGGCCGCGGTGGGGAAGCTGAGCAGCACCGACTTGTCGACCAGGCCGGACAGAACGTCGGCGATGGTCGCCGGCGCGAGGTTGTCGCCCGCGCACACCGATCGGGCGGCCTCCAGTTCGAAGTCTCCCGAGAAGACCGACAGCCGGGCCCACAGCAGGCGCTCGGCGGGCTCGCACAGCTCGTGGCTCCAGCCGATGGCCGCGCGGAGCGTCTGGTGCCTCGGCAACGCCGTACGGCTGGCCCCGGCGAGCAGGCTGAACCGGTCGGCCAGCAGCGCGAGGATCTGCTCGACCGACAACGTCCGCAGACGGACGGCGGCGAGCTCGATGGCCAGCGGGATGCCGTCGAGGCGGCGGCACAACTCGGCCACGGCGACGACGTTGTCCTCGTCGAGCACGAAGTCGGGCACGACGACGGAGGCGCGTTCGCTGAAGAGCTCGACGGCCTCGTTGTTGTACGGGTTGTCCGCCGGGTCGTCGCTGGGGACGGTCAGCGGCGGGACCGCCAGGGTGTACTCGTGGCGCGCGTTGAGCGATCGGCGGCTGGTCGCGATGATGCGCAGGTTGGGCGCACGGTCGAGCAGTTGGTCGGCCAGACGGGCGCAGGCCTCGACGAGGTGCTCGCAGGTGTCCAGGATCAGCAGGAGCTCGCGGTCGGCCAGCCACTCGGCCAGCGTGTCAGCCTCGTCCCTGGACGACTGGTCGGCGATGCCGAGAGCCGAGGTGATCGCGTGGTGCACCATGCCCGGGTCCTGCAGCCGGGCGAGATCGGCGTACCAGACGCCGTCCTTGTACTTTCCGCGAATCTGGTGGGCGATGCGCAGGGCGGTCCGCGACTTTCCGACTCCGCCGATCCCGGTCACGGTGACCAGCCGGGATTCCTGAAGTCGCTGCCTGAGCGAAGCCAGTAGGCGCGTGCGGCCCACGAAGCTGGTCAGCTCGGTGGGCAGGTTGCCCTCTCGTCGCCATCCTGATGGCGTTGCCATGCCGCCTCACGGGGGGATCGTCCGGCGTGCTGTCTGTTCCCGCATCGTACCTTTGGCGACCGATAGATGTCCGGATGTGCGGTCGCGAGGTTTCCGCCCCGGGGGAAAAACACCCCACGCGCGGTCCGGATCCCCGCCCCCGCACGGGACGACCGACTCGGCACCGTCCGGCGCCGCTCCCGCCCGGAGAGGGGCCCGCTCAGGCCGCCGCGGTCACCGGGTGCGGGGGAGCGTCCGGTCTCAAGCTGGGAGCGGTCCGGCCTGAAGAGGAGGACCGGTCCGGCCGCGCCCCGGCGACACGGCCGGATAGCATTGGACCGTGACTGAGCAGCATCCGGATGACCTGCGTCCGGTGGACCTCTTCGACGAGGGACTGCCGGTGCTTCCCGACCAGACCAGTGACGACACCGATCTCGGCTGGGGCGAATGGAGCCCCGGTTCCGACGACTCCCGTTTCCTGGAGGATCGCCCGCCCCACTGGGAGTAGGCCCCTCCCCGAAGCGGCTCCCCGCGCAACGGCCGGCGCACGCTCGTGCGCCGGCGGCCGCGGCACATCGCGTCTAGGACACCACGTCCTTGCGGCGGAAGCGCCGGAAGGCGAACGCGATCAGGATCACCGAGTAGGTCACCGACACCGACACGCCCTTGATCATCCCGCTGTAGTCCGGCTGGGGTGACAGCGCGTCGAGCCACGCGGTGTTCCAGAACGTGGGCAGGAACTCGCGGAACGAGCCGAGGGCCTCGACCGCCTGCAGGATGCTGCTCACGATCACCAGTCCCACGGCGCCCCCGACCGCGCCCAAAGGGGAGTCGGTGCTGACCGAGAGCAGGAACGCGAGCGACGCGACCACGAGCTGGCTGACCAGCGCGTACCCGATGACGAGGGCGAACTTGGGCAGCACGTCCGTGGCCGCGATGATCTCGCCGGTGCCCGGCACCCGGATGTCGTGCCAGCCGAACGCGAGCGTGCCGGCCAGCAGCGCCATCAACGGCAGCACGGTCACCGCGGCCGCCGAGTATCCGAGCGCGACGATCAGCTTCTGGCGCAGCAGCCGGTCACGGGGGATCGGCGCGGCCAGCAGATAGCGCAGCGATGACCAGCTCGCCTCGCTCGCCACCGTGTCGCCGCAGAACAGGGCGACGGCGACGACGAGCAGGAAGCTGGCCGACACCGACAGCGCGAACGCCGCGAAGTTCAGCCCGCCCGCGGTGGCCAGGTCGGACAACCTGAGCGAGTTGCCGCCGTTCGATCCCGGCCCGAACTGGAAGGCCACCACGAGCACCCACGGCAGGGCCAGCAGCAGGGCGAACATCGCCAGCGTCCGGCGCCGCCTGAACTGGCGCACGATCTCAACACGCAGCGGCAGGGTCCGCCCGGGCGCGTACCCCCGGGCGTAGCCCAGCGCGTCCTCGCCGGCGGCGGGGCTCACGGGGACGCTCATCTGCTCTCTCCGATCAGATCGAGGAAGACGTCCTCGAGGCGGTGGCCGGAGCCGTTGGAGGACGCGGAGGCGCCGAGCAGGCCGTCGACCGGTCCCTCGGACACCAGCCGTCCGCGGTGCATGACGACCACGTGGCTGCAGGTCTGCTCGACCTCGCCGAGCAGGTGACTGGAGACGATCACCGTACGGCCGCCCTGGGCGTACGCCTTGAGCACCTTGCGCATCTCCGCGATCTGGGGTGGGTCGAGCCCGTTGGTGGGTTCGTCGAGGACCAGGAGGTCGGGCAGGCCGAGCATGGCCTGGGCGATGGCCAGCCGCTGCCGCATCCCCTGGGAGTAGGTGCGCACCGCGCGCTCCAGGGCTGCCCCCAGACCGGCGATCTCCAGCGCCTCCTCCAGGTGCGCGTCCTCGGCCGGCCGTCCCGTGGCCTGCCAGTAGAGCTCGAGGTTGGCCCGCCCCGACAGGTGCGGGAGGAAGCCGGGCCCCTCCACGAACGACCCCAGACGGGACAACACAGGCGCGCCGGGCACCACCGGATGCCCGAAGATCCGGATCTCTCCCTCGTCGGGGAGGATGAGCCCCATCAGCATGCGCATCGTCGTGGTCTTGCCGGCGCCGTTGGGGCCGAGCAGGCCGAGCACCTGCCCTCGCTCCACCCGGAAGGACAGGTCGTCGACCGCCTTCTCGCCGTTGCTGTACCGCTTGCCCAGTCCGGTGATCACCAGCGGGACGTCGGCCAGGTCGGGGCGGTCTGCGGTGGACCTGGCGGGACGGGCGCGCCGGGTCAGGACGAGGACCGCCGCGGCCAGCGTCGCCGCGAGCGGCAGGGCCCAGGTCCACCAGGCCGGGCCGGTCGCCGGAGTCACCAGCGCCGGGTCGGCGGGCACGGTCAGCTCGGGGGAGGCCAGCCCGATCCGGTAGACCGCCGGCGTCGCCGGCGTGCTGAACCCGAGGTCGGTGGCCGAGATCACCACCCGCATCCGATGGCCGGCGTCGAACGTCCTGTCGATGGCCGGAAGCGTCACGGTGACCGGCGTGCCCTCCTCGGTCGCGGTGACCCGGAACGGCGCGACCAGGCTGGACGGCAGCACGGCCACCGGTCCGCCCGAGGAGTCGTAGAGCTTGGCGAACAACGTGGCCTCGCCCGTGCCGTACACCTTGACCTGGACGGTGGGACTGCCGGTGACGTGCGCGGGGGCGGTCAGGGGAGCGGACTCGAACGCGGCCGCCTGGCCCGGAATGTCGAGGGAGACGCCGAGGCCCCCACCGCTGCGGAGCAGGCTGCCGAACCCCGGGACCGAGGAGATGGAGGCGGGCGAGCCGCCCGGAGGGTTCGCGATCTGCTGCTCGGGCCCGGAGAGCCGCACCGTCGTCCTGGTGGTGCCGGACAGCCCCGGATAGCCGTTCGCGGTGGCGTGCACGAGCACGGTCTGGCGGGTGCCGGGGTCGCGGCCGCCGTCGCGGCTCACGGTGAAGGCCGCGGCGCCTGCGGCCGCGCCCGCCGTCCTCGTGCTAGCTGTCCCAGTGCCCGTGCCCGTGCCCGTGCCCGCGCCCGCGTTCGCGCTCGTGCCCGTGCCGGTCGCGGTGGAGCCGGGGCCGTTCTTGAGCCAGCGGTCGAACCAGTCGGCCGTGCGGTCGAAGACCCAGTCGGGCTCGTTGTCGCCGCCGTCGTGCCCGCCGTTGATCCAGGCCACCTCGACGGGCGCGCCGGTCGCGGCGATCTGCCGCGCGTTGGCGTCCGCATGTCCGAGGGGGAACAACGAGTCGCGCTGCCCCTGGATCAGGAGCGTGGGGATGCGGATCTTGTCCGGCACCGAGGAAGGGCTGGACCGCCGCAGCAGGTTGATGGCCTCGGGCGTGGCCCGTCCGGTGGAGGCGACGGTCTGGTACATGTCACAGATCGCCGGGAGGAACCGCCCGCACTGCACCTGTTGCGGAGTCAGGGCCTGGGCGGGGCCGGACGGCCCGGACAGCCCGGCCAGGCCCTGCGCGTCGAGGCCGCCGTCGGGGGCGAGGCCGCTGCCGCCGGAGCTGAAGAAGATCCCCGCCCACATCTTCTTGAAGACGCCGTTGATGGGGCCGTTGCCGCCCGCGTCGGGGAAGAGCGCGTCCGCGAGGTCGTTCCAGGTGATCTCGGGGGCGATCGCGTCGATCCTGCTGTCGTAGGCCGCGGTCATGAGGGCGATGGCCCCGCCGTACGAGCCGCCCGCGATTCCGACGCGCGGATCGCCCGCGCCGTCGAGGCGCACCTCGGGACGTTTCGCCAGCCAGTCGACGAGCTGGCGGACGTCCTTGACCTCGTAGTCGGGGGAGTTCAGCGCGATCTCACCGGTGGAGCGGCCGAATCCGCGGGCCGACCAGGTGAGCACGGCGTAGCCCCGCCCGGCCAGCCGTACGGCGAGGTCGCGGACGCTCTGCTTGCTCCCTCCGAAGCCGTGTGCCAGCAGCACCGCGGGGGCCTTCCCGCCGGTGGCGGGCGGGAAGAAGGTGGCGTCGAGGGTCACCCGCTGGTCGTCCGCGGGGCCGTCCACCACGGAGATGGCCGTGTCCTGGCCCCGGACCGGCTTCCCGGAGGGCCACAACGCCCATGCGAGGCAGCCCACGACCACGAGGACCAGCGCGACCACGGCAGTCAGGGCCCGCCGCCCGCCCGGAAACGTCATATCGCGATGCTACTGAGCGATCAGAGGAGATCGATCCGCGCGAGCCGGGATTTTCGGCCGCCCGGGTATCGATCGAGCCACGGCGTCCCATTGGCCCGCTGCTCGCGGGGATGCGAGGCGCCCGCGCGAGGCCTCCGGGGCGACTTCTCCGGGACATCCCCGATTGCGCCCACAACCGGCGGACCGGCATCATTTCGCGCGTGACGACAGGAACGACGCTCAAGCAGGTCCCCGCTCGCGTCATCGCGTGGGCGCTCCCCTACTGGACGAGGGGGGAGGCGGGGAGGCAGACCCCGGCCGATCTGTTCAGGGTGCTCTATCTCGGCTGGCTCGCGGCGTTCGTCCTGAAGGTGCTCGGGTCGACCTGGGACGTCTCGTGGCACTTCAAGTGGCTGCGCGACGACCTCGCCCCCCCGCACATGCTCAACACCGTCGGCACGGTCATCGCCGTGGGCCTCGCGATCGTGCACTGGTACACGGGGTACGGCGTCGATCGCCTCGCCTCCCGGCTGATCCAGTGGGGCACGGGGATCTTCCTCATCGCGATCCCGCTGGACCTGATCAACCACCGGGTCAACGGCCTCGACATCACGGCCTGGAGCCCCTCACACGCCCTGCTGTTCATCGGGACCGCCCTGATGATCGCCGGTGTGATCCGGGGCTGGTACCTGGGGGCCGCGTCGTACGGCGTGATCACCGATCGGCGGCGGACCGTCGTGCTCGGGGTGCTCTTCACGTTCTTCTTCGAGAACGTGCACTTCCCTGAGCAGCACCAGGAGTACGGCGTGCTGGAACTGGCCTCCTGGGACCGGGGCCAGCCGTACGCCGAGCCGAGCCTGCTCCAGTTCGCGGCGAACCAGATGGGCCGCGCGGTGGACCGCCCCATGATCTTCAAGTTCTCGCTGCCGGTGCCCGACTACGTCTACCCGGTCTACGCGGGCGTGGCCGGGATGATCATCCTGGTGGTCGCGCGGCTGATCGTCGGCAAGCGCTGGACGGCGACGTCGCTCGCGGCGCTCTACATCGCCTACCGCTGCCTGGTGTGGCCGCTTCTCGTCGGGGCCACCTTCCCGCCGTCGGCGATCCCGTTCTTCTTCCTGCTCGCCGGGCTCGCCGTCGACCTGGCCTTCTTCGTGCGGATCCCGTACTTCAGGCCGGTCCTGGGCGCGGTGCTCGTGACGGCCGGGGTGTACGGAGGGCTCGCCGTCCAGGACCGGCTGCTGGAGGCTCCGCCGTACGCGGCGGCGTCCTGGCCGGTGACCGCGGCCCTCCTGGCGGCGGCGTGGCTGGTCGCCGAGTGGCTCGTGGGCAGGCGCCAGGCGTCGGCCGCGTCCCAGGAGGCGACGCCCGCGGAAACGGGGACCGGCACAGGGGCCGGCGCTGGGCCCGACACAGGGGCGGACACGGGGGAGGGTTCGCCGCGCGCGATGGAGGCCGAGCCCGTGCCGACCACCGCGCCCGCGGGTGACGCGGGTACGGCATCCGCGTCCGACGGAACCGACCAGTAGCGCGCTGGCGCAGACCACCGGCGCAGGCAGCCCGGCAGGCCACACGCCTGCCGGGCTGCCGCCGTTTCCGCCTCGGGTGGGGCGCGCCGCCGGCCCTGTGACGAGCGTCGGGCGATCACCGCCAGACGGTGGCGTCAGGCGGTGAGCGCCAGACGGCGCGGTCAGGCGGTGAACGCCTGACGGCGCGTGTCAGGCGATGGGCGCCCTCGTGAGCGCCACCGCGACGCCGAAGGCGAGGCCCATCACGGCCAGTTCGAACGCCGCCCACGCCGCGAACGCGGTGGGCGCCTGCCGGGTGACGGCGGGCATCAGCCGCCAGCGGATGTTGGCGCCGAGCAGCGCGATCACGACGACGAACACGGTCTTGGCCACCACGAGCCAGCCGTACCGCGTGGTCACCAGCGACTCGGGGAAGCTGTGGCCGGGCGCGAGCAGCAACTCGACCACGGCGTTGAACACGCCGGACAGACCCACGACGAGCAGGGCCACCGTGGCGAGCCGGGAGAAGCGCGGAAGAGTGCGGGCGAGGAGCCCGCGGTCGCGCACCAGCAGCACGGCGAGCGCCCCCAGGCCGCCGGTCCAGACGGCGGCCCCGATGACGTGCAGCTCCATCGACACCATGGTCAGGTCGTGCCAGTACCAGTTCGAGGCGTGGCCGGTGACGGGGAGGGGCAGCAGGCCGAACGCCGCGACGAGCACGCGCAGCTCCGCGGGGACCTTCTCGCCGAACCGCACGGCCAGCATGCCCACGGTCGCGCTGACCAGGGCGCAGGACGCGCTGATGATGAGGCCCTGACCGGAGCCGATGCGGTCGACATAGGTGGCGACGTCGGGGAACTCGCCCGGCTGGACCTCGGCGGCGCTCAGGATCGTGGCGACGAGCGCGGCGGCGCACCAGATCAGCGCGCACATCACGGCCCAGTGCCTGGCCCTGCGGGCGATCGGCTCGGTCCGTTCCGGGTCGTCGAAGCCGAGGAGCTTGGGCAGCAGGCTCAGGCCGACGGCGCCCGTCGCGGCCAGGTCGAGGACGAGCCGGGCGACCGGCAGGCCGTACTCGACGAGCCCGCTCGGCATGGGGATCCCCTCCGCCGGACCCGGCCGTGTGGCCCACGTCGCGATCAGGACGGCGAGCAGCCCGGCCGCGGAGGCTCCCGCGACGGGAAACCGGGACCGGGACGTCTCCGGGACGCCGCCTCGCTCCCGCCGCTGGGTGGCCGTCGTCGTCATGCGCCGCTCCCCACACGACGGTCGTGACGTATGAGCCCGAAGGCGGCCAGGGCCAGCAGCGCCGCGGTGGCGGCGAGCAGGCCCCAGACCCAGGCGCCGCTGGAGGCGCTCACGGGCGGTGCGACCCCGGAGGCCACGATGCCGCCCGTCGCGGGTCCCATGGTCGTCCCGGGGCCGGGGAGACCGCCGCTCGCACCGGTCTGGCCGGTCGTGGCGTTCCCGACGGCGAAGGAGACGGTGCCCGTGACGGGATGCCCGTCGTTGGAGACGATCCGGTAGCCGATGGAGTACGTCCCCGACGGACCCTGGCCGCGGAGGGCGACGAAGATGCCGTTGCCGCTGACTCCCACGTCGCCCTGCTCGTAGCGGGCTCCGTCGGGGCCCGTCACGGCGATCCGCGCGAAGTCGCGCCGGACGGCCTGGTCGAAGGTCAGGGTCACTTTCCCGGGCATCGTCGCGAGCACCGCACCCTGCCGGGGATCGCTGCCGATCAGCACGTTGTGCGCCCGCGCGGGCGTCGCGATCAGCAGGGTGGCGGCACATGCGACCAACGCGACGGCGGCCACGCGCATGATCGGGCTGCGGCCGGACGTCCCGGCACGCGCGACCTGGAACACCTGAGTCGACCTCCGCTTCGCGGGCCTCGGCGAGACCCGGTGAGTCTTCGTGAATTCGGGTGAATGTGGGTGAGTCGTGGGTTCCAGCCATGGTCCCACTGATCGTGCGCGGTCGGGCCAGGGGCCCGGCGCCGTCGCCGGGAACGCCGATGCCCGGCGATCCGCCGTGGGATCGCCGGGCACCGGCCGGGGGGCTCCGGGCCGCGTGAGCGTCACCGGTCTCACACGGCCCGGAGGGCGTGCGCCCGCCGTCAGGGTGGGTCACCCGTCGTGGCGGGCATGCCGTGGGGTCAGAGCCACTTCCAGAGGGCGGGGACGTTCGGGGGCTCCCAGCCGGTGATGGCCGTGTGAGTTTGCAGGCACTGGTAGGTCGAACCGCCGTAGGTCACCTTGGCTCCGGCGGCGTAGGCCGTCCCCGCCGCCCAGGCGGGACTCGTGCCGGGAACGGTGGGCGTCGGCGTCGGCGTCGGCGTGGGTGTCGGCGTGGGTGTCGGCGTGGGAGTGGGAGTGGGGGTCGGCGTGGGGCTGGGTGTGGGAGTCGGCGTGGGGGTGGGGGTCCCGCCCGAGCAGACGCCCTGGTCCTCCCAGACCTGAGCCGTGCCTGGGGTCTCGCCCTGTGTCCACCACTTGGCCCGCCACGTGTGGCCGTTGTGGGAGACGAGGCCGCCCCCGGTGTAGACCTGCGTGGCGGACCAGGCGGCGGCCGTACAGGACCCTGTGGGCGACGGGGAGGCCGTCGGGGACGGCGAGGGGGTCACCACCGTGCCGCCGCGCGCGTAGTCCTGAAGGAGGCCGTAGGTGGCGCCGCCGAACGTCACCGTCCAGTTCGACGGGGTCGAGGTCGGCAGGTAGTAGACGAAGGCGACGTCGACGGAGGCGCCCGGCGCGAGGGTCTGCCAGCTCGGCAGCTTGAGGGAGACCCGGTTGTAGTCGCCCTTCAGCCCGCCGACGTTGTTCGCCGCCGTGTGGTCCTTCCTGATCACCGACGAGCCGAAGCCGGACTGGTCGGCGGCGTTGCCCGGAGCGGAGTTCGCGTAGTCGAACTGGAACTCCGTGCCGCCCAGAAGGGTCACGGACGAGTTGTTCGTGATGTGGATCTTCGGGTTGATCGGGTAGTTGTTGTCGCCGAGGGCGAAGTCGCGGAACTCGACCGACACGTCCAGCTTCTGGCTCGGGATCGGCGTGGTCGCCCGGGTGTTCCCGTACGGCGCGGCCGTCCTGAACCTGTCGTACAGGACCGTCGTGAGGGTCGAGCCGGGGTCGTACTGGCCCTTGGCCGCGTTCCAGCCGTAGTCGCCGGCGAGTTCCCAGATCATCGTGCCGCCCAGGCCCTTGGACACCACGTAGTCGGCCTTGGCCGCCACCGACTGGTCGTCCTCGGTGGACAGGAAGACCTTCTTGGTGGAGTTCCACAACCAGGGTGCGACGAGCGCCGCGCTGTAGTTGCGGGTGTAGGAGCCGGTCAGCGCGGTGTCAGGGATCCCGTACGACGGCAGGTAGTCGCCGAGGATCCCCTGCTGGAGGTTCTTGGCATGCCACATCGGGTTGGAGCCCGCGGGGGACTCCTTGCCCGCCGTGTCCAGGTCGTGCCACAGGTTGTCGATGCCGACCGCTCCGTCGCCGCAGGTCGTCAGGCCCGCGCCGGCCGGGCACGTGGAGCTGGAGGCCGTCCCCCAGAGTCCGTTGGTGCCGCCGGTGACGTTCTTGAAGCCGCGGGTGTAGTACGGCAGGCCGATGTTGATCCTGCCCGCCGGCATCGACCCGCGGAAGTAGTGGTAGGCCCAGTCGGTGTTGAGGTAGCCGATCCCGCCGTACTGGGACGTCGTGTAGACCCCGGCCGCGGCGAGTTCCGCGTCCTTGCCGTCGTCGTAGAGGGACGCGTTGGGGCCGACGAACCGGTTCCAGGCGCCGTGCAGGTCGTACGACATGATGTTGAGGTAGTCGAGGTACTGGGTGACCTGGTAGGTCTCCATCCCGCGCAGCAGGTAGCCGGAGGACGGCGCGGCGACCGAGAGCAGGTAGTACCTGCCGTCGGCGGCCGAGGCGGCGTCCAGTTTCTGGCGCAAGGTCTTCATCAGCGCCGCGTAGCCCTTCATCAGGCTCGCGCGCTTGGCGTTCGCGATCGTCCAGTCCAGGGGGTTGCCCGCGTCCTTCATCGATGTCGGGTACTCGTAGTCGACGTCGACCCCGTTGAATCCGTACGTCCGGAGGAACGCCACGGCGGAGTCGGCGAAGGTGTTGATCCCTGCCTGGTTGACCGAGCCGTCGGGGCTGACGGTCATCGAGTAGAAGCCGCCGTTCGACTGGCGGTCGCCCGCGTCGTCGAAGTAGCCGCCGGTCTCGGCCCAGCCGCCCACGCTGATGAGCGTCTTGGTGTCCGGGTACTGCTTCTTGAACTTGCTGAGCAGGTTGAAGTGGCCCTTGTAGGCGTAGGCGGGGTCCATCTCCGCGCCGGGGACGCTAGGCCAGGTCTCGCCGATCGCCGGGTTGGCCGTGGTGTTCGAGCCGACCGACAACTTGTTGTCCGGGCCCACGTGGGCGAACGCGTAGTTGATGTGGGTGACCTTGCCCCAGGGGATGTCGTTCACCAGGTAGCGCGTCTGGCCGTTGGCGCCGTCACGCCAGCCGGTGAAGTAGCCGATGATGCGCCGCTGGTGGTCGGTGCCGTTCTTCTCCCTGCCGTTCTCGTCGTAGCCGAGGCAGTAGGGGACGTCGACCCCCGGAGTCCGGTAGAGCCCGTCCGGGCGGCAGGTCTCGTTGTCCACGGCGGCGCTGGCGACGCCTGCCGCGCCGCCGATGCCGCCGGTCAGGATCCCGGCGATGAGAGCGAGCGACGCCGCTCCCGCTGCTGCTGCTGAGCGCAGGCGCACAGGGCCACCTCCGATAGGCGAAGTGCCAGTCATGACAACACCCCGCCCCCAGGGGTTGATCGGAAAGTAAGCCGGTATGACCAGGCGAGTCAATGCTCTCTATAAAGAAACTTTCCTGATAGTTATGCTCTTGATCCTCCCTTAAGCCCCCCTTAACCCCACCTCTCGGGCGTGATCATGAACCCCCAGAGGTGATCATGTACAGGTTCGGCGGCATGCCGTACGACCAGGGTGAACTCCGAGCGTGATCATGCACGAACTCGAGCCGGCGCCCTACGCGTGTATGGACTCCGGAGCGATCGTCGTCCTGAGGCGCTACGCCAACACCCAGCCGTACATCCAGGTGATGAAAGCCAGTCCGGCCAGGCACGGGAGGATCGCGAACGCCCGGGCCCGCAGCCGGAACGCGGACACGGTGGACACCAGCCAGGCGACGACGGCGATCAGTCCGTACCAGGGGACTTCCTCCGGCAGGCCGATCGACAACGTCGTCACGGCGAAGCCGCGCACGCTGTGGACGACGAGCACGACGAACGCCAGCCCCAGCAGGCCGCCGAGGACGGCGAGCCAGTCGCCGCGGCGGCGGACCAGCGCCACCAGCCCGAGCAGCAACTGAAGAACCGACACGAGGGCGAACCCAGCCAGCGGAACCAGCAGGATGGGGTGCTTCGCGATCTCGTACGCGGACGAGGTGAGGAGGATCGTGCCGGGCCGGACCATCGGCCGGGGGGCCTCCGCCGGGTCGCAGGGCGCGCCGGCGGCGGGGTCGTCGAGGAACGTCGCGATCGTACGCTGGCCGCAATGGCTGCTGAACAACACTCCGTGGCCCACCCCGGCGAACTCGACGAAGCGCGCGGACGGCGTGCGCAGCGCGATCTCGCGGGCGGCCTCGGGAGGGGTCGTGGCGTCGAACTGGCCGCCCACGACGAGGACCGGCGCGCTGAGGCCCGGCTTGCGCGTGGGTGTCCGTGGCAGGCGAGGAGTCTTGGTCCTGCCCGCTCGTCCGGTTCGCGTGGTGCCGGATCCGGTCGTTCCGGTCGTTCCGGGTGTCGTGCGGGTCCTCGGAGTCCGATCCTGAGGAGTCTTGCCCTGGGGCGTCTGACCCTGGGGAGACTTGCTCTGAGTCGTCTGGCCCTGGGTGCCGCCCTGGGGAGTGCCCGTCCCGGTCGCGGAGCCGCCGTTGCCGGTCGTGCCCTTTCCTGTGGACGTGTTCGCGCGGTCGGTGGTCTTACCGCCTGAGCCGGACCTGGTGCCGGACTTCGTGCCGGCCGTACCGGTCGGGGGTGAGGCGGCCGTCGTCTTCTCGGGCACGGGCCACGCGGAGCACACCGCGGCGTCCGCGGCGTCGGTGAACAGCGGCCGGATACCCGGTTTCGTTGCCGTAGGCGGCTGGTCCTGGCACTTGACCGCGTAGTAGAGGCCCCACTCGTGCGACGACAGCTCGTCTCCCACGCCGTCCACGAGGGGCTGAAGCAGCCCGGTACGGCCGTCGGCGACGCCGTCGACGAGCGCGGGGATGATCGGGATGACTCCGGGCTCCTGGAGGGATTCCGCCAGGATCGTGGCCACATCAGCTCCGTCGAGGACAACTGTGACCTCACCGCCCGTGAGCGGGTCACGGGTGCGGAGCGAGACCGGCTGCGCGTTCAGCCGCGCGACCATCGCGTCGAATCGGGTGGTGATGTCCAGCTTCGCGATGGTCGCGGCGAGCCGGGGCCAGCCGTCGCCGTCCGGTCCGACCCGGCCCGGGACCAGCGAGTCGAGCACCACGCTCCGGGTGCCCTGCGGGTCCTTGGCGGCGGCCTGGAGCATCACACGGGTGGAGTAACTGACGCCCAGCAGGTTCCACTTCGGATAGCCGAGCGCCTTGCGCAGATCGACAACGTCGGCGGCGATCTCGGAGGTCCGGTACCCGGCGAGTGAGGACTGTTGCGCCAGGCGGGCCTGGCAGGCCAGGCCGTCCTTGGCCAGCAGCGCGCTCTCCTGCGCGGCCTGGCCGGTGGTCTGGAGCACCTGGACGAGGCTCTCGGCGATCTCCGGGCACTGCAGGCGCGGCTCGGAGTAGCGATCGCCGCGCTGCTCGATCGCGACGACGTCACGGTCGGGCAGCATCCCCGCGAGGAACGGGATCACCTGCTCCGACGACGCACCCGGTCCGCCGCCCATGTAGACGACCGGGTCGGCCTTGCGGGCGGGTCCCTCCGCGTAGTGGACGGCATAGCCGACCTTGATGGTCCGTCCGGACGGCATGTCGCGCCGTTCGGGGACGACGAGGACGCCGCAGATGGTTCCCGCCGGAAGCCGCAGGGGGCAGGGCCGCTGCTCTACACGGGCCTGCGTCGCGGTGCCGGTGCCGGTCGCCTTGGGCATCGTCTGAGCGGTCCGCGTATTCGGGCGTGCGGTCCGGTCCGCGCTGCTGGTGGCCTGAGGCGTGGCCGTGCTTGAGGCTGGGCCGGTTGTCCGGGGTGTGACCTGCGGCGTCGGGGTGACGTGCGGCGTGGGGGTGACCTGCGGCGTTGGAGCGACTACGATCCGCGCGGCATGCGCGTCCGCCTGTGCGCCCGGAATGCCGAGAAGAGTCAGAACAAGTGCTGCGACAAACGCCGTGACGGCCGCTCCTCGTACGCCCTGCAACCGTCAGCCTCGTTTCACGAAAACCCTGCAATTTTGCAGAAACGATAGCGCGAACAGCACACGGTCTGAGCAAAGGGATCGAACGCGAATGAAGCTGGACGAGCCGGAACACGTCGGCCGGAAGCCCTGGATTTTCCCGCTCCGATCGGCCACCGCTTCCGGCGGTCCCTCCCTCGTGCCCCGCTTGTACGGCCATGGCCGTACGAGCGAGGCGTCTAAGCGGCGGGAATCGCCTATCGGCGGGTTTCCCGAGCTGAGGGGATTTCCGAGGGTTTTCTGTGGTCCTCAGGGAATCGTCAGCGAGGCGGCTCGGTGCTTTCGCGGATGACGAGGTCGGTCGCCAACTCGACGCGGGGGGCTTCGGACCCTTCTCCGCGCCCCATCGCGAGCACCATGCGGGCCGCGAGGGCGGCCATCTCCTGGAGCGGCTGCCGGACCGTGGTCAGCGGCGGCCATGCCGACCGGGCGAGGGGCAGGTCGTCGAAGCCGACGACGCTCAGGTCCTCGGGTACGCGCAGGCCCCGCTGGCGGGCGGCCTCGAACACGCCGAACGCCTGCAGGTCGCTTCCCGCGAAGATGGCGGTGGGCGGCTCGGGCAGCGACAGCAGGTTGTGGGCTTGGACATGGCCGGAGTTGACGAGGAAGTCGCCGTTCCTGATGAGTTCGGGATCGATGCCGAGGCCCGCGGTCTCCAGTGCCGCGCGATAGCCGTCGATCCTGGCCCGGCTGCACAACATGTCGGCCGGCCCGCCGATCATGCCGATCCTCGTGTGGCCGAGGCTGAGAAGGTGACGGGTGGCGGCCAGACCGCCGTGCCAGTTGGTGGCGCCGACGGACGCCACGCCGGAGGCCGGTTCGCCCTCCGGGTCGACGACGACGAACGGGATCGAACGGGCGCTGAGCTGCCCCTGCTGCCGGACGGAGAGCCGGGAACCGACGATGATCACTCCGTCGGTCCGCCGGGCGGCGATGCGCTCCAGCCAGTCGCGTCCGGGGCCGGCGTGGGTGTGCAGGACCGAGATGACGACGCTTGCGCCGGCTTCGTGGGCGGCGGCCTCGGCGCCCCGGACCAGTTCCATCGCCCACGGGCTCTCGATCTCGGCGAAGACCAGGTCGAGCAGGCCCACCGGCCCGTCGCCCTGTCCGGTCCTGCGCTGGTAGCCGTGCTTGTGCAGCAGACGCTCGACGCGCTGCCGGGTGTCCGGGGCGACCTCGGGACGCCCGTTGATCACTTTGGAGACGGTCGGTACGGAGACCCCGGCCTCTTGTGCGATGAGGGCGATCGTCACCCGCCTTTTTGCTGGCATGAGTCAGAGCGTATCCGAAAACTTTCGGTGGCCTTCCCGCAGGGTAGGGCCGGTGCGACGGGATAGCGCGGTGGGATCGCTCCCACGGCGCCCCTTGACGGTGTAGTTCGGCTTATTTATTCTCCGGGTCACGAAACATTCGGGAAAGATCCGAAAATTTCGAAGCCGTGTGGAGGGCTGGGCAGGTCGGCGTCCGGCCCTCCCCGGTGATTTCCCCGGGACGACGCCCTGCCCCCGCCGAAGCTATGAATGATCACGAACACTGCGGATCGCGGTCAGGGGAGGGCTCGGCGGGCGGCTTGGCGGGTCACACGGACGGCCAGGTCAGGCGAGAGCCGTACGAGACTCCACGCCCGCCTGGCGAACGACGGCATCACGATGAGCGCCCGGCCGCGTTCCATGCCGCGGATGACATCGCGTGCCACAGCGTCGGGAGGGTAGAGCCGCTTCTGCACCCTGGCGCCGATCGTTTTGGCCAGGCGGCCGATCTCGGTCTGCGGCAGGCCCGGGTTGGCGTGGTCGAGGAGCGGGGTGTCGACGAAGCCGGGGCAGATCGCGCTCACCTTGACCCCGTGCGCCGCCGCCTCCACCCGGAGCGCCAGGGTCAGTCCGACGACGGCGTGCTTCGTGGTCGTGTACGGCAACATCAGCGGTGCGGGGATCAGCCCGGCCAGGGAGGCGGTGTTGACGATGTACCCGTAGCCCTGCTCGACCATGATCGGGTATGCCGCGTGGACGCCGTGCACCACCCCGCGCAGGTTGACGTCGATCATGCGGTTCCAGTGGTCGAGGGTCAGCTCGTCGGTCCGGCCCGCGACCACGATGCCGGCGTTGTTGAACAGGAAGTCCAGCCGTCCCCGGTCCGCCTTGACGCCTCTGACCAGGTCCTCAACGGCGGCCGCGTCGGTGACGTCCAGGCGGGCGCCGGCGCAGCCGAGCTCACGGGCGGTGGAGTCGGCGTCCGCGATGTCGGCGATGGTGACGTCGACTCCGAGGCGGAGCAGTTCGACGGCGAGCGCTCGTCCGATTCCGGACGACCCTCCGGTGACAATCGCTGTCTTCGCCATGTCGGCTCCCTCCCATCGGAGCAGGTCCGTCACGAGGCGCGGGCCGGGGGCGGCGCGTCAGGCGTCCCATTTTACGAACGCGCCCGCGGCCGCGGCGAAGGTGTCTCGGCGCAGCGGGAACTCGCTCCGTTTTCCGCGCTTTCAAGATTCCCGCGCGGTACAGTGACCCACCAAGGCCACGAGTCTGTGACCTTCTAGAACGGCGCTGCCTCGCCTACCGTCGAAGCGAGGGGATCGCGCGGAAGCACTGAGGAGCCCGGGTTGCCTGAAACCTGCGATGTCGCGATCATCGGCGGTGGTGTGATCGGATGCGCGATCGCTCACCGCCTCGGTTCTGAAGGGCGCAGCGTCGTCCTCGTCGACGCCGGGGATCGCCTCGGCCTCGGCGCCTCCGACGCGGCCATGGGCGGCATCCTGACGCAGACCGAACCCGCCTGCCTCGGCCCGCTGAGCACGGTCATCAAGCGCAGCCGCGACATGTACCAGGAATGGCTCGACGAGCTCACCTCGATCTCCGGCGCCGCGGTCCATGTGCTGGACGGCGGCGACATCCAGGTCGCGCTCGACGACGACGCGATGACGCGGCTGGAGACCGACGTCCTGCCGCAGTGGAAGAACTCGCCCTTCGCCGTCGTCCGCCTCACCGCCGCCGACGCCAAGGAGCTCGAGCCGCTGCTGAGCGACGCGGTCGTCGGCGGATTCCTGCTCCCCGAAGAGCTGGCGCTCGACCCGCGCGAGCTCATGGTCGCCCTCGGCGGTGCGCTGACGGCAGGAGGCGCTCCCGTCAGGGTACGGCTGGGCTCGCGCGCCACCGGCCTCGTGTCGACGCCGAACGGTGTGGACGTCGAGCTCGCCGACGGCTCGCGGATCTCGGCGGGCACCGTGGTGGTGGCCGCCGGGCATCACAGCGCGCACTTCCTGCCCGAGCTCAGGGAGCACCTGTTCCCGATCAAGGGCGAGGCCTTCGACATGCGGCCGCCCGGAGCCACCGAATACCCGCTGCGGCACCACGTCTTCACCGAGATCATCGAGGACGGCTACGAGGGGTACCCCTACCTCGTCCCGCGGCACGACGGCAGAGTCGCCGTCGGCGTCACCTACGAGCCGCGGGTCAGCGAGGCGGAGGTGACCGACCGCGCGCGCGACGAGATCATGCGGGGTGTGGCGGCGCTGATGCCGGCCGCCGCGAGCTGGCCCATCGAGAAGCGCTGGGCCGGGCTGCGCCCGGGGAGCACGGATCACATGCCGATCATCGGTTTCGTCGACGCCCATGAGCGGGTCCTGGCGGCCACCGGCCACAGCGGCCTCGGCGTGACCCTCGCGCCCGTCACGGCGGAGATGGTCTCGGCCCTCATCCGCCATGACGTCGACGCGGAGACGCGCAAGCTCCTCGGCATCTGCCGGCCCGACCGGAAGTTCGTCCCGGCTACGCCAGCGGAGACGACAGCTCCCACAGCTCACTGAACCGGTCGGTCCGCCGCTTCACCTGCGGCGGCTCGAGTACCAGGAGGGTGTGCACGAAGGTGTGCGTGGTGATCTCACCCACCTGCGGAGACGGAGTCACTTCGTAGCTGACGACGTCGTCGAAGACGATGAAGTCGAACAGTCCCAGCGGCGTGACAAGCGTGTCCGGCGTGAGCACGCGCACCTGTACGCCGATCTCGGAGTGCATCTTGCAGATGCGGCGGAACTTCTCCGACTCCACTTCGGAACGATCCACGAAGAAGATGCGGCGGATGCGCACGCCTTCGCGGATGCGGTCCCGCTGCGCCTCCAGGTAGCGCTGGCCGGCGTCGGTGGTCCAGAACCCGCCGTCGAACTCGGTGATCCCCTGGTCGACCATGTTCAGGCTCAGGGCGTCCAGGCTGCGCCGCGTGTTCGCGGTGAGGCCGAGGAGCCAGTCGCGGTCCTCGCCTTCGTAGATGACGTTCCCCTCGCCGAGTTCGCGCAGAAGCGTGGAGATTCTGGCGATCTCCGTCTGGGCGAACGCCTGGACGAGCGCCGGCATCCCCTTGTCCACCCTCGTGGCGTTGCGCACGAGCTGGGTGACCACGTCGGTCTGTACGGCCGACGCTTCCACCAGCCCGAACAGCTCGGTCGCCTCGTTGATTCTCGACAGGCCGTCCACGACCTCGCGGCGGGTCGCCTCCAGTTGCTTGTCGACGTCGATGAGGTACTGGACGACGGTGACCACGGCGCTGATGAGGACGGTGAGGATGAGACCCCACGCCTGGGGCTCCGCGCCGGCGCTGAGGAACGGGCCGTTGTCGTCGGTCACGAAATAGGTCGGGACCCCGACCGCCGCCGTGATGAGGATCTTCCTGAGGGTAGGCGGCATGATCTCGCGCGTCAGCTTGCTCTTCACCGTCACCGGGCCCCGCCCCCGCTTTTCTCTCGTAAGAAGGCCAACGTGTGGACAGCGAGCTGGTCGCGGACGCGGTCGACCAGTGACTGCCACTGACGAGTGAATCCCGGGCGCCGGTCGAGGCTCTCCCAGTAGGGGCTCAGCAGATCGTCGACTCGGGCCGACGGCATCCACAGATGCAGGAGGTGGTCCACCGCGGGAGCGAGCTTGGCCGCCGCCTCGGGCCCCGGCGTGCCGCCGATGCGCGCGCGTTCGATGATGACCAGCAGGGCGGTCAGCAGCCAGTCGTGCAGCGCGAGGTCCTCGCAGAGGTCGACGACGGCGGGAGTGAACTCGCCGGTGTGGACGAGCCGCACCGTGCGCATCTGATCGGAGTGCAGGGTGAAGTGGATGGCCGGCTCGCCGGGCTCCGCCACCCAGCGGAGCCGCGTACGCGCGATCTTGAACGGCGCCCGCCTGTCGAGGAGCGGGGACGACTGGACCACGTCCATGAAACGTGCGCTGATGGCGCCGAGGTCGAGACCGTCCGCGGACGGTTCCTCGGCGAACCCGTCGGCGAGGTCCCGGGGTTTGGCCTTGCCGAGCGCCTCGACCACGCCCGGCCGGGCGAGGTAGTGCGACCACGGCTGCCTGCGGTCGGATCCGCTGCGTTCGATCCGGGTGTGTGAGGAACCCTGCACGACCCGCCCGCCGGTGATGGAGGAACGGGACAGAACCGTTCCGGCCCCCCTGATCCGCGACTGTGACGCCGACGGCAGGCGGCAGTCGACTCCGGTCAGCAGATCCGGCGACACGGCGTAGACGATGGGCCGCCGGGAGACGCGCACCCTCTCGCCGGAGAGGAGCTGGAGCACGTCCCGGCAGGTCGATTCGGGTATCTCCCCGGAGTTCTGCAGCAGCCCGGTGTGTACTTCCCCCATTACAAGCATCAGCTCGAAGGCTCCTAAGTGAAGACGTAGGAGATGCGATCCACGAGCTCTTCTTCGAGCCGGATGCCCTCGCCGCCGCTTCGCGCGACCACCTGCTTCAGGACGTCGCCGTCCACCGCCACCTGGCTCAGGATCGTGCGCACGGCCAGTTCGACGGGCAGGAAACGAGGAGAGAGAACGGACAACGTGGTGTACGCGCTGAACGGCGCCGCTGCCGGGTTCAACTGCATGACGGCGGGGAGGGACTCCCAGTCGTCGGGGAAGGCGTCCTCACGCATGACCGGCCGGAGCGGGAGCCGTCCGTCCGTGCGCAGCAGCCCGAGGCGCAGGAGTTGCCAGACCGCGGCCAGGAACGGGCACGACCATGTGCGCTTCCCGCCGTTCTCGTCCCACAACTCCACGTCCACGAAGATGGAGTGGCCGCGCTTGGCGTTCTGCAGCGGCGGCGCCCACCGGTTGGCCTTTCCCATGGCCTGTACGGTTCCCACCTGCGGTGACCGTGCCCCGTTACATAGCCAGCCGCTCTCCTTCACCGGCGGGCGGGACCCGTTGGTGTCCGGCGGAGGGTCGTTGACCAGCCGGTCCTCCACCAGCCTGGCGAGCTCGATGCCGTCCGATTCGGCGCAGGCCGACTCCCTGGCGATGTAGTCGATGGTCAGGTCGCAGTCGGCCGCCGCGTCGAGCACCATCGGCACCAGTTCGGCCGGGGTGCTGAACTTGCTGAAGTAGTCGTCGATGAGGAAGCACGTGCTGACCCTGGCGCGTCCCCCGGGGATGCGGTCCTGCCAGCTCGACCGCACGGTGCCGGCCCACGGAGCGACCCGGCGGAACTGCTCGCGCAGCCGTTCCGGCCCGGCCTCGAAGTCCTCCATGTAGAGATGCCCGAGCTCGATGGACACGTGGGAGAGGGGAGCGGACGCGATCCGGCGCTCAGCCGCGACCTCGCCGAACGTCGCGTTCACCGAGGTCACAGACCCTCCCACGCCGCGTCGTCCACGATCTTCTTGGCCAGGTCGTCGAACGCCGCGGCCGTCTCGGCATTCGCGATCTTGCTCGCCAGGACGTCCTCGTCCGAGATGAGCTGCTCGCGCCACTGGAGGATCGGGTCCAGCGGGATCTTGCCGAGCATCGCCGTACGGCCGACCTTGTGCCGGCTCGCCAGCTCGCGAAGCTCGGTGTCGCAGGCGAACAACCAGGCTCGCTGCTCGTCACGCAGGCCGACCAGTTCGGCGGCGTCGGGTTCGAGGACGGCGGTCCTGACGAAACGGATGCGGTCCCGGAGCTTGTCGCGGTCGTGGCCGAACCTCGTGCCGACGTCGAGCAGGCCGTCGGCCCCGTTGACCAGGCCGTCGGCGGCGAGGATGTGCTGACGCGTCCAGCGATGGAAGACCAGCCAGCGGAAGGGCACCGACGGAAGCCGCACCGTGGCCTGCAGGACCATCTCCGCGGTGAAGGAGCGGCCGGCGCTCACGTCGACCATGACCAGGTCGAACTCCTCATCGAGGCGGCTGAACAGCTGCACGCACCGCCGGAGCGCCTCCTCGTCGACGGCGGGAAGCTCACCGCCGCCCTCGTTGCCGGGGAACAACACCAGCCGTCCCGCACCGGGCGGCTTGGTCCGCAGCCCCTCCCGGTCGGACTCGGTCCAGACGTCCACGCGGTGCGGCTCGGGGGCGACCTCGCTGAGGAGGTAGTCGTGCAGGCCCTTGCGCGTGGTCCCCCTGGCCACGGAGCCGACGCTGAAGATCGCGCCGGCGGTGGGAGAACCGAAGTCGAAGTCGAGATAGCAGACGTCGTTGCCCTGCAGGGCATGCCGGTACACGATGTTCGTGCTGGTGACCGACCGGCCGGTCCCGCCCTTGTCCGAGATGGCGAAGATCAGCATCAGATCGCCTCCGAGGCGCTGTCGCGCGCGGCGGTGAGGCGTTCCAGGTCGAGGAGCGCGTCGATCACAAGGGCGTTGGCGGTGGCTGGTCTGCTAGTGATGATCGATCGGGCCCGGCCGAGCGCGGCCTGGATGCTCCGCAGCTTGGGCTGGATGGTCTGCCCGCCGATCAGCGGCCTGGTGACGAGCTCCTGGTCCAGCAGATGCTCGGCCTCGCTGAGCATCTGGTAGGCGAAGTCGACCAGCTGTGGGCTCCGCAGCGGGGATTCGCCGCCGGCCTGGGCGGCCGCGACGAGGAACTCGACCACGCGCTCGCTGAAGTACCAGGACGGCTCCTCGTGGTGCGCCTCGAGGTCGCTGAAGACGTTGGAGGGCTGGTCCCAGAGCCCGCGTCCGACGCCCTCGGTGCCCCGCCGCTGCATGATGTGCGCCCAGATCCGGTCGGCCAGACTCAGCAGCTTCTCTCTGGTCCTGGTGTTCTGCGCGATCGAGGCGGCCCAGATCGTCCTCTTGAGCAACGTGATCGCGAAGTCGGAGACGACCCAGATCATGTGGGGCCCGAGGGCGTCGCTGCCCTGCAGATTGACCTGGACGCCGGGGGAGTGCATGAGCACGGGCGGGTCGCCGGGCACGGCCCTGCGGATGATCCTCGCCCGGATGGCGAGCTCCTCCAGGACGTCCGCGACCCGGCCGAGGTCGACGTCGCCGGTGCGGTTGTTGACGAGGCTCTGCACGACCATGGCGGTGACGCCGAGGCTGTAGTACTCCGACTCCTTCTCGTCGGAGGTCTTCCAGGGGATGTCCTCCAGCGGCCAGGTGCCCTTGCCGTACATGGCGATGGTGCGCCAGTAGCGCTGGGTGATGTCCCAGCGGCGCTGGAGAGCCTGGGACAGGGTGAGCTGGTCGTCGTCGAGCAGGCCGAGGACTCTGGTCCGCTCCGACCACAGGTCCTGGATGCCGACGAGGGCGTTGACCGTGAAGTACAGGAAGGGGTTGTCCGCGGCGACGCCCTTGGGCTGCGGCCCGACGTGCAACGGCGTGACGACGTCGGGGGCGTCCTTCACGATGCCCCACGTCCAGCCGCACTCGAACAGCAGGTTCTCGTTGTCGAGGTCGACCTCGCTACCGGATCCGATCGTCAGGTCGCGCAGACCGGCGCGCACGGGGCGCAACTCGCGTCGCAGGTCGTCGAGGACCCGCCGTTCGGCGGCGCCGGTCTGGTTGACCGTGCGCAGCAGGGCGCGGCCCGCGGGGGAGCCGGGGTCGAAGGCGTTGACCGTGAAACTGCGCAGCAGCCCGACCATGGCCGCGGAAAGGCGGGTGTTGGACATCTCCTCCAGCGCGCGGATCTCCTTGCGGATGTCCTCGCGCCGGACGCTCTGCCGGAAGACCTTGAGGAAGCCCAGTGTGCCCAGCATGAGCGTGACCGACATGGAGAAGGAGTCGACCACGTCCAGCTGCAGCTGCTCCGGGGTGACCTTCACGTCGGGGTCCGCGGTGCTGAAGTAGGTGCCTCCGGCGAACAGGGGGCGCCCGTCGTCGCCGGTGTAGGTGCGCAGGTACTCGCCGATGACCTTCAGGAGGAGCTTGGGGATCTCGACGCTGTCGCCGAGCCGGGCGAGCGAGGTCAGCACGTCGTCGGCCGTCTCGTCGGGGGTGTCCAGCCGGAAGCCGGGGAGCTCGGAGGCCGGATGCATGAAGCACAGGAGCTGCTCGGCGTCGGAGATGGAGTTCGACCCGTCTCTCCCGCCCCATGTCCACGCCCCGTCGCGGAGCGACGTTCGGGCGGCCGCCTCCCAGACCTCCAAGAGCTGCTGGCGGGGCTGGAGTTTCATAGACGAACCCTTTCTGCACTACGGGGTGACGACGTAGTCCGGCAGGCCGATGAAGGGGTTCTCGGCTTCCTTTAGGGCTTGCTTTTGCTGCTAGGTGGAGACGAGACCACCAAGACCCTTATACCATTGAATTCCTGCTCCGTCGCCTGACCTAGCGGGCAAATCGCCTCACAGGCGGGTTTGCTGTGATGGGAGCTGCTCGCGAGAAAAACGGACATCCGTGTCCTTAGTCTGAGAGATAAAATGCCCCATACCGATGTGATCACGGATATATCGGGCCATAATGACGTGGCCGATCGCCCCGCGCGCGGGGGGGCGGTGAAGGGGACGATCCTGGTCACGGGGACGGGCTTCGACGCGGGCCGGCTGAAGCTTCTCCAAGCGCGGGGGTACGACGTCAGGCAGCCGTCTCCTCTGCTGACCGAGGAGCAGTTGACGCGCGAGCTCAAGGACGTGGTCGCCTATCTGCACGGGGGGGAGGAGTACGCCACCCGTGCGGCGCTGGAGAGCGCGAAGGCCACGCTGAAGGTGGTCGCCTTCCTCGGCGTCGGATACGAGACGTTCGTCGACGTGGCCGCGGCCGACGACCTGAAGATCGTCGTGACGTCCACGCCCGGAGCGGCGAGAGACTCGGTCGCGACGTTCACCGTCGCCCAGATCCTCAACGCCAACCTCCGGATCTTCCAGCAGTTCGGCAACCGCTACCCCGACTGGGATTCGGCGGACGAGTTGCCGTACGAGCTCAGCGCCCGCAACGTCGGCATCGTCGGGATGGGCGTCATCGGATCGCGGATCGCGGAGATGTTGCGGGGCGCCTTCGACGCGAACGTGGCGTACTACAGCCGGTCGCGGAAGAAGCGCCTCGAGCGGACACTCGGCATGGGCTTCATGGACCTCCCGGATCTCGCGGAGTGGAGCGACATCCTCGTCGTCATGGTCCCCGGGAACGCCTCGACGACCTCCATGATCTCCGATGGGGTTCTCGGCAGAGCACGCCCCGGGACGATCCTCATCAACACGGCCCGCCCGTCGGTCGTGGACCCGGCCGCCCTGTACGCGAGCATGAAGGCCGACCGTGTCCGTCTCGCCGTGTTCGACGGGTTCTACGGGAAGGATTCCGAGGCGGCCGCGAGGCTGCTGCGGGACTTCGGCGGCCGGATGCTCGTGACCGGCCACGTCGCCTCCCACACCCGTCAGGCGATGGACAGGATGCTCGACCAGGCCGTCGCGTCGATCGAGAACCTGCTGAGCGGCAACGCCGACCGCTACGCCGTGGGTGCGGCCGACCGCATTCCCGAACCCTAGGTCTGACGAAACAGGCCCGGCACGTTCGCGACGGGCGGCATTCGTCTGACGGCCCCTGAGGAAAACGTTTCGCTGAGGCGGAGGAAATGGTTTGGCGTCGCGGAAGCGCGGAAACAGATTAGAAATGCTTCTGCGACTCCTCCCGCCCGGAAGCGATGCCTGATTTGAACTCCCCAGCCGGCCGGACGACGTCGTTGACTGGGGCACGTGCGCTTGTCGCGGCCCTCCGCTCACACGGAGTGGACACCGTCTTCGGCATTCCCGGAACGCATAATCTGGCCATTTACCAGGAACTCGACCTCGCCGGCATCAGATGTGTCACCCCCCGGCACGAGCAGGGCGCCGGCTACGCCGCCGACGGCTACGCGCGGGTCACCGGCCGTCCCGGCGTGATCGTGACCACCACCGGTCCCGCGGCGGTCAACGCGGCCGCCGCACTCGGCCAGGCGTACTCCGACTCCTCACCGCTCCTGCTCATCTCGCCGGGTGTGCCCACGGACCATCCGCGCCAGGGCAGGGGATACCTCCACGAGAGCAAGGACCAGTCAGGCGCGATCGACTCTCTCTGCGCGTGGAGCCACCGCGTGACCTCCGTCCGGGAGATCCCCGCGGGCGTCGCGCGCGCGTTCGGCCAGTTCGCCGAAGGACGGCCCCGTCCGGTGCACATCGAGATCCCCGCCGACCTGCTCGACCGGGAGGACGAGGCCAAGCTCGCCCCGCCGTACCGGCTGATGCCGCGCACTCCCGACCCCGACGCGCTCGACGAGGCGGCGCGGCTCCTCCGTACGGCGAGGCGTCCCGGGCTGGTGCTCGGCGGCGGCGCGCAGCGGCCGGGAGCGCGGGACCAGCCGGTCGGCCGGCTGGCCATGCGGATCGCGGAGCGCGTCGGCGCCCGGGTGGTGACCACGGTCAACGGCAAGGGCGTGGTCCCGGAGAGCCATCCCCTGGCCCTGGGCGCCACGTTGCACCTGGCCGGCGTCCGGCGATGGCTGGCCTCCTGCGACGTCGTGCTGGCTGTCGGCACCGAGCTCGGGCCGGCCGACCTCTGGCAGGACGACTTCGTGTTACCCGGGACTCTGATCAGGGTCGACGTGGATCCCGGGCAGATGTACGGCGACCACGTCGCCGACGTGGCGGTCGTGTCCGACGCCGGCCTCGCGATGGAGGGGCTGCACGCCAGGATCGAGCAGGCCGGAGCCGTGCCGAGGCCGCGGCAGGAGCCCTGGCGGGAGCACCTCGCCGAGATGGACGAGCTCACCGCCAGGTGGGCGGGTCACATCACCGCACTGCGCCGAGCACTGCCGCAGGACACGATCCTGGTCGGCGACAACTCGATGATGGTCTACCACGGGGCGCTCGTCGCCCTGCCGATGGATCCGCCCGGCCGGTTCCTGTTCCCCACGGGGTACGGCACGCTGGGCTTCGCGCTGCCGGCCGGGATCGGGGCCAAGATCGGCATGCCTGACCGGCCCGTCGTCGTGCTGGCGGGGGACGGCGCCGTCCAGTTCAGCGTGCAGGAGCTGGCCACAGCGGTGGAGTTGCGGCTGAGCCTGCCCATCGTGGTCTCGGCCAACGGCGGGTTCGGCGAGATCCGCGACGAGATGAAGAACCGCGGCATGACGCCGGTCGCGGTCGACCTGCACGCGCCCGACTTCGTCGCGCTGGCCGTCGCGTACGGCGCGCGCGGGCGGGCGGTGGGTTCTCCGGACGATCTGCGGGAGGCGCTCACCGAGGCGCTGGGCGCTCCCGTGCCGACGGTCATCGTGATCAGCGAGTGAGGGTCAGGCGCTCGCGGCCATGGGCAGCCGCAACACGAACCGGGCGCCGACCGAGCTGTCCTCGATCGTCAGCGTCCCCCGGTGGCTCTCCGCGATCTGGCGGGCTATCGAGAGCCCGAGCCCGGTGCCGCCGGCGTCCTTGCTGCGAGCCGCGTCGAGCCGGGTGAAACGCTCGAAGACCACCTCCCGCTGGTCGGCCGGGATGCCCGTGCCGTCGTCGACGACCTCCAGGGCCCCCCACTCCCGGTCGAGCCGCACCCGCACCGTGATCAGCGACGTCGCGTGGCGCTCGGCGTTGTCCAGCAGGTTGTTGAGCAGGCGCGCGAGGCGGAGCCGGTCGCCGATGATGACCACGCCCGGCTCCAGCTCCCTGTCCACGTCGACCTTGCGCTGGCGGCGGTTGAGTTCGCGCGCGGCCAGGTCGGCGAGATCGACGTGCTCCAGTTTGGGGGCCGCTCCGGCGTCCAGCCTGGCGATCTGGAGCAGGTCGGTGACGAGGGCCTGCAGCCGGTCCAGGCTGTCGAGCAGGGCTTCACCGGTGACAAGCCAGTCGGTGGCCTCCGGGTGGAGCAGTGCCTCCTCGATCTCGGTGCGCATCGCGGTCAGCGGGCTGCGCAGGTCGTGGGACGCGTCCGAGGCGAACCGCCGCTGCTGTTCGACGGCGAGTTCCGCCCGGTCGAGTGTCTGGTTGGCGGTTTCCGCGAGCCGTCTGATCTCGTCGCGGTACTTCGGTACGGGCACGCGTTGGCCCAGGTCGGTGGTGGTGATCACGGCGAGCTTGTCCGCGATCGCCTCGACGGGGGACAGCGCCTTGCCCACGGTCTGGTACGTTCCAAAGGCCGTCAGCCCGATCAGCAGCAGGGAACTGCCGATGAGGGCCATCAGGAGCTCGCGGCTGACGTACCAGGGCACCTCGGGACCGGCGGCGTAGGCCAGCCACTGCCCGTCGGACTGCGGAACGCGCAGGGCGACGACGATCACGCACTGGTCCGGGTACGCGGGCGAACGGCAGATGATCTTGCTCTCCTGCGCGCTGGACTCGCTGGGGCGAAAGGCCGCCATCCGGGGCCTGCCGGAGAGGTCGTAACTCGTGGACACGATCTGGCCCGTGGGATTCACGACCTGGACGGCGGAGACGTCCTCGTCGAGGATCACCGGGGGCAGCCGCTCGCGCTTGATGAGGTAGCTGACCCGGACGGCGGTCGAGACGACCTCTTCGGTCTTGTACTTCTCAGCGGTGCCACGGACCGAGATCAGGACGAATGCCCCGGCGGCAGCGCAGACCAGCAGCATGACGGCGCTCGCGATCACCGCCAGGCGCGTCCTAACCGACCATCCGTGCCACAAGTCCACCAGATCCCCCCCGGTGATCAGATGACCACACTTGGTCGACCTGTCGCCAATTAAGGGAGATTCGACACTAAAAGCGGGCAAACCACCACAAGAATATCGCTAGCCAGCGAGCCACTCCACGGAGGTCGTCACCTCGTCGAGGACGGCCGGATCGGGGTCCACCCCGATCCCCGGACCAGTAGGCACGTCGAGGTGCCCGTCGCGCAGCTCGAACGGCGGGGTGACGTCTCTCGCGAAATATCTGCGCGACGCCGAGGTGTCACCCGGCAGCGTGAACCCCGGAAGCGCGGCGAGGGCGACGTTGGCGGCCCGGCCGATGCCGGTCTCCAGCATGCCGCCGCACCAGACGGCGACGCCGTTGGCCCGGCACAGGTCGTGGATCCGCCGGGCCTCCAGGTAACCGCCGACCCGTCCCGGCTTGATGTTGATCACCGAGCAGGCCTTGAGCGAGATCGCCGCGGCGGCGTGGGCCGCCGACTCGATCGACTCGTCGAGGCACACCGGCGTCCGCAGCCGCCTGGCCAGCTCGGCGTGCTGCACCAGGTCGTCGTCGGCCAGCGGCTGCTCGATCAGCAGCAGGCCGAACGCGTCGAGCTTGGCGAGATGAGCAGCATCGGTCAGCGTGTAGGCGGCGTTGGCGTCCACCTGGAGCAGCACGTCCCCGAACCGCTCCCTGACGGCCCGGACCGGCTCCACGTCCCAGCCCGGCTCGATCTTGAGCTTGATCCGGACGTACCCCTCGGCGATGTAGCCGCCGACCGTGTCGAGCAGTTGCGGGATCGAATTCATGATCCCCACGGAGACGCCGCAGGGCACGGCGTCCTTCGACGCGCCGAGGAAACGCGCGAACGACTCCCCGGAGGCCCGCAGTTGGGCGTCGAGCACGGCCGTCTCCAGGGCCGCCTTCGCCATCCGGTGCCCCTTCAGGGGCTCGAGCGCCTGGCCCACGCCGTACGCGTCGACGTGGTGCAGCGCCGTGAGGGCCGGGACCATGAAGCGGCGCATCACGTCGGCCGCCCCGTCCACGTACTCCGGCGAGTACAGCGGCTCGCCCATGGCGACGCACTCGGCCCAGCCCTCCGCCTCCGGTGTCACCACCCGGACCAGCAGCACGTCACGGGAGTGCTCGGTCCCGAACGACGTGCGGAACGGCGCGACCAGCGGCATCGAGATCCGCCGCAGCTCGACTCCTGTGATCTTCATGTGCGCTCCACCACGTAGCAGCCGTCGGCCAGTCCCGTCACCCGGGCGCCCTGCGCCATCATCCCGCCCAGCACCTCTCGTACGGCATGCCGCCACGCCTTGGCGAGCCCGGGATCGCGCTGGCGGAGAGTCTCGATGTCCTCGGGGAGGGCGACGAGCACGACCCGCGCGTCCGTCGGCCCGACCATCGGACGCCCCTCGTGCGACGCGACGCCGGCGACCGCGTCCGCCGGGACCTCCGGCCGGTACGGCCTGCCGTCGCAGGCCTCCACGACGTGCGGATCGGTGAGCCGCCAGACGGCGAGCAGCCGGTCGGACTCGTCGCCCGCGTTGACCGCGTCGGTCATGGATCCGTAGAACTCCGGCAGGTACTCGCCGGGACGGGCCCCGAGCTTCGCCAGGTTGAAATAGGCGTTGCGCCGTACCAGCGGGTCGTAGGTCCAGGTGATGAGGTCGATTCCCCGGTCGAGCGCCCAGGCTCGCTGGTGAAGCTTGAGGGCGAACCCGGCGCCCCGCCTGACCGCGCCGGTGACATGGGAGTGCAGCACCTTGCCGACGGGGGCGGCGAAGAATCCGGCGGACGCCCCCACGAGCGCCGTTCCGTCGTAGGCGCCCGCGACGTAGTTCCCCGCGTGGGACAGCGCCCGCATCATCTCGACCGTGATGGGCGGATCGTTGGGATCGGGGTGCCAGATGTCGTCGAACAGCCTGGCGACCTGTTCGAACGCGGGGATGTCATGCAGCTCGCAGAGCCGTACGCCGCTCCTGATCGCGGCGTCGGCTGCCTGCCGCGCGGGGGCGCTCACCGGGCACGCTCGCCCGAGAGCACATGGGAGGTCAGCGCCGCGACCAGGCGGGCCCGGACGGGCATCTCCGCGACGACGACGTGCTCTCCGGGCGCGTGGGCGCCCCCGCCCACGGCGCCGAGCCCGTCGAGCGTGGGACAGCCGACCCCCGCGGTGAAGTTGCCGTCGGAGCCGCCGCCCACCGAGACGCCGTCGAGGGATCCCATGCCGAGATCGTCGGCGATCCGCCCGGCGACCTCGAAGAGCCCCGCCGACGCGGACGCGTCGAGCGGCGGGCGGTTCGGGCCGCCGATCAGCTCGAGCCGGGTGCCCGGAGTCCGGGGCGTCAGGGCGCGCATCAGCTCGTCCACCCGGGCCTGAGCCCGGGCGTCGGGAACGCGGACGTCGATGGCGACCCTGCCGACCGCGGGAACCGTGTTCGAGCTGGTCCCCGCGGACATGAGCGTCGGCGTCACCGAGACCAGACCGGCGCGTGAGGACGACTCGACGACGTCGGCGATGCCGGCGATCGCGAGGACTTGGTGGGCCAGCTCGACTCCGGCGTTGGCGCCCAACTCGGGCTCCAGGCCCGCGTGGGCCGCCCGGCCGTGGACGACGAGCTCGTACCGGGAGACGCCCTTGCGCGCCGTCTTCAGCGCTCCGCCGTCGGCGCTGGCCTCCAGGACGAACGCCGCCTCGCAGGCCGCCGCGCTCTCCTCGATCAGCGGGCGGGACGTGGGGGAGCCGAGCTCCTCGTCGCCCACGATGAGGACGGCGACCCCGTCCGGCGAGGGGAGCGAGGCCAGAGCGTGGAAGAGCTGCACCAGGCCGGCCTTCATGTCGAAGACCCCCGGACCCCTGGCGATGCCGCCGGAGACCGACCAGGGGTGGTCGCGCAGCGAGCCGATCGGCCAGACCGTGTCGTGATGGCCGAGCAGCAGCACCCGAGGCGTGCCGAACGTCCAGCGCAGGTGGGTGACCCCGCCGATCACCGCCGTCTCGGGCTTCGCGTCGAGCATCCGGGTCCCCATCGCGGCGACCACCCGGGCGCTCCGCGCGACCGCGTCGTGGTCGCTCGAGTACGACTCGCAGACGACGAGCTCTTCGAGGTCGGCCAGCATGCCGTCGAGGTTCACCGGCGGCCCTGCCCCAGCTCGGCGCGGAACAGGCGGACCACGTTGCCGCCGACGATCTTGAAGATCTCGTCGTCGGAGAAGCCGTGCTTCAGCAGGGCCTCGGTCACCAGCGGCAGGCCCCGGGGGCCTTCGAGGCCGGGGATGGCCGCCGTCGCGTCGATCTCGCTGTAGCTGAAGCCCTCGCAGCACGGCGGGGTGAGGTCGAGATGGACCTCTCGCATGAAGTCGGGTCCGAGGCCGACGTGGTCGATTCCCGTGACACCCGCGATGTGCTCGATGTGGTCGACCAGGTGGTCGACGGTCGCGGCGCGGGCGTCCATGGTCAGGAAGGCCGCAAGGAAGTTCACGCAGATCACGCCGCCGCCGGCCGCGATCGCCCGGAGCTGGTCGTCGGTCAGGTTGCGGTGATGGTCGCGCAGCGCGCGCGCCGAGGAGTGCGTGGCGATCACCGGCCGGGTCGCGAGCTCCAGGACGTGCGCGACCCCGGAGGCGCCCAGGTGGGACACGTCGAAGATCATGCCGAGCCGTTCCATCTCCTGGAGGGCCTCGACGCCGTGGCTGGTCAGCTTCGACCCGGTGCCGTCCTGCCCGCTGCCGTCCGCGAGAGCCGTACGGCCCCAGTGGGCGATGGAGGCGACGCGGACGCCGAGCCGATGCATCGTCGAGACGAGCTCCACGCTCGCGTCGATGCCGGGCATGCTCTCCATGGCGAGCACCAGGGCGATCTTGCCGAGGGCGAGCGCCTGGTCGATCTCGGTGCCGTCGTGGCAGAGCCGTACCGCGTCGGGGTTCTCCTCGGCCAGCACGTGGGCGCATTCGATCATGCGGAGCGTCTGGCGCAGCGCTCCCTCCGGGCGGTACGCGTCGTCGATGAACACCGGGAGGACCTGGACGTCGACGCCGCCCTCGACCAACTGGGGCAACCACTGGTCGCGGAAGAAGGAGCCCCATTTCTTCGGCGGGCGTGCGGACACCGCCATCAGGAGATCGTTGTGCGTGTCTGCGACGACCGCGTCCCTGTGGATGTCCTGCTGGTCAACGGGCACGTCGGGTCCTCCCTTGCAGCCTGGTATCACATGGACGTTACCTCGGTTTGCGGTTCTCGATAGTCTGCGCGGATGTCAACCTGCTCTCTCGCCGAGGTCGTCGCCGAGCTCGAGGCGCGATACGACCCGGCCTGGGCCGAGTCCTGGGACGCGGTGGGGCTCGTCTGCGGCGATCCGGCGCTGCCCGTACGGAAGGTCCTCTTCGCGGTGGACCCGGTGGCGGTGGTGGTCGACGAGGCGCTGGAATGGGGCGCCGACCTGATCGTCACGCACCACCCCCTCTATCTCCGGGGCACCACGAGCGTCGCGGCGACCACGTTCAAGGGCCGCGTGGTCCACCGGCTGATCAGGAACGACGTCGCGCTCTACACCGCCCACACCAACGCCGACGTCGCCGACCCCGGCGTCTCGGACGCGCTCGCCCGGGCCGTCGGGCTGACCTCCGAGCTGCGGCCTCTGCAGCCGTCGGCGGACGACCCGCGCCGCGGGCTCGGCCGGATCGGCCGACTGCCTTCGCCCATGCCGCTCGGCCGGTTCGCCGAACTCGCCGCGGCCGGCCTTCCCCGTACGGCACTGCGTGTGGCGGGCGATCCGGAGCGTATGGTCGAGACCGTCGCCGTGAGCGGGGGAGCGGGGGACTCGCTGCTCGGGGCGGCCCGAGCCGCCGGAGTGGACGTGTTCCTGACCGCGGACCTGCGCCACCATCCGGCCAGCGAGCACATGGAGGCGGGCGACCGGCCCGCGCTCATCGACGCCTCCCACTGGGCCACGGAATGGCCGTGGCTCGCCGACGCCGCCGGACATCTGACGTCGGCGCTGGCGGCCAGGGGCATTAATGTTGAGGCGCGTATCTCCCGCGTCGTCACGGATGTATGGACGACCACAGACCTGGATCGAGGATGGGGATGAAGGCCGCACCCGAAGCACAGAGGCGTCTGCTCGATCTTTCTGAGCTGGATGCGGGGCTCGACAGGCTGAGGCATCGCCGTCGCACCCTGCCTGAGCTCGCCGAGATCGAGGAGACGTCGAAGAGGCTCGCTCAGCTCGCCACCCAGGTGATCGCCGCCGAGACCGAGGCCGGTGACCTGTCGCGCGACCAGGCCAAGGCCGAATCCGACGTGGACGCCGTGCGCGTCCGGGGCGAGCGTGACCAGAAGCGGCTCGACTCCGGCCAGGTGTCCTCGCCCAAGGACCTGGCCAGCCTCCAGTCCGAGATCGCCTCGCTCCACCGGCGCCAGGGCGACCTGGAGGAGGTCGTGCTGGAGATCATGGAGCGCCGCGAGGCCGTCGACACCCAGGTCTCTTCGCTCAAGTCCGAGCGGGACGAGGTGACGGCCGCGCTCGCCTCGTCGGGGGACCGCCGCGACGCCGCGTTCGCCGAGCTCGACAAGGAGACCGCCGAACTCCAGGGCAAGCGCTCCGGGATCACCGACGACATCCCGGCGGACGTGCTCGGCCTCTACGAGAAGCTGCGCGATCAGTCCGGCACCGGAGCGGCGATGTTGCAGGGCGGCCGGTGCCTCGGGTGCCGCACCAGCCTGTCGATCGCCGACCTCAACCGGATCCGGGCCGCCGCTCCTGACGAGGTGGTCCGCTGTGAGGAGTGCCGCCGGATCCTGGTCCGAACCCTCGAGTCCGGGCTGTGAGCTCGTTCGCCGTCGAGGCCGACGGAGGGTCGCGGGGCAACCCCGGCCCCGCGGGCTACGGCGCCGTGGTGAAGGACTCCGACGGGCAGGTCGTCGCCGAGGCGGCCGAGTCGATCGGCCACGCGACCAACAACGTCGCCGAGTACCGCGGGCTGATCGCCGGTCTTGAGGCGCTGGTCGCCCTCGGTGCCGAGGGCGCCACCGTTACGGTGCGGATGGACTCCAAACTGGTCATCGAGCAGATGGCCGGCCGCTGGAAGGTCAAGCACGAGGGGCTGCGGCCGCTCGCGCTGGAGGCCGCCGCGCTCGCCCGGCGGTTCCGGGTTACGTGGACATGGATCCCGCGAGAGAAGAACACCCACGCGGACCGGCTCGCCAACGAGGCCATGGACGCCGCGGCGCGAGGTGAGAAGTGGCAGGCCAAGACCATCTCGGCCACGGATTCCGCCACCGTCGTGACGACCCGCGTCGAGTCTTCGGCGACTGCGGAGGCCGGCGGCAACGGATGGATGCCCCGGCCGTCCCTCCGGCCCACGTCGCTGATCCTCCTGCGGCACGGTGAGACCCCGTTGTCCGTGGACAAGCGCTTCTCGGGTCTCGGCGACCCGCCTCTCACCGAGGTCGGCCTGGCCCAGGCCGAAGCCGTCGCCTCACGGTTGTCGCGCAAGCCATACGAGATCGATGTGATCGTCAGCTCGCCGCTGGCGCGCGCCCGGCAGACCGCCGAGGCCGTGGCCGCCCGTGTGGGGCTTGCCGTGTCGGTGGAGGAAGACCTCCGCGAGACGGACTTCGGTGCGTGGGAGGGGCACACGTTCGCCGAGATCCAGAAGCGGTGGCCGGAAGAGCTGACGGCCTGGCTGGCGGACCCCGAGGTGGCTCCGCCGGGCGGCGAGAGCTTCGCCACGACCGCCCTCCGGGTCGAGCGGGCCAGGGCGAGGATCATCGAGGCGCACCAGGGCAGGACAGTTCTCGTGGTGTCGCACGTGACGCCGATCAAGCTGCTCGTCCGGTCGGCCCTCGACGCCCCTCCGCAGGCGCTCTACCGGATGTATCTCGACCTGGCCTGCCTCTCGGTGATCGACTACTACGCCGACGGCCCCTGCGTGATGCGCTCCTTCAACGACACCGCGCATCTTCAGGTGTGAGCCGGGAGGCCGCTGTGGCGGGGGAGAACCGGCCGACCCGCTAGGCTTGTAAGTACAGCGGACGAGTCGGCCGGGCGGCCGCGTCGGGGCTTTCGGGCCCCGCCGAGGAAGGTCCGGGCTCCACAGAGCAGGGTGGTCGGTAACGCCGACCCGGGGTGACCCGCGGGACAGTGCCACAGAGAGCAGACCGCCCCTTCGGGGGTAAGGGTGAAAGGGTGGTGTAAGAGACCACCAGCGCCCACGGCGACGTGGGCGGCTAGGTAAACCCCACCCGGAGCAAGGTCAAGAAGGGGCGCTTCCTAGGAGGCGTTCCGCGCGCGACGTTCGAGGGCTGCTCGCCCGAGCCGCGCGGGTAGACCGCTTGAGGCCGCCGGCAACGGCGGTCCTAGATGGATGGCCGCCGATCAGCTCCGGCTGATCACAGAACCCGGCCTACAGGCCGACTCGTCCGCTGTTTCCCCGTCTGAACTGGGAGTTCTTCCCGCCTCATTCATGATCGGGGCACATTGGGGGCACATCGAGCGCGGAACGGAACGCGTTGTCGAGCGCCGTACGAGCCCGTTCGGAGGCTTCCGGCACGAGGTGCCCGTAGAGGTCAACCGTCGTGGTGATCGACTCATGGCCGAGCCATCGGGACACCTCGGAGATCGGAACGCCTTCGGCCAGAGCCGTACTCGCGAAGGTGTGCCGCAGATCGTGGAAGGTGGTGTCGGGCAGAATCCCAGCCGCCTTGATCGCGGGTTTCCAGATACGAGCGTTGAAGTAGTCCCGCCGCATGAGGGCTCCGCCCCGAACCCCGGGGCGCTCCAGCTCCGAGAGAGTCAGCCCCGCGCACCACGACAACGGGCCGTAGCTGGCTGAGGTGGAAGCCTGATCGCTCGCCTGCCATCGACCCAGGCAGAGCCCAGCAGACCGACTCCTCCAGGTCAAGCTCAGCCGTGCAGGCAGGACAACCAGCGCGCGAGGAAGGTCACCCGGAACATGGAACACGCGAGGCCAGGCTTGACCCTCCGTCGCCGGCCCGTCGCCGCTCCGCGATGGGTCGACAGCAGACGAGAGATCAGGACAAGGTGAGAGCGTAGGTGAGCGCCCCCTTAAGGCGTGAGACCACGGATCCTTCGCAGGGCTCGGATGTGGATGGCGGCCGGCGATTCGCGGAGTCCTACCGTCATCCCTCCGAACTGGAGGACCGCCTGAGTGAGGCGTTCCGGATCGAGGATCCAGCCGTCTGCTACCTTCTCCCGGTCACTCTGGTCTTCTCTCTTAAGGGAGATGATCAGTGCGTGTGGCCGATCATCTCCGAAGACGCGAGGCTTCAGCGATATTTCCACAGCAGAGATGTCCGCCCAGGGGATAACCTCTGCAGGGATTTTCGACTGTCCACCGAGATATATGCCGGCTGGCCCCACTGCGTAGGCGATTCGCCTGCGGACGACACGCCATAACTGGCCGAAGACGTACGCGAAGAACCCGATGCCCGCTGCGAAGGCGACACGCCCTGACGTCACGGCCCCATAGATGACCGGGCCGAAAGATGTCGTCAGCGGCCAGACAAGATCACGAGGGGAGTAGCACACAAGGAACGAATCTGAGCCGAGTTCGCGCTCGACCTTTTGCCGGTCCGATTCTCGCGACACGCGAGCACGATCGCACGCTGCAGGGACGCCTGCAAGAGTGCCCGCGGAGTTCTGATCTGGGACGTCCGACGCCTGCATCGGCTCCGGTGTCGGGGCACTTTGGGGGCACATGGCATCGGAAAGTACTGGCAAGCAATGGCAACGAATGGAAGCGTTTTCGCAGGTCGCTTGTGGTTCAGAGCGAATCCGTGCAGGTAGGAGGCGTGCGGAATCTGTACCCGGCCTACAGGCCGACTCGTCCGCTATTAAGCCTCTGACCTGTGCCTCTGCGGCTACTTGAGGCTGCTGTTCCGCCAGCGCTGTGGTGACCATGGCTTCGACCGCACCTCTACCGAGATCTTCATCATGCGGAGCCCGAGCCAGGGCCCGTCGGCGCCTACGCGCCCTCGGCGCCGCCGTCGTCCGGTGCGGCGGCGGGCGCCCCGTGCGCTTTGAGGCGTGCGGCGAGCGCCGCCGCGGCTTCGGAGAGCCCGGACCAGCGCCGGCTGCACAACAGCAGGTTGCGCTTCGCCCAGGAATTCGTCAGGTCCACGACCCGCAGGTCGTAGGTACGCTGCCAACGGACGACCGCGCGCGCGGGAACCACGGCGATGCCGACGCCGACCGCTACCGCGTTGCAGATCGCCTCCGTGGTCGGCAGATGCGCCCGGTAGCGAGGCCGGAGCCCGAGCGGCTGGGTCTGCCCGCTCAGATGCTCCTGCAACGGGTTCCCCTCGGTGAAGCCGACGAACGGGTGGCCGAGGCACTCGCTGAACGCGACATGAGCACGCGCGGCCAGAGGGTGGCCTGGCCGTGTGATGACGACCAGCGGGTCGGGACGCAGCACCGCCCGTTCCAGCCGACCCGAGTCCACAGTATCGGCGATGATCCCCAGTTCCGCCCGGCCGTCGGTGACGGCGGCGACTATCTCATGGCTCGGCCGCTCCTCCAGTTCCAGGTCGATGTCGGGGTTGTCGGCCATGAAGTCGACTATCACCGACGACACGAGCGTTTCGGTTGCCGAAGTGTTTGCCGAGATCACCAATGTGGACCGCAGGCCGTCAGAATATCGGGACAATTCAGAACGCATCCGAGCAATCTGCCTAACGACCTCACGGGCATGGGCCACCAGCAGCCACCCTGCCGGTGACGGCACAACGCCACGGCGATGCCGGGTCAGAAGCGGCGCCCCCAGAGCCTTCTCCATCGCCTTGATCCTCGCACTGGCCGAAGCCAGCGACAGGTGTGACCGGTCCGCACCCCGGGTGATGCTGCCCTGGTCGACTACCTGCAGGAATAGCTGAAGATCGGTCAGGTCATACGTCATGGTCGAGACGGTACCCACGTCGGCCCCACTCGGGAAGCCTTCGGCTCAGCCGAAGGCCCACCCCAAAAAAGACTCATTGTGAACTCGGGGCTCAAGCGTCCAGACTTTGTGCTAATACGCCGGACGCGGTCTGTCTACTACGACAGGTATCCACCAATCCCCTCTTCGGAGGTATTAATGTCATCTCAGGTCGAGCTAGCCGAAGTCGCCGAGAGCCGCATCGCCACGGACTGGGGCCTGGACCAGTGGGCGGACCGGATTCTCGAGCAGGCTGGCGTCGGAGTCACCATCCTGGACTGCCACGGAACGGTGATGTATTACAACAAGTGGGCTTCGGAGCACCTCGACCGGAAGCCCGAATACATCGGAAACGACGTCCGGAAGCGGCATCGCCGAGCGGTGACCAATCCCCGTTTCGACGCCATGCTCCGGCTTTTCGAGGAGGGCCGCGTCGAGCCGGTACGCTACGTCGCCAGGCCCTACGGGAAAACCACGATCCTGGTCACGGTCTCACCGATCCGGGTCAATGGCGAACTGGTCGGCTTCTCTCAGATCGTACTTCTCAAGGACGAGGTACAGGAGCTCTGCGCGCGGTTCGACGAGTCGGGACGCGAATCCTTCGAGAGAGAAATGCTGCCTAACGGTCTGCCGACGGCCTGAAAGCATGCGAGAAGGCCCGGGAGCCCGCCCGGAAGGTGTCGGAGCGTGGTCCGCATGGCCGTGCCCGACACAGTGCTGATCGCGGTGCCGCTACGCAGTGTCGCCGCAGTGTCAAGCATCAGCCGAGGTAGGACAACGCTTCGACCCCGCCTGATGCTTTACATGATCACGACGAGGTTGGCGACACTTCCTTCTTCTGCCGCGAACACGCGTGCGGGTTGTGGATGGCTGGGGTGGTGGCTCATTCGACTCGGGCAGGCCTAGCGTGCTCTCCAGCAGTAGGCGACGTGAGCCCCTCACGCCCACGGGTAGCGCGTTCTGAGGAGGTAGCGGCATGAGCGTGAGCGCGAACCTTCCTAGTTGTCGTGCTGTCGGCGCACCATCTCGGTGATCCATATGGGCGCGAACGGAGACGTGCAACCCGGGGGAGTCGGGTAGTCCTTGAGCACCTCCAGGCGCTCACCGATGTCGATTGCACGCGCGCGGTGCTCGCCGTGCTCGATCCCGATCTGAGCCAGGCAGTGATTCATCGCCCACTGCAGGCGATCCGGGGCGTCACTCATCTCCGCCTCGATGACGTCGAGCAGTCCTGTGAGGTCGAGGTCCTCGGGCTTCTTCGTCACGTGTTCGGTGGTCAGCGCCCAGCCGGCACTTGCGACCACTGGATCCGAATCGGCGGACCAGGCCAGGCGCAGCTTTTCGGAGTGCGGGTTCTTCTTCACCACGTAGTTGACGAGCCAGTCGTGCACCTTGGGTGTGCGCGCCTCGCGCAACATGACGTCCAACTCGTCACGCTCGAAGGCCTTCGGGCGGCAGATCAGGATCGCCAGCAGTCTCGCCGCGGTGTCATCCGTCTCCCAGAGCCGGCATGCGAGTTCCTGCTGCGTCTTCAGCCGCTTCGCAAGCGCGCGCAGCTTGCTGAGGTTCACACCGTGATCGTCACCGTGTTTTTCGTTCACCTCGCGTGCCTTCGGGTCCTCGAGCTCGGCCAGCTCGGCCATCACCTCGGCCATCACCTCGGCCACCGTCGTCTCGGCCACCTCAGCCTCCTGTCCGTCACGTGCGAGATTCAGCCTACGACGGTAGTCGGCGATGAGAAGGAGGAGTTGTTAGCCGCAATCGCTGAGCTGCCGGACGAGGAGCAGACAGAGCGACTATTCGAGTGACAATCGCCATGGACGAGCCTGAACGCTGGTAGACGGTGGTGGACTGTCTGACCAGGTCAGGGCGGGTGTTCGGAAGGCGAGTCCACTCTCGGTAGCGCTGGTCAGCGGCCGTCCAGCAACGGCTGGCGAGGGTCCCACGTTGTGCCGTCGCGAGCGTCCTTTCGTCGACGGGCAATTCCGGTGAGCGTCTCCAGTACGACTCGATTTGCGAGGTACGACGTGATCTCGGCGTGGTCGTATGGTGGCGACACTTCGTCGACGTCGACGCCGAGAACGGGCAGCTCGTAGGCGATCCGGCGTACGGAGTCCAGCAGTTGCCGCGCCGTTAGACCCCCAGGTTCGGGCGTGCCCGTCCCCGGAGAATGACCGGGATCGCACCCGGCCTACAGACCGACTTGATCCCCGTCCTCTACTCGCTGCGCCGGTCCGCGGTCCTTCCCCAGTACTTGGAGGAGGAGGTCCACAAACAGATTCACCAGTAGGACGGCGGAGATGATCCCGGTGATTGTGGGCCAGTAGGACCACGACAGGTGCGCGAACTCGGGGCTGAACGCTGTGCCCGCGGCCATCCACCCGAACATGATGAGCGCGAGGCCGCGCGCAATCCTGACGCGAAGAGATCGCGGAGGCTGCCCGCCACCGGTTGCGCCACGCGGATCAGCTTGGCTCTTGTTGAGCCGGGATTCCCAGAACGAGAACGCGACGAGAGACGCGACGTACGCGATCGTGACGAAGTAGAACCAGAACCCGTCCAACAGCAGTACGCCGATCGGGACGATGGGGGCGCCCAAGCAGAGGACGGCGATCACCGCCGCGCGGATCATCTCCTGACGTCTGGTCATGACTCCTGCTCCGGATGGGGCACGAACGAATCATGCCAAGTCATACTTTTGCCGATCACGCAGGCATGATATTGAAAGACTTTCCGAGCCGACAGCGCCGGTGATGGGACAGATCGCGCCGGGCCGTACCTGTTCAGACGAAAGATCAGTACAAGGAGTAGTGTGACCGCTGGTCGCTGTCTGCAGCGACCTGAGCCTTTTAACTAGATGGGCGACATGCGTGTTGCTGGACATCCTTGGCGACCTGCTCGTGCCGCTTCTCCCGACCTCTAGTCGGGTGCAGCGTCGGGTCTACCAGCATCCGATGATCTATAGCGTGGGCCTTGGCGGGTTCGTCTTCGTCGGGTTCAGCGTGGCCATATGGACGAGTGGGGAGTGGCCCATCCCGTGGACGCTCACGGGCGGTTGGGGTCTCGGTATCGCTGTCTTCGCGCGACTGATGATGGTGATGAACGTATACGTGGCGAAGCGCCAGTCGGGGCACGCGCCCCTCGATGAGAAGCGCCGGATGGGCGTGAACGCGGAAACCTACCGGGCCAAGCACGGCCCGGACAGGCGACGACTCGCCCCCGAAAAGCCGCTACCCCGTTTGTTCGAGCCTCCAGGTGTACCTGGGAATTCGGCGGAGAACGTCGGCCGGGACACTTGACCAGACCATACGCATGAGTGGGCCGCATATGAAGTCGGTGCTCCTGGCACCATGGTGCCAAAGTGCTGCTGTTTCCCGCCGGGCAAAGGCTGAGGGTGAGTTGGCGGCGACCGCCATTCTCGATTGGACGCATCCACGGGTACTGGCGTTGGCGGCCGAAGTCCGGCACGGGAGCGCCGAGACTGACAGGGATCTTCTGGTCACGGCCCATCGGCTCATCACCACACGGGTGCGGCCCGTGTACGCCATGAACGAGAAACAGCCTGCCTCCAGAACGCTCCTCCTGGAGCGCGGCTCGTGCAGCCAGCGACTGGCGCTCTTGGAAGCCGTGGCGCGGGCCTGTGGGATCGCCAGCCGAGTGCGAGGATTGCTGGTGGACGGACGCTTCTGGTACTCGCGATTTCCCCGGCTCCGGGCGTTGATTCCTCACCAGGTGATGCTTGCCTGGCCCGAGTTCCAGCTCGACCGCCGGTGGGTAAGCGTCTCAGAGCTGTACGGTGACCTGGACACGTTGCAGAAAGCCGGCGGATTCGCCAACGTCGGCGGTGAGACGCTCTTCGACGCGGTCGCCCGCACCGCCGTGGATTGGGACGGCCTCACCTGCTCATCATGCGATCTATCCGGCTACGTGCTGGCTGATCTGGGTTATTTCAGCTCCCGAGACGCCCTGTTCGGGACGCATGGCCAAACGTTGTGTCTGCCGGTTCGCATCACTGCGGACATCATCATGAGTCGTCGGGCGGCTTGAGCCGCAGGGGCAGACCTCGGGGCGCTCCAACTCCGAGAGATCCGCCCGCGCACCACTACGATCAGCGCATGTCTAATCCTCTCGAACCTAATCTTTTCGCGGCCCTTATCCCGTTAATTTTCGCGTTCGTCCTCTTCATCTGCGTGCCCGCCTTCGTCATCTACGTTGGCGTAAAGGTTCTCTCAGCGTTGAAACCGTTCAGCAACGCCGGATCGTTCGGTCCTTTCGATCTTGCAACGAAGGTTCGCGGCCTGAAATCTCAAGGACGGTACGAGCAGGCTGTGTTGCTCGTTCGGGGCGAAACAGGCCTTGTCGAAGAGGAGGCGCGCTCGTTCGTGGACCGCGCATGATTGGACGGCCCCCGGAATGCGCAATGAACGCCGAGGCTTCACGGCTCAGCTGAGGACCTGTGTGAGCTCATTGCGATGTTCGGTGTACACCACCCGGCCGCGAGCGCCGTTGACAAGGGGCATGTACGGAGGGACATGGCCACACTCGACGTCGGCGATGATCGGTACACCAAGGCCGCCGAGGGCGTCGAGTACCGCCTCGTGTTGAGTGAGTGAGTCGATGCCTGGTGCCCGGGTGCGACCGACGAGGACCGCGTTCGCGTTGGCGAAGAACCCGGCGAGCCGCATCCCGTGCAGGTTTCTGCAGATGGTGGCCGCGTCGTCGTCGGACGCCTCGATGTAGACGAGCAAGCCTTCGGGCGCCGTGGCCCGTGCGAAGGACGCGATGTCACCGTACGGCGTTCCGGTGAGGTTGCACAGAGTCTCGATGCACCCTCCGATCAGCCGGCCCTCGACCTGCACGTCGCCATCGCCGTCCAGCCGCGTCCACCGCCCTGGGGTGTCGAGCGTGAACTCGCCCACTTCCGGATTGGCTCTGTAGTCGTCCCATCCCTGCGCTCGGTAGCGGTTCGGCGGAGCCTGAGTGAACGCGGTTCCCTGGTTCATCACCGCTATGTTCAGCCAGCTGAGCAGTCCTTCCGGCGCGCGGTACGGCGTGTCCATCAGGTTGTTGCCATGGATCGTCGCGATCCCGGTCAAGAGCGTGAGCGGCGTGATGATCGTCGACATGTCCGAGAATCCCACGACCCATGTCGGGTCGGCCTCACGTAGCGCGTCCCAGTCGAGCAGGGGCAGCAGGTCGATCGCGGTCACCCCGCCCCATGGCGGCACGACGGCCTTGATGTTCGGGTCGGTAAGCATGTTCATCAGTTCGCGTGCCCGCTCGGCCGCCGGAGCGCTGATGTGGCCGGCGCCGTCCATGCACTCCCCGACGACCACCTGATATCCGTGACTCTCCACGGTGCGGATGGCTACCTGCAGGCGATCTCGCAGGCTCTCGTCCACTCCGCTGGACGGGGCGGTGACACCGATCCAGTCACCGGGACGCAAGGGGGCGGGGTATCGCACGTTCATGCCCACAATCTTGGCGGAATCCTCGGCCGGACGGCCACTGAGAAAGTGGGTCGTCGACTGCGTCGGAGCGGGGCCGTGTCCTGGTCAGGTCACGACTTTGCCGATTTCGCCCGTCATCCAGATCAGGCGTTCGCCGTTGTGATCGATCTCGTGCCGAGTGACCATGCCCATTCGCTGGTAGAAGCCCTCGGCACGCGGCTCCGCGCCGACGCCGAGAAGACGCGCGTCCAGTGCGACCGCGCGCTGGATCAGGTGGCTCCACAGCAGGCGCCCGACCCCGGTGCCGATGAACGGCCGATCAACGAACAGCAGGCCGATTCCCAGGTAGTCCTCGTGTCCGTTGAGTGTGTAGAAGCCGATGGGAACGCCGTCCTTCTCGGCGACCGTGGCATGGCGAGACGCGATGTCCTCGGCGGTGAGCTTCGGCGTCACGGCGGGAACGTCCTCTACGCGGCCGCCTGTCCAATGCGACTTCGACCGCAGGAGCAGCTCGTCAAGGAACGGGAGTTCCTCGAGCCGGGCCGGGCGGATCGAAACACGTTCCATGCCACGAGCGTGGCATTCGCCAGTCGTGATGTCATCGGGATTTCTCGTCGCGCAACGAGCCGATGGCGGCGTTCACCCGCTGTCACACCGCCTGTTCCGCTACCGCAGGGGTTTGACCCAGCGGCCCCACTGGGGCTGTCTGGCGTACCCCGCTGCCAACCAGGCGCGATGAGCGAGCACGTTGTCGTCCAGGACCATTGCATCGGCCCGGAAGGCGTCGAATCCGGCGAAACGCTCCTCGGCGGCATTGAGCAGCGCGGTCGCTACGCCCTTGCGCCGGTGGTCGGGATGGACGGCGAGGCGATACAGGTGGGCCCGCCAACCGTCCCAGCCCGCGATCAGCGTGCCGACGATCTCGTCGTCGAGTTCCGCGATCAGGAGCGCCGCCGGATCACGCTCGATCAGCTGTAGTACGGCTGCGGCGGTGTCATGCCTGTCTGTGCCTTCGGCCGCCTTCCGCCAGAACGTCAGCACCGCCTCGACCTCATCGAGACGACCTGCTCGAATTGTCACCCCGATTTCCGTCACAAATGGTGAAGTTATCAGGATCGGGCCTGCGGCATGGGGTGCGTGGACTGCCGGCCGACCATGCGAAGCCTCGGGTCAGCACTGTCACCGTCGGGCTGGGTCACCACTGCGTGACAACGCCCTGAGTGGCAGGTGATGACGCCGAGCGGGAGCGCATCGCAGGTAGAGCCTGCCTTGCGTCACGGGCCCCACCGCCGCTACGACGACGGCAACCGGGGTGACCCGCCTCGCGGTCGGGTTCACGCCAGACGCTAGGGGACAAGAGGCGGCGGTGTGCCCGTACGGTCGACGACCCCGCGGGGAATCACGCCCGCGGGTCTACGTTCCAGTCGTGGGGGAGATCGCTACCGCAGAAAACGCACACGAAGTCGTCCTCGCGCACGATGTTGTGCTCCCGGCAGTCAGGACAGCGCCGGAACACCACCGGGAGTGTGAACGCCGCAGGGTGCTCGATTCCGGCGTGCTCCAATGCCTCCGCAACGGCCGGCCACGAGCTGACATCCGGGCAGTACCCGGTCGACTGGTTGCTGACCTCATCAACGAGCCAACGGCCCATGTCGTGACGGAAACTGATTTCACCTGCACTCAGGACCCGCCCACCGCCGGCACACACAACATGCTCGCTACGGCGCGGCGCCAACCGCAGCACGCCGTCCACGTCGACGACGAAGGTGAAGGCCTCCTCCCGCTCGGCCGGTGGCCGTTGAGACACCCATTCATCGAGGTCGGTCGACGAGGAGATTGCCCGACCTTCACCGCCGGGTCGAACCAGGACACGTAGGTCAGCGGGTCCCACGTAACGGTACGTACGCCCGCGCACGCTCATGCAGATCAACCTAGATCACGCGTGTGCCGAGTGGTCAGGACAGGACTGACATCGTTGGGGAAGTGTTTCGCAGGTCGTATGTCATTCAGAGCGAAGCCCGTACATATAACGAGCACTCGGAATTGGAATCCCGGCCATCGGCCTGCTCGAATCACTCATCTGAACGGACAAGTCCTTGATCGCCTGGTCAGGATCATTCGCCGAGAGTCGACTGCGTACGGCGATGGCATTGGAAATGTAACGGAGGCCCCCTGCGGCCTTCAGCCCGTCTGACACAATGGCCGAATGCTTGATCACTTATCCATCCAATGCGCTGACGTGGCCGCCAGCGCCGCGTTCTACGACGCCGTGTTGGCCCCCCTGGGCGGTGGGCGTCTGATGGATTTCGGCAGTGTCATCGGCTACGGGATCGCGCCGAAGCCCGATTTCTGGCTCGGGCCGAGGGATGCGGGCGACGGCTTTCGGGAGTCGCACATCGCGTTCACCGCACCCGATCGGGCGGCGGTCCGGGAGTTCTTCCGAATCGCGGTCGACGCCGGTGCCGAGATTCTGCATGAGCCGCGCGTCTGGCCCGAGTACCACGCGGGTTACTACGGCGCCTTCGTGCGCGACCCGGACGGCAACAACGTCGAGGCCGTCTGCCACATCCCCGAGTGAGCCGCGCCGGCGCTCATACGGAAGAGGTCCCAGATACGCAGTCAGGCGTCGGTCAGCGGCCGATCAGCTCGAGAGATACGTTCCACAGTCGCTCGGCGGCGACGGGGTCGAGCGCATAGGCACGCACTCCGGTCTCGGCATGCAGGTCTGTCGTGGGCTCGGCCTCGTTGTTGTCCTCGAAGTACCGTCCGCTGACTCCCTCGACGAGCGGGGACGCGGCGAGCAGCACAGAGGTGGACGCGCCTTGCTCGGGGGTCTTCCAGTCGTAGTTGTCGAAGATCTCCTGGGCTGCAGCGCTGGTCTGGTGACGCTGCAGTCCGGTGCGGATGCCGCCGGGCATGAGGGCGTTGGCCGTGATGCCGTCGGCCGCCCAGCGCTTCGCCGCCTCGACCGCGAACAGGACGTTGGCGGTTTTCGACTGGCCGTACGCCGACCATTCCTCGTACGGCCGCCGCTCGAACATGATGTCGTCGAAGACGATCGGTGAGACGCGGTGCGCGTTCGAGCTCACCGAGACGATCCGGGCGTCGCCGGCCTCGGCGAGAGCGTCATGGAGACGGAGCGCGAGGGCGAAATGCCCGAGATGGTTCGTGGCGAACTGGAGCTCCCAGCCCTCCTTCGTGCGGTGCAACTCGGGTAGGGCCATGATCCCGGCATTGTTGACGAGAACGTCGAGCGGACCGGACCAGGCGCGGCCGAACGCGTCGATCGAGCCGCGGTCCAGGAGGTCGAGTCCGGCGACGCGGATGTCGCCGGCCCCGGCCTTCCTGCGGAGATCGGCGGCCGCCTTCTCTCCGGTCTCCACGTCTCGGACCGCGATGGTCACGTCGGCGCCCTTCGCGGCGAGCGCCCGGGCGGTCTCGGCGCCGATGCCCGATCCGCCACCGGTGATGACGACGCGCTTGCCGGTCAGGTCGACGCCTTCGAGCACCTGATCATCGGTGGTCTCGCGGGTGAACGGCGTGATGATTCGGTCGGTGGTCATGCGACAGCGCCCCCTCTGAGGTGGGAAGTAGAATCAGAAGCGGAATCTATTCCGAATACGGTGATGCTAACCGGAATCCATTCCGGTTTACAAGGAGGGGCCTGGCCTTGACCACGACTGGCCGCGCGATGCGGGCGGATGCGCAGCGCAACCGCGATCGTCTGCTCGCCTCCGCCTCACGCCTGTTCGTCGAACGCGGCCCGGACGTCACGTTCATCGAGATCGCCAAGGACGCGGGTGTCGGCGTCGGGACCGTGTACCGGCACTTCCCGACCCGTGAGGCCCTGATCGAGGCGGCCTATCGCAGCGAACTCGACGCGGTGTGTGACGCGGCTCCGGCGTTGATACGCACGCTCGCGCCCGAGCAGGCCCTGCGCACCTGGATGGATCGGTTCATCGACTACATGACCACGAAGATCGGGATGAGCGACGCGATCCGTGCGGTGATCTCCTCAGGGAGCAATCCGTACGCGCACAGCCGCGAACGGCTCGACGCGGCGCTTGAGGTGCTCGTCGGGGCGACGACAGAGGCGGGCGTCACGCGACAGGGTGTCAACGTCGACGACGTGCTGATGACTCTGAGCGGGATCGCCATGGCCGCCGGCGAACCCGCGCAGCGCGAACAGGCCGGTCGGATGCTCGACATGCTGCTCGACGGCATCCGCCGCAACCCCTGATCCGTCGCCTCAGGCAGAGCCGCCCAAGGCCCCTACCGGTCGCGCCGGGCGATGACATGCAGAAGAGCGGCGACCTGGCGGTACGGATCAGTTCGGCCCGCGCGTTCTTCGCAGGCCAGCAGAGCCCCCGCGGGCAACGCGTCAGCCGAGCTGTGCACCACCTCGACGGAGAGGTCTGGCGTCAGCCTCCCGTAGCCGGGCCGGCATCTCCTGCGAGGAATCCAACGCAGTGACCCGATGCCCGCGCGCCGCCATACGCAGGGCCTGCGTTCCCTGCCCGCACCCGACATCGCATGTCCCCGGCGCAGGGTGACGTGGCCTACTCGTTGATCGCGGCCACGCAGGCGATGTCTTCGCCACCGCCGAGCGCCTGCTGGAGCAGGCTGTAGAGCGTCTCCCGCTGGGCCTCGTTGAGAGCCGCGAACACTTCGTCCTCGACCGCCGCGAGCGCGAACTCCGCCTTGGCGAGCCGCTTGACGCCTGCGTCCGTGAGCTCGACGACATGACGGCGGCGGTCCTCGGGCGAGCGCCGCCGCGCGATCAGACTCTCGGCTTCGAGGTCGTTCAGCAGCCCGACGATGTTCGTCCCGTCCATCTCCAGCGTGGCCGCGAGGGCCTGTTGCGTGCAGCCGGAGCGGTCCCGCAGCACCGTGAGGGCGATGAGGTGGCGGGGCCGGAGGCCGAGCGGCGCCAGCACGGATTCGCCGCGGAGGCGCACACGGCGAGCCAGCTGGTCGAGCAGTGCGCCTGACCGATGCACCGGCTGGTTGACGACGGGCAGGGAGGTCATGAGCCGAGTCTAGCCGAGTTGACGTTCTATCGATTGAGCGCTAATCATTGATGCAACACGAACCATCTATGGAAGGTCAATGACATGGCTCACCTTTTGCACATCGACTCGAGCATCCAGGGCGACCGATCCGTCAGTCGCAGGCTCAGCGCCCGGGCTGCCGCCGTCTGGCGGGCCAGGCATCCCGGTGGGACCGTCACGTACCGGGACCTGGGCGGCGAACCTCTGCCGCACCTCGACGCGGCCGGCGGCCTGGCCAGGATGGTGCCGCCTGATCAGCACACGCCGGCGCAGGCCGAGTCCTGGGCGCTGACCGAGCTGTTGATCAACGAAGTGAAGGAGGCCGACGCGATCGTGCTGGGGCTCCCGCTGTACAACTACGGCGCACCGAGCAGCGTCAAGGCATGGGTGGACCACCTCATCGCCGCCGGGCTGTCGTTCGACCACGCGACCATGACCGGCCTGCTCGGCGGACGCGACTTCATCGTGGTCGCCAGCCGCGGCGGCGGTTACACCCCGGGCGCGCCTCGTGAGGGCTGGGACCACGCCGGGACGTGGCTTCCGCACGGCCTGGCCGTCACCGGTCTGGAGCCGCGCTTCATCGCGGCCGAGCTCACGCTCGCCGAGGTGACGCCCGCCATGGCCGAGCTGATCCCGCTGGCGCACAAGAGCCTCGCCGCGGCGGAGCAGGAGATCGACGGGCTGTGGTCCCCGGAGCCCGCACTGGTCTGAGGCACACGCTCGCCCTCTGCCATGACCAGTACGGCGACCTCGTGAACGACGAGGTCGCCGTACCGGCTGAACGACGGCGTGGGCCGGTGGGCTCCTCTGGGTGATCCGGCCCGGCCTGGGCGTACGGGTCTGGGCCACACCCGATCTGACGAAGCCGATGACGGCGATCGCTCGCGGCATCACGTCTGTCCCGCCGGGGAAGGGGGAAGCGGATCGTCCTGGGGGAGGGGCGGCCGACGGGAGAGGCGACTGACCTGCCGACCCGGCAACGCGGGCGAAACCGGGAACGCGGACGGCGTGGGAATGCGGACGAAACGGGAATGCGGAAGGGGGCGGTCGCAGTTGGCGCTTGTCGGGACGAGTGCGCTTTCAGGCGGACGAGTCCGTTGGTGATTTCGTGCTCGACCCGCAAGGAGAACTTCCCCACGTGGCAACAACCATCTCGAAGGGCGTCGGGCTCCGTTCGGAGCGCGGACCGGTGCTGGCGGCCGTCATGCTCTCCACCGGCCTGGTGGCGCTGGACAGCACGATCATCGCCACCGCGGTGCCGTCCATCGTCAGCGACCTCGGCGGCTTTTCCCAGTTCCCCTGGCTCTTCTCGATTTATCTGCTGACGCAGGCGGTGACGGTCCCGCTGTACGGCAAGTTCGCCGACATCGCGGGTCGCAAGCCGGTGATCCTGCTCGGCATCACCGCCTTCCTCATCGGGTCGGTGTTGTGCGGGTTCGCCTGGAGCATGCCGGCGCTCATCGCCTTCCGCGCCGTGCAGGGCATCGGCGCGGGAGCGGTCCAGCCGATCAGCATGACGATGATCGGCGACCTGTACACGGTGGAGGAGCGGGCCCGCGTCCAGGGCTACGTCGCCAGCGTCTGGGGCGTCGCCTCGGTGCTGGGGCCCACCCTCGGCGGCGTGTTCTCCGAGTACGTGTCGTGGCGGTGGATCTTCTTCATCAACCTGCCCCTCGGCGCCATCGCGATGTGGATGATCGCCCGGCGGTTCAAGGAGAACGTGACACCCGGCTCGCATCGCATCGACTACACGGGGGCGGCCCTGCTCATCTCGGGCTCCTCCCTCCTCATCCTCGGCCTGCTCGAAGGCGGGGTCGCGTGGGGCTGGACCTCGGTGCCCAGCGTGGTCATCTTCGTGGCGGGCATCGTCCTGCTGGTCGTGTTCGTGCTGGTCGAACGGCGGGCGGCCGAGCCGGTCCTGCCGCTGTGGGTCTTCCGCAACCGCACGCTCACGGGTGGCAACCTCGTCGCGGTGGGCGTCGGCGCGCTCCTGATCGGGCTGAGCTCCTACATCCCGACGTACGTGCAGGGGGTGCTCGGCACCGGGGCGCTGGTGGCGGGCTTCGCGCTGGCCGCGCTGACCATCGGGTGGCCCATCGCCGCCGCCCTGTCGGGACGCGTCTACATGCGCATCGGCTTCAGGGACACGGCGCTGATCGGCAGCCTGCTCATCGTGGCCGGCGCCGTCCTGTGCGGACTGCTCGCCCAGGACGCCATGGTGTGGCAGGTCGCCGCGGCGTGCTTCGTCGTCGGCGCGGGCCTCGGCCTGTCGTCCAGCCCGACCGTCGTCGCCGTCCAGTCGGTCGTCGGCTGGGAACGGCGCGGCGTGGTCACCGCGACCAACATGTTCTGCCGCTCCATCGGCAGCGCGGTGGGGGCGGCCGTCCTGGGAGCCATCTCCAACGCGACGCTGGCCGACCGGTTCGCCCATCCTCCTGCCGGTGTCGCCGGTCACCTGCCGAAGAGCGTCGACGCGACCAGCCTGGTGCTCGGAGGGCAGGGGTCGGCGGTCCGCGATTCGGCGGTGGGGGTCTTCGTCCGCCGAGCGCTCTACGACGCTGCACACCACACGTTTCTCGCGCTCGTCGTGGTGGCCGTGCTCAGCGTGGGCGCGCTCCTGCTGATGCCCCGGCGCACCGAGCAGCTCAGCTTCGACTGACCGGTGGCCCGCCGGGTCCCTAGTGGTCCGGGTGCAGGGAGCCGCCGATGAACATGGCGGCGAGCATGGTGAACAGGAACGCCTGGAGGAACTGGATGAAGATCTCCAGGCCCGTCATCGCGACGGTCGTCACCACGCTGAGGACGCCGATCGACGCACCCGGCAGGGTCGGATGCGCGATCAGGAACCAGAAGCCGGCCGCGCTGAAGAACGCCAGCAGCAGGTGTCCCGCGAACATGTTGGCGAACAGCCGTACGGCATGCGTGAACGGCGCGGTGACGAAGTTGTAGAGCAGTTCGAGCGGGGCGAACAGCGCGATGGCCAGGGGCTTCGGCAGGCCGGGCGGGAACATCATGTTCTTGAAGTAGCCGCCGAGCCCCTGGTGCCTGATGCCCAGATAGATCTTCAGCACGTATACCACCAGAGCGAAGATCACCGGGAACGCGATGTGCGAGTTCACCGGGAACTGCAGGACGGGGACGACCCCCATGAAGTTCCACACCAGGATCAGCACGAACAGACTCAGCAACAGCGGCATCCAGCGTTCGGCGTCCTTGCCCAGGAACGGCCGCGCCACCTGGTCGCGCACGAACTCGTAGACATACTCGCCGGCGTTCTGCATGCCGCGCGGCACCAGCTTCGGTGAGGCAAACGCGGCCCACGCGAGCGAGCACACCAGGACCACGCCGAACGCCGCCATGACGACGGGCTTGTTCAGCCAGTGTGGTGCACCGTCCCAGAGCGGCGGGAAATCGAAGATGCCGACTCCCGGAGCCTCGAACTCGTCCACGGCGACAAGTGACACGCCCACCGACCGGTCCCCTCGTGCGACGGCAATACCGGGTACGACGTACTCGGTTATGTTCCTGAGGCTACTTACTGGATACGTAGTACGCAATATCTGGCCGGGAAGGACCGTTGACATCGCATCAGGTCGTGGAGGTGTGGTAGTTCAGACCAGGCACAGCGAGAGATGGTGAGGATGACAAGTCGGGAGAACCTCTGGATGCGGCCGGAGCAACCCGCCCGGGGGCCGCGGCCGACGTTCAGCCGCGCGCAGCTGACGGAGGCGGCCATCCGGGTCGCCGACGCCGAGGGGCTGGCCGCGATCTCCATGCGGCGCCTCGCGACCGAGATCGGGGCGGGGACGATGTCCCTCTACCGATACGTCTCGGGCAAGGACGACGTCATCGAGCTGATGATCGACGCCGTCGTCGCCGACTACCTCCCGCCGGACCTCGTCCTGTCGGGAGACTGGCGGGCCGATCTGCGCGCGCTGGCCGGCCGGGTCCGCGAGGTCATCCTCCGTCACCCGTGGATCGCCCCGTTGTCGGGCACCCGGCAGCAGGCGAGCCCGAACCGGGTGCGGATGCTCGACACGGCCCTGCGCATGGTCGACGGTCTCGGCTTGAGCTTCAACGAGATGCTTACGGTCATCGGCACGGTCTTCGCGTACGTCAACGGATTCGTGGAGAGCGAGTTGGCCGAGGCCGAGGCGCTGCGCCGTACGGGCCTCGATCTGATGGAGTGGATGACTCTGCAGGTTCCCTACCTGCAGTCCGTCGTCGCGAGCGGGCGATACCCCATGGTCGTGAGGATGCTGACGGAGGGCGGGCAGGACTACGTCGACGTGGGGGACCGGTTCGCCTACGGGCTCGACCGCCTCCTGGACGGCATCGCGGCACGCCTCCCGCAGGCCGGTGACTGAGCCCGCTCAGCCCCTTCCTTCGGAAGCCGGTACAGACCCTCGGCCCCGATGAGGGCGTGGGGACGCCGGCTTCGCTGCCGCGCCGCGTGAACGCCACGCGACCGCGAAGCCGGCACCCATCAGTGCGGCGACACCCGCCGCCCACCGGTTCACATCAGCCCGAGGGCGCGGAAGATCAGGTGCGCGCGTCCCAGTCGGCCAGGATGCGGGCCTCCTTCTCGGGGTCGATGCCGTGCCGCAACATCCGGTTGCCGAAGCTGCGCTCGCCCTCGGGGACGTCCTTCAGCCACTCCCAGGTGTCCCTGACGGTCTCGGTGACCGGACGGCACGTCAGACCGGCGGCCAGGGCCTTCGCCGACGAATGCGTCCAGCCGCCCGTGGTCTCCGGGCCCTCGGCCAGCCACAGGGGAAGCTCGGTCCACTGCTCCACCTCGTGGTCGAGCAGGAAACCGTCCTCGGCCCACACCAGTTCGGCATCGGAGCCGGTGACCTCCACGCAGTCGGCCAGCCAGCTTCCGAAGGTGGCGTTCGCGCGGACGCCGCCGGTGAGGTAGCGGCCCGTGGTGCGCTTTTCCGCCTGCGCGAGGGTGAAGGCGGCGATGTCCCTGGCGTCGATGAGCTGGATCGGCAGGTCGGGATTTCCCGGTGCGAGCACCCGGCCGCCCTTGGAGATCCGCGTGAGCCACCACGGCAGGCGGCCCACGTTCTCGTACGGCCCGATGATCAGGCCGGGGTTGACGATGAGCGAAGGCCCGTCGAAGTACTCCTCGACCGCCCGCTCGCACCCCGCCTTCAGCACGCCGTACTCGCCGAAGTCCGCGTCGGCGTCGGGCGGGCACTCATATCGTGGGAAGGTCTCGTCCACCGCGGGCTTGGCCGGGAAGTCCGGATAGGCCGAGATGCTGGAGATGAACGTGTAATGGCCGGCGTGCCCGGACAGCCGCCGTACCGCTTCGAGGACGTTGGCGGGCGTGTAGCCGCAGACGTCGATGACGACGTCCCACTCACGCCCGTCCACCAGCCGATCGAGGTCCTCGAGGACCTCTCTGTCGCCGTGTACGGCGTGCACGCCCGGCAGGCCGGGTCCGCTCACGCCCCGGTTGAACGTCGTGACCTCGTGCCCCTGGGCCAGGGCCTCCGCCACGATCGCCCGGCCCAGGAAAACCGAACCACCGATGATCAGAACTCTCATGAGCCCATCCTTCGCGAGACCGTACGACCGTGTCGCCGTGGTTTCACGATCAGCGGACGGGCTCCGCTGAGAGCAGACGGGTCGGTTCAGCCGCGGCGCAGTTCTGGAACGGCCGAAAAGTGCTCCCTCTCGAGCACGTGGACGCGGGCCGCGGGGATGTCGAAGTAGAGCCCCGTGAGTTCCAGCTTTCCGGCACGCACGAGCTCGTTCACGAGAGGGTGGGTCTCCAGGTTGTCCAGCTGCTGGATCACGTTCACCCGGCACAACCGGTCGAGCGGACCGGCGTCGTCGTCTTGCTCGGGGACGGCGGCGAAGCGGGCCAGACTCTGCTGCCCGTGCCGCAGCCAGTTGCGCAGCGCGGGCAAGTCGGGCGCCTCGCTGAGGAGGGCGGACATCGCGCCGCACCCCGAGTGGCCGCACACCGTGATCGTCCGCACCTCGAGGACATTCAGGGCGTACTCGATGGCCGCCGAGACCGAGTCGTCGGGCGGAGCGCTCGAGACGCGTGGCACGAGGTTGCCGATGTTGCGCACCGTGAACAGGTCTCCCGGGCCGCTCGCGGTGATGATGTTGGGCACGATCCGCGAGTCGGCGCACGTGATGAACAGATGGGAGGGAGTCTGCTTGCGGGCCATTCTGTGCAGGAGCGGCCGGACGAGCGGCGCGGTCCTGCGGTGGAACTCCCGCGTCCCCTGCAGCAGGTCCGGCACGGCCTGAGCCTGGTCCGTCACGTGGTCGCCGTTGGGACCGTTCTCGCACATCTCGTCGTAGGCGCACATGCTCTCGGCCTGGCGCACGGGATCGACCACGCGGCGGCGGTAGGCCCACGGCAGCCAGAAGCGATCGTGCTTCGGCGGGGTCCTGGCCGGCAACATTCGGGCGCCGCTGACGGCCGCGGCGTACCACTCGCCGTGCAACTCGTCGATGTCGATCGTGCCGCCGCCGCGCTCGTGCTCCAGCCGCCAGGCGTGGAGCGTCTCGAAGCCGGCGTGGTCCATGAAGTCGAGGTTCAGGTCGAGTTCCACCGCCGTGCCCTGCGGGATCGTCGCCAGGGACTCCGCCAGGCGGGGCACGCCGAGGAACGTGAGGGACCCGGTGACGACGACGCGCCAGCGGTCGCCCGCCTGCCGTACCACCACGGAGGTCCAGGCGAGGCGGCGCAGGGCGAGCAGCGCGGCCAGCCCGAGGCCGAGCGCGACGCCCTCCGCGAGGCCGATGACCACGACGCCGCCCATGGTCACGAAGTAGATGGGCATCTCACGGTGCCCGCGCAGGTTGCGCGCGTGTCCGAGGTTGACCATCTGCACGCCGATGAACAGCAGCAGCGCCGCCAGGGCCTCGAGGGGGATGAGTGCGATCATCCACGCGAATCCGGCCGTGAACAGCAGCACCCACAGGCCGTGCAGGACGGTCGACCAGCGGCTGCGCGCCCCCGCCCTGGCGTTGGCCGTGGTGCGCACGACCACGCCGGACACCGGCAGGCCGCCGAGGGCGCCCGACACCACGTTGGCGACGCCCTGCGCGGCGAGCTCCCTGTCGAGGTCGGCACGCGGGCCGTCGTGCTGCCGGTTGGACGCCACGCAGGTGAGGAGCGACTCGACGCCTGCGAGGAGGGCGACGAGCAGGACCGCGCCGGCGATGGCGTGCCAGTCGCCCTGCGGCAGCAGCGGGGACTCCAGGGAGGAGAAGCCGCCGGACAGGTCGACCCGGGTCAGGTCCCAGCCGAGCACGGCCGCCGTCAGAGCGGCGATGACCAGCGCCGCGAGCGGAGCGGGCACCTTGCCGAGCCGGGGCACCCGCGACCAGACGAGCAGGATCCCGATCGTCAGGAGGCCGACCAGGACGGCGTGGCTGTGGTTGTTCACGATCTGCGACGGCAGTTCGAGAATGTTCTCGAACGCGGAGGTTTGAGGTTTGCCGCCCAGCACGATGTGCAGCTGGGAGAGCGCGATCACCACGCCCACCCCGGCGAGCATGCCGTGGACGACGGCGGGGGAGACGCCCAGCGCCGCCTTCGCCACCCGGAACGCTCCAAGGAGGAGCTGGAGCAGGCCGGCGAGGAGCGTGATCATGCAGGTGGCTCGCCAGCCGTAGGTGTGGACGAGCTGGGCGACGACGAGCGACAGGCCGGCCGCCGGTCCGCTGACCTGGACGACCGATCCGCCCAGCGCCCCGGCGACCACACCGCCCACGACCGCGGCCACGAGACCGGCCGCGATCGGGGCTCCGGAGGCGACGGCGATGCCCATCGACAGGGGCACCGCCACGAGGAACACCACCAGAGAAGCCGGCACATCGTGCTGGAGCACCGACCCCCAATAACGCTTGGAACTCGCCTGACTACTCTGTGTCATGGGGCGACCCTATGACAGGGGCCACCCGCCGCTCAGGCAAGCCGGCGGAAAATCACCGGTAATAGTCGGGATAGTCAGGCTCAGTTTCCGGCTGACGGTGGTTGCCCCTGCGTGAGCTCGTCGACTGCTGGGCGGATCCGTAGAGCTCGTCGTAGGACGGCCAGCTGCCGCCCGCGTTCTGCTCCGGCCACGACTGCTGGCCGTTGCCGCCGGTCTGACCCTGCTGCTGGTCGTAGCCGTAGGGGCTCTGGCCGGAGGGCACGTCGTACCCCGCCGACTCGTACGGCGACACCGTGTGGCCCGGGCCCGTGTGGGCGCCCGTGGGCCCGGCCGCGGAGTCGGCGTCATCGATCGTCGCCCACCCCGCGCTCACCTCGTAGGAGGGGGTCCCGGTGGAGTATGTCGGGTCACTCGAATACGGGGAGTAGCCGTCGTAGCCCGGCTGCTGGGCGGCCGGTTGCTGGTAGCTCTCGGTGCTGGGCCAGGTCGTGTTGCTGCCGCTGCCGCGGGCCGGCTCGGGGTCGTCGAAGATGTCGCGAGCACCCTGCCAGGACGACGGGGCGGCCGGAGCCGGTGCGGCCGAGGCCGCCGGCCAGGAGGTCTCGTTATGGGTGGGGGTGGCGGGGATCGGGGTGACGGGCGGCACGCTCGGCGGCACCGTGTAGGAGGGACCCGTGTCCGCGGTCGTGAACAGGCCGCTGGAGCCGGGGGGCAGGTCGTAGGAGTCGTTGCTCCGGGGGGCCTCGTAGGCCGTCCAGCTTTCGAAGGATCCCGTGCCGGGAGCGGACGGTGTCGCCGAGGTCAGCGGATCGGAGGCGGGCGCGGGCGTGGCGGCCGGGGGGAACGCCGTTTCGAACGAGCCCGTTCCAGTGGGGTACGGCCCGGTGGCGGGAGCCGGTGCGGGCGTCGCGTCGAAGCCGCCGGCCAGCGGACCGGTGCCGAGTGGGGCCTCGAAGGACCCGCTCGCGCGGCCGGCGCCGGTGTCGGACGAGGCCGCCGCGGCACGGCGGGCGGACCGCGAGGACCTGCCGGATCTGCCGGACCGGGACGAGGCCGAGCCCGACGGGCGGGCCGGAGGGGTGAAAGAGTCGCCCGCCGGGGGCGCGTTGAACGGTCCGGTGGCGGGGCTCGCGTCGAACGACGCCGCGGAGGGAGTCGTGCTGAACGATCCGGTGGCGGGGCTCGCGTCGAACGACGCGGCCGAGGGGGTCGCGTCGAACGACCCGGTCGACGGGTTCGAGTCGAACACATCCGCGGGAGTGGAGGACTGAGGCCGTCCGGGCGCGGGCGTTCCGAGCGCGCCGAGGACGTCGGGAGTCGGCGCGGAGAACGCCACCGTCTTCTGGTCGGCGGCGGCCGATGCGGGGGTGGCGCGCTTGCGGCTGCTCGGACGGTCGGAGGCGGAGCGCAGCGGAAGCGGAGCCTGAACGGTCGCGGCGTCGGGGTCGGCGGCCCGGGACGGGGTCGCCGCCTGCGCGTTCGCCGGGGCGTCGGAAGGCGCGCCCGATCGGCCCGTGGGGCGAGGGGTGCCCATCCGGGCGCCGGGGCCGCCGGTGAAGCCGCCGTCGTCGGCGCGGACGCGGCTCCAGTACTCGTCGTCGTAGTCGTCCGACTCGCCCCATTCGTCGACGCCGCGACGACCGCGCGGAGCGGCGGGCTGCTTGCCTCCGCCGCGCTGCGCCGCCTGGCGCCCTCCGGGCTTGGCCGCGGGACGCTGCTTGGCCGCGGTCTTGTCCTTGTCGGAGGGCTCCTCGAAGGCGTCGAAACCCTGAGGGAAGCTCTCGAAGAACGTCTCCTCGGCGGGACGGCGAGGCTTGGGGCCCTTGTTCTCGGCCATCGCCTTGATCCGCTCGGAAGAAAGGGCGCTCTCCCTGCGGTTCATCGAGCGCATGCCCAGAGCCACGACGACGAGCACCAAGAGCACGACGGCGACGAGGCCCATAATGACCGCAGTCATAGCACCACCTTCAAGGCCATGGCCTGCCTGCGGCGCCGGTGAGATCGCGCGGCCATCGACGCGACCTGCCCCCTTTGACCACCTGCGCTCAGCAATTGGATCCGATTCTGCTTGACCACAATGACCGTTGTCACACCCTAGGCGAAGATTGGTGTAGCACGACTACCTCCGGCGTTCAGCATGTCACTCGATGTTGTCCGCCGTGAGGCGTCCGCGAGCGATGGTGTGATCGGCGATGTGCTCGAGCGTCTCCGCCAGGGGCGCTCCCTGCCTGAGGTCGAGTTTCGCGTCGAGGGCGTAGACAGTGAAACGGTAACTGCCGTCGGTCTGGCACGGAGGCGTATACCCGACTTTGCCGTTCGACGCCTGGCCCTGCCTCGCACCTCTCGGGACGCCGTTCTCGGCCAGCTCGGTGGTGTTCGGGTCGATGTTGAACACCACCCAGTTCACCGCGCTGCTCCTCGCACTGCTGTCGTCGACGACTATGGCAACGGACTTCGCGCCCGACGTCCCCGACCAGCGGAGGGGAGGGTTGCCCAGCCCGCCGCTGCAGGAATAGCCGTGCGGCAGGGGCGCCCCGTCACGAAAGCGCGGGCTCGACACACTGATCACGTCGAGGTTCCTGGGCGATCCGCCGCCCAGGATCCCGCAGCCCGACGCAGCGAGCGCCACCGCCGTGATGGCGACGGCACAACGTGCGCCCATGGACTTCGTCGGCGACCCCATGCCCGATGATGCTACGCGGATCGGAATGGTGCGCCGACCGAATCGGGCTGATCCGTGCCGCTGTTCAGCCGGGCGTACCGCTCTCACCTGCTGCGTCCTGTCTCTTGATTCATCCCATTCCGACCACTGGTCCCGCTAGAGGGTACTGACTGCGCGGGGATGCGGCGTTTTCGGCGACAATCGAGGCATGCAGGGGGTGACGCTGGACACGGGCGTGAGCTTCGCCGTCCTCGGGCCTCTCGAGGTACGCGAGGACGGCCGCCTGATCGAGATCGGCGGGCAGCGGTTGCGCGCCCTGCTCACCCTCCTGCTCCTCGACACCGGCCGCACCGTCCCCACCGACGTCCTGGTCGCCGGCGTGTGGGACGACCGCCCGCCGAACGGCGTGGGCAACGCGCTGCAGGCGCTGGTGTCCCGGCTCCGGGGGACGATCGACCGGACGCTCGTGGTGGCGGACCCGTCCGGTTACCGCCTTCTGGTCCCGCCCGACCAGGTCGACCTCCACCGCTTCACCCGGCTGGCCCGTGAGGGAGGCAGGGCGCTGGAGACGGGAGACCCCGGCCTGGCCGTACGGGTGCTCACCGAGGGTCTCCGCCTGTGGCGCGGCGCACCGCTCACGGACCTGCCCGTCGGCGGTGTCGAGGTGGCCCGGCTCGAGGAGATCAGGATCGCCGCGACCGAGGACAGGATCGACGCCGAGCTCAGGCTGGGGCAGTTCCCCGAGGTCGTCTCCGAGCTGTCCCGGCTCATCGCCGCCCACCCGCTGCGCGAGCGGCTGCGCGGGCTGCTGATGCGCGCCCTCTACGGTTCGGGCAGGCAGGTGGAGGCGCTCGCCGCCTATGAGGACGCCCGTGTCGCGTTCGCGGAACGGTTCGGCGCCGACCCGTCGCCCGCGCTGGCGGAGCTGCACCTGTCCATCCTGCGAGGAGACGGCTCCGCCCTGCGGGGAGACGGTTCCGCCCTGCGGGGAGACGGTTCCGCCCTGGGGGGAGACGGCTCCGCGCTGCGCGGCCCTGACGAGGGGGAGCCGCAGGTTCCGCCGCGCGTGCACGAGCCGGTCCGGCCACTCGATGCGCCGCCCGCGCGGAAGGGCAACCTGCGCGCCCGGCTGACCAGCTTCGTCGGGAGAGAGGGCGACGTCGAGCAGGCGGGGGAGCTGCTGGCCCGCAACCGCCTCGTCACACTTCTCGGGCCGGGCGGCGCGGGGAAGACCAGGCTCGCCGTCGAGTCGGCCGAGGCGTTCGCGCCCTCCGCCCCGGACGGCGTGTGGCTCGTGGAGCTGGCGTCCGTGGTCGACCCGGCCCAGGTCCCGCGCGCGGTCCTGGCCGCGCTCGGTCTCCGGGACATGGGGCTCGTGCCGGTGCGCTCGTCGGCGGGACCGGCCGCCGACTCCGACGCGACCGACCGTCTGGTGACGGCGCTGGCGGGACGCTCAGTGCTGATCGTGCTGGACAACTGCGAGCATCTCGTGAACGCCGCGGCCATCCTGGCGGACCGGCTGCTCGCCGACTGCCCCGGGATCCGGATCCTGGTGACGAGCCGCGAACCGCTCGGCATCACCGGCGAGGTGCTCTGGCCGGTCCAGCCGCTCGGCCTCGACCACGCCGTACGGCTGTTCGCCGACCGCGCGGCGGCGGCGCGGCCCGGCTACCGCGCGCAGGACGACCGGGACGCGGTCGAGCGCATCTGCCGCGGGCTCGACGGCATGCCCCTGGCGATCGAACTGGCGGCCGCCCGCCTGCGGACCCTGTCCGCGGACGGGATAGCCGACCGGCTCAGCGACCGTTTCCACCTGCTGACCAGCGGGAGCCGTACGGCCATGCCCCGCCACCAGACTCTGCGCGCGGTCGTCGAGTGGAGCTGGGACCTGCTCGACGACGGGGAGCGCACGCTCGCGGCACGTCTGTCCGTCTTCGCGGGAGGCGCCACGCTGGAGAGCGCGGAGGAGGTCTGCCGCGGAGACCTCGACGTGCTCGGCCGTCTCGTCGACAAGTCTCTGGTGGTGTTCGACGGCGGCCGCTACAGCATGCTGGAGACGGTCCGCGCCTACGCGGGCGACCGGCTGGCGGAGACGGGCGACGAGCGCGAGATCCGGATGGCGCACGCCCGGTTCTTCGCCGAGATGGCCGAGACCGCCGACCCGCATCTGCGCCGGGCCGAGCAGGTCGAGTGGCTCCCCCGGCTGTGGGCCGAGCACGACAACCTGACGTCGGCCCTGTTGTGGGCCACCGATCAGGGCGAGGCCGACGTGGCGCTGGCACTGGTCGGCAACCTCGGCTGGTACTGGTGGCTGGTGGGGCAGCGTCGGGAGGGCGCGCAGCGGGCCGAGGAGGTCCTGCGCATGGCGGAGGGCGCGGATCCCGAGGCCGACCCGGTGAAGGTCGCGCTCGCCCACGCGGTGCTCGGCCTGACGTGGGCCGCGGCGGACCTCCAGTGGGACAGGGCGAAGGACAGCCTGAAGACGGCGATCCGGCTGCTGCGGGACCACCCGGCCCCGGATCCGCCGCATCCGATGGTGGCCATGGCCGCGCCCATCCTGGCGCTCCTGCTCAGCTCGGACCGGGAGGCCAACGCCCGTCTGGAGGACCTGTTCGGCCATCCCGATCCTTGGGTGGTCGCCGCCGCCTACATGTTCCGCGGCAACATGGCGTTCAACTCGGGCCGCGTCGCCGAGGGGGAGGCCGACCTGCGGGCCTCCCTCGAGCTGTTCAGAGAGGTCGGCGACCGGTGGGGGATGGGCAACGCGCTCGCGTCGCTCGCGGAGGCGGGCACGATGCGTGGCAGCGGCGAGGCCATTGAGATCCTGCGGGAGGCCATCGCGCTCGTCGACGAGGTCGGGGCCGTGGAGGACACGCCGTACATGCGGACCCGCCTGGCGATCGCCCTCAACATCGCCGGTGACCGCGCGGCCGCGGCCGCGGTCCTGCAGGAGGCCATGCGCATCTGCGTCGACAACGCCGACCTCGTGGGGAAGGCCGGCGTGGAACATGTCCGCGGCGACTTCGCCCGGGAGGCGGGCGACTTCGACGCCGCCCGCGAGTGCTACCACGAGGCGTTGCGGCTGCTGGGCGGTCCGGAGATGTCGTCGGCCCGGCAGTTCCAGGCGACGCTGAGCGCGTCGCTCGGCATGCTGGCCGCGCAGGAGGGCGACCTCAGACGGGCTCGCCGCCTCCACGGCGAGGCGCTGGCCCTCGCGGTCGAATCGCAGGACGGCCCGGTGGTCGCCCATGTGATCGTGGCGTACGCCTGTCTCGCCGCCGTCGAAGGCGATCACGAGAGCGCCGCGGTGCTGCTCGGCGGGGCGACCGCCGTCCGCGGGATCGTGGACGTCGTCGGCTTCGACCACGTCCGCGCCACGGAGGCGGCCAAGGCCGCGCTCGGCGGGGAGGAGTTCTCCCGGTGCTACGAGCGCGGCCGGGCGATGACCCGGGAACAGGTCGTCGTCTTCGCGGGCTGACCCCGGCGCCGGCATCAGACGCGGTCGCGGAAGGCCCGGATCGACAACGGTGCGAACACCACCGCGATGCCGACCGCCCACAGCAGCGAGATTCCGGCGTGCTCAGCGACGGGACCACCGCTGAGCAGGCCCCGAACCGCGTCGGACAGGTGGCTGACCGGGTTGACCTCGACCCACTTCTGCAGCCAGGACGGCATCGTGTCGGTCCGCACGAAGGCGTTGCTGGTGAAGGTGATCGGCATCATCAGCGAGAACATCAGGATCTGGACCTTCTCCTGGTCGGAGGCGCGGAGGCCGACCAGGACCGCCACCCAGGACATGGCCAGAGCGAAGGCCAGCAGCACCGCCAGCGCGCCGGCGACGCCGATCAGGCCCGTGTGCACCCGGAAGCCGAGGACGAGGCCCAGCCCCAGGAACAGGGCGAACGCCCACACCTGCTTCAGCGTGTCGGCCACGATCCGTCCCGCGAGCGGCGCCGAGCGGGCGATCGGCAGGCTTCGCAACCGGTCGAAGACGCCCTTGGTGATGTCGGTGTTCAGCCCGACGGCCGTGGTCATGCTGGCGAACAACATGTTCTGCGCGACCAGGCCGGGCAGCGCGAACTGCAGGTAGTCGCCGGTGGACCCGGCGATGGCGCCGCCGAAGACATAGGTGAAAAGCAGCAGGAACATGACGGGCTGGACGCTCAGGTCGAGCAGTTCCATCGGATTGTGCTTGATCTGCACCAGGCTTCGCCACGACAGCGTCATGGTGTGGCGGAACGTGGCCGAGGGGCTGAGCCTGGGGGCGGCGACGGCCCCTCCGGCGGTCTCGGCGATCGTGGTCATGATGTCTCCTCGTCAAGGTTGTCGGGAGTGTTCGGTCGTGCCCCGGACGCCGCCGGGCCCAGGGGCGCAGGTGTGACCGTCGATGCGGTGGCTGGCAGGGCCGTCCGGCTCATGCCGGGACCCCCTCCGGTTGTGCCTTCTCCTGGGCCTCCTCCGCGGCGCGTCCGGTGAGGGCGAGGAAGACCTCGTCGAGACTCGACTTGCGCAGCGACAGCTCGGACGCGATCACGCCGAGGTCGTCGAGACGGCGGACGATGGCGGGAACCGCGGCGGCGTCGCGCACGCCGGCCCGCACCAGGCCGCCGGACACGGTGGGCGCGACGCCGAGGATGTCGCCCACCACGCGCCCCACCAGGTCGAGATGGGCGGCCTCCGCCGGGCGCACCTCGAGCACCTGGCCGCCGACCGTCGCCTTGAGCTCGTCGGACGTGCCGTTGGCGATGACCTTCCCGTGGTCGAACACGACGATGTCGTCGGCGAGCTGGTCGGCCTCCTCGAGGTACTGCGTGGTCAGCAGGACGGTCACACCATCGCTCTGGAGGCCGCGCACGACGCCCCACAGCTCGGTGCGGCTGCGCGGGTCGAGCCCCGTCGTCGGCTCGTCGAGGAACAGCACCTGCGGGCGGCCGATCAGACTGGCCGCGAGGTCGAGGCGCCGGCGCATGCCGCCGGAGTAGGTCTTCGTCGCCCGGCCTCCCGCGTCGGTCAGGTCGAAGCGCTCGAGAAGCTCGGCGGCGCGCCGCCGGGCGTCGGCCCGCGACATGTCGAGCAGCCGGCCGATCATCACGAGGTTCTCCACGCCGGTCAGCGTCTCGTCGACCGCGGCGTACTGGCCCGTCAGGCCGATCAGCGAGCGCACCTGGTGCGCCTGCCTCACCACGTCGAACCCGCCCACCTGGGCCCGGCCGCCGTCCGGCCGCAGCAGGGTGGCGAGGATGCGGACTGCCGTGGTCTTGCCCGCCCCGTTGGGCCCCAGCACCCCCAGCAGCCGCCCCTGGGGCACCTCGAGATCGACCCCGTCGAGGGCGCGGGTCTCGCCGTAGTGCTTGGCCAGGCCCTGCGCCTGGATCGCGTATCTCATCGATGTCCTCCCTTGTCGTGGACACCACCTTGCGGCATGCCACTGACAGTTCACTGAGCGTCGCAATCAGCCGCTGACATATCGCTGACGGAGGGCCTCGGTCTTTTAGGGTGGGGCTGTGAGAGGTCCATTACGGGATCCCGCCCATCGGGTGTCACGGCGCGCGATCGTCCTGTGGCTGATCGAGTCGCTGATGGGGTTCGCCGTCTTCTTCGGCGGCGCCCTGCTGCTCGCGTACTGGATCGGCCGGAGCGACTGGTCGGCCCTGCCCGGCTGGCTGTCCGACAACGCGTGGCTGCTGCCGCTCGTCGTCGGCGTGGTGACGGCGCCACTGGTGATCATCGAACCGCTGTGGCGTTACGCCGTGCATCGATGGGAGCTGTCGGGCGACGTCGTGTACGCGAGATCGGGCTGGCTGAGCAGGGAATGGGTGTTCGTGCCCGTCAGCCGGATCCAGACCGTGGACAAGGCGCAGGGCTGGTTCGAGCGCGCGCTCCGCCTGGCCACAGTGGAGATCCGCACCGCGTCGCACGCCGGGTCGTCGACGATCAAGGGCCTCGACTACGAGGTGGCCGCCGGCTTCGCCGCGGAACTGGCCCGCCGGGCCCAGGAACTCAGGGACGACGCGACATGACAGAGCCCGGTCCCGGACAGCAGGGTCCCGCGCCGTCCGGGCCGGGGCGGCCGTGGCCTGCTCGGCCCGAGCCGACCCAGCCCGGCCCCATCCAGCCCGGCCCCATCCAGCCCGGCCCCATCCAGCCCGGTCCCATCCAGCCCGGTCCTGCTCGGTCTGAGCCGGCTCAGACCGGGCCCGCGCAGTCCGGCTCTGCTCGGCCGGGGGCCGGGCCGCCGGGGCCGGGCGGTCACCCCGTCCCTCCGGGCGCGACGCCGTACGGAGACGCGGGGACGCCCCGGCGGCTGAGCCCGCGCGTCCTGCTGATCGACCCGATCCGGATGTTGCCCGGGCTGTTGCTGCCCCTCGCGGGAGTCCTGGTGGCGGGTGGGTTCTCGCCCGCGTCGTTCGGCTGGGCGGCCCTCGGAGTGGCAGGCTCGGTGGTCTACGCGGTCGTCCGCTGGGCCACGTTCACTTACCGCGTCACCGGCGACCGGCTGGAGCTCACCCGCGCGCTCATCAGCCGGTCGGTGCGGACGATCCCCTTGGAACGGGTCCGCGGCATCGACATCACCACCCCGCCGCTGCACCGCCTGCTCCGCCTCGCCGTACTCAAGCTGGACACGGGCGCGGGCGGCGACGAGCAGGAGGGTGAACTCGACGCGCTCACCCTCGAGGAGGCGGAGAACCTCCGGGCGGTGCTGCTGGCCCGTCGTGCGGTGACACCGTTCCACCGGCCGGAAGGCTCGCCCGCGGCAACGGAGGTCACGGCACCGGACGGCGCCGCGCATGGCGGCACCCCTGACGGCGTCGCCCGCGGCGCTGCCGGACAGGCATCCGGACAGGCATCCGGGGCGGTTCCCGGGCGGGCGTCCGAGCACCACGACGAGCGAGTCGTCGGCCGCGTGCCCCGATCCTGGCTCAGGTACGGCCCGCTGTCCGGGGCGTACCTGCTGACGCCCTTCGCGCTGCTCGCCGGAGCGGTCGGCCTGGCCTTCCAGGTGAGCGGCGAACTGCGCGTCGACGCGCGGACGGCGCGGGCGGCGTTCGCCTGGGTGGAGGCACACCCCGCCCTTCTGGTCGCCGCTGCGGTGCTGCTGATCCTCGCCATGCCCGTGGCCGGCGGCGTCATGTACGCCGTCTTCAACTGGGACTTCACCCTGCGCACCCGGGACGGGTATCTCGTGGCGGAGCGCGGCCTGGTCACGCGCCGCACGGTCTCGCTGGAACGCCGCAGGATCCGCGGATACGAGCTGGTCGACGGCCTGATCGAACGCCGGTTCAACGTCGTGCGGCTGTGGGCGGTGGTCACCGGCCTCGGCGACTCCGAGACCAGAGGGCAACTGCTGCCGGTGGCACCCCGGACGTTCGCCACCGCGGTCGCCTCGGACGCCGTCGGGCCCCTCTCCGCTCCACTGCGGCCGCACCCGCCTCAGGCGCGGCGCCGCAGGTTGTTCCGGGCCATCGCTCCCTGGCTGGCCGTCGCCGCCGCGGCGGGCCTGCTGGGATGGGAGGTGGCCGCGCTGGCGGCCCTGGTCCTGGCGCTGCTCGGAATACCCCTCGGGCTGGACCGGTACCGCTCCCTCGGGCACGCCTACGACGGCACGAGGCTGTCGGTGCGCAGCGGGTCGCTGCGCCGGGCGCAGGCCGTCGTGGAGCGCCGTGCCGTCGTGGGCTGGACCCTGCGGCAGACGGTGTTCCAGCGGACGTCGGGAGTGCTGACCGTGGTCGCCGGCGTCGGAGCGGGAACCGGCGGATATCCCGCGATCGACACCGGACAGGAGCAGGGCGTGGAGTTCGCCGCGGAGGTCACTCCCGACTGGATCCGCCCGTTCCTCGCCCCGCAGGCTCAGGCCGGCGCGGCTGATACTCAGTAGCGGTCACGCGAGGCGGGCACTTCGCCCGGGCCGGCTCCGCAGAGGCAGCCCGGGCGACCCACACGAGGTGGGCGGCGATCACTCCGGCTTGCGCGTCCCGAACATGATCTCGTCCCAGGTCGGGACGGAAGCACGACGGCCCCGCGACTTCCGCGGCCGCGCCGGAGCCGGCTTCGGAACAGGCGGTGCGGGCGTCTCCGGCTTCGCGTCCTTGGGCGCTTCCTTGACGGCGGTCTTCACCGGTTCCTTCGCGGGAGCCTTGGCGGCCTCGTCCTTCGCAGCCGGCTCGGCGCCGTCCCTGCCGGTCGCCTTGGCTGCCGGGGCCGGGGCGGCGCTTCCGCCACTGGGGCGGTTGCCGTTCGCGGCCGGGGCACCGGTCCGAGCGGCCGCGGGCGCCTGAGCGGGCACCTCACGTCCGGTCGTGGCGGGAGCGGCGGGCTTGGACGGCGCCGGCTGGGCCTTCTCCGTCTCCTTCGAGGCGGACGCCGGGACCGGAGCGCCGCCCGCGGGCCGGCCGGCGGCTGCCGCCGTTCCGGTGGCGGCACGCGGAGGTGCGGGAACCGGCCGGGGAGCGGGCCGGGGGACCGGCTGAGGAGCAGGCGTGGGAGCAGGCTCGACCGCGGTCTCGGCCGGCTTCTCCGCAGGAGCGGATCCCGCCGCCGCGGCGCCGGCGGCCTTGTCTCCGGACTGCCCGGAGTCCGCGGACTCCTCGGAGCTCCCCGCGGTGTCCGCTGTGGCCGTCTCCTGGGGCTCTCCGGCGTCGGATTCGACGCGCGGCTGCTCTGTGGTGTCTTCGCCCTGTGCGGTGGCGACCGCCGTCGCGGCGTCCGCAGTCGAAGCCTCGCGCGCCGGAGCGTCCGTCTCGCTGGCGGAGTCCGTCGCGGCCGTCTCCTGCTCTGTCTCCTGCTCCGTCGCCGGCTCCGAGACGGCGTCCCGCGACTGTCCCGGGCCGTCGAGAACGGGCTTGGGCGCCTCAGGCTCGGAAGGCTCGGCGGCGAAGGGGAGCGTGGACTCGGGAACCGTGTGCGCGGTGAACTCCGGCGCGGAAACGGCCGGGTGGTCGAGGTGCCGGTCGTCCGCGACCGGGCGCAGCGGCGTCGGAGCGTGCGTGACCGGCGTCGCCTGCGGCAGCCGGAAGGCGGGAGGCTCTTCCATCTCGTCCGGCTCAACCAGCGGCTCCGGCAGCCGGAAGGGCACCGGCGCGGGCTCGGAACGGTACGGCGCGGGCTCGGACCGGTACGCCGCGGGCTCCTCGTGACGCGGCTCGGGCCGGTAGGCCGGAGGCTCCTCGTGGCGAGGCTCGTGCCACGAGGGGGGTTCCTGGCGCAGCGGAGGGTCGAGTCTTGCTGGCGGCTCGTGCCGTACCGCAGGGCGGTCGTAACCGTGCTCGGCGCGTCCCTGTGTGTCCTGCCGGCCGGGCAGCGACGAGCCGGGAAGCTGCGCCACGGGGGCGAGCTTCGCCGCCAGCCTCGGCACGAAGGGGCGGACGGTCGAGTCGTCGCTCTGGGGCTCGACGTATTCGGCCGCCGACAGGCGCATGGCCTCGTCGTCGTTCGGGGTGATGTGGCGGCGGCGCGGGTCGAACAGCCACTCGGCGTTGCGGGTGTGCCCGTTCCAGACGAAACCGAGCCTCACCCGCCACAGGTTGTCGTCGCGCTTGAAGGAGTCCCAGTCGATCTCGTCGGCGGGCACGCCACGGCGGGTGAGCCGCTCGGCGACGAGGTCGCCGAGCGTCGGGCCGGGGGTGGTCTCTCCTGGCAGGCGGACCGGGACGCGCTGCGCCTGCTGGGCCATGTACTCGCGCTCCTGGAGAACGGGTCCCTCGAACCAGCGGACTCGTTCCACCGGGATGCCGGCGGTGGCCGCGATCTCCTCAGCCGTCTCACCGGCGCGGATTCGGGCCTGGATCTCCTTGGGGCGCAACGGACTCTCCACTTCGATCTCGTACTGGCCGAGACGGGAGAAGTTGCCGCGGACCGCGGCGCGGAGCCGGTCGTCGACGGGAAGCGTGAACCGCGTGCCCCGTCCGGCCGTGGCCAGGACGAGATACGTTCCGTCCTCACTTACCGCGACGAGACGGAGCTCCTGCATGCGAGTCCCTTCGTCATCGTGCTGCGTCTTCCCCCGGACCCTTGAGTTTCTCGCGTGAGCCGGTTGCCTTCCAGCACCGTACCCGGCATGTCCGAACATCGCCTCGCCGAGGGGTGGGGCAGATGTTGTGACGCCGGTCACATTTTCCGCGCTCACCTTGCTACAGCCCGGCGGGCTACGGCAAGCGGGCAGGTGTTCTCGACGGATTGTCCCGTACGGCGCCGCCCCGCGGGGCGGAGTCGGCTCATGACGCGAGAGAACGGAGGGTCGTTCTTCCTGAGGTGATGCGCGCTCACCGTCCGTGGCCGCGGCCGCCCCGGCGCCGGGACGGCGACGGAGGGCGTCGTGGTCGCCGCGGAGGTCGTGGCGGCCCCCGCCGGATGGGCCCTCAGGCCCCACCAGCGGGAGGGGTTGATGTGCACTTGCTCCCCCGGGGTTCGAGTGGCACGCCGGGCTCAGGCCGCCCGTGCCTCGCAATGTGCCCGCAAACCGGCCAGGTGAGGCAACCCGACACGCCGGGAACGCGCCATGTGGGCCTTCTCTTTACGTGGCCGTGGTTTCCGAGCCCTCCGTCGGGGAATTCGCCGGTGCCGCGCCGAGCACCTGGTCGAGGTAGTCGTTGGCGAACAGCCCGAGAGGGTCAAGCCTGTCACGCAACGCCTGGAAGTCGGCGAACTTCGGGTAAACGGTCTGGAGGTACGCCGCGTCCCGGGTGTGCAGCTTGCCCCAGTGCGGGCGGCCCTGGAACCTCGTCATGATCTCCTCGACGCCGGCGAAGTAGGCGGGGTTCGGCGTCGGGCGGTAGATGTGGCACGCGATGTACGCCGACGGCCTGCCGTACGCGGTGGACAGCCATGCGTCGGACGGCGGCGTCACCCTCACCTCCACCGGGAAGGTGATCTTCCAGCCGGAGCGCTCGATCAGGTCCCGCGTCTCGCGCAGGGCCTGGGCGAGGTGGTGGCGGGGGATGGCGTACTCCGTCTCGAGGAAGCGCACCTCCCGGACCGACGTGAAGATCTTGTATGAGGTGTCCACGCATTCCGACGCGCTCAGCACGCTCGCGGAGAGCCCGTTGATGCGGGGGATGGTTCCGGGAAGGCGGTCCCCGAGGGCGCACATCGCGCCGAAGAGCATGTTCTCCAGGAAGACGTTGTCCAGCCAGTGCTTGAACGCGCCCGGCGGCCGGGCGGGGCCGGGGGAGCGGTTGTTCCGCTTGACCAGGCAGGTGTCGGTGTGCGGCAGCCAGAAGAAGTCGAGGTGCTCGTTGTCGCCCGTGAGTTCGTCGATCGAGTCCAGGATGCCGGAGAACGACATCGGCTCCCGGCGCGCGTGGAGGAGGAACGACGGCTCGACCCGGAACGTCACTGCGGTGAGGATGCCGAGGGCGCCCAGGCCGACCCGCGCCGCGTCGAACAGGTCGCCCTCGCTCACGGTGGCCGTCGAGCCGTCGGCCAGGACGATGTCCATCTCGAGGACCTGGTCGGCGAGACCGCCGATCTCCCGTCCCGTGCCGTGGGTGCCGGTCTGGATGGCGCCGGCGACCGTCTGGGCGGTGATGTCCCCCATGTTGGCCAGGGCCAGCCCGCGTGCCTGCAGTTCCTCGTTGAGCACGCGGAGCGGCGTGCCGGCGGCGACCTTGACCCGGCCGTCGCCCGTCTCGATGATCCCGGTCAGCTCTTCCGGTCTGAGGAGGATCCCGTCGGTGAGTGCCACCCCGGTGAACGAGTGCCCGGTGCCCAGCATGCGGACCCGCCGTCCGCTGCTCGCGGCGTCCGTCACGGCGCGCGCCACGTCGGCGGCGGACGAGGGCGTCCGGAGCTCCGAGGGAGTGACCGACTGGTTGCGTGCCCAGTTGACGAAGGCGCCCATGTTCCTCCTCGCGCAGTGGAAACCGCACGCCCCCGTCGTGGAACATGAACACTACTCATAAAATAGGCGGCTGCCTATGGATACCCGAATGAAATTCGGGTGAGTCAGTTGGTGCGGTGCTCCGCCCGGACCAGGGTGGATCCCGCCACGCCGACGAGCGCCGCGGCGAGGGCGCAGGCGAAGGTGAACCCGTAGGCGTTGGACGCGCCGTACGTGTCGGTCAGGTGGCCGCCCGCCCACGCGCCGATGGCCACGCCGAAGCCGATGGACGTCGACAGCCACGACATGCCCTCGGTGAACTGGGAGGCCGGGACCAGGCGCTCGATGAGGGAGAAGCCCGTGATCAGGGTGGGGGAGATCGCCAGCCCCGCGAAGAACAGGGCCACCGCCATCGCGCGGATGTCGCCCATCAGCAGGACCGGCGTCAGCCCCGCCGCGAACACCGACAACCCCCGGATGAAGCGGCTGCGAAGGCTGATCTTCCAGTCGCGGGAGCCGTACCACAGGCCGGAGACCATGCTCCCGCCCGAGAGCGAGGCGAGCAGGAACCCCGCCGCCACCTTGCTGCCCTGTTCGTCGGCGAAGGCGACCGTGATGACGTCGACCGAGCCGAACACCGCGCCCATCGCGAGGAAGACGCCCGACAGCAGGGCCACCCCGGGGATGGCGATGGGGGAGCCCGAGTGTTCCTTGTGCCGGAGGGCCGGCGGCTCGGAGCCGCGGAGCGCCGAGAACGCCAGCGTGCCCGCGACGGCGAGGACCAGGGCGACGATGAGCCCGGCGTACACGTTCACCGCCGTGGCGAGAGCGGTCACGAAGGCGGGGCCGCAGACGAAGATGACCTCGTCGGCCACCGACTCGAACGAGAAGGCGATGTGCAGCTGCGAGGAGCCCTTGAGAACGTGTGACCAGCGGGCCCGCACCATCGAGCCCAGGGACGTGGCCGTGCCCCCCGCCGCCACGCCGGTCGCGTAGAGGGTCCAGACGGGGGCCTTCGTGTGGGCGCACAACATGAGGCCCGCGAGCGCGGCCCCGTGGAGGACGACGAGCGGCACCAGGACCTTCGCCTGGCCGTACCTGTCCACGAGGCGGCCGGACACCGGGGCGGCCACCGCGTAGGCGACCGAGAAGGCCGCCGACACCGCGCCGGCGGTGGCGTAGGAGCCCGTGATCGCCGAGATGAGGAGGACCAGGCCGATCCCCAGCATCGACATGGGGATCCGCCCGACGAAGCCCGTGATGACGAAGCCCTTGACCCCGGGCGTGCCGAACAGACCTCGATAGGGCCCCACCATGTCGCATCCCTTCAGCCCGGTGTCGTCACGTGGTCGCGATACGGCCGGGGACCGCGGAGACCACGCTGTGCGTCCGGGCACACCGGCTGGGAGCGGCGGCGGCCGCGGGCCTCGTTCCCACGGCACGCGGACGATGACGTACGCCGCTCGACCCTCGCGCACAACCCTGGCGTAAGGCAAGTGATTTTTACGCCTTTGGGGTGAAGGGATTAACCTGGGTCGGGTGCGTCTTCTTCCCCGGTCCGCGCATCTTCGTGCTCTTGTGGCCGGGCTGACCGTACTGATCGCCGGGATCATCGCCGGAGGCTTCGTACTGCTGCGTTCAGCGGACGTGGGTGAACGGCCCGTTGCGGCCGGCACCCAGGCTCCGACCTCGGACCCTGACCCGGACCCTGACCCTGACCCTGACCCTGGTCCTGCTCCGGCGACGACCGTCCCCGACGCGGCGCTGCCCTCGAGCCCGCCCGTCGCCGACGTCGCCGCCGTGCGGGTCACGCCGCCGAGCCTGATGGCCATCGCTCCCGCCCCCGTCTCCGCCGACACGTTGCGGGCCATCGCCGGCCTGAAGAACGTGCGGGACGTGGCGGGCGCCGACGGCGGAGCGGTGCGCGCGTCGGGCCGGGGGCTGCAACTGCTGGCCGTCGACCCCACCGAGTTCCGCTCGTGGACGCCGAAGCCCGTGGCCGACCAGCCCGAGGTCTGGAGCGCGCTGGCGCGCGACGAGGTCGTGGCCGACAGCGGGACGGTCGACCGCACGGGAATGGTGCTCGGCGCCGAATTCCAGATCGACGGGGGACCGCGGGTGCGCCTGGCGGCGTCCGCCCCGCTCGGTCTGCCGGGCGTCGACGGCCTGGTCAGCACCGGCCTGGGGCGTCGTCTGGGACTCTCCCCGGGCGTCGTGGTCCTCATCCACACGGAACGCGGCACGGCGGACAGGCACGCGGTCGGCCGCCTGCTCGGTCAGAAGGCGCAGATCGTCACCGTGGGCGCGAGCCGCACGCCGGCCGTCACCCCCTCGAAGCCAGCGTCGACGTCCGGGCTGGTCGGACAGCCGGGCAGCTACCTGGAGCTCTATCAGCGGGCCGCGACCGTCTGCCCCGGCCTGTCGTGGACCGTCCTGGCCGCCATCGGGCAGGTGGAGAGCGGCCACGGGCGCAACAACGGGCCGTCCTCGGCGGGCGCGCTCGGGCCGATGCAGTTCATGCCCGCCACGTGGAAGGCCTACGGAGTCGACGGCGACGGGGACGGCGAGAAGGACATCTGGAGCCCCTACGACGCCGTCCCGGCGGCCGCGAAATACCTCTGCGCGAACGGCGCCGGGCAGGGCGGCGACAAGCTCAGGAAGAGCGTCTGGTTCTACAACCACTCGTGGTCGTACGTGGACAAGGTCCTCGGCCTGGCCGCCGCGTACGCCCGGAGATATCCGTAGTCCTCAGGAGGACTTCGGAGTGTTCAGGAGGGCCTGCGCACCGGCGCCGGGCAACAGGTCGCGGCGCAGCGGACCGGTTCGGGTTCGGCCAGCAGCTCGCTCACCATGGAGACGAAGCGCGGGTGCGTGCCCGCGGTGGCCGCCCGGCTCAGCGCCATGCCGAGCTTGTCGGCCATGGTCGCCGCCTCGATGTCGAGGTCGTAGACGACCTCCATGTGGTCGGACACGAATCCGATCGGCACCACCACGACCGAGCGGACACCGTCCTCGTACAGCGCCTCCAGGTGGTCGCACACGTCCGGCTCCAGCCAGGGGACGCTCGGCGGGCCGCTGCGGCTCTGCCAGACCAGGTCCCAGGACCGACCGGCGTCCACCTGTTCGGTGACCAGCGCGGCGGCCTTCCTGAGCTGGGCCTCGTACGCCCCGCCCGCCGGACCCGCGGTCCTCGCCATGGAGACCGGGATGCTGTGCGCGGTGAAGACGAAGCGCGCGCCGTCCCGGTCGGCCGGCGGAAGGGCCTCGAGGGCGGCGCGGGTGTGGTCGGCCATCGCCGCGATGAAACCGGGGTGGTCGTAGTAGTGCCGCAGCTTGACGATCTCCGGCGCCCCGGGGACGGCGGCCCGCGCGCGGTCGATGTCGTCGAGGTACTGCCGGCAACTCGAGTAGGAGCTGTAGGCCGCCGTGACGAACGCCGCCGCCTTCCTGACCCCGTCGGCCTTCATCTGGCGGACGGTGTCCTCCAGGAAGGGATGCCAGTTCCGGTTGCCCCAGTAGACCGGCAGGTCGACGTCGAGCGCCTCGATCAGGTCGCGGCACTGCTGGTTGATCGGGCTGACTCCGCCGAAGCCCTGGTAGTGCGCCTCGACTTCGAGCAGCCGTTCGCGCGGCACCCCGCGCCCGCGGACGACGTTCTCCAGGAACGGCATGACGTCGTCGGGCTTCTCCGGTCCGCCGAATGAGACGACCAGCAACGCGTCGTAAGGCAAGGTGCTCCCCATGGCTGTCCAGCCTACGCACGGTCCGGTCCGGTCGCGGCCGGAGGTGGGCTCCGTTGGGATCTTGCGGAGATCCGGGTAGGTTCGAGCGGTGAGCCAATTTCCGGACATCCGTGAATACGTTGCCCTGCCGCGCGTGGTGTCGCTGCGGCTCTCCCCCGACGGGACCCGGCTGGTGTCCGTGGTCCAGTCCCTCAATCCGGACCGCTCGTCGTACGGCACCGCCCTGTGGGAGATCCCCCTGGACCCCTCGGCCGAGGCGTACCGGCTGACGCGGTCGGCGAAGGGCGAGGCGGGTGCGGAGTTCACCGCCGAGGGAGAGCTGCTGTTCGTCTCCCGGCGGCCCGACGAGACGGTGAAGGACAACGACGAGGACGTTCCGGCGTTGTGGCTGCTCCCCGAGCGCGGCGAGCCCCGCCGGATCGCGGCCAGGCCCGGCGGGATCGGCGGCGTGCGGGCGGCGGGCGGCGTGGTCATCGTCGCGGCCAACGTGTTGCCCGGGGACGCCGCCACCGAGGAGGAGCGCCGCAAGGCTCGCAAGGACGCCGGCATCAGCGCGATCCTGCACGAGCAGTACCCCATCCGCTACTGGGACCACGACCTCGGGCCCGCTCAGACCCGCCTGCTCGCCGGCGCCATTCACGGCCTGGACGACGCCGCGGACCTGACGCCGGAGCCGGGACGGGCGCTGGACAGGGCGTCGTTCGCCGTCACCCCCGACGGGTCCACGGTCATCACGACCTGGCTGGCCTATCTGTCGGACGGTGAGATGCGGGCCGACCTCGTCGCCATCGACGTCGCGACGGGCTCGCGGCGCACCCTGGCCGCCTCCGAGGGCCACGAGTTCGGCGGCCCCGTGGCGGTGTCGCCCGACGGCCGGTACGTCGCCTGCACGCGGGAACGGCTCGGCGACCAGGAGCTCTCGACCGCGCTCGACCTGTGGGTCGTCGACCTGGAGACCGGCGAGGGCCGTGCCCTGGGCGGCGAACTGTTCCCGTCCGCCGTCGCATGGGCGCCGTCGTCGGACGCGATCTACATCGTGGCCGACCACCTGGGCCGCCGGCCGGTGTACCGGATCTCCCTCGACGGCGACGTGACCCGGGTGACCGCGGACGACGGGGCCTACCAGGAGCTGTGCCCTGCCCCCGACGGCACGCTCTACGCCCTGCGCAGCGCCGTCGACTCGGCTCCCCGGCCCGTGCGGATCTCCCTGGACGGCTCCGTCACCGATCTGCCCTCGCCTGCGCCGTCCCTCGACCTGCCGGGCACGTTGACCGAGGTCGGCGCCGTCGCCGAGGACGGGACGGAGATCCGCGGCTGGCTCGTCGTGCCGTCAGAGGCGTCGGCGGAGAACCCCGCGCCGTTCCTCCTGTGGATCCACGGCGGGCCGTTGGGGAGCTGGAACGACTGGTCCTGGCGCTGGAACCCGTGGCTGATGGCCAAGAACGGCTACGCCGTGCTGCTGCCGGACCCGGCCCTGTCCACCGGATACGGCCAGTCGATGATCGACAGAGGCTGGGGCGACTGGGGACCCGTCACGCACGCCGACCTGATGGCGATCACGGACGAGTGCCTCAAGCGGCCCGAGATCGACGACCAGCGGATCGCGGCCATGGGCGGATCTTTCGGCGGATACATGGCCAACTGGGTCGCCGGGCACACCGACCGGTTCAAGGCCATCGTCACCCACGCCTCGTTGTGGAACCTGGACCAGTTTGCCGGGACCACGGACGCCTCGATGTACTGGCAGCGGGAGTTCGGCGCGCCGGGCTCGGCCCGCTACGCCCGGCTGTCGCCGCACCACTCGCTGGACAAGATCTCCACTCCGATGCTGGTGATCCACGGCGACAAGGACTACCGGGTGCCGATCGGGGAGGGGCTGCGGCTCTGGTGGGACCTCCAGCGGTCGGGCGTCGAGTCGAAGTTCCTCTACTTCCCCGACGAGAACCACTGGGTTCTCAAGCCGGGCAACGCAATCGCCTGGTACGAGACCGTGCTGGCCTTCCTGGCCCAGCACGTCCTCGGCACCCCCTGGGAGACCCCCGAGTCCCTGACCTGACGCCCGGGCCCAGGCGATCGGCCGAGGGAAACGAGAGACGAACTCCCGCCGAACTCTTGTGGTGATCATGCACGGGTTCGTGTTCACCTGCCCTGACCTGCCCCTCCTCTGGGTGTGATCATGCACAGGTTCGGTCGCATCCCTCGTGACCTGCGCTTACCTCGTTCGTGATCATGCACAGGTTCGGCGATCAGCCGTACGACCTACGGTGTCGCCGTCCGTGATCATGCAGGCCTTCGGGCCGGCTGATGCCGGTCTGGGAGGATGGCGTCCGTGACCATGCAGTCCGGAAATTTCCGGACTGCATGATCGTGTGAGGCGTTCGCGCAGGTCACACGGCATGATCTCGAATCTGTGCATGATCACGAAATGTGAGGGGGCAGGTCACAGTGGTTGATCGCGAAGGTGTGCATGATCACGGCGGAGAGGGGACGGCGGCGGGGGAATTGCTGACGCTGGCCGTCGACATCGCCCGCGAAGCGGGGGAGATGCTCCTCGCCAAGCGCCCCCCGCGGCCTGAGGTCCTCGCGACCAAGTCGAGCCCGACCGACGTCGTGACCGCCCTGGACAAGGCCGCCGAGGAGTTGATCCGCGCCCGAATCGCCCAGGCTCGCCCGGGCGACGCCGTACTCGGCGAAGAGGGCGGCGACACGCCGGGCGAGGGCGCCGTCCGTTGGGTCGTCGACCCCATCGACGGCACCGTCAACTTCCTGTACGGCCTGCCGGACTGGGCCGTCAGCATCGGGGTCGAGGTGGACGGCGAGATCGTCGCCGGAGTGGTGAACAACATCCCCCGCGGCCAGCTGTTCACGGCCGCGAAGGGCGAGGGTGCGTGGCTGGACGGCGAGCGACTGAGGTGCAACACCGGCGTCCCCCTCGACCGGGCGCTCGTGGCCACGGGGTTCGGCTACGGAGCCGACCGGCGGCGCGTCCAGGCCGAGGTGCTCGCCCAGGTCATGCCGAGGATCAGGGACATCCGGAGGTCGGGCTCCTGCGCCGTCGACCTGTGTTCCGTCGCCGCCGGCCGGGTCGACGCGTACTTCGAGCGCGGCACCAACTACTGGGACCACGCGGCGGGCGGGTTGATCGCGGCCGAGGCCGGCGCCAGGGTCGGCGGCCTGCGCGGCAGGCCGGTCCATCCTGACCTGGTCATGTCCGCCGCGCCCGGGTTGTTCGAGGAGTTGCGCAATCTGCTGACCCCGCTCGACCCCGACCACGACTGAGCGCCGTCCGGAGACGGCGAAGGGGGCCCACCGCAGCGGTGGGCCCCCTTGAGTTTGTTGCCGTCTTATCGCTGGATCAGGATGCCGTGATCGTCGGCCAGGCGGCGTAGGTCTTCGATCTCGGCGGTGAGCGCGTCGGCGAGGAATGCGTCTCCACTCGACCTGGCCTCCTCGAGACCCTTGTAGGCCTGGTCGAGCCGGGATTCGATCGTGCTGGTGAACTCGCCCATCTCACCTTCTTTCTCGGGACGAACGTGCCGCGCGCGGACCCCGCAGCGGATCCTGGGGAGGGAATACCTTCCCCGGCACACGACAATTTGGGGTGTAGACCCCCAGTACCCACCGGCGGCCTTGTCCCAAACCACCCAAATCATGTGCTCTGCATCACGTGATCGCGGGCAACCGCTTACCGCAGGCTTACGCCGGGTGTTGCGAGAATGAGGACGTCATTCCAGCTGAGGAGGACCCTGATGCGCGTGCTTGTGGTGGAGGACGAGCGTGTCCTCGCGGACGCCATCGCGACCGGGCTGCGCCGAGAGGCGATGGCCGTGGACGTGGCGTACGACGGCGCCGCCGCGCTGGAGAAGACCGGCTACATCGACTACGACGTGATCGTCCTCGACCGCGACCTGCCGAAGGTCCACGGCGATCAGGTGGCACGGGAGCTCGTCACCCAGAGGTCGGGCTCGCGGATCATCATGCTGACGGCCGCCGGCGACGTGGACGACAAGGTCGAGGGCCTGGAACTGGGCGCCGACGACTACCTCGCCAAGCCGTTCGCCTTCCTGGAACTGGTCGCCCGGGTGCGGGCGCTGGGCCGCAGGTCGGCGCCGCCCCTGCCTCCCGTACTCGAGCGGGCGGGGATCCGTCTCGACCCGGGTAAGCGGCTCGTCACGCGCGACGACAAGGAGATCGCGCTGACCAAGAAGGAGTTCGCGGTCCTCGAGGAGCTGATGCGCGCCGAGGGCGCCGTCGTCAGCCAGGAGGATCTTCTCGACAAGGCGTGGGACGAGCACATCGACCCGTTCACCAATGTCGTACGGGTCACCATGATGACCCTGCGCAAGAAGCTCGGTGAACCCCAGGTCATCGAGACCGTCCCGGGGGTGGGATACCGGCTGTGAGCCGATCACAGGGGACTCGAGGTGACATGGTGAGCGGACCGGGCGAGCCCGGCGCCCGCCCGGGGGACGGGTCGGACAAGCCCGGCGACCGTCCGGGGCACGGGGCCGAGAACTCGGTGCCCACCCCGCCCGCAGGGGCGCCGCAGGCGGAAGAGCGGACAGAGGACCTGCACGTGGGACCGGCCCGGCGCGCGTCCCGTGGCCAGGCCCCGCCGCCCAGCGGACCTCCCGCCTGGGACGGGCCACCGCCTCTGGTGGCCCATCCTGTGAAGGTGAGCCTCCTCGACCAGGTCAAGGCGCTGTCGGACCGGATGAGCATCCGGTGGCGGCTGACGCTCACCTACAGCGCCCTGTTCTTCGCGGCGGGCGCCCTGCTGCTTCTCGTGATGTATGTGCTGGTGCGCCCGGTGCTGAACAGCGCGCTGAAGGTCTACCTCACGGTCCCCGGCGACACACCCCAGTGGCTCATCGACTACTGGGGGCAGGAGATCACCTACAGGAACGCCTCCGTGAGCGACGCGGTGCTCGGCGCGCTGATCACCCGCGGGCTTCTGGCGCTCCTGGGAGTCGGCATCATCGCGGTGATCCTCGGGTACGTCGTCGCGGACCGGGCCCTTCGGCCGATCAAGCAGATGACGGCCACCGCGCGGAAGTTGTCGGAGACCTCGCTCGCCCACGAGCGCATCGACCTCACCGGCCCCGACGACGAGCTCAAGGAACTCGCCGACACCTTCGACGCCATGCTGATCAGGCTCAACGCGGCCTTCGACGCCCAGCGCAGGTTCGTCGACAACGCCTCGCACGAGCTGAGGACCCCTCTCGCCATCAACCGGACGGTTCTGGAGGTCGCGCTCGCCGACCCCGAGGCGTCCGAAGATCTCAAGGTGCTCGGCCGTACGCTCCTGGGGACCACCGCGCGCAACGAGCGCCTGATCGAGGGACTGCTGCTGCTGGCCCGGAGCGATCGGGAGTTGTCCGTACGCAAACCGGTGGACATTCAGGAGGTCGCCAGGACGGCCATCGATCAACTCGCCCCGTTCGCGGAAGAGGAAGAGATCGCCGTCGAATACGACCTTCATCCCGCGCTCACGACAGGTGATCCGGTTCTTCTCGAACGCTGCGTTTCGAACCTGATCGAGAACGGCATCAAGCACAATGCCGGACCTTCCGGAAAAGTGTGGGTCCGTACGGGAATTGTCGGTGGGGGTGCCGTTGTTCAGATCGCGAACACGGGACCACACGTTCCCGCGTACGAGGTGGACAGCCTGTTCGAGCCGTTCAGGAGACTGAACGCCGACCGGATCCAGTCGGCCAAAGGCGCGGGTCTCGGCCTGTCCATCGTGCGCGCGATCGTCCGTGCGCACGGCGGATCGGTGAGCGCCGTCCCCCGTGACGGCGGAGGACTCGTGATGACGGTGCGTCTGTCGGGGGTTGGGGTGACCGCCGGTGGGGCGCAGTCGGCGCGCTGATGGAGCGCCCGCGCCGCACATGTGGTTGGATGTGCCGTCGAAACGCGGTGGGTCATACCGTCGATACTGTGGTTTTCGCCATATTTGGCTAACCAGAGCCTAGTGCGGGATGCCCCTCTCGTGTTGGGAGGTTGAGTGTTCGTCGATGCGGGTACCGATTGCAAATCTCCCGGCGGCGACGGGCACATTTTCCGCCTCCCGAGCGTTGAAGACGCGCGACGTAGGCGCAGACAGATAGATGAGGGGGATGGAGTACGCAAATGGCAACCGACTACGACAGCCCGCGCAAGACTGATGACGACCTGAATGAGGACAGCCTTCAGGAACTTCAGGCGCGGCGCAGTGACAAGTCGTCGGGCAGCATCGACATCGACGAGACGGATCTCGCCGAGTCGCTGGAGCTGCCGGGGGCTGATCTCTCCAACGAGGAGTTGTCTCTTCGGGTGATCCCGCGTCAGGCGGACGAGTTCACCTGCTCTCGCTGCTTCCTGGTGCATCACCGCAGCCAGCTGGCCTCCGAGAAGAACGGTCAGCAGGTCTGCCGAGAGTGTGCGGCCTAGGAGTCTCTTGAGGAGGGTCCGTTGACTCCCGAAACGGATCGATCGAACGAAGAGGTCGCCGACCTGGTCGGCAAGCTTGTGACCCCTGATGAGGCGGACGGGGCCGAGCGGCGTCGGCTGCTCGGCCGCCTCAGCAAGGCGCTCGCGACATCGGCCAAGAACGCCCGCGGGTCAGGTGCGGGGCGTGGACGATGGTTGGCCGACATGTTCGTCAACATCGCCCAGCGGCTGCCGATCCGCGACTACGCGACCTTGCAGGAACACCATTACGGCCTGACGGGAGAGCAACTGGCCGACGACCTCGTACGCACGGCGGCGAAGGCGACGACGGCCATAGGCGCGGTGGGGGGAGCCCTCGCCGCGGCCGAGTTCGCGGCTCCGCCCCTGCTGCTGTCCGCTCCGGCGCAGCTTGTGGCCGAGACGCTGGTCGTGGCCGCGATCGAGGTCAAGCTCCTCGCCGAGCTGCACGAGGTGTACGGCGTGCCCGTCCAGGGCAACGGCTCCCAGCGGGCGGCCGCCTACACCATGGCCTGGTCGAAGCAGCGTGGTGTCAACCCCCTCACGCCGGGCTCGGCCACCTTCGCCCTGGGGGCGGCGGCGAAGACGGCCCTGCGCAACCGCCTCATGCGGACACTCGGCAGGCACCTCACCACCCTCGGGCCCTTCCTCACCGGCGCGGTCGCCGGCGGCGCGCTCAACCGGGCGGCCACCAAGAGGCTCGCGGAGGCCGTACGCGCCGATCTGCGCCGGCAACGGGCCCTGCCCCCCACCTGATTTCCGGTCCGTCCCCCAACTGATCCGCGGCAGGACCGGGAAGCCCGGTAGCGAAGTATGGCGGATTGGTCTAAACCTCTTGGGCGGCGGCTGTGAGCTGCGTGAGATCATCCTCACATCGCCCCTTGTGAATTGTGCACGTCCTGACGGGTATGGGCGATCGCAGTGGCCTTTCATATGGTGGGGCACAGGCGACCCTGGAGGGCTTCATGCATGGCACCAGCTCGTTTCTGATCGTCGCGAACCGGCTTCCCGTGGACCGCGTGGGCGAGAAGGAATGGCGGCGCAGCCCCGGCGGACTCGTCACCGCGATCGCGCCCGTGATGCAGCGGCGTGACGGCGCCTGGCTCGGCTGGACCGGTGCCGCCGAGGAGGAGCTGAAGCCGTTCGACGACGACGGCATGCACCTGATCCCGGTTCCGCTGTCCGCCATGGAGGTCGAGCTCTACTACGAGGGTTTCTCCAACGCGACGTTGTGGCCGCTCTATCACGACGTGGTCGCGACCCCGGTCTACTCGCGGGTGCTGTGGGACGCCTACCGGGCGGTCAACGACCGGTTCGCCCGCGCCGCCGCGGACGCAGCGGCCCCCGGGGCCGTCGTATGGGTGCAGGACTACCAGCTCCAGCTCGTGCCCGCCATGCTGCGCAGGCTTCGCCCCGACCTGAAGATCGGGTTCTTCCTGCACATCCCGTTCCCGCCCGCCGAGCTGTTCTGGCAGCTTCCCTGGCGGAGCGAGATCCTCGAGGGTCTGCTCGGCGCCGACCTCGTCGGATTCCAGCGTCCCGGCGGCGCCTCCAACTTCATCCGGCTCTGCCGCCGCCTCCTCGGCCTGCAGTACCACCGCAACGAGATCTACGTCGACGGCCGGACCGTACGGACCGACGCGTTCCCGATCTCCGTGGACTTCGGCGAGCTCGACCAGATGGTCCGCGAGCCGCGCATCCAGGCCCGCGCCAAGGAGATCAGGGCCGAACTCGGCGACCCCGAGCACGTGCTGCTCGGCGTGGACCGGCTCGACTACACCAAGGGCATCGGCCAGCGGCTCAAGGCGTTCGGCGAGCTGCTCGGCGACGGCACGGTCAAGCCGGGCGAGGCGGCGTTCGTGCAGGTGGCCACGCCCACGCGGGAGCGGGTCGCGGAGTACATCCGGCTGCGCAACGACATCGAGCGGAAGGTGGGCCGGATCAACGGCGAGCACGGCATGCTCGGCAGCCAGCCCATCACCTATCTCCACCAGTCGTACAGCAAGGCCGAGCTCGCGGCGCTCTACTGCGCCGCCGACGTCATGGTGGTCACCCCGTTGCGCGACGGCATGAACCTGGTGGCCAAGGAGTACGTCGCGTGCCGGCACGACCTGCGTGGTGCCCTGGTGCTCAGCGAGTTCGCCGGGGCCGCCGACGAGTTGCGGCAGGCGTTCCTCGTCAATCCGTACGACATCGAGGGCATGAAACGGGCGATGCTCGCGGCGATGCGGGCTACCCCGCACGAGCTGGGCCGCAGGATGCGCTCACTGAGGCGCAGGGTCGCCACGCACAACGTCGACAAGTGGGCCAGCGACTTCCTCACCGCTCTCGAGGAGCACTAGAGGTCCTTCGCCGATTCCTTCCACGACCGCCACTTCCGGGCGGCGGCGCGGGTCGCCACGATGCGGGCGACCTCCATGCCGAGACCCATCACGACGGCATAGGCGATGGCCTCGCGGAGGCTGATCTCGGGGGAGTCGACGTTGGCCGGGGGCTTCTTGCCCGTCGACTTCTCCCAGGCGTACGAGAGCACCTTGCGTGAGGCGAAGCCCACGGCGAGCCCCACGAGACCGCCTACGATCCGCCACTGCATGTCGGGCTTGTCCGCGTCAGCCCGCGTAATGTCCGCCATGATTCCTCCTCAGTGATGACCATAGTGTCTACCCATAGCAACCCCCGCCACGCCATTCGGGCGTGATCATGCACGGATTCGTAGATCTGCCCGCGGACCTGCCCCTCCCCTGGTCGTGATCATGCAGACATTCGCGAATGTGTGCATGATCACGCCGGGAGATGGGGCAGGTCAGGGCCCATTTCGGCGAACATGTGCATGATCACAGCCGGGGGAGGGGGAGGTCGGGGGCCATGTTCACGAATGTGTGCATGATCACGCCGAGGGGGAGGGGGATCGCGCCCAGGGAGAGGGCGGGGACGCGGTGTTCATTCCAAAATGCGGAGCGTGAGCGAGAACACGTGCGCGCCGGGGCGGAGAACATGCCAGGCTTGACGCGTGATCTCGCCTAAGGAGCGTGAAGACGCCGCGGTTCCCCGCGTTCTCGTCACGCTGGCCGCATGGAGCTGGCGCGTGCTGCTGCTCGGCGCGATGATCTATGTGTTCGCGTTGATCATCGGGCGGCTGAGTTTCGTCGTCCTGCCCGTGGCCATAGCCTTCCTCCTGACCGCTCTGCTGTTCCCGATGACCAGGCGGCTGCGCCGCTTCGGCCTGCGGCCCATCTACGCGACGTGGATCACCATGCTGTTCGGCCTGGCGATCATCGTCGGCGTCGGCTTCATGATCGGGCTGCGGGCCAACGAGGAGTTCCCGCGGCTGGTCGAGCAGATCCAGCTCACCGCCCGCAGCGTGCAGGACTGGTTGCTTCACGGGCCGCTCCAGCTCAAGGAGGCCCAGCTGGCCGACATGGTCGACGAGCTGACGAAGCAGATCAACGACCAGCGCAGCCAGATCACCGACACGCTGCTCACCGGGGCCACCGCGATCGTCGAGGTGCTCACCTCCATCATTCTGATGCTGTTCGTGACGTTCTTCCTGCTCAAGGACGGCGACCGCATCTGGGCCTGGTTCCTGCGGGCGTTCGGCACCGCCTCGCCGCGCGTCGACCGCGCCGGGCGCGCCGCCTGGGTCACGATCTCCCACTACGTCCACGGCACGGTCGCCGTCGCGGCGATCCACGGGGTCGTCATCGGCGTCGTCCTCGCGGGCATGCAGGTCCCGCTCTGGGCGCCGCTGGCGGTGGTGGTGTTCCTGGCCAGCTTCATCCCGATCGTCGGGATCTTCTTCGCCGGCACCATCGCGACCCTCGTGACGTTCGGCTCGCAGGGCTGGGTGTACGCGCTGATCTTCGTGGGAGTCCTCGTCGTCGAGCAGCAACTGGAGAACCACGTCCTCCAGCCGCTCATCGTCGGGCGCGCCCTGGCGTTCCACCCTCTCGCGATCATCCTGGTCCTCGCCATCGGCGGCGTCCTGGGCGGGATCGCCGGAGCCGCGGTTGCGGTGCCCGTGACGGCCGTGATCTACCGCGCGCTGCCCGAGCTGAGACGGAGCCAGCCCGAGGCCCCGCCCCCCGAGGAAGGCCCCCTGCCGGAGGTTCCTCCGCAGTCTTCGGAACCCTCCCCTGAGCGGCCGAGACCGTCGATCCCCGAACCCACCGTCCCGGATGAGGATCAACCGTCGTCTAACGCGGGAGGGGCGGTGTCTCCGCAGCACAACGGGTAGGGTCTTGCGTCATGAGCGTTGAAGTCCTGATCCATCGCCTGGACGCCGGGCTTCCGTTGCCGTCGTACGCCCATCCGGGCGACGCCGGCGCCGATCTTCGCGCTACCGTGGACGTCGAACTGCTGCCCGGAGAGCGGGCCGTGGTGGGAACCGGGATCGCCATCGCGCTTCCCGACGGCTACGCCGCGTTCGTCCACCCCCGCTCCGGGCTGGCCGCCAAGTACGGCGTCACGCTCGTGAACGCGCCGGGGACGGTCGACGCGGGGTACCGGGGTGAGATCAAGGTGACCTTGATCAACACCGATGCCAAGGAGGCGGTACGGCTCAAGCGCGGCGACCGGATCGCTCAACTGGTCGTCCAGCGCGTGGAGAAGGCCGCGTTTCATGAGGTGGAGCGCCTGCCCGGATCGGCGCGGGGCGCCGACGGGTTCGGATCCACCGGCAGCTGACAGCCGTCGATCACGGCACGGCAGACAGAGGAGTGTGAAGGAACGTGTTCCGACGCAGGCGAAGCGCGGAGGTGGAGGCGGCACCGGCCGTCTCGGAGGACCGGCCCGCTCCCGCGCGGACATCGGGCCCGTGGGACGCCCAGGAGGGCTACCCGGAGGCCGAGCGGGTCGACCTCGGAGGTCTCCACCTCCCCATCGGCCCGGGGTTCGAGGTGCAGCTCAGCCTGGCGGGGGACCAGATCGACGGCGCGCTCGTCCTGGTGAACGAGAGCGCCCTGCAGGTGCACGCGTTCGCCGCGCCCAAGCGCAGTGGAATCTGGGACGAGGTCCGCGCCGAGTTGTCCCGTGAGGTCGTGGCCGTGGGCGGCACGGTCCGGGAGCAGGAGGGGCCCTTCGGCGCCGAGCTGGCGGCGATGGTCCCCACGCAGGGCCAGGAGCCGCAGCCCGTCCGGTACATCGGGATCGACGGCCCTCGCTGGTTCCTCAGGGCGGTCATCAGCGGGCGCGCGGCCGTCGACCCCGCCGTGGCCGAGACCCTCGAGAACGTCGTCAGGGACATCGTGGTGGTCCGGGGCGACGAGCCCATGGCCCCCAAGGACCCGATCCAGCTCCGGCTGCCGGCGGAGGCCAGGCAGGCGATGGAGGAACAGGCAGCGCAGCAGCCGAAGTTCCCGTTCGAGCGCGGCCCGGAGATCACCGAGACACGCTGACGGCCCTGTCCGTGATGCGGAGATCCTGCATTCTTGTCCTTTAGGCTTCGGATGTGCTCAAGTAGTGTGCGATGAGAGCGTCCCCTACGCTTGAAGGCATGATGACGGGTCCTCTTAACTGCGAGCTGGGAAGCTGGTGAGCGACCGATGAGCACGCCGGAGCCTGCCAAACGCGGCGGACTGCGGGGTTTCTTTCAGCGGCTGGCCACCAGCCAGGCCGACCTCGAGGCGGCTGAGCTGCGTGAGGACCTGGGACGGCAGGGGGCCACTCCGATCGCCGCGTGTGGCGAACGGCGCCGCTTCTGTGTGGCGGGTACGCTACGTACCGTGACATTGCGGCCGCGCGGGGGTGCGCCCGCTCTGGAGGCCGAGCTGTACGACGGGTCGGACGTGATCGACCTGGTCTGGCTGGGCCGCCGGAAGATCGTCGGGATCGAGCCCGGCCGCGTCGTACGGGCTGAGGGCCTGGTGAGTCTCCAGGACGGCCGCAAGGTCATGTTCAATCCTCGTTACGAGCTGCGCCCTGCGGGTGGCCCTTGATCATTCAGGAGACGGTATGAGCACAGCGGACACGACGGCCGCGCCGGAGGCGCACGCAACCGTTGAGTCGGCCGTCCGTGCCCAGCTGTCGAAGGCGCTGGGCGGTAAGCGGGGAATCGTCGAGGCGGCGGTTCCCACCATCGTCTTCACCGCGATGTGGATCACGACGGAAGAGCTGAAGCTCTCGCTGATCGTCAGCATCGCCGCCTCCGTGATCCTCCTGGTCGTACGGCTGGCCCAGCGGAGCACCCCGCAGTTCGTGCTCAACAGCCTCGTCGGCATCGGAATCGGCGCCTTCTTCGCGTCCAGGACCGGTGAGGCCAAGGACGTCTTCCTGCCGGGCATCTACTACAACGGGATCTACGCCGCGGGCATGCTCCTGTCGATCGTCCTGCGCTGGCCAATCGTCGGCTTCCTCGTCGGATCGGTGACCGGCGACCCGACCGCCTGGCACAAGGATCCCGGCCTGGTGCGCCTGTGCAACCGGCTGACGTGGCTGCTGATGTTGCCCTGTCTGATCCGGGTCGTGGTGCAGCTGCCGCTCTACTGGGCGGACCTCGTGGCCCCACTCGGCATCGCCAAGCTCGCTCTGGGCTGGCCGCTGCAGGTGGCCGGGCTCGCCGCGATGCTCTGGGTGCTGGCCAGAGGCCGCACCCCCGTCCAGCCCGCTCCTGCCCAGCCGGCGGGCTGACGCAGTACACCCCCGTGCAGCCCGGTCCGGCTCAGCCGGCGGGCTGACGCAGTACACCCCCGTGCAGCCCGGTCCGGCTCAGCCGGCGGGCTGACGTGTCACACCCCCGGTCCGGCCCAGCGAGTGGCCTGACGCGGCCGCCGCGTCCAGGCGGCGACCGCGGCCCGCGATCGGCGGCTCAGTGCGAGGACAGCAGCTGGGCGAGCTCGTGCTCGACCTCTTGATTGGCCACGAAGAGCAGCTCGTCGCCCGCCTCAAGCGGATCGTCGGCCGAGGGGACGAGCACCCGGCCCTCGCGGAGGATGGCGACCAGGGCGGCGTCCTCCGGCCACGGCACGGAACCCGCCCGCTGGCCGACGACGGGCGCGTCCTCGGCGAGGGTGAGCTCGACGAGGTTCGCCTGGCCCTGGCGGAAGGTCATCAGCCGGACCAGGTCTCCGACGCTGACGGCCTCCTCGACCAGCGCCGACAGCAGGCGCGGGGTCGAGACGGCGACGTCCACCCCCCACGACTCGTTGAACAGCCATTCGTTCTTCGGGTGGTTGATGCGGGCGACCACGCGCGGCACGCCGTACTCGGTCTTGGCGAGCAGCGAGACGACGAGGTTGACCTTGTCGTCGCCGGAGGCCGCGATCACGACCTGGCAACCGTTGAGCCCCGCCTCGTCGAGCGAGGAGATCTCACAGGCGTCGGCGAGGAGCCACTCGGCCCGGGGCACGCTGTCGATCTTGATGGCTCGAGGGTCGATGTCGATGAGCAGGACGTCGTGGCCGTTCTCCAGCAGTTCGGCCGCGATGGAGCGGCCCACGGCGCCTGCGCCCGCGATGGTGACGCGCATCAGTGCTCCTCGTCCGACGGCGCGCTGGACAACACCTTGTTGATCCGCTCCATCTCGTTCTCGGCCGCGATCAGGTGGAGGATGTCGCCATCCTGGATCACGGTGTCCTCCTTGGGCACCAGGGCCTCACCCATGCGGTTGACGAAGGCCACGCGGGCGCCCGCTGCGCTCTCGACGGCCGTGCTGCGGAAGCCGATCCACCCGGGGTGGAAGGTGACCTCCGCCAGGATCACGGTGCCCGTGGGGTCGCGCCAGAGCGGTTCCGCGCCCTCGGGCAGGACCCTGCGCAGGATCTGGTCGGCCGTCCATCGGACGGTGGCGACGGTCGGGATGCCGAGCCGCTGGTACACCTCGGCCCGGCGGGAATCGTAGATGCGGGCGACGACGTTCTCGACGCCGAACATCTCCCGCGCCACCCGCGCCGAGATGATGTTGGAGTTGTCGCCGCTGCTGACGGCGACGAAGGCGGCGGCTGACTCGATGCCGGCCTCCCCGAGCACGTCGCGGTCGAAGCCCATCCCGGTCACCCGCCGGCCGCGGAAGCCCGCACGGAGCCTGCGGAAGGCCTGCGGGTCGCGGTCGATGATGGCGACCGAGTGGCCGTTGTCCTCGAGGATGTGAGCGAGAGTCGATCCGACCCGCCCGCATCCCATGATCACGATATGCATACTCTCCCGCCGTGGGTTTGTGGCGGACTCCTGTTGCAGACAGTATGTCGCGCTCTCCTCCCAACCATGTGCGCCGGGCGGGCTGTCGCGTACTAGGCTCAACAGACGTGTCAAAGGTGACGGATCTTGTCAAACGGCTCCTCGTGGGGCGCGCTCTGCGAAGCACGCAGCTCCACGATCAGCTGCTGCCCAAACGCGTGGCCCTGCCGGTCTTCGCGAGTGACGCGCTGTCCTCCGTGGCCTACGCGCCGCAGGAGATCCTGGTCATCCTGTCACTGGCCGGCGCCACCTTCTACAGCTACAGCCCGTGGGTGGCGGCCGCCGTCGTCCTCGTCATGCTGGTCGTCGTCGCGTCCTACCGGCAGAACGTGCACGCCTACCCCAGCGGCGGCGGCGACTACGAGGTGGCGACGACGAACCTCGGGGCGAACGCCGGGCTGACGGTCGCGAGCGCGCTGCTCGTCGACTACGTGCTCACCGTCGCCGTGTCGGTGGCCAACGGCGCCGACTACGTGGGCGCCACGATTCCGTTCGTGGCCGAGCACCGACCCCTCGTGGCGATCGGGATCGTGGTCATCCTGACCGTCATCAACCTGCGCGGCCTGCGCGAGTCCGGCGTCGCGTTCGCGATCCCCACGTACGCCTTCATGATCGCGGTCATCGGCATGGTCCTGTGGGGCATGTTCCGGCTGCTCGTCCTCGGGGACGACCTCCGGGCGCCGACGGCCGACTACCGGATCGTGTCCGAACAGGCGGACCTGGCCGGGTTCGCCCTCGCCTTCCTCGTCCTGCGGGCGTTCTCGTCCGGATGCGCCGCCCTGACGGGTGTCGAGGCGATCAGCAACGGCGTGCCGGCCTTCCGCAAGCCCAAGAGCCGCAACGCGGCGACGACGCTGCTGCTGATGGGCGGCATCGCCGTCACGATGTTCAGCGGGATCATCTTCCTGGGGCTCAAATCCGGGGTGAAGGTCACCGAGCCCGCCAACGTCGCCAGAGACATCCTGATCAACGGTCACCCGGCCGGGCCGGACTACTACCAGCAGCCGATCATCGCGCAGGTCGCGTCGGCCGTCTTCGGCGACGGCTCGGCCCTGTTCGTGGTGATCTCGGCGGTGACCGCGCTGATCCTCTTCCTCGCCGCCAACACCGCCTTCAACGGCTTCCCCGTCCTGGGCTCGATCCTCGCCCAGGACCGCTACCTGCCGCGCCAGCTCCACACCCGTGGCGACCGCCTCGCCTTCAGCAACGGAATCGTCCTGCTGGCCGCCGGCGCGGGACTGCTGATCTGGGCCTTCAACGCCGACGTGAGCAAGCTGCTCAACCTCTACATCGTCGGCGTCTTCGTCTCGTTCACGCTCAGCCAGCTCGGCATGGTCCGGCACTGGACCCGTCACCTGAAGACCGAGACCGACCCCAAGGTCCGGTTCCGCATGCTGAGGGCGCGGGTCATCAACGGCTTCGGCGGCGTCATGACCGGCATCGTCCTGGTCGTCGTCCTGCTGACCAAGTTCACCCACGGCGCGTACATCGTCTGCATCGCCATGCCCGTCCTGTTCCTGATGATGAAGGGCATCCGCCACCACTACGACCGCGTCGCCGAGGAACTGGCCGCGCCCGAGGAGGGCGAGCACGACGAGTCGATGTTGCCGGCGCGCAACCACGCCGTCGTGCTCGTCTCCAAGATCCACAAGCCGACGTTGCGCGCCCTGGCGTACGCGAAGGCGACCCGCCCCTCGACGCTGGAGGCCGTCACGGTGAGCGTCGACGCCGACGAGGCGGCCAGGCTGCAGGAGGAATGGGACCGCCGGGGCATCCCCGTGCCCTTGAAGATCCTCGACTCGCCCTACCGCGAGATCACCGGGCCCGTGCTCGAGTACGTGAAGTCGCTGCGCCGCCGCTCGCCGCGCGACGTGGTGAGCGTCTACATCCCGGAATACGTCGTCGGCCACTGGTGGGAGCACCTGCTCCACAACCAGAGCGCGTTGCGGCTCAAGGGCCGGCTGCTGTTCAAGCCGGGTGTCATGGTGACCAGCGTGCCGTGGCAGCTGGCCTCCTCCGACCGTCTCAAGAGCCGTCCGGTCGGCCTCGCGCCCGGCGCCGCCCGCCGCTCGTATTCGGCGCCCGCGCCGAAGGACGATCAGGTCAAGGCATGATTGACCTCATGACATGCGAAGGAGGGGCGCTGTGCCCATCGAGCTGACCGTGGATCGAGTCGCCAACGGCGGCTGGTGCGTGGCCAGGCACGAGGGCCGCGTGGTGTTTGTCCGGCACGCCCTGCCGGGGGAGCGGGTCCTGGCTGAGATCACCGAGGAGACCGCCCGGTTCCTGAGGGCCGACGCCGTCGAAATCCTCGAGGCCTCCCCTGACCGGGTGACGCCGCCCTGTCCCTTCAGCGGGCCCGGCCGGTGCGGCGGGTGCGACTGGCAGCACGCCTCGCTCGAGGCGCAGCGGCGGATGAAGGCCGAGGTCGTCGCCGAACAGCTTCAGCGGCTGGCCGGACTCGAGTGGAAGGTCGAGGTCGAGGAGGTGCCGGGCGCGCCGGACGGCCTCGGCTGGCGCACTCGTGTGCAGTTCGCCGTCGACGACGACGGGACCGCCGGGCTCCGCCGGCATCGGTCCCACGTCATCGAGCACATCGACCGGTGCCTGATCGCCCATCCCGCCGTCGAGGAGATCGGAGCCGAGACCCTCGACTGGCGTGGCAGCGCCTCGGTCGAGGTGGTCGCGGCGGCGAGCGGCGACCGGGCCGTGATCGTGGAACCCCTGCCTCACCGGCGCGTGGCCGTACCCGACGTGGACGCGTCGGTCCTGCTCGACGAGGGCAGGCGCGGCACCCGCGCGCTCAGGGGGCAGGCGTCGCTGGTCGAGCGGGTCCGCGACCGGGACTTCCGGGTGACCGCGAGCGGCTTCTGGCAGGTCCACCCCGGGGCGGCCGAGACGCTGCTCGACGCGGTGCTCGACTTCGGGCAGCCGAAGGAGGGGGAGTGGGCCCTCGACCTCTACTGCGGAGCCGGCCTGTTCGCCGCGGGACTCGCCCGGGCCGTCGGCCCCGAGGGGGCGGTGCTGGGGATCGAGTCGGAGCCGCAGGCCGTCCAGGACGCCCGGTGGAACCTGCGTGACCTCCCTCAGGCCACGTTCGAGCGCGGCAGGGTGGAGGAGGCGCTCGACCGGCTGGACGTCGAGGTGGCCGATCTCGTCGTCGCCGACCCGCCCAGAGCCGGCCTCGGCCGCCCGGTCGTCGACCGCGTCGCCTCCCTGCGTGCGCCGCGGATCGTCTACGTCTCCTGCGACCCCGCCACGCTCGCGCGGGACATCGCCTGGTTCGCCGGGCACGGCTACCGCCTGGCGGGGCTGAGGGCGTTCGACCAGTACCCGATGACCCACCACGTGGAGTGTGTGGCGCTGCTGGTCAAGGAGTAGATCAAGGTGAAGACCCGGGGCCGGAACGGCCCCGGGTCCTCAGTTCATGCCACGCCGACCTGTTCCGGCGCACGGAGCGCGCACGACCGTCGACCATGGGGGTCCAGCGGGCCAGAAGCGCAAATATTTGTACCTTTTGCGTGGATTTGACCTCAAATTTCTTATCCTCCCTGGCATGGGCAGTCTTCTGGGCGAGTTCCTTCGCGCTCGGCGTCACCTCACGACCGTTGATCAGGTCGGGTTGACGCGCGCGGGCGACCGCCGCCGGACACCCGGGTTGCGCCGCGAGGAGATCGCGATGCTGGCGGGCCTCAGCACCGACTACTACGCACGGCTGGAACAGGGACGGGACAACAACCCGTCGGCTCAGGTGCTCGCCTCCCTGGCGCAGGCCTTCCGGCTCAGTCCCGACGCCACCGAGCACCTGTACACGCTCGCGCAGCCGCGAGCGGGCTTCCATGCGGCCACGGCCCCTGTCGATCGGCTCGATCTGCGCGTCCTGCGGTTCCTTGAGAGATGGGATGACGCGTCGGCGTTCGTGGTGAACCGCCGCCTGGACATTCTGGCCAAGAACCGGGTGGCCACCGGGCTCCTCAGCGAGTTCGAGCACACCGACAACCTGATCAGGTTGACCTTCCTCAGCCCCATCGCACGCGAGTTCTGGCTGGACTGGGAGCAGGAGGCCGCCGCCAACGTGGCGCACCTGCGTGCCGTGGCGGGAGCGGACCACGACGACCCGTCGCTCCGCAAGCTGGTCGACGAGCTGTCACGCGGGAGTGAGGACTTCCGGCGGCTGTGGGCGCGCCACGACGTGCGGGGCAGGACCCGGGGCCTCGTACGCCTCCACCACGGCCGTGTCGGCGAGATCACCTTGTGGAACGAGACGTTCCGCATCGACAGCGTCCCCGGTCTGCGCGTCTTCGTCGGCGAGCCCGAGCCGGGCCCGTCGAGCGACGCCATGGCCCGGTTGTGCGCCCTCAGCTGCGGCGGCCGGTGACGCACATGGGCGGGCGAGCGGCGGTCAGGTGACCGTCGGGGCGCTGAGCAGGCGAAGGACCTCGTCCGCCGGCCGGGCGCCCCGGACCGACAACCACGCGAGCCCGGTCCTCGACCGGAACGCCAGGAGCCTTTCCGCCTCGGAGACGCTGAGGTCGTCCGGGCCCACCAGAACGGGGGTGAGCCCCATCCGCTGCCAGCCCGCCCTGCCGGTGACCCCCAGGGCCTCCTCGAGCTGGGCGTGCGCCGCCTTGGCGGCGATGGAGAGCCTGCGCAGGTTGTCGCGGGAGCCGGGCGCGAACCTCATGAGCAGGTTGACGGTGTCGACCTCGGCTCCCGCCTCGCCGGTGGCGCGCAACATCTCCGCGTGTGCGGGCAGCAGGCCGTCCTCGGTCACGGGGAGGGTGAAGGTGACGCCGAGCGGGCGCCCCGCGTCCTGCGCCTCGTGCTGAAGGATCGCGATGACCACGGCCCGGCGCTCGATGGTCGCGGGGTCACCCGGATCGTCGAGCTCGAAGTCGATCGCGACGGGCTCGAAGGCGTCGATCATGCGCTGGTAGGCCGCGGTCAGGCGGGTCCGGCTCGGGCAGGCGGCGGAAAGCTCCGGTCCGTACGGCCCGCCGAACGCCAGCCCCGCGTCCCCGCCCTGCGCTCGCAGCCGGTCGATGCTGTCGGCGACCTGGTCGTCCCTCTCGACCGTGCCGTCCCAGGTGGGGGTGCACCCGTCGATTCCCGCGGTGAGATGGCCGACCGTGTACCAGACGATCCCGGTGCGCCGGGCGTTCGCCGCCAGGTCGAACCGCGGGCTCCGGGCGGCGTCCACGAATCCCATGTAGCCCGAAGGGCGGCTGGTGTGCGTCCGCTGCGGCGGAAGGCCGCCGGGCGGCTGCGCCGTCGGCCGTCCCGGATCGACCGCCAGGGGCGGCTGCGCCGCGACTGGCGATCTCGTGGGCCCCTCCGCCGTGCCCCAGTCGGCGCGCATCTGCGCGGGAAGCAGCCAGAGGGCGACCCCGGTGGTCGTGACCAGTGCGACCGCGCCCAGCATCACCAGGAAACGAGGCGGGTTCCCCACCTCGCGGGTATGCCGTGCCGAATCCACCGTTCGCCACCCTCAGTCGTCTTGTGACTACGTTGCGCACAGGAGGCTTGAACTTTAGCAATCGCTCTCATGAGGGGAGGGGATAATGGCCCGATGAAATTGAGGATCTTCACTGAGCCCCAGCAGGGCGCGACCTACGACGATCTGCTCGTGGTGGCCCAGGCGGCTGAGCGGCTGGGATTCGACGCGTTCTTCCGGTCCGACCATTACCAGCGGATCGGTGCGGGTGACCCCGGAGTCGGCTCGACGGACGCATGGGTGACGCTGGCGGGGCTCGCGAGAGAGACCTCGCACATCCGGCTGGGCACGCTGGTGACGCCGACCACCTTCCGGCTCCCCGGCCCGCTCGCGATCAGCGTCGCCGGGGTCGACCAGATGAGCGGCGGGCGAGTCGAGCTCGGCCTCGGCGCCGGCTGGTACGACGACGAGCACCACGCGTACGGCATCCCGTTCCCGCCGGTGCGGGAGCGGTTCGATCGGCTGGAGGAGCAGCTGGAGATCATCACCGGTCTCTGGGGCGCCGCCAAGTCCTTCTCGTACGAGGGCGCCCACTACAGCGTGGTGGACTCGCCGGCGTTGCCGAAGCCGGTCCAGAGCCCGCGGCCTCCGCTCATCCTGGGCGGTTTCGGTGCACGGCGGACGCCCAGCCTGGTGGCCCGCTTCGCCGACGAGTACAACGTGCCCTTCCGCACCGTGGAGCAGACCGGCACCGCCTACGACCGGGTGCGGGCGGCGTGCGAGGAGGCCGGCCGCGAGACCGTCCTGCTGTCGGCCGCCCAGGTCGTCTGCGTGGGACGGGACGAGGCCGAGCTCGCCAAACGGGCCGAGGTCATCGGCCAGGACGTGACGGAGCTGCGCAGGACCGGACTGGCCGGGACTCCGTCGGAGGTCGTGGACAGGATCGGCGAGTTCGGCGCGCTGGGCGCGGAGCGGGTCTATCTCCAGGTGCTCGACCTGGCCGACCTCGACCACCTGGAGCTGCTCGCGGCCGAGGTCATGCCGCACGTCTGAGCCGGCAATCCGCGCAAGGCAAATCAGTCGCGGACGAAAGGGGCATCCGGCACACTTTGCCGGGTGCTCCTCACCATCTCGACGACCATGTCGCCGGCCACAGACCTGGGCTTCCTCCTGCACAAACATCCGGACCGCGTTCAGGAGTTCGGCCAGTCGTTCGGCATGGCCCGCGTCCTGTATCCGGAGGCGGGCGAGCACCGGTGCACGGCCGCGCTGCTGCTGGAGGTCGACCCGATCCGGCTCGTCCGATCCCGCGGCAAGTCGTCGCCCGACTTCTCGCTCGGGCAGTACGTCAACGACCGGCCGTACGCCGCGTCGTCGCTGCTCGCGGTCGCCCTGGCCGATGTGTTCCGCACGGCGAGGACCGGGCGCTGCGCCGCCCGGCAGAAGCTCGCCGACGGGCCGATCCCGCTGGAGCTCGGACTGCCCGCACTGCCGTGCAGGGGCGGCGCCGACCTCGCGCGCCGGCTGTTCGAGCCCCTCGGCTGGCAGGTGGAGGCCACCGCCGTCCCACTCGATGAGAACTTCCCGGAATGGGGCGACTCGCGCTACGTCCGGCTGACGCTGCGCGGCGAGGTGCGCCTGGCCGACGCGCTCAACCACCTGTACGTGCTGCTTCCCGTGCTGGACGACGCCAAGCACTACTGGATCGCGGGCGACGAGGTGGACAAGCTGATCCGGGCGGGCGGCGGCTGGCTGGGCGCGCATCCGGAGCGGATGCTGATCACGCGCCGTTATCTCGGCCGCCGCTGGGCGCTGGCCCGGACGGCCTTCGCCCGCCTGGCCGAGATCGGCGACGACGTCGAGGAGTCGCTGGAGCCGCCCGCCGAGGAGGAGGTCGCGGACGCGCCGCACGACGCCGACGCCGACGCCGACGCCGGCAGCGACGCCGACACCGGCAGCGGCACCGACAGCGAGACCGGCAGCGACACCGACAGCGGTGACGCGGCCGCGGCCGGCGACGCCGCCGAGGAGGCTCAGGCGGCCGAGCCCCGTACGCCGCTGAACACCCTGCGGCGTGACGCGGTCGTGTCGGCGCTGGAGGAGATCGGCGCCCGTTCCGTCATCGACCTCGGCTGCGGTTCGGGGCAGCTGGTGTCGGCGCTGCTGAGCCGCCCGTCGTTCGCCAAGGTCACCGGGGTGGACGTGTCGGCGCGGGTGCTCGCCATGGCCGCGCGCAAGCTCAGGCTGGAGCGCATGCCGGACGCCAAGCGGGCACGGGTGGAGCTGTTCCAGGGGTCGCTGACGTACACGGACGACCGGTTCGCGGGACATGACGCGGCGGTGCTGATGGAGGTCGTCGAGCACGTCGACCCGCCGAGGCTCCCCGCTCTCGAGCGGGTGGTCTTCGGCGTGGCCAGGCCGCGCCATGTCGTCGTGACCACGCCGAACGTCGAGTACAACGTCAGGTACGAAGGCCTGACGGATCCGGAGGCGGGTCCCTCGCGGATGCGTCATCCGGACCACAGGTTCGAGTGGACCAGGGCCGAGTTCGCCGCGTGGGCGGCCGGCGTCTGCGACGCGTACGGCTACGAGGCGGCCTTCAGACCGGTGGGGGAGGACGACCCCGAGGTGGGCCCGCCGACCCAGATGGCCGTCTTCCGCCTCCCCGCCCAGCCCTCCTCGGCATGATCATGCGCGGAATCGGATGTGGCGGACGCATGCACTACGGATTACGGAAGAGGCGGTCGTGATGGAGATCAGTGTTCCGCGGATGGCGCTGGTGCTGCTCGTGGGTATCTCGGGCAGCGGGAAGTCGACCTTCGCCGCCAGGCACTTCGCGCCCACGCAGGTCATCTCCTCGGACTACTGCCGTGGCCTGGTCTCCGACGACGAGAACGACCAGTCGGCGACCCCCGACGCGTTCGACGTCCTCCACTACATCGTGGGCACCCGGCTGAGGCGCGGCCTGCTGACGGTCGTCGACGCCACCAACGTCCAGTGGGAGGCGCGCAAGCAGCTGATCGAGCTGGCCAAGAGCCATGACGTGCTGGTCGACGCGATCGTGCTCGACGTCCCCGAGGAGGTGGCGATCGCCCGCAACGCCACCAGGCTCGACCGGGCGTTCGGCCCGCACGTGATCACCCGTCAGAGGAAGGACCTGCGCCGTTCGCTCGGCAAGATCAGCAGGGACGGCTTCCGCCGGGTTCACGTGCTGCGGGGCGAGGAGATCGACGGCGCCGTCGTCACCTACGAGAAGGCGTGGTCGGACCGTACCGAGCTCACCGGCCCCTTCGACCTCATCGGCGACGTTCACGGCTGCCGTTCCGAGCTGGAGACCCTGCTGCGGACCCTCGGCTGGACGGTGACGCCCACGGGCGCCGTCCACCCCGAAGGCCGTACGGCCGTGTTCGTCGGCGACCTGGTGGACCGCGGCCCCGACACCCCGGGCGTGCTGCGGCTGGTCATGGGCATGGTCGAGGCGGGAACGGCGCTGTGCGTCTCCGGCAACCACGAGCAGAAACTCGTCCGCGCGCTCAACGGGCGCAAGGTCAGGGTCGCCCACGGACTGGAGGAGTCGCTGACCCAGCTCGCCGCGGAGCCTGAGGAGTTCAGGGACGCCGCGAAGGCGTTCATGGACGGCCTCATCAGCCACTACCGGCTCGACGGTGGCGCGCTCGTCGTCGCGCACGCCGGCCTCAAGGAGGCCTACCACGGGCGTGCGTCCGGCCGGGTGCGCGCGTTCGCGCTCTACGGCGACACGACGGGCGAGACCGACGAGTACGGCCTGCCGGTCCGTTACCCGTGGGCGAACGAGTACCGGGGACGCGCGATGGTCGTCTACGGCCACACGCCGACCACGGAGCCCGAGTGGGTCAACAACACGATCTGCCTGGACACGGGAGCCGTGTTCGGCGGCAGCCTGACCGCGCTCCGCTACCCCGAACGGCAGATCGTCTCGGTTCCGGCGGAGAAGGTCTGGTACGAGCCGGTCAGGCCGCTCACGTCCCAGTACTCCCGCGACCCCGGCGTCCTCGACATCGGCGACGTGACGGGCACGCGGTACGTGGAGACCAGGTACGGCGGACGGATCAAGATCGCGCAGGAGAACTCGGCGGCGGCTCTGGAGATCATGAGCCGTTTCTCCGTGGATCCCCGCTGGCTGGTGTACCTCCCGCCGACCATGGCGCCGCCGGAGACCTCGTCGCTCGACGGTTTCCTCGAGCACCCGGATCAGGCGTTCGAGGAGTACGCCAGGGCGGGCGTGTCCCGGGTCGTGTGCGAGGAGAAGCACATGGGTTCGCGGGCGATAGCCGTGCTGGCCAGGACCCCCGACGCCGCGGCCAAGCGGTTCGGCGTCACGGACGGCACGACCGGCAGCGTCTACACCCGCACCGGGCGGCCGTTCTTCGACGCCCTCGGCGGGGAACTCGTCGACCGGCTCCGTGACGCGGTGAGCCCGCTCTGGGACGAGCTGGGAACCGACTGGGTGGTGCTCGACTGCGAGTTGCTGCCCTGGTCGGCGAAGGCCGAGGGACTGATCCGCGACCAGTACGCCTCCGTCGGCGCCGCGGCGGGGGCCGCCCTGCCCGAGGCGCTGGCGCTGCTCGAGACGGCGGCCGGGCGCGGCCTGGATGTAGGCGGCCTGGTCGACCGCACCCGACGCCGTCTGGACAACGCTGCCCTGTTTCGCGACGCATATGCCCGATACTGCTGGCCGGTTTCCGGCCTCGACGGCGTACGGCTCGCGCCGTTCCAGATCCTCGCCTGTGAGGGTCGCGCGACGGCCGTGCTCGAACCGCATTCGTGGCACCTGGACGTGCTCGGGCGCCTGGACTCCGGCATCCTCGCGCCGACCCGGCACGTGTACGTGTCGCTGGACTCGGAGGAGGAACGGGCGGCCGCGGTCGACTGGTGGTCGGCGCTGACCGCCGCCGGGGGAGAGGGCATGGTCGTCAAGCCCGTCGAGCACACGCCCGGCCGGGTGCAGCCGGGGATCAAGGTGCGCGGGCGGGAGTACCTGCGCATCATCTACGGCCCGGACTACACGGAGTCGCTCGGCGAGCTGCGCGGACGTTTCCTCGGCAGGAAGCGGTCGCTGGCGTCGCGCGAGCACGCGCTCGGCCTGGAGGCGCTCACCAGCCTCGCTGAGGGCGACCCCCTGTGGCGCGTGCACGAGATGGTGTTCGCCGTGCTCGCGCTGGAGTCCGAGCCGGTCGACCCTCGGCTGTGAGGTGACCGTGGGCCTCGCCGCGAGGCGGCGAAGCGGCGAGGCCTACGATCTGCTCATGCCTCCGACCAAGGCCGAGCTCGAGGCGGCCAGGGACGCGACGATCCCGGACGTGATCGGGCCCGGTCTCGACGTGCTGTTCTGCGGGATCAATCCGGGCCTGTACTCCGCCGCGACCGGCTTCCACTTCGCCCGCCCGGGCAACCGCTTCTGGCCGGCGTTGCACCTGTCAGGTCTGGTCCCGCGACTGCTGGCGCCGCACGAGCAGGGGCTCTTACCGTCGTACGGCCTGGGCATCACCAACCTGGTGGCCAGGGCGACCGCGCGGGCGGAGGAGCTCAGGCCCGAGGAGTTCCGCGAGGGCGGCGCGCTGCTCGCGGATCTCGTGCGGCGCGCCGGTCCCCGGGTCCTGGCCGTCTGCGGCGTCTCCGCCTACCGCGTCGCCTTCGGCCGGCCCAAAGCGGCGATCGGCCCGCAGGACGACGTGATCGGTGGCGCGGCCGTGTGGGTCTTGCCCAACCCGAGCGGCCTCAACGCCCACTGGAGGCTGGAGGGGATCGCCGCGGAGATGGCCCGCCTGCGCCCGGCGCCCGACGGCGTTCAGGAGGAGACCCGGCTTACCGCCGGCGGTGGCAACGGGGCGACCTCCCGCTCATAGTGGTCGAGGAGGTCCTCGGCCGCGCCGTACAGCTCGGCCATGATGCCGACGCACTCCTCGATCAGGGACATGTCGGTGATCCGTCGTCCTCCGGTGTGGGCGCCCGCCCGGTCGTAGAGCACCTCGTACATGAGGTCGGGCCCCAGGATCACGAGTTCGGGAAGCGGGGCGGCGCGTTCCAGCCACCGCACCGCTGAGGCGGGCAGCACGCGGGCCCGCTCGCCCGCGCGGGTCCGCGCCGCGAGCAGCTCCAGCTCCCACTGCATGTACGGCGTGAGCGGCGTCTCCACGATCCGCAGCCGCCGCAGCTCGATCCGCGAGGGCAGGTCGCGGGAGAACCGCATCTCCTTGATGAGGGTCAGGGCGCGGCGCCAGTCGCCGTCCATCATGGCGACCCAGCTGGGCACGTCGGGTTCGTGGAAGTGCTGGGCGCGTTCGAGCTTCCAGACGACTCCCTCGACGTCCTGGAAGCACTCGTAGAACTCCATCAGGTAGTCGTCGACGGGCAGGATCACTCCTGCGGTCCGTCTGACGCGTTCGATCGCTTCTCCGGGCATGGGGCCTCCTTCGGCGTACCGCCGAGATCGAGTCATGGGACCCGCGCCGAGGCCCCAGCCCGGATCGTGGAACCTCGCGCGGTTCGTCCTGACGAACGTGGTGGTCTTCAGTTCCCAGTGGAGTTGCTGCACACGGTCGTCTCCGTCGTGTCCAGCCTTCTGATCAGGATCTTCGTGATGGCCTGCCGCTCGGTCCGCTCGTCCGGCTCGGGCTCTGCCTCGGTCGGGTGCATCCTCGCCCTCCGTAGTTCGATGTGGCCGCGCCCGTTTCCCCCGAAAGCGACAGGTTGATGGTTCGTCGCGGGCCATCGCCGGTCAAGACCCAATTCCGTTCCGCTCACGCGGTCAGGCCGGAGGGCGCGCACACGGGGCAGCCCGGGCGCGGCGGGTGGCGGACCCATACGTGGTGTTCGGGGGCGATGAGGTTCAGTCCCTGGAGCGTTCCCGCCGTGGGTTGGGGGACCCCGGTGATCAGGGAGATCACGGCGTGCGCGACCAGTTGCCCGGAGATGCCGGCCGATATGGCCATCACCCCTGGTCCGCCGAGGTCCGCGGGAAGGCCGGGCCGCCGCCTGCGCGCCTCGCCCTCGATGAGGCACTCGTAGCAGGCACCGCGGCCGCGTTCGAACGTTCCCACGGTCACCAGCGGGCCGTTGTAGCCGCCGCCGACCCAGGGCACGCCCGAGTCCGCGCAGACGCGGTTGGCCCAGACGCTGATCCCCTCGGCCAGGCCGCACCCCCTCGGCTCGTCGGCGCACAGCGCGAGCACGTCGCAGTCCTCGACGAGGCGCCGCAGGTCCGCCTCGCCGTCCACCCTGCGGCTCTCACCGGTGATCTCGATGTCGGAGTTCAGCCGGCGCAGCCTCTCCACCGCGATGTCGACCTTCATGCGGCCGATGTCCTCCTCGCTGTAGAGGACCTGCCGGTTCAGGTTCGACAACTCCACCACGTCGGCGTCGACGCAGTGGATGCGCCCGACTCCGGTCGCCGCGAGGGCCCACGCGGCGTGGCTGCCGGTGCCGCCGAGCCCGAGGACGACGACGCGGGCCTTCTTCAGGCGCACCTGCGCCTCCCAGGCGTGCGGGCGGGGAGTCAGGTCCACGAGGTGGAAGAACGCCTGGCTCCTCCCGTACCGGTCGCGCTCCCGCGCGCTGATCTCCTCGGGCACCTGGGCGGACGCGTCCTCCACGTAGCCCGAGTCGATCAGTGTGCCCACGATCTCCCGCGCCTCGGGCGCCGAGACGCCGGGCACCGAGCGGCAGATCGTTTCGGCGATGTCGTCGGGCGTCCGCGTGCCGTCCATCAGGGTCAGCGCGGCCCACGCGCCCCCGAGGGGATCGGTGATCTCCGAGGCGAGCCCGTAGATCTCGCCCCCGATGCGCACCGTGCCGTCGTCGAGCCTGTGCGGCTCGTGCCTGCTCTTGACGCGTGGCAGCAGCACCTGTCCGGACCCCCTCGCACATCGGCCGGCGGAGCAGGCCTCCGCCGGCCGTCTGCCCGAAGGTCACACGGTCGAACCGGTGTCGCGACGTGTACGGCAGCCGACCGGGACAGGCCTCGCTCGCCAAGTCATCATCTGGGGCCCGGTTGTTCAAGACCCAATTCCGGGCCGCCGGTGACGATGACCGCGGCGATGGTGGGCCACGCCCGCCACGACCATGATCAGCCAGATGACGAACATGACCTTGATCACGGCGAACAGCGGCCATGCCGTGCCGGTCAGCACCGCGACGAGGACCAGTGCCCCGACGACCAGGAGCGGGACGGGAGGCCCGCCCCTGCGGACACGACCGCGATGAGCCCGCCGGCGTGCCGCGGCCAGGTGCGGTCCCCAGGTCGCGAGGTCGCCGTGATGGCGCTGCCAGGGCGGCACGCCATGGTCCCACGGCATGCCGTGCGCTTCCCGCGCCGGCTTGTGAGGTGAGGCGTCGGCACCGTACGGCACGTCGGCGCCCGGGAGGTCGGCGGTGACCCGCCGGAGGTCGCCCGCGGTGCGGGCGGAAAGAGCGGCGTCGAGGCGCTGGTCGAGTTCGTCGCGGGTGATCCGGCCCTGCACGAACGCGTCGTGCAGGCTCCGGGTCACCTCGTCGCGCTCCCTGTCGCCGATTCGCATCTCGTCCGGAGAGGCCATTGCCGTCACTCCTCGGCGGGGTCGCCGTCTGCGAGGATCTGGTAGAGCTTGCGCCGCGTCTCGGTCAGCACCTGCTTGGCCTGCCTGACCTGGCCGTCGGTCCCGTTGTGCGCGAGCTGGAACAGGGCCGAGGCGGCCTGGCGGGACAGGTCGAACAGTTCGTGGACGTTGTCCCCGATGTCCGGCGTCATCTCCTCCCAGGGCGCCCGCACCTCGTCCGGGTGGGACTCGATGTACGCGCGGCCGGCTTCGGTGAGCTGGAAGGTCTTGCGCCCGTCCGTCTCCTCGGCGCGGACCAGGCCCTCGTCGGTGAGCTGCTGGAGAGCCGGGTAGACGGCGCCGGGGCTGGGCTTCCAGCCGCCCTCGCTGCGCTCGGCGATCTCCTGGATGATCTGGTAGCCGTTGCGGGGCTCCTCGGCGAGCAGCGCGAGGATGGCGGCGCGGACGTCGCCGCGCTTGGCCTTCCTCGGCCTGCCGAACCCCCGGCCGAAGGGCATTCCGCCCGGTCCGAACGGTCCGCCGGGACCACCCGGTCCGAAGCCGCCCCACGGGCCGCGCCCCCGGTGGCCGCCCCTGTGCCGGTGCTCCTGCGGACCGGGGTTGTGATGCTCGTCATGCCACATGGCTGCTCCTCTCATGGCGGCACGCAGCGCGTGCCCTAACCGGCGGTACTCCTCTCGATGGGCCCATGGCCCGTTCATGGCGAAAGCCGCTGTCATGGTGTCCTCCTTGAACAGTCTCGACTATCTCTTGATGCTTCAACGATATATCGCGAGCGTTCTGAAGAACAAGCCATATCTCGAAATTTCGCCGGATCTAGGTGTCGCGCGCCGTTTTCTGGCGGTCGGCGTACGCCCGCGACTTGGCGCGGTTGCCGCAGACCCGCATCGTGCACCAGCGTCGTGTGCGACTCCGGGTGGCGTCCCAGAACACCCACTCGCACAAGTGGCCGGGGCACTGCTTGAGCCGCGACCACTCGCCGCCGGCCACCACGCGGGCCCAGGCGGCGGCGATCACGGCGAGCGGTCCGGCGCCGAGCAGGGGCTCGCCCGGCTCGTGCCCGGCCCCCAGGTGCACCCGGAGCGGCACCCCGTCCAGGACGGCCTGGGCCGCCTCGATCGCCCGGGGATCGGCCGCGCCGCCGTTGGCGGCCAGCAGCCGGGCCCGCAGGCCGGTCCGCAGGACGATCGCCTGCCGGTGCGTGACCTCGTCCACGCCGTCGGAGGGGAGCCCCTGCTCCCGCAGCCAGGCCGACAGCCCCTCCGGCGACGTGATCGTGTCGGTCTCCGCCTCGACGTCCACCGTGTTGGCGAAATCGCGGATCAACGCCGCGTGCCGGGACGGTTCGGTCATGTTCGTCACCCTGCCTTCACATCTTCCATCAAACCACTTAGACGGTTAGCCTTCTAACCGTCTAACTCGATAGAAGGTTGGAGCGCCCGTGAGCGAGACGCCGGTGAGTGAGCCCCCGATCACGTCACCGGGCGCGGAGAGATCCCGCCCCGGCCGCAACGAGGTCGTCCTGGTCGCCTTCACGGCGATGACGAACCTGGCCGACGGCGTCCTGAAGATCACGTTGCCACTGCTTGCCGTCGGGCTCGGCGGCAGTGCGGGACAGGTGGCCGGCGTCGGGCTCACGCTCACGCTGCCGTGGTTGCTCGTGTCGCTTCCCGTGGGCGTGCTCGCCGACCGGGCGGACCGGCGCCGGCTGATCATCGTCGCCGACCTCGTTCGCCTGGCGGCCGCGCTGGCGCTGCTCGCCGCCGCCTCCAGCGGCGGGCTGTCCCTGGCGGTCCTGTACGCGGCGGGGCTGGTCATCGGCGTCGCCGAGGTCGTGGCCAACACGGCCACCGGGGCCGTCGTGCCCGCGGCCGTGCCCCGGCGGCGCCGGGCGCGGGCCAACGCGTGGATCGCCGGGACGGAGACCCTGGCCAACGAGTTCTGCGGGCCCGCGGTCGGCGGGTTGCTCGTCGGCGTCGGCGCCTCACTCGCGCTCGGGTCCTCTGCCGCCGCATTCGCGGCGGGAGCCGTCCTGATCGCCCTGCTCGCCGGCTCCTTCCGGCCGGCGCGCCGGAACGCGGCCGAACCGGCGTCCCAGACCGGGTCCGTGCCCACGACACGGAGAGGCACCGCGGGGATGCTCGCCGAGATCGGGGAAGGTCTGCGCTTCCTGTGGCGCGACCGGCTGCTGCGGACCCTCTCCCTGACGATCACCGTCCTCGCGGGGGCGTGGAGCGCATGGCTGGCGCTCATGCCGTCCTACGCGACCGCGGTGCTCGAGACCGATCCCCGCGGCTACGGCCTGCTGATCAGTGCCATCGGCCTCGGCGGGCTCGCGGGCGCGGGGACGACCGCCGTGGTCAACAGGTTGCTGGGCGTGCGGTGGGCGCTGTTCGCCGATCTGGTCGGCACCTTCCTGATGGTGGTCGTGCCCGCGATCCTCCCGGTCGCCTGGGCCGTCGGCGTCGCCGCGTTCGCCGGGGGAATGGGCGGCACCCTCTGGTCGGTGAACTCCCGGACGATCGCCCAGGCCCTCGTGCCCGACCGGCTGCTCGGCAGGTACGGCTCGGCCGCCCGCCTGCTCGGCTGGGGGACGTTGCCGCTCGGCGCGGCGCTCGCCGGGGTGCTCGCGGAGGTGTTCGGTCTCCGGTTCGCCTTCGGCGTCTTCGCCGTCGTGGTGGCCGCGTTGACCGTGCCGTTCCTGCGGGTCGTCACCCCGGCGGAGCTGCGCCGGGCCACCGAATCGGATACGGGGGAGGATAGTGATGCAGATCACGAGAATATCCGCCAGAACGGGAACAGGATCTGAGACCGGCACGTTATCTCCAGCAGACGGGGTTGTTCTGCTCTGAGAGGGCTGGGGGGTGCTCTCGGAGAGGAACAATCCCGTCTGCTGTATCTGCAGGTCATTTCGGGCGACACGCGGCAAATGTTCGGTTCGATGATTTTGTCGGCCCGGTGCCGTACGATCTCGGCCGTGATCTTGTCATGATGGGGCATTCGCATGCCCTCAGCGGGGCTGTCGCCTGGCTGGCGGTATCGCCGGCACTCATAGCGTTACCAGGTCTGACCTCTCCGGAGCTGGCCACCGTGACGGGGAGCATCATGTCCCCGCCGGAGCTGATCGCTGGCGCGGTCATCTGTGCGGGGGCGGCCATGCTGCCCGACCTCGACCACCCGAGTGCGACCATCGCGCAGACGTTCGGGCCGGCCACGTGGTTGCTGAGCAAGGGGGTCAACTTCATCAGCGGCGGGCATCGCCACGCCACCCATTCCCTGCTCTTCGCCGCTGTGTCCGGGGTCGGCGCCCACCTGCTGGGGCAGTACTCCCCGATCGGGCGCGACATCCTCGTCGCGCTGATGATCGGCCTGGCACTGCGGGCGATCGGGATCGGCATCCCGAACAAGACGATCACCTCGGCGGTCCTCAACGTCGCGCTGACGGCGGGACTGTTCACCGCCTTCCACTTCATGGACGTCTCGTACTCCTGGCTGGGCTTCGCGATCGGGATCGGCTGTCTCGCCCACATCGTCGGTGACTGCCTGACCGAGCGCGGCTGCCCGGTGTTGTGGCCCATCAAGGCGCGGTGGCTGCTCCCGTGGGACATCGGCTTCAAGACCGGCAAGAAGTTCGAGAACCAGATCGTCGGGCCGGTCCTGTCGATCGCGGTGATCGCGCTGTTCTGCCTGCGTCTCGTGCCCGCCTGACCGCTGCCAGGGGGTTAACTTGATGTCGAGATATCTCTGGAGATATCTTGATGTCGAGACATCCGGACGCGCCCGGGCGACCTCGTTGCCCGGCGCGCACCGCAGGTGCGGCAGGATGCATACAACGTGAGACAAGCCCGGAAACCTGGGGAGGCGATCCTTCGTGTCCGCGAACAGCTTCGGCAGCCGTGACACGCTCCGCGTCGGTGACGCGTCGTACGAGATCTATCGGCTGGACGCCGTCGAGGGGTCGGCGCGCCTCCCGTACAGCCTGAAGATCCTGCTTGAGAACCTTCTCCGCACGGAGGACGGCGCGAACATCACCGCCGACCACGTCCGCGCCATCGCGGGCTGGGACCCCGGCGCAACCCCGAGCGTGGAGATCCAGTTCACGCCGGCCCGCGTGATCATGCAGGACTTCACCGGCGTCCCCTGCGTGGTGGACCTCGCCACCATGCGGGAGGCCGTGCGCGACCTGGGAGGCGACCCGGCGAGGATCAACCCCCTCGCCCCGGCCGAGATGGTCATCGACCACTCGGTCATCGTCGACTACTTCGGCCACCCCGACTCCTTCGCCCGCAACGTCGAGCGGGAGTACGAGCGCAACCGCGAGCGCTACCAGTTCCTGCGCTGGGGGCAGACCGCCTTCGACGAGTTCAAGGTCGTGCCGCCCGGCACCGGCATCGTCCACCAGGTGAACATCGAGCACCTGGCCCGCGTGGTCATGATCCGGGACGGCAAGGCCTACCCCGACACCTGTGTCGGCACCGACTCCCACACCACCATGGAGAACGGCATCGGCGTCCTCGGCTGGGGCGTCGGAGGCATCGAGGCGGAGGCCGCGATGCTCGGCCAGCCGATCTCGATGCTGATCCCGCGGGTGGTCGGCTTCAAGCTGACCGGCAAGCTGCCCGCGGGCGCGACCGCCACCGACCTCGTGCTCACGATCACCGAGATGCTGCGCAAGCACGGCGTGGTCGGCAAGTTCGTCGAGTTCTACGGCGAGGGCGTCTCCAGCGTGCCGCTGGCCAACCGGGCCACGATCGGCAACATGAGCCCCGAGTTCGGCTCCACCTGCGCGATCTTCCCGATCGACGAGCAGACGACCGACTACCTCAAGCTGACCGGCCGGTCCGCGGAGCAGGTCGCGCTCGTCGAGGCGTACGCCAAGGAGCAGGGCCTCTGGCTCGACCCGTCAGCGCCCGAGCCGGTCTTCTCCGAGTACATCGAGCTCGACCTGGCCACCGTGGTCCCGTCGATCGCCGGTCCCAAGCGCCCGCAGGACCGCATCGCCCTGTCGGAGTCGAAGTCCGCGTGGCGTGCGGCCGTGCGGGACTACGCCCCTGGCGACAGCGTCCAGGGCCCCGCGGACGAGGCCTCGGCGGAGTCGTTCCCCGCCTCGGACTCTCCGGCGATCTCCCACTCCGGCAACGGGGACGTGCCGCACGCGGCGCACCTCAACGGCGAGCGGCCGCACCGGCCGACCCCGGTCACGCTGTCGGACGGCACGTCGTTCGAGATCGACCACGGCGTCGTCACCATCGCCGCGATCACCTCGTGCACCAACACCTCCAACCCGTACGTCATGCTGGGCGCGGCGTTGCTCGCGAAGAACGCCGTCGACAAGGGCCTGACCCGCAAGCCCTGGGTGAAGACCTCCCTGGCTCCCGGCTCGCAGGTCGTCACCGGCTACTTCGAGCGCTCCGGGCTCACGCCGTACCTCGACAAGCTGGGGTTCAACCTCGTCGGCTACGGCTGCACCACGTGCATCGGGAACTCGGGCCCGCTTGAGCCGGAGATCTCCGCGGCCATCCAGGAGTCCGACCTCGCGGTGACGGCGGTCCTGTCCGGCAACCGCAACTTCGAGGGCCGGATCAACCCCGACGTCAAGATGAACTACTTGGCCTCGCCGCCGCTGGTCGTCGCCTACGCGCTGGCCGGCACGATGGACATCGACCTGAACAACGAGCCGCTCGGCACGGGCGCCGACGGCGAGCCGGTGTTCCTCGCCGACATCTGGCCCGCGCCGGAGGACGTCGCGTCGGTGGTGTCGGAGTCGATCGGGCAGGACATGTTCCTGCGCGACTACGCCGACGTCTTCAAGGGCGACGAGAACTGGCAGTCGCTGCCCATCCCGACCGGGAACACCTTCGAGTGGGACCCGTCCTCGACCTACGTGCGCAAGGCGCCGTACTTCGACGGGATGCCCGCTTCTCCGGAGCCGGTGACGGACATCTCCGGCGCGCGGGTGATGGCGCTGCTCGGCGACTCGGTCACGACCGACCACATCTCGCCGGCCGGCTCGATCAAGGCGGACTCCCCGGCGGGCCGCTACCTGCGCGAGCACGGGGTCGAGGTCAAGGACTTCAACTCCTACGGCTCCCGCCGCGGCAACCACGAGGTGATGATCCGGGGCACCTTCGCCAACATCCGGCTGAAGAACCTGCTGCTCAACGGTGTGGAGGGCGGCTTCACCCGCGACTTCACCAAGGGCGGCGAGCAGGCGTTCATCTACGACGCCTCGAGCAACTACCAGGCCGCCGGCATCCCGCTGGTCGTCCTGGCGGGCAAGGAGTACGGCTCCGGGTCGTCGCGTGACTGGGCGGCCAAGGGAACCGCGCTGCTCGGCGTCCGCGCCGTCATCGCGGAGTCCTACGAGCGCATCCACCGGTCGAACCTGATCGGCATGGGCGTGCTGCCCCTGCAGTTCCCCGAGGGCCAGACGGCGGCGTCGCTGGGCCTGACCGGTGAGGAGACCTTCGACATCACCGGGGTCGAGGAACTGAACGACGGGACCACGCCGGCGACCGTGACGGTGAAGGCGGGCGACGTCGAGTTCCAGGCGGTCGTCCGGATCGACACCCCCGGAGAGGCCGACTACTACCGCCACGGCGGCATCATGCAGTACGTCCTGCGGTCGCTGCTCGCCAAGAGCTGACCTCGACGGCGTCTGAGCCGCCCGGACGGATCTCCGTCCGGGCGGCTCTTCGTTTGTCACTTCCGCAGCAGATGCCGAAGAACGGCTTTCAACTGGTCGAACGCCGCGTCGTCCACCGACCCCAGTCGTCGATGGAGCCTGCGCACGGATACGCTCCGCACCTGCTCCAACATGACCCAGCTCGGCTTGTTCAGACCTGTTTCCAGGGTGTCGACCGATACGTGAAACGGCCAGTCACGCGCCGTCGTGGTGACGGGTGCCGTCACCACGAGGCCGAGGGGGACACCGTTGAGCGCTGAGCCGCTCATGATCACCGCAGGCCGTGTGCCGGCCTGCTCGCGGCCTAGCGTCTGGCCGTAGTCAGTCAGCCAGATGTCGCCCTGATCGATTCTCATCGTGCTCCTGAGGGGTGAGATGGGAGAAGTCCTCCGGCTCGAGGCCGTCCGCCACGGCGTTGTCGAAGATCGCGGTTTCGGCGAGATAGTCGGCCCAGGCCTCGGGGTCCGCCTGTGTGCGGGCGACGGCCGCCGCGCATGCCTGGACGAACTTCTTGTGCTCGTAATCGGAGACGGCATCGTCGATCACTGCGGTCATGGGTCTTCCTTCCTGTTCGGCGATTTGCGCGATCTTGTCGCGAGTAACGGTGCTGACCCTGATCGTCGTGTGCTTCTGCTCGCCGCTCATACGAAAGAGGCTACGCCGATGTCTACAGATGGGTCTATGACGATGTCGTCGAGATACAACCATACGAGTCGGCCGATCGCTCTCGCAAGGGGTTTCGATTACTGTCGGTGATTGTCGGCCGAAGGGTGCTCGAGGGGCGAGATAACCGGTTGTCCGGCGGTTCTCGGCCCTGGCTAGGGTTGCCCGGCATGTGGTCTGAGCTCTTTCCCCTGCTCGCCGGGGGCGTGGCGGTGTTCGTGGGCGCGGTCGTGCAGGGAGGCGTGGGCTTCGGGCTGGGCCTGATGGCCTCTCCCTTGATCGCCATCACGAACCCGGACGTCATGCCGGGTGCCGTCCAGGTCGTCAACGCCACGTTGCCGCTGTTCACGCTGGCCGTCGAGTGGCGCGGAGTCGACTGGAGGGGCCTCGGCTTCGCCGTACTGGGCCGGTTGCCCGGCAGCGCCATCGGGGCCGTCGTCGTGGTCTACGTGAGCACCCGCGCGCTGGGCGTGCTCGTCGGCGTGATGGTGGTGATCGCGGTCGTGCTGACGGCCCGCGCGCCGGCCGTGCCGCGCAACGGCAAGACGATCGCGTCGGCCGGCTTCCTCTCCGGGGTCACGGGGACGGCGACCGGCATCGGCGGCCCGCCGATGGCACTGGTGTACCAGAGCGCCAGAGGGACCCAGGTCAGGGCCACTCTCGCGCTGTTCTTCCTGTTCGGCGCCCTGCAGTCGCTGGGCATCCTGGCCGTCGTCGGAAAGTTGCCGGCCCGGGCGCTGTGGACCGGAGCGGCCCTCATCCCGTTCATGATCCTCGGGTTCGCCGTGTCGGGCCCCCTGCGGCGGCGTCTCGACGGCGGAAGGCTGCGCGTCGCCGTGCTCACGGTCGCGTCCGTGTCCGCGTGCACCCTCATCGGCCAGAGTCTTGCCAGGTGGTGACGGCTCGGCGAATTCTCGTTTCTTCATTGTTACCGCGGACAACAAAAGTTACCGTCCTGTGTCTTACCTCCCGCTTTGTTTCTGTCTTACGTTGTCTCAAACAACATTCCCTGAAGCGGTGAGTGCCGTGACCCGGCGTTGCCGAACAGGGCGGCCGACCAGCAATCTCAGTGCCGGCTTCTGGGATCGCCACGTGGCCGGCCGCACCTCCTCATAGACCCCCAGCCAGAAAGGACCCAGGCCAATGCGCAAGGGGATCCTCACCATCGGCGCCACAGTCGCGGCGCTCTCTCTTGGTCTCACCGCCTGCGGGGGCGACGACGGTGGCACCTCGGCCACGGCGAGCGGGGCGCCGGCGGCGTCCGGCGCCTCGGTCGGCAAGATCGGCGTCATCCTCCCCGACAGCAAGTCGTCGGCCCGGTGGGAGACCGCTGACCGGAAGTACCTCAAGGAGGCCTTCGACGCGGCGGGCGTGGAGTCGGACATCCAGAACGCCCAGGGCGACAAGACGGCGTTCCAGACGATCGCCGACCAGATGATCACCAACGGCGCCAAGGTCCTGGTGATCGTCAACCTGGACAGCGGCACCGGCAAGGCCGTGCTCGACAAGGCCCAGTCGCAGGGTGTCGCCACGATCGACTACGACCGCCTGACCCTCGGCGGCAGCGCCTCCTACTACGTGTCGTTCGACAACGAGAAGGTCGGCCAGCTGCAGGGTGAGGGCCTGGTGAAGTGCCTCACCGACGACAAGGTGGAGAAGCCGATCATCGCCGAGCTGAACGGCTCGCCGACCGACAACAACGCCACGCTGTTCAAGAACGGCTACGACTCGGTCCTCAAGCCCAAGTACGACTCCGGCGAGTACGTCAAGGGCCCGGACGACTCGGTTCCGGACTGGGACAACGCGCAGGCCGGCACCATCTTCGAGCAGCAGCTGACCCAGCAGCCCAAGATCGCCGGTGTTCTCGCCGCCAACGACGGCCTCGGCAACGCGGCCATCGCGGTGCTGAAGAAGGAGAAGCTGAACGGCAAGGTCCCGGTCACCGGCCAGGACGCGACCGTCCAGGGTCTGCAGAACATCCTCGCCGGCGACCAGTGCATGACGGTCTACAAGGCGATCAAGAAGGAGGCCGACGCGGCCTCGCAGCTGGCCATCGCCCTGGCCAAGGGTGAGAAGCCGGCCGCTCCCGCCACGGTCAAGGACCCGGAGTCGAACCGTGACGTCCCCTCGGTCCTGCTCGACCCGCAGGCGATCTACTTCGACAACGTCAAGGACGTCGTCACCGACGGCTACGTGACCAAGGACGAGCTGTGCACGGGCGACTTCGCCGCCAAGTGCACCGAGGCCGGCGTCAGCTGAGTTCCACTCGATCGGGCCGGTACGGCGGCAGCCGTACCGGCCCCTTGAAGTACGGAGTCATCCATCGTGTCCCAGGGACCGGTCCTGGAACTGCGCGGCATCAACAAGAGCTTCGGTGCCGTGCAGGTCCTTCATGATGTCGCCTTCTCGGCTTACTCAGGAGAGGTGACAGCACTGGTCGGCGACAACGGCGCCGGCAAGTCCACGCTGGTGAAGTGCATCGGTGGGATCCACCCCATCGACACCGGCGAATACTTCTTCGAGGGCGAGAAGGTCCACGTGAGCGGGCCCCGGGACGCCGCGGCTCTGGGCGTCGAGATCGTCTACCAGGATCTCGCGCTGTGCGACAACCTCGACATCGTCCAGAACATGTTCCTCGGCCGTGAGCGCAAGAGCGGCCTGGTGCTGGACGAGGCCACGATGGAGGAGATGGCCGCCAAGACCCTCGAGGGCCTGTCGGTCCGCACGGTGACCTCGCTGCGTCAGTACGTGTCCAGCCTCTCCGGAGGCCAGCGCCAGACCGTGGCGATCGCCAAGGCCGTCCTGTGGAACAGCAAGGTCGTCATCCTCGACGAGCCGACCGCCGCCCTCGGCGTCGCGCAGACCGCCCAGGTGCTGGAGCTGGTCCGCCGCCTCGCGGACAACGGTCTCGCCGTCGTGCTCATCTCGCACAACATGAACGACGTCTTCGCCGTGTCCGACCGGGTCGCGGCCCTCTACCTGGGACGGATGGCCGCCCAGGTCAAGACCTCCGAGGTCACCCACTCGCAGGTCGTGGAACTCATCACGGCCGGGCGCAGCGGTGAGCTCGGCATCAAGAACGGCAACGGAGCGGCAGCATGACCACGGAAACGCTCCCGGAGCAGCAGCGCAGGAACGACGCCTCGATCGCCGGCTACGCCAAGGGCTACATCGACCGGGTGCGGGGCGGCGAGCTCGGCGCGCTGCCCGCGGTCTTCGGCCTCATCGTGCTGTGCGTGATCTTCTCGATCCTCCGCCCGGCCTTCCTGACGCCGGGGAACTTCGCGAACCTGTTCACCCAGGGCGCGGCCGTCGTGGTCATCGCGATGGGCCTCATCTTCGTCCTGCTCCTCGGCGAGATCGACCTGTCGGCGGGCTACGCCAGCGGCGTGTGCGCCGCCGTCCTCGCCGTGTCCCTGACCAACCAGGGCTACCCCTGGTACGTGGCGGTGGTGGCCGCGATGGCGACCGGCGTCGTCATCGGCCTGGTCCTGGGATCACTGGTCGCCAAGCTGGGCATCCCGTCGTTCGTCGTGACGCTGGCGGCCTTCCTCGGCTTCCAGGGCGTCCTGCTGCTCCTGGTCAAGGGCGGCACGAACATCTCGATCAGGGACACCACGATCCTCGCGATCGCCAACAAGAACGTGCCGCCGATCGTCAGCTGGATCGTGCTGGTCGTCGGCGTGGTCGTCTACGCGGGCATCCAGCTCTTCCGGGCCCGGCGCCGCATCGGCCGCGGGCTGGCGGCCGACCCGCTCACGCTCATCGCCTTCCGCGTCCTGTCCCTCGCCGTCATCAGCGGCGTGGCCATCTACGTGCTCAACCTGGAGCGCAGCCGCAACGCCCTGATCGTGTCGCTCAAGGGCGTGCCGATCGTGGTCCCGATCATCGTGGTGCTGCTGATCGTGTGGACGTTCGTCCTGCGCCGCACGGCGTACGGCCGGCACATCTACGCCGTCGGCGGCAACGCCGAGGCCTCGCGCCGCGCCGGCATCAACGTGGACCGCATCCGCATCTCCGCGTTCGTGATCTGTTCGTTCATGGCGTCGATCGGCGGCGTCATCGCGGCGTCCCGCGCCAACTCGGTCGACCCGAACACGGGCGGCAGCGACGTGCTCCTGTTCGCGGTGGGCGCGGCCGTCATCGGCGGCACCAGCCTCTTCGGCGGCAAGGGGCGAGCCCTCGACGCGGTTCTCGGCGGCGCCGTCGTGGCCGTCATCCAGAACGGCATGGGCCTGATGGGCTACAGCGCGGGGGTGAAGTACGTCGTCACCGGCTCGGTGCTGCTGCTCGCCGCTGGCGTGGACGCCCTGTCCAGGAGGCGGGCGGCCTCGACCGGCCGGCGATGACCCACCGAAAGCGACAGGGTGATCTCCCCGTAGGGTGATCACCGATCCCTGACCCACAAGGAGAACCGAGGCTGTCCAGATGATGCGCGCAGGTCCCTCACAGGAGGAGATCCGCAAGCACAACCTCGGCACACTGCTCCGCCACGTCCACCTGGGAGGGCCCACCTCCCGGGCGGAGCTGACCAGCCTGATGGGGCTGAACCGCAGCACCATCATGGCGCTGACGGCCGATCTGACGGCCGCGGGCCTGGTCAGGGAAGAGCTCCCGAAGGACACCGGCAAGGCGGGCCGTCCGTCGCTGGTCGTGCGGCCGGAGTCGGCGCGGGTCTACGTGCTGGCGTTCGACGTCGGCGTGGATCGGCTCGCCGCGGCCCGGGTCGGCCTCGGCGGAGTGATCCTGGACCGCCGGGTGGCCGTGCGGCAGCGCGGGTCGTTCGACATGGCCCAGGTCGTCGGCATCCTGGCGGGGTTCGCCCGGCAGATGCTCCGCAAGACCCGCCCCGACACCGTCTGCGTCGGGGCGGCGGCGGCGATCTGCGGCGCCGTGCGGAAGTCGGACGGGGTCGTCAGGATCGGGCCGAACATCGGCATGGAGGAGACGCCGTTCGGCGAGGAGCTCTCCGGGAAGCTCGCGCTCGGGCTGCCGGTGAACGTCGGCAACGACGCCAACCTCGGCGCGCTCGCCGAGCACACGCGGGGGATCGGCCAGGGCTGCCGCGACCTCGTGTACCTGCACGGCGACGTGGGAATCGGCGGCGGCATCGTGGTGAACGGCCAGCTCCTCGGAGGGTTCGCCGGCTACGGCGGCGAGGTCGGCCACATGATCGTCAACCCCGGCGGCCGGCCGTGCGGCTGCGGGTCCCGCGGCTGCCTCGAGGCCGAGGTGGGGGAGCGGGCGCTGATGGAGCACGCCGGGCGCAACGGCAGCGACGCGGTCGGCCGCGACAGCGTGCGTTCCGTGGTCGACGCCGCCGACCGGGGCGACGTGGTCGCCCAGGAGGCCCTTCACGGGGTCGGGAACTGGCTCGGCCTCGGCGTCTCGAACCTGGTCAACATCTTCAACCCGGAGATGGTGATCTTCGGGGGTACGCTCAGGGAGATGTACCTGGGATCCGCGGCCCAGGTGCGCAGCCAGATCAACCTCGGGACCCTGGGAGCGTCGCGGGAGAACCTCCGTCTGCGCACGTCGGGCCTGGGGGACGACGCGCCCCTGCTGGGGGCCGCCGAGCTGGCCTTCGGCCAGGTGCTCGCGGATCCTCTCGACGTCCTGTCCCGTCATACAGGGTGATCCGGCGCGGATCCGCGTGACCTGGCTCACAGACCGGCACGCACCCGGCGAAAGCCTAAGACGAAGCTCGAATGGGCATCCCACCCCATAGAGAAGCGCCGGACGCGAACGGGGACCCCAGGTGTCGAGGTGAATGCGCGGTAAAGCACAATTAACGAGAATTCCCTCGCGGGGTGTGAAGGTTCAGTGCGGTTCCTAGAAGGAGACACGCTCTCGCGAACTACACTCTGGTCTGTTCGAAGACGAGCGAAAGGGATGACTCGGTGGGGATTCTGGAGACGATTAAGGACCCGCTCGATCTGAAGAAGCTGGCCTCCGGCGATCTGCCGGAGCTCGCCGCCGAGATCCGGGATCTGCTGATCTCCACCGTCGCCCGCACAGGGGGCCACCTCGGCCCCAACCTCGGCGTGGTGGAGCTGACCATCGCCCTGCACCGCGTCTTCGACTCGCCGCGGGACCGGATCCTGTTCGACACCGGCCACCAGTCGTACGTGCACAAGATGCTGACCGGCCGCGCGGGCGACTTCGGCACGCTGCGCCAGGAGGGCGGCCTGTCGGGCTACCCCAGCCAGGCGGAGTCCGAGCACGACGTCATCGAGAACTCGCACGCCTCCACCGCGCTGTCCTACGCCGACGGCCTGGCCAAGGCGTTCGCCCTCCGCGGCGAGACCGACCGCACCGCGATCGCCGTGATCGGCGACGGCGCGCTGACGGGCGGCATGGCCTGGGAGGCGCTGAACAACATCGCGGCGCGCAAGGACCTGCCCCTGATCGTCGTGGTCAACGACAACGGGCGCTCCTACTCCCCGACGATCGGCGGCCTCGCCTCCCACCTGTCGACGCTGCGGATGACCCAGCGGTACGAGCAGGCGCTGGAGCTCGTGAAGAACAACCTCGGCCGGGTGCCCGTCGTCGGCGCGCCCCTGTACGAGACTCTGCACGGCGTGAAGAAGGGGCTGAAGGACATCTTCGCCCCGCAGGTCATGTTCGAGGACCTGGGACTGAAGTACGTCGGCCCGATCGACGGCCACGACGAGCCGGCGGTCGAGGCGGCGCTGCGCCGGGCGAGGGCCTACCGCGGGCCCGTCATCGTGCACGTGCTCACGCACAAGGGCCACGGCTACGCGCACGCGGAGAACCACGACGAGGACTGCTTCCACAGCCCGGCGCCCTTCGACGTCGAGACGGGCGAGGAGCGGCCGCGGCCGCACAGCTGGACCAACGTGTTCAGCGAGGAGATGGTGAAGATCGGCGCGCAGCGGGAGGACGTCGTCGCGATCACCGCGGCCATGCTCCACCCGGTCGGGCTCGCCGCCTTCGCGGACGCCTACCCCCAGCGGATCTACGACGTGGGCATCGCGGAGCAGCACGCGCTGACCAGCGCCGCCGGTCTCGCCCTCGGCGGCCTGCACCCCGTGGTGGCGATCTACGCGACCTTCCTCAACCGGGCCTTCGACCAGCTGCTGATGGACGTCGCCCTGCACCGGCTCCCCGTCACGGTCGTGCTCGACCGTGCGGGCGTCACCGGCGACGACGGGCCTAGCCACAACGGCATGTGGGACCTGTCGATGCTCCAGGTGATCCCCGGCCTGTCCATTGCCGTGCCGCGCGACGCCGTACGGCTGCGCGAGCTGCTCGCCGAGTCGGTCGGCATCGAGGACGGCCCCTCGGTCGTCCGCTTCCCCAAGGGGGCGCTGCCCCGGGAGATCGAGGCCGTCGGCCACCTCGGCGGGATGGACGTGCTGCGGGCGGGCGACCCCGACGTCCTGCTGGTCGCCGTCGGCCCCATGGCCGACATCTGCATGGACGCGGCGACCCTGCTGGACGCCCAGGGGATCTCCGCCACGGTGGTGGACCCCCGCTGGGCCAAGCCGCTGGACGAGGCCCTGGTGCTCGCGGCGGCGGCGCACAAGCTGGTCGTGGTCGTCGAGGACGGCGGGCGGTCCGGAGGCGTGGGCGACGCCGTCGCCCGCATGCTGCGCGACGCCGACGTGGACGTGCCGGTGCGGACGTACGGGATCCCCCAGCGCTTCCTCGACCACGCCAAGCGCCAGAAGATCCTCACCGAAATCGGTCTCACCGGGCAGGACCTCGCCCGCGAGATCACCGAGGCGGTCGCCAAGCGCTCGCCCGTGCTGGAACGGCATCCCGCGCGCCAGGTGTAGTGATCCCCACGTGATCCGGCGGCCCCGGACCGGTTCGCCGGGACGGGGCCCGCTGACGGTGACCGTGCGTAACCCCGGCGATTACGGGAAGTCTGCAGGTCATCGGCACGATGAGGAGCCTGCGGATGAGCGTGTTCCGTACCAAGACGGTTGAGCAGTCGATCCGGGACGCCGAGGGCGGGGAACACCGCCTGAAGCGGAGCCTCAACGCGCTCGATCTGACGGTGTTCGGGATCGGCGTCATCGTCGGCACAGGGATCTTCGTGCTGACCGGCGTGGCGGCGCGCAACACGGCCGGCCCCGCCGTCGCGTTGTCGTTCGTCGTCGCCGGGATCGCCTGCGGGCTGGCGGCGCTCTGCTACGCCGAGTTCGCGTCCACCGTCCCCGTCGCGGGTTCGGCCTACACCTTCGCCTACGCGACGATCGGTGAGCTCCCTGCGTGGATCATCGGCTGGGACCTCATGCTCGAGATGGCCCTCGGCGCCGCCGTCGTCGCATCCGGCTGGTCGGGATACCTCACGTCGCTGCTGAAGAACTTCGGGATCGACCTGCCCGCCTCCCTGGCCGGCGACACCGCTGTCGTCAACGTGCCCGCGGCGCTGATCGTGCTGGCACTGACGGCCGTCCTGGTCGCCGGGATCAAGCTCTCGGCGCGCTTCAACGCGACCATGGTGGCGATCAAGATGGCGGTCGTCCTGCTCGTCATCGTCGCGGGGCTGTTCTACGTGAAGGGCGCCAACTACCAGCCGTTCGTCCCGCCGTCCCACGAGGTCGACGGCAGGGGCGGGCTCGCCGCGCCGCTCATCCAGGTGTTGTTCGGCGTGCAGCCCGTGGTCTTCGGCGTCTTCGGGATCTTCACAGGTGCGGCGCTCGTCTTCTTCGCCTACATCGGATTCGACGTGGTCGCCACGGCGGCGGAGGAGACCCGCCGCCCCCAGCGCGACCTCCCCATCGGCATCATCGTCTCGCTGGCCGTCTGCACGATCCTCTACGTCGCGGTCTCCCTCGTCGTGGTCGGCATGCAGCACTACTCCTCGCTGAGCGTGTCGGCGCCGCTCGCCGACGCCTTCAGGGCGGTGGGAGCGCCGTGGCTGGCCACGCTCATCAGCGTCGGCGGCATCGCGGGACTGACCACGGTCGTGATGATCCTCATGCTGGGGCAGAGCCGGGTGCTGTTCGCGATGTGCCGGGACAACCTGCTGCCGCGGACCCTCGCCCGCGTCCACCCCCGGTTCCGCACGCCGTACCGGATCACGATCGTCATCGGGGTGATGACGGCGATCCTCGCGGCGTTCATCCCGCTCGCCGCGATCGCCGAACTGGTCAACATCGGCACGCTGTTCGCGTTCGTCGTGGTCTCGATCGCGGTGATCATCCTCAGGCGCACGCGACCTGAGCTGCCCCGGGCCTTCCGTACCCCCTGGGTGCCGGTCGTGCCGGTCATGTCGGTGCTCGCGTGCGTCTACCTGATGCTGAACCTGCCGGTCGAGACCTGGCTCAGGTTCCTCGTGTGGATGGTGATCGGCGCCGGTGTCTACTTCGGGTACGGCCGGCGCCGCAGCCGGGTGTCGGTCACTGAGGAGCCAGTCCTCGAAAACTGAGGACGGCGCCCGCGACGGTCAGCAGGAGCCCGCTGCCGCCCAGCAGCAGCCGGTAGCCCCTGAGACCGAGGCGATGCCTGCCGGCCCCCACGGCCCAGGCGAGGGCCACCTTGGAGCCGCACAGGACCAGGTAGAAGCCGCCCACGAAGGCCAGGGCCGACGCGGGCGAGTGCTCCCACGCGGCGTCGAAGGCGGGTGCGCCGACGGCGATCCAGAAGAGCCAGGGATGAGGGTTGAGGAGGTTCACCACGACCGCGTTCAGGACCTGCCGCACCGAGGAGGGCTCCGCCTCGCCGGGCCGCGGGGGCTCCGCCGTACGGGATTCGCGGATGGTCGAGACGCCCAGGTAGACGACGTAGAGCCCGCCGACGACGGACAACACACGGACGAACGTCCCCGGCATCGCGCCGACGACGGTCAGGGAGAGCACCACGACGGGAAAGTCGGACAGCAGCGGTACGCAGGCCAAGCGCACTCCGGACCGGAAGCCGCCGCGCAGGCTGGCGGCGATCACGAGGCTCAGCAGCGCGCCCGGAGTGACTCCGGCGCCCAGCCCGAGGCTGAGCCCCAGCAGCAACTCCGTCACGCGGCGATCCTCCCGATCTGTCCCGGTGAGGTTACCGGGAAGGCCGCCGGCGGGGGAATCGGCGTGATCAGTACTCCGCTAGCGGGATCCTCATCACGAACCGGGCGCCGCCCATATCCGAACATCCGGCCGTCAGGGTTCCCTGGTGGGCATGGGCGATGTCGCGGGCGATCGCGAGGCCGAGACCGCTGCCTCCCTGGTCGCGGCTGCGCGCGGCGTCCAGCCGGACGAACCGTTCGAAAATCCGTTCCCTGTCGGCGTCGGCGATCCCCGTCCCGTCGTCGGAGACCACGAGCAGGGCGACGGAGCCCTCGCGGCGCACCTCCACCTGCACGACGTGGGCCGCGTGCCGCTGGGCGTTGTCCAGCAGATTGGTCAACACGCGGCCCATCTGAATTCGGCAGGCCTTGACGGTTGCCCCGGTCTCGAGCCGAAGCCGCACCGGAAGGCGGTCCGAGCGCCGGGAAGTCTCCTCCTCGACCAATCCGGACAGGTCGACCGGTTCGCGCTCGGGCGGCGTTCCGGCATCCGTGCCCGCCAGCAGGAGCAGGTCAGTGGTGATCGCCTCGAGCCTGTCCACGGCACTCAGAGCATCGCGGATCACCAGGGGCGGCTCCGTCTGGCCGGGATGCAGCCGCGCCTCCTCCAGGAGGACGCGCAATCCGGCGAGGGGCGTGCGCAGTTCGTGCGAGGCGTCGCCGGTGAACCGGCGCTGCCGGGCCAGCGCCTGTCCGGCGCGCTCGTCCGCCTCCGCGAGCCGGACGAGAGTGCTGTTGATCGTCCTGGTGAGCAGTGCGATCTCCGTCGTCCCGGACGGTTCGGGGAGACGGCGGCCGAGGTTGTCGATGGTGACCGTGGCCAACTGCGTGCTGATGGCCTCGATCGGGGACAGGAGGCGACCGGCGACCCTCCAGATCGTCCAGGCGGCCGCCAGGATCAGCGCGGCCGCCTCGACGACGATCAGGAGCCGGCGGTTCGCGACGGGGTCTCCGACCGGCACGTGCCGGGCGGCGTAGACGACGGCGGAGCCCTGGTCAGGACGGACCCTGATGGCCGCGATTAACAGGCACCCGAGACGCCGGCGCGAACAGCTGTGGACGGCCTGCTGCGGATGAAGCACCGACGGCCACACGTCGGTCAGCGGCGCGAGCCCGTGAGCGGCGGTCGTGGAGGCGAGTACGCGGTGGCTCAGGCCGACGACCTGGACCAGGTCCACACCGGGTACCTGCGGTTTCACGGGACTCGTCAGATGGCCGAACTGGATCGCGGACACGGTCAGGATGGCCTGCCGCTGGACGGCCGCCCATGTGGCCTGAATCTCGGCCTGACGCGCCAGGGCCTCCCTCTGCGCACACGCGGGCACCATGAGGAGCACGATCAACGCAGTGGCCAGCAGGGCCGTGCGAGAACGGATGGACCGTAGGAACGGTCGCGCGAAAGGGGCGGACAGCGGCGTCTCGCGCACGGAGACCTCCTCGCCTAATGGTGGCCGCCCGCGCCGAACACTCCTGCGGCCTCGTATGGATGGGGCTCTGCGTATCGTGACCCCGCGTATCGGTCCGCACATCGCATGTATGGGCGATATTGCATACCGCATACGCATAGGCCACGGCGAGGTCGGCAGCCTGTGCGAAGTCACGCGAGCCGTAAGCTCGGGGTTGTGGCGGGCGCTTCTTCGCAGGAACGGGCGGCCGCGGGCGGGCCGGACTCCGGACGGTCGTCATGGCCGGGCTGGCGTGGCCGTGCGCGGGAGTGGGACCTTGTGGCGAGGGCGTTGCGGGCGGCCCGAGAAGGCCGGGGCGGCGTGGTGCTGATCGAGGGCCGGGCGGGGATGGGCAAGACCTGCCTGCTCAAGAAGGCCGCTGACGTCGCGGCGTCGGCGAGGTTCCAGGTCGGCCGGGGCGCCGCGGACGAGCTGGAGCTGGCTCCGCTGGCCCCCCTGAAATCTGCGGTCGAGGAGATTCACGGCGGCCGGTTGGCCGCTGGGCGCATGAACGCCCCGTCTTCTGCGGACATGCGGCTCATGCTGGTGCGTGAGGTGTGCGAGCCGTTGGAGAGGCTGGTGGCGCGGAGGGCGGCACTGCTCACCCTCGACGAGCTGCAGTGGGCCGATCCGCTGACCCTGCTGGCGATCCGGTCGATGGTGCGGGATCTCAGCTCGTACCCGCTCGTGTGGATGTTGGCGCGCACGACGGACGGCGGTCCCGTCTCCCCTCTGGACCGACTGTATGGCGGCCTGGAGCGGGACGGCGCCGACCGGAGCATGCTCGAGGCGCTGGACGAGCAAGCGGTGACGGAGGTCGCCACGGACGTCCTGGGCGCCGCGCCCGGGCCCGATGTGCTCGCCTTGGCGGCGCTGGCGGAGGGGAACCCCTTCCTGCTCGTCGAGACGCTCGGCAAGCTCACCGCGGAGGGCCTGGTCGAGACGGCCGACGGTCACGTGCGACTGACATCGGAACAGCAGCCGTGGGTCCAGACGATCACACGTAAGCGCATCGACGACCTCTCCCCGGCGACCCGCAACCTGGTGCAGGTGGCCGGGATCCTGGGCCAGGCGATCTCCGTGGGCGATCTGGCCGCGATGCTCGGCAAACCGACCAGTGAGCTGATCTGGATGCTGGACGAGGCGATGACGGCGGGCATCCTGGTGGCTGGCGTCGACCGGCTGGCCTTCCGGCACGAACTGCTGCGGCACGCCGTGCTGGAGACACTGGCCTCACCGGTCCGGCTGGCGCTCCACAGGGAGGCGGGGCTGACGCTGCTCGACAGCCGCGGCTCCGCCGTACCGGCCGCCCCGCATCTCATCAAGAGCGCCCTGCCCGGTGACGCCCGCGCCCTCCTCGGCTTGGACCGTGCGGCGCGCGAAGTGCTCACGACCTCCCCGCAAACCGCGCTCGACCTGGCCATGCGGGCGATCGAGATCAGCGATCCCACCGACCCCGGCCGCTTCGACCGGGTCGCGACCGCGGTGGACGCCCTGACGATGACCGGGCAGGTGGCGGAGGCGACCCGGCTCGCCCGCGAAACGCTGGGTACGGCTCCGCCCGGTGCCGCCCTGCGCCTGCGATGCGCGCTGGCGTACGCACTGGTACTGAGCGGCCGGCCCGGCGACGCGGTCGCCGAAGCCGAAGGCGTGCTCGCCCGGCCTGATGTCTCCGACGATCTCAGGGGCTTCGCCGAGTCGGCCCTCTTCTGGGGACTGATGTCACTGCGCGACTTCTGGAAGGGGCGCGAGCGCGCGGAAGCCGTTCTGGCCGATCGGGAGTACCGCGACGACACCGCGTTGGTCGGCGCGCACATGCTGCTCGGCCAGTTCGCCATGGTCGACGGGAAGGTCGCCGACTCGTTCCGCCACCTTCAGGAGGCGGTGCGGATCGCGAGCACGGGCTCGGTCGAGGCCATCGAACGCCCGTTCCCCCGCATGCTGCTGAGCATGAACTACAAGTTCGTGCGGCGACTCGAGGAGGCCGAGCTGTCCATCCAGGCCCTCGCCGAGGAGATCGAGATGCTTGGGCAGACCGTTCAGGCCGCACAACCCGCGTTCTTCCGCAGCTGCCTGAGGCTGGCCGAAGGCCGGCTCGACGACGCCGTGGCCGAGGCCGAGACCGGGCTGATGATCGACGAGGAGCTGGGCGCACACGTATTCGATCTCGTGGGACTCTGCGTGCTCGCGATCGTCTTCGTCCGGCGCGGTGACCTCGACTCGGCCGTCCAGTGCATCGACCGTTACCGCTCCGAGCGCGGCGCGCGGGGAATGATGTACGGCGGTGCGTGGGGGAGATGGGCGCGGGCAGTGGTCGTGGATGCCACAGGAGATCCAGACCGGGCGCTGGACGTGTTCCGCGTCGCCTACACCGATGCGCGGGAAAGGCGCTGGACGCTTCTCGTCGAGGCCACCGCGGCCGCCTGGATGACCAGGCTCGCACTGGCTACGGGGGAGCGGCGGTACGCGGAGCACGTCGTCGGCACAGCGGAGGAGCTGGCGCGGAACAATCCGGGCTTCCCTGTGCTTGCCGCCGCGGCCGCCCATGCTCGGGGTGTGCTTCACAAGGACGCCGCCGCCCTGGCCGTCGCCGTCACCGATCATCCGGACCCGTGGGGCCGGGCCTCGGCCGCCGAAGATCTCGGTGTCCTCCTACTCGAGGACACCGGCCGATCAGGTGATCGGACCGCCGTCGGCAGCTTCGAAGAGGCGCTCGACGGCTACGAGAGGATCGGAGCGCTACGTGACGTGGCCCGGGTCAGGGCTCGGCTGCGGAAGCTGGGCGTCCGCCATCGGCACTGGGCTCGTACCGAGCGCCCGGCCACCGGCTGGGCCAGCCTGACCGACACCGAACGGGCCGTCGCCGCTCTGGTCGCCAAAGGGTTGACCAACCGACATGCGGCCGCGCAGATGTTCCTCTCGCCCCACACGGTGTCCACTCACCTCCGCCATGTCTTCAGCAAGCTCGGCATCGCGTCCAGAGTCGAACTCGCCCGGCTCGCCGAGCGGCATCTGGCCGACTCGGAGGAGGACGACCGCACCTAGTGCCGCGGCCGATGAGCCGCGGCACCGGGTGAAGGTCCGGCCGGTCAGGCCGTGGGGACCGAGGCGACTCCGGGGGCCAGGAACCGGCCGCCGGTGACCTCCTCGGAGACGCCGGTCCTGTCCAGGTACGGCGTGACGCCGCCGGTGTGGAACGGCCAGCCGGCGCCGAGGATCATGCACAGGTCGATGTCCTCGGCCGCCGAGACGACGCCCTCGTCCAGCATGAGCCGGATCTCCTGCGCCAGTGCCCGCAGCGCCCGCAGGCGCACCTGCTCGCCGGTCGACGGCTGGGAACCACCCTCGAACAGCGCCCGGGCCTGCGGATCGATCTGGAAGTCGGCTCCGTAGAGGCCCGGCCTGCCCGCCGCGACCAGCTTGGCCAGGTTCTCCGACACGCCGTAACGGTCGGGGAAGGCCGCGTGCATGGTCTCCGCGACGTGCAGGGCGACGGCGGGGCCGACGAGCTGCAGCAGGGCGAACGGCGTCATCGGCAGGCCGAGGCCGTCGAGCGCGTGGTCGGCCGTCTCGAGGGGGGTGCCCTCGTCGACGGCGGCGATCACCTCGCCCATGAAGCGGGTCAGCAGCCGGTTGACGACGAACGCCGGGGCGTCCTTGACCAGCACCGACGACTTCTTGAGCGACTTGCCGACGGAGAAGGCCGTCGCCAGCGTCGCGTCGTCGGTGGCCGCGCCGCGCACGATCTCGAGCAGCGGCAGCACGGCGACCGGGTTGAAGAAGTGGAAGCCGACCACGCGCTCAGGGTGACGCAGCCCGGCGGCCATCTCCGTGATCGACAACGAGGAGGTGTTGGTGGCGAGCACGCACGTCTCGGAGACGACCGCCTCGACCTCGGCGAAGACCTGCTGCTTGACCTTGAGGTCCTCGAAGACGGCCTCGATGACGAAGTCGGCGTCCGCGAACGCGTCCTTGGTGAGCGAACCGGTGACCAGGGCCTTCAGCCGGTTGGCCTGGTCGCCCGAGATCCGGCCCTTGGCCTGCAGCTTGCCGATCTCGGCGTGCACGTAGCCGACGCCCTTGTCGAGGCGGTCCTGGTCGAGGTCGGTCAGCACGACCGGCACCTCGAGCCGGCGCGCGAACAGCAGCGCGAGCTGGGAGGCCATCAGCCCGGCCCCCACGACGCCGACCTTGGTGACCTTGCGCGCGAGCGCCTTGTCGGGGGCGCCCGCCGGCCGCTTGGCCCGGCGCTGCACCAGGTCGAAGGCGTACAGCCCGGCCCGCAGCTCGTCGCCCATCAGGAGGTCGGCCAGGGCCTCGTCCTCGGCGGCGAAGCCCTCGTCCCGCGACGCCGTACGGGCCAGGGCCACGAGGTCGAGCGCCCGGTAAGGCGCGGGGGAGGCGCCGCGCAACTTGAGGTCGACGAGCGTGCGCGCCTGGTCGATGACGGGCGTCCAGTCGGCGTCGGTGTGGGAGACCCGCTCCACGGTCGCCTCGCCGCGCAGCACCTGGGCGGCCCAGCGCAGTGACTCCTCCAGGAAGTCCGCCGGCTCGAACATCGCGTCGGCGATGCCCAGTTCGAACGCGTCCCGTCCCTTGATCATGCGGTTCTGGGAAAGCGGGTTCTCGATGATCAGCTTGAGGGCCTTCTCGGGGCCGATCAGGCGGGGGAGCAACTGGGTGCCGCCCCACCCGGGCACCAGGCCGAGGAAACACTCGGGGAGCGCGACGGCCGGGACTCCGGAGGAGATCGTCCGGTAGACGCAGTGCAGCGCGATCTCCAGGCCGCCGCCCATCGCCGCGCCGTTCACGAAGGCGAACGAGGGCACGCCCAGCTCGCCGAAACGGCGGAAAACGTGGTGGCCGAGCGCGCCGATGGCCTTGGCCTCCTCGCGCGAGGTCACCGAGGCGACCCCGGTGAGGTCGGCCCCGACAGCGAAGATGAACGGCTTGCCGACGACGCCCACGGCCACGACGTCGGTCCGGGCCGCGACGCCGTCCAGGGCCTCGTCGAGCGCGAGCAGTCCCTGCGGGCCGAAGGTGTTGGGCTTGGTGTGGTCGAAGCCGTTGTCCAGCGTGATCAGGGCCATGGTGCCCGCGCCGTACGGCAGGTCGACGTCGCGCACGACGGCCTTGGTGACGACCTCGTCGGCGTTCTTCCCCGCGAGGAGGGACTTCCAGTTCTCGACGTTGCTCATGCCAGGTTCTCCCAGATGACCGTGCCGCCCATGCCCATGCCGACGCACATCGTCGTGATGCCGTACCTGACGTCCGGGTGCTCGGCGAACTCCCGTGCCAGCTGCGTCATCAGCCGCACGCCCGAGGAGGCGAGGGGGTGGCCGAACGCGATCGCGCCGCCGTACGGGTTCACACGGGGGTCGTCGTCGGCGATGCCGAAGTGCTCCAGGAAGGCGAGCACCTGGACGGCGAACGCCTCGTTGATCTCGAACAGGCCGATGTCATCGATGGACAGCCCGGCCAGGCGCAGCGCCCGCTCGGTGGAGGGGATGGGGCCCACGCCCATGACCTCGGGGTCCACACCGGCGAACGCGTAGGAGACCAGGCGCATCTTCGGGGTCAGGCCCAGCTCCCGGGCGACCTCCTCGGCGGCGACGATGCAGCCCGTCGCGCCGTCGTTGATGCCGGAGGCGTTGCCCGCGGTGACCCGGCCGTGCGCGCGGAACGGGGTCTTCAGCGCGCTCAGTCCCTCGAGCGTGGTGCCCGGGCGGGGCGCCTCGTCGACGGTGGCCAGTCCCCAGCCCTCGGCGGCCTTGCGCGTCGCCGTCGGCACCAGGTCGGGCTGGATCCTGCCGTCGGCGTACGCCTTGGCGACCTTCTCCTGCGACGCCACGGCGAACGCGTCGGCGCGGTCCTTGGTGATGGAGGGGTACCGGTCGTGCAGGTTCTCCGCCGTCATTCCCATGATCAGGGCCGAGCCGTCCACGAGCTGCTCGGACAGGAACCGGGGGTTGGGGTCGACGCCCTCGCCCATCGGGTGGCGGCCCATGTGCTCGACTCCGCCGGCGATGGCCACGTCGTAGGCGCCGAAGGAGATGCCCCCCGCGACGCTGGTGACGGCGGTCATCGCGCCGGCGCACATGCGGTCGATGGCGTAACCGGGCACCGACTTGGGCAGCCCGGCGAGCACGGCCGCCGACCGGCCGATGGTCAGGCCCTGGTCGCCGATCTGCGTGGTGGCCGCGATCGCGACCTCGTCCACCCGGTCGGGCGGGAGGTTCGGATTGCGCCGCATCAGCTCACGGATGACACGGACGACCAGATCGTCGGCGCGGGTCTCGGCGTACAGGCCCTTGGGGCCCGATTTGCCGAAAGGCGTCCGAACGCCGTCGACGAAGACGACTTCACGGGATGCGGGCACGGGGATTCGCTCCTACTGCTCGGCAGCTTCCGAAGCCAATGCTACTGGCCAGTAACCAGTGCCCGGATCGGGGGGTGCGCGGATCGCCTTGCCATACTGGAAACCGCTTTCCTCGTCGTGGGAGGTCGTGTGGTCACACTTGAGGACGTCGCACGGCATGCCGGGGTATCGCTCGCGACGGCGTCGCGCGTGCTCAACGGCAGCTCACGCCAGGTCGGGCGGGTGATGCGGGAGCGAGTGGAAAAGGCCGCCGCCGAGCTCGGATACCGGACCAACGTGGCCGCCCAGACCCTCGCCCGGGGTGCGAGCGACGTCATCGGGCTGGTCGTCCACGACCTCGTCGACCCCTACTTCGCGGCCATCGCCGACGGCGCGATGCGAGCCGCTGACGCCCGCGGTCACATGGTCATGGTCGGCACCACCCACCGCGACCCCGAACGTGAGATCGCCTATGTCTCGACCCTCCACGCGCAGCGGGTGCGTGCGGTCCTGATCGCCGGATCCCGCGTCACCGACTCCGCCATGACCGACCGGCTGCGGGCCGAACTCGGCCGCTACCAGGAGACGGGCGGCCGCGTCGCCTGCGTGGGGCAGGACCTGCTCGGCGTCGCCACGGTCGCCCCCGCCAACCGTGAGGGCGCGGCCGACCTGGCGAGGTCCCTCGCCGCGCTCGGGCACACCCGGTTCGCCGTGCTGGCGGGCCCGCCCCACATGGTCACGGCGATCGACCGCCGCACCGGCTTCACCGAGGCGCTCAAGGAACTCGGCCTGCCCGAGCCGCGGATCGTGCACGGCTCGTTCGACCGCGACGGCGGCTACACGGCGGTCCAGGAGATCGCGGACGCCACGTGCGTGTTCGCCGTCAACGACGTCATGGCCGTAGGCGCGCTCGCCGCCCTGCGGGACCGGGGAGTGCGCGTGCCCGACGACGTCTCGGTGGCGGGCTTCGACGACATCGCCACCCTGCGCGACCTGACGCCGGCCCTGTCGACCGTACGGCTGCCGCTGGCGGACATGGGGGCCAGGGCGGTCGACCTGGCCCTGTCCGGCGCTCCGGCGACCGTGGTCGGCGTCGAGGGCCAGGTCGTGCTGCGCGACAGCGTCACACGCGTGTGACGACGAGACGTTCGAAGCGGTTCTTCATCGTGGCGACGACCTCGTCGGGGTCGGCGGCCCAGACGTCGGCGTTGAAGATCTCCACCTCCACGTCGCCCGCGTAGCCGGCAGCGGCGACGGCGCCGGTCAGCGGCCCGAAGTCGATCACCCCGTCGCCCATCATGCCGCGGCCGAGCAGCACGTCGGGAAGCGGGCTCAGGAAGTCGCAGACCTGGTAGGAGGCGATGCGCCCCTCCCGCCCCGCCCGTCCGATCTGCTCGAAGACTTGCGGGTCCCACCAGACGTGGAAGGTGTCGATCACCACCCCGACCGTCTCCGGTGCGTACGGCGCGGCGAGGTCGAGCGCCTGGCCGAGGGTCGACAACACGGCCCTGTCGGCGCAGTAGACGGGGTGGAGCGGCTCGAGGGCCAGTCGCACACCGCGCTCCGCGGCGTAGGGGGCGAGCAGGGCCAGCGCCTCGGCGACCCTTTCCCTGGCGGCGGGAAGGTCGCGCGAGATCTCGCCCAGGGGTTCGCCCGGCACGACCCCAGGCAGGCCGCCGACCACCATGACCAGGCAGGCGGCCTCCAGCGCCGCCGCCTCGTCGATAGCCCGACGGTTGTCCGCCTCGAAATCGGGCGCGGTGAGGAACCCGCCGCGGCAGAGCGAGGACACCCGGAGGCCCGCGTCCTTCACCAGGCGGACGGTCTCGTCCAGCCCCTGCTCGGCGACGTTCTGCCGCCACAGGCCGATGGCCGGCAGGCCGTGCCGTACGCACCCGGCGACGGCCTCCGCCACCGACCACCGCCTGGTCGTCCACTGGTTCAACGACAACCGTTCCAGCCTCACCCGCACCCCCGGAGGAGGGTGGTCATGCGGTGGACGGCCAGGTCGGGGTCGGGGAGCAGGCCGGCCTGGTCGGCGAGACGGAAGACCTCGGCGAGGTGCTCGACCGACCGGGCCGACTGGGCGCCGTTCACCATGACGAAGTCGTCCTGGTGTCCCGCCAGCCAGGCGAGGAAAACGATCCCCGTCTTGTAATGGAAGGTCGGGGCCTCGAAGATCTTCCGCGACAACGCCACCGTCGGCCCGAATGTCTCGTCATAAATGGCGAAATTTCGGGTCTGATCCTCCGTGTCTCCGGCCGCCTCGGCCCGATCCAGCGCCTCCAGCGCGGCCGCGGCCGCCGGGGCAATGGCGTCGAAGATCCCCAGCAGCGCGTGCGACCCCGATCTGATGAGCGAGGGGTAGTTGAAGTCGTCCCCGGTGTAGAGCCGCACGCCCTCCGGCAGGGCCGCGCGCAGGCGCACCTCGTGGTCCTCGTCCAACAGCGACACCTTGACGCCCTCCACCTTGGAGGCGTGCTCGCGGACGAGGGCGAGGAACGACTCGGTGGCCTTCTCCACGTCGGCCGAACCCCAATACCCGGCGAGCCGAGGGTCGAACATCTCGCCCAGCCAGTGCAGGATCACCGGCCGGTCCGCCTGGCCGAGGAGCCTGCCGTACACCGTGTGGTAGTCCTCGGGCCCTCGTGCGACCCGGGCGAGCTGACGGCTGGCCATGAGGATCACCCCGGCGCCCGTCGTGCGGACCGTCTCCATCTGCTCCAGGTAGGCGGCGGTGACCGTGTCGAGCGAGCCGGCGTCCGGCGCGTGGTCGGTGCCCGCGCCGCAGGCCAGCAGGTCGGCGGGGTCGCCCAGCGACCGGGCCTCGGCGGCGCTGCGCGCGATCAGCTCGCGCGTCGCGGGCCAGTCCAGGCCCATGTTCCGCTGCGCGGTGTCCATGGCGTCCGCGACGCGGAAGCCGTACGACCACAGGTGCCGCCGGAAACGCAGCGTGGCGTCCCAGTCGACCGCGGCGGGCCGGCCGGGCCCGTTGTCCTCCCGGGCGTCCGCGACCACGTGCGCCGCCGCGTAGGCGACCCGGCGCGTCGGCGGGCCGCCCGGGCGCGCCCAGGCGACGGGTTCCCCCAGTTCGTACGGCTCTCGCGTCCCGGGCAGCGAGATGACGGGACCGGTCACAGCCCCTCCACCTGGAGGCGGCGACCCTCCGCGTGGGAGCGGAGCCCGAGCTCGGCGATCTGAACGCCACGAGCACCGGCGGCGAACGAGTACGGGAAGGGGGCGTCCTCCAGCACGTGGCGGACGAACATCTCCCACTGGATCTTGAAGCCGTTGTCGAAGTCGGCGTTGTCCGGCACCCGCTGCCACTGGTCGCGGAACGACTCGGTGACGGGCAGGTCGGGGTTCCAGACCGGCCGGGGTGTGCCGGTGCGGTGCTGGATCCGGCACTCGCGCAGCCCGGCGACCGCGCTGCCGTGGGTTCCGTCCACCTGGAACTCCACCAGTTCGTCGCGGTTCACCCGGACCGCCCAGGAGGAGTTGATCTGGGCCACGATGCCGCCTTCGAGCTCGAAGACGCCGTAGGCCGCGTCGTCGGCGGTCGCCGCGTACGCCTTGCCGTTCTCGTCCCAGCGCTCCGGGATGTGCGTGCTGACGTGCGCGTACACCGATTCCACCCGGCCGAAGAGGTTCTCCAGCACGTAGGTCCAGTGCGGGAACATGTCGAGCACGATGCCGCCGCCGTCCTCGGCCCGGTAGTTCCACGAGGGGCGTTGCGCCGGCTGCCAGTCGCCCTCGAACACCCAGTAGCCGAAATCGCCGCGGACCGAGAGGATCCGGCCGAAGAACCCGCCGTCGACGAGGCGCTTGAGCTTGAGCAGGCCAGGCAGGAAGAGCTTGTCCTGCACGACGCCGTTCTTCACCCCGGCGTCCTCGGCTGCCCGGGCCAGCCGCACGGCGTCGGCGAGAGTGTCGGCGGTCGGCTTCTCGGTGTAGACGTGCTTGCCCCGCGCGATCGCCTTGAGCGTCGCGGGGACCCGCGCCTGTGTGACCTGGGCGTCGAAGTAGATTTCGTTGGCCGGGTCGGCCAGGGCGGCGTCCAGGTCGGTGGTGTAGTCGGCGACGCCGTGCCGTGCGGCGATGTCGGCGAGCTTGCCGAGGCTGCGGCCGACGAGCACGGGGCGCAGGCGCACCCGGCTGCCGTCGGACAGGGTCACCCCGCCCTGCTCGTTGATGGCGAGAACGGAACGGACCAGATGCTGGCGGTATCCCATCCGCCCGCTCACACCGCTCATCACGACGCCGAGAACGCGGTCGCTCATCCGAAGCACTCCTGATCGAGGGGGGAAAGCGCTTTCCCGGCGAGGATAACACCGCCCCCGACAGGCGTCACAAGAGGGACAGGGCGGCTCCCTCGGCGGTGGGGCCCCGAGGTGAGACGGTCAGACCTCGCCCTTGATCTCCAGGCGTTCGAGGGACTTGGCCATCGGGTGCGCGGTCAGCGCGATCTGCCACTCCCGGGCTCCCAGCCCGCGCAGCCGATCGGCTACAGCCTCGTCGGACAGGTCCGCGGGAGGCTCCCACGCGAGCCGGCGCACCGCGTCCGGCTGGAGCAGGTTCTCGATCGGCATGCGGTGCTCGTCGGCGAGCGCCGCGACCACCGTGCGAACCGCCGCGAGCCGTCGCGCGGCGGCGGGGTCGCGGTCGGCCCACCGGTTGGCGGGAGGCGGGCCGTCCCCCGGCCCGACCGGTTGCGGCAGATCCGACTCGGCCAGTCCGCGCGCCCGGGTCACGGCTCCCAGCCAGTCACGCAGGTGACGCCGGGCGCTGCGGCCCGTGAAGGGGGCGATCTCGGTGAGCGCCTTGGTGGTCCGCGGCTGGTCGAGCGCGGCCTGCACGATCGCCGAGTCCGGCAGCACCCGGCCGGGCGCGAGGTCGGAGGTCCGGGCGATCTCGTCCCTGAGCGTCCACAACTCGCGGACGACGGCCAGGCCGCGCAGCGTGCGCACGCGGTGGATGCCCGAGGTCCGCCGCCACGGATCGCTCCTCGGCGGGTGGGCGGGGGCGGCGACGATGGAGGCGAACTCCTCCAGCGCCCAGTCGAGCTTGCCGGTGGACTCGAGCTCCGCGTGCAGCGCGTCGCGGAGCTCGATCAGCACCTCGACGTCGAGCGCGGCGTACCGCAGCCAGGCCTCGGGAAGGGGCCGGGTCGACCAGTCGGCCGCCGAGTGCCCCTTCTCCAGCCGCAACCCGAGGACGACCTCCACCATCGTGCCGAGCCCGACCCGCTCGTACCCGAGGAGCCTTCCCGCCAGCTCGGTGTCGAACAGCCGCCGCGGCCGGAAGCCGATCTCGGACAGGCACGGCAGGTCCTGCGTCGCCGCGTGCAGCACGATCTCGGCGTCTTCGAGGGCGTGGTCGAGCCCGCTCAGGTCGGGGCACCCGATCGGGTCGACGAGGGCGCTGCCCGCGCCCGTACGGCGAAGCTGGACGAGGTAGGCCCGGCCGCTGTAGCGGTAGCCCGAGGCGCGCTCGGCGTCGACGGCCACGGGGCCGGTGCCCCCGGCGAAGGCGCGCACGGCAGCCTCCAGAGCCGCCGGGTCCTCGATGACGGGCGGAATACCTTCTCGCGGCTCCAACAGGGGCTGGACTTCGGGTTCGGTCACAGGTTCTCGGTCACAGGTTAAGGAACTTTCGGATCTTCTCGGCGGGCCGGGCGCGGGTGGAGCGCCGCGACGTCGGGGGGTAGCGGCGGGATGCCCGCCGCGAGGCACATCAGGTCGCACCAGGCGGCGACGTGTGCGGACAGGTCCTCGTCCAGCGGCGACCAGGACGCCCGCAACTCCAGCTCAGTGGTGACGGGATCCTCGGCCTTGTTGCCGAAGCCCTCCGACACCGCGCGGGTGACCGTGCCGCCGGCGGCGGCGTAGCTCGCGCCGTGGGAGTCGAGCGCCTCGGTGAGCCAGCTCCACGCTACCGGCCCGAGCAGCGGGTCGGAGGTGATCTCCGGCTCCATGTCGGCGCGCACGTAGGCGACCAGGCGGAACGGGCCCTCCCAGCCACGCTGGCCGTCCGGGTCGAACAGCATGATCAGGCGGCCGACGGCGAGCTCGTCGTCGTCGCGGTACACGGAGGCTCCGACCGCTCCCGAATAGGGGGCGAGGCGCTGGGGGGCGGGGATGTCCTCCAGCTCGATCTCCGGCCGCACCTCGGCGGGGCGCAGCGTCTCCAGAGCGCGCCGGAAGGCGGCTGGAGGCGCCGGCGGTTCACCGAGGGTCATGACCGAAGAGTAGGTCGGATTCGGCAGAGCGCGTAGCACGGGGGTGGCGATGGGGGGCATGGATGGTGGTCAAGCCGTCGCCGTCGCAAGCAGCAGGGCGCCCCCGCAGGTCATGCAGAGGAACTCGGGACACTCGTCGTGCCCGTCCGGGCAGGGGAGCCGCTCGAACGTGCGCTCGGCGTCGCAGCCGGCACAGTGCTCAGTGCGGCGTTCGGGGGAACTCCACATCGAAGTCATCGCTCCGGGCCTCTCGTCGGATCCGCGGTCGTGTCGGTCGCTCAGGACTGCTCCGACGTTGGCACGTCCCGCCGACATTTCCCCGCAACGCGCTCGGCGTGTCTCGAAAGTGGCATTGGAATCGATGCCGGATGGTCGTTTGACGAACATTTTGCCGAGCTGTGAGGGGATTCACACGACGGGGTGGGCCAACCATACCGATCATTGGCGCCGTGCGTGCCGCGCCGTGCCGGGCGTCGACGAAGATCATTCTATGGCCGCGCCGAGCTGAGAGGTTGGCGCACCGGGCGCTCGTCCGGCATGGGACGCTGGGGGAGTGAATCCCCAGCTGGCCGAGTCCGCCTTCCTCCGCGCCTGCCGGCGCGAGCCCGTCCCGCACACCCCCGTCTGGTTCATGCGCCAGGCCGGGCGCTCGCTGCCCGAGTACCGGCGCGTCAGGGAGGGGGTCGCGATGCTCACCGCGTGCGCCACCCCGGATCTCGTCGTGGAGATCACCATGCAGCCCGTCCGCCGGTACGGCGTGGACGCGGCGATCTTCTTCAGCGACATCGTGGTGCCGTTGAAGGCCATCGGGGTGGACCTGGACATCAAGCCCGGCGTCGGCCCGGTCGTGGAGTCGCCGATCGGGGACCACGCCGGGGTCGCCCGCCTGCGGCCGCTGGAGCCGGACGACGTCCCGTACATCACGGAGGCGGTGGAGGCGCTCGTCAAGGAGCTCGACTCGACTCCGCTGATCGGCTTCGCGGGCGGGCCCTTCACGCTCGCGTCGTACCTGATCGAGGGCGGCCCCTCCAAGAACCACGACCGCACCAAGGCCATGATGTACGGCGAGCCCGAGCTGTGGCACGAGCTGATGGACCGGCTCACCACCATCACCCTGGCATTCCTCCGCGTCCAGGCCGCCGCGGGCGCGTCGGCGGTGCAGCTGTTCGACTCCTGGGTCGGCGCGGTCGCCCCGCAGGACTACCGGACCTACGTGCTTCCCCACACCAGCCGGATCTTCACGGAGCTGGCCGACCTCGGGGTGCCGCGGATCCACTTCGGCGTCGGCACGGGTGAGCTGCTGGGCCTCATGGGCGAGGCCGGGGCCGACGTGGTCGGCGTCGACTGGCGGGTGCCGCTGGACGAGGCGGCACTGCGGGTCGGCGCGGGCAAGGCGCTCCAGGGCAACCTCGACCCCGCGATCCTGCTCGCCCCCTGGAAGGTGGTCGACGAGCGCGCCCGCGAGGTGGTGGAGCGTGGCCGGGTGGCGGAGGGGCACGTGTTCAACCTCGGGCACGGCGTGCTCCCGTCCACCGACCCCGGCCAGCTGGCGCGGCTCACCGACCTCGTTCACGAGGTGTCCGCGCGCTGAGTCTCACCGCCCGGCCGGAGGCCCTTGCTGCGGACCACCTGGCTGGCCACCGTGCGGCGGGCCGGCAGGAGGGCCGGTGGGAGGCCCGGAGGGAGCCCCCGCGGCTGTTCCAGTCGGCGGACTGCCCGCCATCACCGGCACCGGCGGCTGGCCGCCGGGTCCCTTCGCCGGTGCGCCGGCCGCCTTACGGTTTGGCCTGACGAGGCGCATCACGGCGACGACGGCCACCCAGATGACGGCGGCGACGACGAGCCACGGGAGCAGCGCGCCCAGCACGGCGAGCGCGACCCCGGTCGACGCCACCAGCGTCTCCCAGCCCTTCTCCAGACCCGAGAGGAAGCTCGGCCCCTCCGGCTCGGCGGCCCTCGCCGCCTGAGTCGGCGTCGGCGGCAGGACCACAGTGAGGGTGATGGTCGCCATGCCGGTCCGCTCCGAGAGCGCCCGCTGCCGGGCCTGCAGTGACTCGAGATCGGCCTCCCTGCTGGAGATCTCCCGCTCGATGTCCATGATCTCGCCGATCGCCGTGGCCTTCGACAGCAGCCGGCGGAACTGGGCGAGTGAGGACTCGGCGGACTTCACCCGGCTGGCGACGTCGGCGACCTCCCCGGTGACGTCCTCGGTCCCCTGCCGCTGCGAGATCCGTTTGCCCAGGTCGCGGCCGAGCCGCGCCAGCACGTCCGTGTACTGGGCCGGGGGGACCTTGAAGGTGACGACCGCGATGTCGTTGCCCGGTTGGGAGGTGCTCTTCTCGTCGGAGGCGTAGCCGCCGGCCGAGGTCACGATCTGGCGCGCGTTGTCGGCCGCGCCCATCACGTTCTTGGCCTGCACGGTGAGTTCCGCCGTCTGCACGACGGACCTGTCCGAGGTCACGATCTTGGCGTTGTCCGCCCTGGGCGCGCCGGGGCCGGCGGAGGACCCCACGGACCCCCCGGAGCCGCCGGCGGCGGCCTGGCCGGTGACCGTCTCAGGGGCCGCTGGGGCGGCCGCGCCGTCGGCCGTGCTCGACATGCCCGATTCCGAGCCGGAGCCACATCCCGAGATCAGGAAAACGGTCGCCGCGACGAGGGCGACGCCGTACCGGATTCGTTTCATGCCCTAGAGACGGATCCCCGCACGGGCGGGTTTCGGTACCGGTGTCACGATGCCGTCACGTGTCGATCTCGCTGGGTGATCGTCCGGAGTCCGGCCCGTGACCTTGTACCGCGGTGCCGGGGCCGCAGATACGGGACGGTAACTTCTGTCGATATGGACGGGACCTCTGACCGGCACGTGGTCGTCGTGGGGGCGGGCATCGCCGGCCTGGCCGCCGCGTGGCATCTTCACCGCGGCGACCCGACGTTGCGGATCACCGTGCTCGACGGCGCCACGCGTACGGGAGGCAAGCTGTTCTCCTCCGAGGTCGGCGGCGTGGAGATCGACGCCGGGGCCGAGGCCATGCTGGCGCGGCGACCCGAGGGCAAGGAACTGGCGCGGCACCTCGGTCTCGGCGACATGCTCGTGAACCCGGGCACGACCACGTCGGCCATCCTGTCCAGAGGGGCCCTGCGCCTCCTGCCCAAGGGACACGTGATGGGCGTGCCGTCCGACGTGGCGGCGCTCGCCCGCTCGGGCATCCTGACGCCTGGCGGCCTGGCCCGGGTGCCGCTGGACCAGGTCCTTCCTCCGACGCTGGTCACGACCGACGTCTCGGTCGCCGCGTACATCAGGGCGCGCGTCGGAGGCGAGGTCGTGGACCGGATGATCGAGCCGCTGCTCGGCGGGGTCTACGCGGGCCGGGCCGAGACGCTCTCCCTCGAGGCCACGATGCCCGGCGTCGCCGCGGCGGCCCGCACGGAGCGGTCCCTGCTCAAGGCGGCCAGGGACCTGGCGGCCAAGACGCCGAAGGACGCAGGCCCGGTCTTCACCACCCTCAAGGCCGGCCTGGGCGGCCTGCCCGCCGCCGTGGCCGCGGCGTCCGGCGCCGAGGTCCGCACCGGGGTGATGGTCCGCGACCTCGTGCGCACCCCGGACGGCTGGCGGCTGATCACCGGCCCCACCCGGGACGAGGAGGCCGTCGAGGCCGACGCCGTCATCCTGGCCGTGCCCGCCACCGCCGCCGCGCGGCTGCTGGAGCGGGAGGTGCCGAGGGCCGCGGCGGAACTGGCCGGGATCGAGTACGCCAGCATGGCGATCGTCACGCTCGCGTATCCCAGGGCCGCCTTCCCCGAACCGCCGTCCGGCAGCGGATACCTCGTGCCGCCGGTCGAGGGCAGGCCGGTCAAGGCCGTGACGTTCAGCACCACCAAGTGGCCGCACCTCGGAGAGGCCGACCCGAACCTGGTCCTCGTGCGCTGCTCGATCGGGCGGCTGGGGGAGGAGGCCCTGCTCCAGCGGGACGACGCCGAGCTCGTGGCCTTCGCGATGAACGAGATGACCGAGACCATGGGCGTGCGCGGGCTGCCGATCGACACCCGGGTCACCCGGTGGGGCGGCGCGCTTCCGCAGTACGACGTGGGTCATCTCGACCGGGTGGCTCGCGTCCGCGCCGCGGTGGCGGCCCACCCCGGCCTGGCCGTGTGCGGAGCCGCCTACGACGGGGTCGGCATCCCCGCCTGCATCGCCACGGGCCGCACGGCCGCCGCCCGCGTCCTCGATCACCTGAACGCCCGGCCCACGGCCGGGGCGCGGGAGGAGCCGGACACCTGAGGCGGCAGAATGGGGCCTATGACGGACGGCACCGCGCGGCCCAAGGCGCGTGATCTCAACCAGGTAATCCGCTACACGATGTGGTCGGTCTTCCGGCTCCGTGACCAGCTCCCGCCCGGCCGCGAGGCCGTCGCCGGCGAGGTGAGCGAGCTCCTGGAGCAGTCGGCGGGCAAGGACGTGGTGACCCGCGGGTGCTATGACGTCTCCGGCTTCCGGGCGGACGCCGACTACATGTTCTGGTGGCACGCGCCCTCCGCGGAGGACCTCCAGGAGGTCTACACGCGTCTGCGCCGCACGGAGCTCGGCCGGGCCAGCGAGCCCGTCTGGTCGGCGATGGCCCTGCACCGGCCCGCCGAGTTCAACAAGTCGCACATCCCGGCCTTCCTGGCCGACGAGGAGCCGAAGGGCTTCGTCTGCGTCTACCCGTTCGTCAGGTCGCTGGAGTGGTACCTGCTGGACGACGCCGACCGCAGGCGGATGCTCGCCGAGCACGGCAAGATGGCGCGCGACTACCCCGACGTGCGGGCCAACACCGTCGCCTGCTTCGCGCTCAACGACTTCGAGTGGATGCTCGCCTTCGAGGCCGACGAGCTCCACCGGATCGTCGACCTGATGCGTCATCTGCGCGGAGCCGAGGCCCGGCGGCACACCCGGGTCGAGATCCCCTTCTACACGGGCACCCGCAAGCCCGTCAGCGAGCTCGTCGCCGCGCTGCCCTGATGAGGGAAAACCGCCGGTGAGACATTGTGATCTTTGTCATACTCGGTGGAAATCCCCTACGCAGGTGAGGCCGCCGTGTCGAGGCACGTGGCACGTTCCAGAGGGCGCCGTCGCAAGACCCGGACCCGGAGTTGGGTCGTCGAGGGGTGCGTGGGCGCGGCGGTGACGGCGACGGCCGTCCTCGTGACGATCGGGCCGGTCCAGCTGTGGCCGTCCGGGTCCCGTACGGCTCCCGAGTCCCCGGGACCGGACGGGTGGCCGGCCACCCGGCTCGACGTCCGTGCGAGAGACGACAGCGCGCGTGAGCCGGACGAGGCGGTGGGGATGGCGGCGCCGACACGGTCGGACTACACCGACGACAAGGCCGTCGCCTACTTCCGGACCCGGTGGCGGGACCGCACGTCGGCCCTGGTCCGCGATATCCGGACGACCGGGGGATACCTGCGGATCTACACCGACCTCCCGGAGGCCGACGACGACTCCGACGCGGCGATCACGTTGTGCGAGCGGGGGCTGGAATACCTGGCTGCGGCGGGCGACACCTCGCGGGTCGTCTTCGTCCAGGCCGATCTCGGGGAGAACGGGAACCCGGTCCTCGCCAACGTCCTCGGCCCCGGCGATCCCGACTGCCGGGTCACCAGCCCCGAGCCCCGGTGACGCCGTACGGCGTGGCGCCCGGGCGTGCACGCCGTACGGAAGGGGTGACTCCTCGGGTCACTCTGCGGGCAGCAGAGTCAGCGACACCGAGTTGATGCAGTAGCGGTCGTCGGTGGGAGTGGGATAGCCCTCACCGTGGAAGACGTGACCGAGGTGGGAGTCGCAGCGGGCGCAGCGGACCTCCACCCTGCTCATGCCGAGGGTGTTGTCCTCGATGAGGGTCACGGCCTCCGACTTCGACGGCTCGAAGAACGACGGCCATCCGCAGTGGGACTCGAACTTCGTGTCCGAGCGGAACAACTCGGCGCCGCACGCGCGGCACGAGTAGACGCCTGCCGTCTTGGTGTCCACGTACTCGCCGATGAAGGGACGCTCCGTCCCCGCCTGCCGGAGGACGCGGAACTCCTCGGGCGACAACTGCACGCGCCACTCGGCGTCGCTCTTGACCACCTTGTCCATGTTCACCAGCCTAAGCGCGGCCGCCCCCTGAGGGGATTACGTACTAAGAACCACGCGCACCCGGGGGATCTTCCCGCAAGAGTTCTTTCCGGCGAAGCATCCTTTCGCCACTCTTTTTGCGTCTTCACTGATGAGGAGGCTGATCGTCCACCCGTTCCGGGAGGGGGTCGGCCCGTCCCGCCGTCCTGGCGGCGAAGCGCCCTACCCGTGCTGGGCGCCGTCGGGCGGCAAGAGGATGCCGCCCGTGAGGGCGGCCCGTTGTGTCCGTCCCGTCGCGGAGACGGCGCTCGTCACGTGAGCGCCGTCCACGCCGCGGCCACGGGCCCCACGCCGGGTGGGCGGGGTGGCCCGTGGGTGCTCCCGGTCCGGCCGCCGTTGGCAGCCCGGGACGGACCCTCTCTCCCGGCTGTTCCGGGGTAGTGTCCGAGCCATGGCATCGCCGTACATCGAAATCGACGCCGGTGGACGGACCGTCAAGGTCACGAACCCGGACAAGGTCTACTTTCCCGCCGCCGGGGCCACCAAGCGCGACCTGGTGGAGTACTACATCAGCGTCGGCGACGGGGTGCTCCGCGCCCTCGGGGACCGGCCCACGTATCTGAAACGGCATCCCGACGGCGTCGAGTCGGAGGCGATCTACCAGAAGCGGATGCCCAAGCATCCCGACTGGATCGAGACCGCCACCGTGCGATTCCCCAGCGGCCGCACGGCCGACGCCTTCTGCCCGACCGAGGTCGCCGCCTTCGCGTGGTGCGCCAACCTCGGCACGATCGACTTCCATCCCTGGGCCGCGCGCCGCCCCGACCTGGAACACCCCGACGAACTGCGCATCGACATCGACCCGCAGCCGGGGACGGGGTTCGAGGAGGCGCGGAAGGTCGCGTTCACCACCAGGGAGGTCCTCGAGGAGTTGGGCGTCGAAGGCTTCCCGAAGACGTCGGGGAACCGCGGCATCCACATCACCGTCCGCGTCGAGCCCCGCTGGTCGTTCGTCGACGTCCGCCACGCCGGCATCGCCCTCGCCCGCGAGGTGGAGCGCCGCCGTCCGGACCTCGCGACGACCGCCTGGTGGAAGGAGGAACGCGGCGAGCGGGTCTTCATCGACTTCAACCAGAACGCCCTGGACCGCACGGTGGTCGGCGCCTACTCGGTCCGCGCCCGGCCCGACGCCCGCGTCTCCGCCCCGGTGACCTGGGAGGAGCTGGAGGGCTGCGACCCCGGCGACTTCGACATCAGGACCATGCCTGAGCGGTTCGCGAAGCTGGGCGACGTCCATCGGACGATCGGCGACCAGGCGTTCGCCCTCGACACGCTGCTGGAGTGGTACGCCGCCGACGAGAGGGGGGACATGCCGTACCCGCCGAACTACCCCAAGATGCCGGGCGAGCCCAAGCGGGTCCAGCCGTCGAAGGCGCGGCCGTCCGCCGACGAGGCGACCGCCTGAGCTCGCGTCCGGCGCCCCCGGAAGCGCCTTCACCGCCGGTCAGACGTGGCGGTTCACCATGGTCGCGACCACGAGCACCAGGGCCGCGACCATCCCGACCCTGACCATCGTCCCGACGCCTCCCCAGGCCGTGGAGCGGAGTTTGGGGAGGCCCTCCACCGCCTTCCGCCAGTCCCGCCACGCGTTGAGCATCAGCTGGAACTTGCGCCCGGCGACGAACAGGGCGATGCCGATGGCGATGAAGAGCAGGATCCGGCCGTCCGATGAAGGCTCCATCGGCACTCCTTACGGGGGGCGATCACGTCCTCACTCACCGTACGCCGCCGCAGCTCGCGTGGCCATCGGGTATTCGGAGTCGAGACGCCGCCGGTGCCTCCGGCCGGGTGGGCCGGCTCGATGGGCTGCCGCGGTCAGGGATCGCGGGGGAGACCGAGGGCGCGCTCTCCGATGATGTTCAACTGCACCTCGGTCGTGCCGCCGCCGATCGTGAAGGCCCTCGTGGTGAGGATCATCCGGCTCCAGTGGGGGTCGGCGGGGTCCAGCGACCAGCAGAACTCCGAGACCCGCTGCGCCTGCCCCATGCCGAGCAGTTTGCGCACGCTGGAGGCGGCGCCGGAGTCCGTCCCCTCGAGCCGCGCCAGGGTGACCCGCAGGCCGAGGGCCGAGATGGCGTGACCCTCGGCGTAGAGCCGGCCCGCCTCCTCGAGCTGTGACTCCCGTAACGGCCCGGCCTTGGCGAGATGGCCGGCCATGTCGCCGTGCTGAGAGCCGGGGCCCCAGGAGTCGCCGAGAGACACCCGCTCGTGCGACAGGGTGTCCCTCGCGACCCGCCATCCCTGTCCGGGCTCTCCCACCACCAGCGAGTCCGGCACGAAGACGTCGTCGAGGAAGACCTGGTTGAAGATCTCGTCGCCGTTGATCTCCTTGAGCGGGCGGACCTCCACGCCCGGGGACGACATGTCCACCAGGAAGTAGGTGATGCCCTCGTGCTTGGGCGCGTCCGGGTCGGTCCTGGCCAGGCAGATCGCCCAATGGGCGTACTGGGCGAGGGACGTCCAGATCTTCTGGCCGCTGATGAGCCAGCCGCCCTCCGCCCGCACCGCCTTCGTCGACAACGACGCCAGGTCGGAGCCCGCTCCCGGCTCGCTGAACAGCTGGCACCAGACGAACTCGCCTCTGAGCGTCCCGGGAAGGAACTGCTCCTGCTGCTCGCGTGTGCCGTACCGGACGATGGAGGGGACGGCCCACGCCGCGATGCCGAGGTTGGGGCGGCCGAGGTGCCGGAACTCCTGCTGGATGATCACCTGTTCCAGCGGTGAGGCGGCCCTGCCCCACGGCTCGGGCAGGTGCGGCATCATCCAGCCTCCGCTCGCGAACCCGGCACGCCGCTCCGCGGGATCCAGCGCGCCGAGCCGGGCCGCCTCCGCGTGGATCCGCTCCCGCAGCGGCAGGGCCTCGTCGGGCAGGTCGGGCTCGAGCTCCCGGCGGACGCCCGCCATCGCGAGCCGCGTCACCTGCCCGGCCCACACCCCGGGATCGCCGACCAGCGCGCGGAGCGAGAGGGCCCGCCGGTAGTACAGGTGGGCGTCGTGCTCGAAGGTGTAGCCGATGCCGCCGAGCACCTGGATCGCGTCGGCCGCGCAGCGCACCGCCGCGTCCGGAGCGACGACGGCCGCCCCCGCCGCCGCGATCCGGGTTCCGTGGCCGTCCTCGATGGCGCGGGCCGCGTCCCACACGGCCGCCCTGGCCTGCTCCAGGGCGACCAGCATCGCGGCGCACCTGTGCTTGACGCCCTGGAACTGCCCGATGGGCCGCCCGAACTGGACACGGGTCCTGGCGTACTCGGCCGCCGTCGAGACGGCCCACGCCGCGACCCCGCAGGCCTCCGCTCCCGCGAGCACGGCGATCACGTCGCGGACCGTCGCGGAGGTCACGTCCGGCAGCACGCGGTCCTCGCCCGCGGCGCCGCCAGCGGACACGTGGACGAGCCCCCGGGTGAGGTCGAGGCCGGTTGCGGCCTGGATTGCGACGTCCGCGGAGCGCAGGACCGCCCAGCGGCCGTCCACGGGCACGATGACGACGCCTGCGTCGGGCTCGCCGAGGGCGAGGCCCTCCTGGGAGGTCTCCGGGAGCGCCACGGCGGCGGTGAGCGAGCCGTCGGCCAGCCGGGGGAGCAGTTCGGCCCGGAGCGCCTCCGTCCCCGAGCCGGCGATGAGGGCGGACGCGATCACCGTGGGCAGGAACGGGCCGGGAGCGCACCGTTCGCCCAGGACCTCGAGGACGACGGCGAGCTCCGGCGTCCCGAACCCCTGGCCTCCGTGTTCTTCGGGAACGTGCAGGCCGAGCACCCCCTGCGCGGCCAGGTCGTCCCAGAACTCCCGGTGGTCGGCGGTCCTGGGGGAGATCCGCCGTTCGGCGAAACGCCGCGCGGACGCCGCGAGGTCTCGGTGGTCGGTGGTCAGCCCGATGCCCATGCGCGCACTGTAGATCGCCGACCGGCCCGGCGCCAGATCGCCGTCGGTATCGGCGTTACCAGCGGATCGTCGTCGTGATGAGCATGACGAGCACGAAGGTGGACAGGCCCGTGACCCCGTGGAGGAGGATGGCGGCCATCGGGCGGCGTCTCCCGGCGTCCCGCGCGTGACGCCCGCCGCCCAGCCAGCGCGTCAGCATCGTGAATCCGAGCAGCGCGACCGCTGTGATCACGACCAGGGCGGCCCAGGCGTAGGTCTCGTCGTGGGTGACGAGGAAGGCCACCCACAGGGCGAGCCCCGCGACGGCGAGGGCCGGGTGGCCGACGATCAGAGTGCGGGGATAGCGGGTGACCTTGGTGCCCTGAGGACGCAGACCGCCGTCCGCCAGCCACCGGATCATGAGGTACAGCCCGGCCAGGGTCGACACCAGCCATACGGTGAGTGCGGCGAGTTGCACGGGCCCTCCGACAGGTTTCCGAACTTGCCTGTGAGGTCTTTCGTCAATTCGCCGCGATCTCACACGCTGTGACATCGAACCGTTATCGGCTCGTCTCCGGTGTGACGGTCTGTCGGCCGCGTGTGCCACTGTAGAGACCGTGCGCCGTATCCATCCCGACGTCGAGGACGATCCCGATCTGGTCGCCTCCTACGCCTGTCCCCGTGACGAGTGGCTGAGGCTCAACATGGTGACCAGCGCCGACGGCGCGGCCTGGGCGAAGGGTCTGTCCGCCGGGCTGTCCGGCCAGGGCGACCGGAGGATCTTCGGCGTCCTGCGCGGTCTCGCCGACGTGGTGCTCGCCGGAGCGGCCACCGTCCGCACCGAGGGGTACGGCCCGGCCAGGCCCCGTGAATCGTGGTCGGCCATCAGGGAGGGCCGCCCGCCCGCCCCGCCGATCGCCGTCGTCACCGGGCGGCTCGACCTCGACCTCGGGAGTCCGCTGTTCACCGAGGCCGAGCCGTACGCGCGGCCCATCGTCATCACGACGGAGGCGGCGCCGCGGGACCGCCGCGAGGAGGCGGCGGAGAAGGCCGACGTCGTCGTCGCCGGAGACGAGCGGGTCGACCTGCCGCTCGCCGTCCGCGAGCTGCGCGGCAGGGGGCTCGGCAAGATTCTGTGCGAGGGCGGTCCACGCCTGAACGCCCAGCTCGCCGCCGCCGGACTGGTCGACGAGCTGTGCCTGTCGTTCAGCCCCGTGCTCCTCGGCGGGGACGCCGCCCGGATCCTCAACGGCGTGGCGTCGCAGACTCCCCTCGTGCTCGCCCAGGTCCTGGAAGAGGACGGCTTCCTCTTCTGCCGATACGTCAGGGAGGTCCAGGATGGCACTGCCGGTTGAACCGCCGGTCTCGCCGATGCTCGCGAAGGCGGTCAAGGGCATGCCGCCCCAGGACGGCTCGCTCTACTACGAGCCGAAGTGGGACGGCTTCCGCTGCATCGTCTTCCGCGACGGCGACGAGGTCTATCTCGGCAGCCGCAACGAGCGGCCGTTCACGCGCTACTTCCCCGAGCTGGTGGAGGCGGTGAAGAAGGAGCTGCCGCCGCGCTGCGTCGTGGACGGCGAGATCGTGATCGTCAGCGGCGAGTCGCTCGACTTCGACACCCTCCAGCAGCGCATCCACCCGGCGGCCTCGCGGGTGAAGCTGTTGTCGGAGCAGGTGCCCGCGTCCTTCGTGGCCTTCGACCTGCTCGCCCTCGGGTCCGAGAACCTGATGGAAGAGCCGTTCTCGGTGCGCAGGGCACGGCTGGAGGAGATCCTCGCCACGGCGGGCGACTCCGTCCGGCTCACGCCCGCCACGCAGGACGACAAGGTGGCCGCCGAGTGGTTCGACATGTTCGAGGGCGCGGGGCTCGACGGCATCGTGGTCAAGCCGGGAGACCTGCCGTACGCGCCGGACAAGCGGGTCATGTTCAAGGTGAAGCACGAGCGCACGGCCGACTGCGTCGTCGCGGGCTACCGGGAGCACAAGTCCGGTCCGATCGTCGGCTCTCTGCTGCTGGGGCTGTACTCGCCGGACGGGCGCCTGCACCATGTGGGCGTGTCGGCGTCGTTCCCCATGAAGCGACGGGAGGAGCTCGTGGCGGAGCTCGGGCCGTACCGGCTGGACGATCTCAGCGAACATCCCTGGGGCGCGTGGGCCGAGTTCGCGCAGGGCGGCTCCGACGGGCAGCGCCTGCCGGGGGCGGTCTCGCGGTGGAACGCGAAGAAGGACCTGTCGTTCATCCCGCTCCGGCCCGAGCTGGTGATCGAGGTGGCCTACGACCACATGGAGGGTGACCGGTTCCGGCACACGGCCCAGTTCCGCCGCTGGCGCCCGGACCGCGATCCGTCCTCCTGCACCTACGAGCAGCTGGACAGGCCGGTCCGGTACGACCTCGGCGAGATCCTGGCCCGGTAGCCCTCAGCCGGTGAGGGCCCGGACGGCGGCGGTGACGACAACGGCGGCCGTCACCACCACGAGGAACGGCGCCCGCAGGAGCAGGGCCACCCCCGCGCCGGCGAGACCCGCCGCTCGGGCGTCCACGACCAGCGAGCGCCCCTCTCCGAACGTCTGCAGGGCGATGAGCGCGGCGAGCGTCGCGATCGGCACGAGCGTCGCCAGCCTGCGGATCAGGGGCCGTTCCAGGACGGAGGCCGGGACGGACAGGCCGAGCAGCTTCACGGCGTAGCAGCCCACGGCGACGACGGCGATGGCGGCCCAGATCATGAGTGGTCTCCTCGGCGGCGGGTCACGATGAGGACGGCCGGCGCCGCGAGCGCGGCCACCAGCACGGGAACTCCGGCGGGCACGACAGGCAGGCAGGCCAGCGCGAGCGCGGCGGCGACGGCGGCGGTCACCGGTTCGGGCCGCTCACGGACCCGTCGCCACGATCCGCTCGAGCCCGTGCCGCGCGCCATCGACACCAGGAGGGCCAGGAAGGCCGCGGGACCGGCCGCGTCGATGCCCCAGGCCGACGGATCTCCGAGCGCCGCCGCGCCCAGGGCGCCGAGCAGGGTCGTGATGTTCCAGCCCAGGTAGAGGCTCACACCGGTGATGGTGAAGCCGAGGCGCGCGGCGGCACGGTCCGGCTGGGCGAGGGCCACGGCCGAGGTCTCGTCGATCACCCATTGCGCGGCCAGGGGGCGGACCTTCGGGGACAGGTCGAGTAGGTGCGACAGCCGCAACCCGTAGAAGGCGTTGCGCGCCCCGAGGAAGAGGGCGCCCATGGCGGCGGCGAACGGGGCGGCGCCCGCACCGATGGCCGTGACCAGGGCGAACTGGGACGCGCCGGTGAAGACCAGCAGTGACAGGACGCAGGTCTGCGCCGTGCTCATGCCGGCTCCCGCCGAGGTGACGCCGAAGGCGAAGCCCGACAGGCCGACCGCGATCCCGACGCCGAGGGCGTCGCGGACGACCGCGGCTCGCGGCTTGGCGTGAAGGGCGGTCGTGGTGGGGGATGCGGTCACCCGGCCGAGGCTAGGTCCGCGGCCTTTCGGGTGTCTTGTACGTTCTTGCGCTCTCGGCGGTAGGCGCCCGGCGGCACACCGATGATGCGGGTGAAGTGCCGGTTCAGGTGCGGCTGGTCGGTGAAACCCACGGCCACGGCGGCGTCCGCCGGCGCGACGCCGGCGTCGAGGAGGCGCCGGGCCCGCCGCACCCTCGCGTCGGTGAGCCAGACGTGGGGCGGCATGCCGTACGCGCCGCGGAAGGCCCGCAACAACGCGAACGGGCCGGTGCCGAGCTCGGCGGCGAGTTCCCGCAAGGACGGAGGCGCGGCCATCCGGGACTCGAGGAGCTCCCGGGCCCGCGCCACGTCGCGCGGTGCCACGGCGCGGAGAGAACGGGAGGGGAGCGCCGTCCCGCTGGAGCGGAGCAACCGGGCCACGACCAGGCGGAGCATCGTGTCGGCGGCCAGCGCGTTCTCGCCGTCCGCGGCCCGGAGCACCTGGGTGATCAGGCGGACGGCGTGCGGGTCGTGGGCCACGGCGACGGAGAAGCCCGGATTTCCGCGGATCGAGGTCGTCTCCGCGGCGATCTCGCCCACGACGGCCGCCGACGGATAGATCACGTTGTACGTCCAGCCCTCCGGCACGCCCGCCTGGCCCGTGTGCACCGTGTCGGGGTTGACCAGCGCGAGGTGGCCCGGCCCCGCGCGCTCGAGGGAGTCGCGGTGGTGGAACTCCTCGACGCCCGAGGTGATCGCGGCGATGACGAACGACTCGTGCGTGTGCCGGGAGAAGGTCTTGCTCACGTAGCGGGCGTCGAGCAGGTCGACGCCCGGGAGCCCGGGATGTCGCCAGTGCCGCGCTCGCTCCCGCGCGCCCAATGCCGCTCGTCAGCCTTCGCCGACGCGCCGCAGCAGCTGGAGCGATCGGGCCGTGACGGGCACCTTGGCGCCCGCCGGGCAGTTCTCCTCCGTCTCCTCCCGGACGCTCTCGTCCGCGGTGTCGAGAACGAGGTGCCACGCCTGACCGAACTCGGCGTCGGGGAGGTTGAACATGAGCTCGTCGTGATGAGCGTTGATCAGCATCAGGAACGAGTCGTCCCTGATCCGCTCCCCGCGCTGACCCGGCTCGCTGATCGCCTCTCCGTTCAGGAACACCGCGAGCGACTTGGCGTAGCCCGCGTTCCAGTCGGCGTCGGCCATCTCCTTGCCCGAAGGCGTCAGCCACACGATGTCGCGCGTGCCGTCCTGCACCCGGCCGCGGAAGAACCTGCGCCGGCGGAACACCGGATGCTCCCGCCGCAGCACCGCCAGCGCGCGGACGAACTCCAGCAGGTCCTCCTCCTGCTTGACCAGCGACCAGTCGATCCAGGACGTCTCGTTGTCCTGGCAGTAGGCGTTGTTGTTGCCGCCCTGGGTCCGGCCGAACTCGTCGCCCGCCAGCATCATCGGGACGCCCTGGGAGACGAACAGCGTGGCCAGGAAGTTGCGCCGCTGCCGCCCGCGCAGCCGAACGATTCCGGGGTCCTCGACGGGACCCTCGGCGCCGCAGTTCCACGAGCGGTTGTCGTCGGTGCCGTCGCGGTTGGCCTCGCCGTTGGCGTCGTTGTGCTTGCGGTTGTAGGAGACCAGGTCGGTCAGGGTGAAACCGTCGTGGCAGGTCACGAAGTTGATCGAGGCCACCGGGCGGCGGCCGCTGGTGGCGTACAGGTCGCTCGACCCGGTCAGCCGCGAGGCGAACTCGGGCATGGTGCGGGCGCCGCCGCGCCAGAAGTCCCGGACGGAATCCCGGTACTTGCCGTTCCACTCGGTCCATAAGGGCGGGAAATTTCCCACCTGGTAGCCGCCGGGACCGACGTCCCACGGCTCGGCGATCAGCTTGACCTGCGAGATCACCGGGTCCTGCTGGATGAGGTCGAAGAACGCGCTCAGTCGGTCGACGTCGTGCAACTCGCGGGCGAGCGCGGCGGCGAGGTCGAAGCGGAAGCCGTCCACGTGCATCTCGAGCACCCAGTAGCGCAGCGAGTCCATGATGAGCTGCAGCGCGTGGGGCGAGCGCACGTTCAGCGAGTTGCCGCAGCCGGTGTAGTCGAGGTAGTAGCGGCGGTCCTCGTCGCGCAGCCGGTAGTAGGCGACGTTGTCGATCCCGCGGAAGCCGAGCGTCGGGCCCATGTGGTCGCCCTCGGCGGTGTGGTTGTAGACGACGTCGAGGATGACCTCGATGCCCGCCTCGTGCAGCGCGCGGACCATCGCCTTGAACTCCTGGACCTGCTCGCCGCGCTGCCCGGCGCTCGAGTAGGCGTTGTGCGGGGCGAGGTAGGCGATCGTGTTGTAGCCCCAGTAGTTCGTGAGGCCGCGGGCCACCATCGCGTGCTCGGGCACGAACTGGTGGACCGGCATCAACTCGACGGCGGTGACCCCGATCGACTGCAGGTGCTCGATCACGGAGGGATGGGCGAGGCCGGCGTAGGTCCCGCGCTGCTCCTCGGGCACCTTCGGATGCCGGATGGTCAGGCCGCGCACGTGGGCCTCGTAGATGACCGTCTCGTGGTACGGGGTGCGGGGCGGTCGGTCGTTCCCCCACTCGAAGAACGGGTTGACGACCACGTTCTTCGGCATGTGGGGGGCCGAGTCGTCGACGTTGAGCCTGGCGGGATCGGTGAAGTGGTAGGAGAACAGGGACTCGTTCCATCGGACCGAGCCTTCGACGGCCTTGCCGTACGGGTCGAGCAGGAGCTTGGCGGGGTTGTTGCGATGGCCGTGCCCCGGCCGGTACGGCCCGTGCACGCGGAAGCCGTACCTCTGACCGGGCATGATCCCCGGCAGGTAGCCGTGCCACACGAACCCGTCGACCTCGGGGAGGTCGACGCGGGTCTCCGCGCCGTCGTCGTCGAACAGGCACAGCTCGACCCGCTCGGCCACCTCGGAGAACACCGAGAAACTGGTGCCCACTCCATCCCAGGTGGCCCCGAGCGGGTACGGCTCTCCAGGCCAAACTTCACGCATGTAACCTCATTCTCCACTCCCGCGGTCGATCGCGCACCTGGAGAGGTAAGACGCGGTCGGCAACCCCGTCAGGAAACCCTCGCCAGGCCCATCGCCGGGAACGTCCTCGGTAGATCATCACCGGAAAGCTTTCCTGGAAACCGCCGATGGAACGTCGTTCGGGAATGTCGCCGGCTGAGCGGCGCCGTGGCGTCGGCCGGAGGGACATTACATGCATACGCGAGAGCCCCCTCCGGAGCGCGTCCGGAGGGGGCTCAGCACGGCTGGCGGGGTGGTTCAGCCGACGAGCTCGGCGTTCAGCGTGATGGTCGTGCCGGCGAGGGCCTTGCTCACCGGGCAGTTGGCCTTGGCCGTCTCGGCGGCCTGCTGGAAGTCCTCGGCGGACAGGCCGGGGACCTGGCCGCGGACCGACAGCACGATGCCGGTGATGCCCTCACCGGGCTGGAAGGTGACGTCGGCCTTGGTCTCCAGGGACTGCGGCGGGGTGCCCGCGCCGGCCAGACCGTGGGACAGGGCCATCGAGAAGCAGGAGGAGTGGGCGGCGGCGATCAGCTCTTCGGGGCTGGTCTTGCCGTTGGCCGTCTCAGAACGCGAAGCCCAGGTGACGTCGAAGCTGCCGACGCCGGAGGTGTCCAGCGAGACGACGCCCGAGCCGTCGAGGAGAGCGCCCTTCCACTGCGTGGTCGCGGTACGAGTGGTCGCCATGGCGATTGTCCCTTCATCGGTTAAGTCACATCCAGGAGCGAGCTTAGAGCCTCCCCAGGTGGTGATCATGCTCAGGTTCGCCCAAGCCCCCCACCCCGCCGCCTCCTGGCCGTGATCATGCACAACCTGCTCTCTGATCACCGAACCTGTGCATGATCACGCGGGGCGGAGGCGCGCTCAGGAGGCCCGTTCGACGATCGCCCCCAGGTCGAGGCCGGCAGGCAGCGTCCCGAAGGCCCGCCCCCACTCCCCGCCGAGGCGGGAGGCGCAGAACGCGTCCGACACCGCCGCGGGAGCGTGCCGTACGAGCAGGGACGCCTGAAGCAGCAGCGTGAGCTCCTCGGCGAGGCGCCTGGCGTCGCCCTCCCCGGCCGACGCGAGCGTCTTGCGGGTCCGTTCGGCGGCCTCGGTCACCCGGCGGTCGCCGGCCAGCGCCACCTCGGCGAAGAACGCCTCCAGCCCCTCCGGTTCCCGGGTGAGGGCCCGGATGAGATCGAGCGCCGCGACGTTGCCCGAGCCCTCCCAGATGCCGTTGAGCGGCGAGTCGCGGAACAGCCGCGGCATCTGCGACTCCTCGACGTACCCGTTGCCGCCCAGGCACTCGAGCGCCTCGGCGGCGTGGACGGGAGCCCGCTTGCAGATCCAGTACTTCGACGCGGCGAGTGCCGTACGGCGGAAGAGCCCTTCGGCGGAGTCGCCCCGCACCGCGCGGTCGGTGGCGCCGGCCAGGCGCATCATCAGCGTGGTGGCCGCCTCGGACTCCAGGGCCAGGTCGGCGAGCACGTTCCGCATCAGCGGTTGGTCGATGAGGGCCTTGCCGAAGGCCTTGCGGTGAGTGGTGTGATGGATCGCCTGGGCCAGGCCGTACCGCATGCCGGCAGCCGAACCGATCACGCAGTCGAGCCGCGTCATGTTGACCATCTCGATGATCGTGCGGACGCCCCGTCCCTCCTCTCCGACGAGGTAGGCGATCGCGCCGTCGTACTCCACCTCGGCCGAGGCGTTCGACCTGTTGCCCAGCTTGTCCTTCAGCCGCATGAGCCGCATCGCGTTGCGGGAGCCGTCCGGGAGCACACGGGGCAGCAGGAAGCACGACAGCCCGCCGGGGGCCTGGGCCAGGACGAGGAAGACGTCGCACATGGGCGCGGAGTTGAACCACTTGTGGCCGGTCAGGGCGAACGTGCCGTCGGCGAGCCGCTCGGCCCTGGTGGTGTTGGCGCGGACGTCGGAGCCGCCCTGCTTCTCGGTCATGGCCATGCCGGCCAGCACGCCGCGTTTGTCGTGTGCGGGCCGTAGCCCGAAGTCGTAACTCCGGGAGGCGAGCAGGGGCTCCCACTCGGACCTGAGGTCGGGGGAGTGCCTGAGCGCCGCCACCGCGGCGTACGTCATGGAGATCGGGCAGCCGTGCCCCGCCTCGACCTGTGACCAGGTGAAGAACTTCGCCGCCCTGGCCACGTGGGCGCCGGGCCGGGCGGAGGTCCACGGGGAGGCGTGCATGCCGTTCTCGACCGCGACGGCCATCAGCTCGTGCCACGCGGGGTGGAACTCCACCTCGTCGACGCGGTGGCCGTACCGGTCGTGCGTCCGCAGGATCGGGGGGTTCTCGTTGGCCAGCCGGCCCCACTCCTGGGCCTTCGCGGAACCGGCCAGCAGGCCGAGCTGTCGGAGCTCCCCGGTAGCCCAGTCCGCGCCCTCCCGGTCCAGCCCGTCGAGCAGCGCGCGGTCGTTCGACACGTCGTGCCCGATCAGCGGCGGTGCCTGGTTGATCACGTCGTGGGTCACTTGGGCCTCCTGTCCGGGTCCTCGTCATCCATCTCAACATTCCAAGTTGATGATGAAATGCGGGGGTCTAAGGGGATAACTCCACAATCACACGCGGAGGGCGTACGGCGTCGCCGGCGATGGAGCGTGCCCGAAGTTCGTCCCCCAGGAGAAGCGGATTCCTTCCCAGGGAGGATAGGTCGATCGCGTCTCTCGGGATAGCGTGGACGGCGTGAGCGATCCGGGTGAGATGCGTGCTTCCGACGCGGAACGGGAGCAAGTGGTCGAAAGACTGCGTGAGGCCTCGGTCGAGGGCCGGCTGACCCTCGCCGAACTGACCGAGCGGACAGAGGCGGCCTACCTGGCCCGGACGCACGCGGAGCTCGCCCAGATCACCGCTGATCTGCCCGGCGGCGCCCCGGCCCCCGGTCCCCGGCCCGTCAAGCCCATGGGCAAGGTCCGGACCTGGGTCGTCGCGGTCATGGGTGACGCCAAGCGCAACGGCACCTGGCGCATCGACCAGGAGATCGGCGCCGTCAGCGTGATGGGCGACGTGACGATCGACCTCCGTGAGGCCGAGGTGCGCACGCCCGAGGTGGAGATCTCGGCCACCTGCATCATGGGAGACCTGAAGATCATCGTTCCGGACGGCGTCGACGTCCAGCTCTCCGGCGTGACCATCATGGGCGACAAGAAGGTCCAGGTCGTGGAGGCGCCGGCGGGCCAGAACGCGCCCGTCGTCAAGGTCAAGGCCTTCGTCCTCATGGGCGACGTAAAGATCATCGGCGACTCGCTGGCCACTCCGATCAAGCGCGGATGGTTCGCCTGGAGTGAGTGGTGGTGGGACCGCCGCAAGGACGTGCGCCAGCAGATCCACCAGGACATACGCCAGTCGATCGAGATGGGCCGCCAGGCTCATCGCGAGATGATGCAGGCCCACAGGGACGCCCAAAGGGAGTTCCGCCACGGATTCCGCGATGCCATGCGAGGCGAGCAGGAGATCCGGCGGGAGATGATGCGCGACGGCCGGGAGGCCCGCAGACAGGCCCGCCGCGAGGAGCGCGACGCCTGGCGTGACAGCCGCCGCGGCGACCCCCCGCCCTCCTCGCCCTACTAGACCGGTTCGGGCCGTCCAGACCTTTCAGGCCGTCGCGACGGCCACCGGGCGCCGTACGGCCTGGCCGTACCTTTCGAGCACGACGCTCACGATTTCGGGGGCGGGCCCGAGGACGCCGGCCACCACGTCGGCACCGGCCTGCCTGGTGTCCCGCGTGACCTTGTCGGCGAAGTGGCCCGGAGCCAGCAGGTACGGGGCCACGACGACCCGGGGCGCCCCGGCGCGCCTGAGCCGCGCCACCTCCTGCTCCGGGGAGGGGGCGGCCGCTGAGGCGAAGGCCGCGGTGACCGACCACCAGGGCCGCGCCCGCGCCCAGTCACGGGCCATCCGGGCGATCACGAGGTTGGCCCGGCGGTCGCTGGAACCGGCGGACACGAGGACCACGGCGGTGCCGGGGTCGCCCGGCGTCACCCCGGCCTCGGCGAGCCGGCGCTCGAGCGCGCCGACGAGGAGCGGATGGGGTCCGAGGGTGTCCCCGTACGCGACCTGGAGCATCGGGTGACGTGCGGACACCTCACGGAGCGCCGCGGGGATGTCCACGCGGCTGTGGTAGGCCGCGGTGAGAAGCAGGGGGAGGACGACGGCCTCGTCCAGGCCCGACAGAGCCGACGCCAGGGTCGGCGGGGCGTGATCGAGGTACGCCGTCCTGACCTCGAGACCGGGCTCCCGCAGCCGTACGGCATGCAGGAGCTCCTCCACCGTCACGGCGGCGCGCGGGTCGCGAGACCCGTGCGCCACCGCGACCAGCGGTGCTCGGTCGGCTGGACGGCTGCGCATGATCACGAGTTGGGTTCCGCCTGGTCGTCGGGTGTCTTCACGAATTCGTGCATGATCACGGTTGGTTGAGGGGCAGGTCAGTGGCCGTTTCTCCGAACCTGTGCATGATCACGCCCAGGGGTGGGTCAGAGGTGGATGCCGCACTCGACCTTGCCGAGGCCGGCCCAGCGGCCGCTCCGCGGGTCCTCGCCGGGCGCGACCTGCCGGGTGCAGGGCGCGCAGCCGATCGAGGGGTAGTTGTCGTAGTGCAGCGGATTGATCAGCACGCCGTTGTCCGCGATGTAGTTGTCGACCTCCTCCTGCGTCCAACGGGCGATCGGGTTGACCTTGACCATCTGCCGCTTGGCGTCCCACTCGACGACCTTGGTGCCCGTCCGCGTCGGGGACTCGTCGCGGCGGATGCCCGAGATCCAGGCCAGGTACGGCTCGAGCGCCCGGTTGAGCGGCTCCACCTTGCGGAGGTAGCAGCACAGGTCCGGGTTGCGGCCGAACAACCGGGGGCCGAGGTCGCGATCCTGCTCGGCCACCGTCCGCGAAGGCTGAATGTCGATCAGATTGACGTCGTAGACCTGCCGCACGGCGTCACGCGTGCCGATGGTCTCCGCGAAGTGGTAGCCGGTGTCGATGAACAACACGTCCACACCAGGCTTGACCCGGCTGACCAGGTCGATCAGCAACGCGTCGCTCATCGAGGACGTGAGACAGAGGCGGTCGCCGAAGGTGGCAGCGGCCCAGCGGATGATCTCGCGCGCGGGCGCGTCCTCAAGGAACTCGGCCGCGGACTCGACGATGCTCTGCAGGTCGAGCGTCACCCGCTGGCGCTGTAGGTTGGCCTCTATCTCCACGACGGTCATCGCTACTCCTCACACGTCATTTCTCTAAGATCGTTTTTGGGCTCGTCACGAACGGACGCCCAGCCCGAGGAACTTCACCCGGAAGGCCCGGGCACAGGAGCGGCAGTACCACCCGTAGCTCTCCTCCTCGGTGACATACGGCTCGAGGTCCTCCTCGCCGCAGTACGGGCAGTAGAACGGCGCCGCTCTCTCGCTCATTTGAGGTCGGCCTCGTCCGCGCGCTGGACCCACTCGCTGAAGGTCTCGCCCTCGTTCTTCTGCTTCTCGAAGTTCCGGACGACGCGCTCGACGTAGTCGGGCAGCTCCTCGGCCGTCGCCTTGAGCCCGCGGACCTTCCGCCCGAAGTTGGGGTTGAGGCCCACCGAGCCGCCCAGGTGCACCTGGAAGCCCTCGACCTGCTCGCCCTTGTCGTTGGTGACCAGCTGGCCCTTGAGCCCGATGTCGGCGACCTGGATGCGGGCGCAGGAGTTCGGGCAGCCGTTGACGTTGATGGTCAGCGGCTCGGCGAAGTCCGGGAGCCGCCTCTCCAGCTCGTCGATCAGGTCGGAGGCCGTGGCCTTGGTCTCGACGATCGCCAGCTTGCAGAACTCGATCCCCGTGCACGCCATGGTCTGGCGGCGGAAGGTCGAGGGGTTGACCTGGAGGTCGGCCGCCTCGAGCTCCTTGACGATCGACTCCACCTGGTCGGGCGCGACGTCGAGGATGACCATCTTCTGCTCGACCGTCGTGCGCACCCGGGTCGAGCCGTGGCGCTCGGCGATGTCGGCGATCTGGTGCAGCTTGTCGCCGTCGACCCGGCCCACCTTGGGGGCGAACCCGACGTAGAAGTTGCCGTCGCGCTGCGGGTGAACGCCGACGTGGTCGCGGCGGCCGCCCCGAGGCACCTCGGGCGCGGGGCCGTCGGGCAGCTCGTAGGAGAGGTACTCGGTCTCGAGGACCTTGCGGAACTTCTCCGCGCCCCAGTCGCTGACGAGGAACTTGATCCGCGCCCTGTGCCGCAGGCGGCGGTAGCCGTAGTCGCGGAAGATGCCGCAGATCCCCGCCCAGACCTCGTGGACCTGCTCGGGCCGGACGAACGCGCCGAGACGCTTGGCGAACATCGGGTTGGTCGACAGGCCGCCGCCCACCCAGACGTCGAAGCCCTGCTCGCCCTGATCGTTCACGACGCCGACGAAGGCGATGTCGTTGATCTCGTGGACGGTGCAGTGCGCCGAGCAGCCGCTGATCGCCGACTTGAACTTCCGGGGGAGGTTGGAGAACTCCGGGCTGCCGATGTAGCGCTCGTTGATCTCGTGGATCTGGGCGGTGCCGTCGATGACCTCGTCGGCGTCGATCCCGGCGAGCGGGCAGCCCAGGATGACTCGGGGCGTGTCGCCGCAGGCCTCCATCGTGGACAGGCCGACGGCCTCCAGCCGCTCCCAGATGTCGGGGACGGCCTCGACCTCGATCCAGTGGAGCTGGATGTTCTGCCGGTCGGTGATGTCGGCCGTGCCCCTGCCGTACTCGTTGGAGATGTCGGCGATCACCCGAAGCTGCTCCAGGCTGAGCTGGCCGCCGTCGATCCGGACGCGGAGCATGAAGTAGCGGTCGTCGAGCTCCTCAGGCTCGAGGATGGCCGTCTTGCCGCCGTCGATCCCGGGCCGGCGCTGCGTGTACAGGCCGAACCAGCGGAACCGCCCCCGGAGGTCGGCCGGGTCGATCGAGTCGAAACCACGCTTCGAGTAGACGTCGATGATCCGCTGACGGACGTTGAGCCCGTCGTCGTTCTTCTTGTTCTCCTCGTTCTTGTTCAGCGGCTCTCGGTAACCGAGAGCCCACTGTCCCTCGCCGCGTGGGCGTTTGTGGTGGCGGTTCGCCGGGCGGGCCGGGGTGCTCATGGGCACGTCCTTTTCCGAGTGATCGGTCTGAAGGATCGGACTACGGTCCGGGGACGCGCGGGGACAGGCGGCCTCTCACCTCGTCATCGAGTGTGAGGGCATGAAAAAGACGCCTGCCATGCGCCCCGGGTCAACAGTGGGAGCGGTCAGCCGGCGTCGATACAGATGGCACTACGGACACGCAGAAGGTCGACGTGACGTCGCACGACGAGCAATGGGTCCGCTGGCATGTCCTAGACGATACCTCGGAGATCCCAGATGTCCAAGTTCGTGTCCACGATGCGGGACTGTAATCTTTCGTTCATTTCTCCAGGCGAGACGGGTCGTCACCCCTGACTGACCCAGTTCTCCGGTGGCTCGGTCCGCCGGCCGTCGGGCGGCAGCTGATGCTGGCAGTCGCACCACGACCCGCCCCGGCAGTCGTCATGCCTGCGGTCCTTGCACGCTTCGCAGATCATGTCTTCATTGTTCTCCGCCGGTTACGCTGGCGTGAGCCGCCTGTCGCCGGCGGGTGCGTCACGGGAGATGTGATGGGTGTCACAGGATCCGGGCTCATGGCCGAACTCGTCGCCGACCTCCGAGCCGAGACGGCCGACCTCACCGAGATGGTCGAGAACCTCGACGCCGCAGGCTGGGACCTGCCGACCCCGGCGGCCGGCTGGGCCGTACGGGACCAGATCAGCCATCTGGCGTGGTTCGACGAAGCGGCGACCAGCGCACTGACCGACCCCGACGGGTTCCGCGCCGCCAGGGACCGCCTGGTCGCCAAAGGGGAGAGTTTCGTCGACGAACTGGCCCACGCCGACCGCCGGAGCCCCCGCGAGCTGATGGACGGGTTCGTCACGGCCCGCGCCCGCATGATCGGGGAGCTCGAGCGGACCGACCCCCGGCTGCGGGTGCCCTGGTACGGGCCCGACATGTCGGCGGCGTCGTCCGCCACGGCGCGCCTCATGGAGACGTGGGCGCACGGCCAGGACGTGGCCGACGCGCTCGGGATCGTCCGTGTGCCGAGCGTCCGGCTGCGGCATGTGGCGAGCCTGGGCGTGCGCGCCCTGCCGTACGGCTTCGCGGTGCGCGGCCTCCCGCTGCCCGCGGACCCGGTGCGCGTCGAGCTGACCCTGCCCGACGGCAGCCCGTGGACCGCGGGGCCGGAGGGCGCCCATGACGTCCTACGCGGACCCGCCCTCGACTTCTGCCTGCTGGTCACTCAGCGCTGTCATCTCGACGACACCGCTCTCGAGGCCGCGGGTGCGACGGCGACGGCGTGGCTGAAGATCGCGCAGGCGTTCGCCGGGCCGCCCGGCGGGGGCCGGAGCCCCGGGAAGAGCCCGGCACTGGCGAGACGCCCGGTATGACCCCCTATCCTTGGCCTGACGACGGCGTCGCGGTCCGGGCCGAGCCGGGTGGCGGTATTCGCGCCGAATGCGGGTAGTGGTCAGATCTAACAGCCGGTGTTCGTATGAAAGATCACGCTGAGCCGCGGACACCATCACTGTGTGTATACGGTTGGGTGCCATGACGTCCACGGACGCTTCGACGCGCAGGCCCAGGCATGTCTCACGCCTCGCGATGGCGCGGGCGCGTGCCCGCATGAGCTGGGTCCGCGACACCAGCGGCTGGGCGCTGGTGAAGGCGACCACCATGGCGGGGGTCAACTACCGCGTGACCGGCCTCGCGGGCGAGGCGGCCTTCTTCGCGCTGCTGTCGCTGCCGCCGTTCGTCCTGGGGCTGCTCGGCGTCATGGGCCACCTGAGCGGGATGCTCGGGGAGTCCACCGTCCTGGAGATCAAGCAGTGGGTCGTGGAGCAGGCCGAACTGCTGTTCACCAGCAACACCGTGGACCGGGTCGTCACGCCCCTGCTCAACGACGTGCTGACCGGCGGGCAGGTGTCGCTCATCTCCGTCGGCTTCCTGCTCTCGCTGTGGTCGGGGTCCCGCGCGCTGTTCGTGTACGTCGACCTGATCTCCATCGCGTACGGCCTGGGGGAGACGCGCGGGATCATCCGCACCCGGGTCATGTCGTTCGGCCTGTACGTGGCCGCGCTCCTGATCGGCCTCGTCATCATGCCCACCCTGGTGATCGGGCCCACGCTGCTGTCCAACGCCCTGAGCCGGTACGGCGTGCTGGTCTCGCTCTTCTACTGGCCGGTGGTGATCCTCGGATCGGTCCTGATGCTCACGTTGCTCTACCACGTGAGCATTCCGCGGCGGACCCGCTGGTGGCGTGAGACGCCGGGGGCCGTCCTCGCTCTGATCATCTGGATCCTCTGCGCGACCGTCCTCCGCGAGGTGCTGGCCGCCTGGTTCACGCCGCTGTCGATCTACGGATCGCTGGCCGCCCCGATCGCGGTGCTGTTGTGGCTGTACATCACCGCTCTGGCCGTACTGATCGGCGCCACGCTGAACGCCGAAGTGGACCGGCTGTGGCCCCTGAACGGCACGGCCCGTCACGAGCAGGCCGGCTGAACGTTCGGCCGATCACGACGTGGCCTGATTTGTCGCGAAACAACGGGTGATCCGTAATGATGGCTGCGATGAACGCGCAGCCATCCGCAGAGGACACGACGCCGGTCGCCCGCAGGACGATCGGTCCGTACGTCCCGGTCCGTCGGCTCGGCGAAGGCGGAATGGGGATCGTCTACCTCGCTCATGACGCCGCGGGACGGCCGGTCGCCGTCAAGGTGATGCGCCCCGAGTTGGCCGCGCAGGAAGAGTTCCGTCGCAGGTTCCGCAAGGAGGCCGAGGCGGCCAAGCGGGTCGCCCGGTTCTGTACGGCACCGCTCCTGGACGCCGGCCTGGAGGACGATCAGGCCTACCTGGTCACGGAGTACGTCGAAGGGCCCGACCTGTCGTCGGTGGTGGAGGCCCAGGGGCCCATGAGCGGCTCGAACCTCGACGCCCTCGCGGTGGGCGTGGCGACGGCGCTGACGGCCATCCACCGGGCGGGGGTGGTCCACCGCGATCTCAAGCCGTCCAACATCCTGCTGGCGCCGGTCGGCCCCCGGGTGATCGACTTCGGCATCGCCCAGCTCGCGGACACGCTGGCCGAGCAGACCGGAACGGTGATCGGAACACCGAGCTACATGTCCCCAGAGCAGGCGCGGGGCGAGTTGGTCACCGCCGCGGCCGACGTCTTCGCGTGGGGATGCGTGGTCGGGTACGCGGGCACCGGGCGGTCGCCGTTCGGGCGCGGGACCACACCCGAGGTGCTCTTCCGGGTCGCACACCACGTGCCCGACCTCCGAGGGCTGGACGAGCGCCTGCGGCCACTCGTCGAGGGGGCCCTCGACAAGGACCCCGAGCGGAGGCCGACGGCTCAGGAACTCCTCGACCGCCTTCTCGGCCGGGAGGAGGTGGCCGTCGAGGCCGCCACCCGGATCGTGAGCGAGGCGTGGACCAGCCCGGGTTCGGACGGGACCGGCCCGGATTCGGACGGGACCGGCACGGTGAGCGCTCCCGCCGGGGACGTGGCCGGGCAGACGTCACGGACCGCGACCGTGTCACGCCGCCGGCTGCAGGCCGTCGTCGCGGGAGCGGTCGCCGTCGCGGCGGTGGTCGTGGCCGTCATCGTGTTCCGCCCGTTCGGCTTGGGCGAGAAGGAGAAGCCCAGTGGTCCACTGGCGACCCGTGACCTGCAGATCAGCGGCATCCCCCTCACGGCCACCGTCGACGCGGCGACGCGGCAGGGGACCTCCGTGAGCATCCGGTTCTCGGTCAAGGTGAGCGGCGCCAAGCAGTGGTGGCCGTCGGACCTGTTCGGCGACACGGCCTCCGGAGTCAGCCTCATCGACTCGCCCAGCGGATCGAAGTTCTCCCCGGCGAGCAAGGACGGCGACTGCCTGTGCACCTCGATGCCCAAGCAGTGGCTGAAGTCCGGGGACACCCTGCCCGTCTACGCGAGCTATTCCGACGTGCCTGAGAGCGTGGAGACGGTCGGCGTCGACATCCCCGGATTCGGCCTCATCCCCGGCGTCCCCATCTCGGAAGGGTGAGCCGTACCGGACCGGTCCCGATAAAGTAGGGAAGTCGCGACTGGCGCTGACGTGTCCCTGATGGGCCGCGTCGAAGGTGGGGTTACCACCGGGGAGCATTCTCGCGGAGGCCGTGCGCCTGGGCCGCCGTCACCGCCGACTACGGACAAGGAAGCGCCATGGCTGGGAACTCGCTGAACTCCGTCGATCCCGAGCTCGCCCGACTCATCGCGGCAGAGGAGCGGCGGCAGGCCGACACGGTCAAGCTCATCGCGTCCGAGAACTACGTCTCCAAGGCCGTTCTCGAGGCCACGGGCACGGTTCTCACGAACAAGTACTCCGAGGGCTACGCGGGCAAGCGCTACTACGAGGGCCAGCAGGTCATCGACCAGATCGAGACCCTCGCCGTGGAACGGGCCAAGTCGCTGTTCGGGGTGAACCACGCCAACGTCCAGCCGTACTCGGGGTCGCCCGCGAACCTGGCGATCTACCTGGCGTTCCTGAACCCCGGCGACACCGTGCTGGGCATGGGCCTCCCGTTCGGCGGCCACCTCACCCACGGCTGGTCGGTCTCGGCCACCGGCAAGTGGTTCAACGCCGCCCGGTACGGCGTGCGCAAGGACACCGGCCGCATCGACATGGACGAGGTCCGCGAGCTGGCTCTGGAGCACCGGCCCAAGCTGATCTTCTGCGGCGGCACCGCGATCCCGCGCACGATCGACTTCCCGGCGTTCGCCGAGATCGCACGTGAGGTCGGGGCGGTCCTCGCGGCCGACATCGCGCACATCGCCGGCCTCGTCGCGGGCGGCGCCCACCCCTCGCCGGTCGGCCACGCCGACGTGATCTCCACGACGACGCACAAGACCCTTCGCGGCCCGCGCGGCGCCATGCTGATGGCGACCTCGGACGAGCACGCGACAGCGCTCAACAAGGCCGTCTTCCCGGGCCTGCAGGGCGGGCCGCACAACCACACGACGGCCGCCATCGCGGTGGCCCTGCACGAGGCCGCCCAGCCGGACTTCAAGGCCTACGCCGCACAGGTCGTGAAGAACGCCCAGGCGCTCGCCGACGAGCTGGCGGGCAGGGGATTCGACCTCGTCTCCGGCGGCACCGACAACCACCTGATCCTGATGGACCTCACGCCCAAGGGGATCGGCGGCAAGCCCGCCGCCAAGGCTCTCGACCGGGCCGGGCTGGAGACGAACTACAACACGGTGCCCTTCGACCCGCGTAAGCCGTTCGACCCGTCCGGCATCCGGATCGGAACGCCGTCGGTGACGTCGCGGGGCATGGGCGAGGCGGAGATGCGCCAGATCGGCGCCTGGATCGACGAGGTCGTCACGGCCGTGGCCAAGGGGGATGCCGAGGACGTGATCGCTCGGGTCCACCAGGAGGTCAGCGACCTCACGGCCCAGTTCCCCGCCCCCGGCCTCTCCTGACAGCACTCGGGCCGACCCCGGCTTGGGTCGACCGGAGCTCTGGTGTGATCATGCGCAGGTTCGAGGAAGGACCCTCGGACCTGCGCCCCTTCCCGCCGTGATCATGCTCTCGCCGAACTCGTGCATGATCACGGCGGGAACCGCTGCAGGGGGAGCGCATTTCCCCGAACTTGTGCATGATCACGCGCAAGGGGGTGCGGGGAAAAGTGGGTTGCGGAGGGGGTGTGGGCCTCCGTAGGGTTTGGGCAACGCCGCTTCGGACGCGGCCGCGGAGCTTTTGGGAGGTGAGGATCATGCGGGTCTTTCTGACGAGCATGCCGTCCATCAACCTCCGGGTGCCCGCCTAGTTCTCGCTGAGGCACCCGTCTCCGAAGGGTGTCTTCACCGATGTTGTCCGATCTTTCACTTCTCGGCTGGCAGGACGACCGTTACTCCGAGCTTCCCGCGGGCACCGTTCCCGCCCGGGTGGCCCGGGTGGATCGTGGCGCCGCCGAGGTCATCGCCGCCGACGGCACGCATCACGCCCGGTACGGCTCACACGTCCGCAGGGCCTCCGCGGCCGATCCGATCGCCCTTCCCTGTGTGGGCGACTGGGTGGCCCTCCGGCGGCTTCCTGAGGGCCGCTACGAGCTCGACGAGGTGCTTCCCCGTACTTCGGCCTTCGTGCGGGGCGGCGTGAGCCGTACGTCCAGAGGCGGCCTTTCCGGTGACGGCCAGGGCCAGGTCCTGGCGGCCAACGTGGACGTCGTGTTCGTCGCCGAGCCGTCGATGCACTCCACCGATTTCGCCGATCTCGGCAGGATCGAGCGCCTCGTGGCGCTGGCCTGGGAGAGCGGCGGCACGCCCGTCGTCCTGATCACCAAGACCGACCTGTTCGAGATGGGACTCGACGACCTGCTCGCCGACGTCGCCGCCTCGGCACCGGGGGTGGACGTCCACCCGGTCAGCTCGCTGACGGGCGACGGCGTGGACCTCGTCCGCGCCCACCTCGCCGGCTCCAGGACGGCGGTGGTGCTCGGTCCCTCGGGGGCGGGCAAGTCCACCCTGGTCAACGCGCTCGCCCATGGCGATGTGATGGAGACCCAGCAGGTCAGGGCGGCCGACGGCCGGGGCAGGCATACGACCGTCCATCGGGAGCTCATCCCGCTGCCCGGCGGCGGGCTCATCATCGACACTCCCGGCATCCGCCGGGTCGGCCTGTACGAGATGAGCGACGGGGTGGACCTCGTCTTCTCCGACATCGAGGAGCTGGCCGAGCAGTGCCGCTTCTCCGACTGCGCCCACGGCGACGAGCCCGGCTGTGCCGTACAGGAGGCGGTCGAGTCGGGGGAGCTGGCCCTGAGGCGGCTGGAGAGCTGGCACAAGCTCCAGCGTGAGGCCGCCTGGATGGCCCGTCGGTCCGACGCCCGTCTCCAGAGTGAGGAGACCCGCAAGTGGAAGATCCTCCACAAGGAGATGCGCCGGTCAGGGCGGGCCCGTCCCTAAATGTGCCTGGCGTGATTTGTCGGGTATGAGGAAATTATGAACCCGATACGGGTGCGGCTGCCGTTCACGGACAGGGCCCAGGCGGGAGCGCTTCTCGCCCAAGCTCTGTACGGCATGCGCCGGGGGGATCCGGTGGTGCTCGCCCTGCCGCGCGGCGGGGTGGCGGTGGCCGCGCCCGTGTCGGACATGCTCGACGCGCCCCTCGACGTGCTGGTGACCCGGAAGATCGGGTGCCCCGGCCAGCCGGAGCTCGGCGTCGGTGCGATCGCCGAGGGTGGAGAGCCGGTGTTCCATCAGGATCTGCTGGAGAAGCTCGGACTCGAGCCGGAGGACGTCTCACCGGTCGTGGACCGGGAGCGGCTCGAGCTGGCCAGGCGGGTGAAGGTCTACCGGGGTGAGCGGCCCGCGCCCGATCTCCGCGGCAAGGACGTGATCGTCGTCGACGACGGGATGGCGACCGGGGGAACCGCGACGGCGGCGCTGCGGGCCGTACGGACGCGGCAGGAGGGGCGGGGCACGTCGACACTGGCGGTTCCGGTCGCGGCAGGGGATACCGTGGAGCGAATGCGGAAAGAAGCCGACAATGTCGTGATTCTCGCGGTTCCGTGGGGTTTCCGCGCGGTCGGGCAGTGGTACGAATCATTCGACCAACTGACCGACGACGATGTTCTCGACCTGCTCAGGGAACGGCTGTGACCTGAGGGTGTCCCGCGTTCCCTGGGGAGGGGTCGGCGGAACACCCGGAGGCCTGCTGAAGCGTGTCGGGGGAGGGGGAAGACGGCTCAGGCGACAGCGCTGATGCCGGCGCTCGCCGCGCGGCGCATACGGCGACGACGCTCGGAGGCGCGCTCGTCCTCGTTCAGTCCGCCCCAGGTCCCGTACTTCTCGGGACGGGACAGGGCGTAGTCGAGGCACTCGGCGCGCACGGGACACTGAGCGCAGATGGCCTTGGCCTTGCGCTCACGGATGTCGCGCTCCGGCTGACGCTCACCGTCAGGACCGAAGAACAGCACAAGGTCCTCTCCCCGGCACGCGGCATCATCCTGCCATCCCCAACTGGGGCGCGGGCGGGCGAGCTGCCGACGTACCTGAGACATGAGAAACCACCTTTGGTGAGAGGTATTTCAAGGGTTCGTGCCGCATTGGACGCTTGTGGCGTCCCTGTATCCAACGCGAGGACTGGCCGTGATGTTCCCGTTCCGGGCGGTGGCCTCAGGTCAGAGCCGCAGTGAGCTGCCTCAATTCGGCCAACCTGTAGGTCGAGATCTCGTCGGCGCAAGTCATCCCGCACGGCGCCGAGAACACCGTACGTTCGACCACAACCCGAAATCGCGACGATCCCCGCTGTGACGTGCTTCGCACGACGCACACCGTGGTGTCGCTTTCCGACCGGGAGGATTCCACGGCCACTCCGCCGACCGAGACCTCACCCGTGTGGGACCGGACGAAATGCTCGGCGGCTTGCAATGGCTCAGGGATACCCGCGCGCCCCCGGAAACGGTCGAGGACGACCTCGCCGTGCCGGTACGCGTTTGCCGCCGCGATCGCAGCAGCTTGAGACATGCTGCCGTAGTAAAGCCCGTGTGGCAAGCATACGAGGTTAGCGGCGTATCGATCGCCGCCAACATGACTGGTCTCCCAGGCCCCTCCGGGCAGGTTCTCATCCAGGAACCGGGCCAGCGGAAGGCCGAGTCGGGCGCAGCAGGCGTTGCGTTTGCCGTGCGTGCAGACCAGGAACATCGGCTCGTTCACCAGTATGCAGGACTCTGGAACCACTCCGTGCACGAGCGAGCCCAGGTCAAGATCGTCGGGGTTCTCGAAGAAGCCCTCCGCGAGCCACGGTTCGGCGCCGGCGGACGAGGCCACGAAGACGTGCACGGGGCCGGTGCGGGCGGTGCGGCGGCCGGGGCGCCGGATCAGCTGCGGCCGGACGCCGAGCGACATGGCCCGGTCGATCAGCGCGTGCACCGGATCGGGCAGCGTGGACTCGTCGAGATAGGCCGCCCAGGGCCCGGAGTGCTCGATCAGCAGCCAGAACCGCGCGCCGACGGTCGCGCTCGCGAGGACGGGGGCCGTATCGGTGTGGCATACGGCGGAATGCTCGCAGCCGTTGGCCATCGGGTCGCCCGCCTCCCTCGCGCTCGATTAGGTAAGTCTTACCTTAGCTAATCGAGTCAAACGGTGTGACGGGTGGGTCCCATGAATCCGCGAGTGCCGCCTCGGCCGCCGGAAGCGCCGCCTGGCGGTCGGCGGCCACCAGTCCGATCCGAGTACGCCGGTCGAGCAGGTCGCCCGGGTCGAGCGCGCCCTCGTGCCTGACCGCCCACACCAGCTCCGCCCGGGTCACGCCCAGTGCGACGGGCTCGGCCATCGACCGATCCTCCCGCGCCAGCGCCTGAACGGCGGCCGCCTCCGTGCCGTATCGCTCGGCCAGCCGGGCCGGAACACCGTCGGACGAGGGCCCGGAGACCCATGCGCCCGGCCGGGGGGCGCCGACCAGCGGCATCCGCGCTGTACGGCTCGCCGGTGCGCCGGGGCAGGCGGCGTCGACGGCGTCCTCGGCCATGCGGCGGTAGGTGGTGAGCTTGCCGCCCACCACGGTCACCACGCCGTCGGGCGACCGCAGCACCGCGTGCCTGCGGGACACGTCGGCCGTCCTGCCGTCTCCCGAGTCGACCAGGGGGCGCAGTCCCGCGTAGGCGCCCGCCACCTGCTCGCGTCTGACCGGCTCGGCCAGGACGGAGCCCAGGACGTCCAGGAGGAAGGCCACGTCGCTCTCGGGCGCCTCCGGGACGTCGGGGAGGGGACCGTCGACGGGCTCGTCCGTGAGGCCGACGTGGACCCGCCCGTCGGCCTGCGGGAGGACGAGCACGAAGCGGTTCCGCTCGCCGGGGATCGGCACGTGCATCCCGGCGCGCAGCCCGGGGAGCACGTCAGGCCCGAGCACGAGGTGGGTGCCGCGGGAGGGGCGGAGCCGTACCGAGGGCACGAGCTCCCCGGCCCACACTCCAGAGGCGTTGATCACCGCGCGGGCCCTGATCCCGAACTCGGCGCCGGTCAGCTCGTCGCGGACCTGGGCTCCGTCTCCGGTGAGGGAGAGCGCGCGGCACCTGGTGAGGATCCGCGCGCCGTGGCCCGCGGCGGTACGCGCGACGGCGAGGACGAGCCTCGCGTCGTCCACGACGCGCCCGTCCCAAGACAGCAGCGCGCCGCGCAGGCCGCGCGGGCTGAGCGGCGGCGCCAGGGCCAGCGCCCGCTCCGCGGGTACGCGCGACGGTCCGGGCAGGACGGCGCGCGGTGTGCGGGCGGCGGCGCGCAGGGCGTCGCCCAGCCGGTAGCCGGCCATGACGACGGCCGCCTGCCCCGGCGGCACCGCCGGTGTGAGCGGCAGCAGGTACGGCTGGGCGCGGACCAGGTGGGGGGCGGTGTGGCGCAGCAGCACGCCGCGCTCGGCCGCGCTCTCGTGTGCGACGCCCACCTGGCCCTTCGCGAGGTAGCGCAGCCCGCCGTGGATGAGTTTCGAGCTCCATCGGGACGTGCCGAAGGCGATGTCGTGCGCGTCGATCGCGGCGACCGTCAGGCCGCGCGACGCGGCGTCGAGGGCCGCTCCCGCGCCTGTGGCGCCGAGGCCGACGACGAGGACGTCGACGACGGCGTCCCGGAGTTCGGCGAGCTCGCGAGCCCGCCGGGTGGCGTTCAGCGAAGTGTCCATACCGCTCCTTGGGCCGCGCATTACCCTTGAGTAACCTATCTGGAGGCGTGCACGACGTGGAGACCCCTTCGACCCCTTCGATCCCCTCGGAACCGATGCTGTGGTCCGGCTGGGGCGACCCCGCCAAGGCGACGGAGTTGCCGGAACCCGTCCGCAGGCTGCTCGCCGACTTCCTCGGCGTACGCGGGCCGGCCGTACCGGCCGCGACCTTCGGCGAGGTGCGACTGGCGGCCCCGGTCCTCCCGCCACCCGCTCTGGCCGCGCTCGCGGCGATCACGGGGGCCGAGCATGTGCGCACCGACGACGACGCCCGCATCCGCCACACGCGCGGAAGGTCCACGCCCGACCTGCTGAGGATGCGGGCGGGAGACGGCTCCGACGCCCCCGACGCCGTCGTCCTGCCCGGCTCGCACGACGAGGTGGCCGCCGTGTTGCGCGTGTGCGCCGACCACCGGGTGGCCGTGGTGCCGTTCGGCGGGGGGACGTCGGTGGTGGGCGGCCTGGTCGCCTCCCGCGAGGGGTTCGCCGGGGTGGCGGCCCTCGACCTGTCCCGGCTGAACAGGCTCGTCTCGGTGGACGCCGAGTCGATGGTCGCCGAGATGGAGCCCGGCCTCCGGGCGCCGCAGGCGGAGGAACTGCTCGCCGGCCACGGACTGACGCTCGGCCACTTCCCGCAGTCCTACGAGTACGCGACGCTCGGCGGATTCGCCGCGGCCCGGTCGAGCGGGCAGGCGTCCGCCGGGTACGGCCGGTTCGACGACATGGTCGTCGGGATGACCGTCGCGACGCCGCGCGGCACCCTGGAGACCGGCCGCGCCCCCAGGTCGGCGGCGGGGCCCGACCTGCGGCAGGTGATCCTCGGTTCCGAAGGCGCCTTCGGGGTGATCACCTCGCTCAGGCTGCGCGTCCGCCGGGCTCCCGAGCGGCGGGTCTACGAGGGCTGGCGGTTCGCGACGTTCGCCGACGGGCTGGCGGCCGTCCGGAGGCTCGCGCAGGACGGTCCGACGCCGACGGTCCTGCGGCTGTCCGACGAGACCGAGACCCTCGTGGGCCTGGCCCAGCCCGGCGAGCTCGGCTCGTCGCCGAGCGGCTCCGGCTGCCTCGTCGTCGCCGGGTACGAGGGCGCCCCCGACGACGTGTCGTACCGAGCGGAGCGCGCGGCGGCGGTCCTGGCCGCCATGGGCGGTGTCCACCTGGGTCCCGAGCCCGGGGAGAAATGGGCGCACGGCCGGTTCGACGCGCCGTACCTGCGGGACTCGCTGCTCGCCGCGGGCGCGACCGTGGAGACGCTGGAGACGGCCTGCTTCTGGTCCGCGGTGCCGCGCCTCTACGAGTCCGTACGGCAGGCCCTCACGGGCGCGCTCGGCTCGCCGCTGGTGATGTGCCACGTCTCGCACGTGTACGGCACGGGCGCCTCCTTGTACTTCACCGTGGTCACCGCCCAGACGGAGGATCCGATCGGCCAGTGGGCGGCGGCCAAGGGGGCGGCGAGCGAGGCGATCCTGCGCGCCGGAGGGACCATCACCCACCACCACGGCGTCGGGCGCGACCACCGGGAGGCGTTCGGGGCGGAGATCGGGGAACTGGGCGCGGAGATCCTGCGCGCGGTCAAGGAAAGGCTCGATCCGGCGGGCGTGCTCAATCCGGGGGTGATGATTCCGTAGATCCCTTCGGTGGGAAAGCGTCAAGATTGTCCCATGGTGGATGTCGGTACCGCGGCGGCGCGCGGCAAGCAGGTCTCGTCACGGGTCTCGGAGGAGGGGGCCGGGTGGAACTGTCAGCGGATCGGCACCTTCGACAAGTTGCGGCCGAGCAGGAACACCTTCACCTGGCTGAGCCCCGCGACCCTGTGGCGGTCCCGCAACGAGATCCTCGCCCAGCTCTTCGGCGATCCCTCGCCCGAGGTGAGGCGCCGGTGGGTGGCCGCGCAGCGGGAGCGCGGAGCCGACCCCGACCTCCGGATCAAGCAGGAGGTGGGGGAGGAGTTCTCGTTCCTGGTCCTGGGTGACACCGGCGAGGGCGACGCCTCCCAGTACGCGGTGGTCCCCGGGATGCTGAAGCTGGGGGAGGACACGTCGTTCGCCGTGGTGGCCAGCGACGTGATCTATCCCACCGGCTCGGGCAACGAGTACGGCGACAAGTTCTTCCGCCCCTACCAGGACTACGCGGCCCCGATCTACGCGGTTCCCGGCAACCACGACTGGTACGACGGGCTCGGCGGTTTCATGCGGGTCTTCTGCGACGCGCGGCCGCTCGAGGTCCAGCAGCAGGGCTTCCGGCTGTCGCCCTCGGGCGTCCGCGGACTGTTCTGGAAGAAGCCGGACGCCATCGACGAGGCGGCCCTGGAGCAGGTGCGGAAGATGCGCTCGCTCCCGGAGCAGCAGGCCACGCTGCCCGCGCCGTACTGGATGCTGGACCTCGGCAGGCTGGTCGTCGTCGGGATCGACACGGGCATCAAGGGCGACATCGACCGCGAGCAGGGGGAGTGGCTGCGCCGCGTCTCCGCCGACCCCCGGCCCAAGATCCTCATCACCGGCAAGCCGATCTACGTGCGCAACGAGTACCACCCCTGCGCGATCGAGGGCGGGGGAACGGTCGACGACATCGTGCGCGATCCGGCGAACAACTACGTGGCCGCGATCGGCGGGGACGTCCACAACTACGAGCGTTATCCCGTCCACGTGGGCGGCCGGACCATCCAGTACATCGTCTCCGGAGGCGGGGGCGCGTTCATGCACGCGACGCACACGACCCCCCGGGTCGACGTCGGAGGCGTGCACGAGGACGAGTTCAAGTGCTATCCGCTCCGCGGCGACTCGTTGTCGTTCTACAGCCTGCTCTACAGCAGGCGCCTTCGGATGCGCTGGCTCTACATCACCCCCGAGCAGGGACTCGAGCTCATGTCGCGGCGGGTGGGCAACACGCCGCCGCGGCCCACCCCCGGCGCGCGGATCACCGCGCGGACGCGGTGGGCCGCGCGCCTGCTCGGCGGCTGGCCGATGCCCTTCCGCCTGCCCGTCGGGCGGGTCTTCCACCGGTGGATCTCGGAGTTGTCCGACTGGGACACCCCGCCGTTCTTCAAGAGCTTCCTGCACGTGTCGGTCACGGCCGACCGGCTGAAGATCAGGTGCTTCGCCGCGACGGGCTGCCTGGCGCAGGAGATCGACCCGCCGCTGGAGGACGAGGTCGAGATCCCTCTCTGACCGATGTCGGTGCCGCCTGGCAGTCTTGGGGCGTGCACGTAGTGGTGGCGGCAGACCCTGACGGCGGCGGGTCGATCCGCCAGGCCGGGCGGGAGACCGCCAAGGTCGCCGATCTGGCGCCGGCCGTCCGGGAGTTGGAGGCCGCTCGCCCGCGCTGGGTGTGGGCCGACGCGCGCCGCGTCTACCCCGCTCTGCTGGCCGGAGGCGTACGGCTGTCGCGCTGCCACGACGTGACGCTGACCGAGGGCCTCCTGCTGGCGGCGGACGGGCGCTACGGCGAGCCCAGACAGCCCGCTGCGGCCTACGCGCGGCTCCACGGCCTTCCAGTACCCCAGGACACCCACGAGCTCGCGGAGGCGGCCCAGGTCGCGCTCTTCGAACCCGCGAAGGACGGGCCCGACGTGGCGGAGGCCGACATGGTCGCCGAGGTGCTCGACGACCAGCTGCGCCGCATCGCCCTGACCCCCGACCCCGGGCGCTTCCGCCTGCTCGTGGCGGCCGAGTCGGCGGGGGCGCTCATCGCCGCCGAGATGGCCCACGACGGCATGCCGTGGCGGCGGGACGTCCACGACGCCCTGCTGACGGAGCTGCTCGGGCCACGCCCGGCGCACGGGATGCGGCCCGCCAGGCTTCAGGCGCTCGCCGACGAGGTCTCGGCCGCCTTCGGCCACCCGGTGAACCCCGACTCCCCCCAGCAGATCGTCAAGGCGTACAAGGGCGCGGGCATCGCGATCCCCTCCACGCGGTCACGCGTGATCAAGGAGGTGGAGCATCCGGGTACGCGGCCGCTGCTCGCCTACAAGGAGCTGGCCAGGCTCTACAGCTTCCACGGCTGGGTCTGGGCCGACCAGTGGGTGCGGGACGACCGGTTCCACTCGGAGTACGTCGTGGGCGGCGTCGTCAGCGGCCGATGGGCCACGAGCGGCGGGGGAGCGCTGCAGATCCCCAAGGTCATGCGCCGCGTCGTGGTGGCCGACGACGGCTGGACCCTGGTGGTGGCCGACGCGGCCCAGCTGGAGCCGCGCGTCCTGGCGGCCATGGCCGGCGACGGCGGGCTCGCCCGGGCGGCCGGCGAGATCGACCTGTACGCCGCCCTGGCCCAGGCGTTCGGCGGCGAACGCGACTCCGCGAAGATCGCCATGTTGTCCGCGATGTACGGCGGCACCAGCGGCGACGCGCCCAAGCTCCTCGCCGTCATGCGGCAGCGCTTCCCGCAGGCGTACGCGTTCGTGGAGGACGCGGCGCGGGCGGGGGAGGAGGGGAGGCTGGTCAGGTCGTGGCTCGGCCGCACGAGCCCGCCGCCCTCCGCCCGGTGGCGCGAGCTGGTCTCCGGCCCTGAGGGCGCCAGGGCGGCGCGCGACCGCGGCCGGTTCACCCGGAACTTCGTCGTGCAGGCGACGGCAGCGGAGTGGGCACTGACGCTCATGGCCGTGCTCCGCGGCCTGCTGCCCGAGCCGGCCAGGCTCGTCTTCTTCCAGCACGACGAGGTCATGGTGCACTGCCCGGAGGACCTGGCGTCCGAGGTGCGCGCCGCGGTCGGGCAGGCGGCGGAGGAGGCGACCCGGCTCCTGTTCGGGCGGACCCCGGTGCGCTTCCCGATGGAAGCGGTCGCCGTCGCCTGCTACGCCGACGCGAAGTGACGGCCGGCGCGCGGGCGGGCCGGGCCCGTCACGCGGCCGGGGTGAAGGTGTTCCAGAGCGCCTGGCGGACGGGCGCGGCCGACTCTCCCCAGTCGTAGTCGGGGGCGGAGAATGTGATGGAGTAACCCTGGCCCTCGATGTCCACGTACCGGGTGACGGCGTGGACCGTCACCTGGTCGGCGCTGGTGTAGGTGTACTCCCAGTCGGCCGCCGGCCAGCGCCAGTCGACCTTCCCGAGCTGGACCTGCGTGTAGTCGGGGTAGTCCTTGGCGTTCAGGTTCTGCTCGACGGCCTGCAGCGCGGTCAGGCTGCCGTCCTTGATCTTCTGGATCCTGATCCGCTGGGCGCTGTCCTGCGGGCCCGAGTAGGTCACGGTGCCGCCCTGATCGGCCACCGTCCACTCCTTGGGCACCGCGACCGACACGCCGTCCTCGCTGTGCAGGGTGAAGCCCTTGGGCACCTGGACGTCGGACCCGCCGGACGGGTCCTTCTGCCCGCTCACGGACGGCACGCCCTGGGCGACGTCCGGCGTGGAGTCGTCCGATCCGCCCGGCAGCAGGACGAACAGGAGGGTGACCACCAGGCCGATCACCGCCACGGCCGTCACGGCGATCAGGACGGTCGGACGGGACTCGCGCTCCTCGCCCGGCCCGTCCTCGTCCCTGCGCCTGCGGCCGGCGCTCTGCGGGCCCGTGACGGAGTGTCCCCCGGTCGAGTGCGGACCCGTGGAGTGCGGACCGGTTGAGTGCGGGCCCGTGGAATGTCCGCCGGTGGAGTGCGGGCCGGTGGAGTGTCCCGGGGCGGGCGTGCGGTGGGCGGGCCCGGTCATCCGGTGCTCGCCGGTGCCGTTGCGCCCCGGCCTGGCCGCGAGGTCGCCCGGGAGGTCGTCGGGCGAGGGCGTCGGCCACATCGCCTCACGCGACCGCTCCGGCGCGTGTGTCGAGCCCGAGGGCGAGGCCAGGGAGTCGAAGGCCGGCGTCGCGTGGGGACCCGAGGCGGCGTACGACTGCGGGCCGCTCATGGACCCGGGCATGTCCTCGGGGGCGAACGGCACGCGGACCGGGCCCGACGGCGTCTCGATGATGCGGGAGGGAAGCGGCCCCGACGGGAGGTCGAGGGGCGGCAGCAGCCCGGCGGGCGTGGGGTTCTGGGGCGTCGGCATGGACAGCGAGGAGACGCCGCGGCCGGGCAGCCCGGCCCCGCTGCTGTGCAGCACCCGCTCCAGCATCTCGGCCACCTGCGCGGCCGCGATGCGGTCGGCCGGGTTCTTGCGCAGCAGCCCCTCGATCACGGGGAGCAGCGCGCCCGCCCGCTGCGGCCGGTTCGGCTCCTGGGTGAGCACCGCGCCGAGGACGGCGACCGCGTCGGCCCCCTCGTACGGCGGCCGGCCCTCGACCGCCGCGTACAGGGTGGCGCCGAACGACCACAGGTCGGCGGCGTGGGTGATGGGGCGGCCCTGCAGGCGCTCCGGCGGGATGTAGGCCGGCGAGCCCATCAGCAGCCCGGTCTGGGTGATCGTGACGTCGCCCTCGATGGCGGCGATCCCGAAGTCGGTCAGGACGACGCGGTCGGCGGTGAGGAGCACGTTGCCCGGCTTGACGTCGCGGTGGAGGATCCCGGCGGCGTGGGCGTGCCGGATGGCGTCGAGCACCCGGATGCCGATCTCGGCCGCCTGGATCACGGGGAGGGGTCCGCTCTGGCGGACGGCCTGCTCCAGGGACCACGCGCGGACCAGCTCCATCACGATCCAGGGCCGGCCGTCCTCCTCGACCACGTCGTGAACGGTCACGATCCCGGGGTGGCTGAGCCGGGCGGCGGAGCGCGCCTCGCGAAGCACCCGGCGGTTGGCGACCTGGGTGGCCGACTGGTCGAGCCCGTACGGAAGGATCAGCTCCTTGACGGCGACGTCGCGGTCGAGGAGCACGTCGTGGGCGTGCCAGACCATGCCCATGCCGCCGCGGCCGACGGGGGACAGCAGACGGTAGCGCCGTCCGACGAGCCGTCCCTGTCCGTCCGGCGTCGCCTCAGTGGGGATGTTTCCCATGGGCCCCTGACCCTCGGGTGAAGGGGGGACCATACCGAGCAGGCCATCGGTCGACATAGGACGGTCCCCAATTCATCGGTCGATCCGCATGATCCCCCGACTGGATCAAGCGAATTCCACTGGATATGTGAGGTTTGGGCTACCGATATTAGGGTCAATCCCGCCCCAATGGGAATTCATGGAAGAGTCAAGGCTTCCAGGGCCGCCGTGAAGGCCTCGGCGGGCGGGCTCACCAGACCTGCTCCGACCTGCCCGGTTCCGGCCACACGGCCCGCGATGCCGGTGTTGACCACGGGCAGAAGTCCGGTCCTGGCGACGAGGGTGACGTCGATGCCCACGGGCGTCCCCCGGAAGCCCAGCCCCGGGATCTGGTAGGCGGGGTGCTCGGCCAGTGTGATCTCGTACATCGAGGTCGTGGCCGCCACGGCGTCCGCGACGTCGCCGCCGACGAACCGCACGATGGCCGGCGCCGCCGCCATCGCGAAGCCTCCCAGCCCGGCCGTCTCGGTGATCGTCGAGTCACCTATGTCCGGATTGGCGTCCTCGGGGCCGTACGCGCCGAGGTAGAGGCCGTCGGGAACGCCGGCGGGGCCGGTGAACCAGCGATCGCCGAGTCCGGACACCTGGATACCGAATTCCGTTCCATTTCGTGCCATCGCGACGACGAGACTCGACCCCGGAACGTTCCGCGCCGCGTCGGCGCTCACTTTCGCCGCCGCCATTCCCGCGTTCAAGAAGAAATGATCATTTCCATTGACGAAACGCAGGACCTCCGCGGCCCGTTCCGGCGCGGCCTCGACGACAGCCGGGGCGAGCTCGCGCACCAGGAGCGAGGTGGCCGCCCGGTTCCGGTTGTGGAGCTCGTCGCCCATCTGCAGGGCCTGGGCGATGAGCGAACGCAGATCGAGCGGGCCGGTGCGGCGGAGGGTCGCCTGGAGGACCGGCCCCAGCACCTCGCCCATCCAGCGCAGCCGCTCGACCACCTCGGTCCCGTAGGCGCCGTACCGCAGCACCTTGCCCAGGCCCTCGTTGAGCGAGCAGTAGGCGGTGCCGCCGTGCTCGGCGTCGGCGACCTCGAACATCCACATCGACGGGCTGACGACCCCCGCCATCGGGCCGACCGTGCGGTGATGGTGACACGAGTCGAGGGTGATGCCGTCGCCCGAGGCGAGCCTGCGCTCCGCCTCCTCGGGGGAGGAGGCCAGGCCCTCGAACAACATCGCCCCGATGAGGGCGCCGCGCATCGGGCCGGAGGCGCGCTCCCAGGTGACGGGCGGACCGGCGTGGAAGAACGTGCCGGGCTCCAGCCCGAGGACCTCGTGGGCCGGCCGTACGCCGACGAGTCGCGGACGGGCCGACAGCAGCCGGCCGACGGCCAGCGCGTTGGCGCGCTCCCGGCGCGGATCGGCCAGCACGCGCGCCAGGGCCTCCGACGTGCCGGGCAGCGGCGGCCGCCAGTCGACCGGGGTCCGCGGCACCGCCTGCTGGTCGAGGGCCTCGCCGAGCACGGACGCGCCGACGGTGATCACGCGCGGCTCGCCGAGCAACATCGAGAGGGTCATGAGGCTCCGATCAGGAGGCGGGCGTGGCGGGCGGCGGCCGCATTGGACGTGAAGACGGCGGCTCCCGCCTCGTTCAGGCGGGCGGCCTGGGAGCGCAGGCCCTGTGGGTCGCCCTCGGTCCCGACGAGCGCGACCACCACGGCCACGCCGCGCTCGCGGGCCTTCTCGACGGCCGGCGCCAGCGACGCCGACGGATCGGGGTCGGAGCCGTGGCCGAGGACCACGTCGAGCAGGACGACGCCCGTCTCCACCGCCGCGAGCGCCTCCAGACGGAGAGCGGGGTCGATCATGGGATGGGCGCGCCCCCGTGTGTACTCGTCGTCGCCGAAGTCGGTGAACTCCCCGGTGCCCGCGATGAGGGCGGCCTCGGTGCAGAGCGTGCCCCCGGAATACAGGCCGCGCAGAGGTCCTCCTGAGACGGGCGGGCTCTCGGCCGCCCACGACGGCCACTCGGGCACCGGGACACCGAGGGCTCCCAGGACCTTCTCCACGGCCGTCGTCAGGTCGTCCTGCCCCGGCCCGAGGAGCGCGCGGACGACGGGTTTGGACAGGCTCAGCTCCTGTACGGCCGCCGCGACCTCGGGGGCGGGAGGCTTGGAGACCAGCACGATCAGCTCGGTCGCGGGGTCCTCGTCGAGGGCCAGCAGGGCCTGCGTCGTCGAGCGCCCGCCGACCCGCGCGGACAGGTCGCGACCGCCCACCCCGAGGAGATGGCTGACTCCGACCCCGGCCAGGTCGAGCAGGCTCGTCACCTGCTGCGCACCGGTGCCGGACGCGGCCACGACACCCACCCGGCCGGGCCGCAGGACGTTGGCGAAACCCAGACCGGCCCCGCCGATCACGGCGGTGCCGCAGTCGGGGCCCATGACGAGCACGCCCTTGTCCCTGGCGCGGTCCTTGAGGAGGATCTCCAGGTCCACCGGGACGTTGTCGCTGAAGATCATGACGGACAGTCCCGCCTCGACGGCGTCGCAGGCCTCCGCGAAGGCGTGCTCGCCGGGGACGCTCACGAGGGCCACCGTCGCGTCCCAGGCCCTGCTCGCCGACCGGGTGGTGCGCGGCAGCGCGTCGCGCGCCGGGGATCCGCCGCCCGGCGACCCGGCCACGAGCTGCCGGTCGAGCTCGGCCGCCGCGTTCTCGAGCTGCTCGTCCCCGGAGGCCCTGATCGCGACGAGCAGGTCGCCTCCCGTCGCCGCCGGTACGGCGAAGCCGAGGTCGCGGGCCAGGTCCACGTTGAGCTCGGTCGCCATCGCCACGAGGGCCACCTCGACGCCGGTGCGAGCGGTGAGGGCCTGACTCACGCGCATGAGGCTCACTGAGTCGTGGTAGACCCCGGCACGCACTTCGACCAGATCACTCAAGAAGGCTCCCCGTTGGAACGGACGGCGTGGGACAGGACCGCGGACAGGCCGATGTGGATTCCCCAGGCGATGTCGGCGCCCGAGGTGTGCCCCAGGTGAAGCAGGCGGTGAGCCGCTGGTTCGAGCGGCTGCCGCCCCGCGACGGCCCGCAGGACCCCGACGACCTCGGGGCTCGTCTCTCCCCTCGCGGCGCAGTGGAGCAGCGTCGCCGAGATCGGGGTGGTCCGGGTGCGGGCGTCGTAGGTGACGGCCGCCGCCAGCCAGTCGGCCAGCCAGACGGCCCTCGGCGTGCCGGTCGCCTGCCCCAGATGCCGCAGGGCGACCAGCAGGCCGGAGAGCATGTCGTCGCCACTGGGCGTCAGCCCGGGGCCCAGCCCGATCAGGCGCTCGGCCGCCATGATGGCGTCGGCGAGGGAACCGCCCCGGCAGCCGGCCTCCAGGAGGCTCGGAGCCCCCTCCGGATCCAGCCCCGGCCGTCTCGGCGTCCGCCGCCTGATCTCGCCGAGCCGCTCGGCCGACCGCGACAGCCGTACGAGGTCGGTGGGGCCGGGGGGCGGCGCGGGATCCCACCAGCGGCGGACCCGGATCGACAGCCCGCCGATCTCGACGGCCCCGTCTCCGACCCAGCCGTCGTCTCCCGCCGCGATGCCGTCCAGCGGGTCCGCGACCACGACGGCGTTGGGCAGGCGGACGGCCTCTCCGGTCACGAGCGTGACGACGTGGGGCTCGGTCTCGCTCCTGACCTCGAGATAGACGGCGAGGGGGAAGGCCGCGAGCACGCGTGCCGGGCGGCGCGGCGACTCGAGGGCGTGGCGCAGCGCGGCGCTGGCCGCCCCGCTCAGGTATGTGTTGCCTCCGACGCCCCGGATGGCGGGCGACGCCGTCCGCCGGGCTTTCGGGCGCGTTCCTACAGTCACCGGACCTCCCGACAAGCCAAGTTCCTGCCGACGCTAGAACGACGTTGGCACGGTCCGTACGGAGAAAGCTGCCAACAGTCGGCCAAATGCTTGGCTCTTCCTGACAGTCGGGTCGATCATGCACAATCGGCGTGAGACCTTGACACCTCGGAGCGCATGATGACGATGGACCCGGCCCCCCCGGCGATGCGCCTGGCCAGCACGGGAACGATCCTCCACGGTGTCTCGGTGGGCGAGGTGCTCGGGGTTTCGACCCTGGCGGAGGCCCGGCTGATCGCGGGAAAGAGCGGACTCGACCGCATCGTCCAGCGGCTCAACGTCATGGAGGTCCCCGACATCCTCGCGTGGGTGAAGCCGCACGAGTTGCTGCTCACGACGGGCTACCCGCTGCGCAACACGCCCCAGTCGCTCGACCGCCTCGTGGCCGACCTCGACGAGCGGGGGCTCGCCGCCCTCGCCATCAAGCTCGGGCGCTACCTGGACGAGTTGCCGGGGGAGATGGTCGAGCAGGCCGACAGGCTGAACTTCCCGCTGATCCTGCTGCCCAACGACGTCGGATTCGACGACATCCTCAACCAGGTCCTCACCGACATCCTCAACCGGCACGCGGCGATCCTCGCGCGGACGGAGGAGGCGCACCGGGCCCTCGTGCAGATCGTCCTCGCGGGCGGCGGGATGCGCGAGGTGACGGCCGAGGTCGCCGGCCTGCTGCACGCGGCCGTCGCGGCGGTGGACGCCTCCGGCAGGCTCCTGGCCACGGCGGGGGACGCCGAGCAGGTCACGATGTTGCGGGAGGCGCACGGCGCCGGTTCGGGGACGCCCTCGCCGACCGTCGAGCCCGTGACGAGAGCCGACGGGCACTACGTGGCGGTGCCCGTCGTCGCCGGGGGCCACCACCACGGCAGGATCGTCGCGTTCAGCGCGGCGGGCACGCTCACCCCGAGCGACATCGGGATCCTCGAGCGCGCGGCCACGGTCGCGGCCCTGGTCATCACCCGGCAGGAGGCCGTCACCGCCGTCGAGAGCAAGTACCGCGCCGACTTCCTTCGGGACGTGCTCACCGGCCGGGGCGGGACGCGGGTCGTCGAGCGTGCCCAGGCGTTCGGCTGGAACCTGGAACGCCCGGTGAGCGTGCTCGTGGCGGAGATCGACCCGGACGCCGACGAGCGCCCGGCCCAGGACCGCATGCTCGCGGCCTGGCAGGCGGCGGTGCGCAGGTTCGACCCGAGGGGCGCGGTCGCCGGCTTCTCCCACGAGGTCGTCGCCATCGTCGGAGCCGAAGTGGACGCCCCCAGGCTCGCCAGGGACGCGCTGGCCGCCATCGCCGACGGCACGTTCTCGACCGGGCTCAGCCGGGTCTCGAACGGGGCCGACTCCCTTCCCGCGGCCTACGGCCAGGCGCTCAAGGCCGCCAGGGTGGGACGCCAGCTTCACGGGTCCGGCGCCGTCGCCCACTTCGACGAACTCGGCGTCTACCGGCTCCTGTCCCTGGTGAACGACACCGACGAACTGCACGCGTTCGTCCGGGAGACGCTCGGGTCGCTCGCGGGGGACGACGACGTGGAGAACGCCGACCTGCGCAGGACCCTGCAGGTCCTGCTGGACACCAACCTGAACGTCGCGGAGACGGCCCGCCGGCTGCACTTCCACTACAACACGCTCCGCTACCGGATCGGCAAGCTGGAGCGGCTGCTGGGCAACTTCACCGAGGACGCCCACCTGAGGCTGAACCTGACCCTGGCGCTCCACGTGCTCCGCATGCGCGGCATCTGACCCTATATTGACGCCGTGAAAGAGACCTTCGAGCTCAGGGACGACTACATCCCTCTGTGCGACCTGCTGAAATTCTGCTTCGTCACCGAGAGCGGCGGCGCGGCCAAACATCTCATCGCCGAGGGCAACGTCCTGGTGGACGGCGAGGTGGAGCTGCGCAAGGCGTGCAAGATCCGCGCGGGTCAGGTCGTCAGCGGGGACGGGTTCGAGATCCGGGTGATCGCCGCCCCGTGATCAGCCGGCCGGCGACTCCGACACGGCATGGACGATCCGTTCCGGCGCGGCCTGCTGACGATCGCCAGAGCCACCGGCGAGGCCGAGCTCGACTGGCTGCGCGCGACCCTGGCGGAGCTCGGGGGACGGCGCACCGGGACCGATTCCGAACGGTGAGCGAGGTTTCGGCGTCAACCGGGTTCGGCTTTGGCAGATCATGCCCATGTCTAACGGCCCCGGCCGTCTTACAGTCCCGGCAAACGGTCGAGATCGACCGCACGAAGCGCCGCGGCGGGACGCCGGCGGGGTGGCCACCGGCCCACGGCCCGTTTAGCTGAAGGGGCTCACATGGCATTTCGATGGACGGTCCACGGTGAGGGACGAGGACTCGCGCCGGGCGAGGTCGTCAGGCCCGACGAGCGGCTGAGCTGGCCGCGGATGGTGGGCTTCGGCGCCCAGCACGTGATCGCGATGTTCGGCGCGACGTTCGTCTTCCCGCTGGTCATGGGGCTCGACCCCAACCTCGCGATCATGATGTCGGGTGTCGCGACGATCCTGTTCCTGCTCATCGTCCAGGGCAGGATCCCGAGCTATCTCGGAACGTCGGCGTCGTTCGTCGGCGCCGTCGCGGCCATCCGCGCGGCCGGTGGCGACGACGGCCGGGTGACCGGCGCCATCCTCATCGCGGGTGTGGTGCTGGCCGCCGTCGGCGTCGCCGTCCACTTCCTCGGGGTCCAGATCATCCACAAGGTCTTCCCGCCGGTGGTGACGGGCGCGGTGGTCATGCTGATCGGGTTCGGCCTGGCGTACGTCGTCGCGGACATCTACTGGCCGCAGGATCACTGGATCGCGCTCGTGACGATGGTCGCCACCGGGCTGTTCCTGGTGATCTTCAAGGGCTTCCTCGGCCGGATCGGCATCCTCCTCGGCCTGATCTTCGGATTCGCGGCGTCCTGGGTGGTCGACAAGATCTGGGGGAACATCACCGCACTCAACGCCGGGACCGGACAGATCGACACGCACCCTCGCGTGAACTTCGACGCCGTCTCGACGGCGGACCTGTTCGGCCTGCCGAGCTTCCACGCGCCGAGCTTCCAGGCCTCGGCCGCCATCCTGGTGCTGCCCGCGGTCATCGCGCTCATCGCGGAGAACGTCGGCCACGTGAAGGCGGTCGGCGAGATGACCGGCACGGACGTCGATCCCCTGATGGGCCGGGCCATCATCGGCGACGGCGTCGGCACCGCCCTCGCCAGCGCCGTCGGCGGCTCGCCCACCACGACCTACGCGGAGAACATCGGCGTCATGGCGGCCACCCGCGTCTACTCGACGGCCGCGTACTACATCGCCGCCCTCGTGGCGATCCTCTTCGGATTCTCGCCCAAGTTCGGCGCGCTCGTCGCCGCCACGCCCGGAGGCGTGCTGGGCGGCGTCACGGTCATCCTGTACGGCATGATCGGCCTGCTGGGCGCGAAGATCTGGATCGAGAACCGGGTCGATTTCTCCGATCCGGTCAACATGGTCCCGATCGGAGCGGGGATCATCCTCGCGGTCGGCCCCGTGACGCATCAGATCACCGGCGATTTCTCACTCGCCGGGATCACGCTCGGCACCATAGTGGTACTTGGTGGATATCACCTGCTCCGCGCGATGGCGCGCCGTCCCGACAAGGAGGTCTCCGGTGGGGAGATCGGATTCGAGCGAGACGCTGCGGCGGGCTGAGGGGCGGGTCCCCCTGTCGTGAAGCCACCCCCCTTCGACTACCACCGGCCCGCCAGGCTCGGCGAGGCGCTTCGGTCCCTCGCCGAGGCCGGCGCGCACGGCAAGGTCCTGGCGGGGGGCCAGAGCCTGATCCCGCTGCTCAACATGCGGCTGGCCGCGCCCGGGCACCTCGTCGACATCAACGGCCTGACCGGGCTCGACACGATCGCCGCCGACACGTCGGGAGTGCGGGTGGGCGCCCTGGCCAGGCACGCCGCGGTGGAACGATCCGGCTCCGCGCGTGCCGCACAGCCGCTGCTCGCCCAGGCGCTGAGGCTGGTCGCCCATCCGGTGATCCGCAACCGGGGCACCGTCGTCGGCAGCCTTGTCCACGCCGATCCGTCGGCCGAGATGCCCGCCGTCCTCGCCCTCCTCGGAGGCTCGGTACGGCTGGCGAGCATCGGCGGCGAGCGCGACGTCGCCGCCGCGGACTTCTTCGTCGGGCCGCTGGAGTCGGCCTGCCTGCCGGGGGAGCTGGCGGTGTCGGCGTTCTTCCCCGCCCTGCCCGAGCGGTCGGGCACCGCGTTCTGCGAGGTGGCCCGGCGCCACGGCGACTACGCAGTGGCCGGAGTGGCCGCCTCCGTCACGCTGGACGAGGACTTCCGGATCTCCGCGGCCCGGGTGGCGTGCGTCAGCGTCGGCCCGGTGCCCGTGGTCGTCGACGTGACCGGCGTCTGCGGCCGGCGGCCCCCGGCGTCCGTCGACTGGGACGGGGTCGCGAGAGCCGTACAGGACCGGATCGAACCCGAGGGCGACATCCACGCGACGGCCGCCTACCGGCGCCACCTCACCGGGGTGCTCGTCACGAGGGCACTGCGCGGCGCGGCTCGGGAAGCGGCCGACGGCGGGGAGGGACGGGCATGAGCGAGACGACCGGCGCGCACAGGACGCACGCCATCACGCTGACCGTCAACGGCGTGCTGCGCGAGGTGACGGTGCCCGCCCGGCGGTTGTTGTCCGACTGCCTGCGCCACGACCTCGGGCTCACCGGCACCCACGTCGGATGCGAGCACGGCGTGTGCGGCGCGTGCACGGTGCTGCTGGACGGTGAGCCGGTCCGGTCGTGCCTGACCTTCGCGGTGACGGTCGACGGCCACGAGATCACCACGGTCGAGGGGCTGGCGGAGGAGGGCGCCCTGTCCCCGGTGCAGAGGGCGTTCTCGGAGTGCCACGGGCTGCAGTGCGGCTTCTGCACCCCCGGCTTCCTCTGCACGGTCACCGCCTTCCTGCGCGACAACCGGACGCCGACAGAGGAGGAGGTCCTCGAGGCCGTCTCGGGAAACCTGTGCCGGTGCACCGGCTACCAGAACATCATCAAGGCGGTCCACCGGGCCGCGGAGATCCAGGCGGAGGAGTCCGGGTGACGACGAAGCTGTTCGGGGAGCCGGTCCAGCGGCGGGAGGACGCCCGCCTGATCACCGGTCAGGGGCGGTTCCTCGACGATCTCGGCGCGAACGCGCTGGCCGCGGCGTTCGTCAGGTCGCCGCACGCGCACGCGAGGATCCGGGACGTCGACGTCTCCGCCGCGCTGGACGTGGAGGGCCTGGTCGCGATCTACACGTGGGAGGACCTGCCCGGCCTGATCGCCGAACCGCTGCCGCTGCTGATCCCGCATCCCGCGCTCACCCACGGCCGTACGGGCCACGTCCTCGCGCGCGACGTCGTGCGGCACGTCGGCGAACCCGTGGTCATGGTCGTGGCGGCCGACCGCTACGTGGCCGAGGACGCCTGCGCGCTCATCGAGGTCGACTACGAGCTGCTCAAGCCGGTCGTCGGCGTCGAGGAGGCCGCGGAGGCCGTCAACCTCGTCCACGCCGACGTGCCCGGCAACATCGGCGCGCACCTGGTGCAGGAGGTGCCCTCGGCCGCGGGGACGTCCGCGCGGGAGGCCATCGAGGCCGCGCCCCACACGCTGGCGTTCCGGCTCGACATCGAGCGGAGCGCGTCCATGCCACTGGAGGGCAGGGGCGTCTACGCGCGCTGGGACGCCGACGACGAGTCGCTGCGGGTCTACACCTCCACGCAGACCTCGACCAGCGTGCGGATGGCCGTCGCGGCCAAGCTCGGGCTCCCGCTGCCCAAGGTGGAGGTCATCGCGCCGGACGTGGGCGGCGGCTTCGGCGTCAAGATCGTCCATCCGTGGCCGGAGGAGATCCTCGTGCCGTGGGCGGCCCGCCTGCTCGGCCGCGAGGTCAAGTGGGCCGAGGACCGGCGCGAGCACTTCATCTCCTCGGCGCACGAGCGCGCCCAGGTGCACCACGTGCGGGTCGGCTTCGACGAAGACGGCCACGTCCTCGGCCTCGACGTCAACATCCTGCACGACCACGGCGCGTACACGCCGTACGGCATCATCGTGCCCATCATCACCTCGACCCAGTTGGTCGGGCCGTACAAGATCGGCGCCTACCGGGTCGAGTTCACCTCGATCTACACCAACACCGTGCAGGTCACGCCGTACCGGGGCGCGGGCAGGCCCCAGGCCGTGTTCTGCATGGAGCGCACGATGGACCGGATCGCCGCCCACCTCGGGCTGGACCGCACCGAGGTGCGCGCGGCCAACTTCATCCAGCCCGGCGAGTTCCCCTACGACCAGGGCATGACCTTCCAGGACGGCCGCCCGCTCATCTACGACAGCGGCGACTACCCCGAGTCGCTGCGGATGCTCAAGGAGCTCATCGGCTGGGACTCGTTCCCGGCGATGAAGGCCGAGGCCGCCGCCGAGGGGCGCACGATCGGCATCGGCGTCGGCTGCTACGTCGAGGGCACCGGGGTCGGGCCGTACGAAGGCGGTCACGTGCAGATCACCTCGGACGGGCGGGTGCACGTCTCGACCGGGCTCACCTCGCAGGGGCAGGGCCACGAGACCGTGTTCGCGCAGATCGCGGCGACCGAGCTCGGCGTGCCCATCGAGAAGGTGTCCGTCGTCACGGGCGACACCCGGCGGTTCGGCTACGCCGTGGGGACGTTCGCCTCCAGGGCCGCGGTCATGAGCGGCAACGCCATCGCCCTCGCCTGCAGGAAGGTGCGGGACAAGGCCCTGAAGGTCGCCGCCGACGCCCTCGAGGCCGACCCCCGCGACCTGGAGATCACCGACGGGGTCGTCCACGTGGCCGGCACGCCGTCCGCGTCGATCCCCCTCGCGACGGTGGCGGTGTTGTCCAACCCGCTGCGGTACGCCTTCGACCAGGAGGCTCAGCGGGCCACGCAGTTCGCCGGGCCGTCCTCCGACGACCGCCCGCCGGTGGAGGACGGCGAGGAGCCCGGGATGGAGGGCAGGGACTACTACTCGCCGGTCCGGTCGACGTTCGCGTCCGGCATGCACGCCGCGATCGTCGAGACCGACCCGCTGACGGCCGAGATCAAGATCCTCAGGTACGTGGTCGTCCACGACTGCGGCAAGCTGATCAACCCGATGATCGTCGAAGGGCAGATCCACGGCGGGGTGGGCCAGGGCGTGGGCGGCGCGCTCTACGAGAAGATGGTCTACGACGAGCACGGGCAGCTGCTGAACGCCTCGTTCATGGACTTCCTCATGCCCTACGCCACCGAGGTGCCGCGGATCGAGACCGCCCACCTGGAGACGCCCTCGCCGCTGAACCCGCTGGGCGTCAAGGGCGCGGGGGAGGCGGGGGTGATCCCCGTCTCCGCCGTCATCGCCGCCGCGATCGAGGACGCCGAGGGCATCACGATCGACCGGATGCCGATCTCCCCCTCCGACCTCTACTCGCTGCGGGCCGACACGCGCCTGCGGAAGACCCAGTAGGTCCACGCCTGGTAGGCGATCACCCCGGGGAGGGCGAGCACGCCCAGCCAGGTGAGCACGGTCAGGGTGTAGGGGGCGGACGCCGCCGCGGTGACCGTGACGCCCGGCATCGGAGCCGGCCACAGCCTTCCGAACAGGGTCGCCGTCGTGAGCACGATCGCGGCCGCGGTCGCCGTGAACGCCCAGCCCTCCCTGCGCCGCCAGACCAGCGCCACGCCCGAGGCCAGGGCGGCCATCGCGGCCAGCGCCGAGGCCCACAGGAACGGCGACGCGGACCAGTCGGGAACGGTCAGGGCGGAGGACCCGGGAAGGGACGGCAGGGCCACCGCCGCGAGGGGGACGGCGGCCGCGGACACGAACAGTGCCGCCCGCCGGGCGCGGGCCCGGACGGGGCCCGTGGTCCTGAGCGCGACGAACACCGCGCCGTGGAGCATCGCCATCGTCAGCGACAACGCGCCGCCGGCCGCGGTCGCGAGAGCCGTGCCGTACACCATGTGCCCGAAGACGGCGCCCCAGAGGAACGCGGGGAGCACGCTGCCCGCCACGATCCCGGCGTCGCAGAGCGCCAGCTCCCGGCGGGAGGTCACCTTGCCGCGCCACTCCAGGCCGACGCCGCGCACGATGAGCCCCACGATGACCAGGAAGAGGGGGAGGTAGAAGCCGCTGAGCATGTGGGCGTACCACACGGGGAAGGCGGCGAACATCGCGCCCACGGCCGTGATCAGCCACACCTCGTTGCCGTCCCAGACCGGCCCGATCGTCGTGAGGACCTGCCTGCGGTCCGCGTCGGACCTGGACAGCAGCGGCATCAGCGCGCCCACGCCGAAGTCGAATCCCTCCAGCACGAAGTAGCCCGTCCAGAGGAACGCGATCATGATGAACCAGAACGTCGTCAGCGTCATGGGGATGCTCCTCAGTACATGAGGGTCGGCGTCAGCCGCGCCTCGCCGGAGGGGACCGGCTCGACGGGGACGGGTTCGGGACCGGCCTTGATATGGCGCACCAGCAGGACGCCCTCCGCGAGGGCGAGCACGCCGTACAGCAGGGTGAACCCCGCCAGAGTGGCCGCGACCTCCGTCAGGGAGACGCCGGGCGACACGCTGGCCGCGGTCATGAGTTCGCCCTGCACCGTCCAGGGCTGACGGCCGATCTCGCTGAGCAGCCAGCCCGCGACGATCGCCGCCGACGGCAGGGGCAGCGCGAGCACGCACAGGCGGGAGAACCAGCGGGGCGGCCCGGCCCGGCGCCGGGTGAGCCACAGGCCGAGGAACGACAACCCGACCGTTGCCATGCCGAACACGATCATCACGCGGAACGACCAGAAGACCACCGGCAGGTTGGGCGTGTAGTCGGCAGGGCCGAAGGCGGCCGTGTAGCGCCGCTCGATGTCGTCGGTTCCCTGGACCACGGCCTGCGGGTCGTGGGCGGCCAGAAGGCTCAGCAGGCTCGGCACCTCGACCCCGGGCACGATGCTGAAGGACGCTCCCGCGGTGTCATGGCGCAGCCCCTCGGCCGCGGCGAGCTTCATCGGCTGCTGCTCCCTGAGCAGGCGCGCCGACTGGTCACCCGTGCCCGCCACCACGATCCCGGCGATCGCGGTCATCACGAGGGCGCCGCGCAGGCTCGTCCGCCACATGCCGGCCTCGCCGTACGAGCCCTCGCGCAGGATGCGGTAGCCGCTGACCGCGATCACGAAACCGCCGGCCACGACGAACGCTCCGGCGACCACGTGCGGCACCTGGGCGAGCGCCGTCGAGTTGGTCAGGACGGCCCACAGGTCGGTCATGCGGGCCCGGCCGCCGACGACCTCGTAGCCGACGGGGTGCTTCATCCAGGCGTTCGCGGCGAGGATGAAGTACGCGGACAGGTTGGAGCCGATGACGGCGGCCCACAGGCAGGCGAGGTGGACCGCGCGCGGAAGCCGCTCCCAGCCGAAGATCCACAGGCCGAGGAAGGTCGACTCCAGGAAGAACGCGAGCAGCGCCTCCATCGCCAGCGGCGCTCCGAAGACGTCCCCCACGAAGATCGAGTACTGGCTCCAGTTCATGCCGAACTGGAACTCCTGGACGATCCCCGTGACCACGCCCATCGCGAAGTTGATCAGGAACAGCTTGCCGAAGAACTTGGTGAGCCTGAGCAGGTGCTCACCGTCCTCGCCCCGTCGGGTACGGCGCAGCCACGCCGTCTGCAGGCCCGCGACGAAGACGCCGAGCCCGATCGTCAGGGGTACGAAGAGAAAGTGGTAGACGGTGGTGACCCCGAACTGCCACCGTGCCAGGTCCAGCGCGTCCATGTCCCCCTCGCGGGTGCCGGAGCTCTACAGCTTGTAGTTCTACCTCTAGTAGTACTACAAGCTGTAGAGCAATGAGAGTGTGCGGTGCCGGGAACCGATGCGATCTTCGTCACAGAGGTCGTGCGTCTCCCCGGAGGTACGCCACCAATGGTCGGCCCGCCCGGATCGGCGGGCATCCGCCACACGGGTGATCCCCCTGTACGCCGACCGACCGATTGGGCATGAATACGGCTGCGCCGACCGGACGACGTGTGAACTTCTGGGTAACTCCGCGGCGACGGAGAGGCAGATGTTGCCGTACTCGCCGGTCCCGGAGATTGTCTAGTGTGCTCGGCATCGGAGGTGCCCATGAAGGTCGTTGGCAGTGCAGTGCTCGCAGTCGAGCGCAAGCGGGTCTGGGACGCGCTTCAGGACCCCGCCGTCCTGGTGCGGACGATCCCCGGCTGCGAGCGGCTGGAGGAGATCGGCGGCGACGCCTACAAGATGACGGTCGCCGCGGGGGTCGCGTCGATCAAGGGCGTCTACCAGGGTGAGGTCACCCTCGCCGATCAGCACGAACCCGAGCGGTTCGTGCTCAGGGCACGCGGCCAGGGCGCCCCCGGCACGGTCGAGGCCACCGTTCGCGTACGGCTCAGCGAGGCGGAGGAGGGCGGCACCCGCGTCGACTATGACGCCGAGGCCGTCGTGGGCGGGATGATCGGCGGAGTCGGCCAGCGCATGCTCGGCTCGGTGGCCAAGAGGACGGCCGGCGAGTTCTTCACCGCCGTCGAACGGCACCTCGTGTCCGGACCCGTCGCGGTGCCCGCCGTCCCGGTGAAGGCGGCCGAGGTGGCCACCGAGGTGACGCCCGGCGCCCAGGTCTTCACCCGGCCCGTCGAGCCGGCGGCCCGGACGGGCGCGCCGGTGTGGCCGGTACTGGCCGCGTTCGGCATGGGCGCGGGGATCGCGCTGGGCAGCGCGGTGATCGGCTGGCTCCTCGGCCGGTCGGGCCGGCGGCGCTAGCTCTCCGTCATCGGTGGCAGGGTCTGACGACGGGCTGAGTTTTCTTCGGCAGAGTGCGCCGGTTCGGGGGCCGGTCGCGGTCGGTAAACACTGAACATGGGTAGCGTCCGCATCGGGGTCGACACCGGAGGCACGTTCACGGACGTCGTCCTGGTCGACGAGGAGACCGGTGAGATCGTCACGACCAAGACCCCCTCGACGCCTGCCAATCCGGCGGACGGATTCATGGCAGGTGTTCACAAGGTCCTGGAGCTCCATACCGGCTCGGACGATCTCGGCGGCGTGTCCGCGATCGTCCACGGCACGACGGTGGCCACCAACCAGTTGCTCGAGGACCGCCCCGGCGGCACCGCGCACCTGGGCTTCGTCACGACCGAGGGCTTCGAGTTCATCCTGGAGATCGCCAGGCAGAGCGTCCCGGACGGCTACGGCAACTCCTACTTCTGGGTCAAGCCGCCCCGGATCGTCCCCGTGCACCGGGTGCGGACCGTCGGCGGGCGGCTCGACCACCTGGGGCGTGAGGTCAGGCCGTTCGACGAGGCGGGAGCCGTACAGGCCGCCCGCTGGTTCGCCGAGAACGGCGTCACCGCTATCGGCGTGTGCTTCCTGCACTCCTACGCGAACCCCGAGCACGAACGGCGCATGCGCGAGGTGATTGAGCGGGAGCACCCCGGCGCGGTCGTCTCGTTGTCGAGCGACGTCCTGCGCGAGTACCGGGAGTACGAACGATCGGTCACCACGCTCGTCGACGCCGCGGTCAAGCCCATCATGCGGCGCTATATCGGCAACCTGTCGGACCGGCTCGGGCGGCCGTTCTCGGTGATGAAGAGCAACGGCGGCGTGTTGTCGGCGTCCGAGGTGGTCCACCAGCCGATCACGACGGTCCTGTCCGGGCCCGCGGCGGGCGCGCTCGGCGCCGCCCTGATCGCCGGGACGGCCGGGCACCCGGGGGTGATCACGCTCGACGGCGGAGGCACCTCCACCGACGTGGCGGTGGTGGTCGACGGCGAGCCGTCCCTGACGACCGAGGGCACCATCGGCAGGTACCCCTGCAAGATCCCAATGATCGACATCGTGACCGTGGGCGCGGGGGGCGGGTCGATCGCGTGGATCTCCCGGGAGGGCACGCTGAAGGTGGGGCCGCGGTCGGCCGGCGCCGACCCGGGACCGCTCTGCTACGGCAGGGGAGGCACCGAGGTCACCGTCACCGACGCCCACGTCTTCCTCGGCCGGGTCCCTCCCCACCTCCTCGGCGGGGAGATCCCGCTCGACGTGTCCGCCGCCAGGGCGGGCATCGAGGCTCTGGCGGGCAAGCTCGGCCTGTCGCCCGAGCGCTGCGCGACCGGCATCCTCGAGATCAGCGCGTTCAACCAGTCGAACGCGATCCGGCAGATCACCGTCAAACGCGGCCTCGACGTACGGGACTTCCCCATGGTCGCGTTCGGCGGATCGGGGCCGCTGCTCGCCTGCCGCCTGATCGACATCCTCGGTCTCCGCGCGGCCATCGTCCCGCCGAACCCGGGCAACGTGTCGGCGTTCGGCCTGCTCACGGTGGACGTGAAGAACGACTACGTCCGCACCCACGTCTCCCGTGACCCGTCGCGGGAGACGCTGCGGGCCGTCTTCGCCGAACTGGAGGGTCAGGCCGCCGCGGCGCTCGACCGCGAAGGCTTCACCGATCACGTGTACGCGCGCAGCGCCGACCTGCGTTACTACGGCCAGGCGTATGAGGTCAGGGTGCCCGCCCCGGACGGACCGCTGGACGACGGCTGGCGGGCCGCCGTCGTGGACCGCTTCCACGAGGCGCACCAGCGGCTCTACGGGTACGGCTATCGCGACGACCCCCGTCACGCCGTCGAATGGGTGAACCTGCGGGTCTCCGGCGTCGGCCCGATCACCCGGCCGGCGATCGCGCGCGTGCCGTACCAGCTCGAGGAGCCGAGCCCGATCGCGACGCGGGACGTCTTCTACGAACGGTGGGGCCGCACGGTGATTTACCGCCGTGCCGACCTCGGCGCGGGAGCCGTGGTCACCGGTCCCGCGGTCATCGAGGAGTACGGCTCAACTCTGCCGGTGCACCCCGGCTTCACGGCGACCATGGACGACTACGGCAACCTCGTGGTGGTGAGCGACCGATGACCTGGAGCGAGCCCGACGCAGTGAGCGGAGTGGTCCGTGAGGTGCGAGCGGCCCGCGCAGCGAACGAGGAGTGGTGAGCGACCGATGACCGACGTCGATCCGATTCTGGTGGAGATCGTCGAGGGGACGCTCGCGTCGGTCGAGATGGAGGTCGAGACCTCGATCGCCCGGACGGCCCGCTCGCCGATGATCCGCGACGCGCACGACTTCCGCGCGGGCATCCACGACGTACGGCTGCGCAAGCTGACCGGCAGGTCCTACTCGGCGCTGGTCCAGCCGGTCGTGCGCGACTTCCCGATCGAGACGATGCGGCCGGGCGACGTCTACTTCCACAACGACGTCTACCTGTCGGAGGGCGGGATCGGCCACCTGCCCGACCTGTGCGTGACCGTGCCGGTCTTCCACGAGGGGGAGGTGGTGGCCTTCGTCCAGGCGTTCGGGCACCACGACGACATCGGGGGCGCCGTGCCGGGCTCGATGCCGTCCCACGCGCGCAGCGCCTTCGAGGAGGGCCTGATGGTCCCCCCGATCAAGCTCTGGGACCAGGGCGTGCCCAACCGGGCGGCCCTGACGATCATGACGCGCAACTCGCGGATGCCCGACTCGCTCGCGGGCGACCTGGACGCGGAGTGCTCCGCCTGCCTGATGGGCGCCAGGAGACTGGGGGAGATCTTCGACCGCTACGGGCGCGCGGCCGTCGAGGCCTGCTTCGACGCGATCATCGCGAAGACGACGGAGACCTTCCGCCGGGAGCTGCTGTCGAAGATCCCGGAGGGGGTGCACGTCTGGGAGGACTACGCCGAGCACGACGGCGTCGACGAGCCCAGGCTGCACACCCAGCGGATCACCCTGACCGTGGACCACTCGGCCGACGTGCCGTTGACGATCGACTTCACCGGGACGTCCGCCCAGGCCAAGGGGCCGATCAACCACGCCGGCGACTACGCCGACGGGGTCTTCCTGAAGAAGTGGCTCGCGCCGGTCCTGCGCAACCTCGCCGACACGCCCGAGCGGATGGCGGAACTCGACGTCAACGAGGGAGTCGTCCCGCTGATCAGGATGGTGTTCCCGGAGAAGGGCACGCTGCTGACGCCGATCTTCCCGGCGCCGACCAACGCCAGGACGTTCGTGATCCTCCGGCTCCTCGGGGTGCTGGCGGGCGTGCTCGCGAAGGCCACCGGCGGGCGCATGCCGGCCGACCAGGAGACCATCCGCTACACCGGGGTCTACGGCGAGTCCGACGACGGCCCGTACCTGATGCGGGAAGTGCTCGGCGGGGGTTCGGGCGGCCGCTGGTACGCCGACGGGGAGGACACCATCCACGTCGTCCCCGACTCGCGCAACATCCCTGTCGAGTTCGCCGAGGCGCGGTGGCCCTTCCTGGTCGAACGGCTCGGGCTGGCCGTCGACAGCGGCGGGCCGGGGGAGTTCCGGGGCGGTCTCGGCTACGACAAGCACATCCGCATGTTGCGGGACGCGTCGTTCATGTCGATCGCCGATCGGTCGATCCTCGCGTGCTGGGGCGTGAACGGCGGCCGGGCGGGCCGTCCGTTCCTCGTCACGGTGAACGGCGAGGAGATGGAGGGCCTGGTGGACGACTTCCCCGTGAGGGCAGGGGAGATCGTGCGGGTCCGGACCACGGGAGGCGGCGGGTGGGGCTCGCCGTACGAACGGGAGGCCACGCGGGTGGCCGCCGACGTCCGCGACGGGAAGGTGTCCATCGAGGCGGCGAAGGACGACTACGGGGTCGTTCTGCACGGCCCTCGCGACGATCTGCGGATCGACGAGGAGGCCACGCGGCGGCTGCGGGCGGCCGCACGGGCGGAGCAGCGGACGCGACGGGACGCCTTCTTCGACCGGGGGCCGGGTTACCCGAGGCTGTCCGGCGGCCTGACGCACGCCGACGTCGACCACCTCTGAGGATGTGCGTGGCCGGCATCGATGTGCGGCGGCGGGTCCGTCCCGCCGCCGCACGCCCGATCACCAGCGGGCCGTCTTCAATGTGCGCTCGTTGTGGCCGGCGAGGTTACGAGTACGTGGTGTAGCAGTAGGTGGTGCCTTCGTAGGTGACACCGTTCATCGTGCCCACCGTGGTGACGCAGGTCGTCGTCTCCCAGTAGATGTAGTTGAGCGCGCCCCCTCCGCCGGAGAACGGTGATCCCACGACGACGACGCCGTTGGGGTAGGCCGCTCCGCCGACACCGGTGCTGGGCACGCCCTTCGGCAGGTCCTTGGGGTCGCACACCGCGCCCTGTTGCATCAACTTGATGTTCCTGGTGGCCCGGGCGCCGACCTGCTTCGCCCAGAGCGAGTTCTTCATCTCCAGCCCGGCACGGTTGAAGTCGCCGACGTTCACGGCGGCGATCATGCGGGTGAACTCGCGGAACCTGGCCGCGCCCATGTTGTACATCATGTCGATCAGCACGAGCTGCCGCGCCGATGTCAGACGGTCGAAGTTGTAGATCACTGTCCTGAGGTTCGCGATGGCGGCGTAGAAGTCGTTCTCGAACAGGGTGATGATCTGAAGGGGCGTCAGATCCTGAGTCCCGGCGCGCACCGCGGCGTAGTTGGCGCCGACACTTTCAATGCGGGCCTGCGCGCCGGGTCGGTTGAGGTTGAAGCCGATGCCCACCGTGGGGTTGCCCTTGCTGTCCGGGTACACGTGAGGGTCGCCGGCGAGCCCATGGAGGCTCTCGTTGTTGGCGATGTACGTCTTCATCTCCAAGAGCGTGAGCTGCGGGCCCTGCTCGGCGGGGTCGGGGGCCTCGGGGTCGTAGCCTCCGCCCCCGGGAGTGCCGGGGCTGCCGGGGGTAGTGGTGCAGGGGTCGGGGAGCGGGTCGGCGTGGGCCGGCGTGGATGTGAGGGCGATGGCGGAGAGGGTGAACGTCATCATGAGGAGAACGGCGGCGAGCAGGCGCAACGGCGGGGTTGTGCGAGTGGTCATGAGCTTCCCTCATGTGATGGTGGATGACGAGCTCATGATCAGTCGCGGAGCGGGCACGTAATATCCCAGATTCCTGGGATATTCCTGGCAGCTGGTTAGGCTGCCGCCGTGACATCCCGCAGGGAAGCCGAACGACGGGCGATCTCCGATCTCAAGGACCTCGCCGGTGCGCCGCTGACGGCCCCGGAGGTGTTCCGGCAGGCCGACCTGGTGCTCCGGAAGTTGCTCGGATACGACGCGGTGTGCTGGCACGCCACCGATCCCTCTTCGGGCCTGGTCGCGTCGGTCCTCACCGACGATCTGGAGCTGGACGACTTCCGGCAGGCGGTGCAGCTGGAGATCTGGGGCGACGACGTCGCGAGGTTCCCCGAGATCCGGCTCAGCGCCCGCGTCGCCGACACGCTCAGCCGCGCCACGGGCGGCGTTCTCCGGCGCAGCCTGCGTTTCCGTGAGCAGATCGCCCCCGCGGGGTTCGGCGACGAGTTGCGCGCGGTGTTCGACGCCGGAGGCGGGATGTGGGGCTGCGCCGCGTTCATGCGGGCACCGGACCGGGGCCCGTACCGGCCCGGCGAGCTGGCGCTGGCCCGACGCGCCGCCCGGTACATCGGCGTCGCGCTCCAGCGCAGTCAGCTTCGCGAGCCGCCTTCGCAGGCGGCTCTCCCGCCGGCCGTGGTGCTGCTCGGGCCGGACAACCACCTGATCGACGCCGACGAGCAGGCGGAGCGGTTGCTCGCGGAGTTCGCCGACGATTCGACCGGCATCTTCAGCGTGCCGACGCCGTTCGTCATGGCGGCCGAGCAGGCCCGGGCCGCGGTCGCCGGCACCCGGACCCCCATGCCTCTAAGGGCACGGGGACGTGGTGGGCGATGGTTCGTGTTGCACGCGTCCCTGCTCAGGGAAGGGCCTGACGGACCAGCGGCGGTGGTGATCAGCCCGGCGTCGCGCGCCGAGATCATGCCTGTGGTGTTCGCCTCCTACGGGCTCACCCACCGCGAGTGCGAGGTCGCTCTGCAGGTGGTCCAGGGGCGTGGCACAGGCGACATCGCCCAGGTGCTCTGCATGACGCCGGTGACCGTGCAGGATCACCTCAAGTCGATCTTCACCAAGTCCGGTGTCCGAAGCCGGCGGGAATTCGTCGCCCAGCTTCTCGTGGTGCGGCCCCCGGAAGTGTGGACCTGAAGGGCCGCGAACGGTCCCGGTGGCCCTATCCCCAGACGCCCATGCCGGACGCGGCCGCCCGCGAGACCATGCGCGGGGTGGAGCGAAGCTCGGCCTCGAGTTCGGCGAGCACGTGCCGGGCGGCCGCTCTGATGCGCGCCCTGCGCCCGTTGAGCTCGTCGCCGAACGCCCTCGCTGTTGGTCCCACCCACACCGCGCGGCCGCCGAAGGTCGCGCAGGCGTTGTCCAGGGCCGCCTCCAGCACGTGGAGGTGCTCTCGTGCGGCCGCGAGCGCCGTCTCCAGGTCCCGATATCTCGGGTTGGGGACCAGATCGTCGTCGAGGGGCAACGCCGGACTCCTGCTGTAGGGATATTCGGGGTGGCGCAGCGGTTCTGCTTGAGATTATGTGGGCTGGACCCGATCACTGCCACTCGCGGAGGCGAAGAGAATGCTCGGCCATTCCGGTCACGTACGGCTTCGCGGTCTGCTCGTGGTTCTGGCGGTTGCTCTTCCGCTGGTTCTCGCCGGTTGTGATTCCGATGACGGCCCCACCGCCGCCCAAGCCGGCCAAACCCTGAAAAATCACATTCTGCAGCTCCTCAAGGAGCGTGACGCGCAGGACGTCACCATCACCGATCCCGGCGGCAAGAACATCCCCTGCGGTGACGGCAAGGCGAAACAGACCTTCGCGGTTGTGGCGGCAGATGCCGATGCCCGGACGCAGCCGCAGATCATCAAGGACGGCTTCATCTCGGCCCTCGGTCATGTCGGAAATTACCGAATAGTTTCAGATGAATTCGATGACAAGCCGATTAAGGTTGAGAATGCCGACGCTGCGACAGTCGTGTTCATCGGATCTCCGGGCAATGGCCGCATCGACATCAAAGGACAGACTCAGTGCCTGGCGCTTTAAGGTGGTCAGTCAAACGTAAGCGCGCGACTCCGTGCACGGGTCTTGCGTCCTTCGAACACGGTCGCGAAGTCGCTCGCACTTTCTCCGAGGCTTTGTTTGTCTCCGGTTCCCATGCCGTTGGCGATGAACCATTGATCGAGCGAACGCAGGCTGTTTTCACCTGCTCGGGCGATCTCGGCGAACGGGCGAAGGCGGCCGCTTCCGTCGGCGATGCCAAGAGAATGATCTGTGTCGTATTCCTCTGGCGAGACTCGGGGGGCGAAACCGGCATCCATCATGGCCCCAACGATCGTGTGCTGACGGCCCAGGGTCTCGAGATTGTCGGTGTCGGCGATTTTGCCCACCTCAGATTGCGCATCCGGTTTGTAGGTGTCCGAAGCGGATACGCCGGTGCTCAGGAGCGTCCAGAACATCGCTCCGGCAAGGCCGGCGGGGACACCCACACCGGCCAAACCAAGTGTCGTGCCGAGCGCGAAGCTGGCGTCGTCGGATGCCTCAGCGGTGGCCTCGTCCATAGCTCTTGCGGACTTTTCCGCGGCCGCGAGCTCAAAGCCGCGCACGTTGCCCAGTGCGGCGAAGACGTCATCCAAGTGAGAGGGGTCCTTGCTCCTGATCATGATCGGGACGTTTTCGTCGATCAGCCGTCGGGTGAAGTTCCCCATCCCGTCGTCGAACGGCCTCCGATCGGCCGCCGTGCCGGCGAAGGCCGCGATGAAGCGATAAGTGTCCTCCGGACTCAGGCGAAATGCGGGATTCAGTCCGGGAATGCGTGACGTCATTGCTCCGAAGGAACTCGGAAGCAATTGGTTGTCGTCGCCGAGGTTGGCCCCTTCGGTGATTTCGGTCGCATACGCTCCGGCGATCTCGGCCAGGTGGATCCGGGCTGGAGGCGCGATTTCAAGGTCGTCCACGCCCGCGATGACCATGAACGCGAAACGGGCGGCTACATCGCTGTGCTCGCCGTCCGATTCGTCGTAGGCGCCGGATGCCGACGCCAGAAGGCGTCCGAACGCGTCGGAGGACGAGGCGTCCTCCGAAGCGCGACCGCTGAGATCTTTGAGGAGCGTCGCGAGATCCGGCCTGCCGTCGGCCGATAGGAAGCCGGGCCGGGCGAGCAGCGGGAACCGGGGAACGTCACGGGGTCGCGGACTGTCGCGAGTCGCGAGGCTCAACGCCAAGCGAGCGGCTTCGGGATCCCGGGCGAGCGCGTTCAAGTACGGCGTCAGAGCGGAGGCGAGAAGTGTGTCGTCCGGAGGGAACACCTGCGTCGCGACGACCTTCGCCAGCCACTCGGTGGGGAAACGACCCGCCGACAGCAGGTCGCCCACGGCCTTCTGGTCCTCGGCGCTCTGCGCCCGTGTGCCGAGTGCGTCCAGAACCGCGGAGAAGCCCGCCATGTCGCTCGCCCCTCCGACGGCTGTGCCGAGGGCGCGGCTCACGGTTGCGAGGGCGGTCTCCTCACCCTCCTGCAGCGCTTTCCTGAGCCGACGCGGAAGGTCCAGCGTGAGCCGTGGCCCCAGGAAGGCGAAGAACGCGGCAGTGAACTCGGGATCGTGGACATGCCCGGCCAGCCGCTCGACGATCTCCGCGTACTTGTCGTTCAGCGCGAGGTCGAAGAACGCGTCCGGATCGATGTCGAGGAGGTCCGAGGCCAGTTGGCGGCCGAGGCGCCGTGCCTCCGCGCCGGGGAGGATCGCCTGCTCCTCGTACGGCAGGAGCCCGCCGGGCGCCCCGGGATTCCAGCCGGGCAGCCGGGCGATGCCGTTCGCCATCTGATGGCGCCTGCGCAACTCCGGCAGGTTCTCGTCGATCCACCGCTCCGCCTCGCCGACCGGGTCCAGCGACGCCGCCGGAACGCCGTTGGCGGCGAAGATGCGGCGGACCATCTCGGCTCGCTCGCCGATCACGCCGCGCGCGTGCTCCAGCTCGGTGACGAAGCCCGCCAGCAGCACGGGGTCGATCCCGCTGAAGTCCGGAGAGAGCGGTCCCGTCCCCGGCGGCACATTTCCCATGTTCCGATCGCCTCTCCGACGTCCCAGGCGCACCAACGTAACGCCTCGCACATGGGCGTGCCGAGCCATTGGCCGGGAACCGTATGGCGCCCGTTAGGTGTGATCTTGTGATTGGAGGCGACACCCCTGGGTAGCCGAATAATGACAAAACGACACAAGGGACGGTGAACGGGCAGATGGCGAAGATAATCGAGCGGATCAAGGAATATTTCCGCGGTCCGCAGGGCCGGCGGATGACGGAGAAGGCGAAGACGATGGCCCGCGACCCGCGCAACAAGGAGCGGTTCCAGCGGCTGATGGACCGAATGCGCAGGCACAAGCAGCCCCACTGACCTCACGGTTCCGATTCCGCACCGCCGTTCGCGCGCTGCGGACCTTCGTCGCGACCGGACAACCGTGAGGACGGCGCGGTGTTCATGACGAGGTCGCCTGGCGACGGGCGGCGCCTTCGGTGGAAGTGATCCGGGTCACCTGGCAGTCTTGCCGGAAGGACCCGAATCGTCTTCCGTGGAGGCTGACCGTGCAGAGACCTCTCCGTAACCAGGGACCTCTCAGCGGCGTCGTCGTGCTCGACCTGTCCCGGGCTCTGGCCGGTCCGCACGGCGCCCAGATGCTCGGGGACCTGGGAGCACACGTGATCAAGGTTGAGCACCCGTCCGGGGACGAGTCACGGAACTGGGGTCCACCTTTTGTCGGACCAGATCACGATATTTCGACGTATTACCTGGCCGCGAACCGCAACAAGCAGTCGATCACCGTCGACATGAAGTCCGCCGAGGGCCGTGACCTCGTCGAACGGCTCGTACGGCAGAGCGACGTGCTGGTCGAGAACTTCCGCGCGGGAGTGCTTGACCGGCTCGGGTTCTCCGTCGAGCGCCTGCACGAGCTCAATCCGCGCCTGATCGTTTTGTCGATCACGGGATTCGGGCACGACGGGCCCGAGGGCGGCAGGCCCGGCTATGACCAGATCGCCCAGGGTGAGGCGGGCCTCATGTCGCTCACGGGGCCGTCGCCGGAGGAGCCGTACCGGGTCGGAGCCTCGATCGCCGACCTGCTGGCGGGCGTGCACGGCGCGTACGGCGTCGCCGCCGCCCTCTACGAGCGGGAGCGGACCGGCCGCGGCACGGTGGTGCGCACGTCGCTGCTGGCCTCGGTGGTGGGCGTGCACTCCTACCACGGGACGGCCTGGACCGTCGGGGAGACCGTGCCGCGCGCCAGCGGCAACCACCATGCCTCGATCGCGCCGTACGGGGCGTTCCACTGCGCGGACGGCATGATCCAGCTCGCGGTCGCCAACGACGGTCAGTGGCGGAAGATCGCCGAGCTCCTAGACATAGATCCAGATATCCCGAAATATGCGACTAATAGGGATCGCTTCGCGCATCGAGAGGAGCTGATCGCCGACATGGAGAAAGCGCTGGCCGCGCACACCCGGGCGCACTGGCTGGCGACGCTGGGTGAGCTCGGAGTGCCCGCCGGCGCCATCCGCTCGATCGACGAGGTCTACGCCTGGGAACAGGTGCACGCGCAGGGCCTGGTGGTGACCGTCGACCACCCCGTCCTCGGCCCGATCGACCTGCCCGGCCCGCCCCTGCGCTTCGACGGGGACGACCCGCGGGACCACACGCCGCCTCCGGCCCTGGGCCAGGACAACGACGCCGTGCTCGAATGGCTTCGCGAGCGCGAACGATGACCTCACGCCCGGACGCGCGAGCCCTCATCGTCCGGGTGCTCGACGCCCACTCGTGGAAGCCGTGGGACGAACCGCCCCTCGACCGCGCTGCCCCGGGATCGCAGTATGCCGAGGAACTCGCCGCCGCCCGGGCCGCCACAGGCTACGACGAGGCGGTGATCACGGGGGAGGGCACGCTCGACGGCCGGCGGGTGGCCGTCGTCGCCTGCGAATTCTCCTTCCTCGCCGGGTCCATCGGCGTCGCCGCCACCGAGCGCCTGGTCCGCGCGGTCGAACGGGCCACCGCCGAGGGACTGCCGCTGCTCGCGGCCCCGGCCAGCGGCGGGACCCGCATGCAGGAGGGCGCCCTCGCCTTCGCCCAGATGGTGAAGATCACAGTCGCGGTGACGCGCCATCGCGACGCGGGCCTGCCGTACGTCGTCTATCTGCGCCATCCCACCACCGGCGGCGTCTTCGCGTCGTGGGGCTCGCTCGGCCACGTGACCGCCGCGGAGCCGGGGGCGCTCATCGGCTTCCTGGGCCCGCGGGTCTACGAGTCGCTCTACGGCTATCCGTTCCCCGAGGACGTGCAGGTCGCCGAGAACCTGTACGCCCACGGCCTGGTCGACGCCGTGGTGTCCGCCGAGGACGCGCGGGAGATCGCCATCAGGGCGCTCGCCGTGTTGTGCGCCCCGAGGAGGGGGCTGGTCCGTGGGCCGGAACCGGAGGACGCCGGCGAACCGGCGGAGGCGTGGGAGGCGATCATGCGCTCCCGCCGCGACGACCGGCCGGGGGTACGCAGCCTGCTCAAGCTGGGCGCCGACGACGTCACGCCGCTCAACGGCACCGGCACGGGGGAGCACGAGCCCGGCCTGATGCTCGCCCTCGCCCGGTTCGGCGCGGCTCCCGCCGTCGTGCTGGGCCAGGATCGCAGGCGCCAGCGGGCCGGCGCACCCCTCGGCCCGGCGGGGCTGCGGGTGGCGCGCCGCGGCATGCGTCTGGCGTCCGAACTGGGCCTGCCCCTGGTCACCGTGATCGACACGGCGGGCGCGGCGTTGTCCAAGGCCGCCGAGGAGGGCGGCCTCGCGGCGGAGATCGCCCGTTCGCTGGCCGACCTCGTCATGCTGGACGCGCCGACCGTGTGCCTGCTGCTCGGCGAGGGCGCGGGCGGAGCGGCGCTGGCCCTGCTGCCCGCCGACCGGGTCGTGTGCGCCCAGCACGGATGGTTGTCCCCACTCCCGCCGGAGGGCGCGTCGGCGATCCTCTACCGGACCGTCGACTTCGCGCCCGAGATCGCGCGGTCCCAGGGTGTCCGGGCCGCGGACCTGCTACGGGACGGCATCGTCGACCGGATCGTCCCGGAACGCCCTGACGCGGCCTACGAGCCCGAGGCCTTCTGCCGCCGGGTCGCCCGGACGCTCGAGTACGAGATCATCGGCCTGCTCGACACGCCCGCCCCCGAGCGCCTCGCCGCTCGTCTGGAGCGCTACCGGTCGCTGGGGTCCTGATCTTCGGTGGTGGGGACGGGCACCCGCTCGACCCGGATCGAGTGCACCTCGTCCCGGGGGACGACCACCTCGTAGGCGCCGTGGTCGACCAGCCAGTAGCCGAGAGCCTCCGCCTTCATGCCGCTGTGACCGGTGTAGGCGATGTGCAGGCCGTCGGCGTCGCCGCCGTCGTCCTCGTCCAGGACGAGGCACGGCTCGCCGCCGAACGCCCCGACCGTGCGCAGCAGTGTCAGCGACTGGAGGTCGGACCGGCGCACGCTCAGCCGCCAGTAGCTGCCGACCTTGGCGAACCCCTCGTCGGCGGACTCGCTGAACAGGACGACGTCGTCGCTTTCCGGCCCGATGGCCGCGGCGTAGGTCTGGCCGCGGTACTCGGCGACGAACCCCAGGCCGGCCGGTTCGATGTCCGTCATGACGCGGGCCGCCAGGTCAGGCCGTCGTAGCCGGCGAAGGAGCGTTCCCCGGCGCCGGTGAGGTGGGTGATCTCCGCCCCGGCCGGGATCGGCATCGGCATGGTGTGGAACTGGGGCACCACATGCTCCCGGGAGGTCGTGAACCCGTTGCCGGTGAACGGCGGTGAATCGCTCCAATCCCCGCCCATGTGCGGGCCGTACGGGACGACGTAGGTGTCGATGTCACGCGCGTACCACCGCATGATGTACAGCTCGGGCACGTCCGGCGTCAGCTCCGATCCTTCGAAGCCCAGGTCGAGGGCTTCCACGAGCGACCCGGGGGTGGTGAGGCGGCCGCAGTCCTGCACGCGGTAGACGTACCCCGAGATGATCGTCCGTTTGCTCCCCAGGTACGGCACGAGCAGCCTGGGCGGGATCACCTTTTGCATCTGTGTCCTGTGTCCCGGCTCGCTCATGGGCCCAAGTTTACGAGCTGGTGATTCCAAGCCGGCGATGTTCCAGTGACGGAAGGGTCCTTCGCACGGATTCGGTCAGACCAGGGTCGATCTCCCCGACCTGTACGGCGTGCCCGGGACCGAGGTCGTGCCGGACGGCGCCCATCGGATCGATCAGCATGCTGCGGCCCACGCCGAAGGAGTCGCGGGCGGACGGGTTCGGCGCCTGGCCGACGGCGACCGTCCAGGTGGTGTTCTCGATCGCCCGCGCCCTGGCCAGCGTGACCCAGTGATCCTCCTTCATCGGGCCGGAGCCCCACGCCGCGATGACCGCGAAGGCGTCGGCTCCCTGATCGACCAGTTGCCGGGCCAGCTCGGGGAATCGGATGTCGTAGCAGGTGATGAGGCCGACCCTCAGCCCGGCCAGCTCCACGACCACCGGGGCGTCTCCCGGGGCCACGATCTCGGACTCCCGGGCGCCGAACGAGTCGAACAGATGGATCTTCCGGTAGGCGCCGACGAGCCGTCCCGTCCGGTCCAGGGCGACGGCCGTGTTGTAGACGCGACCCCCCTCGGCCGGTTCGAACACCCCCGCGATGACGGCCGTGCCGTGCTCCCTGGCCGCCTCGGCGAGCCCGGTGACGAACGGGCCGTCGAGAGGCTCGGCCGCCTCGGTGACACCCCTGCCGAAACGCGTAAGCGTCGACTCGGGGAAGACGGCCAGGTCGGCGCCCGCCGCCCGGGCGAGCGCCTCACGAACGGTCTCGAGGTTCGTCTTCGGATCGTGGTCGACGGGGATCTGGCACAGGGCTATGCGGGTCACGTGTCCCAGTCTGCCGGTTGGCGACCGGTTCCCACCAGGTGAGGCATCGCCAGATCCATTCGAGGGGGCCGTACCGGTAGCGCGTCAGCCACCATCGGCTGAACGCGGCCTGCGCGACGAGCGTGACGACGGTCACCGCGATGACGGCCGAGCCAGTGTCGTCCACGCGCAGCAGGGGCGCCGCGGCCAGGATGGCGGCCGTGCTGCTCACGTAGTTGGTCAGCGCCATCCTGCCGAGTGCCTCGAAGAGGGCGGTCCGCCGTACGGCCAGCAGGAAGCCCGTGCCGTACGCGGCCGCGCCGCACAGGGCCGCCGCCTGGTAGACCCCGCCGCCGGGCGGTGAATGGTTCCACCACCACGTCAGCAGCACGGCGAGCACCGCGCTCGTCCCGAACACGACCGGCGACGCCAGGCGGCCGGCAGCGCCGTACCCGACGGTGGCGAGGCCCAGCAGGAACAGCGCGGCGATCAGCACATACGGCCTGCCCGTGACCATCGCGGCGACCATCGTGCCCGTGCCGGCGAGCAGCACGAGCGGCCTGGGGAGGAAGCTCGCCGGGAGCAGGACGGTGACGCCGAGGATCGCGTACGGCAGCAGCACCTCTCCCGGCTCGATCCGCGTGTGGACGGCGCCGAGCAGGGCGAGGACGGCGAGCCGGCGCAGCAGCACCAGCCGCGGACGAGGCGTCCGCGAACCGGCCGACTGCAGGAAGAGGGCGAAGCCCATGCCGAAGAGGAACGCGAAGATCGGATAGAAGCGGCTCTGGAACAGGTTGCCCATCACCCAGTCGACGGACGTCGCCTTCCGGTAGGCGAGCGTGTGCTGCCAGGTGTTGACGAGCATGATCCCGCAGATCGCGAGTCCGCGGAGCGCGTCGAGCGAGCGGACGCGGCCGGTCACCGCGGAGTGGTTCATACAGCCCAGTCCACCACGGACCTGTCGCCGATCACGAGATTCTGACGATCTGGAAGCCCGCGTCGGCGAGGATCCCCGGCAGGCTCCGCACGGTGTCGCGGTCCTTCTCCCTGGCCTCCGCCGACAACCTGTCCCAGCTGTCGAGGTCGGGGTGCCTCCTGCGCTCGGCATCCCTCATCGGGCCCCAGGTCCAGCCGTTCCTGATCAGGTCCTTCAGCCAGCGCTCGTGCTCCATCTGCGAGAGCTGTTCGATCTCGTGGTCCTTGAAGGCGAAGGCGAGGTCCGGTTCGACCCGGGGGGCGAGCGCGCAGCCGATGGCGGCGAGTTTGCGGCCGATGTCCTCCGCCTGCGCCCGGTTGGCGGCCTTCAGGCGCGGCGGCAGCGCGTCCCAGCCGACCATGGAGACGTTCGCGGCGGGACCGGTGTGCCGGGCGGTGTTGACGAGGAGGTAGTTCTCGTGGATCGCCCGCGCCAGCGTCTCCACCAGATCCTCGGCGATCAGCCGGGGATCGCCCGCGGCCTCGTTGATCGCGAAGATGCGCAGGGCCCCGGACAGTCCCTCGAGCAGCCGGACGTCGTCGAAGGCGCTGCCGAACGTGGCCGTCTGCTCGACCCGCACGACGAGCGAGCCGGGGCCGCAGCACCACAACCTCAGCGAGGTGAGCGCCGTCTTGAGCGCCAGGTCCTGGTCGGCGTAGCAGACGAACACCCGCTGCGGCGTCTCTCCGGGGAGCAGATCGGTCAGCGGCAGGTCGCCGGGCGCGACGTCGTGACACGTCAGCGCGCACACCTCGCCGATGAACTCGAACCTCTGGCACAGGGCGGGCGCGGCCTGGCTCGCGCGGGTGTCGATCACCGTCACCGGCAGGCGGCGCGGGGACGAGCCCTGGAGCCGTCGCCGCCTGGCGATCTCGGTGAGCAGGCTGCGGCCGAACGCGTCGAGACCGATCACCACGATGGGGCGGTCGTTCACGATGGGGTGCTGTTCGAGCAGGACGCGGGCGGCCAGTTCGTCGAGGTTGAAGAAGTCGAGGCGCAGGCGCGGCGTGCCGGGAAGGCTGAGCCGCCGCGCCCGGAACGCGGCGCACAGATCGGGGTCCGATATGTGTGCGTACGCGGAGAGGGGATGCCGCTCACCGATCCTGGGCATGCCGTGCGCGGCCAGCGCGATGGCGGTGTTCACGGAGCTGTCGGATTCACATGCGTACAACACCGACGCCCGGTGCACGCCGGCCGCCCGCAGGGTGGACGGGCTCCGCGCGTCCCCGTTGACGTAGAGCACCTTCCCGTCGCCCATGGGAGGGGTGGCGGAGGAGCCGATCATCACGATTCGCTCGCTCGTGCGGCGGAGTTTCTCGACCAGGGCGATCGCGACGGCCCCGGATCCGCATACGACGACGTGGTCGCGGGATTCACGCGCCCGTATCCGCCGCATTTCCGATGAAAGGAGCAGTCGTGCGCCTTCGACCAGTGTGTAAACGGTGACCCCCGGTGCGGCGAACCGGGCGAATTCCAGCGCGCCGGGGAGGGGACCGCTCCCCCCGAGAGGAGCGGAGTCGAAGACGAACAGCTGGAGGTCCCAGTAGAGGAGGTCGAGGCGGGTGGGGGGCGGGCCGTCGATGTACGGCGCGTAGGCGGCCATCCCGATGTACCCGGCCGCCAGCGCCGCGAGCCCGAGGAGCACGAAGGTGACACGTACCACAAAGGTCGCGGAAAACGTCATTCCTCTCTTCCTTCGCTGAGTGGCACGTGCCAAACGAGCTGTCTTTAGAAAGTAACCCGGCGAAACGGGCCGATCTAGAGCTGTCATCCGCGAAGCGCGGCAATCACGACAAATCCCGTCTTTAATGCCTAATAGGTAAATGTCCCTAGATGTCGGAACGAGTCGCGAAGGCGGTCCTCCGGGGGTGGGGGCCGCGTGCCGCCGGGCATAAAGTGGCCGCGTGGAAGAGCCGCTGGTGGGACGGATGCGCGAGTTCGGCACGACCGTCTTCGCGACGATGACGAAATTGGCCATGGACACGGGGGCGATCAACCTCGGCCAGGGCTTCCCCGACACCGACGGGCCCGCCCGCATGCTGGAGCGCGCCGTCGACGCCATCAGGGGCGGGCTGAACCAGTACCCGCCGGGTCCCGGCGTCCCGGAGTTGCGGCAGGCCGTCTCCGACCACCGCAAGGACTGGTACGGCCTGGCCTACGACCCCGGCACCGAGGTGCTGGTCACGGTCGGCGCGACGGAGGCGATCGCGGCCGCCGTGCTCGCCGTCTGCGAGCCGGGAGACGAAGTGATCGTCTTCGAGCCCTTCTACGACTCCTACGGTGCGGCCGTGGCGCTCGCGGGAGCCGTGCGCAGGCCCGTGACCCTGCGGGTGGACGCCGGCCGCTTCACCTTCGACCCCGCGGAGCTGGCCGCCGCCGTCGGTCCCCGGACCAGGGCCGTGCTGGTCAACTCGCCGCACAACCCCACGGGGACCGTCTTCACCCGGGCGGAACTCGAGGAGATCGCCGCGGTCTGCAGGGACCACGACCTGATCGCCGTCACCGACGAGGTCTACGAGCATCTGACCTTCGACGACGTCGAGCACATCCCCCTCGCGACGCTTCCCGGCATGCGGGAGCGGACGATCATGATCTCGTCGGCGGGCAAGAGCTTCAGCGTGACCGGCTGGAAGACCGGCTGGATCTGCGCGCCCCCGTCGCTCACGCGGGCGGTCCAGACCGTCAAGCAGTTCCTGACCTTCACCTCCAGCGCGCCCTGGCAGCTGGCCGTGGCGTACGCGCTGCGCGAGGAGATGGAGTGGGTGGCCGCGCAGCGGGCCGCTCTGCAGGCCAAGCGCGACCGGCTGGCGGCCGGGTTGCGGACGGCCGGATTCGACGTCCTGCGGCCCGCCGGCACCTACTTCGTCCAGACCGACATCCGCCCGCTGGGGTTCGACGACGGCATGGAGTTCGCCATGCGCCTGCCCGAGCTGGCGGGCGTGGTCGCGATCCCCACCCAGGTCTTCTACGACCGCCCGGAGCGCGGGCGCCACTTCGTGCGCTTCGCCTTCTGCAAGAGGGACGAGGTCATCGACGAGGCCGTCGCGCGCCTGCTGCGACTTGGCTGAAATCCGCCTGTGGGACGCCTGTGAAGTGCTTGCATGGACTTGGCACCGTTTTTAACCGGGCGTTAAGGTTTCAAGGTCATGAATTGGAAGCGCAAGGTCAACTCGAAACTCGTCGGACTGACCGGGTACACGATCAAGCGGCCCGACTCCATCCCCGAGACGTTCATGCGGATGCCGAACGACGCCGTGCGGCCCCCGGCCGATCGTGAGAACGACCGCCTCCTGCGTGACCCCGTGTTCGTGTTGTCCTCGGTGCGGTCCGGGTCGACGTTGCTGCGCGTCATGCTGAACTGCCACTCCCAGATCCACGCGCCCCACGAACTGCACGTGCGCCGCCTGTCGGTGAACCTCCCCACCGAGCCGTTACGCCAGGCGATGGACACCCTCGGGCACACGCAGAGCGACATCGAGCACATCCTCTGGGACCGGATGCTGCACCGAGAGCTCGCCAGGAGCGGCAAGCGCATCCTCGTGGAGAAGACGCCGAGCAACGTCTTCGCCTGGCGGCGCATCTCGACGTGCTGGCCGGAGGCCCGGTTCATCTTCCTGATCAGGCACCCGATGTCGATCGCCCAGTCCTGGTCGGAGGCCGATCCCGAGCGGCGCCCTCCCGAGGAGGCCGTCCGGCACACCCTGAACTACATGACGTACCTGGAGAACGCCAGGAACCGGCTGAAGGGGCTGACCGTACGGTACGAGGAGCTCACGGACGAGCCGGAGACCCAGCTGAGGAGGATCTGCGACTTCCTCGGAGTGGAGTGGGAGCCGGCCATGTTGCGGTACGGCGACCGGCAGGACGGGGAGTTCGTCAAGGGCATCGGCGACTGGCGGGAGAAGATCCGCTCCGGCACCGTCCAGCGGGGACGCACTCTCCCGTCCCCCGAGGACGTGCCGGAGGCGCTCCACGACATCAGCCGTAAATGGGACTACATGTAGGGCGCGCTCAGTCGCGGTTGTTGTGCAGGGCGCGCGTGAGCACGTAGGCCAGGTTCACCACGGCGAGGACGCCGAAGACGAGCATGAGGCCGAGCGTGCCCGGCACGTTGGAGGACACGATCGCCACGAGGGGGATGGCCAACGCCAGCGAACCCAGGCCGAGCGTCATCTGCGCCCAGTCGAGCGGCGGGCGCTTGCCCTTCTTCTCGGCCAGCCGTGAGTCGATCACGGCGTTGACCCTGTCGACGAGCGATTCGGCCAGCTCCATCTCGTACTGAGGGCCGAGCTCGCGGCGGGCGGCGAAGGCCGCGCCTACTTCGTTGGGTTCCAGCTTCTCGGGGGGCATAGATCGATTCTGCCGTCATTTCGCGCCACTGCGGCAGATCCGCGCCAAGGATGCGAAGGCTTGCCGAAGGATGGGCCTTCGATGGGCGATATTCGCCAATGAAGGGCCGTCGCGAGCTGGATAGTTTCGCGATGTGGGCGGACGCATACTGATCGCACTGGGCGGCAACGCGATGACGGCTCCCGACGGGAGTGCCGCGCCGGGTGACCAGCACCGGGCGATCGGGCGGGCGATGACACACGTCGCGAGCCTCATCAGGGCCGGCAACGAGGTGATGCTCACCCATGGCAACGGTCCCCAGGTCGGCAACATCCTGCTGAAGAACCAGCTCACCGCGCACGTCGTGCCGCCGGTCCCGCTGGACTGGTGCGTCGCGCAGACGCAGGGCACGATCGGCACCCTCATCATGAACGCGCTGGAGCGCGCGCTGGCGCCCGAACCGATCCGGCTGGCCACCGTGGTGACCCGCACGCTGGTCGACCGCGAGGACCCCGCGTTCCGCGAGCCGGTGAAACCCATCGGGCAGTACTTCGAGGAGGCCGAGGCCCGTCGCCTCGAAGGCCACGGCCAGACCTGGCGCCGGTTCGAGCGCGGCTGGCGCAGGGTCGTTGCCTCGCCCCAGCCGGTCGAGATCCTCGACGCGCCCGCGGCGATCGCCCTCATGGAGGCGGGGTACACCGTGGTCGCCGCCGGGGGCGGGGGAGTGCCCGTCGTCCGCGGCGCCGACGGCGCGCTCGACGGCGTCGAGGCCGTCATCGACAAGGACCTCGCGGCCGCGGCGCTGGCGAGAGCCGTACACGCCACCGATCTGGTCATCGCGACCGACGTGCCGAACGCGGTCGTCGGGTTCGGGACGCCCGCCGCCCGGCCGATCGAGGAGATCACCACGGACGGGCTCCGGGCGCTGCAGGCCGCCGGGCACTTCGCCGACGGCAGCATGGGGCCGAAGGTGGAGGCGGCGCTGCGCTTCGCCGAGGACGGCGGGCAGGCGGTGATCACCTCGTTGGAGCACATCAGCGAGGCGCTATCAGGAAATATCGGGACAAGGGTATCCAGAGGAGCGGAGAGATAGATGCCGGATCCGATCGAGGTACGGAAGGTCGCCATCGAGAGCGTCACCGACGCGTCCGGGCTCGCCAGGCTGATCGACGACGGGGTCATCGACGCCGACCGGGTCCTGGCGGTGGTCGGCAAGACCGAGGGCAACGGAGGCGTGAACGACTACACTCGCATCCTCGCCGATCGGGCGTTCCGCGAGGTGCTCGTGGCCAAGGGCACGCGGACGCTCGAGGAGGTCAAGCAGGTGCCCCTCGTCTGGTCCGGCGGCACCGACGGCGTGCTCAGCCCCCATGCGACGATCTTCGCCACCCTCGACCCCGCCGAGGCCGTGCCGACCGACGAGCCGCGGCTGAGCGTCGGCGTCGCGATGAGCGAGGTCATCCTGCCCGAGGACATCGGCAGGCCCGCGATGGTGGAGAAGGTGGCCGCCGGAGTGCGGGAGGCCATGAAGATCGCCGGAATCGACGACCCGGCCGACGTCCACTATGTACAGACCAAGACCCCGCTCCTCACCCTCTCGACGATCACCGACGCCAAGGAGCGCGGGCACACGGTCGTCACCGAGGACACGCTCAAGTCGATGGACATCTCCAACTCCACGACCGCCCTCGGCATCGCCGTGGCGCTGGGGGAGATCGAGATGCCCTCGGCGGAGCAGATCCACAAGGACCTGTCGCTCTATTCGTCGGTCGCCTCGTGTTCCAGCGGCGTCGAGCTCGACGTGGCCCAGATCGTGGTGGTCGGCAACGTCCGGGGCATCGGCGGCCGCTACCGGGCCGGCCACTCGGTGATGAAGGACGCCCTCGACGCCGACGGCATCTGGGCGGCCATCCGCGACTCCGGCATCGAGCTCCCCGAGCGGCCCCACCCCTCCGACCTGGGCGACCGGCTGGTCAACGTCTTCATGAAGTGCGAGGCCGACCCCTCGGGGCGGGTCCGCGGACGGCGCAACATCATGCTCGACGACTCCGACGTGCACTGGCACCGGCAGATCAAGGCCACCGTCGGCGGCGTCGCGGCGAGCGTGACCGGCGACCCCGCCGTGTTCGTCTCCGTCGCGGCGGTCCACCAGGGCCCCTCGGGAGGCGGCCCCGTAATCGCCATAGCCGACCTCGCTGGATAGGCTCCTGAGCCGTGCCCGCCATTCCGCAGCCCCTGCGACCCGACGACGACGGCGGCGCGGACGCGCCGGTCTCCGCGGCCCTGGCCGGATACCAGGCCGGGACGGCGACCGCCGCCGATGTGCTCGCGGCCATGGGTGAGGCCAGGCTGCTCGTGCCGGTCGTGGCCCTGCTCACCGAGTCCGAGGTGGGGGAGCACGGGCTGAGGCAGGAGAAGGAGAGCGAGATGGCGCTCCCCAAGCTCGTCGGCAAGGACGGCAGGGAGGCCGTCCTCGCCTTCACGGGCGCCGAGCCGATGGCCAGGTGGCGGGCGGACGCCCGTCCGGTCCAGGCGACCGCTCCCCAGGTGTGCCAGGCCGCCCGGCACGAGAACGCGTCCGCCGTGGTCGTCGACGTCGCGGGGCCCGTCCCCTTCGTGATCGAGGGCGGCATGCTGCAGGCGCTGGCCACGATCGAGGAGGCCAGGCGCGACCCGTCGGCCGTCGACCGGCTGGTGGAGTCGCTTCCCGGCGCCACGGTGGCGCGGGTGGGGGAGAGTCCGCGACGATGGTGGTCCCGGAGGCGGCGCGGATAAGGGGCGGGGCCATGGTCGTTCAGGTGGCCGTGCCCGTCGCCGTCGCGGCCGTCCTCGGGCTGATCGCCGGTTCTTACGCTCGTGCGGTCGCCGACGGGTTCGGCGCGGACGTGGAAGATCATCGCAAGGAGGCCCGGCAGGCCTTCGCGCGGGCGATCCGCACCGTCCCGCTGCCCCGCCGGCCGTACCTGGTCGAGGGGGCCACCGCGCTCGCCGCCGGACTGGTCACCTGGCGGCTCCACGACGACTGGCTGCTCGCCCCGTGGCTCTACGCCGCCGTGGCCGGGGTCGCCCTCGCCGTGATCGACTGGCGGACCTTCCGGCTGCCCGACATGATCACTCTGCCGTCCTACCCGATCGTCCTCGCCCTGCTCATCCCCTCCGGGCAGCTGGCCTCGGCCGTGATCTGGGGGCTGGTCCTCGGCGGCGTCTACGCCGTCCTGTGGTTCATCCGCCCCACCGGGCTGGGGCTCGGAGACGTCAAGCTCGCCGGGATCGTCGGCCTGCTCACCGGTGCGCTCGGGTCGCAGGCCGCGATCATCGCCGGTCTGGGCGGCCACTTCCTGGGCGCGATCTACGCGGCCGGGCTGCTGGTCACCCGCCGGGCGAATCGCACCACCGAGTTCCCCTTCGGCCCGTTCATGCTCGTCGCAGCCCTCGTGGCGGTGCTGACCCGCGTGTGACACATGGAAGACTTGTCAGCATGTTGCGCTGGTTGACGGCAGGGGAGTCGCACGGCCCCGAGCTTCTCGCGATCCTGGAGGGCCTCCCCGCGGGGGTGGCGGTGACCACGGCGGAGATCGACGAGGCGCTGCGCCGCCGCCGCCTCGGATACGGCCGGGGCGCGCGGATGAAGTTCGAGCAGGACGAGGTGACGATCTCCGGCGGTGTACGGCACGGCCGCACGCTGGGCTCGCCGGTGGCCATCCGGGTGGGCAACACCGAATGGCCCAAGTGGGAGACGGTGATGGCCGCCGACCCGGTCGACCCCGCTGTCCTCGAGGGGCAGGCGCGCAACGCGCCCCGATCGCGTCCCCGGCCCGGCCACGCCGACCTCGCGGGCATGCAGAAGTACGGCTTCGACGACGCGCGCCCGGTGCTCGACCGGGCCAGCGCCCGCGAGACCGCCGCCCGCGTGGCGCTCGGCCAGGTCGCCAGGAGCTTCCTCAAGCAGGCCCTCGGCGTCGACATCGTCAGCCACGTGGTGGCCATCGGCTCGGCGTCCGCGCCCGGCGGGATCGTCCCCGGCCCCGGTGACATGGTGGCGGTCGACGCCGACCCCGTGCGCTGCGTGGACCCCGAGGCGAGCGCCGCGATGGTGGCCGAGATCGACAAGGCGCACAAGGACGGCGACACGCTCGGCGGCGTCGTCGAGGTCCTCGCCTACGGCCTTCCGCCGGGTCTCGGCAGCTACACGCACTGGGACCGGCGGCTCGACTCCCGGCTCGCCGGCGCGCTGATGGGCATCCAGGCGATCAAGGGCGTGGCGGTCGGCGACGGCTTCGAGACCGCGCGCCGACCGGGCTCGCGGGCCCACGACGAGATCGAGAACACCGCCGGAGGAGTCCGGCGGATCACGAACCGGGCCGGCGGCGTCGAAGGCGGCATGACCAACGGGGAGCCCCTGCGGGTCAGCGCCGCCATGAAGCCGATCTCCACCGTCCCCCGGGCGCTCGCGACCGTCGACGTGCTGACGGGTGAGGCGGCAACCGCGCACCACGAGCGCTCCGACGTGTGCGCCGTGCCCGCCGCGGCGATCGTCGCCGAGGCGATGGTCGCGCTCGTGCTGGCCGACGCCGCCGTCGAGAAGTTCGGCGGCGACTCGGTCGAAGAGGTCGCCCGCAACCTGGCGGGTTACCTCTCCTCTCTGGTGATCAAGTAATAAGGTCTGTGATCATGAGTTCGGCGTCTCAACAACCCGCAGTGGTCCTCATCGGACCGCCGGGTTCCGGCAAGTCGACCGTCGGCAGGCTCCTCGCCGACCACCTTGGGGTGTCCTTCCGCGACACCGACACCGACGTCGAGGCCGTCGCGGGCAAGCCGATCAGCGACGTGTTCATCGAGGACGGCGAGGCCGCGTTCCGCGAGATGGAGGCGGTGGCCGTACGGGCCGCGCTGGAGGGCCACGACGGCGTGGTGTCGCTCGGCGGCGGGTCGGTCCTGCACGGCCCGACCCAGGAACTGCTGGCCGGCCACCGGGTCGTCTACCTGCGGGTCGGTCTCGACCAGGCGGTCAAGCGGGTCGGTCTCGGCTCCGCCAGGCCCCTGCTGGTGCTCAACCCGCGCAGCCAGCTCAGGAAGCTGATGGAGGAGCGCCGCCCGGTCTACGAGCGGCTGGCCGTCACCACGGTGGAGACCGACGACAGGGAGCCCGAAGACGTCGTCGCCGAGATCGCGGCGGCGCTGTGACCGCCACCCGCATCACCGTCCGGGGCGAGAGCCCCTACGACGTCGTCGTCGGCACCGGCGTCCTGGGCGAGCTGCCCGGACTGCTGGCCCCGAGCGTGCGGACGGTGGCGGTGGTGCATCCGGCGAGCCTGCCCGAGATCTCGCGGCCGGTGTGCGGGGTGCTGGAGGCGGCAGGGCTCGAGGTGGTCTCCCTGCCGGTCCCCGACGGCGAGGCGGCCAAGTCCGTCGCCGTCGCGGCCGAGTTGTGGTCGGCGTTCGGCCGGTACGGCGTCACGCGGTCCGACGCGGTCGTGGGCGTCGGCGGGGGAGCGACCACCGACCTGGCCGGTTTCGCCGCGGCGACCTGGCTGCGCGGCGTGCAGGTGGTGCAGGTGCCGACCACGCTGCTGGCGATGGTCGACGCCGCCGTCGGAGGCAAGACCGGCATCAACACCCCCGAGGGCAAGAACCTCGTCGGCTCCTTCCACCCACCCGCCGGCGTCCTGTGCGATCTGGCGACGCTGGTGAGCGTGCCCCGCCAGGACTACGTCGCCGGGCTCGCCGAGGTGATCAAGGGCGGCTTCATCGCCGACCCGACGATCCTCATGCTCATAGAGGACGACCCGGCCGGCGCCTGCACTCCGGAGGGCGGCCACACCCGCCAGCTGATCGAGCGGAAGATCCAGGTCAAGGCCGACGTCGTCGGCGCCGACCTGCGTGAGAGCGGTGTGCGGGAGATCCTCAACTACGGCCACACCCTCGCCCACGCGATCGAGCGGGTGGAGCACTTCCACATCCGGCACGGGGAGGCCGTGGCGATCGGCCTCGTGTACGCGGCCGAACTGTCCCGCCTCGACGGCCGGATCGGCAAGGACATCGTGGAGCGCACGCGGTCCATCCTCACCTCGGTCGGGCTGCCCACGGCCTACCGCAAGGAGGCGTGGCCCGAGCTCCGCGACCACATGCGCGTCGACAAGAAGAGCCGCGGGGCGACGTTGCGCTTCGTGGTGCTCGACGGGATCGCCAAGGTCTCACGCCTGGAGAACCCGTCGGAGGAACTGCTGGAAGCGGCCTACCGGGAGGTCGGCCGATGAGGCCCGTGCTCGTGCTGAACGGTCCCAACCTCGGGCGTCTCGGCAGCCGTGAGCCCGACGTCTACGGCGCGCAGACCTTCGACGACCTGTCGGCCCTGTGCCGGGAGACGGGCCGGGAGCTCGGCCTGTCGGTGGAGGTCAGGCAGACCGACGACGAGGCGGAACTGGTCGGCTGGATCCACGAGGCCGCCGACTCCCGCACGCCGGTCGTCCTCAACCCGGCGGCGTTCACGCACTACTCCTACGCGCTGCGTGACGCGATCGCCCAGCGGACCGCGCCCCTGGTCGAGGTGCATCTGTCCAACCCCAGCGCTCGTGAGGAGTTCCGCCACACGTCGGTCGTGGCGGCCGTCGCGACGGGGACGATCGCCGGTTTCGGCATGCGGTCCTATGAACTCGCACTCCGCGCCATCGCCGATACTGGTGAGTAACGACTGAAACATCAGAGCAAGGCGGGTTCGATGAGCTACGGGTCATATGTCGCAATAGGAGATAGTTTTACGGAAGGCCTGAACGACCCGCTCCTCGCCGGTCCACCCGTCGGCCCTGGCCAGGTGACCCGATATCGCGGTTGGGCCGACCGGGTCGCCGAGCGGCTGGCCGAGCGGGAACCCGGGTTCACGTACGCCAACCTGGCGATCCGCGGCAAGCTCATCGACCAGGTCGTCGAGTCGCAGGTGCCGCAGGCGGTCGAGATGCGCCCGGACCTGATCAGTTTCTGCGCGGGCGGCAACGACCTCCTCCGGCCCGGAGCCGACCCCGACCAGATGGCCAAGAAGTTCGCGTCGGCGGTGCGGACCTTGCGCGGCACCGGCGCCGAGGTCGTGCTGTTCACCGGCATGGACCCCCGGGACACGCCGATCATGCGCGTGGCGCGCGGGAAGTTCGCCGTCTTCTTCATGCACGTGCGCGGGATCGCCGACCTGTACGGCTGCCACCTGGTGGACATCTGGTCGCTGCAGCCGCTGCGGGACTGGCGGGCGTGGAGCGACGACAGGCTGCACCTGAACGCCGAGGGCCACCGCATCGTCGCGGGGAAGGTCCTCGACGTGCTCGGCGTCCCGTCGGACGACTGGCGGAAGGTCTGGCCGGCGAGGGAGAAGGTGGACGCGAAGGTCAAGCGCCGGGAGGACGTCCAGTGGGTGCGCGAGCACCTGGCCCCATGGGTCGGCCGCCGCGTGCGGGGCACGTCGTCCGGCGACGATCTCGACGCCAAGCGCCCCGGTCTGACGCCGCTCGGCTGACTTCGGCCGCTGCCGCTGAAAGCGCTCTCTCGCGACGTAGGCTGGGCCGATGGAACTGACGGACATCCGTGTGTATCCGCTGAAGTCCGCAGCCGGCCTCGCGCGTGAGAGCGCTTTCGTGCATGCGTGGGGCCTCGAGGGGGACCGCCGCTGGGCCGTGATCGGCGAGGACGGCGAGAACCTGTGGCTGGGGGAGTTCCCCCGCATGGTCTCGGTGCGCGCCCGCGAGCTCGGCGACGGAGGTCTCGCGCTCTCCGCCGCGGGCCTCCCCGATCTGGCGGTGCGCCCGGCGGCCGGCCCCGCCGTTCCCGTCGGGTTCTCCGGTCTCGACCGCGCCGTGGCCGCCGACGACGCGGCGCACGCGTGGTTCACCCGGCTGCTGGGATGCCCGGCCCGGCTCGTGTGGCTGGACGATCCCCGCCGCCGCTCGGTCTCCGTCCGGCACGGCGGGCTCCCCGGAGAGGTCGTCAGCTTCGCCTGGGATGCTCCGCTGCTGCTCACCTCCACCGCCTCGTTGCGCCGGCTCGACGACTGGATCGCCGAAGAGGCGGTGGAACGGGGGGAGGAGATGCCCGGTCCGCTGTCGGTCGCCAGGTTCCGGCCCAACGTGGTCGTCGACGGGGCCGAGCCGTACGCGGAGGACGGCTGGGCCGGCGTCCGCATCGGCGAGGTGGACTTCCGCGTCTCGGAGTTGTGCGACCGGTGCGCGGTCACGACGATCGACCCGGACACGCAGCTCAAGGGCAAGGAGCCGCTGCGGACGCTGGCCAGGCACCGCCGATGGGACGGCAGGACCTGGTTCGGCGTCCGCCTGGTGCCGAGGAACCCCGGAACCGTCCGCCTGGGGGATCCCGTCACACCTCTGTGATGACGCCCCGCGACGTTGTTCGATCGCGGTTCAGAACAGATTCGCCCAGCGGACAGGGGTAGTGGGGGGCGGCGGTCTCCTGCTCGCTCCTACGTTGGGGCCTGCTCGTGCCGGCCGGCCGGCCCGTCGAGGCGCGAGCGAGGAGAGGACCGATGATTCTGAACCGACGGCGGACGGTGGCGTTCGCCGTGGCGCTGTTCGCGTCCGCGACGCTCACGCTGGGGGCGGCATCCGCGTCCACGACGACCGACGAGCACGGTGCCGCCGGGCACGAACGAGTGCGGGTGATGACACTCAACATCTTCTACGGTGGCGACGACCTCGATCTGAAGACCGGCGAGTTCTGCGCGGAGGCGAACGGGTGCCCGCAGACTCTGATGCAGATCGAACGTGCCATCACGCAGGCGCATGCCGACATCGTTGGCGTGCAGGAGCCGGAGCGGAACGTCGAGAAAATCGCGTCGGCCCTCGGCTGGTACGGAAGCAACCGGGCCCACGTGATGTCCCGGTTCCCCATCATCGACCCGCCGGGCGGCGACGGCCTGTACGTGTTCGTCGAGGTGGCTCCGGGCCGCGTCGTGGCCGTCGCCAACACGCACCTGCCGTCCGACCCCTACGGCCCGTATCTGGTCCGGGACGGCGGCACCGTGAAGCAGGTGCTCGACCTTGAGCGCGAGACCCGTCTGCCCGCCGTGCGGGACCTGGTCAAGGTGCTCCCCGCGCTGGCCCGCAAGGGCATCCCCGTCATGCTGACCGGAGACTTCAACAGCCCCTCCCACCTGGACTGGACGCCCGCGGTCGCGGCCGAGCGGGCGGACGTCCCCTATCCGGTGAAGTGGCCGGCCAGCAGCGCTCTGGCGGCCGCGGGACTGCGGGACACCTATCGCGAGGCGCACCCGGATCCCGTCGCCGTCCCCGGTTTCACCTGGACGCCGGGCAGCCCCGAGGCCGACCCGCACGAGGTGTTCGACCGGATCGACTGGGTGCTGACCGCCGGTCCGACCCGCACGATCGACAGCACCGTGGTCGGCGAGAAGGGCGGGCCTGACGTCGGCGTGGGTGTGTCCCCCTGGCCGACCGACCACCGGGGCGTCGTGTCCACCCTGGACGTCGTGCCTGCCGTGCCTCAGGTTCTGGTGTCACCGGCCACCCGTCGCGTCACGATCGGCGAGGACCTCCCCGTCACCTACCACGCGTCCGGACGGCACGGCGAGCGTGTGGAACTGCGCGACGCGAAGGGCCGGGTCGTCTCCTCGCGCCCGACGAAGGCCGGGAGCACCGACGGCACGGTCACGTTGCCGACCAGGGGTCTGCGCCGCGGCGCTTACGACGTCGCCCTCGTCTCCGGCGGCAAGGCGGTCTCCGAGGCGCAGGTCTGGCTCTACCCCGCCGGCGAGCCGACCACGGTGTCGGCCGGCAAGAGCCGCTACAGGCAGGGTGAGCCGATCACGATCGACTGGTCGAACGCGCCCGGCATGGGTCTGGACTGGGTCTCGGTCTACGCCTGCCCGGACGGCGCGTGCACCGACACCTCCGAATATCTCGTGTACACCTACACCGGCTCGGCAATCGAGGGACAGGCGAAGATCGGGCCGAAGTCGATCGGCGCCGACTCCTCGTGGCCGCTGGCCCCGGGCGAGTACGTGGTCAGGCTTCTGCCCGACGACGGACTGGTCTCGGTGGCGCAGTCGGCCGTGTTCACGGTGACCGAGAAGTAACGACCGCCCGCGGCCGACCCCGTCAGGCGTCCGCGGTGAGGCGCCGGAGCGCCTCGCGGACCTTGCCGGGGTCGGTCGTGCGCCAGAACGGCGGCAACGAGTTCAGCAGGAATCCGGCGTAGCGGGCCGTGACCAGCCGGGGGTCGAGCACGGCGACGACACCCCGGTCGTTCATCGAGCGCAGCAGCCTGCCCGCGCCCTGCGCGAGCAACAGCGCCGCATGCGTGGCCGCGACCGCCATGAAGCCGTTGCCGCCGGTCGCGGCGACGTGCCGCTGCCGGGCCGAGGCCAGCGGGTCGTCGGGCCGGGGGAACGGGATGCGGTCGATGATGACCAGAGTGAGCGACTCACCGGGCACGTCCACGCCCTGCCACAGCGACAGGGTGCCGAACAGGCACGTCGCGGGGTCGGCGGCGAACTGCTTGACCAGCTGAGAGGTCGAGTCGTCGCCCTGGCAGAGCAACGGGACGTCGATCCGCTCGCGCAGCGCCTCGGTGGCGGCCTTCGCGGCCCGCATCGAGGAGAACAGGCCGAGCGTCCGGCCGCCCGCCGCCTCGATCAGCTCGGTGATCTCCGTGAGGTACTCCTCGGGCAGGCCGTCGCGGCCGGGCTGCGGGAGGTGCTTGGCCACGTAGAGGATCCCGCTGCGCGGATGGTCGAACGGCGAGCCGACGTCGAGACCGGTCCAGTCGTCTCCGCTCAGCCCCCACTGGCGGGCCATGCCGTCGAAGGAGCCGCCCAGCGCGAGGGTGGCGCTGGTGAGGACGACCGTGCGGTCGCCGAACAGCTTGTCGCGCAACATCCCGCCCACCGACAGCGGCGCCACGCGCAGCGTCGGGGGGATGCGGCCACGCCCCTCGTCGAGCCAGACGACCTCCGCCCGGTCGGCCTCGGAGTCGGCGCCGAACGCGTCCAGCATCCGCTGGGCGGTGTCGTGGACCTCGTCGAGAGCGGTGAACGTCGCCTTGCGCAGGCCGGCGTTCTCCGGATCGTCCTTGTCCTTGTTCCGCGGGCCAAGGGCCGTGATGCAGGCGAAGGCGGCGTCGCGCACCAGGGCGAGGGTGAGCCCCAGCGACTGCGGCAGGTCGTCGACCCGGCCGGGCGGGGCGGCGGCGAGCAGTGCCGCCAGGTCCTCCCCGGCCTCCTGGAGCCGGTCGGCCAGCCCCTGCTCGATCAGCCGTCCCACCCGGCGGACGGCGACGCCCACCGTGGCCTCCGACAACTCGTCGGTGACGACCGAGGTCACCCGGTCGACCAGCTCATGGGCCTCGTCGACGACGACGACGTCGTGCTCCGGCAGGACGGGGAAGTCCTCCATGGCGTCGATGGCCAGCAGCGCGTGGTTGGTGACGACCACGTCGGCCTGGCCGGCGCGCTCCCTGGCGAGCTCGGCGAAGCACTCCGCGCCGCTCGGGCAGCGCTGCGCGCCGAGGCATTCCTTGGCGTGGACGGAGAACTGCCGCCACGCCTGGTCGTTGACCCCGGGGACGAGCTCGTCGCGGTCGCCCGTCTCGGTCTCCGAGGCCCACTCCTGGATCCGCTGGACCATCCGGCCGGTCGCGCTCACCTCGCGCGGATCGAAGAGCTGGTCCTCCTCGTCGTCGGGCATGCCCGCGGCCATCTTGTGGCGGCACAGGTAGTTGCGGCGGCCCTTCAGGATCGCGAACTCCGGCCGGTGCGGGAGCAGGTCCTCGAGCGCGTCGGCGAGCCTCGGCAGGTCGCGGTCGACGAGCTGGCGCTGAAGGGCGATCGTGGCGGTCGAGACCACCACGGCGCTGTCGGTCTGCGCGGCGTGCCTGATCGCGGGGACCAGGTAGGCGAGCGACTTGCCGGTGCCCGTGCCCGCCTGGACCGCGAGGTGCTCCTCGCTCTCGACCGCGTCCCGCACCGCCTGGGCCATCGTGACCTGCCCGGGGCGCTCGGCGCCGCCGAGCTCCTTCACCGCGGTGGTGAGCAGTTCTTCGACGGGCGGGAGGTCGCGACTGTCCTTGGGCACGGGAGAACGCTACCCGCTGTCGCCGACATCCGAGGCGTGAGCGGCCGGGTGCATCCTGGCGTTCCAGGAGCCGGAAATCGTCTCTCGTGGCACACTAGGCGTCACACTCTCGAGGTCAACGTCGATCTACCGAGTCGGGGACAAAAAGGACAGGGGAGACGTTCGGTAGGGTTTCCCGAGGTCGAGTGGACGGATAAGGGCGGTAAAGGCACTATGTCTGTCATGTCGGAAGTTGTCCCGTTGCCATCGTTCGGTGAGGTGTTCTTCGATGCCCGCGGCCAGGACCGGGTCCTCCGGGTGACCTGGCACGAGGGAACGCTGGTCCTGAGCCTGTGGCGCGGCGAGATGTGCACCGGGAGTTTCCGGATGCGCCTCGATGACGTGGGCCGCCTCATCGACGGTCTCGACGACGGATACGCCGAGGCGGGCGGCCAGTACGCCGACGACGGCGAGGACCCCGGCACCGGCCCGATGCCCCGCCAGGACGCGGTCCACCCCGGACAGCCCGGACAGCCTGAATACCCCGGCCAGCCTGAATACCCCGGACAGCCTGGACAGCCCGAGTACGCCGGGCGCCCTTCCGACTATCCCGCTCCCCAGGCCGAGTACCCGGAGTACCCCGGCACCGGCCAGTATTCGCGGCCCGCGCCCGACCCCCAGTACGGGGGGCCCACGCCCGACCAGTACGGCGGGCCCAGCGGCCCGCAGCCCCAGTACGGCGGACCCGCGCCCGACCCCCAGTACGGGGGTCCCGTGCCCGACCAGTACGGCGGGCCCAGCGGCCCGCAGCCGCCGATGGGCTCGAACGACGTCCTCGTGGCACGCGGCGCTCCGCCGCCCAGCCAGCCCCCGCGCGAGGTGCCCCGCGAGCGGCCGTTCGCCCCCGGCGCCTACGAGGACCCCGCCCGCCAGTACGGCGCGCCGCCCACGGGCCGTCAGGGGCAGCCCGGCCAGCCCGCCGCGGGACATCCCGGCCAGCCCGTTCATCCCGGTCAGCCCGGGCACCCGGGACAGCCTGGCCAGCCCGTTCATCCCGGTCCGCAGGGTCAGCAGGGTCAGCCCGGCCGTCAGGCACCGCCCGCCGGGGCCCGCCCCGCACCTCCCGCCGGGGGACAGCCCGGCCAGTCCGGCCGCGGCCGGCCCGCTCATCCGGGTCAGCCCCCCGCCGCCGGGCATCCCGGTCAGGGCGGCGGTTACCAGTACGACACCGGCCCTCAGGACCCGGTGTACCAGCAGCAGCAGGGCAGGGTCGATCCGAGCGATCCGCTCGGTCTCGGCCAGGGCCGGCCGTACCCGCAGGACTACCAGCAGGAGTACCAGCAGGAGTACCCGCCCGACTACCGGCAGGAGCACCCGCAGGAACCGATGTACGCCACGGGCGAGCGCCTGCGGCCGGACCAGCGGCCGGACGACCCGCGAGACGACCAGCGCGTCTGGTGACGTGACGCGTTGGATGGGTTATCTGGAGTCCCCGGTGTAAGTACGCTCATCCGTTGATGGACATCTCCACCGCACTGCAGTTCCTGTTGCTCCCCGCCGGAGCCCTGGCGATCGCGGGCGTCTCGAGACGCCAGGGCTGGTCCGCGCCGCTGCTGCTCGTCGTCGCGGGACTGGTCGCCTCGTTCGTCCCGGGCATGCCCGCCTACGAGCTGGACCCCGAGATCGTTCTTTCGGTCTTCCTGCCGCCGATGCTCTACTCGGCGGCACTGGACAGCTCCTACCTGCGTCTGCGTGACGTGAAGCAGGTGGTCGGCCTGCTCGCGGTCGGGCTCGTCCTGTTCAACACGGTCGCGATCGGGCTCGTCGCGCACATGTTGATCCCCGGGCTTCCGCTGGCCGCGGCCTTCGCGCTCGGGGCCATCGTGGCGCCGACCGACGCCGTCTCAGCCATCGCGGTCGGCAGGAAGCTGGGGCTGCCGCGAAAGTCGATCACGATCCTCGTCGGGGAGGGCCTGTTCAACGACGCCACGGCGCTCACGGCGTACCGGGTGGCCGTCGCCGCGGCCGTCGCGGGAACGACGGCCGACCTGCTCGGCGCGGGCGGGGAGTTCCTCTACTCGGCCGGGACCGGCATCGTCGTCGGGCTCGTCATCGCGTACGCCGTGGGGGTGCTGCTGCGGCGGCTCAGCGACTCACTGATCGCCAACGGGATCTCACTGCTCGTCCCCTACGGGGCCTATGTCGCGGCGGAGGCCGCCCACGCGTCCGGAGTGATCTCCGTGGTGATCGCCGGGATCTATCTGGGCCACGAGATGAGCCGCACGAGCTACGGCACCCGCATCCTGTCCGGCGCCGTGTGGAAGGTCGCCGACCTTGTGCTGGAGTCCATCGTGTTCGCCCTGATCGGCCTGCAGGTGCGCCCGATCGTCATGGGCCTGGCGGAGAAGGACTTCGCCCGGGTCGGGATCTACGCGGGCGTGCTGTTCCTGCTGGCCGTCGTGCTCCGGGCCCTGTGGGTGCCGCTGACCGTCTACGCGCCGATGTTGTTCAGGCGGATGCGGGAGCGGACCGGCGTGCCCGCCTGGCGCAACGTCACGCTCACGAGCTGGGCGGGCATGCGAGGGGTGGTGTCGCTCGCCGCCGCGTTCGCTCTGCCGAAGGACTTCCCCCAGCGCGACCTGCTGCTGTTCCTGACGTTCGCCGTCGTCATCGGCACCCTGATCGTGCAGGGCCTGTCGTTCCCGTGGCTGATCAGGAGGCTCGGCGTCTCCAACGACGCGGAACGCTACTCCGACGACCTCTCGGAGGCGGCCGCCCAGCAGGCCGCCGCGGCGGCCGCGCTGGCCCGGCTCGACGAGCTGATCGCCGACGGCGTCCTCGACGTCCACGAGGAGGTCGTCGAGCAGTTGCGCTCCCGCGCCGAGCGTACGGCGCTGCGCGCGTGGGAGCGGCTCGGCGGTGGCACCGGCCTCGAGGGCGCCGAGACGCCGTCGACGCTCTACCGGCGCATGCGCAGAGAGATGATCGCCGCTCAGCGTGAGGTGTTCGTGCGGTTGAGGGACGAACGTCGGATCGACGACGAGGTGCTGCACCGGGTGATGCAGGAACTCGACTTCGAGGAGGCCACGCTCGAACGGAACTGACCGCCCAGAGACTCAGCCCAGGACGTTGTCCACGAAGCACCACCGCCAGTCCTCACCCGGTTCGAAGGAACGCACCACCGGGTGTCCGTCCTTGTGGAAGTGCGCGGTCGCGTGGCGGTTGGGGGAGGAGTCGCAACATCCCACGTGGCCGCACTCGAGACACTTACGCAGATGGACCCAGCGCGAGCCCATCTCCAGGCACTCCTCGCATCCCAGAGTCGTCTGCGGCTCAGGGTCGGGCGTGGTCAGCATGTGTTCACAGATCCCCATGATGTTCATGCTAGTCCGCCGTGAATACCCGGTTGGGTAGGGTCTGTGTATGCGATCCCTCCCGCTCGCGGCCGCCGTTGTGGCGGCCTCAGTCATGTTGGTCTCCGGATGTTCCGCCGCCGACAAGGCGCAGTCCTGCGTCGAGGCCCCCAAGTTGATCAGTGAGACGATCACCAAGATCACCGCTGCGGCCAATGATCCCGAGGCGATGCAGAAAGAGATCTCCGACGGCGCCGCCAAGCTGAACGATCTCGCCGCCGACGCGGGGGACACCACGCTCAACGAGGCCCTGCAGGGGATGGCGGACAGCCTCCAGAAGCTCAACGTGGACGACGCCAACGCGGCCGTCGACGCCGCGCAGAAGGCCGCCACCGACAGCGCCACCTACCTGAAGGAGATCACGGAGGCCTGCCTGTAACCCGGCATATCCAGGGGAAAAGGGGCAAAATTAGCCTGGTTCCATGGATGGGCACGAGCCGGACCCCAGGTTCACGTTGGCCAACGAACGCACGTACCTCACCTGGCTGAGCACGTCTTTGGCCCTCAGCGCCGGAGGCATCGCCATGGCGGTCGTGCCCGAGGGCGTGTTCGTGCCGTGGGTCCGCACGCTGCTCGCCCTGGTGCTCGTGTCGTTGTCCGCCGTCTCCGCCGCCACCGCCTATCCGCGGTGGCGGCACATCCAGCGGGCGCTGCGCCGCGGCGACCCGCTTCCGCCGCCCGCGCTCGCACCCGTCTTCGGCTACGGAGTCGCCGCGGTGGCGGTCGTGGCCCTGTTGCTCATCCTCCTCGGGCGATGACCTCCGGCCTGCACAGCGAGCGGACGCGGCTGGCCTGGGTCAGGACGGCGACCCTCCTGGCCGTCGCGGGTCTCGTCGCGACCGGAGCGGGTCTGCGCGGCGGCGAAGGACCGGTGATGATCGTGCCATTCGCGGTCGCCGCGCTCTGCGGCGCGATCCTGCTCCTCCGCACCGGCGCGCGGTACAGGCGCGTCGAGCGGGCCCTGCGCGAGGGCGCCCCGCTGGACGACACGACGGACGCCCGCCTCGCCTGGGCCGGCGTGCTCTGCGTGGTGGCCGGGGCGCTCGCGCTGGTCCTGACCCGCTGACCCGTCAGCTCCCGTCGCGTGCGGCCTCGATGGTCTCGGCGACCTCGGCGTGCCGCTCGGTCTCCTCCTGGGCGAAGCGCTCCGCGTCGAGTTTCTCCGCGATGTCCTCGTCCTGCTTCATGAGGGCGTCGAGACTCTGCCCCGCCATGTCGAGCACGCCCATGTCGGCGTAGGCCTCCTGCAGGCGCGGGCTCCACAGCCCGATGTCCTTGACGCAGGGCACGATGCGGCTGAACAGCAGCGAGCGGAACAGCCTGAGGTACTCGGACCGGTCGGTGGCCTCCATGGCCTGGGCCACCTCGTCCTTGCCGAGGCCGAGCGTCTCCCACGTCTCCTGGCCGCGGAGGCGGTCCCGCATGAGGTAACAGCCCTCGATGACGAAGTCCTCACGCTCGCGCCGCTCGGTCTCGGACAGGTTCCGGTAGTAGTCCCGCAGCGCCATCCGGCCGAAGGCGACGTGCCGGGCCTCGTCCTGCATGACGTACGCCAGGATCTGCTTGGGCAGCGGCTTGGTGGTGATGTCGCGCATCACGCCGAACGCGGCCAGGGCCAGGCCCTCGATCAGCACCTGCATGCCGAGGTAGGGCATGTCCCACCGGGAGTCGCTGAGCGTGCTGTCCAGCAGCGCCTTGAGGTGCTGGTTGATGGGGTAGACGAGCCCGACCTTGTCCTGGAGGAACCGGGCGTAGGTCTCGGCGTGCCGCGCCTCGTCCATCGTCTGCGTCGCGGCGTAGAACTTCGAGTCCAGATCGGGCACCGACTCGACGATCCGGGCCGAGCAGATCATGGCGCCCTGCTCGCCGTGCAGGAACTGGGAGAACTGCCAGGAGGCGCTGTGCAGCCGGACGTCCTTGCGCTGCCGATCGTCCATGCGCTCCCACAGCGGCGTGCCGTAGATGGAGATCGACTGGTCGGGGACGCCGAGCACGTCGTACGGATCGACCTCGAGGTCCCAGTCGATGCGCTTGACGGAGTCCCACTGCTTGTCCTTGCCCTTCTGGTAGAGGGCGAGCATGCGATCCCTGCCGTCGTCGTACTCCCAGGTGAACCGCGCGGCACCGCTCATCTCCACGTCCCATGTGGAGAGCTCGGGGGGGATGGTGTAGAGCTCGTGGGTCGACACGGGGGGCCTCCTCGACGTACACCGTACGTAGTGATTTCGAGACTGGCACGTACGCTGTACGTCCGTCAACGGGGTGGGAGACAATCGGCTCATGCTCAGCCGCGGCAGGATCGTCGACGCAGCCATCGACCTCATCGAGCGCGAGGGCGCCGACGCCGTGTCCATGCGAGGGATCGCGGCAGGGCTGGGCGTGGGGGTCATGTCGCTCTACAACCACGTCCCCAACAAGGCGGCGCTGCTCGACGCCATCTCCGAGACGATCCTGTCGAAGATCGAGTTCACCGACGACCCGTCGGCGCCCTGGACCGACCGGGTGCGGGTCCAGGCGAGGGCGTTCCGGCAGATCGCCCATCACTACCCGCGCTCGACGATGGTGGTGTTCAGCCGCCAGCTCCACTCCTCCGCCGGGCTGCTGCCGGTCGAGCGGGCCCTGTCGACGCTGCGCGACGCGGGGTTCGAGGGGAGCGAGGCGGTGCGGATGTTGCGGATGTTCGTCGCCTACATCGTCGGCTCGCTGCTGAGGGAGGTCGGCGTCACGCCGACCTTCGCCCCGGTGCGGGGCGACGCGACGGTGGCCGAGGTCGATCCGGTGCTGTTCCCCGAGGTGAGCTCGCTCGCGCCGCTCCTGACCTCGTGCGACCACGACGAGGAGTTCGAGTTCGGGCTGGAGTTGCTCGTCCAGGCCATGGCCGTGCGGGCGGGAGAACAGTCCGGAAGGCGAAGAGCCCGGGGGTGACCCCCCGGGCTCTTCGAGGGAACGGTCCCTTCCCCTGGGCGTTCCCGGACCTGCTCAGTACCAGTTGTGCGACTGGAAGTGCCCCCAGGCGCCGCATGGTGAGCCGTACCGGCCCTTGATGTACCGCAGGCCCCAACGGATCTGGGTCTGCGGGTTGAACCGCCAGTCCTCGGCGACGTACCCCATCTTGCTTCCGGGCAGAGCCTGCGGGATCCCGTAGGCTCCGGAGCCCGAGTTGTAGGCCCGGTGATTCCAGTTGCTCTCCCGGGTCCACAGGCTGTCCAGGCACTGGAACTGCGTGCTCGGCCATGCCCGCCGGCTGACGAGGCGGAAGGCGTAGGCCTTGCTCATGGTCCTCGTCGGTGCGGGCGCCCGGTGGATCTTGTGGGCCTTCACCGTGACGCGCATCTTCCACGTCGCGACATGGATGCCCTGACTGGTCTGCGCGCCTTGGGTGGTCGTGGACTGCTCGGCCATCGCCGGTGCGGCGCTCGCGCCGCCGATCACGCTGATCGCGATCACGGCCACTGCTGTGTTGCGCAGAACACTGAAACTGTCCAAATCGGTCCTTGTCGTCGGGTCGCGTGCGGAAGGGCGGGCGCATTGCACACGCTCGCCGGTCGCACCGCGCCCATGGCGTGAGCGCGGTCGTCCGCTCGGCCTGCACCGGTTCCAAGACAACTTCCGGCAGGCACCGCGACGGGTCCTTTAGGCGGATTGAAGTACGCCGACGCGGCTCGCGGCCGTCACCTGAGACACGCGGCGGACAGTTCTTTGCCGATTCGGTCACGGACGGCGGGCGTCTCGCGGGGCGGCGATGACGTTGCCCGCCGCCACTTGACCTTGGAGTTCGGGAGCGCCACCGGCGCGTCCAGCACCGAACATCATTCGGTATAGTCCGCTCCATGAGCCTTCTCGAAACGCCCGTCACCACCCTTGAGGGCGCCCCCACCACCCTCGGCGAGATCCTCGGCGGCCGCGCGGCCCTCGTGGTCAACGTGGCCTCGAAATGCGGCCTGACGCCGCAGTACGCCGGGCTCGTCCGGCTTCAGGAGAGCTACGCCGACCGCGGGTTCACCGTCCTCGGCGTGCCGTGCAACCAGTTCCTGGGCCAGGAGCCCGGCTCGGCCGAGGAGATCATGGAGTTCTGCTCGACGACGTACGGCGTGGACTTCCCCCTCCTGGAGAAGGTCGAGGTCAACGGGGACGACAGGCATCCGCTCTACGCGGAGCTGACCACGACGGAGGACACGGAGGGCACCGCCGGCGACGTTCAGTGGAACTTCGAGAAGTTCCTTCTCACCGCCGACGGCGAGGTCGTGGCGAGGTTCCGTCCCCGCGTCGAGCCGGAGTCGGCCGAGGTCGTCGGGGCGATCGAGAAGGTCATCTCCTAGGACCGCAACTGGCCCGCACGATGAGCTCGGTCGGCAGGGTCACCGTCCGCGGGCGGCGTCCCTGCCGCAGGACCAGTTCGGCGGCGCGGTAGCCCACGTCCTGGGCGGGCTGTGCGATGACCGTCAGCGGGGGAGAGCACAACTCGGCCCAGGGCACGTCGTCGAACATGATGAGCGACACGTCCCTCGGGATCCGCACGTGGAGTTCGCGCGCGGCCAGGACCGTGGCCTCGCCGAGCATGTTGCCCCCGGTCAGCACCGCCGTGAGGTCGGCGCGGTGCTGCAGCAGTCCCGCGGCGGCCGCGTACGCCGAGTCGCGGCTGGCGCGCGCGTGGACGACGAGTTCCGGGTCCGCCGGCAGGCCCAGCGAGGCGAGCGTGTCGGTGAAGGCGGCCACCCGCTGCGACTGTCCATGCCGGGCCAGGAAGGCGATCTTCTTGTGGCCGAGGGCGACGAGGTACTCCACCGCGGTGCGAACCCCGGCGCGGTCGTCGGCGACCACCCCGGGGACGTCGTCGCGCACCTGCCTGTCCGCGAAGACCACGTTCAGGCCGGCGCGCAGCGCGGGCGCCCACGTCTCGCCGTCGCCGGAGGGGACCGCGATGACCCGGTCCATGCTCTGCTCGATGAGCGTGCCGATGAGCTCGGCCTCCCGCTCCGGGTCGTCCCCGGTCACCCCGATCGTCACCGGCTCGCCGTACGACCTGGCACACGACAGCACGCCGTCGGCCAGCCGGGCGTAGAAGCTGTCGGTGATGTCGGGGACGAGTAGCCCGATCCCGCCGGACCGCTGCTGCCGGAGGTTGCGTCCCAGGGCGCTCGGCCGGTAGTCGAGCCGGGCCGTCGCCGCCAGCACGCGTTCGCGCGTCTCGGCGCTGGCCGACCCCCCCGACAGGACGCGGGACACCGTGGCGACCCCGACTCCCGCCGCCTCCGCGACGTCCTTGATCGTCGTACGGCGTTGCGCCATGTTCATGGAAACGATTCCATCATGCTTCCATCCCTTATGCGACCAAAACCTTGACATTAGACGGTAGTTCGGGTGAGATTCCTGAAAACGTATCCAAGTACCTTGTTTGGGAACCGCGAAGGACTGGCATGGCTTCAATCGTTCTGAGCAACGTCGACAAGATCTACGCGGGAGGCGTCAAGGCCGTCAACGGCCTGAACCTTGAGATCAAGGACGGCGAGTTCATGGTGCTGGTCGGCCCGTCGGGTTGTGGCAAGTCCACCGCCCTGCGGATGATCGCCGGCCTTGAGGACATCAGCGGCGGCGAGATCTCCATCGGCGACCGGGTGGTCAACCACCTGCCCCCGAAGGACCGGGACATCGCAATGGTGTTCCAGAACTACGCGCTGTACCCCCACATGACCGTTGAGGAGAACCTCGCGTTCGGCCTCAAGCTGCGCAAGATGCCCAAGGCGGAGATCCAGAAGCGGGTCAACGACGCCGCCCGGATGCTCGGCCTCGAGCAGTACCTCAAGCGCAAGCCCGCCGCCCTGTCCGGTGGCCAGCGCCAGCGTGTCGCCATGGGCCGCGCCATCGTCCGCGAGCCGCAGGCCTTCCTCATGGACGAGCCGCTGTCGAACCTCGACGCCAAGCTCCGCGTCTCCATGCGCGCCTCCCTCAACCAGCTGCACGAGCGTCTCGGCGTCACCACCGTCTACGTGACCCACGACCAGGTCGAGGCCATGACCCTCGGCGACCGCGTCTGCGTCCTGCGCGACGGCCTGCTCCAGCAGGTGGACACCCCGCAGAACCTGTTCGACAGCCCGGTCAACCTGTTCGTCGCCGGCTTCATGGGCTCCCCGTCCATGAACTTCACCTACGCCGAGCTGACCAAGGACGACGACGGCGCGGCCGTCGCCTTCGCCGGCCACAAGCTGCCGGTCCCCGACTCGACCTTCGCCGAGAAGCCCGGCCTCGACGGCTACATCGGCAAGAAGATCATCCTCGGCATCCGCCCGTCGGACTTCGAGGACTCCGTGGCCGCCAACGGGAGCGCCTCGGGCTGGGTGCGCATCCCCGTCCGCGCGAACGTCACCGAGGAACTCGGCTCCGAGATCAACGTCCTGTTCACGATCGACGCCCCGCCGGTCGAGCACAAGGACACCGTGGCCGCGCAGCATGACGGTGACGAGGAGGAGGCGGCGGCGCTGCCCCTGGCCGGCGACAAGTCCCTGTGGACCGCCCGCGTCAACGCCCGCAGCCACGTCCGTCCCGGTCAGGACATCGAGCTGGTCATCGACACGCACAACCTGCACTTCTTCGACGTCGACTCGGGCCTGTCCATCGGCCACGAGGCCAACGTCGGCGCCTGAGCCGCGGGACAAATCTTTAGAGGCCAGATCGCCGCCGGCAGGAGCCGACCTGCTGCGGCGATCTGGCCGTTGTCACGGGGGCATCAGGGGCGGAAGCTCACATGGTCCCGTCCAACGGCAACCGGGGTTCTAGCCAGGGGAACACGACATACCAGAGCAGTGCCGCCGCGATGCCGACCAGCAGCAGGGAGACGACCAGCCGGACCACGGTGCCGCCGGGCAGTCGTCGCCAGATGAATGCGTACATGTCAGGCTCTCTCGTGGCGATCACGCACGGCGCGCCTCACGAGTGACGAGCACACCGTGGACGATCAGGCGCTGCTGAGCGGAGTATTCGGGGTTGCAGGTGGTCATGGTGATCAGCGCCTGAGAGGGCCTCTGCGCGGGATGTCCGGGCACCGGGTCGACGACATCCAGCCGGGTGGGGTCGACGACTTCCTTCTGGCTGACTCGGTAGATATAGCGGGCGTCTCGTGCATCCACGACGATGTCGTCTCCGCGCCGTAGCTCATCGATACGGTTGAACGGCGCTGAATAGGTCGTCCGGTGCGCGGAAATCACGAAATTTCCTATCTGACCTGGCATTGCTGTACCGGGGTAATGTCCGGGTCCCGAGCGAAGCTGCTCGGCATCGGTGCCCTCGACTATCGCGTATTTGTAGTCAGTGCCCAATCGGGGGATGCGCAGCAACGCCAGGGCGCCGCCAAGATGGACCCTCCCGAGCCCTCTGCTTTCCTTCTCCTGACCGAACTCCTGCTCAAGCTGCTGCTGGAGGGCGCGTTGGCGCTGTGTGGTGTAGGAGCCGGTGCCCCAGAGCAAATACGCGCAGAACATCAGTAGAACCAGCCCGAAGGTGAAGCTGAGCTCGCCGACGATCCGCAGAGCCGTCCTCATGGCGCAATCAGGTTCGGGTTGTCGAGCACGCGCAGAATATTGCCCCACCGGAGTGCGGGGCCCGGGCTTCCGACAAGGGCATTGGGGAATTCTTTGGAATGCCGCGCGGCTCAAATCAGATGCGCATACTTCACGAACCTCCTCGGCATCCGAATAGGGCGTGCGTGACAACCGCTGCGCTGCCCCCGGGCCCGGCTTGGGCCCGCTGCCGCGGCGTGCCACCCTGCGACAGCTCACCGCAGGCGGTACCTTTTCTGATCGCCGCGATCGGCCAAGAGCTCACCGCAATGGTCGCGTCAGCAAGGCCTGAAGACGGTCGGTGCGCGTCGCCATCGCACGGTGGCCGGTGAAAGAAAGCCGATTGTCAACAAACCGAGAACGGTCACCGATCATTCAGTAAGCCTCGTGCGGCGACGGCGTTCCTCTTGACCGGATGCCGTACAACAGGTCGGGTGCCGAACATTCGCTGGTATTCCGCGCGAAATGTTCTATGAACTGAACGACCGCTATCGGGGAGTCCGAAATGGCGCGAAAAAGAACGACACCTATTCTTCTGGCGGTGATGGTCGCCGGCGGACTGATGCTCGGATCCACCGGAACCGCCACCGCGGAAACCGGCCTGCCGCCAGAGGCCGTGAGGGAGAACCCGCACCCTTATCCGCCGTTCCCCGTCGAGCAGGAAGAACAGGAAGACAACCTGCACGTCGTTGTTCCTCCCGCCCCGGCCTGCGCGGACGACGAGTGCGACACAGACGGCTGCGAGACCGGTGACAGAGGTGATGTCGGTGCCGGCGACAACTGCGACGCCGGCGGCATCGGTGGTCCCTGCGCCGGCGGTGACTGCGACGCCGGTGGCATCGGCGGTCGCGGTCCCTGCGATGGCGGTGACTGTGTCGGCGGCGGAAGGCCGCATTCCCATGTCGCCGCAGGCGGAGTGCCGCGCCCCAGTGCCGGCCAACTGCCGTTCACGGGCGCGCCGGTGGGGGCCGTGGCCGCGGCGGGCACGGGCCTGCTGGCCGTCGCCATCACCTGCATTTTGATCTCCGTACGGCGTCGCCGGTCTACTTGTGAGAAGTAGTAGGCGCCGACTCGTCGTCATCGGCCTGTCGTCACTAGCCCTCGGCCTCGCAATGGCCGGGGGCTGGTCGGCATACCTCGGTCTGAGCGTGCGGGATCAACTGGAGGCGACCAGGACCGCGCTGCTACGGCTACGTGCGGGCGACCCCACGTCGCTGGCCGGGGCGCTCGCGGACGCACAGCGGCATGCGGCCGAAGCGCGGCGGCTCACCGGCGGTCTCGACTGGTCACTGATCACCCACGCTCCCGTGGTGGGAGACGGTGCCACGACCGTGCGAGGGTTGGCCGAGGCCGCTGCGGAACTCACCGATGTACTGGTCGGAGTTCACCGGGCCGGCGCGCCGTTCATGACGGCGAATGCGCTTTCGATGGGCGATCTGCGGCCGGTGCTGGCGGGTCTCGACGCGGCGGCGCCTGTCCTGGCCGATGCCGCGGCCCGGCTCGCCACGGTGAGATCGCGCGTGGCGGAGACGCCGGCGCAGAGCGGCGTGGACGCTCTGGACCAAGCGCGCGTCACGACGCTTTCCGAAGTCGATCGGCTGCGCGGCTGGCTGGGTTCGGCGGCGAGCGCCGCCGAACTCATGCCTCCGATGCTGGGCCTGGATGGTCCGCGCCGTTATTTCCTGGCGTTCCAGACCAATGCCGAGGCGCGCGGAACCGGCGGCCTGGTCGGTGCGTTCGGCATCCTGAAAGCCGACCGCGGCAAGCTCGGCATCGAGCGGCTGTCCCCGAACAACGATCTCCCTGAGTCTTCCCACCCCGCCGCCGACAACGGCCCGGAGTTCCGGGCGCGCTACGGGCCCAGCGCGACCTCCCTGCTCTCCATCTCCAACCTCTCCCCGCATTTCCCGTACGCGGCGACCACCTGGACCGGGCTCTGGGAACGGCAGACCGGCCGGCGACTGGACGGAGCCATCGCGACCGACCCGATCGGCCTCTCTTACCTGCTGGAACTGATCGGGGCGGTCAAGCTCCCCAGCGGGGAGACGGTGACCGCGGGGAACGTCGTCGACCTCACCGAGCGCGCGGCCTACGCCCGGTACCAGGACCCGGGAGAACGCAAGCGATTTCTCATCCAGATCGCGGGTGCCGTCAGCGAGGCGCTGATCAGATCCCGGCCCGAGCCCACACGGTTGTTGCCGGTCCTGTCCCGGCTGGTGGACGAGCGGAGGATCCAGATCTGGAGCCGCAGAGACGCCGAGGAGCAACGCCTCGCGACGACTCCGGTCGGCGGCGTCCTGCCGGAGCAGCCGGGACCGTTCGCCGGGCTGGTGATCAACAATTCGGCCGGCAGCAAACTCGACTACTACCTGGAGCGTTCCGTCACGTACACCCTTGGCATGTGCCACGACGGGCTGCGGTCCACAAGAGTGCGGATCCGGCTCGACAACGACGTGCCGCAAGGGCGACTTCCCACCTACGTCACCGACCGGCTCGACTCCCCGGAGCGTCCCCACACCGTCGGTTCCAACCTGCTGTGGGTGTCCCTCTACGCCGGGGTCGGCACGGAGGTGAGCGCGGTGCGCCTCGACGGTCGTCCCACTGGGATCATCAGTGAGGTCGAACGATCCCACCCCGTCTACTCGACCGTCCTGGAGTTCGCCCCCAGGCAGTCGAGGACACTGGAATTCGACCTGCTGGAACCCTCCTCCACCGCGGCGCCGGCGGTTCCGGTGCAGCCGCTTGTCCGCCCCCAGCACACCTGGATCACCCAAGACCGCCAGGGCTGTGCCCCTTGACGGTTCTCCGCGTGTGAAGCGATGGCGACGTAGACCGCAAAGACCGGCGTGCCGCGAACAGTGGCCTGGCGAGCAGGATCTACCGTCGCGCTCATGGAAGGTACGCGTGACACACGAGCAGTGTCGGAAACCCGGCCCGGCTTCCACATCCTGTTCGTATGCACAGGCAACATCTGCCGGTCGGCGCTGGCGGAGCGGCTGACCCTGTCAGCCCTCGGGTCAGGTTCCCCACTGTTGGTGACCAGCGCGGGGACCCATGCCGAGCCTGGGCGTCCGATGGCTGAGCGGGCGCGGCGCGTGCTGGTCCGGCTCGGCGGGAACCCAGAGGGCTTCGCCTCGCGCCCGCTCACCTCCGCGATGGTGGTCGATGCCGATCTCGTGCTCACGGCCTCGTCCGAGCACCGTGCCGAAGCGGTCGCCCTGCATCCCCTCGCGGCCACACGCACGTTCACCATCGCCGAGTTCGGTGCGCTGGCCCGGGCCGTGCCCGCGGAGAGCCTCGTCCGTCATCAGGATCCCGTACGGCGGGCCCACGCTTTGGTCGCGGAGGCGAGGGCATTGCGCGGGCTGGTCCGGGTGGACCAGCCCGACATCGCCGACCCCTACGGGGGCTCCCGTAGGGGTTACAGGGCGGCGGCCCGCCGAATCTCGGAGTCGCTCGCTGTCCCGCTCAAGCTCCTCTCGCACTCACCGGTGTCTTGACCTCGGCCTCGTAGCCATAGCCGTAGCCGTAGTAGTGGCCGTGCTTGGCCGGCGCGAAGTTCAGGACGGTCCCGAGGAGGCGAGCGTTGATCGACGACAGCAGCTCTGTGGCGCGCGCCACCTGCTCACGCCGGGTCTTGCCGTACCGTGCGACGAGGAGAGCGCCGTCGCAGATCGCCGCGAGCGCCGCGGCGTCGGTTACGGGCAGCAGCGGCGGCGCATCGAGGATCACCATGTCGTAGTCCCTCGTGAGCTGGGCCAGCAGCGAGCGCATCCCCTGCGAGCCGAGCAACTCGCTGGGGTTCGGCGGGATCTGGCCGCTCGGAAGCACAGAGAGGCTGGGCTGGCCCCAGGTCTGGATGACGTCGGCCAGGCGCGCCTTCTCGATCAGAACGTCGGTGAGGCCTGTGGAGCCCTCGATGCCCAGGTAATCAGGGATGCGAGGGCGGCGGAGGTCGCCGTCGACCAGGATCACGCGCCATCCCGCCTGGGCCAGCGTGATCGCCAGGTTGGCCGAGGTGGAGGATTTGCCGTCGCTCGGCAGGCAGCTGGTCACGATGAGTGACTTCGGCTGCTTGTCCACCCCGATGAACTGCAGGTTGGTCCGCAGCGAGCGGAACGCCTCGGACCTCGAGGATCGGCGGTTGCTACGGACGATCAAAGGGTGCCGCCGCGCGTCCCTCTCGTAGCCGATGACCCCGAGAACCGAACTCTTCGACGCCTGCTGCAGCGCCTCTGAGGTCTTGACGGTCGTGTCCAGCCGATCCTGGACCACGAGCGAACTGAAGGCGACGAGCAACGCGATGAGCACGGCGATCGCGATGTTGAGCACTGGCCGGGGACTGACCGGTTCCTCCGGGACCTCGGCCCGATCCACGATCGTGACCTTGACCGCCGGACGGCTGTCCGGGGTCGACCGCTCAATCTGGTCGATCATCCGGCCGAATTCGGATGCCAGGTTGTTGGCGAGCAGCGCCGCGCGCGCGGGGTCGTGGTCACTGACCTTGGCGCGTAGAAGCACGGTGCCGGGGACGGGTTCCGCCGTGATGTTCGCCTGGAGTCGCTCGACGTCCTCGCCCGTGGTGATCCGGCTGACCAGTCGACGACTCGTCAGCAGACTGGCGTAGGACTGCACTCCCTGGGACAGCGCCCCAGCCTGGTATGCGGGGGAGAGGCTGCCTTGTTTGTCGTAACTGGAGAACAGCATGGTGGTCGTCGCATCGTACTCAGGCGGCGTGTTCGAGGTCACGACAAAGGCGGCACCGACCGCGATGGACAGCGAGAGCAGGAGGAACAGCCAGCCCCTGCGCGCGAGTCGCATGTAGTAGAGCAGATCCATCTGATCATTGCCGCCTTTCTCGAATGATCGCAGGAGCCTTCTCGGGACGTTTTGACGGGTAGACCAGTACCCGTTGCGGCAGGCCGATCAGAACGCACGCGGCCGCTATTCCGCTGATCGTCGCGATGAGCGGTGAGATCCAGCCCAGCGTCATCGCCAGGTCGACCATGCCGGCCGCAGCCGCGGCAGCGGCGAGTACGAGGGCCGTCAGCCTCGTGCTGAGGCCGAGTTTGCGGAGGCGGTGGGAAAGATGGTCAGTTCCGCCCCGCATTATCGGTCGGCCCGCCCTCTTCCGCGACACGACGACGATTCCCGTGTCGACGATCGCGACGAAGGCAGGCAGAAGCAACCCCGCGATCACCGTTTCCGTGCTCCGTCCGGTGACCAGCAGGGCCGCTGAGCTGGAGAGGACGAATCCGATGAACAGCGATCCGGCGTCGCCCATGAACACCTTCGCCGGCGCCCAGTTGTGCAGAAGGAAGCCCAGCCCGGCGAAGGCCAACGTGCACAGGAGCAGTCCGACCACGGGCTGCCCGTATACGAAGGCCGTCCCGGCGAGACAGGCGGCGCTGACCGTTGTGATGGCTCCGAGGTTGCCGTCCATGTTGTCGAGGAGATTGAAGGAGTTGGCGACCACGACGATCCACAGTGCGGTGATCGGACCGTCCAGCCATCCGCCGGTGACCGTCGCCTGGATCCCGCTCAGTACGACTCCGCTCGCCACCACCGACTCGACTGCCAGTCGGGTGAATGGGGTGAGCGGGGAGAGATCATCGATCAGGCCGAGCAGCGCTATCACCACCGCGGCGATGATGATCGCACTGGCCCGGCGATCGGCCAGACCGAGCAACGCGACCGGGGGAACGGTGGTTCCCAGCATGATCGCGATTCCACCCAGATAGGGGACGGGCCGGCCATGGGCCTTGTAGCCGGCCGGGCGATCGGTGATACCCCAGCGGAGTGCGAGACGCCCCAGGACATGGGTGCCGCCGGCGGCCAGCACAAGGCCGGCCGCTCCGGCAGTGAGGAGGGGGGTGGCGTTCACCGCTGCGGTGCCGCCAGATCAGCCCGGGCCTCGGCGATGGTCTCCACCAGTATGTCCATGAGCGATCGCCGTGGTGCCCATCCGGTGAGCTCGCGAAGCTTGGTGGTGTCGGGAACCCTGCGCGTCATGTCCTCGAAGCCCGGCCCGTAGGCCTCGGCATACGGAACAAGATCGATCCCGGAGGTGCTCCCGCTGAGTTCCGTGACCAGTTTGGCGAGTTGCAGAATGCTGAGCTCGTCGCCGGCACCGATATTGAAGGTCTGGCCGATCGCCTGACCATTGTCAAGCAGCAGGACCAGGGCCTCCACGACGTCCCGCACGTGGATGAAGCAGCGGGTCTGGGTGCCGTCGCCGAAGACGGTGAGCGGGAGTCCGCCGATCGCCTGCTCGATGAGCCGTGGGATGACCATGCCGTAGGCCGGGCTCTGCCGCGGTCCCACCGTGTTGAAGAACCTGACGATGATCGTCGATAGGCCGCGTTCCTTGTGATACGTGTTGGCCAGGATCTCGTCGACGGCCTTGGCCGTGCTGTACGACCATTTGGCCACGGCAGGGCTGCCCAGGATGCGATCGGATGACTCCGGAAGCGGTCCGCTGGAGTTCTTCCCATAGATCTCACTCGTGCTGGCGACAAGGATCTTCCGGCGATATCGGTGAGCGGCCTCGATGACGATCTCCGTGCCGCGGATGTTCGTCATGAGAGACCGCAGCGGCTGGTCCAGGATCAGCTTGACCCCGACGGCGGCGGCGAGATGTACGACCACGTCGCAGGTGTGGACCAGTTCGTCGACCACGAGTTGGTCGAGGATCGAGCCCTGGACCACGCGCAGTCGGGGATTGTCCGCGTGGTGTGCGAGATTGGCGGGACGCCCCGTCGACATGTTGTCCAAAACGATTACGGAGTCGCCGCGGGCGAGCAACGCGTCCGTCAGATGGGACCCGATGAAGCCACTTCCGCCCGTTATCAGGTAGGTGTTTCCGCTTGACATGGTCAACGACTTCTCTCCATCCATATGGCGGTTGACAGGATCGTTGGATAGGTGCGTACGAACGAGGTGTGAGTCGGTCAGGCGCCTTCGCCCGGGCCACTCTCGTTGCGGAGATTCGTGTTCATCGCCTTCTCGAGCCAGGTCACGGTCAGGCGGAGTCCCTCCTCCAGTGGCACGGGCCGCACCGCGGGGAACAGTCCGAGCAGCAGGCGGGAAGAAGCCTGTGACTCCCGGATGTCGCCCGTGCGCGGGGGCAGAAAGTCCGTCTCGATCGGCCGGTCGAGGATGGTTTCCAAGACGTCCTTGAGACGCAGCAGCGACACACGCGTGCCGAATGCGAGGTTGACCGGCTTCCTGCTCGTGACGCGGCGGACGGCGGCGTCGGCCAGGACGTGCGTCACCGATCCGACATAGGTGAAGTCCCGTGCCTGATTCCCGTCGCCGTAGATCGGGAGTGGCCGGCCGTGCAGAGCGGCGGACACGAACGCCGGGATGACGGCGGCGTATGCGTGGTCGGCGGCCTGCATGGGCCCGTAGACGTTGAAGAAGCGGAACGGCAGGACTGGCAGGCCGAAGCTTTCGGCGTATGCCAGGGCGTAGGCCTCCGTGGCGAGCTTGCTGACGCCGTAGGGGCTGAGCGGCCGCGTCGGGAGGTCCTCGTGCTTGTACGGCTCCGGGCAGTCGCCGTACACCGAGGACGAGGACGCGAGGATGACGTGCGGCTTGGTGTCCCGGCACGCCTCGAGGACGTGGAGCGTTCCCGTCGCGTTGGCGGTATGCGAGGCGATGGGGTCGATCAGGGACCGGGGCACCGAAGGCCGTGCCGCGAGGTGGATCACATGCGTGACGCCGGCCATGAGTTCCGCCAGCAGCTCCCGGTCCAGAATGCTGCCCGTCACGAAGTCGACCCCCACGTCTGCGAGGTTGTCGACGTTCCCGCTGCTGAGATCGTCCAGCACTGTGATGCTGTCGACTTCCGGCCGGGTCGTGAGCGTCCGGCAGAGGTTGGCGCCGATGAAGCCGGCGCCGCCCGTTACGAGGATTCTCATGGTGTGCTTCCCGGTGTTAGTTGGTGTCGCGGCGCGGCGCGCAGCGACCGGTAAAGCGCTTCGGTGTCCGCCACCAGGCGCTCCACTCCGTAGGAGCTCGTCGTCCAGTCGCGGGCGGACTCGCCCATCCGGCGCGCTAGCGTTGGGTCGGACAGCAGGCGGAGGGTGTGCTCGGCCAGCTCACCCGCGTCGAGGCCGGCCAGCAGACCGGTGACGCCGTCGCGGACGATCTCCGGGATGCTTCCCACACGCGTGGAGACGACGGGAGTCCCGGCCATCCCCGCCTCGATGAGGGTCAGCGGCGTGCCCTCGTTGTCGGAGGTCATCAGGACCACGTCGGCCGCCGCGTAGACGGTCTCGACGTCTCGTCGCCACCCCAGCAGGCGGAAGGAGCCCCACATGTCCGCGATGCCCCGCTCCACCTCCTCCTTGAGCTCGCCGCCTCCGCAGACGACGAACCGGCAGGTGGGCATGCGCTGGAGTACGGCCCGCGCGGCGGCGAGGAACCGGTCGGGCCGCTTCACCTGGGTGAGCCGGCCGACGAATGCGACGACGGGCGCGTCCAGGGGGAGGTCCAGAGCGGTACGGGCCGCCTCGCGGTCGGGAATCCGGCCCAGCTGCAGGCCGGGCGGGATTACGACGTACTGCTCCGGCCGGCCGATCCCGGCGGCGATCAGGTCGTCGCGGACCTTGGCTCCGACGGTCACCAAGCGATCGGACATGGAGGCGAGGCGCCGTTCCGTCCAGATGTAGAGGCGGCGCTTGGACGGCGAGAAGTAGCCGCCCTCAAGGAGATGTCCATGGAACACGTGCACCCGGGCCGAACCGGTGCCGGCGAGGCGGGCGGCCATCCGACCGAGCGCGCCGGCCTTGGCGGTGTGCGTGTGCACGATGTGCGGCCGGAAACTGCGCATGGCGCTGACCAGCCGCAGGAGCGCGCGATAGTCATCGGCCGGCTTGACCGCTCGGCCGAGGCCCGGGATCCGATGAACTTGTAGCGTCGCGTCCAGGAGTTGAAGATGGTCGCCTTCGGCGCCATCGACATATCCCGTATAGAGGCGACGGTCGAATTCATCGGCGTTCAGCCGCTCGTGCAGTCCCATGACCAGAGCCGCAGGGCCGCCGACGTTCATCCGCGCGATGATTTCCATGACACGAATACGGCCGTCTGGCGTCATCACGGGCCCCTCGCTGACAGATGTGGTTCACGCCGGAGAAACTAACTCAGACGCGCGTCTCCCCCGGGACGCGCTCACCGTGACGGCGAAGAGTTTCCGAATTCGGTACCCGAACATGATCGAGTAGCCGCTGTTTCATCAGCGGCGAACGCCCTGGTCACGCATTGTCGACCGGGCGGTTCCCCCTGGGTCTGGGCGGCCGGAGTTCGAGGGGAAAAAGAAAGTCAAGGGACCGTGTTTCGCTTGAGGCCGGCCGTTTCGACGATTTTCCTTACGTTTACCGGTGAACTCGGGAGTCGGCTGCTCAAAGCGCTTCCCGGCCGTCCTGTGCCGGGATTCCTGATGGCGCAGACAAAGGATCGGCAAGTGGGGGCACGTGAATGGCCATTCCTATTTCAAGTGCAGGCACGACGCGTTGGAGCACGATGAGTGATCTTCGGGTGTGCGAGGTCACGAAGACCCTTGACCTCGGAGGGGTCGAGGTGCTGCTCGTCGAGCGGCTTCTGAAGGCTCGCGAAGGAATCGTGAACTACACGGTGATCTGCCTGCGGGCATCGACGGATGAACTCATACGGCGGTTGCGTTCGGCAGGGATAACGGTCATCGATCTCACTGCGTGTCCCCGGCCGCTGGTGTACGCCAGGCTCGTCACGGCGATCCGCCGAGTCGCGCCTCATGTGCTGAATGTGCACTCTCCGGCGCCCATCATCGTCCTCCGGCCGTTCGTCCGGCTCGCCAGGCGGCGTCCCGCTCTCGTTTCGACCGTTCACAACGAACGCTGGCCGAAAACGATGCACCTTGACCGCTTGACCCGATGGCTGGACGACTGCACGGTGGCCGTGTCGCCGCTCGTGGCCCGGTCGCGTGCCGTCATCGGCGCTCGTCGCGTGCTCACCCGAATGCACGGGGTCGACGTGCAGGGACAGCGGTGGTGGGCCGCCCGGGCGAGCCTCCTGCGGCGTGAGTTCAACCTGCCGGAAGACTCGTTCCTGTTCGCCTGCGTCGCCAACTTCCGCCCGCAGAAGAATCACCGGCTGCTCCTTCAGGCGGCCGCAGAGGTCGTGCGGCGCCGGCCGGATGCTGTTTTCGCGCTCGCAGGTGATGGGCCGTTGCGGGACGAGGTCGTCCGCGACGTGGAGGCGCGGGGCCTCGGCGACCACGTACGCGTGCTGGGGAGGCTTCCGCGGGCCGCGCGGCTGGTCGCAGCAGCCGACCTGCTGGTGCTCAGCTCCGACCATGAAGGGCTGCCGGTGGTGGTCATGGAGGCGCTGGCGGCCGGGGTGCCTGTCGTCTCCACCCGGGTCGGGGGAGTGCCGGACCTGATCGCCTCCGGCCGGAACGGGATCTTGACCGAGCCGGGCTCAGCCGGCGCCCTGGCAGAGGCGATGCTCCGGGCGATGGAGCCGCAGACACACCGTGAATTGCGTGCCGGAGCCCTGGCCAGTGCGGAGAGTGTGGACATGGCCGACACGGCAGAGTGGTTCGAGGAGCTTTACGCGGAACTGGCCAGGGACGTGAAGGCCTGATGCGCGGATAACGGGGATCGCTTCGACGGCGACGCCGGATCCCGAGAGCGTGCGGCGGAGGTGCGATGTGATCGTGCACCGGGGTCCGGTGCTGAGGACTGCTACAGCGATGAGAATGCGGCCCTGGGCCGGCGCTATGGGGAATGCGCGTCACCCAGGGAGATCATCACTGAGCCCTGACGGCAGAACGACGACGTCCGTGCGCCGCAACGATGCGGCGAGGTCTTTTACGGACGCCGAGGATCGGATGTCCGTGGAGAGTCGCCGTGCCTGCTCTTCGAGAGCCGAGCGGTCCACACCCTCGCCGACTACCCGAAGCGTGCCGGCGATCCCTCGCTCCTCACGGAATCCGAGTCACGGTGGGAATCGACGTCAGTCACCGCTTCATGGAATGGGGGCAGGCTTCGGAAGCCAGGTCTCTCTTTTCGAGCCCGACATCTTGTCCAGGCGACCGCGGCCAGCAGGCTCGTGATCATCATGAGTGGCATCCGTTGCCGGAAGATCAGACCGATATTGGCGACTGTGGTCGCGTAGATAATGAAGCCGGAAACGATGAACAGTGCGAGCACCAACAGCAGTCTTCGATCCCGCCGCCACAACTCGCGGGCCCCGATCATCGCGTTCCAGAGTAGGTAATACCAGATGGCCGTCTCGATCTTGCCGAGCTGCAGTACAAGGCTCCCATCAGTCCACGGGAACGGCGACAGGAGCGTGTAGAGCAGCTTTGGCGCGAGAGCTCCCCATGCGTTGCCGCCGTCGTCGAAGGTCACCCCGGAGCTTCCGCTGCCGGCGCTGAACATGCGCACCTGGGTGGACTGAGCATGAAGCAATTCTTCCTGTATCGGCGCCGTGAGGAGTTGGTCTCCTGTTCCGACGAGAACCATCAGGCCGGTCACGAGCAGTCCGATGAGCACGGCAGTGCTACGCAATGACAAGATGCGCTTGGGGCTGAGCGCACTGAGGAGGAGTGGTGGTGCGCACATGAAGACCATGTACGGCCGCACTTGCCACAGGGTCCAGAGCAGCGGTCCGGCCAGCATCACCTTTCGTATGTCGAAGCGTCGCAGGTTCGACAGGCCGAGGCCGAGGCAGGAAACGACCAGGAAAGCATTTATGCCATCCTTGAACGTGTCGGACGAGTGCAGCACGAACGACGGCATGAACGCCGTTATGACGAGCAGCCGAAATGCCGCGGACTCGTCGGCCCCGACCAGTGTCGCCATCTTGTAGATGACAACGCACAGCGCACACGAAATCAGTGCCACAACCGCTGTGCATGCTAGTTCGGCTGGGCCGTCGCATACGTACATGATGGCCGCGAAGAGATGGCAGACCGCGCCGACTGAATATAGACCCGGCAGTTGTTCTGCTGTGACGTAATGAAAGCCCTCCCACTCCCAGCGCGCCAATATCTTTGTGGCCAGGTCCATATACGCGGCGTCGTCGCCGCCATAATCGATGACATCGGCCTGCATCACCAGGACATGAAGAATTATTCTCACGGCGAAGGCGACCAGCAATACCGGTAGTATGCGTCGAGCCATCTGAGGAGCGAACGTCGTTTGCACGATCACGCCGAGCATCGCTGCGGCGATGGCAACGATAAGGTACTCCACCGGAAAATTCCTCCACACGCCTTGAGGTCGACCCTGAGGCGGGTCCGTCGAAATCAGCTCCAAGCACAGACTTCGTCATAAAGTCGGTCGAGGATTCCGCCGTCTGGCTGATGTCCACAAGATCTGCGCTGTTCCGTGCCCATCCGCGAAACCGCGCGTGATTCTCGGCATGCATCACCGCAGGATGGTCTACGCGAGCACGTGGGGATCTCCAGGCCCGGTCAGGAGCAGGACCCTGCCCCCAGAGCCGTGACGCCGATCGGAGCACCGCCGCGGGGGAGAGGGAAGTGGAAGTTGACGAGCAAGTCCTCGCCGCCGCCTGTCCCCAGGTTTTCGATGACTTCGCAGACGTGCAATTTCATCACGATGCGGCCTCGGAAGACTCCCCATGCCGACGATGGCGGAATGAAAGGTGGGCACGGTGCATCCCGGTTTCTTCTGATGCGCGGCCGAAACCGTTCTGAATCCCCTTGGCGTGATGTTCGATGCTCACCTGAATCAGCATCGCCGTCATGGAGCGAACGGCGTCGGCGACAGCACCATACGACCCCAACACATTGTGCAGTTATGCCCCCGGTATTACCCATACGGCTGCGAGAAGCTCCGTGTCCTGCGCCTGAGCCCGAATCCACGCGCCTGCCTGCAGCACCGCAGGTCGTCGAATGATCAGGAGATGCTCTCGGGCTCGACCTGTGGATCCAGCGCCGACCGCATGGTGGCCGGGTGAGGCAGCAGCGCGGACATGGGGATTCCCGCCGACCGTGCGAACCATGAGATCTCCAATGCGGCCATGAGAACGTAGGTGACGGTGGATGAGAGTGCGGCGCCCACTGCACCCCATTGAGGAATCAGTGCCACGTTGAGCAGAACGTTCGCGGCCACGGCGCAGGCGGGAATGGCAGTCATGCTGATGGGCCGGCCGAGGCGTACGAGATATTGCTCGACCGGCCGCATCAGGAAGAGCGCGATCATTCCAGGTGCCAGAACCAGCAACGGGGCGACGCTACCCGCATAAGCCTGGCCGTAGAGAAGCGGTATCAGGGTCGGGGAGAGTGCCGCGAGCATTCCGACGAAGGCCGCGGACAGGAGCAGGCTCAGTCGGATGGTGCGGGCGGTGACCTCCGCGGCGTCGCTCATGGTGCCCGCAGCCTGCCCGGGGAGGGCGACCTGCGTGATCGCCTCGGCTGGGATGCGCGCGAGTTCGAGCACTGTGACGGCCACTGTATAGAGGCCTACCGCGGTCGCGGAGTCCAGGGCGTGGAGCAGCAGGATGTCCACCGTCAGCAGAAGGTGGAAGGCCACCACCCCGACGTGGTAGCGGCTCCCGAGGGCCAGTTGGCGGCAGGCCAGCCGACCTCCGCCTCTGAGGGGGCGAAGGCTCAGCGCCCTGATGAAAATGAGAGATGGGACGGCCATGGAGATCGTCCAGCACACCACGACGCTTGTCACCGTGACATTGCCGGTGGCGATGAGGAACAGAAGAGGGAGGCACTGGGTCAGGGCCGCTGCGACCGTCGCGCGGTTGGCGAGGCCGACTTCTGACCGCAGCAGCGCGATGCTCCTCAGGTTGGTGGTCATCACACCGAACGGCACGGCAAGCAGTGCCAGGTAGAGCAGCGGGGACGTCGTCGGCATGACGCCGAGGAACGTCAGTGTCATCGCGACCAGCGCGGTGGCGGTCCCCAGCGCCAGACCGAGGAGCAGTCCGTTCGCGGAAAGCCGGTGGCGCCGCTTCGGTTCCTCCCAAAGGGACATCTGCGTCTGCTCGACAGAGAAGTGCCCGATGACCATGGCCATTCCCGCCGTGGTCGCGATGATCGCGTAGGTTCCCCTGCCTTCAGGTTGAAGACTGCGGGCGATCAGCAAGCCCGTCACCGTGGCCAGCAGCAGCCGAAGCACTCGGCTCGCCATCGTCTGGGCGACCTTGCTGAGCGACGAGTTCACGTGTGAGCTGCGGAACATCGCACCTCGCTCGGGCCCTGCGCACTGGGGACGGCGTGTGCCCGATGCCAGAGCTCGAACTGCAGCAGCGCCCAGAGCTTCACGGAGTGGTCGGCCCCCCTCTGATGGCGCTGGAGCAGGTCTCGCACCGCCGACGGGCGGAATATCCCCCTGCTCCGCGCGGTCTGGTCGGTCAGCATGTCGAAGGCCAGGTCGCGCAACTCCCGTCGGAGCCACGTGGCCAGCGGAACACCGAACCCCTGTTTGGGCCGGTGCATGAGCTCTTGCGGAAGCCAGGGGGCGACCGCGCGTTTGAGCAGCCGCTTCGTCTGACCTTCATGCACCTTGAGCTGCAGCGGAAGGCGTGCTGCCCATTCCATCAGGTGGTGATCGAGGAAGGGGGACCGCGCCTCCAGAGAGTTGGCCATGGTGGAGATGTCCACCTTCACCAGCAGATCCCCGGGAAGGTAGGTGTTGACGTCCACATCCATGAGCCGCCCGAGGTCTGTGCCCGCCCGCGACTCTCGGTAGGCCTCCTCCAGGAGGCTGTAACTGTCCACACCGGCCAGTTGCGTCCGGAACTCGTCGCCGTAGAGCGCGTGCTTTCCTTCACCGGTGAAGGCGGACATCATCAAGGCGTAACGCCGGGCCGGCGGCTCAGCTGTGAACTGCAGTACCCTGCCGAGACGCCGGGTGACGGTGCCCGGTGCGCCCTTTTCGGCGAAGAAGCCGCCGACTCGCAGCGGGATTCTGGCCAGCGCGCGGGGAAGAACCGGAATCCGGCCGCTGCCGGCGGCCAGTGTGTAGCGGTTGTATCCACCGAAACATTCGTCGCCGCCGTCGCCGTTGAGGGCGACCGTGACGTGCTGGCGGCTCAACCAGGCCACGTAGAAACTGGGTATCGCCGATGAATCGGCGAAGGGCTCGTCGAAGTGCCATGTGATCTTCGGCAGGATGTCCAGCAGATCGGGGGTGATCACCAGCTCGCGATGCTCGGTCCCGTAGCGCTCCGCGACCAGGCGGGCCCAGTGCCGTTCGTCGTAGCGCTCGTCGGTGAAGCCGATGCTGAACGTCCTGACCGGCTCGCCGTGCTGCATCGCCATGGCCGCGACCACCGCGGAGGAATCGATGCCGCCGGACAGGAACGCTCCGATGGGCCGCTCACTTACCATCCGAATCCGGGTCGCCTCCAGCAGCAGTTCCCGAAGCCGTTCCTCTTCGGCCTGTACGTCCGCCACGTGGCGCGGAGTGGAGTCGAACCGCCAGTAAGGATTCACGGTGACGCGGCCGTCCTCCCAGGTGAGCACATGGCCAGGAGGAAGTTTGCAGGTACCCGCGTAGATGCTCCACGGGGCCGGAACGTAGGAGTATGTGAGGTAGTGGTGCAGAGCCACCGGGTCCACCTCGCGGGACATGCCCGGATCCGTGGCGAGTGCTTTGAGCTCTGACGCGAATCGGATCGAGGAGTGATCCGACCGCCAATAGAGCGGCTTCTTCCCGGCCCGGTCCCTGGCCAGGACCAGGCGCCTGCGATCACGGTCCCAGATGGCGAACGCGAACATGCCGCGGAGCCGATGGACGAGGTCCACGCCGAATTCCTCGTAGAGATGCACGAGGCACTCGGAGTCGCCCTCGCTGCGCAGGATGTGGCCCTTGGCGACCAGCTCTCGGCGAAGTTCGTCGAAGTTGTAAATCTCGCCGTTGAACACCGCCACGATCCGGCCGTCCTCGCTGTAGACGGGCTGGTTACCCGAGGCGACGTCGATGATGGCGAGGCGTTGCATGCCCAGGGCCGCATGTTCATCCGAGTGGAAGCCTGCCCCGTCGGGTCCCCTGTGCACGATCGCCCCGCACATGCGCCGGACGAGCTCCGGGTCGGGGCGCGATGTCGACACGATTCCGGCTATCCCGCACATCGGTTCTCCAAAAGTCGCTGGTACAGCGTGATGTGGTCGTCGACCATGACGTCCAGGCAGAGGTTTTTCCGCGCCCACGCACGGGCTGCGGCTCCTAGAGAGGCGGCGAGTTCCGGATTCTCGACCAGGCGGGTGATTCCCTCGGCGAGAGCGGCGGGGTCAGCGGGGGGGACGAGGATTCCGCGGTCTTCGAGCAGTTCGGGCGTCCCACCGACCGAGGTCGCGATGACCGGCCTGCCCGCCGCCATCGCTTCCATGACCGCGTTGCTCATGCCTTCGGACGTAGAAGGGAGGACCACCATGTCGGCGCGCGCCAGGAAACCTCCGACGGCCCTCTGGTCTCCCAGGAAGCGGGCGTCGACGCCGAGTGCGCGGGCCTGGCTCTCAAGGTCATCACGTTCTGGTCCGTCTCCGACGAGCACGAGTGTGACGGGCCGCCCCTGGCGGGAAAGCAAGGCGGCGGCCTCGAGAAGGAAGCGATGTCCCTTCGCTGGGCCGAGGCGGGCCAAGCAGAGCACCAGGGGGAGTGTCGTGTCGATGTTCTCCGGTTGGATCGCCTGGAACGCCGAATCGGGGAGGCCGTTGCGGATCACGCTCAGCTTCCGTGCCGGGACCCGCTCGACCGTACGGGCATCCTCGGCCAGGGCGGCCGCGTTGGCGACGATGTGATCGGTGAGACCGGTCGCGGCCCTTTCGAGGGCATGCACCCATCGGGGTCTCTGTCCGAGAAGATCACTCTGGTTGCGCCGTCCTGCCACCACGACCGGAACCCGTGCCAGCCTGGCGGCCGGCGGCCCCATGACGTAACTCTCGTAGAGCAACGCGTGCAGGACCTCCGGCTTCAGCCGTCTCAGCAGGCTGACCAGGCGTGCGAAGGCGCGCAGGTTTTTGACAAGAGCCACAGGGCGGGATGGCTTTCGGGTGAAGCCGAGATGATGCACGTGGACCCCTGCGTGCCTGAGAGTCGACTCGTGCGGTCCTCCTCTCGACAGCAGGAGTACGTGGACCGCGACGCCTGAGCGCCGCAATTCCCGTGTGAGCAGGGACAGTTGTTGCTGGGCTCCGCCCAGATTCAACTCCCCGATGAGAAACGCCACGCACGTGACGCGAGCCTTCACTCCGGCCGCCATGGAGAATCCTTTCCGGTTGCCGCTGATATGCCAGATGAGGAACCTGAAGCGCGGTGCCCGGCACACGCCTTCTGATATGCGGGCACCTCGGGCGGATGCTCATGACGGCCGGACTTCGTCGTAGATCCTCTCGGATCACGGGCGTCCAATCGGGATGCAGCCGATCACATATCTGAGCGGCACTGGCTACTGTGCGCTCCACGGCCAAGAATTACTGGCTGCTAAGGACTTGGCGTCGTGTGATTCCTGGTCGTGGTCGGCGATTGGCGACCATTGCCGTCGTCTGTCTCCGGCGCGGATCGCCGGTATTCCGGGTCGCTCGGGAGCGGCCAGAACCTCCTGGCGATCCGCGCTGCTCGCTGCCTTCCCTATGTCGGGGTCCCGATCTCATATATGGCATAGTCCCCAGAGCGGAACCGGAGCTTGGCGAAGTCCCCGATATGAGAGCCTGGATTTATTCGACGTTCATCCACGAAGAGCCACTGGACACCGTAACGGTCATGGAGTTGACGCATCGTACTCCGCGATGGTCGGTAGAAAGCCGCGTCGTTCAGGTTGAGCCTTTCGGCGTCCCAAAATGGTAGGCCGTCGACTCGCTGGCCCCCCAGACGCCAGTTGTCGTTATTCGTCGGGGTGTACATCCACCCCTCGACGAGTACGCGCCGTTCGGTCAGCGCGGCCACCCAGGCTTCGCGACTGTCGCATGGGCTCTCGTATCCCCAGAGGCAATGCGAATTTGTGGCGACCAGTTGGTTCGGCTCAGAATGGGCCCGCAACCAGCGTCCTGCCGTCAAGATGCCTTGTGGGACGGCCTGTGCGACGACAGGATGGGCCAACCCATGGAAATTGACGGGGGAGGTGGGCGTGTCCTTTTCCACGGTCGACACGACGCGAGTGAACCAGGCGGCGGGCAGGCCGGCACTTGTGAGGAAAAGGATTATGACCGTCCAGGCGCGAAGCCCGGCCCGCCCCGTGGCGTACATCACTATCACGGGCACCACGGCGATGATGAGGAGCGCGATATACGGAAGGAACAGGACGGCATCCGACTGGCCGGGCTGCAGGGGAACCCTGACACCGCAGAGCAAACGGATCAGGTAAGTGGCCACCATCCCGACGCCTACCGAAAGGATCACCGTCCGCAGCGACAGCCGTGCCCGTCGCACGAGCAGAGTGAGCCCGTAGACCGCAAGGATGGCCAGATAAGGACCGGACGCCTGAAGGAAGTAGCCCTGGGCATTGTGCGGATGGCCGAGAAAGAGCATCGCCCCGATACCCGCGGCGCCCATGCCCAGCATGAGAAGCACCGCGGGTTGCATGAGCGACCGAGGCCGGCTCAGCAGGCCGAGGATCCCCAACCACATGACGGACCAGTTCGCCACATACATGAGCGCTACGCCGATTACGGCTGCGAATGAGGGCTCGACCGTGGTGAACAGACCGGTCAATTTCCCCCACTCTCCCCGCGCGACGGAGAGAGGCGCCAAGGTCAGCCCTTGCCTCGAATGGCCGAACAGCACAATCTGGGCATAGAGAAAACACAGAAGAGTCATTCCGAGTGCGACGATCGTCGGCCACCGGAGCTTGCGCTGCCTGACTGCTTCGACCGCGGCCACCGTACCCAGTCCAGCGGCCAGTATGGGCAGGTGTGTGGCCTTCGCTCCCATCGCCACCACGAGAAAGACACCCAGCAAGAGCCATACGCGCAGGGCATGTCGCCGACGCTGAAGAAGATCGATGAGAAGGAGAACGACCGGGGCGAAGAGGAGGGCTCCGAATGTCTCCGTGGGGCTCTCCCACGATTGGACGGGCGTCATCTCGAATACGCTGGTCCTCGTCCCAAGATAAAGATTCGGAGCTGCCAGCAAGACTGCGCCCACGACGGCGATCAGCGCCGCCGGCCATGAATTGATGACGCGCCGCCCGATCCCACTCAACAGGACGACGAGGGCGGCGAACATGGGTAGCAGGCCCAGGCGGACGAGCAGTACCAGCGGTTCCACTCCGGTGACCCAGCTCGTCGCCGCGAAATGCGTGTAGAGGAACCAGTGGTAGAACAGCGGTTCGCCGGCCACCATGGGCACCGTGGGCGGCAGATGGTGTTTCAACTCGCCGATCAAGGACAAGTGATATGGCACGTCTATATTCGACGTCGCCATCGCCGGCCAGGTGAGGGCATTTGTCTTGAAGTATGAAGCGCTCCAGACGACCAGATACCCAATCGTCAGAGCAAGGGCCCAGGACCACCAGGTAGGCGCCTTCGGGCGAGCTGTCCACTTCCAATTACTTCGTAGCCGGGGAACGGTCAGGAAGGCCGCGTAGGTGGCGATCGGCCACACCAGGACCAGCAGCGGCGCTCCGATCGCCCGGGCTCCGATATAGGTGAGCACTTCTATGGCGAAGCCCAGAACGAGGCCCAATGATATTTCTTCTGCCAGCGTGTGAGCATGGCCGAGCACGGCCCGGATGATCAGCATGCCGGGAAGGAGGAGTCCGAGAACGGTGTAGACGCCGAATGCGGCTATATCGAAGCTTGAAACACCCGAAGAGCTCAGCACTATCAGGGTGAAAGCTGTCACAGCAGCCGCCGGCAGCCACGTCCAGAATCCGGTCAGCCATCGGCGTCGAGTGGAATGTTCCCCCTTGGGGACGAGCCCGACCGGTTGAAGCTCTTCCATTGGGTTGACCGAGCCTGGCGTAAGGTTCGCCAGAGGCGAAGATTCGACCATACGCATAAGTCTGGCGATTTCGGCGCGATAAGGCCGTCCAGACACCCGCTCTTGTGAGATGATTGCCGGCCAGAGGTGAAAGGGTTACTCTTGGATAAATCCAATCTTCGGCTGTCGCGCCGAGTTTCCTCCGAACGTCATGTCACGTGGCATATCCGTACCTGTGCAGATGAGACGCGAGGGAATACTCCAGCAGTGCGAGCTGCTCCCGGGAAAGATCTTTCCGAAAAGCATCGGCACGTCCGGCGGAAAACTCGTGGCGTGCGAAGCCTCGCTCGAAGCCCTTTGTCCAGGGCAATCCAAGAAACTCCAGGATCATGTCCATATGCTTACGCGGGTCGGCGAGCAGATCCTCATAGCGCACCTCGAACCAAAGGTCGGAGGGCACGGTCGTGCGCGTGACCTCGAAGGCGTCCATCAGCAGTTTCCAGCCGATCCCGGCTAGATGTACGAGCGACCTTCCCTCACGCTCCCATTCCTGGGCGTAGCCGTCGGGGAGTGGTCCCAACTCCCAGCGCGACGGCCCGAGATGCCCACTCCACCATGTCATTTGGAGCAAAGAGTTCGCCACAGCGCGCCCGTCGCGCACGATGTGCACGAATCGAGCCTCAGGAAACACCTCGTGCAGGAACGAGGCTCTGGGCCAGAGGGTGAATTTATGAACGAAGTGCCGACCTGGTTCCGTGGCTCCTCGGCTCTCGAAGAAGATACGCAAGCGATTCGCCAGCCATGGGGTCGCGTCCGCGGAAACCAGATCCCGGAATGGATTGACCACGGTCGGAGAGACCTCACGGCTCAGAGCCACGTAGCCCTCAGAAGGGCGTAGCCGTTTCCTGAAGCCGCTCGTCGGCATTCGCCGGTAGATGATTCCGTTGAGTGGCCGAACCAATGCGGAAGCTCGCCGCCACCGGTCGTCGAGGTTGGATACGAAACTCACATCCGGGTGGCGGGCGATGACATCGTGGACAAGTGTGGATCCGCAACGTCCGGTTCCGATGAGGAAGTTAAGCATGTGACCTGACCTGATCCGTATGAATGGTTCCCCGTGCTCTCGCAGTGCCGTTGCGCACGGCCGGGGTGACGCTGAGGGCGAAGGCGATGCATGCCAGCGGAACCGCCGGTAGGGCGAAGCGGTAAGAGTTCTGGTTCGTGGCAACGGCGAGCACCAGGAGTGCCACTGCCATCAACCACGGCATCAGTGCCGAGGTCGGTAGCCGACGTTTGTGGCGCAACATCAAAGCCACCGGTGCCACGAAAGCGAGGAGCAGCATCAGGCCGGGCAGGAAGATCCAGTACTCGTACCGTTCGAGGAACGTGGAGAAGGGCGTGACCGCCCTCGGCGCGCCGCTGTAACCGTATGTTCGCGCGAGCTCGGCCTGCTCCGGTGGAACTCCGGCGGATACGGCAGGGAACAGGAAGGCGGCATCAGCGTGCACCGGTGGGTCCCGCCGGACCAGGGTGTCGGTCAGGTCGCGCAGGATGATGAGGGCGTAGTCCACGGGCTGGGCGACGATGGCGCGCAGCGCGAAATTCCGTGCGAGAGAGTTGTTTTCAGGGCTGAGCGGCGGGCCTGGCCTCCTGTACAACCAGGCGTTCTGGTCGGTCAGGTATTCCTGCGGGCGCTTGGTGTCGAGCAAGAAGTTCCATGGCCACGTGGCGGCGGCCCGGTGTGGCTCAGGCGGGCAAAGCGGTATGAGCTCGGCTGGTGGACGTATCTTCGAGCAGTCGGCAAACGACATGGTGCGCGACCAGAGGAGCATTCCGTCGTTCGAACCGAGTGCGAAGACGCCGTTGTGTGCCTGAAACCACAGACCATAGGCGCCGAGCGGTACGAGGCAGGTCGCCGCAGCCGCGAGCAGTGTGCGCAACGCGACTCGCCGCGCCAGGAGAAGGCCGAGGAAGAGCACAACGAGCGGCAGACCTATTGATCGGGTGAGCGTGGCGGCGGCGAGCAAGAGCCCTGCTCCAGCGGCCATCGGCGGTGTGAGCCGGCGCCGCCACAGTGTGACGACGACAGCCCCCGTCACAAGGCAGGTGAAGAGCGTCTCGCTGAGCAGGGCATGCTCGATCACCAACTGGCGAGGATCGAGGAGAACGGGAAGAGCGGCGGCCACTGCCAGGACCGGCCGCACCTGCCACCGGCGGAGCAGGGCATAAATCAAAATTCCGGTGGCCAGCCCCAGAAGGTGCTGGGCGGCCACCACGAGCGCGCTGCTGTGAAAATGCAGGAATATTCGAAGGAACACTGAATAGCCGGCAGGCCTCCACGGGTTGGGCACGATCCGCAGTGCGTCAGTGACATAGGCGGTGGTGTCCCCGTACCAAAAGGCCTGTCGGTATCCGAGCATGGCAGTTGAACGCAGCAGCACTGCGGCGATTACGGCTAGGGCGATAGGGGCGCGGGCAGCGGCGAGGAACCGTGATTTGAGAGGCGTGGAGCCGGAGCCGTCGGCCTCCATGTCGCCGAACGCTCTTCCGGGGTGCGCCCGAATGACCGGAAAACTTGAGACCATTTTGAGCATGCCTTTGACTTTCCTGGGCATGTTCACCCGCCTTTGCTTCGCATGCCGATCGACTTCAGACAGTAATTGGCATGTGGCGCGGAACCGCCTAGTGGTCGCAGTTGGGAGAGCCCTCCTCTATTCGGCATGGACTCTGCATTCGGGACTATTCATCGCACCTAGAAGAGCTCTTCAGCCGGCCGGCTCGCGCCGGTGCGGAGCCAGATAATCGTCCGGGCGGCCCGCACGCCACGTGTTGAAAGATGTCGTCGACAACCTCGCCTCATAAAAGGACTGGCAAGAAATGAGTCGAGGGCGGCCGATCCAGTGAGTCGTGAGCACCGCCCTTGTCATGCTTGCGGGCAGGTCCAAAACCGCAGGCCTTCTGCATCGGGCGGAGTACCTTCGCACGGACACCAGTCTCTGGATTTTCCGGCCGCAATGGGTTTTCCTTTCGGCGCCATAGGCGGCGCTGCCGGCATGTTTTCCCGCCGCATACTTTCCTCGTCGAGACGCTGGATTCGTGCGGGGTTTCTTGCGTGGATATGACCTTGCTCAGGCGACCGGGCCGCGTACCGCGTACCGCGTACCGCGTACCGCGTACCTGACGGTTCGGGTTCGTAACCAGCCATCGTTGTCGCCGTAATCGGGGGAATCGTAGGTGTTGACTGTGAGAAAGCCGTCGCGACCGCGGACGATCCGCGCAGGCCTGATCGCCGTCGGTCTTGGCTTGGTCGCCATGCTGAGCCCGATACAGGGCGCCTGGGGCCAGGAGCATCCACCGACTGCGGCGCCCACGCCGTCGGGGATGCTGACTCCCTCTGCGGTGCCGGCTGTCACGCCGTCCGGCATGCCGGCGTCGCCGGGGATGCCGACGGTGTCTGCGACGTCGTCTGGGACGCCGATGCCGTCTGCGACCTCGTCCGGGGCACCGGAACTGAGCACGGGGAAGGCGCCGCTCTTCCACCTTGGGGAGAAGAGCCTCCCGACTCACGGATCGAAGCAACCGCGCAGGAGTCGCGAAGCGGCGACCTGCCCGCCCACCTCCATCATTTGCATCGAAAACAGCCTGCCCGGGAGCCCGCCCAGCGAATGGGACGTGCCTGGAGCAGGCAGCACCAACATTCAGGGCTTCGCGACGAACATGAGTGTCAACGTCGGGGAGACGGCGCAGTTCAAGGTGAATACCGATGCGACGGATTACCGCGTGGACATTTACCGCGTCGGCTATTACAACGGACTGGGAGCTCGGAAAATCACCACCGTCCAGCCCTCCGCCACCCTGCCTCAGACGCAGCCGAACTGCCTGAGCGACACCACCATAGGACTGATCGACTGCGGCAACTGGGCGATATCTGCCTCCTGGGCCGTGCCGAACGACGCCGTTTCCGGGGTCTACCTCGCAAACCTGGTGCGAGAGGATGGGACAACCGGTGTAAGCCAGATAATTTTCGTCGTGCGGGATGATGCTCGAAATTCCGATCTACTGGCTCAAACCTCTGACTCAACGTGGCAGGCATACAACACCTATGGTGGGAACAGCCTTTATCTGGGGAGCCCGGTAGGAAGGGCCTACGCGGTCAGCTACAACCGTCCGGTGACCACACGAGGCAGCAGTTGTTGCAAGGGGTCGGTCGAAAGCTATTTCTTCAACTCCGAATACCCCATGGTCAGGTGGCTGGAGGCCAACGCTTACGACGTCAGCTATACGAGCAACGTCGACACGGCCAGGCGGGGAGCGGAACTGCTTGACCACAAGGTTTTCCTGTCCGTCGGGCACGACGAGTACTGGTCGAACGACATGCGGAACAACGTGGAGAACGCCCGCGCCCAGGGCGTCGATCTGTCGTTCTTCTCCGGTAATGAGGTGTTCTGGAAGACGAGATGGGAGAACAGCATCGATGGATCGACCACACCGTTCCGGACACTTGTCTGCTACAAGGAGACTGCTGCGAACGCCAAGATCGACCCGAGTCCTCAGTGGACCGGTACGTGGCGCGATCCGCGTTTCTCCCCGCCGTCCAATGGCGGTAGGCCGGAGAACGCGCTGACCGGCACGCTGCACATGGTGAACGGCACCCGCAACGATCCAATGATGGTCCCGGCTGAATACGCCCCCATGCGGTTTTGGCGCAACACGTCCGTCGCGAACCTTTCGCCTGGTCAGACGGCGAACTTCGCCGCCGGAATGCTCGGCTACGAATGGGACGAGGCGCCCTACAACGGATTCCAGCCGGCGGGCCCTGTGCAACTGTCCAGCACGACAATCGATGTGACGCCGCAGTACCTGCTCGACTTCGGGTCAACATACGGCGCGGGGGTGGCGACCCACCATCTGGTGCTCTACCGGTCGCCGAGTGGCGCGCTCGTCTTCGGCGCGGGAACCACTCAGTGGTCGTGGGGACTCGACGCCGTTCATGATCGCCCCGGTACGCCCGCGGACATCCGGATACGGCAGGCGACCGTGAATCTCTTCGCGGACATGGGGGCCCAGCCGGCGACGCTCCAGCCGGACTTGGTTCCGGCGACACAGTCGACGGACACCGCTCCTCCGACGTCTGCCATCAGCAGTCCCGTGAACGGTGCGACCTTCTCGGCGAAAAGCCCCGTCACGGTACAAGGCACGGCGGCGGACACCGGTGGCGGAGTCGTGGCCGCCGTCGAGGTGTCCGTGGACGGCGGGACGACCTGGCGTCCGGCGACAGGGCGTACGAACTGGGTGTTCACCTGGACGCCGACGACTACGGGGACGGTGAAGATCCAGACCCGAGCGGTCGACGACATCGGCAACCTGCAGGCGACCCCCACCATGACCACCGTCACCGTGGTGAATACGCTCTGGCCGCCGACCACGACGCCCGCGGTCGACTCCAACAACGACACCAAGCCGGTGGAGATCGGCGTGAAGTTCCAGTCGACGGCTCCGGGCACCATCACGGGGATCAGGTTCTACAAGGGGGCGCAGAACACGGGGCCGC
>NZ_BOOP01000014.1 GCF_016863295.1 Planotetraspora phitsanulokensis
GGGGTCACCGGCACCAGCCGGACGCACCCACAACACAACCACCGAAACGATCAGAAGGGGAGCGCCGAACCACGCCGACGACCACAAGATTAGCAGCCTTTGAGACCACCTTGATCCGAAAGGAGACGCACGCCGGACTCGGGAGATTGCTCCTGGCTCACCCCTCATGCCGCGCATGGGCCCGGCGTCGCACGGCCGGCGAGCCCCGCGATCTGAGCGCGATGGGCGGCTGATCCCTCGCTCAGGAACGCATCGGCGCCTTCGGCTGTTTGCATCCGTGTATCGGTGCGGCAGCCGTACCGACACGGCAAGCTGGAAACGGCCGGAAGAGTTGCCGGGAAACAGCAGAAGGACCGGCGCCGACGTCTGATCCAATTGTCGGATCTTTCCTCAAAGAAGGGGTAGAAACCGAAACGTGCCTCCACAGCGGATCCCTCGCGCACTCATCGCCATGCTCGGCGCCGCCGCCGCTGTCGTCACCCTGGCCGGCATTCAGGCCGTCGGGTCCATCGTCGGCCCGGTGATCCTGGCACTCACACTGGTCATCGCCGTCTCCCCCCTGCGCGGCTGGCTCTCCCGGCATCGAGCCCCGGTATGGGTCCAGGTCGCCGTCCCCCTGGCGGTGGTCCTGCTCGTCCTCGCCGGCATGGTGGCGGTGCTTTCTCTCGCCGCCGCGCAGCTGGCGATCCTGGCGCCCACGTACTCGACGCAGTTCAACACGATGGTCGCCGATCTCCAGCACTGGGCCGCGGGTCTCGGCTACGGAAGCGAGCAGCTGAACAAGGCGCTGTCCTCGTTCGATCCGGGCAAGATGATCGAAGTGGCGCAGGGCGTGCTCAGCAGCCTCCTCGGGGTGTTGTCGAGCCTCTTCCTGATCGTGGTGCTGCTCCTTGCGATGAGCCTGGACGCCCCCGTGTTCTCCCGGATCGTGGACGCCGCCGCCAGGGAACGGCCGCAGCTGGCCGTGGCACTCAAGTCGTTCACGTCCCGCACCCGCCGCTACCTGGTGGTCTCGACCATCTTCGGATTGATCTGCTCGGCGCTCGACGTCATGGTCCTGGCCATCCTCAGCGTCCCCCTCCCCCTGCTGTGGGGAGTGCTGGCGCTCATCACGAACTACATCCCGAACATCGGCTTCATCCTCGGGCTCGTTCCCCCCGCTCTGCTCGGCCTGCTCGAGGGCGGCCCGAAGACGATGATCCTGGTGATCGTCGCGTACATCGCGATCAACGTCGTGATCCAGTCGTTCATTCAGCCGAAGTTCCTGGGTGACGCCGTGGGGCTGTCCACCACGGCCACGTTCCTGTCACTGATCATCTGGGCATGGGTGCTCGGGCCTCTCGGCGCGCTGCTCGCGATTCCGCTGAGCCTGCTGGTCCGCGCGCTGCTGATCGACAGCGATCCGGACAGCAAGTGGACGGCGGCCCTCATATCCGGCCGGCTGCCGGACGAATCACCTAAACCTCCCGCGGAGCCGTCCCCGGACGTGCCGGCGGAGGCGCGCCCAGGCGGTGCGCCGGTGCAGGCGGAGCCGCCACCTCGCGCGTAGTGTCTGAGCATGCGGCGATGGGACACCGACGAGCGCCTGACGGGAATCGCCGACGGGTCGGCCATGGAACCCCAGGTGCGGAGACTGCTTGAGGCCATGCGGCGGGACGGCTGGGTGACCGAGGACCCCGAGGCGCATCTGCTCCCGCACCTACGGCGTGCGTGCGGCTCCGAATGGCTCCTGCTCGGAGAGTGCCTACTCGACGACGGCGTCTATGAGGTCACGGTCTCTCTGTCCGGCGACCGGGAGGGCGTGCACATCCACCGCGACGCGATCCGCCTGCTGTCAGCGATCGCCGAGCCCGCCTTCTTCGTACGGCAGAGCGAGCCCGGCGTGTTCGACTGCGTCACCGGCGTCCTGGACGGCGACCCTCCCGGTTTCAAGAGCCACGGCCACCTGGTCCGGTTGATCGTCAGGTAGCGCAGACCGCCCTCGTCAGGCGTCCACGCGGGCGGCCTTGACGCCGGTGGGGACGGCCTCGACTCCTTCGGACCTCCTGCGGCCCCACGGCATCGCGGCGATGAGCGCGGGGAACAGGATGATCGAGCTCATCGCCCAGGGCGCGTGCAACTCGCTCCACTTCTCCCCGGTGAACTGGGTCAGCACCAGGTAGCCGACCGCCGACCAGGCGGCGCAGCCGATGATCGCGGGCCACGCCCAGCGGGTCGGCCGCGCGACGAGGAACGGCATGAACCACATCAGGTACTGCGCACCGAGCCGCGGCGTGAAGATCATGAAGGCCAGCACGATCGCAATCGTCACATCGATGGGATCGGCCTTGCGCCACCAGATCAGGCAGAACACCACCGCGGCGTAGATCATGTACTGGCCGAGCTTCAGCGCCGTCGGGTTGAGAACCCAGTCGCCGCCGTTGAGGATCGCCGTCCATCCCCAGTCGCCGGTGATCGGGCGCACGTCGCCGGGCCGCAGGCCGATGGTCTTGAGGACCTCGGGCAGCTGCCCCCAGGCGGTCCAGCCGCCGATGGGCAGCGTGAGCAGGAAGAAGACCGGCGGAATTCCCGACGCGATCAGAGAGATCAGGCGCGAGCGCGGCCCCGGCAGGAGCAGGAGCATCCCGGGAATGAGGATCACGGGCCAGCTCTTCGCGCACAGCGCCATGCCCATCAGCAGCCCCGCCCAGATGGCCCTCGAGGTGGCCGCCCGATCGACGTCGACGGGATGGGTGAATCGCCGGAGCAGGTCGCCCGGCCGCCGCCAGGGAAGGACGCCGGACGGCCGCCAGCCGTCCGGGCCGCGCGCGACGACGTAGGCGGCGACGCCGAAGACCAGCGAGACGGGCTCGACCTGGCCGTGCACCGACGCGACGAGGATGGCGAGCGGGTTGCACGCGTACTGGAACGCGCGGAGCCGTTGGGCGGATCCTCCGGCGAGCTTGCCGACCAGGGGGATCAGCACAATGTCGGAGACGACCGTGACGAGGCGCCCGGCGACCTCCCAGGGGATGCCCAGCCAAAGGAGCAGGCCGTACACATAAGGGATGGTCGGCAGGAAGTGCCAGCCGCCGTTGCTCTCCAGCACCGGGTCGTGATGTTGCACGATGGCCTCGCCGGCCGGTCTGAAGCTGTTGACGAAGTCGATCGGCTGCCAGCTGTCCTTGGCCGAGAGCACGAGGATCAACACGCGGAAGCCGACGCCGATCGCCAGCGTGACGGCGAGTGAGGGCTTCCAGCCCTTCCACTGCGCGACGAGAGCGAGCACGACACCGGTGACGAGGACGATGCCCGTCGGAATTGCGTAGTCCATGACGCTGCCAAGACTGCCCGACAAACCGTCGAAGACGCGACCCGGCTCCAGAATTCTTCGTCCCCCCACTACCGTCTGTCACGGTTAGTTGTATTCTTGTTACGCAGCGTAACAAATGGGAGACTTCGATGAAAATTCGCCTGTGGATCACTCTTGCCATCGCCACGGTCGTGGGCATGCTGATCGGCCTGCTGGCCCCGACGCGAAGCGGCGGCCGGCGCGACGGTTAGGGGGGATCCCGTCGCGCCGGCCGCCGAGTCATGGCCGGCCGGCCCGTTGGTCAGAAGCCGGCGGTGATCCTGGTGAAGTCCCAGTCGTTCTGAGCGATGCCGCTGCAGTTGGAGACCACGCCGCCGCCGGGGCACCCGCGGTCACGGTTGACCGACCAGAAGGCGAGCCTGCCGAGTCCCTTCGACTTGGCGTAGTCGCGGATCTGGGTCCAGGTGGCCACCGACGTCAGCTCTTGCTGGTCGGACAGGCCGTTCATGCCCGAGATGCCCATGTGCGCGTAGGCCTGGGCGTCGGTCCAGCCCCACGCCGTCTTCAGGGCGTTCTTCAGACCCTCGGCCGCGTTCACGGTGTTCTGGTACATGTTCGCGCCGCCGCCGAAGTCGAACGGCATGATCGTGTAGTTGTCCACGTTGACGCCGAGCGCCTTCGACTGGTTGATCAGACGGGTGCCGTAGTACGTCGGGCCCGTCGTGCTCGTGCCGAAGGTGATGACGACCTTGGTGTTCGGGTTGTTCTGCTTGATGATCTTCAGGCCGCCGAGGATGCGGTCCTGGACGGCCTCGTTCTCGAACTCGTCGCTGTTCTCGATGTCGAAGTCGACCGCGGCCGGGTTGTAGGCGTTGATGACCTGCTGCACCGCCCCCGCGAACGCGGCCGACGACGAGCAGTTGGGCCCGAGCTTGTTGCCCGAGTAACCGCCGAAGGAGATCTGCACGTTGCCGCCGGCGGCCTTGATCTGCGAGATCGCCGCGGCGTCCGCGCCGCCCGTCAGCGGGCGTGAGCTGTCCCACGCGGGCGTGCAACCGCCGCCGGAGAGCATGAACGCCATGGTGAAGGCCTTGACGCCGGTGGCGTTCATGACCGTGGCCGGGTTCGGCGGGTTGCCCCAGCCCTCATAGAGGTACGGCGCGCCCGGAAGCTTGCCACCGCCGGTCGGGCAGCCCGTGGTGGTCGCGGTCGCCGCGCCGCTGGCGGCGGATTCACCCTGCCCGTTGTACGCCTTGACCGTGTAGGTGTGCGTGGTGCACGTGCCCAGGCCGGAGATCGTGGCGCTCGTGCCGGTGACGGTCGCCCGCACGGTGGTGCCCTCATAGACCCGGTAGCCGGTGACGGTGCCGCTCGACGCCCCCCACGACAGCGAGATCGACGTGTTGGCCGTGCCGGTGACGGTCGGGTTGCCCGGCTTGCCCGGGGCGCCCGCCGGCGGAGTCGGCGTGGGCGACGTGGTCGGACCGCCGCCGCCGCAGGAGGCGCCGTTCAGCGTGCAGTTGGCCGGGACAGCCCCCGAACCGCCGGGGCTGCCGTTGAAGCCGAAGCTCGCGGTGCCGCCCGCGGGGATGGTGCCGTTCCAGCCGACGTTCGTGAAGGTGAAGTGCTGGCCGTTCCTGGTCATCGCGGAATCCCAGACGGACCCGACGCTGAACCCGGACGGCAGGTCGAACTCCACCCGCCAGCTGTTGATCGCCGACGCCGTCCCGTTGGTGATCACGTACTTGCCTTCGAACCCGGTGCCCCAGTCCTGGGTCTTGGTGAACACCGCGGTGGCGGACGCCGCGTACGCGGGTGCGACGGCGACGATGCCGCCGACGATGGCGAGCGCCGCGGCGGCGATGGCCGCACGGACGCGCAGGCCGGGGCCTGACCGTAGTTTCATGGTTCCTCGCAGGGGTTGGGGGGTGTCATCCGAGCGCGTTGAGGTACGCCCGGTGGTTGCGCGAGAACTCGGAGCCGTTGTACTTGTCCCAGTTGACGGACCAGGTCATCAGCCCGCGGAGACCGGAGAAGACGCCATGCGGGCGGTAGGTGCCGCAGTTGGTCCCCTTGGCGAGACAGCCGAAGGCCTTCTGGACCTCGGCCACCGTGGTGAAGCCGTTGCCGGCGAACGGCGCGGCCGGAAGGCCGATCGCGACCTGGTCGGGCCGGAGCGCGGGGAAGGTCGCGCCGCCCGCCACGGGGAAGCCGGTGAGCAGCATGTCTGTCATGGCGACGTGGAAGTCGGCCACGCCCATGGTGTGGTACTGGTTGTCGAGGCCCATGATCGGCCCGGAGTTGTAGTCCTGCACATGGAGCAGGGTGAGGTCGTTCCGCAGGGCGTGGATGAGGGGCAGGTAGGCGCCCGAGCGCGGGTCCGCCGAGCCGTTCGGGCCCGGGCCGTAGAACTGGTAGCCGAGCTGGACGAAGAACGTCTCCGGCGCCATGGTGAGGACGAACTTCGATCCGTACCTGGCCTTGAGCGACCTGATGGCCGAGATCAGGTTCACCACCACGGGGGTGGTCGGGTTGCGGAAGTCGGTGTCGCCCTGGTTGAGCGACAGGGAGTGGCCCTCGAAGTCGATGTCCAGACCGTCCAGGCCGTACTTGTCGATGATCGCGCCGACGGACTGCACGAACTTGTCGCGCGCGGCGGTCGTGGTCAGCTGGACCTGGCCGTTCTGCCCTCCGATCGAGATGAGCACCTTCTTACCCGCCGCCTGCTTGGTGCGGATGGCCGCGATGAAGTCGGCGTCGCTCTCGACGTTGGGGCACTCGGTGGCCGGGCAGCGGTTGAACCGGATGTCCCCCGAGGTGACCGAGGTCGGCTCGCCGAAGGCCAGATCGATGAAGTCCCAGTCGCTGGACACATCGGCCATCCGGATATATCCGGATCCGTTGGCGAATGAGGCGTGGAGGTATCCCACCAGCAGGCGCTTGCCGTTCGACGTGGGCGGCGTGGGAGTCGGGGTGGGGGTCGGCGTCGGCGTGGGCGTCACGGTGGGAGTGGGGGTGGGGGTCGGCGACGGGTTCGTCCCGCCAGGCCCGTCAAGGACGATGTCGTCGGCGTAGTAGGTGCCCTGGCCGTACCAGCCGTTGACGTAGACCGTCACGCTGGAGGTCGAAGGGCCGGTGGTGAACGACGTGGTCAGCTGCTTCCAGGTCGCGCCGGGCGTCCCCCACGTCTGCGCGTCGGTCGTGCCGGTGCCGGTCGCGCCGAGGAACACGTAGTTCCCCCGGACCCACGCGGACACGGTGTAGGCCGTGGACGGCCTGACGCTGATCGTCTGCTGGCAGCGGGCGAAATCGCTCCCCGCCGGGGTGGCCGACAGGGCCTTGGTCCCGCCGTGGACGGGTGTGGAGACCACCGCGGCGGTCGACGCGCAGGTCCATCCGGTCAGGCCGGACTCGAACCCGGGATTGGTGACGATGTTGGCGGCGGAGGCGGTGCCGCCCCACAGGGCGGTCGCCCCGAGCACCACCGCGACGGCGGCCGCCCACTTGTGCAGGGACCTCCGCCCAGTGATCTGTCCAGTCATTCGCCCGGTCATTCGCGCAGACATGAGACTCACTTTCATGAGTGATCACCCCCCCACCCCTTGCCGTGATCATGCACGCCGGTCGGCCGCGCATGATCACGAACAGCGTTTCCGCAGGCCGTACGGCCTTCATCCGACCTGTGCATGATCACGCGCAGGAGGGGTGGGCGGGCGAGAGGGTCAGCCGGTGAAGGACTTGAAGATGTTGGTGAACTCGTAGGCGGACTGGGCCACGCCGCTGCAGGTGGGCGAGACGGTGCCGTTCGGGCAGCCGCCGTTGTCCCGGCCGACCGACCAGAAGCCGATCCGGCCCACGTGGTTGGTCTGCGCGTACGACAGGAGCTTGCGGGCGTCGGCCTGGAAGGTCGTCTGGCCCGTGTCGTTCTTGCCGATCATCGGGGTGAGCCCGAGCAGCCGCTTGATCTGCGCGTCGCTCTTCGACGGCCAGATCTGCTTCATCTGCGAGACGGTCGCGTTGGCCGCGGAGACCATGGCGTCTCCCCAATTGCCGGAGAAGCCGAAGTCCATCAGCATCGGGTTGACCATGACGTTGAGGCCCTTGGCCGCGGCGTCCTGGAGGATCTGCACCGAGGACGGGTCCATGCCGTAGTCCTGGCCCAGGATCCGCATCGTGTAGCTGATGGTGGTGCCGCGCTCTGCCTGCAGCTGCTTGAGCGCCGTGTTGACCTTGTTGGCGTCGATGGCAGCCTCGACGTCGACGTCCAGATAGTTGGTGCCGACCGTGTCGAGCACCTTCTTGTAGGCGGCGAGCAGCGCGGCCGAGGTCCCGCAGCTGTGCTCCAGGTACGGGCCGACGGCCCCGCCGGTGGCGACGATCACCTGACCGCCCTTGGCCTGGAGGGCCCTGACGTCGTTGATGATCCTCGAGTCGTTGACCGGGATCGTGCCGCCCCACGCGGGGTTGCAGCCGGTGCTGTCCCCGAGCGCGAACGCCAGCGTGTAGTTCTTCACCCCGGTCGCGGTGGACGCGGCGGCCAGCGACGGCGTGGTCATCGTGATGTCGATGTACGGCGCGACGGTGATGGCGCCCGGGTTCGGGGGCGGCCCGGTCGGGGTCGGCGTGGGCGTCGGGGTTGGTGTCGGTGTGGGGGTGGGAGTCGGCGACGGCGGGACCGTGCCCGGGCCGTCGAACACGATGTCGTCCGCGTAGTAGGTGCCCTGGCCGTACCAGCCGTTGACGTAGATCGTCACGCTGGTGGTCGAGGCGCCGGTGGTGAACGACGTGGACAGCTGGGACCAGGCGGCGCCCGGTGCGCCCCACGTCTCGGCGCTCACGCCGTTGCCGGTCGCGCCCAGGAAGACGTAGTTGCCGCGCACCCAGGACGACAGGGTGTACTTCGTCGACGGCTTGACGGTGATCGTCTGCTGGCAGCGGGCGTAGTCGCTGCCGGCCGGGGTGGCCGACAGCGCCCTGGTGCCCGAGTGCACGGGGGTGGAGACCGCCTGCGCCCCCGACGACCCCGAGCAGGTCCATCCGGACAGGCCGGATTCGAATCCCGGGTTGGCCGCGATGTTGGCGGCGTACGCCGTTCCGGTCAGGACGCCCACGAGTGCGACAGCCGCCACGGCGCCCAGGGTGATCAGTTTCTTCATGACGTCATCCCGTGTACGAAGCGAAGATCTTGGAGAACTCGTAGGGCGACTGGGCGATGTTGGTGCACATGTAGAGCGCGCCGTTGCAGGCGTTGCGGTCCCGGGTGGTCTCCCAGAAGGCGAGCAGGCCGAGATGCTTGCCCTTGGCGAAGGTCACGAGCTGGCGGGCGTCGTCCTGGTTGTAGATCCGGCCGTCGTCGTTCTGCCCGAGCATCGGGGTGACGCCGACCATGCGCCACACCTGGGCGTCGGTCAGGCTCGGGTACAGCGACTTGAGCTGGGAGAAGGTGCTGTTGGCCGCCTGGACCGCCGCGTCGCCGTAGTCGACCGACTGGTAGTAGTCCATGGCCATGACGTTGACGACGTCGAGCTTGACCCCGGCGTCGCGGGCGGACCTGACGACGTTCAGCCCGTCGGTGGTCAGGCCGTTCGGCAGGACCGGGAGGGTGAGCGAGATCTTCAGGTTGGGGTGGGCCTGCTGGAGCCGGGCGAGCGCCTGCGACCTGCGGGCGACCGACGCGGGCTCGGCCGTGGCGGAGCCCTCGATGTCGAGGTCGATGTAGTTGAGGCCGTAGGCGTTGACCACGGCGTTGTACTCGTTGTATAGCGCGGTCACGTCGGTGCAGGCCTGCGCGAGTTCGATGCCGGTCGCGCCGCCGAAGGACACCTTCACGTCTCCCCCGCCGGCCCGGATCGCGTCGATCTGGTCCTTGCCCCACTGCTGCCTCGGGTCGTACGCGTTGAACCACATGGCCTTGCAGCTCGACGCGGTGACGAAGGCCAGCGTGAAGTTCTTCAGACCGGAGGCCGAGGCCATCGCGCTCAGGCTCGGGGTCGGCCACGCGCCCATGTCCACGTACGGCGCGGTCCTGAGGTTCCCCGGGGAGGGCGGAGGCGGGGTGACCGTCGGCGTGGGAGTCGGCGTCGGCGTGGGTGTCGGCGTGGATCCGCCGCCGCCGCACGCACCACCGTTGAGCTTGCAGTTCGCCGGGACCCCGTTGCCGCTGCTCACCCAGCCGAAGCTCGTCGCGGCCCCCGGGGCGAGGGTGCCGTTGTACTCGCGGTTCTTGAACGTGTAGTGGTTGCCCGACTTGGTCAGCAACGCGTCCCAGTAGGAGCCGACCGACGAGCCCGACGGCAGGTCGAACTCGACCGTCCAGGCGGAGAGCGCGGCGCTCCCCGTGTTGGTGACCGTGTATCTGCCCTGGTAGGCGGAGCCCCAGTCGGAGTCCTTGGAGAAGACGGCCGTGGCGGTGGCGGCCTGGGCGGGGAGGGCGACGAGGGCGAGCGCGACGGCGGCCACCGCCGCCAGCGCACGCCAGACGAACCTGATCTGCATGTCACAACCTCTGGGGAGTGAGATGGGAGGTCATGGAAACCCGTACGGCTGACGCCTCACGGAGGCGGCCGAGTAAAGACGGCGCCAGCCGTACGGCGCTTCTGGGCGTCTGGTGACGGGACGCAGTTTCGTAAGGTGAGCTAGGTCTTTTTTAGGAAAGTTTCCTAAGAGTTGAACGGATCGTAGCTCTGCCGACAGGAGGCGGCAAGGCCCAAACGGAAGGGAATTCTGACGAGCTCTGTCAGAGATCCACAACTGGCGGGAAGCGTAATCGCGGGCTTTTCCGGCCTGCAAGGGCGCGACCTTAAGCAGCGCTTATCTCCGCCTCAAGCCCTGCCGGGGCGCTGACACCGCTCTGCCAGGGGCCTGCCAGCGGGCACCCCGATCCTCGATGCATGAGCAACACGATCGAAGCCGAGGGCCTGGTCAAGAGGTACGGCGACAAGACGGCCCTGGACGGGGTGGACCTCGAGGCGCGCGCCGGCTCGGTTCTCGGCGTCCTCGGGCCGAACGGCGCGGGCAAGACGACGGCGGTCCGCATCCTCGCGACGCTCGTCAGCCCGGACGGGGGCAGCGCCCGGGTCGGCGGCCACGACGTGACGAAGGAGCCCGCGAAGGTGCGCGAGCTGATCGGCCTGACCGGCCAGTACGCATCGGTCGACGAGAAGCTGACCGGCAGGCAGAACCTCGTGATGATCGGCCGCCTGCTCGGCATGGACAGGACGGCCGCGCGGGCCAGGGCGGCAGATCTCCTCGGCCGGTTCGGCCTGGGGGACGCCGCGGACCGGGCGGCGCAGACCTATTCGGGCGGCATGCGGCGCCGGCTCGACCTCGCGGTGAGCCTGGTCGGCGAGCCGTCGATCATCTTCATGGACGAGCCGACCACCGGCCTGGACCCCCAGGTGCGGGCGGAACTGTGGGCCGTCCTCCGCGAGCAGATCGCGCGGGGCGCCACCGTGCTTCTGACCACGCAGTACCTGGAGGAGGCCGACCAGCTGGCCGACGAGATCGTGCTCATCGACCGGGGGAAGGTGAGCGCCCGGGGAACCCCCGACGAGCTGAAGGCCCGCGCGGGAGACAGACGCCTGGAGATCCGGCCGGAGCACGACGCGGAGAAGGCCGGGCGGATCCTCGCCGAGGTCACCGGGTTGCGCCCGCACCACGGCGAGAACGGGGTGATCAGCGTGCCGGTCCTCGACCCCGCGCTCCCGCCCGCGGCGCTGCGCCGGCTCGACGACGCGGGGATCGTCCTCACCGAGCACGCGCTCAGACGGCCCACCCTCGACGAGGCGTTCCTCGCGCTCGTCGCCGCCCCGGCGGACGGATCGCCCGAAAGACCAGCAGGAAGACCAGTGGAAAGGCCGTCGGCATGACCTCCCGCAACACCTTCGCCCAGGGAATGACGCTGACCTGGCGGAGCCTGGTGCCGCTCAGGAACCAGCCCGGGGAGCTGATCCAGCTTCTCCTTCAGCCCATCTTCATGATCGTGATCTTCGTCGTGGTCTTCGGGGCGATGTCCGGCGACCAGGGCGGGGCGGTGCAGCGTCTGCTACCCGGCGTGCTGACGCAGGTCGCCCTCACCCAGACGATCACGACCGGCATGCGGCTCGCCGAAGACATCGGCAACGGCGTGTTCGACCGATTCCGGAGCATGCCCATCGCGAGATCGGCGCCGCTGATGGGCAGGATCCTCGCCGACACGGCCACCATGACCCTGACCATCGCGGTGGCGCTGCTCGTCGGCGCCGCGGTCGGCTTCCGGATCCGCACCTCGCCGCTTGAAGCACTCGGGGGTGTCGCGCTGCTGCTGACGTTCACCCTGTCGCTCGGCTGGGTGTCGGCGTGGCTCGGCCTCCGGGCGAGGTCCGCGGCCTCGATGCAGGGCATGGCCACGGCCGTCCTGCTCCCGCTGACCTTCGGCAGCACGGCCCTCATCCCCGCGGCCAACCTGCCGGGGGTGCTCCGGTGGTGGGCGAACCTGAACCCCGTCTCGCACCTGGCCGACTCCCTGCGCGCACTGTTGACCGGCGGTCCTGTGGGAGCGCACGTCTGGATCACTCTGGGATGGTGCACCGCCATCGCCGCCTGCTTCGTCCCGCTCGCCGTACGGACCTACGCGCGCAGGATCAGGTGAACGGCGGGCTCACCCACCCGTCGTCACCCGGCGGATCTCGTCGAGCGACAGGGCGCGTCCCCGCTCGTAGGCCTCGCCGAAGACGGCGCCCGCCCCGGCCCGAGCAGACTCCAGCGCCGCGAGGGCGCCGGGGTCGGCCCGCCATCCCTCGTGGACGGCGTCCGCCGCGCCGAACAGGACGGCCGCCTGCTCGGCGTCCCCGTCCGCGAGGGCGACGTTGGCGGAGCCGGCGACGAGCAGGGCGAGGACGGGCACGTCGGGCTGGGTGCCGAGCGCTTCGACCGCGGCCCGGTGCTCGCGCCGTGCGCCGGTCAGGTCACCCCTGGCCAGCAGAACCCTGCCGTACCCGCCTCGCGCGATCGCGGCCTGCTGCGGGACGGTGATGTCGCCCAGCAGGGCCACGACGCCCTCGTAGGAGAGGAGGGCCGCGTCGAGGTCTCCGCCGTGGCGCGCGATCTCGGCCTCCGCGATCCCGAGCTGAAGCAGGGTGTGGGCCGACATGGTGTCCGACAGCCGGGCGCGGGCGGCGGACAGGTCGCTCATCGCACCCTCGAGGTCGCCGGCCCCCATCCTCAGGTGTGCCAGCCTGGTCAGCGCCGAGATCACGTCGTGCGGGCTCATCCACTCGCCGGTCAGGGCGATGATCTCGTCGACGAGCTCGGACGGCAGGTCGCCGCGGCCGGCGCGGAGGGTGGCCAGCGACAGCAGCGACTCGCTCAGACCCCGGCGGTCTCCCGTTCTCCTGAAGCCCGCCACCGCGGCCTCGAGGTCCCCCACGGGGTCGTCGGACATCCCCAGCGATCCTCCGCGGATCATCAGGGCCGAGTTGGCCAGCCAGGGGTCGTCCGACAGCGCGTAGCCGTCCAGGAGCCCGCGGGCACGCGCGTCCTGGCCGGACATGGCCGCGATGACCACGCGCACGATCAGCAACATCGGATGGACGGGCCCCTCGCGCTCCGCCGCGACGATCAGCGCCTCCATCTCCCTGGACAGGGCGCCGATCCGTTCGCGATCGGCCATCGCGTGGCCAAACTGGACGACGGTGAGGCCGACCCGGCACGCGGCGTAGTGCCGGAGCAGCCCGGCGGGCGGAGCGTCGCCGACGAGCTCGACGACCCGGGCGGCCCAGACCGCCGCCTCACCCTCGTACCCGCGCATCCACCAGTAGCAGCTCAGCTCGCCGCACAGCCGCAGGGAGATCTCCACGTCGCCGGCGTCGATCGCCCAGCGGAGGGCGGCGTGGAGGTTGTCCTGCTCCGCGGCGAGCCGGGCGATCCAGCGCTCCTGCCCGGCCGCTCGCAGGCGCGGCTCGGCCTCCTCGGCGAGAGCCAGGAAGTGCCGGGCATGCCGGGCGTGGAACTCGCCGGACTCCCCCGCCTCGGCGAGCCGCTCGAGCGCGTAGGCGCGGATCGTCTCCAGCATCCGGTAGCGCCCGTCTTCGGTCACCTCGACCAGGGACTTGTCGACGAGCCCAGGGAGGGTCTCCGTCACCTCCGCCGGATCGCCGCAGACCGACTCGGCGTCGTCCAGCGTGGCCCCGCCCGCGAAGACGGCGAGCCGTCCGGCCAGAGCCCGCTCGCCGGGCGTGAGCAGGTCCCAGCTCCACTCGACCACCGCGCGGAGCGTCCGCTGCCGCGGCAGCGCCGTACGGCTCCCGCCGGTGAGCAGGCGGAACCGGTCGTCGAGCCTGGCCGCGAGCTGCGCCGGCCCGAGCGCGCGCAGCCGCGCGGCGGCGAGCTCGATCGCCAGCGGCATCCCGTCGAGGCGACGGCAGATCGTGACGACGGCGTCGACGTTGTCCTCGTCGAGCGTGAAGCCCGGCCGTACGGCGACCGCCCGGTCGGCCAGCAGCCGCACGGCCGGGTAGCCCGCCGCGTCCGTGAGCGTCGCCCCGGCGGGCGGGAGGCCGAGCGGCGAGATGGGGGCGAGGGTCTCCCCCGGAACCCCGAGCGGCTCGCGGCTGGTGGCGAGCACCCGTACTCCGGGGCACTCGGCGAGCAGGCGGTCGGCCAGCGCTGCCGCCGCCCCGATCACGTGCTCGCAGTTGTCGAGCACCAGCAGAGCCGACCGGCCGCTCAGCGCGCTCAGCGAGGCGACGAGATGCTCCACGGGATCCCTCGCCTCCTCCCGCCACTCCCCCGTGACCGCCCGCTCGCCCGTGATCCCGAGGGCGTTCAGCACGGCATGGGGTACGTCGACGGCGTCGGTGACGGAGGCCAGCTCGACCAGCCACGGGCCGACCGGCTGTGGTCCGCCGTGCGGTTCCGCCGGCACGCGCAGCGCGGTCTCGATCGCGAGCCTGGTCTTGCCCGCGCCTCCCGGTCCGATGATCGTGACCAGGCGCGACCGCTTCAGCAGCCCGCCGAGGTGGGCGACCTCGTCACCGCGGCCCACGAAGCTGGTGAGGGGCGCGCGCAGAGCGGGGGCGCGCAGGCCAGGCCGGCCGCGCCGTCCAGCGGAGATCTCTCCCCTGAGGACGGCGAGGTGGGCGTCGCGGAGGTCGGGTCCGGGGTCGACGCCGAGTTCGTCGGCGAGCGCCTGCCGGGTCTTGTCGTACAGCGCGAGGGCCTCCGCCTGCCTGCCGCCCCGCGCGAGGGCGCGCATGGCGAGGGCGCAGAGCCGCTCCCGCAGAGGATGGGCGGCGGCCTCGGCGTACAGGTCGAGGTCGCGCCCGAGCGCGAGGCAGGCCTCGGCCCGGCTCTCCACGGCCGCGAGCCGCTGCTCCTCGAGGGAGGTGGCGACGTTCGCCAGGTACGGCAGGCCGGGCAGGCCGTCGAGAGCGGGACCGCGCCACAGGGCGAGCGCCTCGTCGAGCGCGTCGGCCGCCCTGGCGGGGTCGCCCGCGGCGTCGCCGGCGCCCCGCAGGACGGCGAAACGCTCGACGTCGACGTGCGCGGGGTCCACATCCAGCGCGTAACCCCCGGACCGCCACACGACCGCGTCCGGACGGCCGAGCGCCGCCCGCAGTCGCTTGACCAGTGTCTGCAGGGCGTTGGCCGCCATCGCGGGCGGATCGTCGTCCCACAGCGCATCCACGAGAGCGTCGGCCGTCACGACCTGCCGGGGTCGTATCGCGAGAACGGCCAGCAGCGCCCGCACGCGCGGCCCGGCGACGTCGATCCGCTCGCCGTCGTCGTCCGTGACCTCCAACGCGCCCAGAAGGCTGACCCTCATGCCCGCCATCTTGCCCGATGTCCTGCCCGACGTTCTGCCCGATGTTTCCGCGGCGGTGGATCAGTCCATGCCCCGCTTGCCAGGGGTCCAGAAGGGTTTGATGACGACGCTTCCGCGGGGCCAGCCTCGCTCGGCGACCAGGTGACGGCGGACGGCCTGGAGGGTCCTCGCCTCACCCGCGAGGTAGGCGACTCCCGGCTCGTCCGGCAGGTCGAGCGCCTGCACGGCCTTCAGCAGGGCCTCCGAAGGGACGGCGTCGCCCGTGCGCTCCACGCGCACGAGGTCGCGGGAGAGCGGAAGCTGGTCCTCCGCCGCGCCGGCCTCGACCACCCCGTAGACGGGCGTGCCCTCCGGGATCGCCCCGAGCATCGGGCCGAAGGCGACGGAGGCCGTCTCGTCCCCGGCGAACACGTGGTAGCCGCCGGGCCGTACGACGAAGTCGCCCTGGGGCCGGGAGAAGGTGACCTCCTGGCCGGGGGCGGCGCCCCTCGCCCAGGCGTTGCCGGGCGAGTCGCCCACGTGGTCGAACACGACCAGGTCGAGGGTGCCCGCGTCGGCGTCGGCGTCCCAGATCGAATACGTGCGCAGCACGTCGCCCACCGCGCCCCGCAGCCACGTGCGCGCGGCGAACATGTCGGTGACGTGCACTCTGACCTGCTGGCCCGGTGTCCAGGACAGGCCTTTCAGCGCCGGCCCCGAGATTCGGACGCGGCGCATCCGCGGGGTGAGCAGACGCACGTCCTCGATCACACCCACGAGGAACAACATCTCGCGAAGGGCTCGGGCGCGGGCCATGACGGACCTCCCTCGGTACGGCGGGTGCCCACACCTTATCGAGATATATCGCATCTCGACTCCTCCTGAGGGAGGAGCCGGATCTCACCAGGCGGTGACCAGCGTGATCGCCCCCGCGGCCACCAGGGCGATCGCCCACATCCGGTCGAGGTTGAACCACGCCTTCCGCAAAATCGTGAGCCCGACGAACTCGTAGACGACGAGGGCGATGATCGTGGCCGTCACGAACATGGCCAGGGTGTGGATCCCCGCGACGACCATGCCGCCCGCCAGGGCGCCGCCGTGGTGATGCGCCCCCGCGGCCGTCGTCGCGGCGGGCAGACGGGTGAGGACCGGCAACAACATCAGGCCGGCGCCGTGCACCGACGACATGAGGAACGACCAGGCCGCGAGTTGTGGCAGCGACACCCGCATGCCGACCCAGCGGAAATGCCGCTTGGACAGCAGGTGCCACAGGCCGAAGCCCACGAGCAGCACGCCCGAGGCGATGCTGGTCACCGTGCCGGTGACCAGCGAGTCGGTGGCGCTGACGACGAGGACCACCATCGCCACCGACGCCAGGTGCCCCAGCGCGATCACCGGGAGGGACTGCAGGAGCAGATCGCGGCTGCGTTCCTGCAGTCCTCTGGCGACCGCGAAGAGCCAGCCCATGGAGGGGTTGATGCCATGGAAGGCTCCGAGCAGGATGACCGCCGTCAGAGTCACGGGTAGCAGTAGGAGTCGGAGGAGGCGTCCCCGCCCTGCAGCCGGGTCTGGTGCGGGCGCAACCCTCGGAAGTCGTCGCCGTGCGGGAAGAACCTCTCGTCGAGGGTGAACGACGCCGTGTCGGCCTTGGCCATCCAGGCGCCCACGCCGTCGGGGTAGAACTGGTCGTCCCACGAGCCGTACAGCGAGTTCGTCATGTAGACCCTCTGGCCGTCCCGGCTGACCTCGATCATCTGCGGACCCCCGGCCAGCCGCTCGGACGGCGCGGCCGGGTGGGCCGCACGCCGCACGACGCCGCCGAGGTGGATCGAGCCCGTCTCGACCGGGTGGAACGGGTCGGACACGTCGTACTGCTTCAGCTCGCCCGTGCCCCAGCACGAGACGTAGAGGTGCCTGTCGTCCACGGACAGGTCGATGTCGGTGACCAGCGGTGGCACCGCCCCGAAGGGCTTGAGCACGTCGGGCAGGTCGCCGGCTGCCGCGGGCTCAGCCGGGATGTCCACGACCTTCCGCACGGCCCAGCGGGAGCCGTCCTCGTACCACACCCAGATCGAGGCCGACAGGTCCTCCACGTTCGTGACGACCCCGGCGAAGCCGTACTTCCTGGTGGGGTCGTGGGCCGGGCGCAACTCGAGGACCATCTGGTACTGGTCGCCGAGGTCGATCTCCTGGACGTGCCTGCGCCTGCGCAGGTCCCAGAAGTGGAGCCGGTGGCCGTACTTGCGGCCGAGCAGCAGTTCGCCCACCACGCCGTCCTCGACCATCGACGGGGTCCCCCACTCGGAGGTGACCATCACGTCGTGGTTGATGTGCCACCAGAAGTCGTAGGCGAGGTACTGCGGGCCGCGGTCGGCCTCCCACCTGCCGAGGACCTCGAACGTCGTGTGGTCGAGCACGGCGATTCCTCCGGGGCCCTCCTCGCCGTAGCCGCCGAGCGCCGAGACGTACAGGCCCTCGGGGCCGCAGTGGACGGTGTGGGGCCGGGAGTATCCGGCGCGCTTGCCGAGATCCTCCGCCTCGATCACCTTGACGAGCCGCGGGCTCACCACGTCCTTGGTGTCGTACACGTAGATCCGGGACGAGCGCAGCCCCGGGACGACGAGATAGCGCCGCTCGACATGGGGATGCGGCGCGGAGGGGCACAGCGCGCTGCTGCACGCGTTCCAGCCGAAGTGGTGCAGCTCGTCTCCCGTGTAGGGGAGGTCCGTCCAGCCGACGACCGTGCCGTAGGTGGCGGAGCCGGGGTCGGCGTCCAGCACGGCCAGCGCGTCGGGCCTGCTCGCCGAGCGGTCGAACGCGGCGACGTAGGCGAGCTTCTCCGCCGGGGCCGCGGCGGCGTCACGCGGAGACGGATAGAACGTTGGATCCGGCTTCCAGAGCGTCATGCGCTCAGAATCAGCCGCAATTTCCCACCGGGTCAATAGGCATTTCCATGCCCTCACCTGTCGAGACCAAGTCGAGTAGGGCACTATAACGACCTATGTCGTAATTTTGGAGTGGAAGATGTTCTTCGGGATCACCAATATCTGGGCCTACGCCGTCGGCACGTTTCTGATCATCCTGCTGCCCGGCCCGAACTCGCTGTTCGTGCTCTCCACAGCCGCCCAGCGGGGGGTGCGGCGCGGCTACCAGGCCGCGTGCGGCGTCTTCCTCGGCGACTCGGTGCTGATGTTCCTGTCGGCCGCCGGAGCGGCCTCACTGCTGAAGTCCACGCCGATCCTCTTCTCCGTGGTCAAGTACTCCGGGGCGGCCTACCTCGCCTGGATCGGCTTCGGCATGTTGCGCTCGGCCTGGAAGTCGTGGCGCTCGGCCGCGACCGCGGACGGCGGAGCGGAGGCCGTGGCCGCCGCGGCGCCCCGCCAGGTGAACCCGTTCCGCAAGGCGCTGGGCATCAGCCTGCTCAATCCGAAGGCGATCCTGTTCTTCGTCGCCTTCTTCGTGCAGTTCGTCGACCCGTCGTACGGCGCCCCCGTGTTGTCGTTCCTGATCCTGGCGCTGATCGCGCAGGTGTTCAGCTTCATCTACCTCAGCACGCTGATCTTCGGCGGCACCTACCTGGCGAGCCAGTTCCGGCGTCGCCGCAGGCTTTCGGCCGGCCTGACCTCCGGGGTGGGGGCTCTCTTCCTCGGTTTCGGGGCTAAGCTCGCGACCGCCACACTGAACTAGCGGCTCACTCCCCCCGGACCTCGGCGAGTGCGGCCTCGAAGGCGTCCATCTCCCGCCGGATCGCGTCGAGGCCCGCCGAGTGCAGGTAGGTCATGACCCGGGCGACCCCGGCGCGCTCGCACTCCTCGATCACGTGCGGGTCGGCCGGCGTCGAGTTCATGACGACCTCGATCCGCCGGCCCGCGTCCGCCGCCCGGCTGAAGAGTTCGGGCACCCGCTCCAGGACGCCCGGCCGGTAGTTGGGAAACCAGGCGTCGCCGTAGGAGAGCACGCGGTCGAAGACGGTCGGCCCTATGCCGCCGACGAGCACGGGCGGATGCGGTCGCTGGGCGGGCTTGGGCCACGACCACAACGGCGGGAACGACACGAACTCGCCGTGATACTCCGCCTCGGCACGGGTCCAGATCTCCCGCATCGCCTGGACGTGCTCCTTCATCACGGCGAACCGGCGCCGGGGGTCGACCCCGTGGTCGCGCATCTCCGGCTCGTTCCAGCCCGGCCCCACGCCGAACTCGAACCGCCCGCCCGTCAGGTGGTCGACGCTCGCCACCGTCTTGGCCAGCGTGATGGGGTGGTGCTGAGCCACGAGGCAGACGCCCGTGCCGACCCGCAGCCGCGTCGTCGCCAGCCCCGCAGCGGTGGCGGCGACGAAGGGGTCGTAGACGTGCCAGTACTTCGTCGGCAGGTCTCCGCCGCTTTCGGACTGCACCCGGGTGCCCGGCTCGGGGACCGGGATGTGCGTGTGCTCGGTGAACAGCAGCGCCGCGTGTCCCCGCTTCTCGACCATGTGGGCGAGCGTCGCCGGGCCGACGGTGTCGTGGGTGGCGAAGTAGCCGAAGCCTGATTCCATTCCGCCAAATTAATCGGCATTTCTTCCGCGACCCCGGAGACACCCGCCCGGCCGTCGTAAAGACCTGGCCACCGCCCGTTTCGGGGCATTCGCGGCCTTGCGCCGCCATGCCGTACGGGCATGGGGGACGGGCGGCGACCCTCGCGGGATGGGCACAGGATCATGCGGGGGTCGGGTACGTTAGGCCACCGGTAAAGGCCAGCCCTCGTGTTTCCGGCAAGGGCCGCGGGTAGGTGGAGTCCCTACGCCCGGCCCGATGGAGTGTCATGAACCATTCGCCTTTCGTCCTGCCACGGCTCACCGCGATGCTCAAGCAGGCGGTCCCGCGGCTGCTGGAAGGCGTGGTCGCCCCGCTGGCCGTCTTCTACGCCGCACTCATGCTGCTCGGCCTGAACGGCGCGCTGGTGGCGGCGGTTTCATGGGTCTATCTCGGGCTGCTGTGGCGGCTGGTCAGGCGGCGCCCGATCCCGGGGACGATGCTCCTGGCCGCGATCGCGATCACGTGCCGCGCGGCCGTCGGCCTGTGGTCGGGAAGCGCGGTGGTCTACTTCATCCAGCCCGAGCTCGGCACGATCTGCATCAGCATGGCCTTCCTGGCCTCGGTGCGGCTGCGCCGTCCTCTGGTGCAGAAGCTCGCGCTCGACTACATCCACCTGCCGTCGTTCATCCTGCGCCATGAGCGGATCCGCAGGTTCTTCGCGCAGATCACGCTGCTGTGGGCGTTCGTGCTTCTCATGAACTCGACCGTCAGCATCTGGCTGCTGCTGCACCAGTCGATCGAGACCTACCTGCTCGTCCGGACCGCGGCCGTCGCGACCATCAGCGGGATCGCGTTCGTCGGATCCGCCTGGGCGTTCCGGCGCGTGCTGGGTCGCCTGCACGCCGAGACTCCGGCCATAGCGGCTCCTGCCGCGACCGCTTGATCACCCCGGGCTGAGCGCTCCGGCCGTCACCGGCCGGAGCGGCTCCCCGGGGGTTCGCTCCGCCGTCGCGGAGTCGCTTCCCCACGCGGGCGGGATTCGCGTTACGCCTGGAGCGTGTGGGTGCGCACGGAGGCGTCCCCGCGGCTGTGCTTGGCCTCGAACGCCAGGGCGGTCACCTTCCAGCCCTCGGCCTGCCGTACCAGCCTGAGCCGGTAGACGCCCCAGACCTCCCAGATGCCCCCGCCGAGGTCGGCGTCGAGCAGGTTGTAGGCGTGTCCCTTCGCGGTCACGCCCGCCTCGGCCCCGTCGACGTTGATCGCGTAGTTGCTGACCATGTGGAAGCTCTGCTTCTTCGCGTGCAATCCCTTGTTCCAGCCGTCGACCAGCTGCGCGGAGGTCACCGTCGAAGGCTCCCCGCCGTTGAGGCTGGTGAAGTCGACGGCGACCTCGTCATCGAAGAGCTCCTGGCAGACGGGCCAGTTCTTCGCGTCCGTCATGTCGAAGACCGCGGTCACGACGTCCTCGATCTCGGCCCGGTCAACCAGTGCGGCGATCTCATCCATGCGGATCACTATGCACCATGCGCGAAGTCCTCGTGATTGGTGCTCGCGCCCGGTCCCCTTCCAGGGCTGCGAACCACCGTGATAGGACGAACAGTCATGGGAACGGCACTGGTCACCGGAGCTTCACGAGGTCTTGGCGCGGTCATCGCCGAACGGCTCGCAGCCGACGGCTGGCACGTGGCCGTCAACTACGCGCACGACACCGCGGGGGCGGCGGCCGTCGTCGAGCGCGCCCAGGCCGCCGGCGGCTCCGCGCGCCTGTCCCGGTTCGACGTCACCGACGAGGAGTCCGTACGGCGGGGCGTCGCCGAGATCGGCGCGATCGACGTGGTGGTGAACAACGCGACGGGACCCCAGCCGCTCATGCCGGTCCTGGAACAGACGTGGGACGACCACCTCGACCAGCTGCACTTCTTCGTGAAGGCCCCGCTTCTCATCCTGCAGGCCGTGCTGCCCGCCATGCGCGCCGCCGGATCCGGCCGGATCATCAACGTCGGAAGCGAGGTCACCGACCTCGGCAACCCCGACTACGGGCACTATGTGTCGGCCAAGGCCGCGATGCACGGCCTCACCCGGTCGTGGGCCCGCGAGCTCGGTCCGTCCGGCATCACGGTGAACACGATCGAGCCGGGCTGGATCCCCGTGGAGCGCCACGAGGGTACCCCGGCGGCGGAGTACGACGAGTACATCAGGCACCTTCCCCTCGGCCACATGGGCGTTCCCGTCGACGTGGCCGAGGCCGTGGCCTTCCTCGCCTCCCCCGGTTCCCGGTTCATCACCGGCCAGCGCCTCGCCGTCAACGGCGGCAGGACGATGACCTGAGCCGGATCCGGGCACGGTGCGAGAGCCGTCTGTCGGCGAACCGACGACGAGCTGACCACTATCTGAAGTGCAGCCGACGATGAGCTGATCGGCCCCGCACGCGGCGGGCATTAGTCCCGCGTTCGACCTCCGGTCGCTGACATGAGGCATTTAGGCCATGACGCCGTGTCTTCATTCAGCTGGAAGGAGGGCGCATGATTGTGTTCGCGGCGGCCGTGGCGCTGCTCGGCTCACTTTTCTTCGCTCTGGGCGCGGCGTTCCAGCAGCACGAGGCGTCGGGCGCCGCCGGGCCGGGCATGCTCGCGCTGCTGCGCCGACCGCGCTGGCTGATCGGCACGGGAGCGGTCGCCCTGGGCGGCGGCCTGCACATCGTCGCCCTGAGCGCGGGCCCGCTGATCGTGGTGCAGCCAATGGGCGTCGCCAGCCTCCTGTTCGCCCTGCCGATCGCGGCCGCACTGCACGGCCGCAAGCCCTCGGGAGGCGAGCTCATCGCCGCGGCCGTCGTGGGCGCGGGCCTGATCGGCCTCGTGATGCTCGTCCCTCCTACCGCGCCGACGCCCAGCCTGGACGACACCAGCTCGCTCGGGCTGCTCTCCGGCGCCGTCCTCACCGCCCTCGTGTGCTTCGGGCTGGCCAGGAGCATCGGCGGCGCCGGCCGTACGGCGCTGCTCGCAGTCGCGGCCGGAGTGATGTACGGCGCGTGCGCCACGATCACGCGTGTGATCGTCGACGGGGACGGCCATCTGTGGCTCCTGACCGTCATGCCGATCCCCGTGCTGGCGGCGCTCGGCCTGCTGCAACGGGCCTACGCCGGCCGTCATTTCGCGGTCGCCTACGCCACCCTGCAGTTGACCGACCCGCTTACCGCGGTCGCCTGCGGTGCCCTGCTGCTCGGGGAGCCCCTGCCGAGGAACCTGGCCGCCGCCGTGGTGGCGGCACTGGTCGCCGGAGCCGGAACCGTCGCACTCGCCCGGACCACTCCACTCACCGGATGACCTTCGGAACCTGGACAGCCCGCAGTCCAACAGCCCCGCAAGCCGGACAGCCCCGCAACCCCGACGAACCCCGCACGGACGCCCCCCGCAACCCGACAGCCCCGCACGGACGACCCGCACCCGACGACCCCCCGCACCGGATGACGCAGATCGGAGCCCGATGAACGCCGTCCCCGCCCCCTCCAGCCCGGACCCCGCAGGCGCGCAGCCGTCCCTCGCCGTGGCCGCTGCCCCGGCGCGCCGCCGCCGGGTGCTGATCGCCACCGACACCTACCCTCCCGACGTGAACGGCGCGTCGTACTTCACCCACCGCCTCGCGGGAGGGCTGGCCGCGCGCGGCGCCGACGTCCACGTGGTGTGCTCGTCCGACGAGGGGCGCCCGCGTACGGAGGTCGTGGGCGGCGTGGTGGTCCACCGGTTGTGGTCGGCCCGGCTGCCGGTGCACCCGACGATGCGGATCACCCTTCCCCCTGGCCTGAAGCGGACGATGGAGCACCTGGTCGACCGGGCCCGGCCGGACGTCGTCCACGTCCAGGGGCACTTCATGATCGGCCGTGCGGCACTCGGGGCGGCGGGCCGGGCGGGCCTGCCCGTGGTGGCCACCAACCACTTCATGCCGGACAACCTCTTCCAGTTCGCGCCCATCCCGACGAGGCTGCGGACCCGCGCCGGGGATCTGGCCTGGCAGGACCTGGCCCGGGTCTTCGCCCGCGCCCACCGCGTCACCACGCCCACGCGGATCGCCGCCAGGCTCCTGGGCGAGAAGGGGTTTCCGCACAAGGTGGAGGCGGTGTCCTGCGGCATCGACCTGCAGCGGTTCCAGCGCCAGCCGCAGGAGTGGGCGCGGCGGCGCTTCGGCATCGCCGACCGGCCGACCGTCCTGTTCGTCGGCAGGCTGGACGAGGAGAAGCGGCTCGAGGACCTGGTCAGGGCGCTGCCGCACGTGCTGAACCACGTCGACGCCCAGGCGGTGCTGGTCGGCACCGGCGGGAGGCGTCAGGACCTGGAGCGGCTCGCGGCCCGGATCGGGGTGGGCGAGCGGGTGCGCTTCCTCGGGTTCATCCCCGACGCCGACCTGCCGCAGGTCTACTCGGCCGCGGACGTGTTCGCCATGCCGGGCACCGCCGAGTTGCAGAGCATCGCGACACTCGAGGCGATGGCCGCCGGGCTGCCCATCGTGGCGGCGGACGCCATGGCGCTGCCCCATCTCGTGTCCGGCAACGGCTTCCTCTACCGGCCGGGGGACGCCCAGGAGATGGCCCGGCATCTCGTCGGCATCCTGACCTCCGCCGAGGGACACGCCGCGATGTCCAGGGCGAGCCTCGCCATCGCCGCCACCCACGACCACCAGCGATCTCTCGCCCGGTTCGAGGAGATCTACACGGAGCTCCTCGCGTGAAAAGACCCTATTTTCGCAAGAAATCAGTTAATGTCCGTTCATGCCCGGCGCCTATTTCCCCCGCATCCAGACCGTCTCGGGTGCGGTCCCCGTCTCCGAGATCGACGGCCCGGTGCTCGCCCGTGAGCATCTGCGCACCGACACCCGGTGGGGAATCGGCGTGGACTCCGACCCGTACCGCTGGCTCGACGAGGAGCGGTACGTCGTCGCGGAGCTCAAGAATCTGGCATCGGATCGCGGGCTGAGCCTGGTCGTCGAGCACACCTGCATCGGCATGGCCCGCGACCCCTCGTCGCTCGGCCGCATGGCCACGGGCAGCAGGGTCGCCGTCGTCGCCGCCACGGGATTCGCCCCGGAGCCGTTCTCCGGGGACGCGATCCGCCGGTACAGCGTGGACGACCTGACGGCGGACCTTCTGCATGAGATCGGAGCGGGGCTCGACGGCGCGGGGTCACGGCCGGGGCTCATCGTGGCCACCGCCTGGGACGACACGCCGACGGCGGCGGAGGAGCGCGCGCTGGTCGCCGCCGCCCGCGCCTGCCTGCGGACCGACCTGCCGGTGGCCACCGAGGGCCTCGGCCTGCTCGAACTCCTGCTCTCCCACGGAGTGCCGGCCCGGCGGCTCAGCGCGCGCACGGCCGACGCGCCGGCACAGCGGAAGATCGCGGAGACCGGCGCCTACGTGAGCGTCGACGACGCCGAGGACGTCCTGGCGCTGCTCGACGCCGGCCACGCCGAACGCGTGCTGCTCAGCAGCGGCGTGTCCCGCCAGAAGGACCTGCACGGCTACGGCGGGCACGGGTACGGCAGGCTGTTCGACACGATCCTCCCGGCCCTGAGCGAGGCCGGCGTGGACGACGAGACCCGGCGCCTGATCACCCACGAGAACCCGCTGCGCTGGCTGGCGGGGTAGCGCCCCCGCCGCCAGGAGCCGAGGCGTCAGGAGTCGAAGCCGAGCCCGAACGCGTCGAGCGTGCGGAGCCAGGCGTTGCGCCGCCCCTCGTGAGCGTCGGACCTGGCCATCGACCAGCGCGTGAGCTGGATGACGCCCGACCTGAGGGGTTCGGGCGGGAACGGCACGGGCTTGCGCCGCACCATGCGCAGTTCGGTCCGCTCGGTCCGCTCCCCCGCGAGCAGGTCGAGCATCACGTTGGCCCCGAAACGGGTGGCCCCGACCCCGAGGCCGGTGTACCCCGCCGCGTAGGCGAGGCGAGAGCCGTACGCGGTGCCGAAGAAGGCGCTGAACCTGCTGCAGGTGTCGATGACCCCGCCCCACTTGTGGCTGAACCTCACCCCTTCGAGCTGCGGGAACGTCTCGTAGAAGTGCCCGGCGAGCTTCTCGAACGTGGCGTCGCGCTGATCCTGCTCCGCCGTGATGAGGCCGCCGTTGTAGTAGACCGCGTCGTACCCGCCCCACAGGATCCGGTTGTCGTCGGTCAGCCGGTAGTAGTGGAACTGGTTGCCCGAGTCGCCGAACCCCTGACGGTTTCGCCAGCCGACCTCGGCGAGCCGGTCCGCCGGCACGGGTTCGGTCATCAGCACGTAGTCGTAGACCGGCACGAGGAAGTGCCGCAGCCTGCCCAGCAGCGGAGCGAAGGCCCCTGTGCCCAGGGCGACCATGCTCGCCCGCACCGTGCCGAGCGGCGTGTCCAGTTCGAGGAGGCTTCCGCCGTCCCGCAGCGACCTGACCGGGGTCCGCTCGAAGACCCGCACGCCGAGCCGGACGCAGGCTTCCCGGAGTCCCCAGGCCAGCCGGGCGGGGTCGACCATGGCCGCTCCGTCCCGGTCCCACAGGCCGCCCAGGTAGGTTGGGGAGTCGACCTCGGCCCGCACCTGCTCGCGATCGAGGCGCTCCATCCGCAGGCCGAGCGACGCGCCGACCGCGGCCTCATCGTCGAGTCCTTCGAGCTCCCAGTCCCGCGTGGCGACGCGCACCTCGCCGGTCCGCTCGAACGAGCAGTCGATGCCGTACCGGACGAGGGAGGCCTCGAGCTCGTCGAGGTTCTCCCGTCCGAGGCGGTCGAGCCGGCCGATCTCCTCCGGCCACCGCTCCATGCCGTTGCCGAGGCCGTGGGTGATGCTCGCCGCGCAGAAGCCGCCGTTGCGGCCGGACGCGGCCCAGCCGATCTCCCGCCCCTCCAGCAGGACGACGTCGAGGGACGGGTCGCGCTCCTTGGCCATGAGCGCGGTCCACAGGCCGGAGAATCCACCCCCGACGACGGCCAGGTCGGCGGTGACCTGGCCGGTCAGCCTCGGCGACGGAGCGGGCGCGATCGCCCGGTCCAGCCAGTACGGCTTGCGCTCCGCGTCAGCGAGCGCCTTCTGCGGGTTCACACATTCCACATCCCCGAAGAGCTACGCGCGGCGACGGCGCGCCGCGATGATGTTGCCGACGGCGATCAGGAGGCCGCCCGCGAAGATGAGTGTTCCCATCACGTTGACCTGCGGCGGGATGCCGACCCTGGTGACACCCCAGATCCACAGCGGGAACGTCACGGTGCTGCCGGCGGTGAAGTTGGTGATCACGAAGTCGTCGATCGACAGGGCGAACGCCAGCATCGACCCCGCGAGCACGCCCGGGAAGATCATCGGAAGCGTCACCAGGCGGAACGTCTCCCAGGTGTTCGCACCCAGGTCGCGCGCCGCCTCCTCGAGGGAGGTGTCCAGCGTCATCACCCTGGCCCGGACCGTCACCGCGACGAACGAGATCGAGAACATCACGTGGGCGACGACGATCGTGGGGAAGCCCTCGGGCACGCCCAGCGTGATGAACAGCGAGTGCAGCGAGGCGCCCATCACGATCTCGGCGCACGAGATCGCGGCGAACATCACCAGCGTCAGGAGCGCCGCCCCGCGGAAGCGGTAGCGGCCGAGGGCCAGCCCGATGAGCGATCCGAGCACACCCGCGATCACCATCGTCAGGACGGCGATGAGCAGGGAGTTCACCAGAGCCTGCGTCAGGTCGCCGATCTCGAACAGCTGGCCGTACCACTTGAAGGTGAACCCCTGCCACGTGGTGTTGAACCGGCCCCTGGTGTCGTTGAACCCGAACAGGATCATGACCGCGATCGGCACCACGAGCCAGGCGATCACCAGCCAGGTGTAGATCTGGAGGCCGCGCCCCCGGAACAGTCCGCGGTTCATCGTGCGGCCACCTCCAGCACGTCCTCGGTGCCGAGGGCCCTGGCGTACGCGAAGATGCCGACGAGCAGGACGGCCATCAACGTGAAGGACATGGCGGCGGCGATCGGATAGTCCTGATTGATGAGGTACTGGTTCTGGATGACGTTGCCGATCATGGTGGTGTTGGTGCCGCCGAGCACCGACGCGTTCACGTAGTCCGAGCTCGCGGGCACGAACGTCATGAGCACTCCGGCGAACACCCCGGGCAGCGACAGCGGCAGCACGACGCGCAGGAACGTCTGGACCCTGCTCGCGTAGAGATCCTGGGCGGCCTCGAGGAGGCGCGGATCGATCCGCTCCAGCGCCACGTACATCGGGAGGATCATGAACGGCAGGAAGTTGTACGACAGACCGCCGATCACCGCGGCGGGCGTGGCCAGGATGCGGAAGTCCTGCGGGAGCAGGCCCGCGTCCCGCAGCGGGCCGAGCAGGATGCCGTTGTCCGACAGGAGGTACTGCCAGGAGATCGTCCGAAGCACGAACGACACGAGGAAGGGCAGCAGCACCAGGAAGAGGTAGACCGACTTCCTGTTCGCGCCCTTGAAGGCGATCCAGTACGCCACCGGGAAGCCGATGACGATCTGGATGACCGTGGCGGCCAGGCCGTACAGCAGGGACCTGACGATCTGGTCGTGGTAGGTGGTCACCCCGTCGACGTAGCTGTGCCAGTTGAACGTGAAGGCGAAGCCGTCGACCACGTTGCCCGACTGCAGCGACAACGACAACATCACGACCGTCGGGACGACGAAGAAGATCGCCAGCCAGAGCCCGCCCGGGAAGATCAGCGCGTACGGCGTCAGCCTGGCCCTGAGCGTCCTCATGCCTCCTCCTCACCTAAGGGCACGTCGTGCTCGCTCATGCCGTGGTGATCGCTTGGAAGATGTTCTCGTACTGCTTCTGCTCGTCGGTGTTCTTGAAGTTGCGGTAACTGCGCAGTTTCGCGTAGTCGGCATCGCTCGGGAACACCAGCGGGCTGTCGGCGATCTCCGTGAGGGTCTTCTTGTCGTCGCCCGACGCCGCGTCCGCGTCCGACTTGATGACGGCCTGAGCCGCCGGCACGGGAGTGACGTAGTTGATGTACTCGGCGAGGCCCCCGGCGACCTTGGGGTCGTAGAAGAAGTCCATCAGCGTGATCGCGTCGACCGGGTTGGCCGCGGTCTTGGGGATCATCATGTTGTCGGTCCAGATCGTCGCCCCCTCGTCGGGGATCACGAACTGCAGGTCGGTGCCCTCCGAGATGTTCTTCTGGAAGATGTCACCGGACCATGCCTGGCAGAGCCAGATGTCGCCCTTGCCCAGCGGGTCGACGTACCCCTGGTCGTAGTACTTCCGCACGATCCCGGCGTCGCGCTGCTCCTTGAGCTTGGCCGCCGCCTTCTCCCAGTCCGCCGGCGTGGACTTCTCCGGATCGATGCCGAGCAGGAACATGCCGAAGTTGCCGATCTCCTGGGAGTCGGCCATCATGCCGACCTTGCCCTTGTACTTGGGGTCCCAGAGCGCGGAGTAGCTGGTGGGCGGGGTGTCGACGTACTTCGGGTTGTACGCGATGCCGGTCATGCCGGACGCCCACGGGATGCTGTAGACGTTGCCGGGGTCGTAGGACTCGTTCTTGTACCGGGCACCGGCGTTGGCCGCGAAGTTCGGCAGCTTGCCATGGTCGAGCGGCACGAGGTAGCCGAGCTCGACGAGCTGGGTGAACTGGATGCCGTTGGTGACGACCATGAGGTCGTAGTCGATCGACTGACCGGCGGCGAGGAGCGGCTGGATCTTGGCGAACCAGCCCGCGTTCTCCTGGATGACCTCCTTGTAGGTCACCGTGATCCCGGTCTGGTCGGTGAACTGCTTGAGCTCGGGCTGCTTGGGGTCCATATAGAGGGGCCAGTTGGCGAAGTCGACGTGGCCGTTCTTGACCTTGCCCGACCAGTACTGCTGGACGGCGGACTGCGCCTGGGCCGAGGAGCTGGGCTTGGCCACACGCTTGCCCTGAACGCCACAGGCGGCCAGCGCGAGACCTGCCGCCGACAGGCCGGCGAGGCGGAACGCGTCACGGCGGCCGAGGCGGCGCTGCGTCATGCCACGGAGGAGAGCGGGGTCCTGATTGCGGAAGTCGTTCATAGGGGTTCGTGCTCCTGGTAATTCGAAGGAGTTACCGCAGCACGTAGGAGTGCTGGGGCTGCCAGGACAGCCAGACCGTGTCGCCTCGCTCGGCCGTGATGGTGCTGTCGTGCGCGTTCTGCTGGAAGACGGTGATCTCGGCGCCATCGGCGAGCACCACGGCGTAACTGTTGGAGGTGCCCAGATAGACGACCTCGGAGACGGTGCCCTGGACGACGCTGAGGTCGCCTTCGGGCTGTCCGGTGGAGATGGTGATCTTCTCCGGCCGGACGGTGAGTTCCAGAGTCTCGCCCACGGATACGGACTCCTCGACGGGTGCCAGGATCCGGTCGCTCGGCCCGAGCGCCAGCACGGCGGTGGACCCGTTGACCTTGTCGACGGACCCGCTGAGCAGGTTCGACGTGCCGATGAACCCGGCGACGAACTTGGTGGCCGGCCGCTCGTAGATCTCCCTGGGAGCCGCGAGCTGGTCCACCAGGCCGTCGTTCATGACGGCGATGCGGTCGCTCATCGTGAGCGCCTCGCCCTGGTCGTGGGTCACGTAGACGAACGTGATGCCGACGTCGCGCTGGATGCGCTTGAGCTCGATCTGCATGGCCTGCCGCAGCTTGAGGTCGAGCGCGCCGAGCGGCTCGTCCAGGAGCAGGGCACGGGGCCGGTTGACGAGTGCGCGGGCGAGGGCCACACGCTGCTGCTGGCCGCCGGACATCTCCCTGGGACGGCGCTTCTCCCGGCCGGTGAGGTCGACGACCTCGAGGATCTCCCCCACACGCCGCTGGATCTCAGCGGACTCCACCTTCTTGCGCTTGAGCCCGAACGCCACGTTCTCCCAGACGCTCATGTGCGGGAAGAGGGCGTAGGACTGGAAGACCATGTTCACGTCACGCTTGTTCGGGGCGACGCTCGTGACGTCCTGCCCGTGCAGCCGGACCACGCCCTGTGTCGGGTCTTCGAATCCGGCGATCATCCGCATGCTGGTGGTCTTGCCGCACCCAGAGGGACCGAGGAGGGAGAAGAACTCGCCCTCCGTGATGGCCAGGCTCACGCCTTTGACGGCCCGTACGACCTCGCCGTGCGAGGTGTACTCCTTCACGACATTGTCGAGCTCGATGGCGGGCGTCTGTTGTGAACCGGGGGCAGCCGAAGCGGCTGCCCCCGGGCCCGCCTGGATTTCTGTCATTCCAGGCTTATCCCTCTTTATCAATAGGTCGTACGGCTCCGCCGCGGCCTATTCGCCGATGTAGTGCATGACGTGCTTGACCCGGGTGTAGTCGTGAAGCCCGAAGACCGAGAGGTCCTTTCCGTAGCCCGAATGCTTGAAGCCCCCGTGCGGCATCTCCGACACGAAGGGGATGTGCGTGTTCACCCACACCACGCCGAAGTCGAGCCGCTTGGAGACCCGCATCGCCCGGCCGTGGTCGGAGGTCCAGACCGAACCGGAGAGTCCGTACCGGACGCCGTTCGCCTTGGCGAGCGCGTCTGCCTCGTCGGTGAACGTCTGGATCGTCATGACCGGGCCGAAGATCTCGTCCTGGACCATCTCGTCGTCCTGGCGGAGCCCGTCGACGACGGTGGGAGCGAAGAAGTAGCCCTGGTCGCCGACCCGGTGGCCGCCGGTGAGCACGGTCGCGTGCTCGGGCACCCGGTCGAAGAAGCCCTGGACCCGCGCGAGCTGGTTCGCGTTGTTCAGCGGGCCGAAGTAGGCGTCCTCGTCGTCGTGGCCGCCCATCTTGGTGTTCGCGGCCGCCTGAGCGAGCGCCGCGGCGAACTCGTCGTGGATGCTCTCGTGGACCAGGACACGGCACGCGGCGGTGCAGTCCTGCCCGGCGTTGTAGAGGCCCGCTCCCGCGATCGCCTCGGCGACGGCGTTGATGTCCTTGACGTCGTCGAAGACGACGACTGGGGCCTTGCCGCCCAGCTCCAGGTGCACGCGCTTGAGGTCGTCCGCGGCCGACCTGGCCACCGCCATGCCCGCGCCGACCGAGCCGGTGATGGCCACCATGTCGGCGGTCGGGTGGCCGACGACGAGGGCGCCGGTCTCACGGTCGCCGGTGACGACGTTGAAGACGCCGGCGGGAAGGACGTCACCGATGATCTCGGCGAGCTTGATCGTGGCGACCGGGGTGGTGTCCGACGGCTTCAGCACGATCGTGTTGCCCGCGGCGAGGGCCGGTGCGATCTTCCAAACGGCCATCATCATCGGGTAGTTCCACGGCGTGACCTGGCCGATGACGCCGATCGGCTCGTGCCGGATCATCGAGGTGTGGTCGGCGAGGAACTCACCGGCCGTCGGGCCCTCCAGCGTGCGGGCCGCTCCGGCGAAGAAGCGGAAGTGGTCGGCGGCGATCGGGGTCTCGTCCTCCGCCATCCGCGCGCGAGGCTTGCCGGTGTTGCGGCACTCCGCCTCGTTGATCTCGTCGGCGCGCGCCTCGATGGCGTCGGCGATCTTCAGGAGGAAACCGGCGCGCTCGCCGGGGGTCGTCTGTCCCCACGTCTCGAAGGCGGCCGCCGCGGCGGCGTAGGCCGCGTCGACGTCCTCCTGACCGGACACGGGCGCCTGGGCGTAGACCTCGCCGGTCGTGGGATCTACCACATCCGAGAACCGGTCACTGACTGCATCGACGAACTTCCCGTTCACGAAGTTCTGCAGACGGGTGGTCACCGTTGCCCTCCTGTCGAGGTAGCTGAATGTCGCGACTCTGGCAGACAAAAAAACCAACTACAAGTGATTTCGTGGTTAAGATACCAAATCGCTACGAAATCGCTTGACAGGAGCGTCGGAGCTGACAACATGTCAGACCTGAACGGCAACATGTCAAAAACCGGCGTGTAACACAGGGCCGCTACGGCGACTCGAAGAGAGGATCCCCCCAAGGATGACGACACCGCCGAAGGCACGCGCGACCGCCCCGGGCGGGCCCGTGGTCCTCGATGAGATCTCCAAGCAGATCATCGAGCAACTCCAGATGGACGGTCGCAAGCCGTATGCCGCGATCGGCAAGGCGGTCGGCCTGTCGGAGGCGGCGGTACGCCAGCGGGTGCAACGTCTGCTGGACATCGGGGTGATGCAGATCGTCGCGGTCACCGACCCGCTCACCCTCGGGTTCCCCCGGCAGGCGATGATCGGCATCAAGTGCGAAGGCGATCTGGAGACGGTCGCCGACGAGCTGTCGTCCATCGCCGAGATCGACTACGTCGTCCTGACCGCGGGCTCCGTGGACATCATGGTCGAGGTCGTCTGCGAGGGGGACACGCACCTGCTGGAGATCCTCGGGAAGATCCGCGCGATCCCCAGCGTCCGGGCGACCGAGACGTTCGTCTATCTCAAGCTGCACAAGCAGACCTATTCGTGGGGCACTCGCTGAGGCTCGGTCCTGCGGGGGCCCGGCTTTTCGGAGCTGCCGGCTGGCGGGTTTCGCTTGAGCTCGCGGTTACTAACGCACCCTTTCCAGAGCACCATGCAGTTTCCTGCCGTACCTATGGGCTCGAGGCTTCCTTGAGCACCTTGGGGATCAACACTTTCCTAAAGCAGCCAGCGGTGCACTGTTTCCTTAGAGCACTCTGGGGTCCCAAGATTTTCTAGAGCAACTGCGTCGTCGCGGCTTTCTGGAACAACTGCCGTCTCGCGGTTTCCTGGAGCACCCCCTGGCTCGTGCCTTCCCGAGGCACCCCCGGCTCGAGGCTTCCTAGAGCACCGCCCGGCTCGCGCCTGCCTGGAGCGCCCCCTGGCTTGCGTCTGCCTGAGGCGCCCGCTGACGTGCGGCGCCTACCCGGGCCACGGCCCGGACCGGAGCACCGTCGGCACCCTCCAGGCGCAGGGGCAGGAGTGACACCTCGATCGGGCGGCCGTCCGTCTGGGCGTCGACGAGCAGATCGAGGCCTCGCAGGTTCTCCGCGATGACGGCGTGCGCGCCGCACAACGCCCGATGGGCCGGCAGTTCCTCGGCAGGCGTCGGATCGACGCTGAGCGCGTCAATGCCGACGGTCCGGATACCCGACTCGACGATGAGCTCCGCCGTCTCCGCCGTGAGCCACGGATGCCGCAGGTAGTCCGCGCTCCCCCACATGGACGCCCATCCAGTGGCGATCAGGAGGATCGTCCCCGCCCGGAGGCGGGGCGCCACGAGGTCGGGAGTGATCGGCGCGCGCGGCGGCAGGCCCCTGACGTCCACGATCTCGGCCTCGCCCAGGAAACGCTCCAGTGGCAGTTCGTCGAGCCTCGGAAGCGAGTCGTCGATGTGGTAGGGAGCGTCCACGTGCGTCCCCGACTGGGATCCGAGATGCAACGCGAGGACGTTGACGCCCTCTCCCGCCACGGTGAGCGCCGGGCGGATCTCCACCTCGGGGTCACCGGGATAGACCGGCATCCCTGCCGTGATCGGCACCGACAGGTCGATGATCACGGGCTCACCGTCTCCCCGGTGGCGTACAGATCCGGCCGCCGGTCCCTGTGCACGTCGTTGCGCGGGCCGCTGGACTTGTCCCGCGCCGTGGAGAGGTCGCAGTCGGCGACCAGGACGGTGGGACGATCCTGGAGGACAGGTCCGGCCAGCGGATAGCCGCCCGGCCCAATGATCAACGATCCGGACACCCAGCCCACCCCGCGTTCGGCGGAGCAGCGATCGGCCACCGCGACGAACATCCGGTTGGAGGCCGCCGCGACCTGGGCGTGCGCGATGAGGACGGATCGTTCCCCTCGCGGCACGGGCGACACCGGCCAGTTCGTCGAGACGGCCAGCACGTCCGCCCCCCTCAGTCCCACCGAGCGCACCCATTCGGGGAACTCCAGGTCGTAGCAGACCATCATCGCGACGCGGCCGATCATGGTGTCGACGACGGGGGCGAGGTCTTCGCCCGGTACGAACACGTCCTGCTCAGCGTCCCAGAGATGGACCTTGCGGTAGACGGCGCGTAGTCCTCCGGAGTCGACCATGGCCTGGCTGTTTCTGACCTGCCCTCCGACGAGCTCACAGAATCCGCCCACGATCACCAGGTCATGGGCTCGAGCCAGCCGTACCCACTCCGACACGGTCCGACCGTCAGCGGGTTCGGCGAGCGCCCTTGCCTCGGCCGGATCGGAGAAGACGTATCCGCTGTTGACCAACTCGGGCAACACCACGAGCCGAGCGCCGGTCGCGGCGGCCTCGACGACGGCCGCGGTCGCCGCCGCCCGGTTCTCGTCAGCTCTTCCCACCTGGAGGGCGAGCTGTGCGACCGCCACCCTCGTCATCGCCGTCCGTCCACGCCGGCGACGGCCACGGCAGTCATGGTCATGCGGATGTTCTCCCTCTCGTATGGCTCTGTCTTCAGCTTCGTCTCGAGCTCTTGGCCTGCGCGCTTGTCTCTGGCTCTAAAGCGCGGCGCTCCAGAACGCCGGCCAGGTCGGCCAGGAAGCGGTCGACCTCACTGATCGCGTACCCGGACCGGAAGACCACCGTGGTGAACGTGGCAGTCCGTATCTGCTCCGCCGTGACCGGTTGATCGGTGGTCCCGCGCAGTGTGGCGACGACCCGGTCGAGCAAAGCGTCGACGTCCTGCTCCCGATAGCCCATGCCGAGCCGTCCGGGACGGAACGCCATCCGCTCCACCCGCGTGGCCTCTGCCTCCCACGTGTCCCCCGGTTCGGCGTCGTCAAGCCCGCCACGCTTAGCCTCGGCCCGCGCTCGTCTGCTCTCGGACCGCGCGCTCCCGCTCTCGCTCTCGCGACTACCGGTGCGAGCGTCCCCGTTCTCCTCACTGCCGGCCCGCGCGCCCCCGCTCCCCTCGGCCTCGGCCTTGGCGCGTCCGCTCTCCTCGACCTGCGCTGCCTCGCTCCGCCCAGCCGGGTCGTACGTGCGGCTTCCAGCCCTTTCACCCACCCCGGCGTCACCCCGCGCGCCCGAGCCGGTCTCGGGTACGCCCTCCGGTTCGCTCACCGAAGCGTCCTCGTGCCTCAGGCTCAGCTCGGTGGTCACTGTCCCGGACTCGTGTGACCGGGCATGCTCGCCCTGGTCCTCTGCCGTCTGCAGTACGGAATCGAGGTCGGGGGTCTCACGCGGGGGCAGCTCGGCAGCCGACGAACCTCGGGCCTCAACTGCCACGATGAACGCGTCGAGGGCGAAGTCCACGGCCGTCTCGTTGTAACCGCCGAGCTTCACGCCGAACTTGGCACCCCGAATCTCATCGGCGGTGACCGGCGGGCCGTCGAGCCGGCCACGGCCGAGTGTGCGCTCAATCCTCAAGATCAGCTCATCGACCTGCTCGGGGTCATAGCCCAGTCGGACACCGATGACGCGTGGAAAGCGATTCACACACCTCTCCCGTCCGTCGCGTGGTCGAGCAGATCCATTGTGTCGGTGAATCGAACACGAAGGGAGTCCCCGGAACCCCGCCCGTACCGCGGCCTATGCACAGGACACCGGGAATCTGTCTGGATAGGCTGCGGAGCCTATGCGGATGACCAATCTGTCCTTCCGATACGGAAGGCGGGATCCCTGGGTGTTGTCGGACGCCGGGCTTGCACTCCGTCCAGGCGACGTGACCGAGATCCTGGGACCCAATGGCACAGGTAAATCCACACTCTTGCGCCTGCTCGCCGGGCTCCTCAGACCAGTCGAAGGCACCATCGAAGATCGTCCCGGCGTCGTCGGCTACGCGCCCGAACGGTTCCCGGCGGCCCAGCCGTTCACGGTCGCCGCGTACCTGCGCCATATGGCCGCCATTCGAGGCGCCGATCCCCGGCGGATCGGCGAATGGACCGAGCGGCTCGGCATGGATCATCTGATGAGCCATCAGCTGCCCGATCTCTCGAAGGGCAGCGCCCACAAAGTGGGCCTCGCTCAGGCTCTGCTCTGTGAGCCGGGGTTGCTCATCCTCGATGAACCGTTCGCGGGCCTGGATGCCGCGACCCGAGCCGAGCTGCCGACGATCATCGGCGAGGTCGCCGCGAGCGGAGGCATCGTCGTCGCCAGCGACCACCAGGGCGAGTTGCGCGCGTTGCCCGGTCTCCGGCGACACGAGGTCAGGGACAGGACGATTCGAGAGCTTCCCGGGAACTCCGCACATGACATCGCCGATGTCACCGCCGCCATCGCGCATGGCGTCCCCGCACGGAACGGCACCACCCAGGATGATGCCGGGCTCCGGATCACGGCGCAGGACGCTGCCGGGTCAGCGGATGATTCGCAGGCCGTCACCGTGCTCGAGGTCGCGGTGAGTACATCAAGGGCGCAGGAACTGGCCGACCGCCTGCGGGCCGAGGGACATGTGGTCCGGATCGCACGGGAGACCGCCGAATGATCGCGTTGGTACGTTTCCGGCTCGCGGGATACGCGCGCTCCCATCGGGCCCTTCAGCCGCTCATCGGGCTGCTCCCCCTGCTGGCGATTCTGTACGCGACACCGGTCCCCGCCGGCGAGGAACTGGGAGCGATGGCCGATTCGGCCGGGATCCTCCTGCCGGTGTTCGCCTGGGCGGCTCGCGGGCTGCTCGACAGCGAACCGGACGAGCAGCGGATGATCTCCATCGTGGCCCACCGCCGTGGGGAGTTGCTGAGTGGGCTCATCACCGCCTGCGTCTTCGACCTGGGCCTGACCGTGATCGCCGAACTCGCTCTGCTCGCGCGCCTCTCGGCCAACCCCGGCATCGGCGCGATCATGGTCGGAGTATGCCTGCACCTGTTCTCCGTCCTCGCCGGAGTCGCGCTCGGGGCACTGACCAGCCGTCCGATCCTTCCGTCCCCCGCCGTTTCGAGCCTGGCCCTGATCCTCGGTTATCTGGCAATACTGCTGATCAGCGCGTCGGGAGCTCGATGGCTGACGGTTCCCGTCATGAGCTGGATGAAGGACGGCCACCATGACGTCCTGCTGGGACATCTGCCGCTGCTCGCTGTGCAGTCGCTGATCTGGCCGCTGGTCGGTCTCGCGGCGTACGGGTGGCTCCGTCGAACCCGGCCATGACGGTACCGCTAAGAGTTTCTGAACTTGTCGGCTTGTCTTCGATCACACGTTCGATATACGATCGGGTCAGCCGTTACAGGTGAGCCTTGCCGGGTGGGCCGTTAGGGCCGTACGCCCCGTGATGAAGCAGTCGATTTCCATGAAGTGGGTCCCCGATCACCGCTTGATCGGGACGTCGGTCGCTTTCGTCTCCGGGGAGGAGGCCCATCGTGTCCACATGCGCATCCGCAGATCGAGACATGGCCGCTCGGCCTTTCTCCTCGGGTACGGATCGTCCGCTGCCGATCCCCGACGGCTTGGCCTCGCTCCCGCCCGGCGCGGAGTTGGCCGAGGCCCTTGCGCATGTCGATGAGCGCCGAGTGTCGGGGTTCGACACAGTCGAGGTGCTGAAGGCGGCGTACCGGCAGTCGTGCCACGACCGGGCCCGGTTTCTCGCAGTCCTGCTGGAGGTCGGGCTGCGGGAGCACTTCTCCGGCGACTCTGTTCGACGGCTTGAGGTGCCGGACGAGTTCAGCCCCGACGAGGCCCGCGCGGCACTGGTGTGGTCGCGCCGCCGCGCCGATTCCACCTTCGAACTGGCATGGGGCGTGCACCGGCGACTGCCCCAGTTGGGTGAGGCCATGCTGCGCGGCGATCTGGATGAGCCGCGAGCCGCAGCGTTCATCCGATGGACCGCAGGCCTGACCGCGCAGCAGGCCGAGACGGTCTGCTCGCAACTGGTTCCCGGCGCCGACCGGCTGACCGTCGGCGCGTTGATCGAACAGATCCAACGGCTTGTTCTGGCGATCGATCCCGAGTGGGCACAGAAGCGGTACGCCGAAGCGGTCCGCCGCCGCCGAGTCGTCGGCACCCGGAACGAGGACGGCACCGCGAACGTGTCAGGCCTGGACCTGCCGCTGGACCGCGCGGCCGCCGGGTGCGAACGCATCGACGATCTGGCCCGTGCCTGCAAACGCGCCGGGGACAAGCGCCCGATCGACCACATCCGGACCGACCTGTTCCTCGGCTCTCTGGACGGATCATTCGAAGGCCTCAGGGACAGGGAGATCGTCGCTCACGTCCTCGACCACCCCTTCGTAGACCCGAACGACAACCAGGTCGGCGAGCAGAATGGCGAGCGGACTGAACGAGCGAGCGACGCCACCGCAGACCACGCCGCCGAATCCGCCGCCGAACGCGCCGAGCAGTCGGCCGGTCCGAAGCCCGCACGCACGATGCACAGAGGTGCCGCGACACCGCGCCCCGGCATGGCCCAGCGCCCTCGACCCCCTCGGCCTGGAAACGACCGGCCCAGACCCGGTCAAGGGGAATCCGTCCGCCCCGAACCCGGTCAGCACGAACCCGCACCAAACGAGCCGGCACCAGACGGGCCTGCATCGTGCGAGCCCGAATCACGCGAGCCCGCACCGCGCAATGGAGTCAGGTCCACCTCTGCTCTTCCCAAAGAGCCAGTCGGACCACGGTCTCACGGTGTGAATCGCCCGCCGACTACCAGCACCGGCCGCCGGACGGTCCGTGAGCTCCGGGTAGAGGTGACCACTCTTCTCGGGCTAGACGAACACCCGGCTCAGGTGCCCGGTTGGGGGATCGTCCACGCCGACCTGGCCCGCGAGATGGTCTCCGGCATGCTCGCCGGGCAATGGCGGTTCGCGATCTGCACTGATGACGGCCGACTCCTCTACAGCGGGCTCACGCGGCACCGCCCGTGCGCCCCATCCGCACGCCCCGCCCGGGACGACCGGCTGGGCGGAATCGTCGAGCTTCAAATCACCCGATCTCGCCTGAGCGAGATCGCCGCCGCAAAGGGCTCCCTGGGGCTGTGGTCGGCACTCATCGCCGACCTCGACGCCCAGACCTCACGCCACCTCCGTGCGACCGACACCGCAATCAAGATCGCCACCGATAACCGCCGGAGACACGCGGGCGCGGCCTTACGCCGTTACGTCCAGATACGGGGCCGATTCTGCTCATGGCCCGGTTGCCGCATGCCCGCCACGCGGACCGATCAGGACCACGCCGCGGACTGGGCAGGCGGAGGATCGACCAGTGAGGACAACCTGCATCTGGCCTGCCGCCACGACCACCGCGCCAAACACCACGGCGGCTGGCGTGTGACCATGCCCGAGTCCGAGCTGATTCTGTGGGACAGCCCGCTGGGCCACACCTATCCCAGCCGGCTCCCGCCGGTCATGTTCAATGTCGTGGATCCACAGCCCCGCGACTGGCCGGCCCCACCGCCCGAAGCCATTGTTGACGACACCCGCCCCCTGATGACGAGCCTGAAGCCAGACAGCCCAGGGTCGAACTTCCCACCGCCACCCAGCCCTCAGACGAGCAGGCCACGAGAGCACACGCCTCAGCCGAACAATCCGGAGTCACACGGAAAGGACAACCCATCCGACGAACACACCCAGGCATGCGCCCCGTCACCACCACCGCCCGGTCCCCTGTTCAGACCGGAGACGGACACCCCGCCATTCTGATCAGCCGGAGCCTGGAGGGACCCCGTTGATCAACGGGACGCCGCCAGGAAACGGACGACGTCAGGACGGTGACACCGCCCGGAAACGGACGACGCCCGGAAAGCGGACAACGTCAGGAAGCCGGCGTCGCGGCCGCGAGCTGTCCGCACGCGCCGTCGATCTCTCGGCCTCGCGTGTCTCGAACGGTGACCGCGACGCCGTGCGACTCCAGCCTCCGGACGAAGGCACGCTCATCCTCGGGGCGTGAGGCGGTCCACTTCGATCCCGGCGTCGGGTTGAGCGGGATCAGGTTGACGTGGACGAGCTTGCCCTTGAGGAGGCGGCCGAGCAGATCGGCACGCCATTCCTGGTCGTTGATGTCCTTGATCAGGGCGTACTCGATGGAGACACGGCGCTTGGTCTTCGCGGCGTACTCCCAGGCGGCGCCGAGAACCTCGGCGACCTTCCACCGGGTGTTGATGGGGACGAGCGTGTCGCGGAGTTCGTCGTCGGGAGCGTGCAACGAGACGGCCAGCGTGACGGGGAGTCCCTCGTCCGACAACTTCTTGATCGCGGGAACCAGGCCGACGGTCGACACCGTCACGCCACGGGCGGAGATTCCGAGGCCCTCGGGGGCGGGATCGACCAGGCGGCGGACGGCGCCGATCACGGCCTTGTAGTTGGCCATCGGCTCGCCCATGCCCATGAAGACGACGTTGCTCACCCGGGCGGGGCCGCCGGGGACGTCGCCCCTGGCCAGTGCCCGCGCGCCCGCGACGACCTGCTCGACGATCTCCGCCGTGGACATGTTCCGGGTCAGCCCGGCCTGTCCGGTCGCACAGAACGGGCAGTTCATCCCGCAGCCGGCCTGGGAGGAGACGCACATCGTGACCCGGTCGGGATAACGCATCAGCACCGACTCGACGAGCGACCCGTCGAACAGCTTCCACAACATCTTGCGGGTCATGCCGTCGTCGCAGGTGATCTCCCGGACGGAGGTGAGCAAGGACGGCATGAGCTGGGATACCAGCCGCTCGCGGCTGTCGCCCGGCAGGTCGGTCATCTGCTCCGGCGAGCCCGTGAGCTTGGCGAAGTAGTGCCGCGAGAGCTGATCCGCGCGGAACGGCTTCTCCCCCAGTTCCGCGACGGCCTCACGGCGCTCGTCCATGGTGAGGTCGGCCAGATGGCGCTGCGGCTTACCCCGGCGCGGCGCGACGAGGGTCAGCTGGCCGGGCTTGGGCTGGTCGCTCACACAAACCTTCCGATCTCCTGCAGATGTGGTCTTAACGACTGCCCGAAGCAGCTTTATTCTGGCGGTTGATTCCGGAGGTGAGAGTGGACAGGGCATCCGTCGTGCTCACCAGCCCCAACCCCTACGGGAGCCGCACTCTTACCATCGAACGCGACCGGGCATCCTCAGTAGCTTACCTGCGCGGATCAAAGGGAACCGTCCACGGAGCCGTCTGGCTGGCCAACCACGGCCCGGCCCCGGAGACGGTGGATCTCGCGCGGGCCAACGCCGGGCTGCCGCCGGTGATGCCTCGCGTGAACACGATCAATCCCTCCGGTACGGCTCCGCTGGACGCCGCCGCGCTGTCCGTGCTCTGGTTCGAGGAGGGGGACGGCGTCGCCATCTTCGAGAACGGCGAACTGCTGGCCGTCATTCCTGGCTGGTCGGATCTCGAGCGGGGCATGCCGGGCTACGCGAGGGACGCCGTGGGCGAGTCACCCTTCGCCTGGTCTCTCACCGAGGCGATGGAAGGGCTGTCACCTCGTGTGGCCAAGGCCCGGGCGTACTGGCAGTGGCGGGAGGCCGAAGGCAGCTGGGCGTCGTTCCAGCAGTTCGTCATGGGCCACCTGGACAGCCGGCTCGGACCGCCCGGACGCTACTGGGACGTCAGCGGCGCCCGACTCCCGGTAGTCGGAGTGACCGAGCGGCCCGCCGGGTTCGGCAGGGATTACACCGTGCTGTCGACGGTCGGCATGAGCTGCCAGCGGATGCCGACGGCGGAGCTCTACGACACCGCCTGCCGTATCGAGCTCGCCATCGCGACCCGGCAGGACCCCGGAGTGGCCACCCGGGTGCTGCTCTGGCTGGGCCAGTACCCGTGGCGGTCGGTGACCTGGCTGGGACACGGCCACACGGCCCGCTGGTTTCAGGGCCCCGGCACATTCCCGCTGAACGGCGGCCACCAGGGAGTGATCATGTTGGCAGACCCGGTCGGACTGCCCGACCTGTCCGGGTTCGCCTTCGGAGGGGAATCCGTACGGTGGTTGTGGCTGCTTCCGCTCACCGACACCGAGCTGCGGCTGGCCCAAGACCAGGGGCACCAGGTGCTCTCCGACCGCCTGGCCGTACAGAGCCGGATCTGAGCCAGACCTAAGCCGCATCTGAGCCGGACCCAAGCCGGATCTGAATCAGATCCGATCTAGCGCGTGCCGCCGGGCGACGCTCGCAAAAGGCACGCCCTGCGAAAGCGGGCCGATTCGAAAGCGGGCCGGTTCGGAAGTGGGACGATTCGGCCCTTGCGAGAAAGCCCTCTAGGGCACGAACAACGTGAGCAGCAGCCAGACGGGGACCAGCGTGAAGAGCAGGGAGTCCAGCCGGTCCATCACGCCACCGTGGCCCGGGAGCAGGGTCCCCATGTCCTTGATGCCGAGATCACGCTTGATGACCGACTCGATCAGGTCGCCGAGGGTGGCGCAGACCACGACGACGGCGCCGAGGACGGCGCCCTGCCAGTACGCGCCGCCCAGCAGTAAGTGGACCAGTAACGCACCGGCCACGACGCAGGCGAGCGCGGAGCCCGCGAAGCCTTCCCAGGTCTTCTTCGGGCTGATGAGCGGCGACATCCGGTGCTTGCCGAACAGAATGCCCGCGAAATAGCCGCCGATGTCGCTGCAGACGGTCACCGCGATGAAGATGAGCACCCGGTCGGAGCCGTCGTCGACGGTGAGGAGCAGCGGGACGAAACCCGCGAGAAGTGAGGGGTAGACGGCGATGAAGAGCCCGGCCGTGGCATCCCTGACGAAACCGTCCGTGCCCTGGAACATCCGCCAGGCCAGAACCACCATCGCGGTGACCGCGAAGGCGCCGACGAGGAACGCCGGACCACCCCAGTAGGGGCCGACGATCATCGCCGTCATGCCGACGAGCAGCGGGATCACCGGCACCCGGATCCCGCGCGCGGCGACGGCCTTGGTCAGTTCGTGGACGCCCACGCCCACCGCGGCCAGCACGACGAGGAGGAAGACGACCTTCACGGTGTAGAGCGAGGCGATGACCACGGCGCCCAGCGCGACGCCGACGGCCACGGCCGCGGGAAGGTTCCGCCCGGTACGGCTGCCGCCGCCGGACGCCCCGCCAGGCCCGGGGGCCGACGGGCCGGACTCCCCGGCGCCGTTCATGCCGTCACCGTGCCCGCCACCGGGACCGTCGCCGTGATCATCACCATGGGCGCCGGTCACGCCATCCGCGGAAAACCGGTCTCCAGCGGCAGCCGTTCCGTCCAAAGCGTCCTACTCCCTATACACGTGATCCTTGTGCCGCGCTGTACTCACCGGACAGCGCGGCACAAGGATCACGGTCGTGCCCTGCCTCGCAATCGAGGATCGAGGTCTCAGACCTCGAGCAGCTCGGCTTCCTTGTGCTTCAGCAGCTCGTCGATCTTGGCGACGTGCTTCTGGGTGAGATCGTCGAGCTCCTTCACCGCGCGGTGCACCTCGTCCTCGCCCGCCTCGCCGTCCTTGACCAGCTTGTCGAGCGTCTCCTTGGCATGCCGGCGGATGTTCCGCACGGAGACCCGGCTGCTCTCCGCCTTGGTGCGGGCGACCTTGATGTACTCCTTGCGGCGCTCCTCGGAAAGCTCCGGGAACACCACGCGGATCACCTGGCCGTCGTTGCCCGGGTTCACACCGAGATCGCTGTCGCGGATGGCCTTCTCGATCGCGCTCATCGCGCCCTTGTCGTACGGCTGCAGCAGCACCATGCGCGCCTCTGGCACATGGAAGGACGCGAGCTGCTGGATCGGCGTGGGCGACCCGTAGTAGTCCACGTTGATCTTGTTGAACATGGATGGCGTGACTCGGCCGGTACGGATGCCCGCGAAGTCGTCCTTGGCGACCGTCACCGCCTTGTCCATCTTCTCTTCGGCCTCGAAGAGCGTTTCGTCGATCACTGCGGCTCCCTATTTCCCTGCCGGACTCACCAGCGTGCCGATCTTTTCACCGCGGACCGCCCGCAGGATGTTGCCATCGCCCATCAGGTCGAAGACCACGATGGGAAGGCCGTTGTCCATGCACAGGCTGATCGCGGTCGAGTCCATGACCCCGAGGCCGCGCGTCAGCACCTCGCCGTAATCAAGCTGGTCGAAGCGGACCGCGTCGGGGTTCTTCCGGGGGTCGGAGTCGTAGACGCCGTCGACCTGCGTGCCCTTCAACAGCGCCTCCGCCCCGATCTCGAGCGCCCGCTGCGCGGCGCAGGTGTCGGTGGAGAAGAACGGCGAGCCCAGCCCCGCGCCGAAGATCACCACACGCCCCTTCTCCAGGTGGCGGATAGCGCGGCGGGGCAGGAACGGCTCGGCCACCTGCTGCATCGTGATGGCGGTCTGGACCCGGGTGTCGATGCCCCGCTTCTCCAGGAAGTCCTGCAGGGCGAGGCAGTTGATCACAGTGCCGAGCATGCCCATGTAGTCGGCCCGGGCCCGGTCCATCCCGCGCTCCGACAGGGCGGCGCCCCGGAACATGTTGCCGCCGCCGACGACGACGGACACCTGCACGCCCTCGCGGACGGCCTCAGCGATGGAGTCGGCGAGCTGGGCGACCACCGAGGGGTCGATTCCGAGCGGCTCGCCGCCGGCGAAGGCCTCGCCGGACAGCTTCAACATCACGCGCTTCCAGCGCAGTCGCCCATCATGCGACGAAGCCGCCGGCGTGGCGGGTCTGGTGTTCTCCTGCACGGCGGCGGCCTCCTCGATATAACTACGCGTCAACGGGCTCCTGGCTGTAAGCCTAAGCCTGGCCGACCTTGAAGCGGGTGAAGGCAAGAACCTTCACGCCCGCCTCGGCGGCGACCTTCGCGACCGTCTTCTTGTTGTCCTTCACGAACGTCTGCTCCAGCAGCGTGAAGTCCTTGAACCAGCCGTTGAGACGACCGTCGGCGATCTTGGCGACGGCGGCCTCCGGCTTGCCCTCCTCGCGAGTCATCTGCTCGAAGAGCGACCGCTCCTTCTCGACGACGTCGGCGGGCACCTCAGCCGGGCTGAGGTACTTCGGCGCCATCGCGGCGGCGTGCTGGGCGATGTCCTTGGCGACCGCGGCGTTGTCCTGGTCGAGCTGGACGAGCACGCCCACGGCCGGGGGAAGCTGAGGGTCGGTCTTGTGCATGTAGGAGGTGATGAAACCACCCTCCAGCACCGAGAACCGGCGGATCTCGATCTTCTCGCCCAGAGCGGCGTTGGCCTCGTCCAGGTGCTCCTTGACGGACTTGCCGTCCAGGTCGGACTCGAGCAGGGCCGGCACGTCGCTGGGCTTGGTCGCCAAGATGTGCGCGACGATGTCGGCCGCGAGCTGCTGGAAGCGCTCGCCCTTGGCGACGAAGTCGGTCTCGCAGTTGAGCTCGAGCAGCGCGGCGAGCGACTCGCCCTCGTGCTTGACGGCGACGAGGCCGTTGGAGGCGGTGCGGGCCTCCCGCTTGCCGACGTCCTTGGCGCCCTTGAGGCGCAGGAGGTCGACCGCCTTGTCGAAGTCGCCGTCGGACTCCTCGAGCGCCTTCTTGCAGTCCATCATGCCGGCGGCGGTCAGCTCACGAAGCCGCTTGACGTCGGCCATGTTCACGGAAGCCATTGTCCTATTTCCTCTTCGGGAACCCAGGTGAGATCAGATGGCGTGGTGGGCGTGGGCGCCGGGCGCGCACGCCCACCACGGTCGAGCCTTGAGATCCGCACGGCACCCCGTACGGGCGCTGAGCTTAGGCCTGCTCTTCGGTGGTGTCCGCGGCCGGAGCATCGGTCGCCTCGGTCGCGGCCTCGGCGGCCGGAGCCTCCGCGGCGGCCTCGGCCGGAGCGGACTCCTCAGCCGGAACCTCGGTGGCGGCCTCAGCCGGAACCTCGGTGGCGGCCTCGGCCGGAGCCTCGGTGGCGGAACCCTCGAGCAGCTCACGCTCCCACTCGGCGAGCGGCTCGGCGTCAGTGGTGCCGCTGGGCTTCTCCTCGCCGCGACCGGCGCCGGCGCGGGTCATCAGACCGTCGGCCACGGCGTCGGCGATCACGCGGGTGAGGAGGCTGACGGCGCGGATCGCGTCGTCGTTGCCCGGGATCGGGTAGTCGACCTCGTCGGGGTCGCAGTTGGTGTCGAGGATCGCGACGACCGGGATGCCAAGCTTCTTGGCCTCGTTGATCGCGATGTGCTCCTTCTTGGTGTCCACGATCCAGATCGCGCTCGGAACGCGAGCCATGTCACGGATACCGCCGAGGGTGCGCTCGAGCTTCTCCTTCTCGCGCCGGCGCATCAGGAGCTCCTTCTTGGTGAGCCCGGACGCGGCGACGTTCTCGAAGTCGAGCTCCTCGAGCTCCTTCAGGCGCTGGAGCCTCTTGTGAACCGTCGAGAAGTTGGTGAGCATGCCGCCCAGCCAGCGCTGGTTCACGTACGGCATGCCGACGCGGGACGCCTGCTCGGAGATGGACTCCTGCGCCTGCTTCTTCGTGCCGATGAACATGATGGAACCGCCGTGCGCGACGGTCTCCTTCACGAAGTCGTAGGCGCGGTCGATGAAGGACAGCGACTTCTGCAGGTCGATGATGTAGATGCCGTTGCGCTCGGTGAAGATGAAGCGCTTCATCTTCGGGTTCCACCGGCGAGTCTGGTGGCCGAAGTGAACGCCGCTCTCGAGCAGCTGTCGCATGGTGACGACAGGGGCCATGGTGTGGTCCTCCATGGTCGTGTGCCCTGGGGCACGGTCTCGGTTGGTCGCACGAGCCACATGACTCGCACCCTGACGCCCCGGGCCGTCGCCGCCGGACAAGGTCCGGACCGAGGTGACGACTCGTGAATGGGCGTGTGAATTCGGCCCGCTAGCGCAGGCCGTCGTACAGTCTACCCGGATCCGTCCCCGCCGATGACCGGCGACGTGACCGTGCGGGTTACACCGTCACCGGCCTCCGCGCGATCGGCGATCACGTCACCCGCCGGTGTGTCGCCGTCACCTGAAACCAGGCCCAGAAGCAGGCCCCCGAAACCGGTCTCAGTTAATCGGACCCGCAGGGCCGCCCGCCGCCGCGGAACCGAACCCCGCAGGGCCGTCAGGCCCGTCGGAATCGGACGTCCCAGAACCGCCGGGCACCACGGAACGCTCAAAACCGGATCCCCCGGAACCGCCAGAATCGCCGGGACGCCCCTCAGAACCGGCCCCCTCGGAATCGGACCCTGCCGGGGCGGAGCCCGAGGGAGCGGAGGGTTGCCCTACGGCGCCGTGTGGCGCCCGGGGGAAGAACCGGAGCTGGAACTCCGCCAGGCGTGCCCCCGTCGGCGCGTCCTCCGCTGCGCGTTCCGTGGCCCGGTACGGGAGGGTCAGCTCGTTGATCCGCTCCGCCAGAGCCCGCAACTCCTCGGCGTCGACGAGCAGGGTGGCGTGGGTCAGCCAGGTGGCCGACCGCCATTCACGCGACTCCCGGGGCGACTGCACGAGGTAGTCGTTCAGCCGCTGGGCCGCGTCCGCCAGAACCGCGTCGATCACCGCGTTCTGCGCCTCGAACAGCTCAGGGGAGACATCGTCCTCAGAGGTGAAACCCCACCCGCGTTGCAGGGCTCGCCACACCCGCTCCCTGCCGTCACCTCTGGGCGGCGCCTCCTCGACGAGCCCGTTCTTGGCCAGCGTGCGCAGGTGATAGCTGCACGCGCTCGGCGACAACCCCGTGACCTGCGCGCATTCCGTGGCCGTCGCGGGTCCCTCCGTCTGGAGCCGGGACAGGATGGCCAGCCGCGCGGGATGCGCGAGCGCACGGAGGACACCGGCATCCGTGACCTGCCGGTAACCCTCCGCCTTCGAGGTGGTCATGCCGCACACGCTACTCGCGGGCAAGAAATGAAGTATTGCCTTCACAGTTACGAAGCATTAGTTTCACAATTATGAAGGAGATGCTTCACGACTCCCGGGACGCCCACCCGATCCCCCTCCGCCGACAGCGGGACTACCGGTTCCTCTGGTCCGCCCGCGCCGTCTCCGAGACCGGCAGCGAGGTCACCAAGCTCGCCGTGCCGCTGACCGCGGCCACCGTGCTCCACGCCTCCCCGCTCCAGATGGGCCTGCTCACGGCCGCCTCGACCTTCCCCTACCTGCTGGTCGGCCTGCCGTCGGGCGCGCTGGCCGACCGGGTGGGCCGTCGCAGGCCGGTGATGACGGCATGCGAGACGGTCTCCGGTCTCGTCATGCTCTCGGTCCCCGTGGCGTGGCTGACCGGACTGCTGACCATCCCCTGGCTGATCGCGGCCGCCTTCGTCGTCGGCGTCTGCACGGTGGTGTTCCGCACGTTCAACACGCCCCACCTGGCCACCGTGGTCGCGGAGTCGCAGCGCACGGAGGCGCTCGCCGGCTTCCAGTCCGTGTTCGCCGTCGCCCAGATCGGAGGTCCGGGCCTCGCCGGCCTGCTCGTCGCCCTGCTCACCGCCCCGGTCGCGATCGTGGTGAACGGACTCTCCTTCCTCGCGTCCGCGCTGTGCCTGCGGGCCGTCCGCGCGCCTGAACACGAGGCCGGCACCCGCGGGGCCGGACTCGGCCGTGAGATCGCAGAGGGCCTGCGCATCCTGATCGGGCACCCGATACTGCGGACGCTCTGCCTCACGGGCATGACCATCAACGCCCTCGGTGCGGCCCAACTCGCGCTCTACGTGGTCTTCGCCGTCCGCGTCCTCGGCCTTCCCGGCAGCCTGGTCGGCGTCGCCGCGGCCGGTTTCGGCGTCGGCGGCCTGCTGGGCGCCGTCCTCGCACCCCGTCTGAACCGCCGGTACGGCGAAAACCGGGTGTTGCTCGGCTCCGTGCTCTTCTTCCCGGTGGCTTTCGTCGGCACGGCCGCCGCACACGGCCCGGTCTGGCTCGTGATGGGCCAGCTCGGCGTGGCGGAGCTGATCACCGGGGTGGCCGTCGTGTGTTACAGCGTCTGCGCGGGCTCCGCCACGATGCGCGAGGCCCCGGACGGGCTGCTCGGCCGGGTGAACGCCACGACCCAGTTCGCCGTCCAGGGCGTGATGGCCCTGGGCGGTCTCCTCGGCGGCGTCCTCGGGGAGTCCCTCGGGCTCAGGCCCGCCCTGTGGGTGTGCACCGCGGCCTCGCTGCTCGTCATCCCGTGCCTGTGGCTGTCGCCCATTCGGCGCGATGCCCGCCTGGCGAGGGTGGAGCGCTCGCCCAGTACGGCTCGGCGCCCCGAATCCGTCCCGGAGGCCTCACGTACGTGAGGGTGCCGAACTCGCTCTCCATACCGGCCAGGAGATCGTCCACCCGTGGCTCAGGGGCGTCACCGGCGGAGCGTCCCAGGTCGTCGAGCCACGCCGCGGTCCTCGCGAGCGAGACCTCGGCATGCCAGGAACCGCCCTCGCCCGTACGGCGCAGCAGCCCGGCGACCGCGCCGAAGGCGGCGAGGAAGCCGGTCGCGTGATCGAGCGCCTGAGCGGGAAGCGGCACGGGGCGGGAGCCGTCCCCGTTCTCGTGAGCGATGCCGGAGACCATCTGCACCAGGCTGTCGAAGCCCCGCCTGCCCGCCCATGGGCCGCGGGATCCGTACGCGGAGATGTCCACGCACACGATCCCCGGCCGGAGGACGGCGAGATCCTCCGGGGCGAACCCCCTTTCCCGTAAGGCACCGGGCCGATGGGCCTGGATCACCACGTCGACCTGCCTGACGAGGTCCCGCAACACCTCGGGCTCCGATCTGAGGTCGACGTGGCACGACCGCTTGCCGAACGCGGTCTCCACGACCAGCCCCGGCACCTCGGGGAGGTGAGCGGCGCCCACGCGCAGGACCTCGGCGCCGTGCGCGGCGAGGATCCGGGCGGCCACCGGTCCCGCGATCACCCTTGTCAGATCGAGGACCCGCACGCCGCTCAGCGGCCGCGGCCCGTCGACTGCTTCTCGCGCCCCGTCGACTGCTTCCCGCGCTCCGCCGAGAGCGGGCGTGGCCGACGCGGTGAAGCGCGACAGTCCGACGAGCGGCAGTTCCGCGACCGCCCGCCCCTGTGGATGGGCGAGCCATTCCTGTCTGGTCCGCATCGCGGCCGCGCATCCACCTTCGCGGGTCACGGCCTCCTCGACGTCGATGCCGGTACGGCCCGCGCAGGCGGCGGCGACGTCGTCCCTCCCCGCGCCAACGGCGAGCCCCAGCGCACGGAGGGCGGCGTCGCGATGATGGTCGAAGTTGCAGTGCAACCTGATCCAGCCGTCAGCGGTGCGGTAGTCCCCGGACAGGGGCGCCCAGAGAACGGCCTTCTCCCCGTCTATCCGGAAATGACGCTCGCTCTGGAAGGCCGCCGCCGCATGCCGGACGTCCACACTCACATCGGGGTCGACAGCTGGAGCGCCTCCGCGTCGCGTCCAATAGGCGGCCACGGCCGCGGTCACGGCGCCGACGGAGGCGGCCGCCGCCACGTCGACGCGGAAGACCGAGGCGAACACGGGATCGTCACCGGTCACCCGCACCTCCGGAAGGACGACCCCCGTGTCCTCACCCAGCCGCTTGATCAAGCTCGCGATCACGGATGTCCCCCCTCCCCGACGTCCACAAGATCCCCGGCGTCGTCCACAGCCTTCCCCGGTTACCCACAGATCTGTCCACAGCCAGAAGCGCCGCATGACCACAACGAGAGCAGTTCCTCCGGCCGCGGGTCGCCCAGCGCCCTGGTTCGGCCCATGTCCGGGATGAGCCGGGGCTTCTCCCCATTTCACCCATGGCCGACGCCGGACGCCAGGCGGGCGAGCAGCACCACCGCCGGCGCGCCCCTAGTGACCCGCCCTGGACGTTGATCGCCATAGGCGTCATGCTCGCACGCCCTCATGCCGATGTCGTCGCCGAGTCCGCGTGCCTGTGGATGAAGGGTCGTATCCACAGAATCCGGTTCGGCTCCTCCCTGCCTGGGCCGCCGGCAGGAAGGTCTGGGGCCGGAGGTGGTCCCATTGGCCGCGAAAGATCAGCTGGGCAGATACGGCGAGCAGCTCGCCGCGGACTTTCTGGTGGCGCGGGGCATGAGCGTCCTGGCGCGCAACTGGCGCTGTCCCGAGGGAGAGATCGACATCGTCGCGCGCGACGGGAGCGCGATGGTCGTCGTCGAGGTGAAGACCCGTTCGAGCCGGCGCCACGGCACGGCGTTCGAGGCGGTCACACACGACAAGCTGATGCGGCTTCGCTCGCTGGCGCGGCTGTGGCTGGCGACCCAGACGGAGCGGTTCGACTCGGTGCGGGTCGACGTGATCGCCCTGGAGCGGTTCGCGGGCGACTTCTCCCTCCGTCACGAGCGCGGGGTGATCTGAGATGACCGTGGCGAAGACACGATGCGTCGCCCTGGTGGGCGTGACCGGGCACATGATCGAGGTCGAGGCCGACGTGGGCCCCGGAGCGGTCGGCACACACTTCATCGGCCTCCTGGACACCGCGATCAGCGAGTCCCGCGGGCGGGTCCGCTCCGCGTTGATCAACAGCCGCTTCAAATGGCCGGACGCGCGGGTGACGGTCAGCCTGTTCCCCGCGAGCCTCCCGAAGCGGGGGTCGAGCTTCGACCTGGCCATCGCGATCGCGGTCCTCGGCGCGGCGGGCGCAGTCCCGGCCCAGAGGGTCGCCGAACCGGTGTTCCTCGGCGAGCTCGGGCTGGACGGCCGCGTGCGGCCGGTCAGAGGCGTGCTGCCCGCCGTGTTGTCCGCGGTGGAGGCGGGGGCACGCACCGTCGTGGTGCCCTCGCTCAACGCGGCCGAGGCGTCCCTGGTGCCCGGCCTGACCGTGGTGCCGGTCGCCACCCTGTCCGAACTGGTGGGCTGGCTCCGCTCAGGCGACCTCCACAGTCTGGCGATCGTCGCCGACGCCGCCTCCCTGGACGCCGACGAACCGCCCGTGACCGGCGGCCCCGAGACGACCGCCGGAGGGGCCCGTGGAAGAGCCGGCGGGGCCGTCCGGGGCCGTCGCGGCGGAACGCCCTCCGATTGCCGGCCCTACGGCGCCCCGGAGGTCGACCTGCGCGACGTCGCGGGCCAGCCCATGGGCCGCAAGGCGCTGGAGGTGTGCGCGGCGGGAGGGCACAACCTGTGGATGCTCGGTCCCGCGGGCACCGGCAAGACGATGCTCGCGGAGCGGCTGCCGACGCTACTGCCCGCGCTCCCCCAGGACCAGGCCCTGGAGGTCACCGCGATCCACTCGGTCGCGGGCACTCTCCCCCGCGGCCGCCCGCTGCTCACCCGGCCCCCCTTCATGGCGCCGCACCACACGGCGACCGTGGCGGCCGTCGTCGGCGGCGGCGCGGGCGGCCTGGTACGGCCCGGCGCGGTGTCGCTCTCGCACCGGGGGGTGCTTTTTCTCGACGAGGCCCCCGAATTCGGATCGGGGGTGCTCGACTCGCTCCGGCAGCCCCTCGAATCGGGCACGGTGACGATCTCCCGGGCGATGAGCACGGTCACCTTCCCCGCGCGTTTCATGCTGGTCCTGGCCGCTAATCCCTGCCCGTGCGGACGGAACGGCTCGCCGGAAAACGCGTGCGACTGCACGCCGACCATGCGGCGGCGTTATCTCGCCCGGCTGTCCGGCCCCTTGCTGGACCGTGTCGACGTGAAGATCAGGGTCGGGCGGGCGACCCGGGCCGAGTTGCTCGCCGACCGGCGGTTCGCCGAGTCCAGCGCCGTGGTGGCCGAACGTGTGCTCCTCGCCCGCGAACGCGCCGCGAAACGTCTGGCGGGCACGCCGTGGCAGACCAACGCTGAAGTGTCGTCGGCGGCGCTGCACCACGAGTTCCGGCTGCCGGGCGGCGCGCTCGCTCCCCTGCATCGAGGGCTCGACAACGGCACGCTCAGCACGCGCGGGCTCGACCGAATCCTGCGCGTCGCCTGGACGCTCGCCGACCTCGAGGGCAGGGACCGCCCCGGTGAGGCCGAGACGTCGGCGGCGCTGGGGATGTGGCTGGGGGCGGAGTGATGGAGACGCCACCCGACACCGAGACGCGCGAGGACGAGCGAACGGCGAGGGTCGCGCTCATGCGGATGGCCGAAGCGGGCGATCCGGTCATGGGCCGCCTGATCGCCTGGTGCGGGCCTCAGCGAGCGCTGGAGCAAGCCTGCCGAGGGTCGCTGGATCCGGATTTCGCCGCGAAGGAGACGGAGAGGGCCGACCGATCGGGGCGGCGGCCGGATCTGGCTCGACTGGTCGCGGCCTGGGCCGCCCGCTTCACCGACCCGGACGCCGATCTGACGATGGGGCGGGAGCGCGGAGCCCGGCTGGTCATTCCCGGCGATTCCGAGTGGCCCACCCAGCTGGACGATCTCGGTGATGCCCGGCCCTTCGGGTTGTGGGTGAACGGCCGGGCGAACCTGCGCTTCGCCTGCCTGCGGTCGGTCGCGATCGTCGGTGCGAGGGCCGCGACGCCCTATGGCGTCCAGGTGGCCGCCCAACTCGCGTCGGAGCTCAGCGGCCGCGGGTGGACGGTCGTGAGCGGCGGCGCCTACGGCATCGATGCTGCGGCACATCGCGGGGCCCTCGGGGGCGGCTCGCCCACGGTGGCCACGCTGGCCTGCGGAGTCGACCAGTGTTATCCCCGCGCCCACGAGGACCTCTTCCGCGTGGTCCGATCCCAGGGGGTGGTCGTCAGCGAGTGGCCACCCGGCGCCCATCCAACGCGGCCGCGTTTCCTGGTCAGGAACCGGGTGATCGCCGCGCTGTCGCGCGGCACGATCGTCGTGCAGGCGGCCCTCCGCAGCGGCGCGCTCAACACCGCAACGCACGCGGCCGGGCTGAACAGGCATCTGATGGCCGTGCCCGGGCCGATCACTGCCGCGACGTCCGAGGGATGCCACATGTTGATCCGTTCGGGCAAGGCGGTGTGCGTGACCTCGAGCGACGAGGTGATCGATCTTGTCGGCTCGCTGGGCGCCGACCTCGCGCCTGAGCGTCGCGGCCCGTCCCTGCCGCGCGACGAACTGAACGACGAGACCCGGCGCGTGCTCGAGGCCGTGCCCGCGCGCGGAGGCGCGGGCACCGCCGTGATCGCCGTCGAGGCCGGAGTCGACCTCACTACGGCGATCGGGTGTCTCGGCGGCCTCGCCGCGGCCGGTTTCGTCGAGCCGGTCGATCGTGGATGGCGGCTGCGGCGGCAGGCCGATCTCCGGGGCCGGGGAGATCACGCTCGTTAGCATGGAGGTCATGACCGGCGACATCGTGGTCCACGGCTCCGGGGAGACGGCGGAGGCCGTCCTGACCCTGTTCGAGCGTCATCTGCGCCTGGAGAGGGATCTTTCTCCGCACACGGTGCGGGCGTACATCGGGGACGTCACGTCGCTTCTGGGCCACCTGCGCGCCGCCGGTCATGAAACCCTCGCCACCCTGGACGTCACCGCCCTGCGGGAATGGCTCGGCGACCAGCATCAGGCGGGCCGTTCCCGCGCGACGCTCGCCCGCCGCACCGCCTGCGCCCGGGTCTTCACGGCCTTCTGCCATCGGCGGGGCTGGCTGGCCGTCGACCCCGGGTTGCTCCTGGGCACCGCGAAGTCGACCCGATCGTTGCCCGCCGTCCTCGACCAGGCCGAGGCCGAGGCCGTGCTCGCCCTCGACGGGCCCGGCGACCCCAAGGACCTGCGCGATCGGGCGATCATGGAGGTGCTGTACGCCACGGGCGTCCGCGTGAGCGAACTGTGCGGCCTCGACGTGGACGACGTCGACCGCGAGCGCACGACCCTGCGGGTGATGGGCAAGGGACGCAAGGAGCGCACGGTGCCTTTCGGGCTCCCGGCGCTCCATGCCCTCGACGCCTGGTGCGTCCGGGGCCGTCCGTTGTGGATCCGCGAAGGCACCAGCCCCGCTCTGTTCCTCGGCGTCAGGGGAGGCCGCATCGATCAGGGCACCGTGCGGCGGGTGGTGCACGCCCGCCTGAACCGGGCCGAGAGCACGGACATGGGCCCGCACGGGCTCCGCCACACGGCCGCGACGCACATGCTGGAAGGCGGCGCGGACCTGCGTAGCGTCCAGGAGATGCTCGGCCACGCCTCTCTGGCCACCACCCAGGTCTACACCCACGTCTCGATCGAGCGGCTCAGAACCGCCTACCGCCAGGCTCACCCCCGGGCCTGACCGCTCCTGCGATCAGGCCGTCCGACGACAGGGATTCCCGCCCGGGGGCTCGGCGCACGGTTCGGCGTACAGCTCGGCGCATGACCAGGAGTCCGGCCAGAAAGGCGGCCGCCGTCCCCGCCGGCACCACGTCAGAACCTCGCAGGCCCGACTCGGCGGCCACCCTCGTAGCCGCCATACGACCGCCCGGCCAGCCCGACGCGGCGACCGACCGCAGGACCCCTGCATGACGATCTGGCAGGCCTGACGGCGGCCATGGCCGCTCGGCGGCGCGAGGGGGCACGTGCATCCAGACTCGAGGAGCGGGCCGGGAGGCCGGGACGTCTCCCCATCGCGGCAACAGGCGCACCTGGCCGGCGCCGAACAGGAGGAGCGGATCGAGGTAGATCTCTCCCCGTAGAAGCCCCCAATGCAGGCATGCCTCCCGGCAGTGGCCCGTCACGTCCTCCAGGACGCCGATCACCTCCCCCGCCGCGACGGCGTGGCCCGGCCGCACCGTGGGACGGATCGGCAGGTAGGTGGTCCGCAGGCCACCCGGATGGACGATCGTGACGGCGCCCCTGCCGCCGACTGATCCGGCGAATCCGACGGTCCCGGCCCCGGCGGCACGGACCTCGGTGCCCGGCCGCGCCGCGACGTCGACCCCCCGATGCCCGGCGAGCCAGGGCTGAGCCGGAGGGTCGAAGTGCCTGGTCACGGCACGCCCGCCTCCCACCGGCCATCGCCAGCCGGACGGGTCGGCCTCGGCGGCCGCAGGCTGCGGGACGCCCACCACCCCGACGGTGACCAGCCCGACGGTGACCAGCCCGCCAGTGACCAGCCCGCCAGTGATCACAGCCAGGACGCCCAGCAGAGCCATGACCAAGGGCAGAGCCGCGACGGCACAGGAGACCAGCGGATCAAAGACGATCAAGAAGCCGGCGGCTGGGGCTCGACGCATGGCAGAAGCCTGCGGCGAACGGCCATGGCCGGAGGCCGCCGAACCCCGCTCTGTGGAAAACCAGCGTGAGCGGGGACGTCAGTTGGAGAAGCCCTCCTTGGGCATCTCGAGATCGGGCTTGGCCAGTTCTTCGACGTTGACGTCCTTGAAGGTGACGACCCGGACGTTCTTGACGAACCTGGCCGGGCGGTACATGTCCCAGACCCAGGCGTCCTGCATCTTCACGTCGAAGAAGACATCCCCGTTCTCAGCCGTACGGACGTCGAGATCCACGGAGTTGGTCAGGTAGAAGCGCCGCTCGGTCTCGACGACGTAGGTGAACAGCCCGACCACGTCGCGGTACTCCCGGTAGAGCTGCAACTCCATCTCGGTCTCGTATTTCTCGAGATCCTCCGCGCTCATCCCGGTCCTCCTCTTCCACTCCCCGTCGAGATCGCCCTTTCAGACGACACCGGCCCCTACCTCATTCTCGCGCATGTCCCCATCCTGCCTGGCCCACGGGCTCGCATCCCGGAGCGGCGAGCCACGAGTCACCCTCGCCACCGTCACGAACGAGAACCGATGATGCGCGGTCGGTCCGTGTACGCCCAAAGCCCGCCGATGAGCGGGAGTGACGTACCCCTTGTGCTCCGCGAAGCCGTACTCGGGGTGGACGCCGTCCAGAGCGTGCATCATGCGATCCCTGGTCACCTTGGCCACGATCGACGCGGCAGCCACACAGGCCGCGACCTGATCACCTTTCCACACCGCGAGCGACGGTACAGGGAGGCCGGGGACGGGGAAACCGTCGATCAGCACGTACCCGAGGTCGAGCTCCAAACCGGCCACGGCCCTGCGCATGCCCGCGATGTTGCACTTGTGCAGGCCGCGCGTGTCGATCTCCTCCGGAGGTATCACCACGACGCTCACGGCCTTGGCCGAGGCGAGCACTTGATCGTACAGGCGTTCACGTACCGGCTCGGCCAGGAGTTTGGAGTCGGTCAGGCCATCGATATCTCGGCCCAGCACGACGGCGGCGACCACCAGCGGCCCGGCGCAGGCTCCCCGCCCGGCCTCGTCCACTCCGGCGACCGGCGTGAGCCCTCGTCGGGCGAGAGCACGCTCGTAGCCGTAGAGTCCCGAATCCCGCCGTACGACACTGGGACGCGGGCGATACGCAGCTGTCATGACGACAAGCAGATTACGCTCCATTCGGGCGTCACGATACGGCGAGAGCGGACTCGATCGGAGCAGCCGCAGGTCGGCTCAGCGAATCGCCGAGAAAGTCGCTGGAGGAGACAGGAAGGTCCCCCGGGAAAACGGCCAGTAGAGGACGAAGGCCCGGCCGATCACGTCGCCCTCCGAGATCGTCCCCTCATGACCGTCGGTGATGAACGCCCGGGAGTCCTGAGAGTCGTCGCGATGATCGCCCATCAGCCAGAGTCGGCCCGCGGGCACGGTCACGTCGAAAGGCCGATCCGAGGGAGAGGCGCCGGGATACACGTAACCGCCCTGTTCATCGAGCGGGGTGCCGTTGACCGTGATCCGGTTGCGCGCGTCGCAACACTTCACGGTGTCCCCGCCCTTGGCGATCACCCGCTTGATGGTGTCCTCACCCGTCCAGCCCTTGAAGACGACGATGTCACCGCGTTCCACGTCGCCGAACCGGTAGGCGAGCTTGTTCACCAGCACACGGTCGTTGACGAGGAGGGTGTTCTCCATGGACTCGGACGGGATGTAGAACGACTGCAGCGCGAACATGTGGACGAGCACGGCCACGGCGACACCGCCCAGCAGGAACAGGATCGACTCGCGGGTTCCCGAGCGTTTCGCGGCCGGAGGATCCTTCTCTTCGGCCATGGCGTGCCGGCTATCGCCTGGTGAAGCGACGGCGCAGCAGGACCAGCGGCACCGCTCCGACGAACCCCGCGGCCAGGGGCGCGGCGCCGGCCGCGGCCTGGAGGGCGGGCTGGGAGAAGGTGTCGGGGATCGGCAGGATCTTCGCCCGGTCGAACGGCCAGACGATCACGAACGCCCGCCCGATCACCTTGTCGATCGGGATGGTCCCGCCGCCGGGGTCGCCGACGTGCGACCGGGAGTCGAGGGAGACCGACCGGTGGTCGCCCATCACCCAGAGGCGGTCCGGAGGCACCGTCACCTCGAAGTCGCTCTGAGAGGGCTGGTCGCCCGGATAGAGGTAGCCCTGCTCGTCGATCGCGGTGCCGTTGACCGTGATGCGGCCCTTGGCGTCACAGCACTTGACCGTGTCGCCGGGGACGCCGATCACCCGCTTGATGTAGTCCTTCTCACCCGGGACGACGCCGAACGCCGTGCCGACCCAGCGGAAGAACGCCGCCACGGGGTTCGACGGCTCCTCCAGCTGGACCTCGGGATCCCAGGAGTCCACCCCGCTGAACACCACGACGTCGCCGCGCTCGATGTCGCGGACGTGGTAGACGAGCTTGTTGACGAGCACCCTGTCGTTCTTGAGAAGGGTGTCCTCCATCGATTCGGAGGGGATGTAGAAGGCCTGCACCACGAACGACTTGATGAGCAGCGCGAGAAGTAGCGCGACCACGATCAGGACGGGCAACTCCCGCCAGAAAGAGCCCTTCTTCCCCTCGCCGCCCTTGGCGGCCTGCTGGGTGTCTTCCGCGACCACGTCCACCCCGTCCTCGGCAGGCAGGTGCACTTCGAACCCCTGCCCCTCGTTAGTCAACCCTGCTGAGCCTAAATGATGTCCCTGGCAGCCACCGCAGGGGACTCGGCATCACCGGCAAAAAGAAAATGGCCCGCGCCACCTGGCACGGGCCATCGTCATCGCCTGGTCTACTTGGCGGGCAGCGCGTCGCGCTTCTCGCGGATGCGGGCGGCCTTGCCGCGCAGGTCGCGCATGTAGTAAAGCTTCGCCCTGCGGACGTCGCCGCGGGTGACCACGGTGATCTTCTCGATCACCGGGCTGTGGACCGGGAAGGTGCGCTCGACGCCGACGCCGTAGCTGACCTTACGCACGGTGAACGTCTCACGGGCGCCACCGCCCTGGCGGCGCAGGACGAATCCCTTGAACACCTGGATACGGGACCGGTTGCCCTCGACGACGCGGACGTGGACCTCCAGCGTGTCACCGGGGCGGAACGCCGGTACGTCGCTCCGGAGAGCGGCCTTCTCGAGCTCCTGGATCTGCGTGTGCATGGCAGCTGGTTCCTCTTGACATGGGCGCGCGGAGGTCCGCCCGGCCGATCCGGGAAGGTCGGCAGCGAGGGGGACACGCACGCTTGGCTTGATACGTCTGACTTGCTACGTACTGCTTGCTACGTACTGCTTGTGGACCGGGCCTCGCCCGGATCACGCCGCCACAACGAAAATCGGCAGCAGCGATTCAGTTTGCCATATCTTCCGGCCCCGTGCGAAACGCGTCGCCGGAAGCCTTCCGTTCCAGCTCTTCCAGAACCCGCCTGTCGTGTGCGTCCAGGGCGTCGGAGTCGAGTCTCGCGAGGAGCTCCGGCCGCTTGTCCGAGGTACGGCGGAACGCCTCGTCACGGCGCCACCGGGCGATCTTGCCGTGGTGGCCCGACAGAAGGATCTCCGGCACCTCGTGGCCGCGCCACACGGGCGGCTTGGTGTAGACGGGGCCTTCCAGCAGGTTGGCCATCGCCCCGGGGGCGAAGGAGTCGTCCGCGACCGAGCACGCGTTGCCCAGGACCCCCGGCAGCAGGCGGCCGACGGCCTCCACGATGACGAGCACGGCGGCCTCTCCCCCCGCCAGGACGTAGTCGCCGATGCTGACCTCGTCGACCCGCAGGCGGGAGCCGTACTCGGCCATGACGCGGGAGTCGATGCCCTCGTAGCGGGCGGGGGTGAACAGCAGCCAGGGCTCCTTGGCGTAGTCCAGCGCCACTTCCTGGGTGAACGGCCGGCCGCTCGGCGTCGGCACGATCATCCGCGGCAGCGCGGCCGGGTCGGCCTCCGGCCGGCCCTGCTCGACCACGGCGTCGATCGCCTCGCCCCAGATCTCCGGCTTCATCACCATGCCGGGGCCGCCGCCGTACGGAGTGTCGTCGACGGTCTTGTGAACGTCCCGGGTCCAGTCGCGGAGCTGGTGGAGCCGGATGTCGAGGGTGCCGCGCTCACGGGCCTTGCCCACGAGCGAGACGTCAAGCGGTGCGAAGTACTCCGGAAAGATCGAGATGATGTCGACGCGCACGGTCCCGGCCTCCTACTCCGCCTCGCCCAGATCGAACAGGCCCTGTGGGGCGTCCACGACGAGCAGGCCCTTCTCGAGGTCGATCTCGGGCACGAGGGCCTTGACGAACGGCACGTAGACCTCGTCCCGGTCCGGACGGCGCACCACCAGCAGGTCCTGGCCGTGGTGGAGGACCTCGGCGACCTCGCCCACGTTCACCCCGTCGGTCGTCACCACGGAGAGGCCGATGAGCTCGTGGTCGTGGAACTCGTCCGGATCGTCCAGCGCGGGGATGTCGGCGGAGTCGACCACCAATAACGTGCCGCGCAGCGACTCGGCCGCGTCCCTGTCGCGCACGCCGGCGACGGCGAGCAGCAGGATGCCCGCGTTCCAGCGAACCCGCTCGACGACGAGCGGCCCACGGCTCGCGGGATCGGTGGCGAGAGCCGTACCGGGGGCGAAACGCAGATCGGGGTCGTCGGTGCGCACCTCGACCGTGACCTCGCCCCGCACTCCGTGCGGCCGGCCGATCCTGCCCACGACTAGCTGCACTTGTCGCCTTCCTCCGAACGTCTGTGAAACCTCGGTCGCGACGTCGTCACGGCCCCGGAAAACGAACCGGGGGACCCCCTGTGTGAGGGTCCCCCGGCCGTACGGTTCTACTCAGCGGGCCTCGTCCAGATCGACCAGGTCGACCCGGACGTACTTGCCGTCGGCCAGGGCGGTCACCACGGTGCGCAGCGCCTTCGCCGTACGGCCCCCGCGGCCGATGACCTTGCCGAGGTCCTCGGGATGTACCCGAACCTCGAGGACGCGCCCGGTGCGGATGCGCCGGGCTCGGACCCGGACTTCGTCGGGATGCTCGACGATGCCCTTCACCAGATGCTCGAGGGCTTCCTCGAGCACCTCAGGACCCGCCTTCCGGCTTCTCCTCGGCGGCGGGCGCCTCAGTGGTCTCTTCGGCCTTGGCCGGCTTCTTTGCCTTCTTCGGCGTGGTGGCGGCGCCGGTGTCGCTGGACAGCGTCTCCTTTGCCGCGGCCTCGTAGGCGGCGTGACGGTCGGCCTTCGGCTCGGCGACCAGGAGCGGCGCCGGAGCGGCCTCGCCCTTGAACTTCTGCCAGTCGCCGGTCAGCTTGAAGAGCTTGAGGACCGGGTCGGTCGGCTGCGCGCCGACGCCCAGCCAGTACTGCGCCCGCTCGGAGTTCACCTCGATGCGCGAGGGGTTCTCCTTCGGGTGGTACAGACCGATCTCCTCGATCGCCCGGCCGTCACGCTTGGTCCGGCTGTCGGCGACGACGATGCGGTACTGCGGGTTGCGGATCATGCCGAGCCGCTTGAGCTTGATCTTGACTGCCACGGGTGTGGTCTCTCCTGCATTAGAGCGTGGGTGAGCGGTGTCTCATCGAGTGGGGCACGATGGGAGCCCGCCCGAGGGACAGACGCGACAGGCGGGGGTGAGAGGGCACCCGCCAAGTCACGATGTTCCAGCTAGACATTCTGCCAGACGCGTGCGGGTGCTCGGCCAATCGCGGCCGATGTGACGTCGAAGAATTCGTGATCGGGACGCTTCCGGCCCGCCCTCGGACGCGGATCGGGGGCCGGAGAGGCGCCCGCTACTGGCCGGGCAGCTTGAACTTGGACGGGTCGAACCCGGGCGGAAGCTGCAGATTGCCGAGCACGCCGCCGCCTCGAGGCTGGGCCGTCTCCTCCGCCCCGGCGCCGGCTCCCGCTCCGGACTTGGGCTGGCCCGCCTTGCGTGGGTCACCGCTCACCCGGCGGCCCTTCTTGGCCTTCTGCGCTTTCTGCGCCTTGTTGCGACCTCCCGGAAGGCCCGGGATGCCCATGCCCTGGCTCATCCGCTTCATCATCTTCTGCGCCTCGAAGAAGCGGACCACGAGGCCGCTCACCTCGGTGACGGTCACGCCGGAGCCCTTCGCGATGCGGGCGCGGCGCGAGCCGTTGATCAGCTTCGGCTCCGCACGCTCGCCGGGGGTCATCGAGCGGATGATCGCGGCGATGCGGTCCAGGTCACGGTCGTCGACCTGGTTGAGCTGGTCCCGCATCTGCCCCATTCCGGGCATCATGCCGAGGAGGTTCTTGATGGGGCCCATCTTGCGGACCATCATCATCTGCTCGAGGAAGTCGTCGAGCGTGAAACCGTCCCCGGAGACGAGCTTCTCCGCCATCTTGGCGGCTTCCTGCTCGTCGAACGTCTTCTGCGCCTGCTCGATCAGGGTGAGGATGTCACCCATGTCGAGGATCCGGCCCGCCATGCGGTCCGGGTGGAACGCGTCGAAGTCGGCGAGCTTCTCACCGGTCGACGCGAACATGATCGGGCGGCCGGTGACGTGCCGGACGGACAGGGCGGCGCCGCCGCGGGCGTCGCCGTCGAGCTTGGTGAGGACGACCCCGTCGAAGCCGACCCCGTCCATGAACGCCTGGGCGGTGCTGACGGCGTCCTGACCGATCATCGCGTCGACCACGAACAGCACCTCGTCGGGGCTGATCGCATCCCTGATGTCGGCGGCCTGCCGCATCAGCTCCTGGTCGATGCCAAGCCGTCCTGCGGTGTCGACGATGACCACGTCGTGCTGCTGACGCCTGGCGTGCTCGATCGACTGCCTGGCGACCTCGACCGGGTCCCCGACTCCGTTGCCCGGCTCGGGCGCGAAGACGGCCACCTCGGCCCGCTCGGCCATGACCGACAACTGCTGAACCGCGTTGGGACGCTGGAGGTCACAGGCGACGAGCAGAGGAGCGTGCCCCTGGTCCCGCAGCCACTTGGCCAGCTTGCCCGCGAGGGTCGTCTTACCCGAGCCCTGGAGGCCGGCGAGCATCACGACGGTGGGCGGCGTCTTGGCGTAGCGCAACCGCCGTGTCTCGCCGCCGAGGATCTCGATCAGCTCGTCGTTGACGATCTTCACGACCTGCTGGGCGGGGTTCAGCGCCTGGGAGACCTCGGCTCCGCGGGCTCGCTCCTTGATCCGCGCCACGAAGTCCTTGACGACCGCCAGAGCGACGTCCGCCTCGAGCAGCGCGATGCGAATCTCGCGGCAGGTCGCGTCGATGTCGGCGTCGGAAAGCCTGCCTTTGGACCGAAGGGAGGAGAAGACCGAAGTCAGCCGGTCGGAAAGGGTCTCGAACACGTGATTGGCCAGCCTCGAAGCAAGTGAACAGTCGGTGGACTAAGCGTCGCGTCCCCCAGCCTATCCGTCCAGACGGCCTGCGCGCCCGAGCCGCCGCGATCACATCATCGGCCGCAGGCGCCTTGGACGGGAGCCGACACGGTCTGATGCGGCCTGTGCGGAGGAGAATCGCGCGCCGGCGAGCAGTCAGGAGCAGGAACGCGCCTCCGGAGTCAGCGGTTGTTTCTGACGTATAGGGCTAGACGGGTATAGCCGAACGATCTGTTCGACACGAACTTGAAGTCGCGGCGGAGCTCGACAAAACGCGGGTCCCCGATGTTCCTCGGCCCGGCAGGGGGTGCGACCAGCCACACCCGATCCACGCTGGCGGCCGCCGCCGTGAACTGATCAGCCGTCCGCGGCTCGTATGTCCCGGGCGCGTTGGTCAGATCGATCAGGTTCCGGAAGGGCTCCCCGTACACGGTCACGAACAAGCGGTACCGCAGCGGCGCGAACAGGACGCCGTCACCTGGCCGCTGCTCCGCACCCAGCACCGCGGACAGTGACCGCAAGTCGTCCGGGCGGCCCGCCGGTTCCCTGATCGCCACGTGAGCGCTGAAGGTCAACGCCCCGACCAGCACGAAAGCGATGATCGGGACGGCGATGTGCCCACGGAGCGACGTGGTGACCCCATGCACGCCGATCCCCGCGAGCAGCGCGATGGCCGGGACCACGAACAGCACGTAGCGCGGGTCGTAGACCGGATACACCTGCGAGATCAGGAACGACGCCAGAATCGGAGCGAACGCCCATAGGGCCACGATCGGGATCCGGCGAGACCACCACACACCACAGGCCACCAGTGAGAACAGGACCACAGCGGCCGCGGTGTTTCCGGCGATCTCCTCCAGGAACGCGGTCAGGTCCTCGAAATTCGGCGGATGGAGCCAGAACAACTGCGTCTCGCGCTGGCCCGAGGCCACGACCACGAGCGGCACGAGTGCGATCCCGGCACCTGCGACGGCGAGGACCCAGGGCAGGACGCGGCGGGGCCGGGCCGTCCATACGGCGACGGCATGGACGCCGATCAGCAGCAGAGCGTAGAGGTGGAACCATCCGAGCAGGACAACACTCACCGCATATACGACATACCGCCGCCTCGAGGGGCTGTCCAGCGCGTCGATCAGCAGCCATGTCGCAAGTACGGCGACGAAGCTGACGATCGCGTAACTCCTGACCTCCTGGGCGTATCGGCTCGCCATGGGGAGGAGCGCGTAGAGGAGGCCGCCGTACAACCCTGCCATCGGCCCGACAAGCCGGCGGCCCAGCACGGCGATCCCATACGCGGTACCGGCGAACGCGATCAGCGACGGAAGGCGCAGCAGGAACTCGGATCCTCCGAAAGCGGCGAACGGTCGCAGAAGCAGATAGTAAAGGGCGTGGACGGCGTCGATGTCGCCCATCAACTGCCGCATGTACGACAACGGCGAACGAGCGACGACTGCGCTTACGGACTCGTCTCGCCACAGGGAGGGAACGGTGATCCCCCACCCGCCGATCGCGAGGGCGGCGAGGGCGGGCAGCCACACGGCCACCGCTCTCAGGCGGCGCTGCCCCGAGCCCTCAAATGACGGGCCACCTGCGATCTCCCGCGGCGGGGTCCCGACGGCGGGAGCATCCGAAAGTGGGCCCGAAACGCTAGTCATGGCGGGAACAATAGCGGACAAGATCGCCTATACTCCGGCGCCCCCGGGAGGTGAGCCGGGGACGTCGTGCCCAGCCACGGGCGCTCTCGGCCCGGACGTCGGCTGACGACTACGCGCGGTTCCCGTCGGGGACGGCGACCCGCATGGTCAGCGCGTGCTCGACGAGCGTGATGAGCGTGCCCTTGACCGAGTCCCGGTCGCGGGCGTCGGTCCGGACGACCGGGACGTGCGACGAGAGGGAGAGCGCCTCGCGCACCTCGTTCTCACTGTGCGGGTGGTGACCGCCGAAGCCGTTGAGGCCCACGACGAACGGCAACTGGGCCTCTTCGAAATAGTCGACCGCGGGAAAACTGTCGGCCAGCCGCCGCGTGTCCACCAGCACCACGGCGCCGATCGCCCCACGGACCAGGTCGTCCCACATGAACCAGAACCGGTGCTGACCGGGTGTTCCGAACAGATACAGGATCAAATCCTGGTCCAGCGACACACGGCCGAAGTCCATCGCCACCGTCGTCGTGGTCTTGTGCGGCGTCAATCCGACATCGTCGATGCCCGCCGAGGCGTCGGTCATCACCGCCTCGGTCGTCAGCGGGACGATCTCCGACACCGCTCCGACGAAGGTCGTCTTGCCCACACCGAAACCACCGGCAACAACGATCTTCGTCGAAGTCAGCCCACGACTAGAGCCTGCGAAGTCCACTGAGCACCCTTTCCAGCAAGTTCAGATCCGGCTTACCCGCGTCCAGCTGCGGCTGGTGCACGTGCACCAGCCCTTCCGCCGCCATGTCCCCGACCACCACACGCACCACACCCAGCGGCATCCGCAGCAGGGCGGAGATCTCCGCCACCGACCGCACCTGACGGCAGAGCTGGCTGATCGCCTGACGCTCCGGGGTGAGGATGGACAGATCCTGGTGAATCGACGTGGCGGAGGACACGAGTGCCTCCATGGCGAGCTGGAGGCGGGGGGCCGTCCGCCCCCCGGTCACCGCGTAGGGGCGTACAAGTGAGCTGCGCTCCGCCGCAGGGGGCGGAGCCGATGGAACCGGGTTCGTGCCGCCGTAGTACCGGTGGGCGTCGTCCACCGGCGGATATGGCTCGTTGCTCCAGCCGCCGCCTGCCACAACGTCCTCCTGACCTGTTCGCTCGGGAACTCCCTGACCCCCCTGGCCGCCTCGCTTTCAGGCCGCTTTCCGCCTTAGGCTCGACCGCTTCGAACTTCTCGTCACCTCGGATGAGACGCCTGAAGCTCGGCGCGAACCGCCGGCGTCAGCACCTGGCCCGCACGCTCGACCAGCAACGTCATCTGATAGGCCACCAAACCCATGTCGGAGTCGGCCGAGGCCAGCACCGCGAGACAGGACCCGTCACTGATCGACATGATCAACAGTAGGCCCCGCTGCATCTCGACGACCGTCTGGGTCACCGGGCCGCCCTCGAAGACCCGGGAGGCTCCCTGGGTCAAGCTGATCAAGCCGGCGGCCACCGCAGCCAGCTGATCCGCGCGGTCCTTCGGAAACCCGTCGGAGTACGCCAAGGGCAATCCGTCCGCCGACACCACGACGGTGTGCGCCACTCCGGGCACGTTGTTGACGAAATCGGTGATCAACCAGTTGATGCCGCGTGCGGCCTGGCTCATTTCCCTCATCGGTCCTCCTTCTCAGTGCCGTGGGCACCGTTCTCGCCCAGTGGCACCGCCCCGGGGTAGCCCATTTCCTCATTCGCGTTTCCCTTGGCCGCCCGCGCCTGCCGGACTCCCTGCTGGAAGCTGGAAAGCCTGCTCCGCACCCGATCGGGCGACAGCGCGGGTGGTGGCGAGGTCACGGGAGCCACTGCGGACTCGGGAGCGGAGCCGGTGGCCGAGCCGGGCACCAGGTTCGCCTTGGGCACGCGCTTGGGCAGCCCCGAAGCGGTCACGCCTCCGAGCGCGGGCTCGCTGGCCGCCTTGGCCGCCTGCCAACCGGCGTCGGCAGGGGACGACCACGCCTTGGTCTCCGCCTGATCGTCGGAGTCCGTCTTCTCGACCTGCGTGTCAACCTTCTTGAACCAGTCGGACTCCACAGCCGCGAAGATCGGCAAGAACTCCTCCTCCGCCTCCATTGGCGAGTTCCGCACCACCGGCAGCGGACCCGTGTTGTCGACATCCCCCTGGTGGGGACCCCGGCCGGACCGTCCCGGCCAGCCGCCGTTCTCCTGCTTCTGCCCCGGCCACGACTGGCTTCCCGGCGGAGGCAGGTGTCCCGGCCACGGCGTGTCGACGGGAGCCTCACCGACCCGGGCCTGCCCGAAGGTGTTCGGCTCGAACGAGCCCCGGTCGAAGGCGCCGGAGTCGAGCGGGTTGCGCGAGAAGGGATCCGGCTCCGGGCCACGCTCGAAGGGTGCGGGGTCGAAGGGATCACGCGGGAGCGCATCCTTTTTGTCGCGCTGGAACGGCGCGGGGTCGAACGGATCGTGGGCGAAGGTCTCGAACGGCCCGCGCTCGAAACCGCCGCTCCTGGCCACACTGGGCTCGTCCGCTCCGAACACCGGCGTCCGCGGCATCGCCTCGAACGGGGTGGGGCTGGCGAGCGCCGGCGCGCCCAACGACGGGGCGCCGAGCTGGCCGGCGCCGCTGCCGCCGCCAAGGGCGGGCATCGGGCTGGTCAGCTCGGGCTGAGGCATGCCCGGGTACGCGGGACCCGCGGCGGCCAGCAACGACTCGGGCAGCAGGACCATGGCGGTGAGGCCGCCGGACTCCTGCGTCCGCATCTGCACCCGGATGCCGTGACGCAGCGCCAGGCGACCGACCACGAACAGGCCCATTCGGCGGGAGACCGAGACATCGACGACCGGCGGGTTGGCGAGCCGGTGGTTCACCTGGACCAGTTCCTCGCCCGACATCCCGATGCCCAGGTCGCTGACCGAGATGATCAGGCCGCCGCCGTCGATGAGATTGCTCGCGACGGTGACCTTGGTGTCGCCCGACGAGAAGGCGATCGCGTTCTCGACCAACTCGGCGACGAGGTGGACGACGTCGTTGACGGACTGTCCGACCACGGCCACGCCGGACTGCACCTGGATGTCCACCCGCTCGTAGTTCTCGACCTCCGACAACGAGGCGCGGACCACGTCGACGACCGGGACCGGCTGGCCCCAGCGTCGTGCGGGTTCCTGACCGGCGAGGACCAGGAGGTTCTCACTGTTGCGGCGCATGCGCGTCGCCAGGTGGTCGAGCTTGAACAGGTTGCCGAGCCGCTCCTCGTCCTGCTCGCCCTGCTCCAGGCCGTCGATCAGCGAGAGCTGCCGCTCGACCAGAGTCTGCGTGCGGCGCGACAGGTTGACGAACATCGAGTTGACGTTGCTGCGCAGGCGGGCCTCGTCACCGGCCAGTCGTACGGCTTCGCGGTGGACCTCGTCGAAGGCCCGGGCGACTTCACCGATCTCGTCGCGGGCGACCACGCCGATCGGGGCGATGGCCGGGGCCTCGCTCGCCTCACCGGCCTCACGCAGCTTCTGGACCATGTCGGGCAGACGCCGTCCGGCGATCTCCAGGGCCTCCCTGCGCAGGCGGCGCAGCGGTCCGACGAGCGACCGCGCGACGCCTGTGGTGAAGAGCAGGACCGCGATCAGGAGCGCGGCCACGGCGACACCGACGATGAGCGCCCGCTGCTGCTCGTCATCACCCAGCGTCGCGCTCCTGGCGACGATCGAGGCGGTCAGCTTGGTCTCGACGGTCCGCATGCGGTTGATGGGATCCGACACGGAGTCGAACCACTCGCGGGTCTCGTCCTTGGCCGTGTAGTCGAGGTTCTCGAGCGAGAAGCCGGCGTTGGCCCGGTCGAGCACGAGGGTGCGGAGGAACTCCGCCTGGTCGACCTTGTTACCGGTGACCGTGTTGTCGAAGTCGGCCCGTTCCTGTGTCGTCGCGCTCTTGCGGAACGCGTTCAGCTCGCTGTTCTCGGCGGACACCGCACCGAGGAAGTCCTGCAGCTGCGTCTGGTCGAACCGATGGACCGGCAGGACGGTCGTCAGCAGGCCCCGCTGGATGGAGAGGTTCTCCTTGGCCTTGGCGAGAGCCGCCAGGGTGACCGACATCGCGGCCAGCTGGTCGTCCTGCGTGCCCTTGGCCAACTCGTCCTGCAACGCCAGAAGGTCGTCGACGACGAGCGTGTACTGGGTGATCACAGCGCCGGGCAGCAGGCTGCCCTGCACGGCCTGGGCGCGGAGCGGCTCGAGGCTGTCGAGCTTGCCGATGATGTGCTCGATCTCGTCGCCGGCGCGGCCTCCGACCTTGGCCCGCAGATCGGTGGCGAGCTGCCTGACGGACGCCGCCGCCCTGTCCACCTTGCCGATCTGGGTGGTCACCGTCGCGGTGGCCTTGTCGGTCCGGCCGATGGCCGCGTTCCACGCCGCCCGGTCCCGTTCGGTCTGAAGCTCGTGGGTGAGCACGGCCACGGAGTCGACGAGCCGCGCGAGGTCGTTGACCCGCTGGTAGTCGGCGGCCGTGTTGACCGAGGTGAGCACGCGGAGACCGCCCAGCAGGAGCGCCGCCAGGGTGGGGACCAGGATCAGCGCGACCAGCCGGGACCGCACACGCCAGTTCCGTAACCGGAAGCGGCTACCCTCGCCAGGCTCGCGCTCAGCCGGAATTCCGGTCCTCGGGCCCTGGTCACTCCGGGGGTCTTTGGTCCTCACAGGCTTTCGAACCTCTCGCCGTATGTGCGCGCGGTGGGAAGCCTCTCCACGAGTGTGACAGACGAGACACCAGAGACTTCCCGCGGGCGAGGGTAATTGCAGCACACCGACACCAGCGAGGCCAACCGAACACCCGTACCCAAATAGCCTAAAGGGGGAGGTGTATGGCGTTAATTGGTCAAATATCAGGCTGTCTTTATTAGCAAATTGTGCCCCGTCGGCAAGGAGGTCACTCCTCCGAGAACGAACGAGGGCGGCGCCTTGTCAGGCGCCGCCCTCGAAAACCAACCGCGCCCGTGGCGCGGAACTCGTCCAGAACCCGTCAGAGGGCCCGGCCGTACGCCGCACGAACCGTCAGAACGTACTCCACCAGGTTGATGAGCGTCGACTTGACCGCGTCCCTCGATCTCGCGTCCGTACGCACGACGGGGACGTGCGGCGGGAGCGACAGAGCCTCCCGGACCTCGTCCTCCGTGTGGACGAAGCTGCCGTCCCAGCCGTTCAGCGCGACCAGGAAGGGCAGCTGCGCCTCCTCGAAGTAGTCGATCGCCGGGAAGCAGTCCGCCAGCCGGCGGCTGTCCACGAGCACGACGGCCCCGATGGCGCCCCGGACGAGGTCGTCCCACATGAACCAGAACCGGTGCTGGCCGGGGGTCCCGAACAGGTACAGGATCAGGTCCTGGTCCAGCGAGAGGCGGCCGAAGTCCATGGCGACGGTGGTCGTCGTCTTGTTCGGTGTGAGCCCGAGGTCGTCGATTCCCGCACTGGCGTCGGTCATCACGGCCTCGGTCGTCAGGGGAAGGATCTCCGAGACGGCCCCGACGAAGGTCGTCTTCCCCACGCCGAACCCACCCGCGACGACGATCTTCGTCGAGGTCAGACCACGGCTAGAGCCTGCGTAGTCCACTGAGCACCCTTTCGAGCAGGTTGAGGTCTGGCTGTCCCTGGCTGAGCTGCGGCATGTGCAGCCGGACCAGACCCTCGTCGGCCATGTCGGCGATGAGCACCCTGGCCACGCCGAGCGGGACCCGCAGCAACGCCGAGATCTCCGCGACCGATCGTACGGAACGGCACAACATCATGATCGATTCCTGCTCAGGGGTGAGCAGGGAGTATTCGTCGCTCATCAAGGTCACCGATGATACGAGCGTTTCCATCGCCATGTGGTACCGCGGCTCGGAACGCCCACCGGTGACGGCGTACGGACGGAACAGAGGCTCGTCCTCTGTCCCGTCAGACCCGCGCATACCCCTCTCCTGCGGTGGTCATCGGCGAGACACCTGAAGCTCGGCGCGCAGCGCCGGCGTGAGCACCTGACCGGCCCGCTCCACGAGCAGGGTCATCTGGTACGCCACCAGGCCCATGTCGCAGTCGGGGGCGGCCAGCACGGTCAGACACGAGCCGTCGCTGATCGCCATGACCAACAACAGTCCGCGCTGCATCTCCACGACGGTCTGAGTGACCGCGCCGCCCTCGAACACCCGGGAGGCGCCCATGGTGAGGCTGAGCAGACCGGCGGCGACGGCCGCCAACTGGTCGGCACGGTCAGCCGGGAAGCCGTCGGATTGCGCCAGCCGCAGACCGTCGGCCGACACCACCACCGCGTGTGCCACACCCGGTGTGGAACCGACGAACTCGGTGATCAGCCAATCGAACCTGCGTGCTTCCACGCTCAGCTCAGTCACGAGCCCTCCTCCTCATTTCCCAAGCCATCGACGGCTCCTCCGGCCAGATCGGCCCGGCCTCGCCGTACACCCTGCTGCAAGCTCGACAGACGACTGCGGACCGCGTCGGCCGAAACCGGGGGCCGCGGTGTGGGGGCCGGGGTGTCCCCGCCCACCGAACCCGGCACCAGGTTGGCCTTCGGCGTCCGCTTCGGCAGGCCCGCCGCCGTCACCCCGCCCTGCGAGGGATCCTTCGCCACACCGGCCGCCTTTTCGAAGCCGCTGTCCGCACGGGACCACCAGGCCCCCTGACCAGGATTCGCGCCGAGCGGATCGGGCGACCCCTGGGCGGGGCCCGTTTCCCTGCCGGGCGTTCCGGCGGCCGCGGGACGCGACGCGCCGGGATCCGGCGCCTTCCCGTTCCCCGCCTGCACCGTCTTGTCGTTCTGGGCCGGCGGCGCACTGCTCGCGCCGTTGGGCGCCGGACGCCGGAACCATGCCGACTCGACGGCGGCGAAGATCGGCAGGTACTCGTCGCCACGCTCGAGCGGCGCGTCCTCCACGACGGGCAGCGGCCCCGTCGCCGCTCCGGGCTCCATGATGGGGAAGGCTCCGGAGTGCTCGGTGAACGTGGGACGGCCCGGCCGCTGACGACCCGTCAGGCCGCCGTTGGTGTCCCCCACCGCGGGGAAGCTCGCCGTGGTCTCCTCCGGCGGCGCGCCGAAGGGCGTGAATGCTCCCGAATCGGAAGGTGCGAACCCACCCGAATCAGAAGGTGCGAACCCACCCGAGTCGGAACGTGTGAAAGCTCCCGAATCGGAGGGTGCGAACGCACCCGAATCGGAACGTGTGAAAGCTCCCGAGTCGGAGGGTGCGAACGCGCCCGAGTCGGAGGGTGCGAACGCGCCCGAGTCGGAGGACAGGTCGGAGCCCGCTCCTCCTCGAGCCGCGAGCGGCCCGCCGTCGCGCCCGGGCGACCTGCGCGTGGGCAGTCCGTTGGAGGGCGGCGTCGGAGCGGAGGACGTCCACGGTGCGAACGTCCCGGGGCTCTCCGGCGTCGCCTGAGCCCCGTCCCACGGCTGGAAACCGCTCGTGGACGACGCGCCCGCCTGAGGCTGGTCGGCGAACGCCCCGACCGTGGCGGTCGCCGGCTGGGTCGCCGTGGGCTGGTCGGCGTTCGAGATCATCTCGGCGGGGAACAGCACCATGGCGATCATGCCGCCCTGCTCTCCGCGGCGCATCTGCACCCGGATGCCGTGGCGGAGCGCGAGGCGGCCGACCACGAACAGGCCCATTCGCCGGGAGACCGACACGTCGACGGTGGGCGGCTCGGCGAGGCGGTGGTTGATGTCCGCCACCTCCTCGGCGGACATGCCGATGCCGGCGTCGCTCACCCCCAGCATCACGGCGCCGCCCTCGACGGGGTTGCTCGACACGATGACGCGGGTGTTGCGCGGCGAGAACGCGATGGCGTTCTCGACGAGCTCCGCGACCAGGTGGACGATGTCGTTGGCCGCGTGGCCGGCGATCGCGATGCTGCGGTGGACCTTGACCGTGACTCGCTCGTAGTCCTCGATCTCCGACAGGGAGGCGCGGACCACGTCCACCAGCCGCGCGGGCTGGCTTCGCTTGCGCGCGGGCTCGTGCCCGGCGAGAACCAGGAGGTTCTCACTGTTGCGGCGCATGCGGGTGGCCAGGTGGTCGAGCTTGAACAGGTCGGACAGACGCTGTCCGTCCTCCTCACCGCGCTCCAGACCGTCGATCAGGGCGATCTGCCGTTCCACCAGCGTCTGCGTGCGGCGTGAGAGGTTCACGAACATCGCGTTGACGTTGGCACGCAGGCGCGACTCCTCCGCCGCGAGGCGGACGGCCTGCCGGTGGACCTCGTCGAAGGCCTGGGCGACTTCACCGATCTCGTCCTCGGTGCCGACGGAGATCGGCCGCACATGGGGCTCGCTCGTGTCGTCCGACTCGCGCATCCGCCGGACCATGTCCGGCAGGCGCAGACCCGCGATCTCGAGGGCCTCTACGCGCAGGCGGCGCAGCGGCCGGACCATCGAGCGCGCGATGAGGACGGTGGTGGCGAGGACGAGGAGAAGCAGCGCGAGGATCAGGCCACCGGCGATCAGCACGTTGCGCTGTTCCGACGACTGGAGCTCCCGCGCCCGGTCGAGCACCGCGGCCGAGACCTGGTGCTCGACGGTGGCCATCTGGTCGATGGTCTTGGTGCTGTGCTGGAACCAGCGCTGCAGAGTCTGGCTACGGGTCAGCGCGTTGTACGTGGACAGCGGCGTGTTCCGGGTCCCGAGCTGGATCGCCCAGGCCTTGGCCAGTTCGGCGTCGACGACGTCGGGGTCGCTGAGCAGCGTCACCAGTTGCTTGGCCTGCTCAGGCTGGCTCTCGGTGATGAAGGTGTCGGTGTCCGACTGCTGCCGCGACTGGGAGGCGATGAAGTCCGTCAGCTCGGTGCCGACGAACGACTGCGTGCGCTCCAGCAGTTCCCTGGTGAGGGTCCCCCGCTGTTCGGACGCCTCCTCCTTGGCGTGGGCGAGCGCCGTCAGCGCGCGCGCGTCGCCGACCACTTCGGGGTCGTCGCTGGTCTGCGCGAGCTCGTCGTGAAGCCGCAGGAGTGTGGCGATGAGGGCGGTGTAGCCGTCGATCACCCGATCTTTCCGCAGGTTGCCCAGCCCCGACAGCCCCGTGGCGGCCTGCTCGGCGTCCTGCTCGGCGCGGACGCCGTAGTCGGCGTTGATCTCGTCGAGGTCGGCGCTCACCTGCTTGACCAGGCCGTCCACAACCGCCGTCTGTTGGGCGAGCGTGATGGACTTGCCCGTGCCCAGCTTGATCTTCTTCTTGGGTCCCCAAACGGAGATGTCCCGTTCTAGGCCCAGCTGCTGGATCAGGTCCCGCAGCCGGACAGAGTACTCGGCGCTCTGCCTCACCTGCTGATATCCGTTGAGGCTTTCGATCGACCCCACGACGCGGATGCCGGCGAGAAGCACGGCCACCAGTGTGGGAGCGACGATGAGGGCCGTCACGCGGGTGGGTACCCGCCAGTTACGCGGCGCGAAACGCCTCTTCCGCGCGTGTTTATCGCTTTTCGACTGCTCCGTGCTCACCGGCCCCGCCATCTTTCGGCATGTCTTCATGCGTCTGGACAGCATGAAGTTACATAGCTATACAGGCGGGGACAATTCGACCACAAGGTCAAGGGCGCCGGAGGCCGTACGCATGTCGGCTCACCCAATCGTTACCAACAGGAAAGCCGATCGTCGCTCTCCTCACCGCAGAGCGGCGAGCACATGCTCTCGCACCTGGGCGCGTTGTTCCTCGTCAGCGAGGGGTTGGCCGGTCCGGTCCGCCACGTAGAAGACGTCCACGGCCTCCGCGCCGAGAGTCTCTACGCGAGCGGCCCTCACGTCAAGACCGCATTCGCCGAAGGCGCGCCCGATCTTCCACAGCAGTCCCGGACGGTCGTGGGCGCGCACCTCGACCACGGTCGCCGTGTTGGACGCGTCGTCGATGAGCGTGACGCGGGGAGGCGCCACCGGCACCCGGGGCGGCCGCATCGACCTCGTCCGCCTGGCCAGCCTCGCCTCGATGTCGAGCCGCCCGGCCAGCACCAGGCGGAGGTCCGCCTCCAGCGTCGCGGGGTCGGGTGGCGTACCGTACTCGGGCACGACGACGAACTCGATCACCGCGGTGGAACCGGCGGACGCGGCCGACGCCGACCGCACGACCATCCGGTGCGCGGCCAGCACCCCCGCCGCCCGCCACAGCAGACCGGGCCGATCGGGCGCGACCACGGTGACGGCCCCCTTGTTGACCCGGACGGCACCGCCTCCGTGCCGTGCGAGAGCCGCCTGCTCCGGCGACAGGACCGGCGCGGGCGCCGGCGGGGTGCCGGACAACACCGACCTGACCCGGCGGACCAGGTCGGACACGAGGGAGGCCTTCCAGGAGTTCCACGCGGCCGGACCGGTGGCGGTGCCGTCGGCGACGGCGAGGGCCGCGAGCAGTTCGAGTACCTCACGCGATCCGACGGCCTCGGCCACCCGGGCGATGGTCACCGGATCGTCGAGATCGCGCCGGGTCGCGGTCTCCGGCAGCAGCAGGTGATGACGGACGACGGTGGCCACGATCTCGACGTCGGCCGGCGGCAGGCCGATCCTGACGCCGATGTCGCGGGCCACGACCTCACCCGTCGTGGAGTGGTCGCCCGGCCATCCCTTGCCGATGTCGTGCAGGAGCGCGGAGATCAGCAACAGGTCGGGCCGCGAGACCTCGCGGGTGAACGACGCGGCCCCCGCCGCGGTCTCGATCAGATGCCGGTCGACCGTGTAGCGGTGCACGGGATTGCGCTGCGGGCGGTGCCGTACGCGCTCCCAGTCGGGGAGCAGGCGCACCAGGATGCCCGCCTGGTCCAGTTCCTCCCACACCGGTACGGCGGCGCGGCCTGCGCCGAGCAACGCCACGAGAGCGGCGCGGGCCTCCTCGGGCCACGGCGCGTCGAGGGGAGGCGACTGCCCGGCCAGTACGGAGACGGTGGCGGGCGCGAGGGGCAGCCCGGCCTCCGCGGCGGCGGCAGCCGCGCGGAGCACGAGCGTCGGGTCCTTGCGGGGGCTCACCCCGCGGGCGAGGACGACCTCGCCACCGTGTTCCACCACGCCGTCGGCGAGCGGCCGCCGGCCTCGCGGCACGGGGCCGGACAGCAGCCGGTCGACGGTACGCCAGGTGGTGTCGAACGCGTGGGAGACGGTACGGCCGGCCTCGGCGAGCCGGCGCATCAGCGCCTCCGCGTCCAGCAGGCCGAGAGTCCCGGCGACGGCGTCCTGCTCCTGGAGGACCAGGCGGTCCGTGCCGCGCGCGGTGACCAGGTGCAGGCCGTGGCGGATGTCCAGCAGGAACTCGTAGGCCTCGCGCACACGCGGACCGGGGGCGGAGGCCACCCAGGCCGCGGCGACGGCCTGCATCGCCTGCACGTCGCGCAGGCCGCCCCTGGAGTCGCGCAGGTCGGGCTCAAGGAGGAAGGCCAGCTCGCCGCTCGACTCGGCGCGCTTGTCGACCGCGCTCCTGAGTTCGGCGAGCCTGCGCCGGGAGTCTGCCCGCCACTCCGCGAGGACGGCCTCGCGGGCCGCGCGCGTGAGCTCGGGATCGCCCACGATGTGGCGCGCCTGGATGAGCCCGAGCACGGCCTTCAGGTCCTCGCGCGCGACCTTGACGGCCTCGTCGACCGTGCGGACCGAATGGTCCAGCCCGATCCCGGAGTCCCAGATGGGGTACCAGAGACGGTCCGCGATCCGCGCGACGTCGTCGTGGCCGTTGTGGAGCAGCACCAGGTCGAGGTCGCTGCCCGGAGCGAGCTCTCCTCGCCCCAGGCTGCCGACCGCCACGAGGGCGACGCCCCCGATCCCGTTGGGACCGGGCGCGCCTCGTTCGTCGGGGAAGCCGCCCTTGGCGCCCGGGCCGGCCCGTCCCTCACGCGCGTACGGCTGCGCGCCCGCCGTGCGGAACAGATCGGTGAGCCACCTGTCGATGTCCGCGGCCCGGTCCTTGCGGGTGGCGGCGAACGAACGGGCTTCCCCCCTCATCATCCGGTTACAGGGCCTCTGGCCCGCGCTCCCCCGTGCGGACCCGGACGACCGTGTCCACGGGGACGGACCAGACCTTGCCGTCGCCGATCTTGCCTGTCTGCGCAGCCTTGACGATCACGTCGATGACGTCGTCGGCGTCGTCCTCCTCGGCCAGGACCTCGAGCCTGACCTTGGGCACCAGGTCGACCTGGTACTCGGCGCCGCGGTACACCTCGGTGTGGCCGCGCTGCCGGCCGTAGCCGCTGGCCTCGCTCACCGTCATGCCCTTGATGCCGAACTGCTCCAACGCCGCCTTGACGTCGTCGAGCTTGAAGGGCTTGATCACTGCTGTGATGAGTTTCATGCGTCAACCTTCTTCGCCGCAGCGGGGACGGGCCCGTTGACGGAGGCCACCCCCGAGGAGTGAACGGTGCCGAGGTCGTACCCGGTCTCGGCGTGGGTGGTGATGTCGATGCCGGTGACCTCCTCCTCCTGGCCGATACGGAAGCCCATCGTCTTGTCGATGATCTTGCCGATGATCCACGCCATGATGAAGGAGTACAAGCCCACGGCCAGCGGGCCGAGCGCCTGGACACCGAGCTGGGAGATCGGACCGCCGTACAGGAGACCCTTCTCCTGGCCGTCCGCGAACGGGTAGGCGGCGATGATGCCGAGGGAGACGGCGCCGATCGCACCGCCGACCAGGTGCACGCCCACGACGTCGAGCGAGTCGTCGAACCCGAACTTGTACTTCAGGCCGACGGCGTAGGCGCAGACCGCACCGGCGATGGCGCCCAGCAATCCGGCCGCCCACGGGTCGACGAAACCACAGGCGGGGGTGATGGCGACCAGACCGGCGACGGCACCGGACGCGACGCCGAGCGTCGTGGAGTGCCCGTCACGCAGCTTCTCCACCAGGATCCAGGCGCCGGCGGCGACCGCGGTGGCGATCTGGGTGTTCATGAAGGCCAGACCGGCGGTGCCGTCGACCGCGAGCTCCGAGCCCGCGTTGAAGCCGAACCAGCCGAACCACAGCAGGCCGACGCCGAGGAGCACCAGGGTCAGGTTGTGCGGGCGCATGGGGTCCTTGCGCCAGCCGGTCCGCTTCCCGAGCACGAAGGCGAGTGCCAGACCCGCGGCTCCGGCGTTCACATGGACGACCGTGCCTCCCGCGAAGTCCTCGATGCCGAGCCCGGCGAGCCAGCCGCCGCCCCACACCCAGTGCGCGACGGGGAAGTAGACCAGCGTCGCCCACGCGATGCCGAAGACGACCCACGCGCCGAACTTGGCACGGTCGGCGATGGCGCCGCTGATGAGGGCGACCGTGATGATCGCGAAGGTGAGCTGGAAGGCGGAGAACACCAGGCTCGGCATGCCGGTGCCGTCGTCCTTGGTCGCCGTGTCGACGAGGCTCTGCAGCCCGAGCGCGTCACCGCCACCGATGATCTTGTTGAGGAAACCACTGCCGTCACCGAAGGTGTCGAAGGCGAGCGAGTGCCCGTACAGAACCCAGGCGATGGTGACCGTGATGATGCTGACGAACGACATCATCATCATGTTCAGGACGCTCTTGGCCCTGGTCATGCCCCCGTAGAAGAACGCGAGGCCGGGAGTCATCAGCAGCACCAGGGCGGTGGCTGTGATCATCCAGGCGGTGGTGCCGGTATCGATCTTCATCGACGCGGCCCTCCTTACAATTGCCTTGTGGCCGGTTATCACTCCCGCAGTGGCGTCGTCCGGGGCATCGTCGGCCGGCGGGCGCACTGACGTTGGCGACAGCGTGTTCTTCCGCCGTTTCAGGTCACGCCTCTTCGTGTTTCACATCTGTGAAACACAGGCAACGAGCGTTACAGGGAGGTTTCGGACAGCTCCGGTGAACGCAAAACGCGCACCCCTAAGGGTGCGCGTTTGGGAAAAGACGTGCCCGCCGTGCGTCCTGGAGGTTTCCGGACGGTCCGGGCGGGGGGTCAGGCGGCGGCGGTGGCCATCTTCCGCAGCCGCGTCAGCGCGTCCCGCTCCAGCCTCCGGGCCCGGTCACGGCCGATGCCGTAACGCTCCCCCACCTCGGTGAGGGTGTGCTCACGGCCGTCGACGAGGCCGTAACGCCAGCGGAGTATCTCGCGGGTCCGGCCTTCGAGCCCGGTCAGCCACTCCTCGAGGCGCTCCTTCTCCAGCGTCGCGAGCGCCTGCTGCTCCGGATCCGCCCAGGTCTCGTCGGCGATCATGTCGCCGAGCTCGGTCTCGTCCTCGTCGCCCACGCCGAGCTGGAGGGACACCGGGTCGGAGGCCCACCGGCGCAGCTCCTGCACCCGCTCGATCGGCAGATCGAGCACCGCCGCCAGGTCGGCGTCCGTCGGCTCGGCGTCGAACTCGGCCAGCATGTCCCTGCGGACGCGCATCAGGCGCGTCATCTGCTCCCCGGCGTGTGTGGGGAGCCGCACCGGGCGCGCCTGCTCGTGGATCGACCGGCCCACCGACTGCCTGATCCACCACGTGGCGTAGGTCGAGAACTTGTACCCCCGCTGGTAGTCGAACTTCTCGACCGCTCTGACCAGACCCAGGTTCCCCTCCTGGACGAGGTCGATCAGGGGCATCCCCCGCCCCGAATACTTTCTCGCGACGGCGACCACGAGACGCAGATTGGCCTGGATGAACTCGTCCTTGGCCCGCCTGCCGGAAATCGCTATGCGCTCAAGCTCCTCATCGGCCGCATCGGAGACCTTGGGCTCCGCCCTGCCGCTGTCGAGCAGATGCTCCGCGAGCAGGCCTGCCTCGATGCGTTTGGCGAGCTCGACCTCCTGCTCCGCGGTCAAAAGCGGCACCCGCCCGATCTCGGCGAGATATGTCCCCAACAGATCTCTGTCGGATACCTGCTGATCCTGCGTCCGATTCCCCGTCGCCATTCGATGGCACCTCGTTCCGCCGCGCCGCAGTGTGCACCGTGTTAGAAGCCGGCCCCGGAGCCGGATCCCCCGCGATGAACACGGATTCCTCGACTTCGACGTCCTGAACCTGACAACGGTTTATGCAGGGCAAAGATTCCCTAAATTAATACGCCCGCGGAATGGTTTCGGATTCATCCCCAAGGAGGATGTGATCCCCAGAAAACAGCCGATTACCCCGGCAGAGGATGATCAAACGACCCTGCGGCCCGACCGCCACACCTGGGCCACCAGAGGAACCCCCGGCCGGTAGGCGAGATGGACGTAGGACGGCGCGTCCAGCAGCACGAGATCGGCCTGGGCGCCCTCCCGCAGCGTGCCGACGTCGTCGCGCAGCAGGGCCCGCGCCCCGCCGCGGGTGGCCGCGCGCACGGCCTCGAGCGGCGTCATGCGCATCTCCCGCACGGCCAGGGCCACGCAGAACGGCATGGACGTCGTGAAGGAGGAGCCCGGGTTGCAGTCGGTGGCGAGTGCGACGGAGACCCCGGCGTCGAGCAGTCGGCGGGCGTCCGGATAGGGCGAGCGCGTGGAGAACTCGGCTCCCGGCAGCAGCGTCGCGACCACGCCGGAGTCCGCCAGGGCGGCCACGTCCGCATCGGTCAGATGGGTGCAGTGGTCGGCCGACGCCGCTCCCATCTCGCAGGCGACCCGCACGCCCGGGCCCTCCCCCAGCTGATTGGCGTGGATCCTCGCCCGAAGCCCGGCCTTGATCCCCGCGCTCAGGATCTCCCTGCTCTGCTCCTCGTCGAACGCGCCGCGCTCGCAGAACACGTCGATCCATCGAGCGTGGGGCGCACACGCGTCCAGCATGGGACCGGTCACGGTGCGGACGTAGTCGTCGGGCGACACCTCCGGGGGCACCACGTGTGCCCCGAGGTAGGTCGTCTCCGTCGTGAACTGGCCGGCGATCTCCAGGCAGCGGCGCTCGCTCTCGACCGTCAGGCCGTACCCGCTCTTGATCTCGAACGTCGTCGTGCCCTGCGCGGTCATCTCGGTCACCAGCAGCGCGGTGGTGGCGGCCAGTTGGGGGACGGTCGCCTCCCTGGTCGCGGCCACCGTGGTGCGGATGCCGCCGGCCGAGTAGCGCTCCCCTGCCATCCGCGCGGCGAACTCGGCCGTGCGGTCTCCGGCGAACACCAGATGCGAGTGGCTGTCCACGAACCCCGGGATGACCGCGCGCCCCTCCGCGTCCACCCGTTCGTCCGCCGCGGGCGCGTCGGCGGACCGTCCGATCCATCGGACGACGCCGTCCTCCACCACCAGCGCGGCGTCCTGGATCTCCTCACGAGCGGGGTCAGCCGTGTACAGCAGCCCGATCCCGTCGAACACCGTTGAAGTCATCGCCCTCGCTCCACGATTCCGTATCCTCGCCACCGTCCGGGGCGCGCAAACCCGCTGATTCCGGGCGATCTACGCCCGGACCCGCGCGATGGCGTCACGCAGGAGGGCGCCGACGTCGCCGAGCGCGTGCCTGCCGTCCTCCACGATCACGCGGCCGCCCGAGACCACCGAGTAGACGTCGGCCGCCGTCGCGGCGAACACCACGGACTCGGCGGCCGTCGCCCGCGTCGCCCCCGCCGTACGGACCGAGTCGAGGCGGACGGACACCAGGTCGGCCCAGGCGCCGGGGACCAGGCTGCCGGCGTCGGGGTACCCCATCGAGGAGTGGCCCGCCGCGGTGGCCGCGTTCAGCAGGTCGGCCGCGCGCCAGTGCCCGCGCTCCATGGTGGCCAGACGCTCGTCCAGCTCGACGGCCCTGGCCTCCTCGAGCAGGTCGACCACCGCCTGGCTGTCGGAGCCCAGCGTGATCGGCGACCCGGCGTCGAACAGCCGGCGGGCCGGCCCGATGCCGTCGGCGAGGTCGCGCTCGGTCGTCGGGCACATGCACACGTGCGTGGTCGAGCCTCCGAGCAGCGCCACGTCCACATCCGACAGGTGCGTGGCGTGCACGGCGGTCGAGCGCGGCCCGAGGACGCCGTGATCGTGCAGCACCTGGACGGGAGTGGCGGAGTAGGCCTCGACGCACGCCTCGTTCTCCGCACGCTGCTCGGACACGTGGACGTGCAGCGGCCCGGAGTGCCGGTGGGCGAAGTCGACGACCACGTGCATCTGCTCCGGCGGCACCGCGCGCACGGAGTGGATCGCGGCGCCGATCTCCACGTCCTCCTCCCCCTCGTACGCCAGCGCCAGCTCCTCGGCCCGCGACGCCCAGCCGTCCGCGTCGCCGTCGCCGAAACGCACCTGGGGGCCGGTCAGAGCGTTGCCGATTCCGCCGGTGAGGTAGCACGTGTCGAGCAGCACGATCCGCAGACCGGCGTCCCGGGCCGCGCGCACCAGGACGTGGCTCATGACGTTGGGGTCGTCGTACGGCACGCCGCCCGGGCCGTGGTGCAGGTAGTGGAACTCGGCGACACAGGTGATCCCGGCCAGCGCCATCTCCGCGTAGGCCGCCCTGGCCAGGGCCAGGTAGGTGTCCGGATCGAGACGACCCGCCACGCCGTACATCTGCTCGCGCCACGTCCAGAAGCTGCCTCTGCCGGTCTGCGTGTGGCCGCGCAGCGCCCGGTGGAACGCGTGCGAGTGGCCGTTGGCGAGCCCGGGAAGGGTCAGCCCGGCCAGCCGTACCGCTCCAGGCGGGGCGGGGACGCCGGGACGCACCTCGGCGACGCGCGCGCCGTCGACGATCACGGCCACGTTCTCCACGACCTCACCTGGCGGCAGCCACACCATCTCGCACCAGTAGGTCACGCGCACAGATCCTCCAGGGCAGCGCCGCACTCGTCCGGCCCGCTACGGCCGGAGCCGGCGGCACCCCGACACTCTAGTGAACGCGTCCACAGGCGCGGCTCTCCTGGCGACTCTCCTGGTGACGGGGCGCCCCGGGGTACACCCCCCGGGACGCCCCGCCTTCGGCCGTCGTCCCCGGACGCGCCCGCACGCGCGTTGGACCCGGTGACTCCGGCTGAGGTGAAGGAGAGGTTCCGCACTCCGGGAGTTCCCGATTTCCTGAGCCGCCAAGCTGCGGACCGGCGTAAAGGCTGCGTACGGCTTTGCCATCACGGCCGCCGAAAGTCACCGAATCCCGCTGCCACACGGGCGTTCACGACCATGCGCCGCCGAGCGCACGACGATGTGTGGCGTCACGACGACACGAGAAATTGGGTGGCCGCCAGCTCCCGGTAGAGGTCGTCGGACTCGACGAGCTCCTCGTGGGTGCCCGAGGCGCGCACCCCGCCCGCCTCCATCACGATGATCCGGTCGGCGCCGGTCACCGTGGACAGGCGGTGGGCGATCACCAGGACCGTGGTCTCCCTGGCGACCTCGGCCACCACCTCGCGCAGACGGAGTTCGTTGACGGCGTCGAGCTGCGAGGTGGCCTCGTCCAGGAGCAGCAGGGACGGCCGGCGGAGCAGGGCCCTGGCGATGGCGACCCGCTGGCGCTCGCCACCCGAGAGCAGCACTCCGCGGTGGCCGACCAGGGTCTCCAGGCCCGAGGGCAGCCGCTCGACAAGGCCGTCGAGCCGGGTCCGGGCGAGGGCACGGGCGATCTCCTCCTCGGTGGCCTCCGGGGCGCCGAAGACGAGGTTCTCCCTGAACGTGCCGGCCAGGACGGGCGCATCCTGCTCGACGTAGCCGAGCGCGGCCCGCAACTCCCCGAGGGGCCATTCACGGATGTCACGCCCGCCGACGAGGATCGTCCCGGCCTGCGGCTCGTAGAAGCGCTCGATCAGCCCGAAGACCGTGGACTTGCCCGCTCCCGACGGCCCCACCAGGGCCGTCATCCCGCCCGCGGCGACCTCGAAGCTCACCCGGTCGTGGACGACCGGCCGGTCCTCGCCGTAGCGGAAGACCACGCCGTCGAAGCGCACCCCGACGGGTGTGCGGTCCCCCGCCCGTCCCGGGCCGCCGTGGGTCTCGGGCTCGGAGTCGAGCGCGGTAACCTCCTGGATCCGGGTGATCGCGGCCATGGCGACCTGCAGCTGGGTGAGGCTCTGGATGAGCTGCCCGATCGGGGCGACCAGATAGAACAGGTACAGCAGGAACGCGATCAGCGCGGAGACCTCCATCGCCCCGCTCGCGACGCGGGCGCCGCCCACGCCGAGCACCGCGATGAACGCGAGCTGGACGGACGTCCACGCTCCGGTGCCCGCGACGGAGGTCCAGGCGGCGGCCGTGACGCCGCGGTCACGCGCGAGCGTCGCGGCGCCGGTGACCGCGGCGATCTCACGGGACTCCGCCCCGCTGGCCTTGACCGTGCGGAACGCCTGCAGGGCGCGGTCGAGTACAGAGCCCATCTCCCCGAGGGCCACCTGCGCCTCGAGGGACGCCCGGCGGATCCTGGGCGCGATCGCCAGCCCCATGAGGCCGACCAGGGCCACGACGCCGAGGGTGACCAGGAGCAGCAGGCCGTCCATGATCGCCATGAGGACCACGGCGCCCAGGAACATGAACACCGACCCCACCGTGCCCGCCAGCGCGTCGGTGTAGACGGCGCGCAGCAGCGTCGTGTCGGATCCGACCCGCGAGAGCAGGTCTCCCGGCTTGAGCCGGTCCACGTCCGGCACCTTGAGACGGAGGATGCGCTCGACCAGGCTCTTGCGGGTGGCCAGCACGATGCCCTCGCCCATCCGTTCGAGCAGGAACCGTCCCCAGGCGGCGATCAGGGCGCCCACCAATACGGCCGCCGACAACCCCGCCAGTGGTCCGGCCAGCCCGGCGCCCTTCCCGAAGGCGTCGATGACCGACTTGGCGAGGACGGGCATCGCCAACCCGGCGAAGGTGCCGATCAGGCTGAGCGAGGCGCCGAGCACCAGCGCCTTCCTGTGCGGCCGCACCTGGCCGAACAGGAGCCGCCACGACCCCCGGTCGCGCAGCATGCCGGCCGGCCGGTTCTCCGGCTCCGCGTCGTCCGCCCCCATGGCCACTCCCCTGTGCGCGGCCACGCCGCGTCCGTCGACTACTGCGACGGTAGGTCGCGAGCGGCGATCGTGGGCGCGCCCGGAGCGGAAAATCCGATCAGTCCAGGTCGGGGATGTCGTAGTCGTCGTAGTCCGCGTCGCCGTCGTCGACCCGGCGCAGCCGGATGTCCTCGGCCCAGGCGTACGCGAAGCGCCGGATCCTGCCGATGGCCTCCTCGTCGAGTCCCTGCTCGGCGAACCCCTCGTCCGCGAGCAGGTCGACGCTCTCCAGCCGCTGGAGCAGATCCTCGGTGAGCCACTCGTCGTCGTGCCGGCCGCCGAGTTGCTCGAGCTCGCGAAAGCCGTACAACCCGGAGACGGCCGCGACGTCGGCGAAGTCCCGGGGCAGGCCGGTGTCGCGCAACGACCGCACGGCGAGTCCCGCCGCGTCGTCGAGCCCCACGACCGGGCACGGCTCGACGACGGACGGCTCGACCAGCAGGGCCTCGCGGGACAGGCGGATCTCACCGCTCTGGCCGCCGATCTCGTCGGTGACGACCAGGCGGCCCACGCGCGGCGTGACCTCGCAGACCCGGGCGGACAGGCCGGTCCTGCCGAACGCGCCGGCGACCTGCTCGGCGACCTCGGGAAGGGGCGTCTCGTCCGCGGTCGCGAACTCGAGTTCCCCGGCCGGCCTGCCGGGCAGGCCGTGCGCCGTCATGGCGTAGCCGCCGGCGAGCAGCAGGCCGTAGCGGTCGCACACCACGCGGGCGTCCTCGATCAGGCGGAGATGGAACGGCGGCAGCTCCACTATTCGCGGGCCCTCTCACATCTGGACGGCCGGCCGCCGTTGCTGGTCAGCGGGCCGGCTGGGCATTTCCCCAGTATGGCCGTTCGGCGGGCGGCGCGGCGGTCATCCCGCCACGCCGTACAGCTGGCGGATCTCCCTCGCGGTCTCGGCGACGGCGTGCCAGGTCAGGCACAACCTCGCCTCCGCCTCCTCAGTGCGGGCCTCGGCCGCGAGCAGTCCGTCGCCCGTCAACAGGGCGGCTTCCCCTTTCAACCGCGCCGCCATTTCCTGAAATTCGAAATGCCCCTTCGACTCCATGCCGTCGACTCCCCACCCCGGAACGACTTCGCATGGATAAATACCCGTAATTGCGTTTTCTATTGATTCATGAACGCCAGGATCGGCGTTGTGACGACGGAACGTCATGGCGTCCGGAGACGAACTCCTGAAAGGCGATCTTCACGCGGATGACGGGCCTGCGCCACCGTTCCTCACGATGGACGGCTTTCGCCATCCGGCGCGGTTTGGGCCTCCTCGCGACCTCGGAGTAGTACCAGCGGGCCCACGGCGACCCCGGACGGGCGAGCCGTACGGCCCCGATGTACACGAACGGCGGGACGAACAGCCCGATGAGGCCACTCCAGATCTTCCCCTTGAGCAGGGTGACCACGGCGAAGACGAGATTGACGACGAGGATCGCCACCGCCGTCCCCCTGCCGCCGAACGCGCCGCCCGAGCCGCCCCAGGCGAGCGGGCGCAGGCCGAGCAGCAGCAGGCCGGTCCCCGCCACGGCCACGAAGACGGCGTCGACGGAGGTGCGCCCCTCCTCCTGCCAGTAGACGTCGCGCAGGTGCAGCAGCAGGGCGAACTCGTCGAGCACGAGCGCGGATCCGACACCGAAGGCGGCCGCGGAGAAGGAGTACCACCCGATGGAGACGCTGGACAGGATCAGTCCGGCGACCCCGCTGAGCAACATCAGCACGACGCCGAACACGACGTGGTGGATGTGCGTCTCCCCCACGCTGACGTTGCCGAACCAGCGCACCCGCGAACGGATCAGCCGGACGTTCACGCGCGTGCCCACGAAGGCGACGATCAGCGCCACGAAGAAGCAGAACAGCGGCAACCTGCGCGCACCCTCGTGAAGCGACGCGTCAGCCAGGTACCAGTCGGCCATGATGAGTCCTCGATCGGCGGAACTGTGGGGAGCGGGGCGGTCAGCCGAGGAAGCCGCGCAGCAGCGCGGCCGTCCCCTCCAGGTGCTCGGCCACCGCCCGCCGAGCGCCCTCGGGATCGCTGTCCACGATCGCCCCCACGATGGCCGCGTGCTGTGTGGCGGCGTGCTCGATGTTGGGCCGGAGCACCGGGATGGCGTTCAGCAGGTCGGTCACGCGCAGACGGGCGTCCGCGCACGCGGCGGCGAGCAGGGGCGAGCCGGTCAGCTCGGCGATGGCGAGGTGGAAGGCGATGTCGAGCCGCCGGTAGTCGGCCGGGGCCGCGTCGTTCACCCCGGCCAGGCGGGCGGCGAGCGTCTCCCGCTGTCCGTCGGTGAGCTCCGCGCCGGCCAGGATCTGGGCCGCGCCGCACTCGACCGCCATCCGGAAGGTCAGCGCGTCCTCCAGCCCGCCCGCCCCCATCTCGTTGACGGCGCGGCGCAGGTCTCCCTTGCGCGGGCTCGGCGGCCGGTAGACGACGAACGCTCCGCCGTACCGGCCTCGCCGTACGTCGAGGAAGCCGGCCTCCTGGAGCGCGCGGATCGCCTCGCGTAAGGTGACGCGGCTGATGCCGAGCTGTGCGGCGAGCTCCCGCTCCGGCGGCAGCTTCTCCCCGTGGGCGACGACGCCGAGCTTGATGGCCTGCAACAGCCGCTCGACGGTCTCCTCGAACGCGTTGCCCGCCCGGACCGGCCTGAGGAGCGAGACGGCCCCCGTCGCGGACCCGTCCATGCTCCACCGTCCCTTCGCGAATCGGCCCCCGTGGGCCGAGGTTAACCCACGGAGCGTTGTTGACTCAGGGGCAGGCCTGGTGCTTGCATGCCCTTCAATGGTCTGTTTCCAGACTTTTGACAGGAGGCGCCGTGCTTGACGTCGAGCAGCTCCGCGGCGACATCGAGGCCGGGCGGGTGGACACCGTCCTGCTCGCCGTCACCGACATGCAGGGCAGGCTCCAGGGCAAGCGCCTGTCGGCGCGGTACTTCCTGGAGGAGGTCCTCGGCCACGCCGCGGAGGGGTGCAACTACCTGCTCGCGGTCGACGTCGACATGAACACGGTGGACGGCTACGCCATGTCGTCGTGGGACCGCGGCTACGGCGACTTCGTCATGAGGCCCGACCTCGGGACGCTGCGCCGGGTGCCCTGGCAGGAGGGGACCGTCCTGCTGCTGGCCGACCTGGTCTGGGAGGACGGGTCCGACGTCGTCCCCTCCCCCCGGCAGATCCTCCGCCGGCAGGCCGCCCGGCTGGCCGACCGGGGCTGGACCGCCTTCGTCGGCACCGAGCTGGAGTTCTGCGTCTACAACGACACCTACGAGGACGCGTGGCGGCGCGGCTACCGCGACCTGACGCCCGCCAACCTCTACAACGTCGACTACTCCCTGCTCGGCACCGCCAGGATCGAGCCGCTGCTGCGCAGGATCCGGCTCGGCATGGAGGGCGCGGGCCTGTACGTGGAGTCGGCGAAGGGCGAGTGCAACCTCGGCCAGCACGAGATCGCCTTCCGGTTCTCCGACGCGCTGACGACGTGCGACAACCACGTGATCTACAAGAACGGGGCCAAGGAGATCGCCGCCCAGGAGGGCAGCTCGATCACCTTCATGGCCAAGCCGAACCAGCGTGAGGGCAACTCCTGCCACATCCACATCTCCCTGCGGGACTCCGAGGGGCATCCGGTGATGGCGGGGGCCGGGCCGCACGGGCTCTCCAAGGTCGGCGAGCACTTCATCGCGGGCCAGCTCGCCGCGCTCCGGGAGCTGACCCTCTTCTACGCGCCCAACATCAACTCGTACAAGCGGTACGTCCCCGGCAGCTTCGCCCCCACCGCCGTCAAGTGGGGCATCGACAACCGGACCTGCTCGCTGCGCCTCGTCGGCCACGGGCCCTCGCTCCGGGTGGAGAACCGCGTGCCCGGCGGCGACGTGAACCCGTACCTGGCGGTGTCGGCCCTGATCGCCGCGGGCCTGCGCGGGATCGAGGAGGAGTTGCCGCTGGAAGCGCCCTTCGCGGGGAACGCCTACGCCGCGGGCGCGGAGACGGTGCCGGGCACGCTCCGCGACGCCCTGCCCCTGTGGGAGGGGTCCGACCTCGCCGAGGCGGCGTTCGGCAAGGATGTGGTCGAGCACTACGCGAACAACGCACGGGTCGAGCTGGCCGCCTACGACGCGGCGGTCACCGACTGGGAGCTCTATCGGGGGTTCGAGAGGCTGTGAAGGTACTCAATCCGGCGACCGAGGACGTGGTCGCCGAGGTCGGCATGGCCGACGCCGCCGAGGTCGACCGGGTGGTCGAGCGCGCGCGCAGGGCGTTTCCCGGATGGCGGTCGGTCGCCCCGGGCGAGAGGGCGCGGCTGCTGCGGCGGTTCGCCCAGGTGGTCGAGGACCACGCCGAGGAACTCGCCCAACTCGAGATCGCGGGCGCTGGGCACACGATCGGCAACGCCCGCTGGGAGGCCGGCAACGTCCGCGACGTCCTGAACTTCTACGCGGGCGCGCCCGAGCGCGACCACGGCAGGCAGATCCCCGTCGCGGGCGGCGTGGACATCACGTTCCAGGAGCCCCTGGGCGTCGTCGGCGTCATCGTGCCGTGGAACTTCCCCATGGTCATCATGACCTGGGGGGTGGCTCCGGCCCTGGCCGCGGGCAACACCGTCGTCGTCAAGCCCGCGGAGTGGACTCCTCTGACGGCGCTGCGGCTGGCCGAACTGGCCCTCGAGGCCGGCATCCCCGAGGGCGTGCTGCAGGTCGTCCCCGGCGAGGGCGAGGTGGCCGGCGCCCGGCTCGTCGCGCACCCGGACGTGCGCAAGATCGTGTTCACGGGTTCGACCGAGGTGGGCAAACTGATCGCGGCCCAGGCCGCCGCCCAGGTGAAGCGGGTGACGCTGGAGCTCGGCGGCAAGAGCGCCAACATCGTCTTCGCCGACTCCGACCTGGACAGGGCGGCGGCGTCCGCCCCGATGGCGGTGTTCGACAACTCCGGGCAGGACTGCTGCGCCCGATCGCGCATCCTGGTGGAGCGTTCCGTGTACGACGACTTCCTCGATCGGCTCGCCTGGGCCGTCAGGGACGTGAAGGTCGGCGACCCGCTCGACCCCGCCACGCAGATGGGCCCGCTGATCAGCGCCGAGCACCGCGAGCGGGTGGCGTCGTTCGTCGGGGCCGTTGACGTGCACACGGCCGGATCCCGCCCGGACGGGCCCGGCTTCTGGTTCGCCCCCACCGTGCTGGCCGCGCCCGCCGGGTTCGACCCGCTGGCCGAGGGCTCCGGCGCCTTCCACAGGGCGTTCACCGAGGAGATCTTCGGGCCGGTCGTGTCCGTCGTCCCGTTCGACGACGAGGCCCATGCCGTGCGGATCGCCAACCACACGACGTACGGCCTGTCCGGATCGATCTGGACGCGGGACGTCGGGCGCGCCCTTCGGGTGGCCAGGGCGGTCGAGGCGGGCAACCTGTCGGTGAACTCCCATTCCAGCGTCCGCTACTGGACGCCGTTCGGCGGCTTCAAGCAGTCCGGCCTCGGCCGGGAGCTCGGCCCCGACGCCCTGGCCGCCTTCACCGAGACCAAGAACGTCTTCATTTCCACGGAGTAGAGACATGCAGCGTTTGCAAGACCGCGTCGCCGTCATCACGGGGGCGGGCAGCGGCATCGGCCTCGCCACGGCGCAGCGGTTCGCCCAGGAGGGCGCGAAGATCGTGGCCGTGGACCTCGACGAGGTGGCTGGGGCCAAGGTCGCCGACGAGGTCGGCGGGCTGTTCGTCCGAGCCGACGTGGCCGACGAGGACGACGTCGTGCGGATGTACCAGACCGCGTTCGACACCTACGGCAGCATCGACGTCGCCTTCAACAACGCGGGGATCTCACCGCCGGAGGACGACTCCATCCTCGACACCGGCATCGAGGCGTGGCGCCGGGTCCAGGAGGTCAACCTCACCAGCGTCTACCTGTGCTGCAAGCACGTCCTGCCGTACATGCGGCGGCAGGGCAAGGGCTCGATCATCAACACGGCGTCGTTCGTGGCGGTGCTGGGCTCGGCCACGTCGCAGATCTCCTACACCGCGTCCAAGGGCGGCGTGCTCGCGATGAGCCGCGAGCTCGGCGTGCAGTTCGCGCGCGAGGGCATCCGGGTGAACGCGCTGTGCCCGGGGCCGGTGGACACCCCCCTGCTGCGGGAGCTGTTCGCCAAGGACCCCGAGCGCGCGCAGCGCCGGCTCGTCCACGTGCCGATCGGGCGGTTCGCCCGCGCCGAGGAGATCGCGGCCGCCGTCGCCTTCCTCGCGTCCGACGACTCGAGCTTCATCACCGCATCGGAGTTCCTGGTCGACGGCGGCATCTCCGGGGCGTACGTCACCCCCCTGTAACGGCATCCGATTCGAGCGAGGTGGTCATGTCACGACCGGTCATCGGCATCACGTGCTACGTGGAGCCCGCCACATTCACGGTCTGGGACATGACCACCGCGCTGCTGCCGTACATGTACGTCGAGCACGTCGCCCGGGCCGGAGGGCAGCCGGTGATCATCCCGCCCGCGGGCGATCCCGCCGAGCTGGCCGGCCGGCTCGACGGCCTGATCATCGCGGGCGGGGGCGACATCGACCCCGCCCGGTACGGCTCCCCCGCGCACGAACAGACCGGATACGTACGGAAATTTCGCGATGAGGCGGAGTTCGGGCTGATGCGGGCCGCCCTCGACTCCGGCCTGCCGTTCCTCGGCATCTGCCGCGGGCTCCAGGTCCTCAACGTGGCCCTGGGAGGCTCGCTCCACCAGCATCTCCCCGACGTGGTCGGCCACACCGCCCACTCACCCGCCCCCGGCACCTTCGGCCGGGTCCCCGTACGGCTCTCGCCGTCCCTCGCCGAGATCTACCGGGACGACCGGGTCACCCCGGCGCACTACCACCATCAGGCGGTCGACCGGCTGGCTGAGGGCCTGGAGGTCACCGCCTGGTCGGACGACGACACCGTCGAGGCCGTGGAGTTGCCCGGCCATCCGTTCGCCTTGGCCGTCCAGTGGCATCCCGAGGCCGACGAGGACGGCGCCCTCTTCGACGCGTTCCTCAGCGCCGCCAAGCGAGATGGCTGACCGAAGGCCGGGGAGATGGCGCCGGAAGTGT
>NZ_BOOP01000015.1 GCF_016863295.1 Planotetraspora phitsanulokensis
ACGGCCTTCCACTCGACCTTCGGCGCGGCCTTCCTCGCGGCCTTCCTCGCGGCCTTCTACTCGGCCCTGATCGACCCAGTGAGACAGGTACTGACCGGCGATCCGCTCGTACTCGTGGCTCGTCGTGGTCACGATCTCCTCCAGGTGCTTGCGCGCCACACTCGGTAGCACGGCGAACACGTAGTTCAAATATAGCTTCGCCCGATCCTCGTCCAGGGTGTCCAGCGCCGCGAGCATGGCCTGCAGCGCCGGTCCGATCTCGGGCCGTTCGGCATGCGCGGTGGCCGACAGGACGGCCAACTCGGGACAGGCACGCGCCCGCTCCGGATCGGTGATCAGCGGGATGCGACCCGGATGAACGGCCAGCGGAGTGATCGTCCCGCTGGGGCCCAGCTCGATCGCCTGCTCACACCAGCGGGCCACTGCCGGATCCGGGCAGATGACCATCAGGGCGGTCGGGCACTCCAGCCGGGCCCGCAGCGCCGTGGAGTACACCGGCCAACTGAACCGCTTACGCGCGTCACGGCGATTCTGCACCTCCACGATCAGCGCAAGCTGAGCTCCTCCCGCCGCGTCGCGCAGCACCACGACCGAATCGGCGCGGAACTCCACCGGAGCCAACTGAGTGCAGTCCACAGCTTCCACCGCGACCGTGGCGAATGAGGGTGGCTGGACACCGGCGGCGTCCCGCAGCAACTCCACCGCGGTCATCGGCTGGTTGTGGATCAGCTCGATGGGCATCTCATGGTCGACTCCTGGCATGAGACGCAAAGTTACTTCATGTATTCAGCCAACTACAGTGAGTTCGCAAAATTCCGCGTAGCGAGATCCATCCCCTCCGGCCGGGGCGACCTCGGTGAACCGCAGGCGATCGGCCGAAAGGTGCCCGGCGGGCGTTACCGCGAGCAGTCCCCACCCACTAGGCTGGCGGAACACCGGTGATCCCGCGCGGGAGAGCGCCCTGGCATCCTGTCAGGGCCCCTGAAGGAGCAAGCCCTCCCCGCGAACCTCTCAAGGCAAAGGACCGTGCGGGCCAGGTGACCTCTGGAAAGCAGGCCTGCAGGCCTCGCCGAAGGTGAAAGTCCGGCAAAGGACGGGCGAAGCTCTCAGGCACCGATGACAGAGGGGGAGGATGCCCAATAGTCCGACGCAGCATCCGTCCTCCTGAGGTGCATCATGTCCCGGTCCACTCCGTTGCGCGAGGTCCACGAGGCCCTCGGCGCCACCCTGACGGATTTCGCGGGCTGGCTCATGCCCCTGCGTTACGGCAGCGAGTCGGTCGAGCACAACGCGGTCCGCACGGCCGCCGGGCTCTTCGACCTCTCCCACATGGGGGAGATCTTCGTCACCGGCCCCCAGGCGGGCGAGGCGCTCGATTACGCCCTTGTCGGCTGGCTCAGCGCGCTCGACACCGGGCGGGCCCGTTACACCATGATCGTGGACGGGAACGGCCACGTCCTCGACGACCTCATCGTCTACCGGCTCGCGCCCGAGGAGTTCCTCGTCGTCGCCAACGCCGGCAACTACCCCATGGTCGCCCGGGAGCTGACCGAGCGCGCCGGGTCGTACGACGCGCGGGTTGAGGACCGGTCCGAGTCCTTCGCGCTGGTCGCGGTGCAGGGCCCGAAGAGCGCCGAGATCCTCGCCAAGCTCACCGAGGCCGACCTCGACGGGCTCAAGTACTACGCAGGCCTCCCCGCGACCGTCGCCGGGTTCGAGGCCCTCATCGCCCGCACGGGCTACACCGGTGAGGACGGCTTCGAGCTGTTCGTCCGCAACGAGGACGCCGTGCCGCTGTGGAACGCGCTGTCCGAGGCGGGCGCGGGGCTCGGACTCCTCCCCGCCGGTCTGTCCGCCCGCGACACCCTCCGCCTCGAGGCGGGCATGCCCCTCTACGGCAACGAGCTGACCGAGGAGCAGACGCCGTTCGACGCCGGGCTCGGCCGGGTGGTGCGCCTGGACAAGCCGGGCGACTTCGTCGGGCGCGCGGCTCTCGCCGAACGCGCGGCCCAGCCGGACCAGGAGGACGGACCGGGCGCGGACGCCCTCCGCCTCGTCGGGCTCGTCGCGCGCGGCCGCAGGGTCCCCCGTCACGGCTACCCCGTCACCCGTGACGGCGTGGTCGTGGGCGAGGTGACCAGCGGCGCGCCTTCGCAGTCGCTGGGAAAGCCGATCGCCATGGCGTACGTCTCGCGCAGCGCTGTGGAAGCGGGTGGCCTGACCGTGGACATTCGTGGCAGCCATGAACCGGTCGACGTCGTTGACCTGCCTTTTTATAGGAGGAGCAAGTGAGCACCATTCCCGAGGACCTCAGCTACACCAAGGAGCACGAGTGGGTGGCCGGGCTCGATGACGGCCGCACCGTGACGGTGGGCGTCACCGCGTACGCCGCCGAGCAGCTCGGCGACGTGGTGTACGTCCAGGTGCCCGAGGTCGGCGCCGCGGTCACCGCCGGAGACGCCGTGGGCGAGGTCGAGTCCACCAAGTCCGTGAGCGACATCTTCGCGCCGGTCACCGGCGAGGTCGTGGAGGTCAACGCGGCCGTCGTCGACGACCCGTCGCTGGTCAACTCCGACCCGTACGGCGAGGGCTGGCTGTTCCGCGTGCAGATCGGCGAGGAGCCGGAGGACCTGCTCACCTCCGCCGAGTACACCTCGCTCACCACCGCCGAGTCCTGACCACTTCTCCCAAGGACGCCGACCAGTGGCTATCAGCGTGTTCGACCTGTTCAAGGTGGGAATCGGGCCGTCCAGCTCGCACACGGGCGGCCCTATGGCCGCGGCGCACCGGTTCGCCCGCGGCCTGCACGCGGACGGGCTGCTGGAGAAGGTCACCGAGGTCCGGGTGATCCTCTACGGGTCGCTCGGGCTGACGGGGAAGGGGCACGGCAGCGACAAGGCCGTGCTGCTCGGCCTGTCCGGGGAGAAGCCGGAGCTGGTCGACGTCGACCGTGTCGACGGGATGCTCGAGGCCATGCGGTCGAGCGGCACCGTCCGGCTGTACGGCACGCACGAGGTGCCCTTCGTGGTGGGCGACCACCTGGTGTTCGAGCGGAAGCTGTCGCTCCCCCACCACCCGAATGGCATGCGCTTCACGGCGTTCTCCGAGGGCACCGTCGTGCGGGAGAAGGTCTACTACTCGGTCGGCGGCGGGTTCGTCGTGGACGAGAACGCCACCGGCGCCGACCGGATCAAGCCGGACGACACGGTGCTGCCGTATCCGTTCACGACGGCCTCTGAGCTACTCGCCCACTGCGCGGACACCGGCCTGTCCGTCTCCGGGCTGATGATGGAGAACGAGAAGGCGTTCGGCCGTACGCAGGAGGAGATCCGCAGCCAGTTGCTGCACCTGTGGTCGGTCATGGTCGAGTGCGTACGGCGGGGCACCCACAGTGAGGGCATCCTGCCCGGCGGTCTGAAGGTCAAGCGCCGGGCGAACCAGCTCCACCGCAGGCTCCAGAGCGAGAACGACACCGATCCGCTGCGCGCCATGGACTGGGTGACGCTGTTCGCCCTCGCCGTCAACGAGGAGAACGCGGCGGGCGGCCGGATCGTCACGGCCCCCACGAACGGCGCGGCGGGGATCATCCCCGCCGTCCTGTCGTACTACACGAGGTTCATCCCGGGGGCGGACGACGACGGGGTGGTCCGCTTCCTGCTGACCGCCGGAGCCATGGGCGTGCTGTTTAAGGAGAACGCCTCGATCTCCGGCGCCGAGGTCGGCTGCCAGGGCGAGGTCGGTTCGGCCTGCTCGATGGCGGCGGCGGGGCTCACCGAGGTGCTGGGCGGCACCCCCGAGCAGGTGGAGAACGCCGCCGAGATCGGCATCGAGCACAACCTGGGCCTGACCTGCGACCCGATCGGCGGCCTCGTCCAGATCCCCTGCATCGAGCGCAACGCGGTCGCCTCGATCAAGGCGATCGCCGCGGCCAGAATCGCGCTGCGCGGGGACGGCCGTCACTTCGTGGCGCTGGACAAGGCCATAAAGACGATGCGGGACACCGGCAGGGACATGCTCGACAAGTACAAGGAGACCTCGCGCGGCGGCCTCGCCGTCAACGTCATCGAATGCTGACCCGTCAGCGCCGGCGGACGTGAAGCCGCACGAGCGTGGGGATGTCCTCGCGGTCGACCGCCCCACGCACGCGCGGGATCGCGTCGCCGTCGAGGCGCCCGATCACCTCGTGCAGGTCGGCGCGGGGAAGCAGGGACACCAGGACGCGCATCCGCTTGTCGCGGACCAGCCTGACCTGGATCCTCCCGATGCCCTCGATGCCCTTCATCGCGACGCCCAGCATCGCCGTCCCCGATCCCGTACGGCTCCCGCAGCGTCCCCAGCCGAGGGCGACCGCGAGCCAGCGTGTGACGAGCAGGGCGATCAGGATGGCGGCGGCCGCGGCCGGCGGCCGCGCCCAGGCGTTGTTCACGAAGAACGACAGGTCGACGATCCGTGTGCCGAGGTGATCCGCCCGGGCGGCCAGAACGCCGACGCCCGCCGAGGCCATGAGCAGCCCGACGATCCCGAGACCGATCCGGTTCCCCATGTACGCGCGCATCTTCAGCCTCTCCTCCTCCTGCGCAGCCGTACGACGACCTCGTGACGGCACTGCACGCCGAGGCCGGACAGCTGGTCTCCCACGGCCGCCCCGACCTCACGCAGCAGTTCGCCCGCGCCCTTGGCCTCGGTGACCACCACGACCTCGATCTGGCCGCGCAACATCCGCACGCGGGCCCGCTGGACGCCTTCGACCGTCTGGGCCGCGACCGCGAGGGTCCTGCTCAGGCCGGCGCGGGTCAGTCCCATCACCAGGAGCGGGTCCTCGCACTCCAGGGGCACCAGCCGGGGCCGCCCGGGCAGTACGGCGAGGGCCACCAGGCCCGCACCGCAAACGATCATCATGGCGGCCGTGCCGGGGACGGCGGGGTCCGCGAAGGTCGTCGACAACAGGCGATGGAGCGGCGGCCACAGGACGGGCGAGCCGAAGATCGTCGCGATGATCTCGACGGCCAGGGCCCACGCGCCCACGGAGAGCACCGCGGCCACCACGATCCCCACAGGCGTGCGGCCCGGCCGCAGCGCCCGGATCGCGTTGCGTCGTACGGCTCGCCGACTGTCGCCCTTGGCCGACGCGCCCGCGAAGATCTCCTGCACGACGCTCATCAGACGGTCACCTCTGGCCAGCACAGCATCGGATCCGATCTGTAGTCACCTGTTCAGGGGTACACGGCGAGAGGCGTCGACGAGCCGATCACCCGCCATCTTGCGCGATCATGGCCGCGCGGCCCCGGAATCTTTGCGATGGCGCCCGTTAACGTGAGTGGTACTCATTTAATTTGCGCCTATTCGTACTAGGCTGCGGACATGGACGACCGACAGCGTCTTGACCATGCCACGGCGGGCCTGCACCCGCCCTTCGCGGTGGTCGACCTCGACGCGCTGCGGTCCAACGCCGCCGACATGGCCCGCCGCGCCAACGGCAAGCCGATCCGCGTCGCCAGCAAGTCGATTCGCAGCCGGGCGATCCTCGAACGCGTCCTCGCCATGGACGGCTTCGCCGGCATCATGGCGTTCACGCTTCCCGAGGCGCTCTGGCTCGTGTCCTGTGGGCTGCGTGACGTGCTCGTGGCGTATCCGTCAGTGGACACGGACGCCCTGCGCGCGCTCGGCTCCGACAGCCGGGCAGCCGGCGAGATAGCCGTGATGGTCGACTCTCCGGACCATCTGGGTCTGATCGAAAGCCTCCACCTCCCTCACCAGATCCGGATATGTCTTGATATGGACGCGGCGTTTGTGGCGTTCGCCGGGAAACTGCGCGTGGGGGCCCTACGCTCCCCCGTCCGCGAGCCCGACCAGGCGGCCCGGATCGCCGAGGACATCGCCGGCCGCCCCGGAATGCGCCTGGTCGGCCTCATGTCGTACGAGGCGCAGATCGCCGGCGTGGGCGACCGGGTCCCCGGCGCGTACGGGCGGGTCGTCCGGTGGATGCAGGCCAGATCCGGCCAGGAACTCGCCGTACGGCGTGCGAAGGTCGTCAAGGCCGTACGGCAGGCCGCGGACCTGGAGTTCGTCAACGGCGGGGGCACGGGCAGCATCGAGCGGACGACGGCGGAGGACGCGATCACCGAGGTGGCGGCCGGCTCGGGCTTCTTCCATCCACGGCTTTTCGACTTCTACCGGAGCTTCAGCGGGCGGCCGGCGGCGTTGTTCGCCCTGCCGGTGGTGCGCAAGCCGTCCCCGGGGGTCGCGACGGTGCTGGGCGGCGGGTATCCGGCCTCGGGCCCGTCGGGGGCGAACCGGCTGCCCCATCCTCATCTGCCGGCCGGGCTGAGGTACGACTCCAACGAGGGAGCGGGCGAAGTTCAGACCCCGCTGGTCGGCGAAGCCGCCCAGCACCTGCGGATCGGAGACCGCGTCTGGTTCCGGCACGCCAAGGCCGGAGAGTTGTGCGAGCGCTTCGCCAGCCTGCACCTGATCGAAGGCGACCGATTGATCGAGGAAGTCCCCACCTACCGAGGAGAGGGCCAAACCTTCCTCTAGCCCCCTCCCCCCGCGTGATCATGCACAGGTTCGCGGATTGCCCACTCGACCAGCCCAAACCCCGGGCGTGATCACGCCCAAGGGTAGGGCAGGCGGTGTCAGCGGTTGCGGCGGCGCATCATGATGATGGCGGCCCCCACGACGAGGACGGCGCCGATTCCGATCAGCACCGGGGCCATGGACTGCGCTGGCGCGTACCGTCCCTCCCCCTCCATCTCGGTGTCGGAACGCGTCGTGGGACCTCCCACGAGATCCCCGATCGACGACACCAGGTGTTCCGCGTTGGCCTTGACCTTGGCGACGCCCCGCTCGGCCACCCGTTTCGGGCTCACGCGGTCCGCGATGGCGTCGACCGTGCGAGCCAGTTCGGCCCGGGTGCGCTCGATCTCTCGTTCCAGCGCATCGGGATCGGTGTCAGCCATGCGATCCCCTCCTGTGGTTTTTCCGTAGGTGATCAGTCTGCCAGGTCCGGTACGCACCCCGCACAACGGCCGAACCGGTAGTTTGGTTGGCGCTTGTCCCCACATCGACGCGGGTCACCCTCACGGGAGGTAGCAATGAGCAGGCTCGAGGTCGGCGACGCCGCGCCCGAATTCACCCTCAACGACGACGAGGGCGACGAGGTGTCGCTCGAGTCGTTCCGTGGCAAGCGCGTCATCCTTTATTTCTACCCAGCGGCGATGACTCCAGGCTGCACCAAGCAGGCCTGCGACTTCCGCGACAATCTGGGCTCGCTGACCGCCCAGGGCTTCGTCGTCCTCGGCGTGTCCAAGGACAAGCCCGCCAAGCTGCAGCAGTTCCGCGAGCGTGACGGGCTCACGTTCCCGCTTTTGTCCGACGTCGATCTCGACGTGCACAAGGCGTACGGCGCCTACGGCGAGAAGACGAACTACGGCAAGACGATCATGGGTGTCATCCGCTCGACCTTCGTCATCGACGCCGACGGCAAGATCGAGAAGGCGCTCTACAACGTGAAGGCCACCGGTCACGTCGCCCGGCTGGTGAAGGAGCTCGGCATCTCCTGACCCGTATGGTCACACCGCCCGAGGCCGCCGCAAAACGGGCGGCCTCCGGCGGTACCCAGCCTGTACGATGGGCGGCGCCTGCCTGTGACGTCACAGGGACCGCACCGCCGTCGACGGTGTGTAGTAGACGAGGGGCCGTAGTCCAACGGCAGAGACAGCGGCTTTAGGTGCCGTCCAGCGTGGGTTCGAATCCCACCGGCCCCACTGTGTGACCGGCGATGCGGTTACGAACCCGGACCAGAACCCGGACCGGGGTCCGGAGCGGCGCACTGCAATCCCGCGTCGGTCCACCGGCAGTATCGGGACAGGTCGTCGGACGGCCGGTTCTGCCCGAAGCGCGGACCGCCCTGGCCGTCTCGCGGAAGCCGCCGCTGACCCTGGCCGGGATCGGACCACACGACTCCGTAGCGCGGGCCGTGGAGCCGGTGCCAGAGGTTGTCGCCGACCAGGACGACGCCCCCGCCGAACAGGGCTCCCACCACCGCGCAGACCACACCGACGATCACGAGCCGGCCGGTGTCCGTGCGACGCGGCCGAGGGGCGCCCGGAGGGCCCATCGGGCGTGCCGGTGGAGGAGGAACCCCAGGTCCGCCCTGTCCCGTCGCGGGACGCCAGCCGGGTGCATTCCAGCCTGCCCCGCCGGGCCCGAAGGCGTACCCCGGCGCGGATTGGCCGGCGGAGCCTACTCCGGGCCCTGCAGCAGGCCCGGAGCGTGGCTCCGCCGTGGTCTGGTGGGGAGCCGCCTCGGCAGGAAGCGGTGTGGTGCCCTCTCCCGGCCCCGGAACGCGCGACTCATCCTCAGCATCGCGCGGCCCTCCATGTTGATCCGCCATCACAGATCTCCTGTCCGCCCCCGACCGAGGCGCTCCCGGGGATAATGATGGTCCTCATTTCGTAAAGGCGGCGTAAGGCCCGTCCTCGCATGTGCGACCTGAGTCGTACGCCCGGATCACTCCGAAGGCGGAACACCGCTGAGCAGCCACTACGTATGGTTGGAACCGTGTTCGGCAGACCACGCGCCTGGGCCCGGCGTCACCCCGTCCTGATCGACTCCGTCACCATCTCACCGGTGGTCCTGTTCTGCCTGGCCACGGTCCCGAATTTCAGCGACGCCCGGTGGCTGGGCGGCTCCCGCGTGGGGATGCCGGCGGGGGTGTTCCTGACGCTCGCGCTCCTCGCGCCGCTCATGTTGCGCAGGAAGTACCCCCGCGAGGTGTTCGCGGCCGTCGCCCTCGTCAGCTTCGGCCAATGGCTGGGCGGCCTGTCAGAGCTCCCGGCGAACATCGCCGTCCTCGTCGCGATGTACGGCGTGGCCGCCCGCTGCACAGCCCCCTGGGCCGTCGCGGCCGGCCTGGTGGCAGAGCTCGGGCTGGCGCTCGCCCAGTCCCGCTATACCGCGTTCGAGCCGAACGCCTTCGCCTCCATGTCGGTGTTCGTCATCGCCATCTGGATCACCGGAATCTACGCGAACACCCGGAGGCGCTACGTGGAAGGCCTGGTCGAGCGGGCCGAACGCGCAGAACGTGAGCGGGACCAGCAGGCGCAGATCGCCGCGGCCGCCGAGCGCACCCGCATCGCCCGTGAGTTGCACGACGTCGTCGCGCACAACGTCAGCGTGATGGTGGTCCAGGCCGACGGCGCGGGTTACGCCATCGACAGCGACCCGGAGCAGGCCCGCCGTGCCGTACAGGCGATCTCTGCGACGGGACGCACGGCGCTCGCGGAGATGCGCCGCCTTGTGGGGGTGCTCAGGCAGGAGGGGGACCACACGCAGGAGTACGCTCCGCAGCCGGGCGTGGCGCAGCTCGGCGACCTGGTCAAGCAGGTCGGCGGCTCCGGGTTGTCGATCGACTTCACCGTCTCAGGAGTGCCCCAGGCGCTCCCGGAGGGAGAACAGCTGGTGATCTACCGGATCGTCCAGGAGGCGCTGACGAACACCCTCAAACACGGGGGCCCGGGTGCTCGTGCCATGGTCGACATGACGTACGGCAGGGGCGAGGTCGTGCTGCGGATCTCCGACGACGGCAGGGGCGCGGCCGCGATCGAGTCCGAGGGCGGGCACGGACTGGTCGGCATGCGGGAACGGGCGGCGATGTACGGCGGGAGCATCGACGCGGGGCCGAAGGCCGGCGGAGGCTTCCAGGTGCTCGCGCGGATCCCGACGAGAGTGACGGCATGACGGACAGGAAGCGGCGGCGATGATCCGAGTGATGCTGGTCGACGACCAGGAACTGGTGCGCACGGGATTCCGGATGGTGCTCGGGGCGCAGCCCGACATCGAGGTCGTCGGCGAGGCGGCGGACGGGGCCTCGGCCATCGAGCTGTTGCGCACGACCGAGGCCGACGTGGTGTTGATGGACGTCCGGATGCCCCGCATGGACGGTGTGGAGGCGGCCCGGCTCATCTGCGCGTCCCCCAGCTCCCCCAAGGTCCTCATGCTGACGACCTTCGACCTGGACGAGTACGCCTTCGAGGCCATCAAGGCGGGCGTCTCGGGCTTCCTGCTGAAGGACGTGCCGCCGCCCGAACTGATCAGCGCCATCCGTTCCGTGAACGCCGGGGACGCGGTGATCGCCCCCAGCACGACCAGGCGGCTGCTTGACCGCGTCGCCGTGCACCTGCCGGCGAGTGAGGCCCTGAAGCGGGACGACGACACCCTGACGGCGCGGGAGCGCGAAGTCCTGTACCACGTGGCCCTCGGACTCTCGAACGCGGAGATCGCCCAGCAGCTGCGACTGGCGGAGGCGACGGTGAAGACCCACCTCGGCCGGATCCTGGCCAAACTGAGCCTGCGCGACCGTGCCCAGGCCGTCGTCTACGCGTACGAGAGCGGGCTCATCACGCCGGATCGTTCCCAGGGCTGACTCGGGACTACATCAGAAATCGCAGACCGGCCGTACGGACCCTCGGCAAGCGGAACAGAAAGCCCTCCGCACGGCAGAGGTACGCGCATGATCGCGAACCTAGGGTTTTCGGCATGACCACAATCACGAGTGTCCGGAGCGCCGTGACCGCGCAGGGGCTCACCAAGGTGTACGGCACGGGCGACGCGGCCGTCCACGCTCTGCGCGGAATCGACGTCGGGTTCGCCACGGGGGCGTTCACCGCGATCATGGGCCCGTCGGGCTCCGGCAAGTCGACGCTGATGCACTGCCTCGCCGGGCTCGACTCGGTGACGGACGGCCACGTCTCCATCGGCGACGTCGAGATCACCCGGCTGAACGACAAGCGGCTCACGCTGCTGCGGCGCGAGCGCGTCGGCTTCATCTTCCAGGCGTTCAATCTGCTGCCCACCCTGACCGCCGAGCAGAACATCCTGCTGCCGCTGCAGATCGCCGGACGGCAGGCCGACCAGGCCCTGTTCGACCGTGTGATCGACACGGTCGGCCTCCGCGACCGGTTGCGGCACAAGCCGAGCCAGCTCTCCGGCGGCCAGCAGCAGCGCGTCGCCGTCGCGCGGGCGCTCATCAGCAAGCCTGAGGTGATCTTCGCGGACGAGCCGACCGGCAACCTCGACTCGCGCAGCGGCGCGGAGGTGTTGTCGTTCCTCCGCACGTCGGTGCGGGAGCTCGGGCAGACGATCGTGATGGTGACCCACGACCCGGTCGCCGCGTCGTACGCCGACAGGGTCGTGTTCCTCCGCGACGGCCTGCTGGTGCGCGAGATCGAGCAGCCGACGCCGCAGACGGTCCTCGACACGCTCGTGGCGCTGGAGGCCTGACCCGTGTTCAGAACCACCATCGCGGGTCTGCTGGCGCACCGGCTCCGGCTGCTGCTCACCTCGCTGGCCATCATCCTCGGCGTGGGCTTCATCGCCGGAACCTTCGTGCTCACCGACACGATCGACGCCGGATTCAGCCAGTCCTTCACCGCCGCCGCCGACAAGATCGATGTCGCTGTCCGCGCGAAAGACGAGGAGAACCCTCTCCCCCCGAGCCTGCTCGCCAAGGTGGGAGCAATCGCCGGCGTCAAGGACGCGCAGCCCATCGTGTCCGGCGAGGCGGCCCTCATCGGCAAGGATGGCAAGACCGTCGGCGAACTTGTCACCGCCGGGGTGTCCTTCCCCTCGTACCGAATGGACCTGACCAGCGGCAAGGTGCCGGCGTCGGACGCCGAGGCCGTGGTCGACACGAGCACGGCCAGGACTCAGGGCTTCCGGATCGGGGACACCATCGCCGTCCTCGACGACAAGAACGCCCGGCACGAGTTCCGGCTCGTCGGCACCTTCGACGTCGGCGTCGACCAGTCCCTCGCCGCCCACGGCGCGGTCGCCTACACCCCCGCGACCGCGATGCGGATGACGGGAGCGAAGGGCTACGCCGAGATCGACGTCACCACCGCGGGCCCGTCCAGGGAGAGCCTCCGTACGGCGATCGCCGCGGTCGCGGGGTCGGGCGCCACAGTCCAGACCGGGGACGAGCTCGCCTCCGACCTGGCGGCCTCCAACGGCGCGAGCACCGAATACCTGAAGGTCGGCCTGCTGATGTTCGGCATCGTCGCCCTGCTGGTCGCGGGCCTGGTGATCTACAACACCTTCGGAATCCTGGTCGCCCAGCGCATGCGCGAGCTCGCGCTGCTGCGATGCATCGGGGCGACCCGGCGTCAGGTCTTCGGGTCGATCGTGCTGGAGTCGGCCATCGTCGGGCTGGTCTCCTCGGTCCTCGGCCTGGGCGCCGGGCTCGGCATGGGAGGGCTCGCCGTGTTCCTCCTGGACACCTTCAGCCCTGACGTGGAGGTCCCCACCGGCACCGTGACCCTGTCGCCGCAGACCATCGTCATCGGCCTGGCCACCGGCCTGATCATGACCGTCGTCGCGGCCCTGCTCCCGGCCCGCCAGGCCACCAAGGTCGCGCCCGTCGCGGCTCTGCGCACGCAGACCGAGGAGCACACGTTCCGTACCGGCGTCGTGCGGATCGTCTTCGCCGCGCTGTTCGGGCTGGCCGCCGCGGCACTGACGTACATGGGCGTGACCGCGAAGCCGAGTGAGACGGCGCTCATGACCGTCATGGCGGGCGGCGTGCTGGCCTTCTTCACCGTGCTGATCCTCGGACCGGTGCTCGTCACACCGCTGAGCGGCCTGGCCGGCTGGCTGCCCGGTCGCCTGTTCGGGGTGCCGGGCCGTCTGGCCACGGAGAACTCACGGCGCAACCCGAAGCGGTCGGCCACGACGACGATCGCCCTCACGATCGGCGTCACGCTGATGACATTCATGGCCGTCCTCACCGCGACCATGCGGGCCACCGCCGACCAGGAGCTCGACTCGCAGTTCCCCGCCGACTACCGGGTCGCCGCGCAGACCGGCGACGTCCCCCACGCGGTCGCGGAGGCGCTGCGCGGACACCCGGAGCTGGCCACCGTGGCGGAGTTCAGGGAGGCCGAGGGCAGGCTCGACGACGAGGACTATCCCATCGGGACGGTGACGTCGTCGGTTCTCGAGACGGCCCTGCGGCCGAAGGCGACGTCGGGTTCCACCGACGGCTTCAAGCCGGGGACGGTCATGATCGCCGACTACGTGGCCGAGCACCTCAAGATCAAGGTGGGCGACGAGGTCAGCGTCGGGACCGAGAAGAACGCCACCCCGCTTCGCGTGATCGCCATCCTCGACTCGGAGTCGCTGCTGCCGTCGATCACCGTGCCGGAGCAGTTCTTCGACGAGCGCTTCGGGAAGGTGGACGACAGCCAGATCCTGATCACCGCGGCCGACGGAGCCGATCAGGACAAGGCGCGGGCGATCGTGGACGACGCGACCCAGCCGTACCCTGCCGTGAAGGTCGCCAGCTCCACCGAGATCCGCAGTCAGTTCGACGACGCGATCGGCGGGATCCTGTCGGTCATCACCGGTCTGCTCGGCCTCGCGATCGTCATCTCGCTGCTGGGCATCGCGAACACGTTGTCGTTGTCGGTGCACGAGCGGACGCGTGAGTCGGCCCTGCTGCGCGCCCTCGGCCTGAAGCGCGGGCAACTGCGGGGCATGCTCACGATCGAGGCGCTGATCCTCGGTCTGGTCGGCGCCCTCGTCGGTACCGTCCTCGGAATCGTCTACGGCTGGGCCGCGACGACGACGATCTCGGAGTCGGTGAGCTTCCGGCTGCCCGTCGGACAGGTCCTGTTGTTCATCGCGGCGTCCGGGCTGGCAGGGGTGCTGGCCGCGGTCCTGCCCGCTCGGCGTGCGGCACGTACGTCCATCGTGGGCTCACTCGCGAGCGACTGAGCCTGTCACGTGGCTGATCACCCGCAGGTGGTCACGAAGGCGGGGGGAGGGGGGTGCGCCACTGCTCGGCCACATCGTCGGGGCCGAGCAGTGGACGTATCGCGATGTCGCCCGTCGTCCCGTCGATGACGAGGCAGCCGCCGCCGACGATCTCGGGGAGAACGCTCGGGTCTTCGGGCTCGTCGCCCGAGATCCAGGCGACGTAGCCGCCGTCGAAGGCGAGCAGCTTCACGTCGGAGCCGCGGTCTCCGAAATGTTCTTCCGCCAGTTCCCGCGCCTGATCGGGCGAGACCTTCAAAGGCGTTGCCCCTCCCGGTCGATGACCACGCAGAAGACCCCGGTGACGGCCTCGTACGGCGGCTCGACCGCCATGTGACCCCGCTGGGCGTCGATCCACAGGACCTCGTCCCGGCAGTTCACGGCGTTCCATGCGTGGCTCCCACCGCCCGGCCAGCGGGTGATGAGCACCGCGCTCGCCCCGTGACCTCCGAAGACCAGTCGCTGCGCGATGGCCACGTAGGCGCGGCGGCCGTGCCCGACATACTCGAACCGATGGCCGAGCCACTGCTCGGCCCGGGCCACTCCCCCCGTCTCACCGGTCAGGAGCGGCTTTCCCCCCGCGTCGAACTCCGGATGACGGCGTGCGGCCACGACCGGTTCCCCATGCCAGGTCGACATGACGGCCAGCGCGCAGTCGACGGCGTTCGTCGACCTGAACGGGTCCTCTGAGGGACCTTCCGCGTTGATCAGGCGTATCCAGGTGCCCCGGGGGTCGGGGAAACGCCCGCTCACCGCGTGGACCAGGCTCGCCTGGGCGAGGATCTCCTCGGTCCCCGGCCTCGCCTCCGCCAGCCCTCCCGGCTTGCCGTACGGACGCGTCGTCTCCAGCCGCGGCGGCCTGCGGGGGCCGTCGAACCAGTCGGGCCCGGGGTCGGCGACCGCGCCGTCCCGGAGCCGGGCACCGCCCGCTCCACGCGTGGCGGGATACTCCCGTGTCGCGCCCTGCGCCCGCCCGGGGCCGTCCTCCTGCTGTGGTGACGCGGCCTGGGCACTGAGCGCTGCTTCAACCGGCGGCTCAGACGGTGCCTGAGCCGGTGTTCCGGCCTGCGTCGCGGTATGCGCGCCGGCCTGTGCCTCGAACCGCGCCGCGGCCCGCACCGTGGCCTGTCCTGTGGCCGGTGCTGTGGAGTCCGTTACCGCGTGCAGTACGGGCTGAACCGCGGGCTGCACCGCTGCGCGGGCGTCGGCGTGCGCCTCGGGCTGGGCTTCCGGCTGTACGGGCTGAACCGCAGGCTGAGTCGCATACTGCGCTTCAGGCTGTGCCACGTCCTGCACTTCGGGCTGTGCCACGTACTGTGCTTCGGGCTGAACCGCGGGTTGACTGGCGTGCTGCTCTTCAGGCTGAACCGCAGGCTGAGTCGCGTACTGCGCTTCAGGCTGTGCGGCGGCCTGCGCTGTGGGCTGGGTGGCGGGCTGGACTGTGGCTTGCGGCGCCGGCGCGGCAGCGTCGGCGATGGTCTCCCCAATCGGATCGGCGGCGTCGGCCTCCGCTGCCGTAGCCAGAGGATCGCCGGTGACGTCCGCCGCGTTATCGGTGACCATCTCGGTCACGTCCGTGACCGCCACGATGTCGTCACCTGAGCCGTCATGCGAGTCTTCGTTCCGGCTGTCACCCGCGTCGTGGTCCGGGTTCTCGGCCGAGCCGTTCGGCGTGCCGCCGAGCGGGGCATTGGACGTCCCCTTCCCCAGGCCGTTGCGGGCGCCCTTCGCCAATCCGTTGAGCAGGCCGCTCAGCAGCCCGTTCGACGTGCCGTTCGAGGTCGCGTGCGACGTCCCGTTCGACGACCCGTCGGCCAGGCCGTTCACCAGGCTGGTCGCCGGGCCGTTCACCAGGCTGTCCGCCATGGCGTTCGACGGGCCGTTCACCGGACCGTTCGGCAGGGCCGCCGCACGTGCCTGCGTGCGACGGTTCTCCCGGCCTCGGTCTTCCGCGCGGAGGTCGTCCAGGTGGCGATCCTCGAGGTGCCGGCTGTCCGCGGACGCCGGAGTCTCCGCGGCCTTCTCATAATCACGCCATCTACGCCCGTCGGCGCTCACGATCGGGTTGTAGACGCCGGACGGCAGCCGCCACCGGGCATGCCTGCGAGCCATCTCCTGAGTCACGTGCTGCGGCCCCCTCCCTGACACGTAATCAGGGTGCCGATGGTAGGGGCGGCCTCACTTCCGTCACAGCGGCTTTCCCAAGTCCAGAAGGATCGCCGGTGGCCTACACAGTGTTCGCCCGGGTTCGTCCGGGTTCAGTCGACCTGAATCTCGATCGCATGGTGCCCGCTCGCCCCGTCGGGAGCGGGGGGTGCGTAGTTCGGCGTCTGCGTGTAACCGCTCGCATCGGTCGCCCGCACCGCGATGACCCGCCTTCCCGGGGGAAGGTGCACCTCGATCGACCACTGCCTCCACGTGTCCGGGCCGTTCACCTCGGCGAGCTTGGCCTCACGCCATTCGCCTCCGTCGATCTGGACCTCCACCGCGGAGATCCCCTTGTGCTGGGCCCAGGCGACTCCGGCGATCGTGGTCGGGCCCGACGGGATGCTGTCGCCGCCTCGCGGGACGTCGATCCGGGACTCCGTCTTGATCGGGCCCATTGGGGCCCAGCCTCGCGGCGTCCAGTAGGCCTCGTCCTGGTCGAACCGCGTCGCCTTGATCTCGGTGATCCACTTGGTGGCGGACACGTATCCGTACAGCCCCGGGACGACCTGACGAACGGGGAACCCGTGCGCGGCCGGCAGCACCTCCCCGTTCATCGCGACGGCGAGCAGCGCGTCCCTTCCGTCCATGACGACGTCGACGGGGGTGCCGCACGTGAAGCCGTCCTGCGAGACGCTCAGCAACATGTCGGCCTCCGGCCTGATCCCCACATCGCGGAGCACGTCGGCCAGTCGTGCGCCGAGCCAGCGGGCGTTGCCCACGTACGGCCCGCCGACGTCGTTGGACACGCAGGTCAGCGTGACGTCCGCCTCCATCAGCGGCCGCTTGAGCAGATCGTCGAAGGTGAGCTCGACCGGCTTGTCGACCAGCCCGTGAATCTTCAGCGTCCAGTCGGCGGGATCGACCGAGGGGACGACCAGGGCGGTGTCCACCCGATAGAAGTCACGGTTGGGCGTGACGAAGGGCGACAGGCCCCTGATGCGCAGATCCGCTCCCGCCGGAATGGGCTTGGCGGGGACGGTGGGCCGCGGCAGGGTCTTCGCGACGGTCCGCCTGGCGACGTCCACATCCCTGGAGGACGCGAGCAGGTTCCCGCCGAACCCGGCGACTCCGGCGACTCCCACCCCCACGACCACACCGGTCAGCAGCCGCCGGCGGTCGAACGTGTAGAGGTCGTCGCCCGCCCGCATCACCGGCGGCATCTCGGCCGGCCGGGCGATCGGCTCGCTCCTGCCGCTGTCCCCTTCGCCCGCCGGTCGGGCCTCGGGCTCCGCTCCGGTCGTCACCGCCGGCGTTGCATCGGCGACCGGATACTCCTCCGGAAGGTCGTCCCAGTCATTGCGCTCCACCCGGCGGAACAGCAGGGACAGCGCCCACGATCCGGCGCCCACGCCGATCAGGGAGGGCAGGATGTCGAACGGCCCCGAGTCCGGCCTGGTGGCCGCGGCCCCCGCGCCGACGAGGCCGAACACCAGCAGCCCCGTCATGCCGTACCCGATCCGCCGCCGGGAGAGCACACCGAGACCCGCGGCGATCAGAGCGAGCACCACGACGATGCCGGTGATCAGGACCACCTTGTCGTTGGACCCGAAGGTCCTGATGGCCCATTCCTTGAGCGCGGCCGGGGTCTGGTCGACCAATGCGCCGCCTACCGCGATCACCGGCGAGGCGCTCGCGTTGGTCAGTCCGGCCACCAGTTGGGCCACGCCGAGCGCCACCGCTCCCGCGACGACCCCGATCACGGCCGCCACCCACCGAGGCAGGCGAGAGCCGCCGTCGTCCGTTTTCACAGTCGAACGCTACGCCCCGCCCGCGTCGGCAGGTCTTACGGGTGGATTACAGAACGATCGCCTGGATGACCGGCACGAGCGCCCGGAAGGCCCGGCCCCGGTGGCTGATCGCGTCCTTCTCGTCGGCCGACATCTCCGCGGTGGTACGGCTCTCGCCGTCCGGGACGAAGATCGGGTCGTACCCGAAGCCGTTGGTGCCCCTCGGCTCACGGATGATGTGGCCGTGCATGGCCCCCTCCACCACGTGCTCCTCGCCCGACGGCAGCGCGAGCGCGGCCGTACAGGCGAAGTGACCCTGGCGGCGGCCGTCAGGGACGTCCGAGATCTGCGCCAGGAGCAACCACAGGTTGGCGATGTCGTCCCCGTGGGATCCGGACCAGCGGGCGGAGAAGATCCCCGGCATGCCGTTCAGGGCGTCGACGCAGAGCCCCGAGTCGTCGGCGATCGCGGGCAGACCGCTCTCGGACGCGACGGCGTGGGCCTTGAGCAGCGCGTTCTCGGCGAACGTCAGCCCCGTCTCGGCCACGTCGGCGATGTGCGGGAAGGCCTCGAGCCCCACGAGATCGATCCGCAGGCCGGACTCTTCAAGGATCCTGCGCAACTCCACGATCTTGCCGGCGTTCCGCGTCGCCAGGACCACCTTGGTCACTTGGTCGCCGCCCACTCGGTCGCCGCTCACTTGGTCGCCGCCGCGAGCGCCTCGGCCTGAAGGCGGGTCAGCTCCGCGCAGCCGCCGGCGGCCAGGTCGAGCAGGCCGTTCAGCATCGCCCGGTCGAAGGGCGCGCCCTCGGCGGTGCCCTGCACCTCGACGAAGTCGCCGCCGCCGGTCATCACCACGTTCATGTCGGTCTCGGCCTTGACGTCCTCGGTGTAGCAGAGGTCGAGCATGGGGTCCGAGCCGATGATGCCGACGGAGACCGCGGCGACCGAGGTGACCAGCGGGTCCCCCGGGCACATCTTGCGCTTGCGCATCCAGGCGACGGCGTCGGCGAGCGCGACGTAGGCCCCGGTGATCGCGGCCGTCCGCGTGCCACCGTCCGCCTGCAGGACGTCGCAGTCGAGGATGACCGAGTTCTCCCCCAGCGCCTTGTAGTCGACGCAGGCCCGCAACGAGCGGCCGATCAGCCGTGAGATCTCGTGGGTCCGGCCGCCGATCTTGCCGCGGACCGACTCACGGTCACCGCGCGTGTTGGTCGCGCGGGGCAACATCGCGTATTCGGCCGTCACCCAGCCGAGGCCGCTGCCCTTGCGCCATCGGGGCACTCCGCTCTCCACGGAGGCGGCGCACAGCACCCGTGTGCCGCCGAACTCGACGAGCACGGAACCCTCGGCGTGCGCGAGCCAGTTCCGGGTGATGGTCACGGGGCGAAGCTGATCGGGACGACGTCCATCTGAACGAGCCATAGGGGTCACCCTAGGTCATAGACGGCGCCGCTCCGAGCCAGCTCCATCCGGCCGGTGAAACCGCCGCGTGAGGCGTCGGCCAGCACAGTCTCCTGGTCGTTCCAGGGGACGAGGTGGGTGAGGACAAGGCTGCGGGCCTCGGCACGGGCGGCGTGCTCTGCCGCCTGCCGTCCGCTCAGATGGAGGCCGGGCGTGAGATCCGGGCCGTCGATGAAGGAGGCCTCGCACAGCAGCACGTCGGCGTCGTGGGCCAGCTTGACGAGCTCGGCGGACTCCCCGGTGTCGGCGGAGTAGGCCACGGACCGGCCGCCGTAGGTGACACGGAAGCCGTAGGTCTCGACGGGGTGGTTCATCAGCGCGGCCGTGACCTCGAAGGGGCCGATCTTCCGCGTGCCGGGCGAGAGCCGCGCGAAGTCGAAGGACTTCTCCATGACCGGCTCGTCGGGCATGGCGTAGGCCGCGTTGAGCCGCTGGGACGCCGCCGCGGGGGCGTGGACGGGCACCCTCGGCAGCGGCCCGTCGGGTGAGTAGGTACGCACGACGTGGTAGGAGCACATGTCGAGGCAGTGATCGGCGTGCAGGTGCGACAGGCAGATGGCGTCCACGTCGTAGAGCCCCAGATGGCGCTGCAGCGCGCCGAGGGAGCCGTTCCCGAAGTCGAGGAGCAGCCGGAACCCCTCGGCCTCCAGCAGATAACACGACGAAGGGCTGTCCGGGCCGGGAAAGCTGCCCGAGCACCCGATGATCGTCAACTTCACGCCGACCTCCCGATGTCGGACTCGTCGCCGACCGGCGCGAGTTCGACCGCCTGGATCTCCGGGCCGAGGAACCGCTGCCCGAGCTCCTCGAACAGGACGGTGTCGCCCGTCGCCGCGAAGCGGTGAAGCGGCTCGCCGGCCCCGCTGGCGAGCCCCCGGTCGTGCAGGACACGGTAGACGTCCTTGGCGGTCTCCTCGGCGCTCGACACGAGGGTGACCGCGTCTCCCGCGACGTAGGACAGGGCGCCCGTGAGTAGCGGGTAGTGCGTGCAGCCCAGGATGAGGGTGTCGCAGCCCGCGTCCTGGATCGGTTTCAGATAGCCGCGGATGACGTCGATGAGCTCGTCGCTCATCGTCTCGCCCCGCTCGACGAATTCCACGAGGAGCGGAGCCGCGACCCCCACCAGTTCGACGTGCGGCGCGGCGGCGAAGGCGTCGTGGTAGGCCATCGATTCGATGGTAGCCCGCGTGCCGATCACGCCGACTCTGCCGTTCCTGGTCGCCCGCACGGCCCGGCGGGTGGCGGGCTGGATCACTTCGACGACCGGGACCCGGTAACGCTCCCTGGCGTCCCGGAGCACAGCGGCGGTGGCGCTGTTGCAGGCGATCACCAGCATCTTGACATCGTGCTCGACCAGGTGGTCCATGACCTCGAGGGCATACCGCCGGACCTCGGCGATGGTCTTGGGCCCGTACGGCTGCCGCGCCGTGTCGGCCACGTAGAAGATCGATTCGTGGGGCAGTTGGTCGAGGATGGCCCGGGCGACGGTCAGCCCGCCGACGCCGCTGTCGAAGATCCCGATCGCCCTGCTGTTGTCCGGCACGCTTCCCAAGGTTAGGGGATCATGCACTGCCACTCACGGTAAGAATCCTCACAACCCCCTTCTCCGTGGCGTGATCATGCACCGTCCTCGGCGTGATCATGCACAGATTCGGTGACTGGCCCCCTGAACAGCCCAACCCGGCGTGATCATGCACGGATTCGAGACGTCCAGGCCATGCCGTACGGAAGGGTCAGCCTCGACCGACCCTCGCGAGCTGGCGAGACTGGGCCACCAGGCGGCCCGCCGAGTCCCACACTTCGACGTCCTCGTCGAACCAGCCGTCGCTGATCAGCCTTCCGCTGCCCAGGAGGGTCAGCCATCCGGGGGCCGGCAGCGCGCGCAGATGCCACGTCAACTCCACCGTGGGCGCCCACCCCCTCGCCCCCGCCGAGAACACCACCGGCGGCAGCGCGTCGACGGCGAGCGCGAGCACGAACGGGTCGGGGTCCTGCGCCTCCGCCATCCGGAAATAGGCCCGCGACTCCGGCCGTCCCGTCGGCTCTCCGGCCAGCCAGCCGATCGTCGGCGGATCGAATCGCAACTCCATCTGCGCGTTCAGATTCATGTTCGATTCCGGCTTGGGATCCGGAAGTTGCACACATTCCGACAAATCAGGCATCGGGTTTGCCGGTTCACCTGTCCATTCCGGAGCGGCGGCCGGGTCCAACGTCGCCGTCGTCACCAGCGTGTCGATGAAAGGCCTGCCGTCCTGCACCAGCGTCGCGCGGGTCATCGTGGCCGTCCTGCCCGACTTGAGCCGTTCGATCTTCACCGTGGCCGGCCCGGGACTCGCCGCCCGGAGGAACTGGGCGCTCGTCGACACAGGATGCTCGTGCGGCGACTCGTCCACCACGGCCCGCAGGACGGCCGCCAGCAGGTACCCCCCGTTCAGCGGCCCGCCGATCGAATAGCCGTCGTCGAGACACACGTCGTAGGTGGTGTCGTCGACCCGGATCGCCTGCGTCGCCTCATCGAACTTGGTCACAACGCTCCTCGCACGAAAGCCTCAACCGAACCTTGTTCTAGTGAGTACTTTAGCGGAGGTCCACGCCTTGTCACGAATATGTGACGCAATCAACTTATTGACCAGGCTTTCTCTATTTGCCCGGCATAATTATGTAGATCATCTAAAAAGTACATACGGGGCGTGAACTATGTCTGCCGAAACTCCTCCGGGCGCTTCATTCCCGGAGAATCCAGACCCTGACCGGACCATCGAACACCGGACGCCGCAGCCATGGCAGGCGGCCACGAACGACGCGCACACCCGGCAGTTGCCGTACGGCTCGGCCGAGGAACTCGGGTTCAACGTTCCAGACAACGCACCGGCGAAGCGCGGACGCGGCTGGCTGATCGCGGCCGTCTCGGCCCTGTTCGTCCTCATCCTCGGCGGCGGCGGCGTTTGGGCGTTCTCGCAGCTGAACGGTGGGGGAACGCAGCCGCAGGACGTGCTGCCCGGCAACGCCATCGCCTACGTGCGGCTGGACCTCGACCCCGCGGCCAACCAGAAGGTGGCCCTGCTGGCCATCGGCCGGAAGTTCCCGGGGATCAAGGACTCCCTCAGCGACGACGATCCGCGCAAGGCCCTCTTCGAGGCCATCAAGGGCGACTCCCCCGATCTGTCGAAGGTCGACTACGCCAAGGACGTCGAGCCGTGGCTCGGCGACCGCGCCGGCCTGGCCGTCCTGCCTCCCGGCGGAAAAGGCAAGGAGCCCGGCGTCGCCGCCGCCGTACAGGTGAAGGACGAGGCCGCGGCCCGGGACGGCATCGCCAAGCTGGCCGCGGGGGACGACTACGGCCTGGCGTTCCGCGATGGCTACGCGATCCTGGCACAGACCCAGGCGGAGGCGGACGGGTACGCCAAGGCGGCGACGCTGTCGCAGAACGCCGAATTCGGCGGTGACACCGCGGCCGTCGGCGAGCCCGGCGTGATGTCGTTCTGGGTGAACATCGGCAAGATGCTCGAGGCGACAGGCAGCACCCAGGGCCTCGACACGTCGATGCTGCAGTCGATCACTGGCACACGGTTCGCCGGCGCCCTCCGGTTCGACGACGACTATGCCGAGCTGGCGGGGATCACCAGGGGCGGCAAGCCCACCCAGATCGACGCACAGCCGGTCAAGATCGCGGAGCTGCCGGCCTCGACCGTGGGCGCCGTGTCGTTGTCCGGCCTCGGGGACGGCTTCGCCAAGCAGTGGCCGGTGATCCAGAAGGCGGCGCAGGCGAACCCTGACGGCCAGGTCTTCACCAAGAGCCTCGAGCAGTTCCAGCAGCTCTACGGCATCTCGATCCCGGACGACGTCGTCACGTTGCTCGGCAAGAGCCTCACGATCGCCCTCGACCAGGAGGGCCTCGACGCGCAGCAGCCGAACGTCGGCGCCGTCCTCACGACCGACCCGGTCAAGGCGCAGGGGATCGTGGCCAAGCTGCAGGGCGTCCTCGCCGGCTCCGGAGCCCCGGTTCAGCTCGCCATTAAGCCCGGCGACGGGCAGCTCGTGGTGGCCAGCACTCAGGCGTACGCGGACAAGCTGGGCACGAAGGGCACCCTCGGCGACAGCGAGTCCTTCAAGCTGGCCATTCCCGAGGCCGACAAGGCCACCTACGCCATGTACGTCGACCTCGACAAGCTCGAGCCGCTCTACCTCGACGGTCTGAAGGGCGAGGAGAAGGCCAACCTCCAGGTGCTGCGTGCGGTCGGGCTGAGCGGGAGCTACGCGGGGAGCACCGAGATGACCCTGCGCATCCTGTTCAACTGACCTCGGTACGCCGCGGCCCCGGTGTGTGATCGCCGATCACACACCGGGGCCGTAGCATATCCGTGCATGATCACGCCCAGAGTTGGCCGTCGAGGCGGTCTTCGGCCTCGTCGAGAGTGCCCTCGTAGGCTCCGGTGGACAGGTACTTCCAGCCCCCGTCGGCGACGATGAAGGCGATGTCCGCCCGCTCCCCCGCCTGTGCGGCCTTGCGTGCCAGTCCGAGCGCGGCGTGCAGGGCACACCCCGTCGAGATGCCCGCGAAGATGCCCTCGACGGCCAGCAGCTCCCGGGTCCGGCGCAACGCGTCCGCCGACGTCACCGAGTAGCGCGTGGTCAGCACGGTCTCGTCGTAGATCTCGGGGATGAAGCCCTCGTCCACGTTGCGAAGGCCGTAGACCAGCTCGCCGTATCGCGGCTCGGCGGCGACGATCTGCACGCCGGGGACGTGCTCGCGCAGGTAGCGCCCGACGCCCATCAGGGTGCCCGTGGTGCCGAGCCCGGCCACGAAGTGGGTCACCGTCGGCAGGTCCTCGAGGACCTCCGGACCGGTCGTCTCGTAGTGCGACCGCCAGTTCGCCGGGTTGCCGTACTGGTAGAGCATCACCCAGTCGGGATGCTCCGCGGCCAGGCCCTTGGCGACCCGGACGGCCTCGTTCGACCCTCCCGCCGCCGGCGAGGAGATGATCTCCGCGCCGTACATGCGCAGGAGCTGCCGGCGCTCCTCCGAGGTGTTCTCCGGCATGACGCAGATGAGCCGGTAGCCCTTGAGGCGGGCCGACATCGCGAGTGAGATGCCGGTGTTGCCCGATGTGGGCTCGAGAATCGTGCACCCGGGCGTGAGCAGGCCGTCCTTCTCCGCCTGCTCGATCATCCACAGGGCGGGACGGTCCTTGATCGACCCGGTGGGGTTCCGGTCCTCGAGCTTGGCCCAGATCCGCACGTCGTCGGACGGCGAGAGCCGGGGCAACCCGACGAGCGGTGTGCGCCCCACCGAGTCGATCAGCGAGTCGAAGCGCATCGCGCGCCTCTAGCGAGCGCCGCCGGCGACGGCGGGCAGCACCGTCACGGTGTCGCCGTCGGCGACCGGCGTGCCCAGCCCGCCGAGGAAGCGGACGTCCTCGTCGTTCAGGTAGACGTTGACGAAGCGGCGCAGGCCGGCGTCGTCCACCAGGCGCTCCCTGAGGCCCGGGTGGCGCTCCTCCAGGTCGCCGATCAGGTCGGCGAGCGTGGCGCCCGTGGCGTCCACGGCCTTGGCTCCGCCCGTGTAGCTACGCAGGATGGTCGGAATGCGAACCTCGATGGCCATCGCGGCTCAGTCTCCTTGATCAGTGGTCGTCGTCATGATGCTGGACACCCACCTGATTGGAACATGGTCAGGCGGGACGGGATTCCGTCCGGAGACGGGATTGTCAGCGACAGTCGTAGACGACGACGGAGGGGGTGTGCGCGAAAAGAAACCTCTGCAGGGCAGCGAGGGACGACGCGGTACGGATGTCGTCACGAGGCATGGCAGAAAGTCTATCCGTAGGCCTCGACGATCTTCACGTCCTCCTCGGTCACGACGCCGTCGAGGATCCGGTAGGAGCGGAACTGCTGCTCCTCGGAGGCCGTGGAGACCAGGACGTAATGGGCGTCAGGCTCGGAGGCGTAGCTGACGTCCGTACGCGAGGGGTAGGCCTCGGTCGCGGTGTGCGAGTGGTAGATCACCACGGGCACCTCATCGCGGTCGTCCATGTCGCGCCAGACCCGGAACTGCTCGTGGGAGTCGAACCGGTAGAAGGTCGGGGACCGCTCGGCGTTCTCCATCCGGACGAACCGCTCGGGACGGTCGGACCCCTCCGGCCCGGCCACGACGCCGCAGGCCTCGTCCGGGTGGTCCTCGCGCGCGTGAGCGACGATGGCGTCGACCAGCTCACGTGAAATCGTCAGCATGCGGGAAAACTACCAAAGGGCCCGGACAAGGGTGTCCTGCAGGTAGGTCAGCCAGTCGTAGGTCACGAACGCCGGATAACGCGGATCGTCCTCGGACATGCCCGCGATCTCCTCGTGGACCTCCTCCGTCACCTCCAGCCGGACGCCGAGCGCGAGCCGCACGTCATTGATCGCCCGCAGCCAGGCCTGGGCCTGCTCGGCGGTGAGCTGCACCTTCCCCGGCTCGACCGTCTCCAGCAAGGTCGTGGCGTCGGCCCGCTTCCCGTCACGCAGGGTCGCCTCGGTGTACCGGCGGAACTCCCCCGCCGCCTTGTCGTCGTCCGCGTACGCCGCAGGGAACAGCCGGGCCAGCACCGGATCCGACGGCTCCTCCGGCGAGCCGATGCCCAGGGCCCGCTCGATGGGGTCGTCGCCCGTCGCGCCCGGCTCCACCAGATCGAGGATCTGGGAGACCAGTGAGACGAGGAGGGATACCTCGCCGACGTCGAGCTTCACGGACACGCCCTTGCCCGATGCCCTGAAACCCGTGCTCATCGGCCCGGCTCCCGCCCGTTCGAAGCGCCCGCCACGTCAGGAGTCCCGCTGCACGGTGGCCCACAGGCCGTAGGAGTGCAGGATCTGGACGTCCCGCTCCATCTCCTCGCGGGCGCCGCTGGCGACCACGGCCCTGCCCTTGTGATGGACGTCCATCATCAGCTTCTCCGCCTTCTCCCGCGGGTAGCCGAACACCGCTTGAAAGACGTATGTGACATACGACATTAAATTGACCGGGTCGTTCCAGACGATCGTCAGCCAGGGCACGTCAGGCCGCACGTCCGACGACGGACGCTCGACCTCGGCCGGAGCGGTGCTACCCACAGGACCATCCTGCACCACGCCGGTCGTAGTCTTCGACACGTGCGGACGACCGCGGGCTCTGCCCTGCTGACCGATCATTACGAGCTGACGATGCTCCAGGCCGCGCTGGCCGACGGCGCGGCGCATCGGCGGGCGGTCTTCGAGGTGTTCGCCCGGCAGCTGCCCGGAGGGCGCCGATACGGGGTGGTTTCGGGGATGGGGCGCTTCCTCGACGCACTGGAGGAGTTCCGGTTCGAGGAATCCGATCTCGACTTCCTCCGTGCGGCGCGCATCGTCGACGAGCCGACTCTGGCGTTTCTCGCCGATTACCGGTTCTCCGGAAATGTGTACGGCTATCGCGAGGGCGAGGCCTACTTCCCCGGTTCGCCGATCATGGTGGTGGAGAGCACGTTCGCCGAGGCCGTGCTGCTGGAGACCATCGTCCTGTCGATCCTCAACCACGACTGCGCGATCGCGTCCGCCGCGTCGCGAATGACCCACGCGGCCGGCGACCGGCCGTTGATCGAGATGGGCTCCCGGCGCACCCACGAGATCGCCGCCGTCGCCGCGGCCAGATCGGCCTATCTCTGCGGCTTCTCCTCGACCTCCAACCTCCGCGCGGGCCAGATTTACGGCGTGCCGACGGCGGGAACGGCTGCCCACGCGTTCATCCTGCTCCATGACTCGGAGGAGGACGCCTTCCGCGCCCAGCTCCAGTCCCTCGGAATGAGCACGACCCTGCTGGTGGACACCTACGACGTGGCGAAGGCCGTACGGACCGCCGTGGAGCTCGCCGGATCCGACCTCGGCGCCGTGCGGATCGACTCGGGCGACCTGGCGGTGGCGGCCCTGGACGTGCGGCGGGCGCTCGACGCGTACGGCGCCGAGAACACCAGGATCATCGTGACCGGCGACCTGGACGAGTTCTCGATCGCCGCCCTCGCCGCGGCCCCCGTCGACGGGTACGGCGTGGGCACCGCCCTGGTCACCGGCTCCGGATGCCCGACGGCCAACCTCGTCTACAAGCTGGTCGCCCGGGAGGACGCCTCGGGCCGGCTGCAGCCGGTGGCCAAGCGGTCCGTCGGCAAGCCGAGCAAGGGCGGCCGCAAGTGGGCCTATCGGGCTACGGCCGGGGGGACGGCCACCGCCGAGATCGTCACGGGCGCGCCGGTCGAGTCCGTCGGGAGGCCGCTGCTGGCCGAGCTGGTCCGGGAGGGCAAGGCGGTCGGCCGGGAGTCCCTGGAGGCCGCCCGCGAGCGGCACCGCGCCATGCTGGCCGAACTGCCCCCTGCCGCCCACAGCCTCTCGCCCGGCGATCCCGCCGTCCCCACCGTCTTCAACTGACCCGTCTTCAACCGATCACATCGAGGCCGGCGCGTGAGTGTCACGCCGGCGCCCCTCCCTCGCCGTGAGGAGACCGCATGAGAACCGCGCTCGTCGTCGTGGACGTCCAGAACGACTTCTGCGAGGGCGGCAGCCTCGCCGTCAACGGCGGCGCCGAGGTGGCCGCCGCGATCACCCGGCACACGCGGCGGCACGCCTACGACCACGTCGTGGCCACCGGCGACCGGCACATCGACCCGGGAAGCCACTTTTCGGCCAAGCCCGACTACGTGGACACCTGGCCGGCCCACTGCGTCGCGGGCACCACAGGAGCCGACTTCCATCCCGACTTCGACACCTCCGCCGTGGAGGCGGTCTTCAGCAAGGGCGCGCACGAGGGCGCCTACAGCGGGTTCGAGGGCACCGACCCGTCGGGCGTGGGCCTGCGCGAGTGGCTCACCCGGCACGACGTCGAGGCCCTGGACGTCGTCGGCATCGCCACCGATCACTGTGTCAGGGCGACCGCGCTCGACGGCGTCCGCGACGGCTTCACCGTGCGGGTCCTGCTCGACCTCACGGCCGGAGTCGCCCGGGACACGACCGACCGGGCCCTGAGGGAGCTCTCAGCGGCCGGAGTGGAACTCGTCGGCACCCCTGTGGTGCGGCCCTGACCGCCGCCCGCACCGACGGATCTGCGGGACTCCCCCCGCTCGCCTGACCCGGCCGGACGTCCCACGCCCCGACGACACTCCGGTAACGGGACGTTCAATGCCTTCACCACGATGCGTCATGGGTGTATTACGGAGAGCGACATCTCCTCGTGATTGGCAGCCTCGATGTTCGCGTTCGTGCTCGGCCTGTCCTGGCTCATCCTGACCCCGGTGTGCGTCTGGCTGCTCTTCGGCCGCGGTCACCGCGGGCTCGCCCGTGCTGCGGCGGCCCTGACCCTCGCGGGATTGCAGGGCGGCACGCTGCTCATGGGTTTCATCGAGGAGCCTCCCCCGTCGGTGGCGACGGTCCCGCTCGCCCGCCCGGCCGGGTCCCCGTCCCCTGCCGTCTCTGGTGACGCCGTCGCCGCAACGCCCCGGCCGTCGCCCAGCGCGCACTCCTGCGCCGTCCGTGCGCTCGCCCCCGAGTCCGTACGGCTCTCGCGAACCGGCTCCGATGTCGACGGCATGACGGTCTACTGGGACGCCGCCGCCCATGGGTGCGGGACGGCCTCGGTGGCCCTGCAGCCCGTCGGCCGGCGGTTGCGGATCTGGCTGGAGGAGGGCACCGCGGATCGTCACAAGGGGGAACGCACGCTCCCCGTCACTGTGGCGGACGGCCGGGCGTCCCTGGATCTGCCGCTCAGCCCGCCGCTGCGCCCCCACACGCACTATGTGGCGATCGACGCCCGCACCGGCCATCGCATCCCGCTGAAGCCGGGGACACCCGCGCCCTCCGGGACGTGAGGGGCGGCCAGGACCGGAGGGACGGCCGCAGCGTATGGACCCCTCAGCCGGGACCCTGAGGGATCCGCGAGACGGCCGCATGCCGAAGGAGGCGTGCAGGACTTCCGCGGGGTGAGGGCGGCCGGGCCCGGCGCGGGCCCGGCCCACCATTTCACTTGCGCTGGGTGGCCCACTTGCGGATCATCGCGATCCGTTCGCGTATCTGCTCCGCGGAGGCCTGGGCGATCGCCGGCCCCCCGCAGGACCGGCGCAACTCCGCGTGGATCACGCCGTGCGGCTGACCGGTGCGGTGGTTCCACGCGCCCACGAGCCCGTTGAGCTCCTTGCGCAGCTCGTGCATGAGCTCATGCGGGGCGAGCGCGGGCTCGGAATCCGGGGCCGGCTTCACCTTCCGCTTGGCCGCCTGCTGGTCGGCCTGCCGCTTGCGCAGCAGTGACGCGACCTGGTCCGGCTCGAGCAGCCCGGGAAGGCCGAGGAAGTCCTCCTCCTCCGGCGAGCCCGGAGCCGCGGCGGTGCCGAACTCGCCGCCGTCGAACAACACCCGGTCGAAGGTGGCCGACGCCTCCAGCGTCTGGAAGGGCAGCTCGTCCCCCAGCGCGTCCGGCTGCTTCTTCTCCTGCTGCGCCTGCTCGAGGAGCAGGTCGTCGAGCCCGTCCTCGTCGCGTTGGCGGCCCAGCACATGATCGCGCTCGGCCTCCATCTCGGAGGCGAGGCCCATGAGGAGAGGCACCGAGGGCAGGAAGACCGAGGCGGTCTCCCCGCGCTTGCGTGCCCGGACGAAACGGCCCACCGCCTGGGCGAAGAACAGCGGGGTCGAGATGCTCGTGGCGTAGACGCCCACGGCGAGCCGCGGGATGTCGACGCCCTCGGAGACCATCCGGACCGCGACCAGCCAGCGCGCCTCGGAGGCGGCGAAGTCCTTGATCTTCTTGGACGCGCCGGGGTCGTCGGAGAGCACGATCTGCGCGCCCTCGCCGGTGACGGTCCTGATGTGCCGGGCATAGGCGCGGGCCGACTCGTGATCGGTCGCGATGACCAGGCCGCCCGCGTCGGGCATGCCCCGCCTGACCTCGGTGAGCCGCCGGTCGGCCGCATGGATGACCTGGCGGATCCAGTCGCCCTTGGGATCGAGCGCGGCACGCCAGGCCTGGGAGAGCTGGTCCTTGGTGAGGGGGGTGCCGAGCGTGGCCGTGATCTCGTCGCCGGCTCGCGTGCGCCACTTCATCTCGCCCGAGTAGGCCAGGAAGATGACGGGCCGGACGACGCCGTCGGCCAGCGCGGGGCCGTACCCGTAGGAGTAGTCGGAGGCGCTCCGCATGGCGCCGTCGCCGTCCTCGACGTAGGACACGAAGGGGATCGGGCTGTCGTCGGACCGGAACGGCGTGCCGGTCAGGCCCAGCCGCCGGGTCGCGGGCTCGAACGCCTCCCGGACGCCGTCGCCCCACGACTTGGCGTCGCCCGCGTGGTGGATCTCGTCGAATATGACGAGCGTCTTGCGCGCCTCCGTGCGGGCCCGGTGCAGGGCGGGATGCATCGCGACCTGGGCGTAGGTGATGGCGACGCCGACGTAGTCGCGCGAGGTCGCGCCCTGGCTGTTCTTAAACTCGGGGTCGATGCCGATGCCGACCTTGCCCGCGGCGTCGGCCCACTGCCGTTTCAGGTGCTCGGTGGGCGTGACGATCGTGATCGCCTTGATGACTCCGCGACTGAGCAGCTCACTGGCGATGCGCAGGGCGTAGGTCGTCTTGCCCGCGCCCGGCGTGGCGACGGTCAGGAAGTCTCTCGGCTCGCGCTGCAGGTAGAGGTCGAAGGCCTCCTGCTGCCAGGCACGCAGCTTCGTGGCCGTGCCCCAGGCTGCGCGATCGGGATAGGAGGGGGACAGATGGGACGCGGCCGAAACGCTCAACGACGCCTCCCCCTGCTCGTCAGGACAATGCTGTATCTATCGGTTCGCTCCCTCACAGTGACCTCAGGGTAGTGGGACCCACCGACAAGACGTGCCGTGCCGACGAGATTCGAGCCACCGCCCGCCTCCTGTGGTATGGCATCCGCGCAGATCAGTGCACACCCGCCATGACGGTCTCGATGTCCGCACGTGAGCGCGGATCGTCGGGGTGGGCGAGGCCCAGCAGCACCGTGCTCTTGCCGTCCGGACGGGTGAGCAAGGTCACTCTCATGAATGCCGGCTGGTTCACGACATCGCGATACTCCGCGCGGACCGCCCGCGTGTGGCCGGACCGTCCGCCGATCGTGACGTCACGGTCGTCCACCACCGCGACCTCGTCGCCGTGGAGCAGCAGTTTGGCGTAGAGGTCGCTCAGATCGCGGACGGCGGGGGCGATATCGGCCGGGTCCACGTGAACCTCGGGCCTGGCCATGACCGTCGCCAGGTCACCCCGCGCGGCCACCGAGGTGAAGCCGGTCACCGGCGCGACCATGCCTTCGCTCCACTCTGGCGGCAGCGAGTAGGAGACCCCCGCCAGCGGGTCGGCGACCATCGTCGGAGGCGCGGCCTCGCCACGGTTGAGGATCACGAACACCGCCCCGCCGATGACGGCGGCGGCCACGGCCACGGCGGCTCCCGCGACGAGAAGGCGATGGAGCCAGCGCGGGATGCGACGCGGCGGTTCGACGGGCGTGCCGTACCAGACGGCCGAGGGCGGGAGGTCGTCGTCGGGCGTGGGTACCGCGCCGCCGGGCGGGAGGCCGGGTTCAGGCGTGTGGCCGCCGCGCGCGGACTCGGGCGCGGGCCCGTAGCCGCCAGGCGCGGGCGCAGGCCTGTGACCGCCAGTCGCGGACTCGGGCGCGGGCGGATGGCCGCCGGGAGCGGAGGCCGCGGGCGCGTGCGCGTCGTCGGCGGGCGGCCAGACACGGCGCGTCCACTGATCGTCCACAAGGCCTCCCGGAGCCGGGCGCGCGCGAGACCGATCCGGCGAGCGGCAGATCGATCACGAGCGACCCGCGTCGCCATGAGCACTGCTGTGGCAGTTACTCACAGACACGGTGGGACGTCAACGAAAATCCGGGCATTTGCTATCGGATCTAGGTAACCGGGACGGCCGGCCTGCGATAGAGGTCCCACATCTGGCGCATCCGCACCGCCTGGCCCGCGGTGAAGTTGGTCATGCAGCGATCCTGGGCGTAGTCCATGAAGTTGTGGACGGGGTCCTGGCCCGGCTCCTTGCAGGTGTCCTTGCTGGCCGGGCAGCCGGTCGTCGGGTACGCCTCGGGCGGGGTGTCGTCGACCGAGTCCCCCGGCGCCGCACAGCCGTTCTCGAAGGTGTGCAGCAGGCCGAGCCAGTGGCCGATCTCGTGGACGGCGGTGAAACCCTTGTCGAAGTCGCGCAACGGGCCTCCCGGCACGCTGCGCCAGTCGATGACCACGCCGTCCAGGGCCGGCTCGCCCTGGTACCAGTAGGGGTAGGTCGCGTACCCGAGGACGAGTTCGCCGAGCTGTGCGATGTAGAGGTTGAGCGTCTCCGGGCCGCCCATCCGCAGCTTGGTCTTGATGGCCGCCTCGTTGCCCAGCGGGTCGCGGAACCACTCCTTGCTGTCCGTGTGGGTGATGCCGGTGAGCACGAAGCGCACCCCGGTGTCGACGCCGCCGAGCTTGCCCCCGTAGGCGGCGTTGAGGGTGTCCACCTGCCGCCGTACACCGGTGTCCGGCAGCCCGAGCACACCGTCCTTGATCACGTGTACCCACAACGGCACATTGATCTCGCCGGTGGCCGGCACCTGGCGGCGGCTACCAGACTCCGCGAGCCGCCGCCGCAGGTCGGCGGACATCCGGGCGATCTCCTCCGCCCCCGGCTCGCGTGGCTCGACCGCGTGAGTGAGTCCCCCGGCTCCGGGCCGCAGGGCGGCTTCCCCCTGCGGCTCGGCGACCTCGCACTCCGCCTCGGAGCGGACCTCGGCCCGCTGCGGCCGGCTGTCGGCACGGGCTCCGGCAAGGGGGCCGCCGCCCAGCGTGAACAGGCATGCCATGAGGACGGCCGTCGCGCACCGGGCCATTGGCTCCCCCCGATCTTGCTGGTCAGGAGCCTGACGTTAGCCGTCTCGGGGGCGATGACTCCGTTTCGACACTCAGTCGTCGGAAGGTTTGCCCTTGGGCAGTCCCTCGTAGATCTCCTTGCATTCCGGGCAGACCGGATACTTCTTGGGATCCCGGCTGGGCACCCACACCTTGCCGCAGAGAGCCCGGACCGGTGCGCCCGTCACGTAGCTCTCAGTGATCTTGTTCTTGTCGGCGTAGTGCGAGAAGCGTTCGTGGTCGCCGTCGCCGTGCGACACGCGCGGCGTGACTTCGCTCTCGGGAAGAATTTTCGTGCTGGTCACGAAAACCGAGTCTACTGAGCGGACAGAGGCCTGACGCCGGGCCCGCCGCGGCGATCTCGTGACGGGTGGGTACGGCTCCCGCGCGGCCATGACGTACACGCCCCCGCCCCGCGATCCCGCGCACCCCTCCCCCACGGCGATCTCGAAACGGGCGCGGTGGTCCCGACGCGGGGACCTCGGAACGCGTACGGCTCCCGCCCGGGCGGGGCGGGAGCCGTGTCGCGGAGATGGTGTCGCGGAGATGATGCCGTCAGCCCACGTGGACGGGGGCGCCCTCCGTCTTGCGTCCCGCCCTGACGAACAGCGCCAGGATCGCGGCGATCACGGCCACGGCCGTGCTCACGACGAAGCCGAGGTGCAGTCCGTCCATGAACGACAGGTGCGAGGCGTTGGTGATGACATTCGCGGCCGGACCCGACAGGCCGGGAGGCGCCATGCCGACCGACGCAGCCGCCTTGAGGCCCTCCAGTTGGGCGGGAGGCAGGCCCGCGGCCGCCGGGCCGAGGTAGCCGGGCAGGACGCTCGACACCTTGGCCGCCACGATCGCGCCCAGCACGGCGGTGCCGAGGGCGCCGCCGACCTGCATCGCGGAGTTCTGCACGCCGCCGGCCACACCTGCGAGCTCCTCGGGTGCGTTGCCGACGATGATCTCGGTGGCTCCCACGAAGACGGGCGAGAGGCCGAAGGCCAGCAGGACGAAGGGGATCGCGCTGTCCATGAACTGCGCCTCGACGCCGAGTCGCGACATCAGGAACATCGCGACGGCCGTGATCAGCATGCCGCCCGCGATGGTGACGCGGGGGCCGAGCTTGCCGATCAGGATTCCGGCGATGGGAGACGCGACGATCATGCCGGCGCTCATCGGCAACATCCGCAGGCCCGACTCCAGCGGGGTGAGCCCGTGCACGCCCTGGAAGAAGAACGTGAGGAAGAACATCGCGCCGAACATCGAGAACGCCATCAGGATCATCAGGCCGGTGCCGATGGAGACCGAGAGGTTGCGGAACAGGCTCAGCGGCAGCAACGGCTCCGCCGCCCGGGCCTGCCAGAACACGAACACCGCGCCGACGACGACCGCGGCGGCGAGGAACGCGATGGTCCTCGAGTCGCCCCAGCCCCACTCGGGCGCCTTGATGATGGACCAGACCAGCGAGAACATCGCGACCGACAGGAGCAGGACGCCCAGCCAGTCGATCTTCGCGAGCAGCTTGTTCTTGCCGTCCCTGAGGACCCACAGGCCGAACGCCAGCGCGGCCGCGCCGACGGGGACGTTGATGAAGAAGACGGACTGCCAGTTCACGTGCTCGACGAGCAGGCCGCCGATGATCGGGCCGCCCGCGCTGGACAGGCCGATGATGGCGCCCCAGGCGCCCATCGCCATGTTCAGCCGCTCACCGGGGAAGGCGAGCCGCAGCAGGGCGAGCGCGGCCGGCTGGAGCAGAGCGCCGAACAGGCCCTGCAGGACGCGCAGGCCGATCAGCATTCCGATCGAGGAGGTCAGGCCGATCGCCAGCGACGTCAGGGCGAAGCCCGCGACGCCGATCAGGAATATCTTCTTGTGGCCGAACAGGTCGCCGAGCTTTCCGGCGGTGATGAGGAAGACCGCCAGCGCGAGCAGGTAACCACTGGTGATCCATTGCAGGTCGGACAGCGACGCCTTGAGCTCGACGCCGATGACCGGGTTGGCGATCGCGACGACCGTGCCGTCGAGCATCACCATGATGACGCCGAGCGAGACGGCCAGCAGCGTCAGCCACGGATGCGCCTCGCCACCGCCATCACGCGTATCTGGTGGTACGGCTACCGCTTGAGCCATGAATGGGTCCCCCTTGGAAAGGCCGAGGATCTAGTCTCAGGCAACAGGCGTAATTTATGTCACCGCATGACAGATGACAAATCCTTTTATCCGACATACGGTGACATCTGACAGGATGTGAACTACCAGTTTCGAGCAGGTGACAACCGTGGGTCTGCGCGAGCGCAAGAAGGTGCAGACGCGAAACGCCCTGATCGACGCGGCTCTGGAGCTCTTCCTCACGCAGGGCTACGAGGCCACGACGATCGACCAGATCGCGGCACGCGTCGACGTGTCGCCCCGCACGTTCTTCCGGTACTTCTCGTCGAAGGAGGACGTCGCGCTCTCCCTGCCCGCCGACAGCCAGGAGATCTTCCTGGCCGAGTTCGCGGCCCGCCCGGACAGCGAGTCCCCGTACGCCGCCCTCAGCGCGTCGATGCGCGCCATGATCGGCACGCTGCGGGACAAGGACCCGGAGGAGGCCGCGCGGTTCCTCAAGGCGCGCCGGCTCGTGGACGAGACGCCCGCGCTCCTGGCCGGGCAGATGCGCCTGCTGATGGAGAACGAGAAGAGGCTGGTCGCCGAGGTCGCCCGCAGACAGGGCACGAGCCCGGACGACCTGCGGCCCCAGTTCGTCGTGTCCATCTTCACCGGGCTCGGGATGATCTGCTACAACGCCGGCCCCGAGGGGCTCGACATCATGGCCAGGCGCCTCGACGACGTGCTGACGCTGGCCGACCGGTCCCTGCGACCGGGCTGGGACCTGGCGGCGGCGGACGCCTCATCCTCCGCGGCCGGTTGAGGCGCCCACCGCGACACGACCTCGTCGGACGCTCCTCCATGTCTGGAACACCGCGCCTGGAACACCGCGCCTGGAACGCCGCGGTCGCCGTGCCGTACCGGGGGACGTCCGGCCCGGTCCCGGGCCTCAGTTCTGCTGGGGGTCCTCGGGGAACGTGGCGACGAGGGCGAGGTCACCCTGCTGCCGCCGCAGCACGGACCGCCACAGCGTGCCCGGATCGGAGTTGAAGGTGTCGCCGGGCTCCGAGTCCACGACGTACCAGGCGCCCTCCTCCAGCTCCGCCTGCAGCTGACCACCCGTCCAGCCCGCGTATCCGGCGAAGATCCGCATCTGCGATATCTCCCCGGCCAGGATCTCGGGTGGCGCGTCGAGGTCGACCGTGCCCAGGCGGGACGTCGTGGACCTGCCCCGCAGCCGCCGCCAGCCCAGCGGCTCCTCACCGCTGAGGACGGCCGCCAGGGCGAGCGCGCTGTCGGTCTGGACCGGCCCTCCCTCGAAGAGCACCGAAGGGCCGGACACCAGGGGATCCCACGAGGGAAGGACCTGCGTCACCGTGACCTCGCTCGGCCTGTTGATGACCACCCCGAGCGTGCCGCCGTCCTCGTCGTGCTCCAGGACCAGAACGACGCTTCGCCGGAAGTTGGGGTCTTCGAGCAGAGGCGTCGCCACGAGCAGCCGGCCGACGTAGATCGCTTCCGCCATACCTCCCATCATGAAGGAGGAATGCCGATTAGTGCACGCCACCCCCGATTCGGCCTCGGACGTCACCCACCGTGCGACGGAGGTCGCCACCGGTGGCCGACGATCAGGCTTCGGTGAACCCTCGCGCCTTCCCGCCGGCCGACTCGCGTACGGCCGCGGCCACCGCGTTGGCCACGTCCGGGTGGAAGACGCTGGGGATGATGTAGTTCGGCCCGAGTTCCTCGCTCGTCACGACTGCGGCGAGCGCCTTGGCCGCCGCCAGCAACATCTCCTGGCTGACGCCGTTGGCCTGCGCGTCGAGCAACCCGCGGAAGACGCCCGGGAAGGACAGGACGTTGTTGATCTGGTTCGGGTAGTCGGACCGGCCGGTGGCCACCACGGCCGCGTGCTCACGCGCGTCGTCGGGCGACACCTCAGGCTCGGGGTTGGCCAGCGCGAAGACCACCGCGCCCTCCGCCATCGCGGCGACGTCGTCGGCGGTGAGGATGCCCGGTGCGGACACCCCGATGAAGACGTCGGCGCCCTTGACCGCGCCGCGCAGGTCGCCCGCGTACCCGTCCGCGTTGGTGTGCTCGGCGATCCAGCGCAGCGAGTCGTCCAGGTCGTCCCGGCCGAGATGGACCGCGCCCAGGTAGTCGCACACGACCACGTTGCGGGCTCCGGCCGCCAGCAGCAGCCGCAGCACGGCGGTGCCGGCCGCGCCCGCGCCCGCCAGCGCGATCCGGACGTCCTCGAGCTTCTTGTGCACGACCTTCAGCGCGTTGGTCAGCGCGGCGAGCACCACGATCGCGGTGCCGTGCTGGTCGTCGTGGAACACCGGAATGTCGAGCAGCTCGCGCAGCCTGCGCTCCACCTCGAAGCAGCGCGGCGCCGAGATGTCCTCGAGGTTGATGCCGCCGAACCCGGGCGCGATCACCTGGACCGTCCGCACGATCTCGTCGACGTCCTGCGTGTCGAGGCAGATCGGCCAGGCGTCGATGCCCGCGAAGCGCTTGAACAGCGCGGCCTTGCCCTCCATCACCGGGAGCGCGGCGGCCGGGCCGATGTTGCCGAGGCCGAGGACGGCCGAGCCGTCGGTGACCACCGCGACCGAGTTGCGCTTGATGGTCAGGCGGCGGGCGTCCTCGGGATTGCGCGCGATGGCCAGGCTCACGCGCGCCACACCCGGCGTGTACGCCATGGACAACTCGTCGCGGTTGCGCAGCGGGACCTTCGACTGCATCTCGATCTTGCCGCCGAGGTGCATGAGGAAGGTGCGGTCGGACACCTTGTGGATGGTGACCCCTTCGACCGCGCCCAGGCTGTCCACGATCGCCTGGGCGTGATCGGTGTCCTTCGCGGCACAGGTCACGTCGATGCGAAGCTTCTCGTGGCCGGCGTTGGTCACGTCGAGGGCGGTCACCACCCCGCCGGCGTTCTCCACCGCGTGGGTGAGCAGGCTTACGGCCTTGCCCCCAGCCGGGACCTCAAGACGAACGGTGATCGAGTAGGAAACGCTCGGCACGGTGGCCACGGCAATCCGCTCCTTTGCGGGGGTGTTTCCTGCCGTACGCGCTCGGTGCGGGCGGGTCGCCGGCTCGGGCGGATCGCTCGCCCGGCTGCCGCATCCGGCTCGACGGCATCGTGGATGTATTCCATCGTGCCATCCCCGGACGGGTGATTCAGCCCACAGCCGAGGCTGCGGCCACGATCAGCTCCACGCACACGGGCACCGGGATGACGGTGCTGTCGAGAACCATGTGGTACAGCCCGGGGTCGGCGGGGTCGGCCCGGTAGAACTGCCGGACGTACGCCTTCCGCGCCCGGTCGTTGTCGTTCACGACCCGCTTGGCCTCCTGCTCCGGGATGCCGGAGTACGCGGCCGTCTGCAGGACGCGCCGCCGCAGCGGGCCGTCCAGCCGGACGTGGAGGGCGCCAGGATGATCGGCGAGCACGATCGCGCCGGCCCGGCCGAGGATCACGCCGCCGTGGACCCGGGCGATCTCACGGATGACCTGTTCCGTCCGGGCCGCGAACTCCTCGGGCGTCAGCGGCATCCCCGCGGGGACGTAGAGCTCCACCCCGCCGAGCGTCACCGTGGGCAGCCGCATCATGCCGGTCAGGAGCCTGCCGAGGCCGCTCTCCGCCCGGTCGTCGTGCGCCAGCGCCTCCTCCAGCGTCACCCCGAGATCACGGGCGACGGCGCCGGGGATGGCCCGGTCGACGAACGGCACGCCGAGCCGCTCGGCCGCCGCCGGCCCGATGACGCTGCCGCCCGTGCCGTACGTCGCGGAGATGGTGACGACCCGCACGTCCCTCCTCCCCTGCCCGCGCGGCGAGCGGGCGACCTCTCAGGCAGGCCTCAGAACAGCGCGTTGGCGAGGTTCCGCCGCGCCTTGGAGACCGAAGGGTCCTCGGCGGGCAGCGCGTCGAACAGGCCGAGCAGGTGGCGCCTGGCCTTGTCGCGGTCGGCGCCGCTCGTACGGCGGACGAGTGCGACGAGCCGGTCGAAGGCGTCGTCCACCTTCCCGTCGAGCGTCTCCAGGTCGGCCGCCTGGATGTGCGCGTCGACGTCGGCGGGGTCAGCGGTGGCCCGGCGAATGACGTCGGCCGTGTCCAGGTCCTGGGTCCGGCGCAGCAGGCCGACCCCGGCGAGGCCGATCCTGGCGGCCTCGTCGTCCGGCGACTTCGCCCGCAGGCGCTCGTAGGCCGCGGCCGCCGCGTCGAGATCGCCCTTGTCCATGGCCTCGTCGGCGGCGAGGAGGTCGGGGTCGACCTGCTCGGGCTCGCCCTCCTCCTGCGCCGGGGCGGCCGCGGCCAGCTCGACGCCGAGCTGCTCGAAGACCTGCGCCAGCGCCTGCCTCAGCTGCGCCTCCGGCAGCGGCCCCTCGAAGAGCGGCATGAGCTGGCCCTGCACCGCCAGGTAGACGGTGGGGATCGCCCGCATGCGCAACGCCTGGGCGAGGTCGGGGTTGGTCTCCACGTCGACGCGGGCGAGCAGCCACGCTCCGGCGGCCTCCGCGGCCAGCTTCTCCAGCGTGTAACTGAACTGCTGAACCTGTTCCGCTCTCGGCACCGTCGCCTCGATGATCACCGGAACGCTCATCGAGCGCTCCACGACATCGGCGTTGAAGGTGGCCGAGGTCGCCTCGATCACGTCCGTGGTCGCTCCTGGCCCTTCGGCCTCGCGCCGTGCCTGCGCTTCCAGAGCCTGCTTGCGCGCGCCGAGGTCCACGGCGCCGTACAGGGATCCAGGTCGAGAGAAGTCCGCTGCCATACCCCAATCCTGCCGTACGCGCGTGCCTGATCCGTGCCAACCCCGTCTCCTGGGGCCTCCTCGAGCTTTCCCGGGCCTTCCAGGACCGCGGTCAGCCGACCGGGCGCTGGATCGGCTGCCGCTCGGTCCGGTAGATGAGGGTGGTCTCCAGGTGGATGATTTCGGGACGGATCAGGATGCGTTCGAGGATCAGCCGGTGCAGATGATCGGCGTCGGGCACCGCGACGTGCACCAGGAAGTCCTCGGCCCCCGCCACGTGGAACAGCGCGATGGTCTCGGGAAGGCCGAGCACGAAGGCGCGCAGCGGATCGACGAGCTGGCTGGTGTGCGGCCGGACCCGCAACGCGAGCAGGGCCTGGAGGGGACGCCCGAGCGCCTTGGTGTCCACCTCAGCGCGGAAGCCCGTGATCAGTCCGCGCCTGCGCAGGTTGCGCACCCTCTCCAGCGCTGTGGACGGCGCCACGCCCACCCGTTCCGCGAGGTCCTTGTTGGGCAGCCGCGCGTCGTTCTGCAGCTCTTCCAGAATGGCCCGGTCGATCGAATCCAGTTCGATGCTCATGAATAATCTCGCCTCTGAATTCGGTGCCTATGGCTTTCCGTCGTCGAACCTAGTCATCATCCTGCCATGCAGCCGAACATGACGTGGGACATGAAGGAGTTCACCCGGGCCGCCGAGGTCACGGTTGACGAGCTGGCCGCCTACGTGGACCAGAGCCAGCGGGGCATGGCGCCGGTGTTGCGCCGCCGTCCTCCGCGCGAACTGGCGGACGAGCTGGGGCTGGCGCGATGGATCAGCGAAGGGGGCATGACGCCCGAGGACTACCGGCGGTTCCTCGGCGTCTATCTCCGCGAGGGCACCCGGCTGCACCATCCGGCCTACCTCGGCCACCAGAGCGCCGTTCCCGACTTTCCCGCGGCACTGGCCGACTTCGTACACGGTGCCTCCAACAACCCGATGGCGATCTACGAGATGGGCGCGTCGGCCGCGACGGTCGAGTTCGAGGTGCTGCGCTGGATGCTCGCCAAGGTCGGCTTCGGCGACAAAGGCGGCGGCGTGCTGACGCACGGGGGCTCCCTGGCCAACCTGACCGCGATGCTCGCCGCACGGGCCGCCGCCGCGCCGGACGCCTGGACCGACGGCGTCCCGAAGGACCTCGTCCTGCTGGCGCCGCCGTCGGCCCACTACTCGATCAGCCGGGCCGCCGCGATCCTCGGCCTGGGCGAGCGCGCGGTGGTCCCGCTGGAGGTGGACGGCCTCGGCAGGATCGACGCCGCCCGCCTGCCGGCCGTACTGGACGGGGTGCGACGGTCGGGGCGGCGCCCGATGGCCCTGGTCGCCGGCGCGTGCGCCACCGGCACCGGCCTGTACGACGATCTGCGGGCGATCGGGGACTTCTGCGCGGCGAACGGCATCTGGTACCACGTCGACGGCGCGCACGGGGCCTCGGCCCTGCTCAGCGAGGGCCACCGGCACCTGCTCGACGGAATCGAACTGGCCGACTCGGTCATCTGGGACGCCCACAAGATGTTGCGGACCTCGAGCCTGGCCGCCGCGGTGCTCGTGCGCCGGGAGCCCGACCTGGACGCGGCGTTCCAGCAGCAGGCGAGTTACCTGTTCTACGGCGACCAGGGGTTCGACCTGGTCGGCAGGGCCGTCGAGTGCACCAAGGCCGAGCTGGGCCTGAAGATCTTCCTCAACCTCGCCTGGCGGGGCGAGCGGGGCATGGGCGAGTACGTGGCGCGGCAGTACGAGACGGCCCACCGGTTCTGGGAACTTGCCAGGAATCGGCCCGGTTTCGACTTCCCCTACGAGCCGGAGAGCAACATCGTCTGCTTCCGGTACGGCACGGCCGACCAGGCGGCCATCCGTGAACGGCTGATGGAGGACGGCACGTTCCACCTCACCTCAGCCGAGATCGGCGGCGTCCGTCACCTCCGGGTGACCGTGATGGCCCCCGCCACCGACGGCCGAACCCTGGATTCCCTGCTCGACCACATCACCGCCCTTCCGCATGATCATGCACAGGTTCGCGAACATGGGTCGTAAGCTGGGCCGACCCGGTTGGTGATCATGCACATCCATGCATGATCACGGCGAAGGTGGCCGCGGGTCGGGGGCCACCTTGCCGAATCCGTGCATGATCACCCCCAGGGGTCAGAAACGGGCGGGTTCTGAGTAAGTGCCCCATTCGTCGCGGAGGGCGTCGCAGATCTCTCCCAGAGTCGCTTCGGCCCGAGCGGCCTCCAGCATGGGCGGGATCATGTTCTCGCTCGTCCGAGCGGCGGCCACCAGCCCCGCCAGAGCCGCGTCGACGGCGGCCTGGTCCCTGGCGGCGCGGCGCTCGGCGAGGACCCGCCGCTGCTCGACCTCGACCTCGTGGCTGATCCGGAGGATCTCCAGAGGCTCCTCGACCGTCGCGGTGTGGCAGTTCACCCCGACGATCCGCTTGTCGCCCTTCTCCAGCTTCCGCTGGTAGTCGAAGGCCGCCTCTGCGATCTCCGACATGAACCAGCCGTCCTCGATGCCGCGGAGGATTCCTGAGGTCATCGTGCCGTCCGACCCCATGTCCCGGATCTTCGCGAAGACGGCCTCGGCCTCGGCCTCCAGCCTGTCGGTCAGCTCCTCGACGTACCAGGAGCCGCCCAGGGGGTCGACGACGTTGACGACCTCGGTCTCCTCCATGATCACCTGCTGCGTCCTCAGCGCGATCTCGGCGGCCTTCGCCGACGGCAGCGCGAGCACCTCGTCGAGGGCGTTGGTGTGCAGGGAGTTGGTTCCCCCGAGCACCGCCGCCAGGGCCTCGATCGCCGTACGGACGATGTTGTTGTCGGGCTGCTGCGCCGTCAGCGAGACGCCCGCGGTCTGGGTGTGGAAGCGCAGCCACTGGGCCTTCTCGGTCCGCGCGCCGTACACGTCGCGCATCCACCGCGCCCAGATCCGCCGGGCGGCCCTGAACTTGGCGATCTCCTCGAAGAAGTCGATGTGCGCGTCGAAGAAGAACGACAGTCCCGGGGCGAAGGCGTCGACGTCGAGCCCGCGGGACAGGCCGAGCTCGACGTAGCCGAACCCGTCCGCCAGGGTGAAGGCGAGCTCCTGAGCGGCCGTGGACCCGGCCTCCCGGATGTGGTAGCCGGAGACCGACAACGGCTTGTACGCGGGGATCTCGGCGGCGCAGAACTCCATGAGGTCGCCGATCAGGCGCAGATGGGGCTCGGGGGCGAACAACCACTCCTTCTGCGCGATGTACTCCTTGAAGATGTCCGTCTGGAGGGTCCCGTTCAGCTTGCCTGTCGGCACGCCCTGCCTCTCGGCCGCGACGACGTACATGCAGAAGATCGGTACGGCCGGCCCGCTGATGGTCATCGAGGTGGTGACCTCGCCGAGCGGGATGCCGGCGAACAACTGGTCCATGTCCAGAGCCGAGTCGATGGCGACGCCGCAGTGCCCCACCTCCCCGAGGGAGTGCGCGTCGTCGGAGTCGCGTCCCATCAGCGTCGGCATGTCGAAGGCGACCGACAGGCCGCCTCCGCCGGCGCCGAGGATCATCTTGTAGCGCTCGTTGGTCTGCTGGGCGTTGCCGAACCCGGCGAACTGCCGGATCGTCCACGGCCGGCCCCGGTAGCCCGTCGGGTGGAGGCCCCGGGTGAACGGGAACTCGCCGGGCCAGCCGATGCGCGCGAATCGAGGATCGCTGGAGGCGGGTCCGTAAACGGGGTCGACCTCCAGACCGGAAAGGGTGCGGAACTCCCCTGCCCGCTTGTAGGCGGCGTCGTACCGCGCCTGCCAGCGGGCCCGGCCGGCCTCGATGTCGGCGTCGCGCGCGTGCTTCGGGTCCATACGACCTCCAAAGTGTGGGATCCCAAAGAAATACTAGGACGTCCTACTACCCATCTCCAACGCCGCGGCACCCCATACGGAGCGTGACCTGACCGTTCCATTTCGCATGCCGTCATGTCACACGTTGGTAGCAAATTCCAACGGATCTTTGACAAACACGTGAAATCTTCAACCATGGTCAAGGCCCTCTCAAAGTCCACACGGAGGTGGATGTGAAGCGCGTCTTAGTCGTCGCTGCGGCGACCGCGGTCGTCGCGGCGACCGTGGCGGCCCCGGCACAGGCGGTCGAAACCACGCGATCCGCTGCCGCGGCCCAAAAGGCCGCGACCGAATACGTCGTTCTGTACAAGGAAGGCGCCGGCGCCGCACAAGCCCAGAAGGCGATCGAGGCGGCGGGCGGCAAGCTCGTCAAGGTCAACTCCGAGGTCGGCGTGGCCACGGTCAGCACCACCAACGCCGGCTTCGTCGACGCGATCAAGAACAACGCGTCCATCGGAGGCGTCGCCCGCAACCGCACGATCGGCAGCGTGCCCGACGACTCCGCGGCCGCGCGGAAGGCAGCCCAGACCAGGGCGGTCGAGCGGGAGGGCCGCGGTCACGGCTCCCCGGCCAAGTGGAACAAGAACACCAAGGACGAGCCGCTGTCCGACCTGCAGTGGGACATGAAGCAGATCCAGGCGGACAAGGCCCACAAGTACGAGCAGGGTGACAAGGGCGTCCTCGTCGGCGTCCTGGACACAGGCATCGACGCGTCCCACCCCGACATCGCCCCGAACTTCAACAAGAAGCTGAGCAGGAACTTCACCGTCGACCTCCCGGCTGACGCCAACGGCACCGTGATCGACGGCCCGTGCGCGAGCGACCCGGACGGCTCCTGCAACGACCCCAACGACGTGGACGAAGACGGGCACGGCACGCACGTCGCGTCCTCGATCGCCTCGCCGATCAACGGCCTCGGCACCGCGGGCGTCGCCCCCAAGGTCTCCCTGGTCAACCTGCGGGCGGGCCAGGACTCGGGCTACTTCTTCGTCCAGCCCACCATCGACGCCCTCACCTACGCCGGCGACATCGGCGTCGACGTGGTCAACATGAGCTACTACGTCGACCCGTGGCTGTTCAACTGCGCCGACAACCCGGCCGACTCGCCCGACGAGCAGCTGGAGCAGCGGACCATCGTCTCGGCGGTCCAGCGGGCGCTGAACTACGCGCACAGCCGCGGCGTCACCCTGATCTCGGCGGCGGGCAACGGCGCGACCGACTACACCAAGACGATCGTCGACGCCTCCAGCCCGGACTTCGCGTCCGTCCCCGGCCAGCAGCCGCGGAGCCGCACGATCCCGGCGAGCTGCGTCTCCATGCCGAGTGAGGGCGAGCACGTGATCTCCGTGTCCTCGACCGGCATCAGCACCCGCAAGTCGTACTACTCCGACTACGGCAACGGCTACATCGACGTGGCCTCGCCCGGCGGTGACGCCTACGACACCCCCGGCAACACCCGGGACATCACCAAGGCGACCCTCTCGGCGTACCCGAAGTCCCTCGCCGTCGCCAACGGCGAGATCGACGCGAACGGGAACCCGACGGTCGACTACGTGGTCAAGGACTGCAAGGGCAAGGTCTGCGCCTACTACCAGTACCTCCAGGGCACCTCGATGGCCTCCCCGCGGGCGGTCGGCGTCGCGGCTCTGATCGTCAGCAAGTACGGCCACCGCGACCACCGGCACGGCGGCCTGACGCTCGACCCGGGCGTCGTCGAGAACATCCTCAAGGGCACGGCCACGGAGAAGGCGTGCCCGACGCCCGCGGCCTTCACCTACACCCGGATCCTCCCGACCGGGCAGACGGTGACCGCCACGCACACCTGTGAGGGCACCCTGTCCAACAACGGCTTCTACGGCAGGGGCATCGTCAACGCCCTCCACGCCGTGGGCCGCTGACCGACTCCCCTCCGCATCACACCGACGGCCACCGCTCCCCAGCGGTGGCCGTCGCCGTCTCACGACGTCCGACAGTCCTCAGACACCAGCTCTCGCTCAGGCGGCGGTGTCGATGTCCGGAAGCCGGTGTGAGGCGATGCCCAGGAGCAGCTCGGCGGCGCCGGTCGGGCGACGGCCCCTCGGCCACACCGCGCGCAGCCGCCGGTGCAGGTTCACTCCGGCCAGCGGAACCTCCCGCACGCGGCCTTCCGCAAGTTCCTCGCGCACGGTGATCACGCTGAGCACCGCCGGTCCGACACCCGCGGCCACCGCGGCGCGCATCGCCGCGTTCGAATCCAGAACCACCAGCGGCCGTGCCGGCTCGACGTCGACATCGGCGAGGATGCGCTCCAGCGTCTCCCGGGTGCCGGATCCCGGTTCGCGGACGATGAGCGGCGTGCGGGCGAGTTCGGCCGGCTCGACCGGCCGGCGTCGCCGCAGCCACGGATGGCCCGGCGCGACCACGACGACCAGCCGGTCGGCACCCACCTGCCGCGAGCAGAGTCCCGGCGGAACCGTGGGTGCCTCGATGAACCCGATGCCGACCTGGCCGCGGGCGGCCAACTCAGCCGCCTGTTCGGAGTTGGTGACCTTGAGGCTGACGCGGAGGTCCGGCGACCGGTGACGCAGAGCGCCGATCCATCGTGGCACGAAGTGCTCGGCCAGCGTCATGCTGGAGGCCAGCCGCAGGTCGTCGTCCTGGTCGGCGCGTAGTGCGGCGGCGCCGGCCATCAGCGACTCCACCTCTGACAACACCCGGTCGGACCACTGGCACACCGCCTTGCCCTCTGTGGTGAGTGCCGAACCACGGCTGCTCCGATCCACCAGGGTGAGCCCCAGCCGCCGCTCCAGCATGGCCAGCCGCTTGCTCGCGGCGGGCTGGCTGATCCTCATCCGCTCGGCGGCCTGACCGAGGCTCCCCAACTCCGCCACGAGGGTCAACAGCCGGAGGCTCTCGAAATCCGGCGGCATCCCGCCCATAACCGCAGATTATTACCTCATTCCGGATTGACGGGTACCGGCCTTACGCATCCCTGGCCAGGATCGTTGTGATGGCCCGCCGGCCGGTTCCGTACCGGCATGAGAGCGAAGCTCGACGGCGACGACCGCCTCCTCGTTGAGGCGAGACACATGCGAAAGCCGCCTGCCGCCCATCAGTGTCAGGCCCCTCGGCGGCCACTTTCTTCCCAGCTGGACCATCCATCGAAGGAGCGACATGTCCCACCACCTCGATTCACCGATCGCCCGCCAGGACCCGCGCCTGGACATCACCGACCTTTACGTCTTCCGGGGAGAGCGCGGCACCGTTTTCGTGACGAACCACAGCCACTCGCTCGCCGGTGACCACGTCCTCCGGGGCCTGCATCCGGAGGGCACATACGAGTTCAAGATCGACCTGAACGGCGATGCCGTCGAGGACCTGGCCTACCGCTTCACCTTCGGCGACCGCGACGAGCGGGGAACCCAGGCGTACCAGGTGCGCCGCCTGGCCGGCCCCGAGGCGCGCGAGGCCTCCGCCGCAGGAACGTTGATCGCGCAGGGCCGTACCGGCGAGACCGTGGAGTTCGACGGCGGTGGTCGGGCATGGGTCGGCGAGGCCGGCGACCCGTTCTGGATCGAGCCGGACGTCCTGCACGCGGTCGGCAAGGCGTTCCAGGAAGGCACCACGATCGATCTCTCCGGCTGGAACCCCGCGGAGGCGAAGAACGCGTTCGCCGGGCACACGGTCTACTCCATCGTGCTGGAGATCGCCGACGAGGAACTGCTGCCGGCGGCCGGCAGTGACCGCACGGTAGGGGTATGGGGCCTGGCCTCCCTCGCCACCGACGCGGGCGGCCGGCGGCCGATCAACCGGGCCGGCCTGCCCATGATCCATCCGCTGTTCACCCAGCTCAACGAGGACCTCGGCGACAAGCTGAACACCAACCGGCCGGCCGAGGACATGGAGATCCACGGCGACACGGTCACCACCATGGTGGCCGGCGTGGTGCGGGCGTACGGCACCGCCGAGGATCCGGAGGCCTACGCGTGGGCCGTCGTCAGCAAGATCTTCCCCAATGTGCTGCCCTACACCATCGGCACCTCCGCCTTCTTCGGGTTCGCCGGATGGAACGGCCGCTCGCTCACCGACAACGCACCGGACGTCATGTTCTCCTTCGCCGGCGACACCCCGGTCACCATCGGCATCACCGGGCGGTCGGTCACGGCCGAGCCGACGCGGACCTTCCCCTACGTGCCGCCGACGCCCTGACTCGGCGGGGCGAGCACGATCAGTACGGAGCCCGGCCGTCACGCGAGGGGCGCGGCCGGGATCTGGACTGAGGAACGCCCGCAGCGAGGAACGAGCGAGGACGTGACGAGGGAAGACCCGGCCTCAAAGGCGCCCCGAGCACGCGCGAGCGGAGCGAGCGCAATCAAACACAGCCCCGAGCCCGCCTCGCCGGAGGCGAGGCAATCAGACACAGGCAAGGCGGTCAGACGCTAAAGTCGCCCGCCGCCACTCGGAGCGTCTTCAGCAGGTCGAACATGTCCCCCAGGTCGTCGTCGCCGTACATGCCCATGCCGAACCCGGCCTCCATGAGGTCGGCGGTGGCCCGGGTCACCGCGTCGCGGCCCGCGTCGGTGATGTGGGCGAGGACGCCGCGGCCGTCCTTGGGGTTGCGCATCCGCTTGACGAGGCCGGCCTTCTCCAGTCGGTCGACGGTGTTCGTCACGCTGGTCGGGTGGACCATGAGACGCTCGCCGATCTTGGACAGGGGCAGGGCGCCCGCGCGGCTGAACGTCAGCAACACCAGCGCCTCGTAGCGGGCGAAGGTCAGGTCGTACGGCTTCAGCAGCGTGTCCAGCTGCGCCAGCAGGATCTGGTGGGCTCGCATGATCGACGTCACGGCGGCCATGGCGGACGACGGGCCGAACTTCTCGCGCCAGGTCTCCGCGGCACGCTCGATCGGGTCGAACGGCAGGTTGAGCGGCCGGGAGCCGCTGACCGGGAGCTGGCTTGAACTGGGCGGAAGGGACACAGCGATATACGGTATCGCGACGGCTTTCGTGATCGACCCGCGCACGTAGCGTAACTGAATTCATTCCTTGACCCCAGAACTCCCTCCCTCAGGGTCACGCTCCGTTATGGTTGCCACGTCAAAAGGTGAGGCGGCGGCAAACCCGGTGGCCCGGGGAGCCCGGTCTGCTAGCGCGGACTGTGGCGAGGCCGATGGAAGACCAGTGCCGGGGGGAACGGCGCGGTCCCACGCCCCGCTCACACAGGCACGGGGGGTGCTTGATGGGCAGCATGCCTGTCCCGGCGCGTAGCGCGCGCCGTATATCGACAGAAGCGTGGCCAGGGGCCGCGCTGGGCCGTGGGTAACCACAGGGGCGTTTCACGCGAGGAGCTCAAGCACGGCACGGTCGTCACGGTGACCGTGTTGCTGGCGCTCGGGCTCGTCGTCGCGTGGAGCGCCCTGATACCCGGTTTCATGAGCTGGGACGACATCGTGATGGCGGTCATCGGCTCGCTCCGGCTGACCGGCCCGGTGGCCGCGGCGTTCGCGGCGTGGGTGGCGGTGCGCAAGCATCGCGGCAGCAGCGGCAAGGCCGTCACTCCGTGGCGGGCGGTGAAGGCCCCGCTCGCGATCCTCGTGGTCGTGACCGGCTCGTTCGGCACCACCGTCCTGGTGCTCGGGCTGCGTGCCGGCCTGGGCGAGCAACCTGGACGGCTGGTGCCCAGCGGCCTGGCCATGTGCGTCGCCTCGCTGGCCCTCTACGTGGTGGTGGGCTGGATCGTCGGCTGGCTGCTCCCCCTCATCGCCACACCGGCGATCGCCGGTCTCGGCACCTATGTGCTGTTCACCTGGCTGGCCGGCAACTTCACCTGGGCGGACAGGCTCGCTCCCTCGACGCGGGAGCCGTACGACCTCTTCGAGGGGATGAGCACGACCGCGTTCACCGACCAGACGTTGTGGCTGCTCGGCCTGAGCGCCGCGCTCCTGCTCGGGTGGGTGGCGCTCGTCACCGGGCGGATGCTCGCGCTCGCCGCCGCCGTGATCGCCGTCATGGCCGCGGGGACGGGTGCCGCCCGGCTGGTCACCGAGCCCCAGACCGTTGCCGCGAGCGAGCGGCTCGTCTACAGCTGCCAGGAGTGGCCGATCACGGTGTGCGTGCATCCCGCGATGCGCGCCGGCCTCACCGAGCTGGTGAGCACGTTCACGACGATCGCCGCCAGGCTGACGGGGACTCCTGCCGCGTTCAACCGGGTCGAGCAGCACTCCCCCGACGACGGCGACCAGCCATACCCCGGGGTGGCCTTCATCCACGTCGACGACCTGAACGACGGGTACGCCGACCGCGCGGCGGCCGAGTTCCTCGACCGGCTGGCCAAGCCGTGCCCCGCGACGGTCACCGCGGGCTACCGGGCGATCGTGATCTCGTGGCTCCGCAACGAGCCGCTGCCGGCGGGCCCGCTGCCCGAGCATCGGTACGCCGCGGTGTGGTTCTCCGAGCTCACCGAGACCCAGCGGCGCGACTGGCTGCGCATGTTCTATTCGGACTTCGTCTCGTGCGGGCTGCAGAGCAGGCATTTCGGCGGCGGCGCGAGGCAGGCGGACCCGAACATGACCGGGTATCCCGTCCACGACGACGCCCACTTCGCGCCCGTGTACCCCGTGGCCCCCAGCCCCGGCGGCTACCCTTCCGCGGCCCCCGTTGTGCCCACGCCGTCCGGGCCGGCCGGGCAGGTCCCCGGCGGCGTCCCTGCTCCAGGCGGGGTCCCCGGAACGGGCTCTGGAACGGGTTCGGGAACGACGCCCGGGCCGGTCCCGGGATCCGGCGGCGGGACAGGGCAGACCACGGGGCCGGACGGCGGTACGGGCTCGGGGACCGACGGCGGCGCCTCTCCCGCACCGGGGTCCTCCCCCGCCCCCGGGACCATTCCCGACACTCCCGGCAGCCCCAGCCCCGAGCAGGACCCGCCGCGGCGTGACGGAGGCGAGACCACAGGCCCCCGGCCCGGTGAGGACCCCGGTCCGGACGGGGCCGGCCGGGATGGGAGCCAGGACTCGCGCCGCGGCACCGACTTCCGCCCGGGCCAGGAGCGCCTCCCGGGTGACCGCACCGCGCTGTCCCCTGTGGGCGCCTCGGACGGCTTTCGCGGGCACCGCCGTCACCACGATTTCGAGTGGTGAATCGGTCGTGTCATCCGGTTCCCCGGCGGCCCAGGCGAAGATCGCGTGGATGTGAGATCGGGAGAATAAGGGGAAGATGTCCTCCCGTGGACCGTCAGACCCGACCCCTCCCCACGCCGGACACCGACGAACCCGTCCCCCGGCGCCCACGCAGAGGCTGGCGACTGCTCGCCGGCCTCCTCTTCGTCATCCTCCTGGTCGTCGTGGGCGCACGCCTGACCTGGTCGTGGCTGAACCCGCTCGGGGAGGAGACCATCGACCGCAGCAGCCCGGTGCTGCTGAAGTCGATCCAAAACCTCAGCCGATACGAGGCTGCCACGGGCAACTTCCAGGTCATCGTGGATCTTGAGAAGGACGCCAACTTCCTGCCCGACGCCATCAAGGGCACCAGGACGCTGTTCGTGGGCGTCGGCAACGTGGACGCCTACGTCGACTTCTCCAGACTCTCCAAGGACGCCATCACCGTCTCGCCCGACGGCAAGATCGTGACGGTACGGCTGCCGCACGCGCAGTTGGAGAAACCGAATCTGGACAACCGGAAGTCCTATGTCTTCGCCCAGCAACGCGGCCTGTTCGACCGGGTGTCGGACTTCCTGTCCTCCTCACCGGGGAACCAGCAGGAGCTGTACATGCTGGCCGAGCAGAAGATCGCCGACACCGCGGCCTCGAGCGATCTGCGCAACCGGGCCGACCAGAACACCAAGGCGACGCTGGAGGGCATGCTGAAGGCCCTCGGCTTCACGACCGTGGTCATCGAGTACAGCGGCGAACCGTGAACCCCCTGAGGCCCGCGGGCTCCGCTCCGCCGGCCGGGGAGGGCTCGCGTACGGCCCCCGACGAGGCGCGGGCCGTACGCGACCTGAACGGGGTCAGCCGAGCGCGGCGATGAGGTCGTCCGCGGCCGAGTAGGGGTCGACGGCGCCCTCGAGCAGGCGCTCGGCGAGCCCCTCGAGCCGGTCCACGTGCGGATCGGCGAGCCGCGACCTTATCTGCGCGAGCGCGATGGCCTCGATCTCGTCTCTGGCGCGGGCCAGCCTCCGGCGGCGGAACTCTCCCGACTCCTCCAGGTGGGCGGCGTGCTTGTCGAGGGCGGCGAGCAACTCCTCGGCGCCCTCGCCCTTCGCCGCCACCGTGGGCACGATCGGCGGCCGCCACGGCGCGGTCGCGAGCGCGACCATGTTCCGCAGGTCGCGCACGGTCGCCTGGAGGCCGTCGCGGTCGGCCTTGTTGACGACGAACACGTCGGCGATCTCGAGGATCCCCGCCTTCGCCGCCTGGATGCCGTCGCCCATCCCCGGAGCCAGCAGCACGAGCGTCGTGTCGGCCAGGCGGGCGACGTCGACCTCGGCCTGGCCGACTCCCACGGTCTCGACGAGGATGACGTCGCACCCGGCCGCGTCGAGGACGCGCAGCGCCTGCGGCGTCGCCCACGCCAGCCCGCCGAGGTGCCCTCTGCTGGCCATGCTGCGGATGAACACGTCGGGGTCGGTCGCGTGGTCCTGCATCCGCACGCGGTCGCCGAGCAGCGCGCCGCCGGTGAACGGGCTCGAGGGGTCCACGGCGAGCACGCCGACCCGGCTGCCACGGGCGCGGAAGGCCCGGATGAGCATGCCCGTCGTCGTCGACTTCCCGACGCCGGGCGCGCCCGTCAGGCCGATCACCCTCGCGCTGTACGGCTTGCGCGTCCCCGTCGCGAGCTCGGCCATGACCTCGCGGAGCGTCGCCGCGCGCTCGGGGGCGGTCACGGCGTTCTCGACCAGGGAGAGCAGTCGGGCCACCGCGCGCGGCCGGCCGCGTCGCGCGTCGGCGGCGAGCTCGCGGACGTCCACGGTCAGCTTCCGTCGCGACCGGAGGGGACCCGGATGATCAGGGCGTCGCCCTGGCCGCCGCCACCGCACAGGCCCGCGGCGCCCAGACCGCCGCCGCGGCGCTTGAGCTCATGCGCGAGGCTCAGCACGATACGCGCGCCGGAGGCGCCGATCGGGTGGCCCAGGGCGATGCCGCCGCCGTTGACGTTGACCTTGTCGAGCGGGAGGTCCAGCTCCTTCGCCGACTGGAGCACCACCTGGGCGAACGCCTCGTTGATCTCGACCAGGTCGAGGTCGCCCGTCGTCACCCCCTGCTTGCCGAGGGCCTGCTTGATCGCGTTGGCGGGCTGGGACTGCAGCGAGTTGTCCGGGCCGGCCACGTTCCCGTGCGCGCCGATCTCGGCCAGCCACTCGAGACCCAGTTCCTCCGCCCTGGTCCGGGACATGACCACGACGGCCACGGCGCCGTCGGAGATCTGGGAGGCCGACCCCGCGGTGATCGTGCCGTCCTTCGTGAACGCGGGCCGCAGCCGGGACAGGGCCTCCACGGTCGTGTCGGGGCGGATGCCCTCGTCCGCCGAGAACAGGACCGGCTCTCCCTTGCGCTGCGGCAGGGAGACGGGGACGATCTCGTCGTCGAACAGGCCGTTCTTGGTCGCCTGGGCGGCGAGCTGATGCGACCGGGCGGAGAACTCGTCCTGCTCCTGCCGGGTCAGGCCGAGCCGCGCGTTGTGGTGCTCGGTCGACTCGCCCATCGCCACCTGGTCGAACGCGTCGGTCAACCCGTCGAGCGCCATCGAGTCGACCACGCCGGAGTTGCCGTACTTCACGCCCTTGCGCAGGCCCGGCAGCAGGTGGGGCGCGTTGGTCATCGACTCCATGCCGCCGGCGACGACGATGTCGAACTCCCCCGCCCTGATGAGCTGGTCGGCCAGGGCGATGGCGTCCATGCCCGACAGGCACACCTTGTTGATGGTGAGCGAGGGGACCGTCATGGGTATGCCCGCCTTCACGGCGGCCTGCCGTGACGGAATCTGACCGGCCCCGGCCTGGAGAACCTGGCCCATGATCACGTACTGCACCTGGTCGGGAGCCACCCCCGCACGCGACAGGGCGGCTTCGATGGCGATGCCGCCGAGGTCGGCGGCGGAAAGGTCGGCGAGCGAGCCCAGGAGCCTTCCGATGGGCGTGCGAGCTCCGGCGACGATGACGGAACCAGACATTCGAGGGGCCTCCATCACGAGATCAGGGCGACGGTGCCACCATACCCAGCAGGCACCGGTCGACCGCGAGAGCGCCCGCCGTCGAACGACACACGAAACGGAGTCCCGAAATGCTGCTCAGGATCGATCATGTGGGAATCGCCTGCCACAATCTGAACGAGAAGATCGAATTCTACGAGTCGGTGTTCGGCCTGACCGTCGTGAGCCGGGAGATCAACGAAGAGCAGGGCGTTCGCGAGGCCATGCTGCACGTGGCGGACGGCGATCAGGGCGCGTCCTATGTGCAACTGCTGGAGCCGCTCCACCCCGACACCGCGGTCGGCAAGTTCCTGGCCAAGCGCGGCGAGGGTGTGCACCATGTGGGATACGGAGTGACGGACATCACCAAAGCCCTCGAGGAAATCTCCGCGAAAGGTGTTCGTTTGGTCGACGAAAGGCCGCGGCACGGATCGATGGGCGCCTCCATCGCCTTTCTCCATCCGAAAGACATCGGAGGGGTGCTCACCGAACTGGTGGAGACATCCCGGCGTTGATCCAAACGTAAGAAACGTTCATACGTAACAAGTAGCGCAGAAAGTCGGAGAGGGCCGCCAAGGCAGCGGTGTCGGAGTACGCTGGCGTACCACCGGAGGTGGATGCCCGTGGGCTCCCCGCCTCGGATGTCCGAACCCCCCGTCCGGCCCGTGTAGCCGTCTCGACAACCAGGATCGAGCCTCATGCAGTCCGACATCGACGCCCAGCTCAATAATTTCTTCGAAGACGCCCCTTCTCGGGAATTCGACGTGGTGCTCAGGGGCTATGACCGGCACCAGGTCCACGACCACTTGAAGACGCTCGACACCGAGCTGCGTCAGGCCAAGGAGCAGGTCACAGGTCTGCAGCGCGACCTGTCCGACTCGCAGCGGCAGTTGCAGGAGCAGGAGCGCCCGACCTACTCCGGCCTCGGCGCCCGCATCGAGCAGCTGCTGCGCCTGGCGGAGGAGCAGGCCACCGAGCTCGTGCAGGCGGCCAGGTCCGAGGCGAACGAGATCAAGGCCGCGGCGCGGGTGGACGCGGCCGACCTGCGGGCCGCCGCGGAGAACGAGGCCGCCGAGAAGCGCGCCCTCGCCAACCGCGAGGCCGAGGACATGCGGGGCAACGCCGAGCGCGACGCCGAGGAGATCCGCTCCACCGCCAAGCGCGAGTCCGACGAGCTGACCTCGACCACCGAGCGTGAGGTCGCCAAGCTGCGCGCCACCGCCGACCACGAGGTCGCGGAGAAGCGCGCCGACGCCGAGCGCGAGATCGCCAAGCTGCGCACCACGACCGAGCGTGAGGTCGCCCAGCTCCGCGCGTCCACCAAGCGTGAGCGCGACGAGGTGCTGACCACGGCCAAGCGCCAGGCGGACGAGATGCGCGCCCAGGCTCAGCGCGTCCTCGAGGAGTCCGAGGCCAAGCGCGCCCAGGACGAGGCCGAGTTCGAGATCCAGCTCGCCGCCCGCCGCGAGGACGCCGAGCGGCAGGAGGCCGAGCGGCACGCCACCGCGCAGGCCAACACGCAGAAGCTGGTGGCCGAGGCCGAGCAGCGGGCCGCCACCGCCGAGCAGCGGGCCACCAAGGCCACGCAGCAGGCCGACCAGACCCGTCGCGAGGCGGACACGCACGCCAAGCAGTTGCTGGCGAACGCACGTAAGAACGCCGACCAGCTCGTCGCCGAGGCGAAGTCGAGCGCCGATTCGATCGTCACCGACGCCAAGAACGAGGCGGAGCGGACGCGCACCTCGATGCAGCGGCAGGTCGACGAGCTCACGCGTCAGCGCGACAGCATCACCAGCCACCTCGCCCAGCTGCGGCAACTGCTCGGCGGCGCGGCGCTCCCGGGCATGGAGCCCGAGCCCGCTCCGGTCACGGCCGCTCCGCCGAAGCCGGCCCTGTCGGCCGCGCCCCCGGTGAGCGAGAAGCCGGTCGCGGCGCCCAAGCCGGCCGAGCCCGCCCCCAAGGCGGACGACGACGCCGAATGGTGGCAGGAGTAAAGGTCGGCGCTTTCGGGGAGTTGGCGACGGCTATCCGAACGGGGCCCGGCGGGATCGTTCCCGCCGGGCCCTGTTCGTGCCCGCCTCAAATTGAATCGCCTTCAGTGGACGCCCCTCAATGAATCGCCCTCGGCGGACCGAATTTCAGCGGACCGACCCTCAGCGGAGCGACCGCACGAACTCCGCGACGACCGCGTTGAAGGCCTCAGGCTGTTCGATAGCGGACAGATGCCCAGCCTTCTCGATGACCGCCAGCTTCGCCTCCGGGACGGCCTGAGCCATCGCCTCGGCGTCGGAGGGCGGGGACAACTCGTCCTCGTCGCCCACGACGACCAGGACCGGCACGTTCAGCGCCCGCAGCGTCTCGAAGGAGTCCGGTCGCCCGGCCATCGCGCGCTGGGCCCAGGCCACCGCTCCGGGTGGGGCTGCCTGCACCAGGCCGCGGACCCGTCCGACGACCATGCCCCTGCGCTGTTTGGTGGTCGCGCCGAGCAGCGTGGGCAGGACGTCCTCCAGCAGCACCCCTGCACCGCCGTTGAGCACCGCGGCGGCGATCCGCTCCCGGTTGGCCCGGGCCGCCTCCGTGTCCGCGCTCGCCTTCGTGTCGGCGAATATGGCGCCGGTCAGCCGGTCCGGATGGCGGCGGCACAGGGCCATCGTGACGTAGCCGCCCATCGACAGGCCGCCGATCACCGCGCGGTCGATGCCCTCGTCGTCGAGCAGCCGGGCCACGTCGTCGGCCATCGCGTCGACGGAGGGGTCCTCCTCGCCCAGGAGGGAACCGCCGAAGCCGCGTAGATCCGGGGTTATCACCCGGCAATCGGAGGCGAGGGCCTCCCGCTGCGCGAGCCACATCGCCGATGAGAGCGGGAAGGCGTGGAGCAGCACGAGGGGCATGCCCCTCCCGGCTGATCGCGAGTAAAGCTGCATCACGTCAAGGTAACCCGCGATCGGCCGCTTGCCACCCTCCCCGCACCGAATCACCCGCGGCGCGGTCGGAATCCGGTGGTCGGACTCCGGCGGATCAGCCGGCGGTGGGCAGCGGGGCCGCCGACGGGTTGACCCGCTTGACGATCTCGTTCAGCACGATCCGGACGTACGGCTCGCCAACCCACAGGTGCTTGGCCCCGTCGACCCCGACGACCTCGGCCTGGGGCACCCGGCTGAAGCGCCGCCTGGCCTCCTCCGGCTGGAGGTAGTCGTCGAACTCGGGCACCAGGGCGACCAGCGGCCGGCCGAACTCGGCCCAGGCGTCGAGGTCGGCGTCGGTGGCCCGGCGGAGCGGAGGCGACAGCAGGATCGCGCCCTGGACGAGGGGGTCCCTTCCCCACTTCAGGGCCAGTTCGGTGCCGAACGACCAGCCGACCAGCCAGGGATTCGGCAGGTCGTGGAAGTCCGCGTACTCCAGCGCCGCGGCCACGTCGAAACGCTCGCCCTCCCCCTCGTCGAACGCCCCCTGGGACGTGCCGCGATCGGAGGTCGTCCCGCGGGTGTTGAAGCGCAACACGGCCAGGTCGGCGAGGGCCGGCAGCCGATAGGACGCCTTACGCAGGACGTGGCTGTCCATCATGCCGCCGTGCGTCGGAAGCGGGTGCAGGCATATCAGGGTGGCGGCGGGCGACCCGCCCTCCGGAAGCGCGAGCTCTCCCACCAGCGTCAGACCGTCGGCCGTGTTCAGCTCGATGTCCTCCCGCTTGGCGGGCAGGACCGTCGACGCCCTGATGTCCATCCCGACCCCTCCAGCGTGATCATGCACAATTTCTCCCACAGTATCCCTGACCGCCCACTTCTCCCGTCGTGATCATGCACAGATTCGGCGCCGTCCCACCTGACCTGGCCGTCCACCATTCGTGATCATGCGCGGACTCGGAGACATCCCCGCCGACGTGGGCACACGCCGTACGTGATCATGCACGTGCCTTCAATAGCGATTGCGCCCGGGACCCCGGTTGGCCCGGTTCCTCCAGCAGGCCGTGTGCCAGTGCCGCCGCTCGTCCTCGCCTCCGGGCCAGGCGGGCCAGCTCACGATGTGCGGCACGCCGGACCGGATCTCCTGCTCGCAGCCGGGACACCGATAGGCCTTGCCGAGGGCCGGGCCGGACACGTTCCGCACCACCCAGTCGCCGTCCGGTGCGGTCTCCACCCGGTCCACGCCGGGCACCGACTCGACCGGCCGTCCGGCCCCACGGCCGTCGGGACGCTCGAACGGGCCGCGGCGGCGGGCACGACGCGGGCTCACGGCGACAGTCCTCCTCGGGGGGATGTGTCCTGCGAGAGATCACCTGACACACGACAAAACGGCATATCCCTCCGCATTGTTTCAGGCTCCCGTCAGCGCGCGTACGCGCGGAATCCCGGCACTCCGGCCGTCACGAGCTGGTCGAGCAGCGGCGCGGGGGCGAACGACGGCTCGCGGTACTCGGCGTAGAGCGCGCGCAGGCCGTCCCTGACCCGCTCCAGCCCGATGGAGTCGAGCATCTCGAACGGCCCGGCGGGATACCCGCAGCCCAGCCTCATCGCGTCGTCGATGTCCCCGGCCGTCGCGTAACCCGAGTCCACCATGCGGACCGCGTCGTTGAGATAGGGGTACAACAGCGCGTCGACGACCATCTCCGCCCGGTCGCCGCACCGCACAGGCGTGCGTCTGAGCACGGTCACCAGATCCTGTACGGCTCCCGCGACCTCCTCGGACGTCAGGACGGTCGAGGCCACCTCGGCCACCCGGTCCCCCACCAGATGCAGGCCGACGAGCCGTTCGGGATGCGAGAGCCGTACGGCCAGTTCGACGACGGGCCGGTCGGAGAGCGCGACGACCACGTCGGCGTCGGCCACCGGGGTGAGATCGGATCTCTCCGCGACCGTCGCCTTGAATCCGGCGGCGTCGAGATCGGCGACCAGGCCGGCGACCTCGGGCCCGCTGCCGACGATGCCCACCATCGACACCGCGGCCCTGGGGCCGGGCTCCGGGACCGTGGGCGCGCCCTCGGCGTAGGAGTAGAAGCCCCGGCCCGTCTTGCGGCCGAGCAGCCCCGCGGTGACGAACTCACGCAGGACGGGGGCCGGCGCGTGGCGGGGGTCCCTGCTCTCGCGGAACAACACCTCGCACACCTCGTACGACGTGTCGAGACCGATGAGGTCCAGCAGCGTGAAGGGGCCCATGGGAAGGCCGAGGCCCAGCTTCATCGCCGCGTCGATGTCGTCCCGGGAGGCGAGCCCCGATTCGAGCAGGCCGCACGCGTGGTTGAGATAGCCGAGCAGCAGCCGGTTGACCACGAACCCCGCCCGGTCCCCGACCGTCACCGGCGTCTTGCCGAGCCGCCTGGCGAGGTCGGCGATCTCGCCGGCGAGGCCGTCCTCGGTCACGACGGTGCCGATCACCTCGACCAGCCTCATGACCGGTGCCGGGTTGAAGAAGTGCATGCCGACCACCTGCGCGGGGCGGGAGGTGGTCGCGGCGATGGCGGTCACGGAGAGCGAGGAGGTGTTGGTGGCGAGCACGGCGGACGGCTTGCAGATCCGGTCGAGATCCGAGAACAGCCCCCGCTTGTACTCCATGAGCTCGGGGATCGCCTCGACGACGAGATCCACGTCCGCCAGGTCCTCCCGGGACGTGGTGAAGGTGATCCGGCCGAGAAGGGCGGACTGCTGCTCGGCGCTCATCCTGTCCCTCGCGACGGCCCTGGCCGTGGAGGTCTCCAGGTGCCTGCGGCCCCTCTCGAGGGCCGCCTCGTCCGCCTCGACGCCGATCACGCTCATCTCCGCGCGGGCGAACACCTCCGCGATGCCCGCGCCCATGGTCCCGAGCCCGACCACACCGACCGTCTCGAACGTCCGCGTCATGGAGCCAGTTTCCCAGAGTGCCTCGTCACGGCCTCAGGCCCGGTAGGGTTGGCGGCCATGCGGCTGGTCATCGCGCGGTGCAGCGTGGACTATGTGGGAAGGTTGACGGCTCATCTCCCGATGGCGCCGCGACTCATCCTGATCAAGGCGGACGGTTCGGTGTCCATCCATGCGGACGACCGGGCCTTCAAGCCCCTCAACTGGATGAATCCGCCGTGCAAGATCCGCGAGGAGAACATCGACGGATCGGTCACCTGGTCGGTCATCCACGGCAAGACCGGCGAGAAGCTCGTGCTGACGATCGAGGAGATCCTCCACGACTCGAGTCACGAGCTCGGCATCGATCCCGGTCTGCAGAAGGACGGCGTCGAGGCCCATCTCCAGGAGTTGCTCGCCGAGCACATCACCACCCTCGGCGACGGCTGGACAATGGTGCGCCGCGAGTACATGACGGCGATCGGCCCGGTGGACATCCTCTGCCGCGACCACCTCGGCGGCAGCGTCGCCGTCGAGATCAAACGCCGCGGGGACATCGACGGCGTCGAGCAGCTCACGCGTTACCTGGAGCTGCTCAACCGGGATCCCCGGCTGGCGCCGGTCAAGGGCATATTCGCCGCACAGGAGATCAAGCCGCAGGCCAGGGTGCTCGCGGCGGACCGGGGCATCGACTGCGTCATCCTCGACTACGACGGCCTGCGGGGCATCGAACCGGAGAATCCCACTCTCTTCTGAACGCCCGTCGAGGGGGGTTATTGTGGGGGGTCGGCGTCGATCCAACGCCCAACCTCCTTCGGCCTTCCCCGGCAGGGCCGCCTGGCGGAGGCAAAGGGGACCTGCTCCTCGGATCGCTGGTCATTCACCCGCCACAGGGTTCCTCGCCGGGGGTCGAGCCTGCGTGGTGTCGAGGGTCCGATGACAGCGAACAAGCATTTCAAGCGCCGAGTCCGAGAACGCGCCCGCCGTACGGGAGAGTCCTACACCGCTGCTCTGAGGAACCTTCGACGCATCGACGCCGAGGAGCGGCAGATGGAATGGCAGCGCATCGAGAAGGCCGAGTACGGCTATGCCGTACACGTTCCGGACGACTGGGACGAGCGGCCGCCGAACCTGAAGAACAGCCCCTGGGAGACCGCCCGCTTCGGCCAGCCGTCCGACCGCAGGCACAGCATGATCGTCTTTCGCGGACCCGGACGGCCCGGCATGACCCCGGCCGACGTCGCCGAGCTCGTCCAGGGCACCCTGCTGGCCGCCGGATACGCCGACTTCGTCATCTCGGACGCCGATCTGGGCGGGCGGCGGGCCGCCCGGCTCGACTGCGCCCGGCACGACGCCGGCCGGGTGTGGGCGGTCCGCGAATACTTCGTCGTCGATGACGGCGTGCGTTTCTGCCTGGGCCTCGGGTCGTCCGTGCCGGACGAGGACGACGCCCTGTTCACGGCCATGGCGGAACGGTTCGAGATCCTCGGCGCCTGACCGTCCTCAGCTCCCGGCCGGCGGCTCCCCCGCCTGCCGGGAGCGCCTTCCCTCGTACGGAGGACCGGCGAATCATCCCATTTGGGGGTGACGCGACGGTCGTAGATCCATGAACCTGTACGCATGACACACGCCATTCAGGTGCGCGGGCTGACGAAGCGGTACAGCGGCGTCGAAGCGGTCGCCGGAATCGATCTGGAGATCGAACACGGCGCGGTGTTCGCCATCCTCGGTCCCAACGGAGCGGGCAAGTCCACGACGGTCGAGATCCTCGAGGGCTACCGGAAGCGGGACTCCGGAGAGGTGAGCGTGCTCGGCGCCGATCCCGGACGGCCCACCAGGCAATGGCGCTCCCGGATCGGCATCGTCCTGCAGACGAACCAGGACGCCCCCGAACTGACCGTCCGCGAGATCATGCGGCTGTACGCGACGTACTACCCGGCGTCCCGTGACCCGGACGAGGTCATCGAGATGGTGGGGCTCACCGAGAGCGCCGGCAAGCGTGTCCGCCAGCTCTCCGGCGGCCAGCGGCGACGGGTCGACGTGGCCCTCGGCGTCGTCGGCAGACCCGAGTTGTTGTTCCTCGACGAGCCGACCACGGGCTTCGACCCCGAGTCGCGGCGGCGCTTCTGGGATCTGATCTCCGGCCTGGCGCACGACGGCACCACGATCGTGCTGACCACCCACTATCTCGAGGAGGCCGAGACGCTGGCCGACCGCGTCGCGGTGATCGCCCAAGGGAAGATCGTGGCAGCGGGAGATCCGGCGACCCTGGGCGGCCGTGCGACGGCCAAGGCCCGGGTGAGCTGGGCGGGCGGCTCGATCGAGACCGACACCCCGACGAAGACCGTGCTGGAGCTCAGCGGGCGCTTCGACGGCGAGATCCCCGAGCTGGCCGTGGTCCGCCCCTCGCTGGAGGACATCTACCTCCGCCTGATCGAGCCCTCCTGATCCGGATCCCGCCCATCTGCCGCCGGCGCGGGCCGGCGAACGGACATCATCCCTCACCACCCGATCGAGGCCCCCATGGCTGAAACAGTCGAAACCGCCGGCACACGCCCCGCCACCGTCGTCTCCGGACCGATGCCGTCCACCGTCAAGGTGGGCCTGGCCAGGGCGGTGGTGGAGACGAAGATGTTCTTCCGGGAGAAGGACGCGGTCGTGTTCACGTTCGCCTTCCCGATCGTCCTTCTCGTCTTGTTCGGCTCCATCTTCGCCGGGGAGCTGGAAGGCACCGGCGTCACCGTCTCCCAGCTCTACACGGCGGGCCTGATCGGCGCGGGCGTCATGGGTGCGGGCTTCCAGAACCTCGGCATCGGCATCGCGACCGAACGCCAAGACGGCACGCTCAAGCGGCTGGCGGGCACGCCGATGCCGCCCAGTGCGTATTTCTTCGGCAAGGTCCTCATCGTTCTGATCATCGCGCTCCTCGAAGTGCTCATCCTGCTGGCCATCGGCGTCACGATGTACGACCTCGACCTGCCCTCCGAGGCGTCGAAGTGGGTGACGTTCGTCTGGGTGTTCGTGCTGGGCGTCTCGGGCTCGGCACTGCTCGGCATCGCGGCCAGCAGCCTGCCGAGGTCGGCCAAGAGCGCCGCGGCCGTGATCAGCATGCCCTTCGTGGTCCTGCAGTTCATCTCCGGGGTGTTCATCCCCTTCACGGCGATGCCCACGTGGCTGACGAACATCGCGTCGGTCTTCCCGCTGAAGTGGATGTGCCAGGGCTTCCGCTCGGTCTTCCTGGGGGACGGCGGAGCCGCCCTGGAGGCGGCGAAGTCCTACGAGCTGGACCGCGTCGCCCTGGTCCTCGGCGCCTGGCTGATCGGAGGCGCCGTTTTGTGCCTGACGACGTTCCGCTGGAAGAGCCGCCGCGACGGGTGATTGCGGACGCCGGGCGGACCGGATCAGCCCGGCGGGAGGCGACCACGATGTGTGGTCGCGGCAACGCGGACCGGTTATGACAGAGTGACCGGTTTATCCGGATGTCAAGCCTTCTGGCCACCTCGGCATATACGGAAAGTGCCCGTTTCGTGGCACTTCCGTATAAAGGATCTTGCCTTCATAATGGAGAATTCCGGGGGGTATGACGGCGCGAGGTGGAACATTGACGGGACGTGACTACCGGGGCATGTCTGCCGCGGAGCGGCTCGCCGACCGGAGGGAACGGCTGATAACGGCGGCCTACACCCTCTTCGCCCACCCGGGGTTCCACGCCACGACCATCGAGAAGTTGTGCACCACCGCACGCATCTCCAACCGGGCGTTCTACGAGTGCTTCTCGAGCCGCGAGGATCTGATGCACGCGGTCTACTACCGGTGCGTGGAGGAGACCCTCACCTCGGTCAACCAGGCCATCGACAAGGCTCCGCCGATTTTGGACGAGCGGATCGTCGCCGGCATCGCGGAGTACGTCCGGTTCGTCACCAAGGACGTCCGGCGCGCCCGCGTCATGCACTTGGAGGTGCGCCGGGCCGGGAACGTCCTGACCGCCGCCCGCCAGCACACGGTGAAGGCGTTCTCGGAGATCATCGAAGGCGTCGTCCAGGACGTGCCGCAGCGCCACTCCCTCGACACGCACCTGCTGTCCCTCGGCCTGATCGGGGCGATCACGGAGTTGCTGATCGAGTGGGTGCTCGCCAACCCCGCCCCGCCCACCGACAAGGTGATCGACGCCGCCGTGCACATCTTCCGCTGCGCCTTCGGCGCGTGAGCCGTCCCGGCTCGACGACCCGGGGAACGAGGGGCCTGCGTGGATCTGGTTACGCTGAACGACATGACGCGAGCCGATGACGACAAGCCGGTCGTGCTGTCGAAGATCTACACCCGAACGGGTGACGACGGGACGACCACTCTCGGCGACATGAGCCGGACCCACAAGACCGACCCCCGCCTCGCGGCCTACGCCGACGTGGAGGAGGCCAACGCCGCCCTCGGCGTCGCCATCTCCATCGGAGCCGTCTCCACCGGCGTCCGCGGTCTACCGGACGACGTCGTCGCGGTGCTGACCCGGGTGCAGAACGAGCTCTTCGACGTGGGGGCGGACCTCTGCACCCCGGTGACAGAGAACCCGGAGTTCCCCCCGCTGCGCGTGGAGGAGTCCTACATCGTCTGGCTCGAGGAGCAGTGCGACCGGTTCAACGCGTCGCTGAAGCCGCTGCGCAGTTTCATCCTGCCGGGCGGCGCCCCCGCCACCGCGTTCCTCCACGTCGCCCGTACGGTCGTACGGCGTGCGGAGCGGACGACCTGGGCGGCGCTCGAGGCGCACGACGACGTCAACCCGCTGACGGCGAAGTACCTGAACCGGCTCTCCGACCTGCTGTTCATCCTCTGCCGGATCGTGGCCGACGGCGAGGAGATCCTCTGGAAGCCCGGCGGCACCCGCTGAGCTGTGTTTGCTGGCCTCGCCTTCGGCGAGGCAAGTTCGGGGCGCCCCTTTTGGCGGAGCCTTCCCTCGTCGTTCGGAGTCGCTCGTTCCTCGCTCCCCGCTCACTCCTCAGTCCAGGCACCGCCGCGCCCCTCACATGACCGTGAGGGCCGGGAACGGCCATGGATACGCCGGCCTTGGGGTGAGCGACGTGGAACGCGAGGGGCGCGGCCGGGATCTGGACTGAGGAACGCCCGCAGCGAGGAACGAGCGAGGACGTGACGAGGGAAGACCCGGCCAAAAGGGCGCCCCGAGCCCGCCTCGCCGGAGGCGAGGCAAGAAAACACAGAGCACGCGCGAGCGAAGCGAGTGCCATTTACACAGCGTCGAGGTGGGCGCTGGGCGGGGCCGACTCCAGCCAGGCCAGGAAGCCGGTCAGCGCGTCCTCACTCATGGCGAGCGAGAGCGGTCCCCGTTCCGCCGAGCACACGACCGCCCAGTACCCCGCGGGGCCTTCGCCCGACGCCAGCCGCCTACGGCTGGAAACAGTGAGGCCGCGCCTCGCAATCGCGTGGCGCGGCCTCAGTCGCAGTCCGATGAAGGGGATCCAGTGGAGCTCTCCTCCGACGTAGCGGGCTACCCCGCTTTGCCAGGCCCTGTCCCCTCGGCGTACCCGACAGACGACAGAGCCCCGGCTCCGAGCCAGGGCAATGCCGCGAAACAGCAGGAGTGCGGCCACGGCACAGACGCCGAGAAGTATCGTCAGCGCCGCCATAGCCGCCCCCCTTACAAGATCAGACCTCTTCGCCGGCCGCACGCAGCCGGGCGGCGGCACGCTTGGCTTCCAGCCGTGCGTCCGCGTCCTCCTGATCGGCCTCGATCGAGGCCTGGGCGCGCTGCAGCGCGTCCTTCGCGGCCGCGACATCGACCTCCGAGCCCAGCTCGGCGGCCTCCGCCAGGACCGACACGTCGTTGTCCGCGACGGAGAGGAAGCCACCGTGCACGGCCGCGACGAGGTCGGACTCGCTGTCACGCTTGACGCGGAGCACCCCGCCCTCGACGAGGACGCCGAGAACCGGAGCGTGTCCCGGCATAATACCGATCTCGCCGTCGACGGTCTTGGCAATCACCATGTCGGCTTCGCCCGACCAGATCTCACGTTCCGGCGATACAACGCCTACGCGAAGCTTTGCCACTTCTCAGCTCCTCCTTCCAAGGAGACTGGAGACGCCGGTACGGCTTGCCGTACCGGCGTCCCGGGCGACTAGCGCTGGAGTTCCTTCGCCTTGGCGATGGCCTGCTCGATGCCGCCGACCATGAAGAACGCCTGCTCGGGCAGGTGGTCGTACTCACCCGCGCACAGGCCCTTGAAGGAGGCGATGGTCTCGTCCAGCGGCACGAACTCGCCGGGCTGCCCGGTGAACGCCTCGGCGGCGTACATCGGGTGCGACAGGAATCGCTCGATCCGGCGGGCCCGCTGGACGGTGACCTTGTCCTCTTCGGAGAGCTCGTCGATACCGAGGATCGCGATGATGTCCTGCAGTTCCTTGTACTTCTGCAGGATCCGCTTGGTCTCCTGAGCCACCGCGTAGTGCTCGTCCCCGATGACAACGGGGTCGAGGATGCGGGAGGAGGAGTCGAGCGGGTCCACCGCGGGGTAGATGCCCTTCTCCGAGATGGGCCGCGAGAGCACGGTCTGCGCGTCGAGGTGCGCGAACGCGTTGTGCGGCGCCGGGTCGGTGATGTCGTCGGCGGGCACGTAGATCGCCTGCATGGAGGTGATCGAGTGTCCACGCGTCGAGGTGATGCGCTCCTGGAGCACACCCATCTCGTCGGCCAGGGTGGGCTGGTAACCCACCGCGGACGGCATGCGGCCGAGGAGGGTGGAGACCTCCGAGCCCGCCTGGGTGAACCGGAAGATGTTGTCGATGAACAGAAGCACGTCCTGCTTCTGCACGTCGCGGAAGTACTCCGCCATCGTCAGCGCGGACAGGGCGACGCGCAGACGCGTGCCCGGAGGCTCGTCCATCTGGCCGAAGACGAGCGCGGTGTCCTTGAGGACGTTCGCCTCCTCCATCTCCAGCCAGAGGTCGTTGCCCTCACGGGTCCGCTCGCCGACGCCCGCGAACACCGAGGTGCCCGAGAACTTCAGCGCGACGCGGCGGATCATCTCCTGGATGAGAACGGTCTTGCCGACGCCCGCGCCGCCGAACAGGCCGATCTTGCCGCCCTTGACGTACGGCGTGAGCAGGTCGATGACCTTGATGCCCGTGGGCAGCATCTCCGTACGCGCCTCGAGCTGGTCGAACGGCGGCGACGGGCGGTGGATGCCCCACTTCTCGTTGACCTCGAGCGAGGCCTTGGGCACGTCGAGCGGCTCGCCCAGGGCGTTCCACACGTGGCCCTTGACGATGTCGCCCACCGGCACCGAGATCGGCGCCCCGGTGTCGGTGACGGCCGCGCCGCGCACGACGCCGTCGGTCGGCTGCATCGAGATGGCCCGGACCATGTTGTCGCCCAGGTGCTGGGCGACCTCGAGGGTCAGGGTCTTGGTCTCCTCGCCGAGCGTGACGTCAACGGTGAGGGCGTTGTAGATGTCCGGCATGTCTTCGACGGAGAACTCCACGTCGACGACAGGACCGGTGACGCGGGCGACACGGCCCACGCTGGTCTCAACAGTCTGTGCGGTCATATCACTCTTTCCCCGCTGCGGCGTCAGCGAGCGCGTTCGCGCCACCGACGATCTCGCTGATTTCCTGGGTGATCTCGGCCTGGCGAGCCTGGTTCATCTGGCGGGTGAACACGGAGATGAGCTCGTTGGCGTTGTCGGTCGCGGACTTCATCGCCCGGCGCCGGGCGGCGTGCTCGGAGGCAGCCGACTGGAGCAGCGCGTTGAAGATCCGCGATTCGATGTAGCGCGGCAGAAGGGAGTCGAGCACGTCACCAGCCGTGGGCTCGAACTCGTAGTACGGCATCACGGTCTCCGGCGTCGCCTCGGTCTCCTCGACCTCCAGCGGCAGGATCCGCTTGACGACGACCTCCTGCGTCAACATCGAGACGAACTCGGTGTAGACGACGTGGATCTCGTCGATGCCGTCGGCCTCCTTGAAGGAGGAGATGAGCGCGTCGGCGATCTCCTTGGCGTGGCCGTACGACGGGTTGTCGGAGAACCCGTCCCACTCGCCGGACATCTCGCGGCTGCGGAACCGGTGCCACGTGATGCCCTTGCGGCCCACCACGTAGGGCTTTACCTCGAGACCGCGCTCGGACAGGTGCGCCTTCAGCGCCTCCGCCTCACGCAGCACGTTGGCGTTGAAGCCGCCGCAGAACCCCCGGTCGCTCGTCACGATGAGCACGCCGGCCGTGGTCGGCTGCTCCTTCGCGACGGTCAGCGGGTGGTCCACGCTGGAGGTGTTCGACAGGACCGCCGACACCGCATGCGTGATCTCACGCTCGTACGGCACGGCCGCGTGCATCCGCTGCTGCGCCTTGACGATGCGCGACGACGCGATCAGCTCCTGCGCGCGGGTGATCTTCGCCGTGGACTTGACCGACTTGATCCGCCGCCGCAGCAGTCTCAGCTGGGCACCCATACGCTACTTCTTCTCGGTCTTGCGGACGTGCTTGACGATCGTCTCCTGACGCACCTCGTCCGCCGCGAGCGCCTCAACCGGGACGTCCTTGACCAAGAGCTCGCCGCTCGAGGTCGTGAAGCCCTTCTTGAACTCGCCGATCGCGTCCTTGAGCGTCGTGACCGTGTCGTCGGACAGGTCCTTGGTCTCGCGGATGCCGTCGAGCACACCCTTGTACTGGCTGGACAGGTAGTCGAGGAACTCGCCCTCGAAGCGCCGGATGTCCTCGATCGGCACGTCGTCGAGCTCGCCGGTCGTGCCGGACCACACCGAGACGACCTGCCGCTCGACCGGGAACGGGCTGTACTGCGCCTGCTTGAGCAGCTCGACCAGCCGGCTGCCTCGCTCCAGCTGCGCGCGGGAGGCCGCGTCCAGGTCGGAGGCGAAGGCCGCGAAGGCCTCGAGGTCGCGGTACTGCGACAGCGACAGACGCAGCGTGCCGGCGACCTTGCGCATCGCCTTGATCTGCGCCGAGCCGCCGACTCGGGACACCGAGACACCGACGTTGATGGCGGGGCGGACGCCCGCGTTGAACAGGTCGGTCTCCAGGAAGCACTGACCGTCGGTGATCGAGATCACGTTGGTCGGAATGAACGCGGAGACGTCGTTGCCCTTCGTCTCGACGATCGGCAGACCGGTCATGGACCCGCCGCCCATGTCGTCGGAGAGCTTGGCGCAGCGCTCCAGCAGACGCGAGTGCAAGTAGAAGACGTCGCCGGGGAACGCCTCACGGCCCGGCGGGCGGCGCAGCAGCAGGGAGACCGAACGGTAGGCGTCCGCCTGCTTCGTGAGGTCGTCGAAGATGATGAGAACGTGCTTGCCCTGGTACATCCAGTGCTGCCCGATGGCGGAACCGGTGTAGGGGGCGACGTACTTGAAGCCCGCCGGGTCGGACGCCGGGGCGGCGACGATGGTGGTGTACTCCATCGCCCCCTGCTCCTCGAGGCGGCCCTTGACCTGCGCGATCGTCGAACCCTTCTGGCCGACCGCGACGTAGATGCAGCGGACCTGCTTGTCCGGGTCGCCGGAGAGCCAGTTCTCCTTCTGGTTCAGGATCGTGTCGACGGCGATCGCGGTCTTACCGGTACCGCGGTCACCGATGATCAGCTGGCGCTGGCCGCGGCCGATCGGCGTCATGGCGTCGATCGCCTTGAGGCCGGTCTGCAGCGGCTGCTTCACGGGCTGGCGCTGGACCACGGAGGGGGCCTGCAGCTCGAGGGCACGACGGCCCTCGGCCTCGATGGCGCCCTTGCCGTCCAGCGGGTTGCCCAGGGGGTCGACGACGCGACCCAGGAAGTTGTCACCGACGGGGACCGACAGGATCTCGCCGGTGCGGCGAACCTGCTGCCCCTCCTCGATCTTGCTGAAGTCACCCAGGACGACCACACCGATCTCCCGGACGTCCAGGTTCAACGCCAGGCCACGCGTGCCGTCCTCGAACTCGACCAGCTCGTTGGCCATCGCCGAGGGCAGGCCGGAGACATGGGCGATGCCGTCGCCTGCGTCGGCGACGGTCCCGATCTCCTCGCGCGCGGCACCTTCCGGCTCGTACGCCTGGACGAAGCGCTCAAGCGCGTCCCGGATCTCGTCCGGCCGGATCGTAAGCTCCGCCATCTCTCTTTCGTCTCCCTATTCGCCTCAGCCGGCCAACCGGCGGCGGACTTCTTCGATACGTCCAGCGATGGTGGTGTCGATGAGGTCGTCTCCGATCTTGACGGAGAACCCTCCGAGCACCTCCGGGTCCACCTCGACGTTCAGGTGGACGTCGCGCCCGTACGTGGCTCGCAACGAGGCGGCGAGCCGCTGCTTTTGCGCCTCAGTAAGCGGAATGGCACTGCGGACGACACCGACCAGGCGCTCGCGCGTCCTGGCGACGATCCAGCCGAACTCCTCCAAGCCCGTCTCCAGGCTACGTCCCCGCGGGTGCACGACCAGCTGCGTCACCAGACGGAGAGTGGAGGACGCGACCTTGCCGCTGATGAGGCCGGCCAGCAGCTCCTGCTTGCGCTCCCCCGGGATCGCGGCGTCGACCAGCGCACGCCGCAGCTCGGGGTTGGCCGACAGGATCCGCCCGAAGCGGAACAACTCGTCCTCGACGTCGTCGAGCTTGCCCGCCGACTCGGCCTCGGCCGCGGCGGCCGTGACGCCGACACGCTCGACGGCGTCCGCCACGTCGCCGGACCTCGACCACTTGGCGCGGACCGCGGCGACGGCGACCTCGAGGGCGGCCTCGACGACCTTGCCCTGGAGCAGGCCACGGACGGCCTGCTCCTTCTGCTCGGCGGGACGCGAGGGGTCGGAGAGGTTCCGCCGAAGCCCGTGCTCCCGATCGAGCAGATCGGCGATGGCGAACAGCTCATCGGCCAGCGCGCCGAGGTCGGCGGACGCCGCGACGGCGTTGAACCGCTCCTCGACCTCCGCCAGCGCGATCCTGCTCAGACCCCTCATCTGTCACTCACCGCTTCTCGTCCGGCCATGCCGGAGACGCGCTCCGACGAGGCGAAGCACACCGAACCGGCTCGGCCCGGCATCAGCGGACCGCTTCCGGACGGGCCTCGAGCTCCTCGAGGAACCGGTCGATGGTGCGACGCTGACGGGCTTCGTCCTCCAGCGACTCACCGACGATGCGTCCGGCGAGCTCGACCGACAGGCGGCCGATCTCGGCGCGCAGCTGGGCGACCGCCTGCTGGCGGTCGGCCTCGATCTGCGCGTGGGCGGCCTCGACGAGGCGACGCGCCTCGGCCTGGGCCTCCTCGCGGAGCTCGGCCTTGATCTGGGCGCCCTGCTCGCGCGCCTCTTCCCGCAACCGGGACGCCTCCTGGCGGGCCTCCGCCAGCTGGGTCCGGTACTGCTCCAGGGTCTGCTGAGCTTCGGCCTGAAGGTCCTCGGCCTTCTTGATGCCGCCCTCGATCACCTCGGTCCGCTCAGCCAGGGTCTTCTGGATGCGCGGGGTGAGGATCTTGCCGACGACGATGAAGACGACGAGGAAGGCGAAGCTGCCGACGACCAGCTCGGCGGCGTGCGGGAGCAGAGGGTTGTTCCCTTCAGCCGCCAGGAGCGTAGTAGCTGCGATGCTCATGAGTGCAGCCTTCCGTCAGAGGGATTCATCAGGTGTAGATGAAGGGCGCGACAAGGCCGATGAGGGCCAGCGCCTCGGTCAGAACGAAGCCCAGCAGCATGTTCTGCCGGATCAGGCCGTACGCCTCGGGCTGGCGCGCGATGGCCTGCACGCCCTGTCCGAAGATGATGCCCACGCCGATGCCGGGGCCGATGGCGGCAAGACCGTAACCGATGGCGCCGATGTTGCCGGAGACCTCAGCGAGAACGCTCATTGCTGTTTCCTTTACTGGTCGGCCGGTGAGTCCTTCACCGGTCTGGACTACGTCAGAGTTGGTTCTCAGTGATCCGAGTGCAGGGAGCCGCCGATGTACATCGCGGCGAGCAACGTGAACAGGAACGCCTGCAGGAACTGGATGAACATCTCGAAGCCGGTCATGGCGATGGTCATGACCACGCCCAGGACGCCGAGCCCGGCGCCGAGGGGGGTGAGCTTCTCGAAGAGGAACCAGAATCCGACAGCGCTGAAGAAGGCCAGGATGAGGTGGCCGGCGAACATGTTCGCGAAGAGTCGGACGGCGTGCGTGAACGGCGCGATGATCAGGTTCGACAGGAACTCGATCGGCGCCAGCAGGACGTAGATCGGCTTCGGCAGTCCCGGCGGGAACATCATGTTCTTGAAGTAGCCGCCGAGGCCCTGGTGCTTGATGCCGAGATAGATCTTGATGACGTAGATCGTGGCCGCGAACACCGCGGGGAAGGCGATGTGCGACGCGATCGGGATCTGGATCAGCGGGACGACACCGAAGAGGTTCCACAGCAGAATGAGAAAGAACAGGCTGAGGAGCAACGGCATCCAGCGCTCGGCGTCCTTGCCGAGGAACGGCCGGGCCACCTGGTCACGGACGAACTCGTAACCCTTCTCGCCGATGTTCTGCATTCCCCGCGGCACGAGCTGCGGCTTGGCGAACGCGCTCCAGGCGAAGGCGCACACCAGGAGGGCGCCGACGACAGCGAAGATCACCGGCTTGGTCAGCCAGGCGGGCGCCCCGTCGTAGAGCGGGGGGAAGTCGAAGATCGACGGCCCCGGCGCCTTGAAGTCGTCGGCAAGGAGAGTCGTGGCGGTCACGTGACCACCTCGGTTACCTGCTCGGACTGTGACATCCGAGACATGCCATGGTTGTTCGTCCGCTCGCTACGCTCGCGCACGGGCGTTCCCTTCAACGTGATTGATCAACAGAAGAGCGTGGGAAGCCGGCAGCTTTCAGCGGCCGTACTTCAGGTACACGAGGTAGACCGCGAGTACCGCGCCGAGAATGACGCCTATGGGGATGAACGCGTGCACACCGGTCCAATGGCTCAGCAACCAGCCGAGGCCGCCCCAAACCAGGATCCCTGACAGCAGATAGCTGGGGACCGACCAGGCGGCGTCGGCGAAGTCGCGGCCGTCGCTCTCGGGCCTGCGCTCCTGTTCGCTCATCGCGCGCACGACGATAGCAGGAGGCGTGGGGACTAGTCATATCGGGCTGACCCGCGAGCATGATCATCGCGGGCTCCGGCCGGGAACCTCGGCTCCGGGCTCGACGTACAGCAACTTCAGCTTCATGAATCCGCGCATCTCACCGATCGTCCACGTCAGGGTGCACGCGATGACGCTGAGAGCGAACACTCGGGAGTTGAACGCGGTCGTCCCCTCGAAGGCGGTCAGCATCGCCATGATCGCGAGCACCTTCACGACGTATCCCACGACCGCCGCGGCCATCATGGCCATGGGCGAGACCCGGCCGGCCCATGAGACGACGATCAGCCCGAGCGTGAAGAAGACAGCGACCAGAACAAGCCCGATTCCGGCGCCCAGTGCACCCTTGACTCCGGTCAGGATCGCCGCGAGAACAACGGCGACGAGACCCACCGCGAGGGTCGGCACGGCGGCGCCCTTGAGCACGCGCACGTCGTTGGCCTGCATCGGAACTCCAGAATCGGTTGTCAAACGAGCGATTGCTACCTATAAGGACGCGATAAGGTGCGTCCCTGTTAGTGAAAGCTATCACAAGCTCCGCGGTGCCGCCTTTACCAGCCCTTTCAGGAGACTGTGCCGGTCGTCACGTTCGCAGGTCGGGCGGGCGGCTGAGGAGGTGACTGGTGCTGAGCCGGAGTCCGCCCGGAACCCGGGGGCTGGTTCGGAATCTGAGGCCGGCCCGCGACCAGGACATCGGCCGGAGGCGAGATCCGGGACTGGCTGGGGATCTGACCGGCGGACTGCGGATAGGGGTGGGCCCGGACCGGCGCCGCGGGCTCGGCCGCTTCCGGAAAGACGGGGACCACGATCTGCGTGGCGGCCTTGCGCTGGCGCAGCTCCTCACGCTGGCGCCGCCACCGGGGCAGCCCCATCAGCACGAGCACGCCGACCGCGAGCAGGATCGTGAGCGGGAACACGATGAGCGGGACGCCGCCGATCGACAGGCCGACGATGGTGAAGGCGAACAGGAACGTCCACGCGTACATGATCAGGACGCTGCGACGCTGCGAGTGCCCGATGTCGAGCAGGCGGTGGTGCAGGTGGCCGCGGTCGGGCGCGAAGGGCGACCGTCCGGCGGACGTCCGGCGGACGACCGCCAGGATCAGGTCCGTCAGGGGCAGCACCATCACCGCGATCGGCAGGATCAGCGGCAGCATGACGGGGAACTTGTTGATCCCGACCGCGCTCGGCTCGACCGAGGAGGTGATGGTGATCAGCGACGTCGCCAGGAGCAGGCCGATCAGCATCGACCCGGTGTCACCCATGAAGATCTTGGCCGGGTTGAAGTTGTGCGGCAGGAAGCCCAGGCACATCCCGATCAGGATGGCGGCGATCGCGGCCGTCATGTTGATCCGGGAGCCGCCGCTCATCTGGGAGAGCGCGATGGAGTAGGCGAAGGTGGCCATGGCGGCGATGCCCACGATGCCGGCGGCCAGGCCGTCGAGGCCGTCGACGAAGTTCACCGCGTTGATGACGATGACCACGATCATGATCGTGATGACCGTGCGCAGCGTGGTGTCCAGGCCGGTGGATCCCCCGAGGAACTGGGGAAGCGGAAGCCACGGGAGGTACATGCCGAAGTAGACGAGCAGGCCGCCCGCCCCGATCTGACCGCCGAGCTTGACCAGCGAGTCCATGCCCAGCCAGTCGTCCAGGAACCCGGTGACGACGATCAGGCCGCCGGCCGCGAGCAGGGCGATGGTCGTCTGCCCGTTCAGGCCGTGGGCGAAGGCGTCTCCGACGTAAGGCAGATGGTTGGCCATCAGCAGCCCCGCGCCCAGCCCGCCGAACATCGCCAGACCGCCCAGCCGAGGGGTCGGCACCTTGTGCACGTCTCGTTCCCGCACTTCAGGGGCCGCGCCGATGCGCACGGCGAAGACTCTGACCGGGGGCACGAGCAGGAAGGTGACCGCTGCCGCCACGAGCGCCAAGAGGAGATATTCGCGCACGGACCTAGTTTCCTGTAAGGGCGAACCGTATGTGACGAGAAATCAGCACAGACCGCCTCATTCCACGCGGGGATATGTCGGATGCGTGGCGGTCAGCACCTTTACCCGTTGGAGCACCGACGTTACCGCACCGGGGTCGAGGACGGCGCGGGCGACGAGAGACGCGATCTCTTTCATTTCACCCACGCCCATCCCCTGGGTGGTCACGCAGGGAGTGCCGGCCCTGATGCCGGAGGTCACGGTGGGCGGTTCGGGATCGTAGGGGATCACGTTGCGGTTGAGCGTGATCCCGGCTTGCGCGCAGCGGCGCTCGGCCTCGGCGCCGCTCACCCCCAGGTCACGCAGGTCGATGAGGGTGAGATGGGTGTCCGTGCCGCCGGACACCGGCCGCATCCCCTCGGCCGCCAGACCCTCGGTCAGTGCGGCCGCGTTCTCGACGGTCCTGGCCGCGTAACGCTTGAACTCCGGCCGCAGCGCCTCGCCGAAGGCCACCGCCTTGGCCGCGATCACATGCATGAGCGGCCCGCCCTGCGTGAACGGGAACACCGCACGGTCGATCCGCTCCGCCAGTTCCTCCGTGCACAGCAGCCCGCCTCCGCGCGGCCCGCGCAACGTCTTGTGCGTGGTGAAGGACACGACGTCCGCGTACGGCACGGCGGACGGGATCGCCTCCCCCGCCATCAGGCCGATCGTGTGCGCGGCGTCGACGAACAACCACGCGCCGATCTCGTCGGCGATCCCGCGGAACACCGAATGGTCGATCAGCCGCGGATACGACGTGGCGCCACAGATGATCATCTTGGGGTTGTGCCGGATCGCAAGTTCGCGCACCTCGTCGTAGTCGATGAGCTCCGTGTCGCGGCGGACGCCGTAGGAGACGACGTCGAACCACCGGCCGGAGAAGTTGACGTGGGAGCCGTGCGTGAGGTGACCGCCGTGCTGGAGGGCCATCGCCAGGACCGTGTCCCCCGGCTGGAGCAGCGCCGCGTACGCCGCGAGGTTCGCCGAGGCACCGCTGTGCGGCTGGACGTTGGCGTGGTCGGCCTTGAACAGCGCCTTCGCACGATCGATGGCCAGGGTCTCGGCCCGGTCGACCACCTCGCACCCGCCGTAGTACCTGCGCCCCGGATAGCCCTCGGCGTACTTGTCGGTGAGGGTCGACCCGAGCGCCGCCATCACCGCGCCTGAGGTGAGGTTCTCGCTCGCGATCAACTGGAGGCCTCCGCGCAGTCTGGCCACCTCATCCAGCAGGACCTGGGCGACCTCTGGATCCTCCCGCGCCAGCTGGGAGAAATCTGGCCCGTAGAACGGCTCCGACTTGTCCATTGAAATCCGCCCGCATACCGGGGACGACACTCCTCTCAATGTAGACCCCGCGTCGCGGCCGGGCTCTCGACGAGCGGTCCTTTACCCAAGCTGTAGGCAAGGGAGATCAGGAGAATGCGTGTGGAACCCCCACTCCGCCAGGAACCCAGCGGGGGGTGTCGGCGGCCTCGTCGCTGATCGCGGTGAGCACCGCCTGGCGGTACATGCCCAGGCGGCCCCGCCATTCGGCCAGGTCGCGGACGTAACGCTCCGCGACGGGCGCGTCCCAGACGTCCCTGCTCCTGGCCTGCTCGTACGGCCTGTCCAGCGCGCCGGTCAGCCGGTCCATCAGCGGGACCACCTGCAGCCACAGGTCCACGAGCCGCTGGTATTCCGGGTTGAACACCCACGCGGTCGGCTGGCCGCCGGGGCTGAGCAGGTCAGTCCCTGACGGGGCCGGCGGCAGCTCTCCGGGCTGCAGCGGAACCGGTGCGGGCGGGTCGACATACGTCACGATCGCGCCTCCCGTGTGCTCTGTCCCCCGGACGCCTTCACGGCCGGCCTTCCCAGGGGCGTCCCTGCACGTCCGCCGGTCCCGGCGAGCGGTGACGGCCGCCTCCGTAGGAGCCTCCCGGCCCGTCCTGTCCGTACGGCTCCGCCCGGGAGTGCTTCCCGGACGGCTGGAGCGGATCGCCGGACTGCTCCGCGCGAGCCTCGCCGTGTCCCTCCGGGTAGAGCCGGTCGCCGTAGGGCCCGGCCGTCCCGGGCGCCCATCGGCCACCCTCAGGAAGCGTCCCTGCCGGAAGGGTCACATCAGGAATCTGGATCGGCCCGGTCTCACGGCGGCGGTCGACCACGACCCACAACGTGTCGTCGCCCGACCGGCCGGTGGGATAGGAGACCACGTCGACCGGCTGGACCGCGGACGGCAGCGGGATGTCCTGCCAGATCCCGGCGGCGGCCGGCGCCCGGGGATCGACTCCCACGGGGGGCCGCCCGCCGAGGTCGCCCGGACCGTTGAGCGGTCCGTCGGGCACCGGCGCGCCCAGCACCAGGTACGGCTCACGCGCGGCGGCGGAAGGCCGTGCGGCGGCTGAGGGGTCGAACGCGGGGCCGAACGCGGTGGCCGGACCCGGGTCGCGCGCCGCCGCCGCGTCCGCCGGGACGGTCCCGGACCGTGGACCGGTGGGGCAGGCCGCGCCGGGACCTCCCGGCGTTCCCGCCCGATCCGGCGAGACGGGCCTGTGGGAGCGGGGATCGTGGGTCGCGTCGCCGTGCGGGGACCTGCCCGGCCCTGTATAGGGCCTACGGCGGTGTTTCCCGGGATCTGAGACACGTCCATGCGGTGTGCCGCTCCAGCCGCTCTGAGGGCCGTCGCGGTCGCCGGATCGGGAGTCTCCGGGCGGGCAGCCACCCGCCTTGGCGTCACCCGGCTTGGCGTCACCGGGCTTGGCGTCACCGGGCTTGGCATCACCGGGCTTCGCGTCGCCGGGCTTGGAATCCCCCGGTTTCGCGTCTCCCGGCTTGGAGTCGCCCGGTTTCGCGTCCCCCGGTGTGGAATCCCCCGGCTGCGCTCCGCCGCGGACGCCGTCACCCGGCTTGACGCCCAATTTCGTGGGATCGTGCTCGCGCTTCGGCCTGACAGGCTCACGCTTTTCCGGAGAAGGCGTGACATGCTCTCGCCCGGGGCCTGCGGCCTTGTCCTTCTCACGCTCCGTCTCACGCGGGCCGTCGCCGGTGACGACTCGCCTCGGCGCGGGCGTCGAGACGATCGTCATCAGGGACTCGTGGCCGCCCTGCCGCCGCTGCTTCTCCTGCTTCTCGAGGAGGGTCAGACGGTCGGTGACGTCCTTGACCATCCCCCTGCACGCGTCGGCCACCTCCGACGGGTGATGCGTGGCCTGAACGGCGACACCGGCGCCGCGGGTCAGCTGCGCGATCCGCGCGTCGAGCGTGTCCAGCCGCTTCGCGGCCCGCTGGAGACCTGCCAGCATCTCGCGGACGAGCTTCGGATCCATCCCATCGAGCTTGGCCATGGGCATGCCTCCGCAGAGATATCGGCAGAGATATCGGCGCACCTCACGGTAGCCCGGAAGGACCCGTAACCCCATGGTCGATAGCCAGACGGCATGATTCGCCATCGGAGCAGCTCCCCGGGGCGCATGGCCGTGCCAGCGGGAGCCCAGAACCCCCGCTCAGTCCCCCGTACTCAGTCCTCTGTGGCGAGATAGCCGACGATTCCGCGGAGCTTGTCGGCGGGGATGGCCCCCTTGCGGAGGATCCGGGGCACCGCGGTGGTGAGGTCGAGGATCGTCGACGGCACGTTGTCGGCGCACGGCCCGCCGTCGAGGTAGACGGAGACCGAGTCCCCCAACTGCTCCTCGGCCTCAGCGGCGGTGGTCGCCGGCGTGGCGCCCGACCGGTTCGCGCTGGAGACCGCCATCGGGCCCGTCTCCTTGAGGAGGTCGAGGGCCACGGGGTGCAGCGGCATGCGGACGGCGACCGTCCCCCTCGTGTCGCCGAGATCCCACGACAACGACCGGTTGGCCCGCAGGATGAGCGTCAAGGGGCCGGGCCAGAAGGCGTCGGCGAGGTCCTGGCCATAGGTGCCGAGGCTCTCGACCAGGGCGTTCGCGGCCCGGACGGTGCCGACGAGCACGGGGACGGGCATGTCCCTGCCGCGCCCCTTGGCCTCGAGGAGGGCGTTCACCGCGGAATGGGTGAAGGCGTCGGCGCCGATGCCGTAGACGGTGTCGGTGGGGAGGACCACCAGCTCGCCCCGCCGTACGACCGAGGCGGCGTCGATAAGCCCCGAGACCCGTTCACCCTGATTGGCACAGTCATACCGTCGACTCACATGCCTATCCTGCCACGTGCCCCGCCCCACTCCCTCCCCGGCGATCACATACGGGGAAGGACCGAGGTCAGTCCTGGTTCAGGCGGGCGGTGACGTAGCGATCGCGGCCGGTCAGGTCCTGGCGGAGCCGGACATCGCGCCAGCCCTTGTCCTCGGGGAACAGCCAGTACACCGAGTTGCCCTGCTCGTCCGCGTGCTCGACCGCCACGAATCCCCCCGGCCGCAGCAGCCGCCTGGCCGTCCGCTCCACGGCCCTGACCTCGTCGAGGCCGTCGTCTCCCGAGCCGTAAAGCGCGCGGGACGGGTCGTAGTCGCGCACCTCGGGATCGCGCGGGATCGCGCCCGGCGGGATGTACGGCGGGTTGGAGATCACCAGGTCGACCCGCCCGTCGAGCTCCGGCAGGCAGTCGGCGAGATCCTCCGGGTGGAGCGAGGTCCGGCCCTGGCCGTGTTCGAGGATGTTCTTCTTAGCCCAGCCGTACGCCACGGGGTCGATCTCGACGGCGTGCACCTGCGCGAGCGCGACCTCCTGGGCGATCGACAGCGCGATCGCCCCCGACCCCGTGCCGAGATCGACGACGACCGGCGAGGTGACGTCCATCTCCCGCAGGCGGTCGATGGCCCAGCCCGCCACGACCTCGGTCTCCGGCCTGGGCACGAAGACCCCCGGGCCGACCTCGAGCGACAGGTATCGGAAGTAGGCGCGGCCGGTGATGTGCTGGAGCGGCTCCCTGGCCTCCCTGCGGGCGATGCCCTCCCAGAAGAGCGCGTCGAAGTCGGCGTCCTTCACCGTGTGCAGCGTTCCTCGCGACACACCATGCACAAAAGCCGCAATTTCCTCGGCGTCAGTGCGCGGTGACGGAACGCCCGCCTCGGCGAGCCGGGCGGTTGCGTGGGCGATCTCGTCGAACAGGAAGGTCATGGTCTCTTACGGCATGGGCTCACGGGCGGGTCTGGAACGAGACGCCTCTACGACGAATGAGCGGCGAGCTTCTCCGACAGTTCGGCGTCCAGCAAAGCCTGTATCACCGCATCGAGCTCGCCGTCCAGCACTTGGTCGAGGTTGTACGCCTTGAAGCCGACACGATGATCGGAGATGCGGTTCTCCGGGAAGTTGTAGGTCCTGATGCGCTCGGAGCGGTCGACCGTGCGCACCTGGGACTTGCGCTCCGCCATGGCGGCGGCCTCGGCCTCCTCCTGGGCGATGGCGAGCAGCCGGGCGCGCAGGATGCGCAGCGCCGACTCCTTGTTCTGGAGCTGGCTCTTCTCGTTCTGGCAGGAGACGACCACACCGGTCGGAAGGTGCGTGATCCGGACGGCGGAGTCGGTGGTGTTGACGCTCTGACCGCCGGGGCCGCTGGACCGGAAGACGTCGATCCGCAGGTCGTTCGGGTCGATCTGGACGTCGACGTCCTCGGCCTCGGGGTAGACGAGAACCCCGGCCGCCGACGTGTGGATACGGCCCTGCGACTCGGTCACCGGCACCCGCTGGACCCGGTGGACGCCGCCCTCGAACTTGAGCCGGGACCAGACGCCCTCCCTGCCCTTGATCGCGACCGTGACGTCCTTGTAGCCGCCCAGATCGGAGTGCTGGGCGTCGATGACCTCGGTCTTGTAGCCGGCGCGTTCCGCGTACCTCAGGTACATCCGCAGGAGGTCCCCGGCGAACAGCGCGGACTCCTGCCCGCCCTCTCCCGCCTTGATCTCCATGATGATGTCCTTGTCGTCGTTCGGGTCGCGCGGGACGAGGAGGTGCGTCAGCTTCTCCTCCAGAACCGGGATGCGGCCCTCGAGTTCGGCCGCCTCCTCCGCGAAGGCCGGATCCTCCGCCGCCAGCTCCCTGGCCGCGGTCAGGTCCTCCCGGACGCTCTCCAGCTCGCGGTAGGTCCCGACGATCGGGGTCAGGACCGCGTAGCGCTTCCCGTACGTCCTGGCCTTCGCCTGGTCGGCGTGCACGGCGGGATCGGCGAGCCGCTGCTCCAGGTCCGCGTACTCACTGATGATCTCATCGAGGTTCACCGCACACTCCTTCACTCAGAAATCGCCCGTAATCGCCAAGGACGCCGGCTCCGGCGCGCTCCTGATCGACCGAGCGCGCCCGAACCGGCGTCCTGAAAGAGCTACTTGCTCTGAGCCTTCTTCCCGAAACGCGCCTCGAAGCGCGCCACCCGGCCGCCGGTGTCCAGGATCTTCTGCTTGCCCGTGTAGAACGGGTGGCAGGCCGAGCAGACGTCGGCGTGGATCACGCCGCTCGTCGCGGTGCTGCGAGTGGTGAAGGAGTTCCCGCAGGCGCAGGTCACCTGGGTGACCACGTACTCGGGGTGGATGTCGGGCTTCATGTCTGTTTCCTAACGCTCAGTGCGGTCGCCGGGTCGCTTCTGCCGTGGACGGCTTGCGCGCATCGGCACACTCATGTGCGCGCGGCGGGAACCGGTACCGCTGCGGTTCGGGTTCCAGTGTGCCAGATCCTGCAACCTTCCCAGGCCATCGGCTATTCCTCCGCACGCTCCGCATGACGACGCCCCAGGCGGCAGGCCGCCCAGGGCGTCGATCATGTGAGAACTAGTCGCGGTCGTTGCTGACCGTGGTCTTCTGGACCTGGAGCAGGAACTCGGCGTTCGACTTGGTCTCCTTCATCTTCTCGAGAAGGAGTTCCAGAGCCTGCTGCATGTCCAGGGCGTGCAGCACGCGCCGCAGCTTCCAGACGATCGACAGCTCGTCCTTGGCCATCAGGATCTCCTCCTTGCGGGTGCCGGACGCGTCGACGTCCACCGCAGGGAAGATGCGCTTGTCGGCCAGGGACCGGTTGAGCTTGAGCTCCATGTTGCCGGTGCCCTTGAACTCCTCGAAGATGACCTCGTCCATCTTGGACCCGGTCTCGACGAGGGCCGTGGCGAGGATCGTCAGCGAGCCGCCGTTCTCGATGTTGCGGGCGGCGCCGAAGAACCGCTTCGGCGGGTAGAGCGCCGTGGAGTCGACACCACCGGACAGGATGCGGCCGCTCGCGGGCGCCGCGAGGTTGTAGGCGCGACCCAGACGAGTGATCGAGTCGAGCAGGACGACCACGTCGTGACCCAGCTCGACCAGGCGCTTGGCCCGCTCGATGGCGAGCTCGGCGACCGTGGTGTGGTCCTCGGCCGGGCGGTCGAAGGTCGAGTGGATGACCTCGCCCTTGACCGACCGCTGCATGTCGGTGACCTCTTCAGGACGCTCGTCGACGAGAACGACCATCAGGTGGCACTCGGGGTTGTTGTGGGTGATCGCGTTGGCGATCGACTGGAGCACCATCGTCTTGCCGGCCTTCGGCGGCGAGACGATCAGACCACGCTGGCCCTTGCCGATCGGCGAGACGAGATCGATGATCCTGGTGGTCAGGACGTTCGGCTCGGTCTCCAGGCGCAGGCGCTCCTGCGGGTAGAGCGGCGTCAGCTTGTTGAAGTCGGGCCGCTGCCTGGCCTGCTCGGGATCCATCCCGTTGACCGTGTCGAGCCGGACGAGCGCGTTGAACTTCTCGCGCCGCTCCCCGTCGCGCGGCTGGCGGACCGCGCCGGTGATGACGTCGCCCTTGCGAAGGCCGTTGCGGCGGATCTGGGCGAGCGAGACGTAGACGTCGTTGGTTCCCGGCAGGTAGCCGCTCGTCCGGACGAACGCGTAGTTGTCGAGGATGTCGAGGATTCCGGCGATCGGGATGAGGACGTCGTCCTCGCTGATCACAGGCTCGTTGCCGTCGAAACGGTCACGCCCGCGGCGGTTGCGCTCGCGGAACCGCCCGCGGCGGCCACGGGGGTCGTCACCCTGCTGGTCGCCCCGGTCCCCGCCGCGGCCCTGCTGGTCACCGCGCTCCCCGCGGCTCTGCTGGTCGCCCCGCTCTCCGCGGCCCTGCTGGTCACGGCCGGGCTGGTCGCCCCGGCCCTGCTGGTCGCGGTCACGGCCACGGCCCTGGCCGTCACCGGCGTCCGCGGCGCGCTGGTCGGCGCGGCCGTCACGGTCGCCCCTGCGGTCACCGCGCTCCCCGCGGTCGCGGTTGCGACGCTCACGGCGGTCGCCCCGCTCGCCACGACCTTCGCGGACCTCGCCCTGGGCGGCGTCGGACTGCGGGTCGGCGGCGGAAGCGGATGCGGCGTTCAGGGTCTCGGCAGGAGCGACGGCGGCCGGAGCGCTGTCCACGCGCTCCGCCTGTACCCGCTCCTCGCGCGTCACGACGGCGGGCGCCGCGGCCACGGGGTCGCCGGCCGGAGCCGCGACGGGCTCGGCGGCGGACGCGGTGGAGCGGGTACGTTCCCGGCGACCGCGAGTGGGGCGCTCGGCGGCGACGGCGGTCTCCGCCGGCGCCTTGGGCTCGGCGGCGGTCTCCCCCGAGCCGCCCTGCTTCTCCTGGATGGCCGCGATGAGCTGGCTCTTTCGCATCCTGCCCGTCCCGCTGATGCCGAGACCGCTGGCCATGGCCTGCAGTTCGGGAAGCACCATGCCGGCCAGGCCGGTGCCGGAGCGACGACGCTGTCGGGCCGGGGCGGTATTGGGGGTGTCGCCGGCGGCCTGGCCGTCGGAGAGGAGTTCGGTGGTGTCGCTCAACTAAAGGTCCTTCCCAGGGGTCGGGCGCCAGACTTTTGCGTCCATGCGTCCCGGTGGTGCGACCCGGCGGGACAGACCGGGTCGGAATTCGCGAATCTCATGTGTCCATGACCCTCGGGACTCGCGAGCGGTAGGTGCCCGGGGATCAGCCCCCGGATCGTCGCCACCGACCAGGTGTCTTGGTGGAACGAACTCGCATGTCTCCGAGAACCCCGCCTCTGGCCAGGCCACCCGGAGGTGTGCCGACTGGAGGAAACGGTTTCAGGGAAATCGCCCTGCCCGCGTCGAAAGACGCGAGGCGAAGTGCAGCGATGTGCGAATGACAAGCACGCACCCAACACGGGGGCACCTGGTGCGGCTATCAGCCTAACATCACCAGCGCGCACAGCTATTCCCTGAAGGTCGAAGAGGCATCAGCGTGTCTCGGGAAACAGAACGCCCGCACCAACCGTGTCGACGTTCATTGGCTGGATTAGCCACTCCGTACCCACTTCTGGCGCGATCAAATCCTGCGTATCCCGTGTCGAAAACACAAGGACGGTCGGACCGGCTCCCGAGACGACGGCGGGCACGCCCGCCGATCGAAGCCGGTGCACCAGATCGGCGGTCCGCGGCATCGCGGGCGCCCGGTAGTCCTGGTGCAGCCGATCCTCGGTGGCGGCCATGAGCAGGCCGGGCTCCGGCGTCTGCGTCAACGCCGCGATCAGCAGCGCCGCCCGCCCCGCGTTCGCCGCCGCATCGGAGTGCGGGACGTCCTTCGGAAGCAGTCCCCGGGCCTCCTCCGTGGAAAGGCGGAAGCCGGGGATCAGCACGACAGGCCGCACGTCTTCGTGCGGTGTCAACTTGACCATACGCGCAGGTCCGGACTGGTCCGACCACGCGATCGTCAGGCCGCCCGCCAGGCAGGGGGCCACATTGTCGGGATGCCCCTCGAGCTCTGTGGCGAGCGCGAAGACGTCGGCGTCCGTCAGATCGCCGGGCCCCGTCGCCTCCGCGCCTCGCGGGCCTGCCGTACCGGCGAGGGCGCGGGCCGCGAGGATGCCCGCGCAGATCGCGGCCGAGGAGGACCCGAGGCCGCGGGCATGCGGGATGCGGTTGAGGCAGCGCAGCCGGATGCCCGCCGGCTGGGCGGCGCCCATGCGGTCGAACGTGGCCCGCATCGCCTTGACGATCAGGTGGCCTTCGCCCAGGTCCAGCTCACCCACGCCCTCACCCTCGACGTGGACGCGCACGCCGCCGTCGGCGAGCAGCGTCGCCTCGACCTCGTCGTGCAGGTCGAGCGCGAGACCGAGGCTGTCGAAGCCGGGACCGAGATTGGCGCTGGTCGCCGGGACGCGCACGACGACGCCGGGACGGTCGTTGTCAGTTGTCATTCATCACCTGAGCCCGCTGAGCATGATCACGAACAGTATCCTGGCTGGCCGGACCGACATTTCGCGAATCCGGGTGCGATCACGCCGGATTCGCGCAGGGCGTACCGGAATCTACGCGCGACCACCTGGATGAAGGCGGCGTCAGGCCAGCTCGAGAGCGGAAGCGGCCGCGAAGGCGTCGACGGGGATCGTCACCGGCGCCGGCGCACCGGAGATCGCCCAGTCGGGGTCCTTGAGCCCGTTCCCGGTCACCGTGCACACCACGCGCTGCCCCGGAACGAGCATCCCCTGCTCGTGGGCCTGCAACAGGCCCGCCACGCTCGCGGCGGAGGCGAGCTCCACGAACACGCCCTCCTCCTGGGCCAGCAGCTTGTAGGCGGCGGCGATCTGGCGGTCGGTGACGGCCTGGATGGCCCCGCTCGACTCGTCGCGCGCGGCCTCGGCGAGCCGCCACGACGCCGGGTTGCCGATCCTGATGGCAGTGGCGATCGTGTGCGGATGCGTGACCGGGGCACCGCTGACCAGGGGCGCCGCCCCGCTGGCCTGGAATCCCAGCATTCTGGGCCGCTTGGTGGCGATGCCCTCTTCCGCGTACTCCTTGTATCCCATCCAGTAGGCCGAGATGTTGCCCGCGTTGCCGACGGGGATGCAGTGCACGTCCGGGGCGTCGCCGAGCTCGTCCACGATCTCGAAGGCGGCGGTCTTCTGGCCCTGGAGACGGTGCGGGTTGACCGAGTTCACCAGGGCGATCGGGTAGTTCTCCGCCAGCTTCCTGGTCATCTCCAGGCAGTCGTCGAACGAGCCCTCCACCTGGAGCAGCTTGGCGCCGTGCACCAGCGCCTGGGCCAGCTTGCCCATCGCGATCTTCCCGCGCGGCACGAGGACGGCGCAGGTCAGCCCGGCCCGTACGGCGTATGCGGCCGCGGAGGCGCTGGTGTTGCCCGTCGAGGCGCAGATGACCGCCTTCGCGCCCTCCTCGAGCGCCTTGCTGATCGCCACGGTCATGCCGCGGTCCTTGAAGCTGCCCGTCGGGTTGAGCCCCTCGACCTTGAGATGGACGTCGCATCCGGTCAACTGGGAGACGCGCCGGGCCGGCACGAGAGGCGTTCCGCCCTCGAAGAGCGTGACCACCGGCGTCGTCGCCGACACCGGAAGCCGGTCACGGTACTCCTCGATGAGGCCACGCCAAGCCCTGGACATGATTACTCCCTTCACGCGCCGAGTACGCGTGCCACCTGGGGTATTGGCCACCGAGTCTACGGCCTCCCGTTCGCCATGTGGGAAGAATTGTCCAATTGCTGGACAGGCCGAGCATCAGGGCGGAACTTCCCAAGCTCCCGTCCGCCGAACCTCGCGGATGGGGCCCCGAGGAGGCCGCCCCAGGAATCGACGGCCGCGCCCGCCCACCGCTTCCGGGATCGACTTCCGGGATCGACGACGCCGTCATCAAGGATCTTGTCCCGGGCACTCAGAGTCGATACATGACCGAGGGCCCGTGGTGTACTGTCTCGCCCGGAGAGGTGGGTTTCGCCGTTATTTGACCGCACATTTCTGGTTCCAGTTTGCCAGGCGAGGTCGATATCAGGCCCCGGACCCTCGTAGATCATTAGGGTGACTGTGCGATGAGGGGTCAGGCTGCGAGGCGGAGTCCTCCGTGCTCAGACGCCGTCCGCCACTCGGCCCCGCCCGTTCGCCCCGCGAGGACCTCGCCGGCGAGGCGCGGCGGAATCCCCGCTCGCCCCCGGACAGAGAGGATGCCGCGCCACCTCCCCACAGCACGGCGGAGGCGAGCCGATTCCGGCGAGGGACGGGCTCCTTTCCTCCCCATCAGGCCTTCGGTTCTCGACCTCCGGACAGTCGGTCGCCCCTTCGCCCACCACTGACGGAGGGGTACGCGGCGGGCCAGGACTACGTAAGTCAAATGGGAGATATCACTAACGATGTGGCCTAATGAGCGTCTCTGAGTTCCCCACGCCCGTGACGAAGCAGGCAACCGCGACCGACGACCTCCCCGCGTCCTCCGACCGGCGTCGAGTCTCGGCCCAGAACGGGGCGCCGTCGGGCGAAACTCGGCATCGTCAGCGCGGCGACATCGAGGGCCTCCGGGCGATCGCCGTCGCCCTCGTCGTCCTGTACCACGCGGGAGTCCCCTTCCTTCCCGGCGGATATGTCGGCGTCGACATCTTTCTGGTGATCTCCGGATTTCTGATCACATCGCAGCTCGTCTCCGAATTGGAACGCACCGGCTCGGTGTCGCTGACGCGGTTCTACGCCCGCAGGGCCAAGCGCCTGCTGCCGGCCGTGGCCACCGTCCTCATCGTGTCGGCCGCACTGACGCGCTTCTTCATACCGAAGACGCAGTGGGAGGCCGTCGGCGGCGACATCGTCGGCTCGGCGCTCTACGTGGTGAACTGGCGCTTCGCGGCCAGGTCCGTCGACTACCTGGCCGAGGGCACGGCGCCGTCGCCGGTCCAGCATTTCTGGTCGCTGGCGGTCGAAGAGCAGTACTACGTCGTGTGGCCACTGCTGATCATCTTGGCGGCTCTCGTGGCGAGGATGTTGCGCAGGCGCGCCAAGCCGCTGGTCTGGACGCTTCTCCTCCTGGTCGCGGTGCCGTCGGTCGTCTACTCGGTGATCGCGACGGCGCACTCCCCCGAGAGCGCCTTCTTCGTGACGCCCACCCGCGTATGGGAACTGGCGATCGGCGCGGGGCTCGCCCTCAGCGTGTCCCAGTGCGCCAGGCTCCCCCGGGTGTGGGCGATCGTGCTCGGATGGGCCGGGGTCGTGTGCATCGCGGCGTCCGCGCTCGTCTTCAGCAGCGAAACGGCGTGGCCGGGCTACAACGCCGCCCTGCCCACTCTCGGCACCGCGGCCGTGATCGCGGCAGGGTGCTCGACCCTGCGCAGGGGGCCGGAGCTGGTGCTGGGAACCGCCCCGTTCCGCTGGGTCGGCGGGCTCTCCTATTCGCTCTACCTGTGGCACTGGCCGTTGCTCGTGGCGGCGACCGCCCACTGGGACGGCACTCTCACGGTCGGCCACGGACTGCTCGTGGCACTGGTCTCCGTCATCCCGGCCTGGCTCACGCATCGCCTGATCGAAAACCCCCTGCGGTACTCCGCGGCGGTGTCCGGCTCTCCCCGGCTGGCACTCAGCCTGGGCGCCAACTTCACCTTCGTGGGCGTCGTGGCGGGCATGGCGATCCTGCTGGGGGTGACGAGCTCCACAGCGGCCGCGGGCGGCCCGGCCCGGCAGGCGCCGGGGGCCGCCGTACTGGCGGCCGACCCTCGCGACGACCCCGCCGGGGCTCCCCCCGACCACGTCGAGTACATGGTGCCGGATCCGCTGCAGGCGACGAAGGACCTGCCCGACGCCTACGCCGACGGCTGTCACCAGAACGCGGACGACGCGAAGGTGCTGTCCTGCACGTACGGCGACCCGAACTCGAAGATCAGGGTCGCCGCGGCCGGAGACTCCAAGATCGCGCAGTGGCTTCCCGCACTCCAGTTGCTCGCGACCCAGAACAACTGGCGCCTCACGATCTTCACGAAGTCGGGCTGCACCCTGACCTCCGCGAAGACGATGAAGACGGACGGCACGAAGCAGCCCTATACGTCGTGCGCGGAGTGGAACTCCCGGCTTCTCCCCTATCTCATCAACACCGAGAAGCCCGACTACGTCATCACGTCCCAGGTGTCGTCCAGTGCGATCGACACCGACGGCCGGACCACCCCCGGGGCGATGGTGGCCGGATTGCGGAAGTCATGGTCGGCCCTCACCCGCGCCGGCATGCGGGTCATCGTCCTCGCGGACAATCCGGATCCCGGCATGGAGGTCTACGAGTGCGTCGCGAAGAACCCCGACCGGCTGTCGGCCTGCGCGTTCGACCGGGACAAGGCGTGGAGCGCCGCACCGATCCAGAAGAGGGCCGCGGCCGGGATGGCCCACGTGTCGGTCGTCGATCTCCACGACGCCATCTGCCCGACGGCGCGCTGCTCTCCCGTCATCGGCAACGTCCTCGTCTACCGGCAGGGATCTCATCTCACGGCGACATACGTCAAGACGCTCACGCCGCGCCTCGCGAAGGCGCTTCCCAAGGCGGGTCTGCGGGCGAAGTTCGACGCGGCCGCCGTGTCCGGGCCCACCAGTTAGAACTCCGCTCACGGAACAGCCACGAGGTGGGGGCGGGACGCCGAGTGGGGGCCGTGTTCGTCAGGACTCGGAGCACCTGAGGAGGCCGGTCAGCTCGACGGAAAGGCGGGAGCCGACGCTACGATTCATCAGGTATTCGACCAGAACCGGCGAGGAGTGGCCATCGTGACGGGCAACGGATCCCGCCCGCGGATCAGGCAAAACAATTATTCCCCGCTGGAGGCCCCCGCCGTGGGCCACTGGACGCCTGAGCTCCAGGTCAGCGTCGTCATCCCCGCCCATGGCGGCCAGTACGTGCTGGATCTCGCCCTCGCGGCTCTGTCCGCGCAGACCTACCCCGGACACCTCACCGAGGTCATCATCGTCGACGACGGCAGCGAGCCGCCCGTCCGGTTGCCCCCCATCAGGCCGGAGAACACCCGGCTGATCGTCGCCGACTCCAGCGGATGGGGCCCGGGACACGCCGTGAACGCCGGCGTCAAGGCGTCGGACGGCACGGTGATCCAGCGCTTCGACGCCGACATGGTCGTGTTCCGCGAGCATCTCGAGGCGCTCATGCGCTGGCACCACCTGACCGACTACGTGGTCGCGATCGGGGGCAAGCGCTTCATCGAGGAGCCCGTCGTGGCGGTCGAGGACATGCGCCACGCCGTGTTGCACGACGCCCTGGGCGAGATCACCGACCTTTCCAAGGCCGTTCTCCACTCGACCGAACAGGTGGTCATCAACCTCGACGGTCTCCGCCGGAGCAAGGCGCCCTACCACGCGCTCACCGGCCCCACGGTGTCGTTCCATCGTGCGATGTTCGATGCCGTAGGCGGCTTCGATCCGGCCGTGATCCGGGGTGAGGACACCGAGCTGGGCTACCGGTTCGCTCAGTACGGAGCCGTGTTCGTGGCGGATCTGGAGGCGAGGGGCCTTCACATCGGCCTGTCCACCCAGGGGATCAATCCGACGGAGACGGTCCGGGTGGTGGCGCCCTACCTCGCCCACCGCATCCCGCTCCGCCGCGATCTTCGTGAGCACGGCGGCCGGAGCTGGCTCGTGCCGTACGTCGACGTGGTGTTCGATGTGAGCGACGCGACGGAGCAGCAGGTGCACGAGGCCGTGGACGCCGCTCTGTCGGGGACGTTGCCCGACGTACGGGTCACGCTCGTCGCGCCTTGGTCGACGCTTCCCCGGGGCCGCCATTCCACCCTGAACGAGCCGGCGTTCGAGCTGCGGATGCTCCGGGAGGCGTACCGGCACGATCCCCGCGTCCGTCTCGTCGACGAGGTGTCTCCGACGTCGTTCCCCAGCCCCTACCGGTACGTCGGCCCACTCGACGTGCTTCTGGAGCCCGCCTCGCTGGAGACCATGATCGAGCAGGTCTCCGAGGGAGGACCGGGCCTGCTCGAGATCACCTTCGACGACGGCCGCGAGGCCCGGCTCGAGCGAACCGAGGCCGTCGGCCGCGCCCTCCTGCTCGCCGCTCCCGACGAGCCGCTCGCCGATGTGATCAGGGAGACCCACGGCGTACGGCAGGAGGCCTCGGCGGCGTTCTGGCCGCCCCGCGAGCTCGAGCAGGACGAGAGCACGCAAGAGGATGACGGTCAGGGGACGGACTCGGCGCAGGCCCCCGTCACCGGCGAGGTCGCACGACCCGCCGGACGGCGATCGGGGAGGTGGCCCGGGCTGGGCGGCCTGCGGCCCTCGTCCCGGTAACCCCCTCCCCCAACGCTCACCGCCGCTTGTTGTCGCCCAGCAGCGACTGGAGGCGGCGGAGGCTGCCGAGCCTGCGGGTGATGCGGGTGATGCCCCGGCCGCGTTTGAGCGCGTTCACCTGCCGGCGAAGCGTGCCGACCTCACGGCGAAACTGCACGGCGCTGGCGCGCCAGCGCTTGGACTCGTCACGCCACTCGTTGACCTTGCCTTTGAGCCGCTCGACCTCCTTGGTCAGGCGGACCACCTCGGCCTTGGAGTGGGCGTCGGTCCGTGCCTGATAGGTGGCACGGCGTCCGGCCGGAGGCCGAGCCGACGCCGCGGGCAGGAACTCGTAACTTTCCGCGTCCACCCACATCGAGCCGAACACGTCGGTCACGGCGTCGTCGAGGTTCTCGCCGTCGCGCGCCACGATCTCGGCCCGCGCGAAGGCGGCCGTCCGCTCCAAGCGGGCCACCGTGAGCCCGTCGCCGGTCTCGTCGAGCAGCACGGACATCAGGCCGAGGTCGCGCTCGACCATCAGCTCGAGCATTCGGGACAGGGAGTTCTCTCCCGGCACCCATCCGGCGGGCACGCGCAGCACGTACGGCGCCGCGCCGGACCGGCCGCCGAGCCGGACCCGTCCCTCGTGGCGATAGAAACCGTGGACCAGCACCATGTCGAGGTCCGGGTCCTTCAGCGGGGCTCGGCGGTCGGGCTCGAGCTGGTCCCAGGGACCCAGCAGCAGCACCGACACGTCGGCGATGGTGCCCGCCAGCACGCCGTCGACGGTCCCACGGACGTCCTCGTAGGAGGCCCCGGTGGCGACGACCTCCACCTCGACATAAGGCACCAGGTACTGGCGGAACGGATGCGCCCGGAGCCACCGGTACTGCGGGATGCGGTCGGGGATGAACGCGTAGTTGGAGCGGCTGATCGCCTTCGCGTCGCGCATCTGCATCGTGGGGCCGAGGTGATAGCCGATCGACGCCGGCTCGGGGACGAAGACCGCTCCCGCCTCGGCCAGCCGGTAGCCCATCTCGGTGTCCTCGCCGAGGATCAGCCCCTCGTCCATGGGGCCCGCCGCCTTGATCAGCCGGGCGTTCACCGACGTCGAGCCGCCGATGTGGATGCCGAACGCGTTCGTCCCGCTGGCGCGGAGCCCGTCCGTGCGCTCGACCAGGTTCACGATCCACTCGTGCGGTTCCGTGGGCTCGAACAGCTTCGCCCGCTCGTCGACCTCGACGATCTGCGCCGGAGCCGGCAGCGGCACGGTCGTGAACCGCAGGTAGCTGGTGACGACGAGGTAAGGCGCGAGGTGGTGCCAGCGCATGTGGGCTTCGAGCGCCGTGCGCTCGAGCACGATGTCGGAGTCGAGCCAGTAGACGACGTCGCCCTCGGCGGCCGCGAGGCCGGCGTTGCGCGCGTTGGACCTTCCCGGGGTCGGGCAGGCGATCAGCCGGGTCCGCTCGGGACGGATCTCGGGCAGCCGCAACGGCGGCACACTGCCGTTGTCGACGACGATGACCTCGATCAGCTCGGGTGGATAGGTCTGCTGGACCAGCCCGGCGAGCGTGAGATCGAGTTTCTCCTGCCCGTTGTACGCCGGAACGATCACGCTCACCCGCATGGCGGGGGTCCACTTCCCGAACTCTGGCGGGACGAGGGTCGAGTAGTCGTTGCCGCGGATCCTGGCCGGGGCGAAGGTCACATCCGGCGTTGACGCCTGCGGCATGACCGGCGTCGGGGGGCGGTTCACGATCCCTCCAGGATCCGGGTCGGGCGGAAACCACGCCATTGGTTGGCCGCAGCCTTGACGAATGCGGCTAGCGGTGACCGCCACGTGTGCTGTTCGATAGGGGAACGCCGGGCCAGGAAGGCCAACCCGTGCGTGCGGTAGATGGATCCGCCCGCGGCGTCGACCGCGGCGAGCAACTTGCCGTCGACGGCCGTGGGCACAGGTTCGAACCCGCCGACTGAGGCCAGCCCGGTGCGCTCCAGCAGGATCGTCCCCCCGGCCACGTGGGTCGAGACGATCTCGCTGTGGTGGCCCGCCCTGCGGATCGTGAGGTTCAGCGGTTCGAGGTAGAAGTACTCGGCGGACGTCCCGACCAGGTCGGCCCCGGAGTAGGCCTTGGCGAGCAGTAGATCGGAAAGGTAATCAGGGCCGTACCAGTCGTCGTCGTCCCATTTCGCAATATAGTCACCGCTCGCCCGCCGTACCGCCTCGTTGAGCACGTCGCCGAAGACGGTCTCGTCCGTCAGCTCGACCGCCTGGATCGGGAACGGGAAACCCTGGTCGGCCGCCGCCTGCCGTACCACGTCGGCGGGGAAACCATGGGCAGCGAAGATCACTTCCAGGTTCACGTGCCGCTGCCTGGCGATCTGCTCGAGCGTCGCGCCCGCGAGCCACGGCCGCTTGCTGGCCACGACCACGCTGACCGGCCGCGACTGGACGGCCACCGCGTTCGCGTCGTGCAGGAGGCCGCGTCGGCGTAACCGCACGCTGTGCTCCTCGCGCCGGAGGTCGGTGACCGAGACGCCCGCGCTGTCGGTCTCGGGTTGCAGCCACCGGGTGTCGGTGACCAGGGCTGCCAGCGGGTCATCGGTGAGCCAGCCCGGCGTCGTCTCCGAGTGCAGCGGAACCCCGGCCGCGGCGAGTTGCAGGATCACGTCCAACGGGACGGCGGAGGAGGGCCAGTCAATGTGGATCCCGCGCAGATCACGCAAGCCTGCCACGTCCGTATCGGTGAGCCCGTCGGGGACGGGCGTTTCCGCGATGATCCACTGGCCCCCCTCCCAGCGGGCCTCCGCCATCTCCGCGCTCCCCGCGCGGAGGAAGCCCTTAGGGCTGGTCATGCCACCTCCACTGTGCACCACCATCGAAATGCCGCTCAATAAGAACCGCATTCTGGCACAGCACAGACCAAAAGCGCTCTTCACCCTATTTGGCAAAATACAGCTACGGAGTGTCGTCGCCTTCGACGCGCATCACGCTCGCTACCGCGCGCACGATGTCGAGATCCTGCAGGTCTTCGATCGTCGCCGACAGGGCCGCGTCGTTGGCCCGATGGGTCACCAGGACGAGCTGGGCGTCGTCCCCCCGGCCCTCCTGCCTGACCGTCTGGATCGAGACGTCGTGGGTGGAGAAGACCTCGGCGACCTTGGCGAGCACGCCGGGCTTGTCCGCCACGTCCAGGGAGACGTGGTAACGAGTGATGGTGTCGCCCATCGGATGGACCTTCAGGTCGGCGTACGTCGACTCCTCGGGCCCGCGGGTCTTGGCGATGCGGTTGCGCGCGACCGCCACGATGTCCCCGAGGACCGCCGAGGCCGTCGGAGCCCCGCCGGCGCCGGCGCCGTAGAACATCAGCCGTCCCGCCGACTGGGCCTCCACGAACACCGCGTTGTACGCCTCCCGGACGCCCGCGAGGGGATGCGTCCTCGGGATCATCGCGGGATGCACCCTGACGCCGATCGAACCGCCGTCGTCGGAGCGCGCGCAGATGGCCAGGAGCTTGATGACGTACCCCATGCCCTTGGCCGAGGCCACGTCGGTGGCGGTGATCTCCGTGATGCCCTCGCGATGCACGTCCGCCGCCGTCACGCGGCTGTGGAAGGCGATGCCCGCGAGGATGGCGGCCTTGGCCGCGGCGTCGAAGCCCTCCACGTCGGCCGTCGGGTCGGCCTCCGCGTACCCGAGCGCCTGGGCCTCCTCCAGGGCGTCGGTGAACGAGGCCCCCGTGGAGTCCATCTTGTCGAGGATGTAGTTGGTCGTGCCGTTCACGATGCCGAGCACGCGGTGGACGTGGTCGCCGGCCATCGACTCGCGCAGCGGGCGCAGCAGCGGGATCGCACCCGCGACGCTCGCCTCGAAGTACAGGTCGGCGCCGTTCTCCCTGGCCGCGGCGTGGATGGTCGCGCCGTCCTCGGCCAGCAGGGCCTTGTTGGCGGTCACCACGGACTTGCCCCGGGACATCGCGGCGAGGATCAGCGACCTGGCCGGCTCGATCCCGCCGATCACCTCGACGACGATGTCCACGTCGTCGCGGGTCACCAGTCCTTCGGCGTCGGTCGTGAGCAGCGCGGGGTCGATCTCCGTGTCGCGCCTGCGGCCCAGACGCCGTACGGCGACGCCGGCCAGCTCCAGGGGAGCGCCGATCCGCGCGGCCAGGTCGTCGGCCTGCTCGCCCAGCAGCCGCACGACCTGCGACCCGACGACGCCACAGCCCAGCAGCGCCACCCTGAGCGCCGGTTTGCCGTCAGTCACGAGCCCTCCTCGTCTCCCCGCCGCGTGGTCCCGCGCCGATTCCGGTCACAGTTGCCCCCGCAACAGATCTTCCTCGGTCTCCCCGCGCACGATCACGCGGGACCGGCCCCCGGACACCGCGACCACCGCGGGCTTCGGGAGGTAGTTGTAGTTGTTCGCGAGCGAGCGGCAGTAGGCGCCGGTGGCGGCCACCGCGATCAGGTCGCCCGGCGCGATGTCCTGAGGCAGCCACAGGTCACGGACGATCATGTCGCCGCTCTCGCAGTGCTTGCCGACCAGGCGGGACAACATCGGCCCGGACGTCGTGTCGCGCGAGGCCATGACGGCCGTGTAGTCCGCCCCGTAGAGCGCGGTCCTGATGTTGTCGCTCATTCCGCCGTCGACGCTGACGTAGGTACGCAGGCCCTCGACGTCCTTGACCGTGCCGACCTCGTAGAGCGTCACTCCGGCGAGACCGGCGATCGCCCGGCCCGGCTCCACCGTGAGACGCGGCACGGGCAGCCCCGCCGCCCGGCAGGTCTTGGTGACGATCTCCGCCAGGCTGTCGGCGATGACCTTGATGTCCGGCGCCTCGTCGCCCGCGACGTAGGGGATGCCGTAACCGCCGCCGAGGTCGAGCTCGGGCAGGATCACCCCGTGCTCGTCCCTGATGTCGACGAGCAGTGCGGCCAGGCGCCGCGCGGCGACCTCGAAACCCGCGGTGTCGGTGATCTGCGATCCGATGTGCGAGTGCAGTCCCACGAGCTCGAGTTGCGGCAGGGCGAGGATGCGCCGGACGGCCTCCGCCGCCGCACCGCTGCTCAGCGACAGGCCGAACTTCTGGTCGTCGTGGGCGGTCGCGATGAACTCGTGAGTGTGCGCCTCAACGCCCACCGTCACCCGGATCATGACCTTGGGCCGCCGGCCGTGCCGTTCCGCGAGGAAGCCGAGCCGGGCGATCTCCTCGAAGGAGTCGACCACGATGTGCCCGACGCCCACCTCGACCGCGCGCTCGAGCTCGGCGAGCGACTTGTTGTTGCCGTGCATCGTGATCCGCTCGGGCGGGAACCCCACGCTGAGCGCGACCGCGAGCTCGCCCGCGCTGCACACGTCGAGGCCGAGGCCCTCCTGGTCGATCCAGCGCGCGACCTCGCGGCACAGGAACGCCTTGCCCGCGTAGTGGACCTCGCCGTCGTGGAAGGCGGCCTTGTGGTCGCGGCAGCGGGAGCGGAAGTCCTCCTCGTCGATCACGTAGAGGGGCGTGCCGTACTCTTTCGCCAGGTCCCGGACGTCGACACCGCCGATCGTGATCACACCGCCAGTTCGGCCGGACGTTCGCGGCCAGATCGCGGGGTCGAGGGTGTTGAGGTCGGCCGGCGCGTGCGGAGGGCGCTCCTCAGGCAGCACCTCGGCATGCCTGTCACCGGCGGGATGGGCGAATCGACTCACCCGAACGAGGCTATCCGACCACGCCGCCCCTATGAGACGGCCGCCCACGTGGCGAGACAGGCTCATCGGACACTCCAGGACCATCCATCACAATTTGCTCGGCAACTCACCGTAAAGGTCCCTCAGCACGGCCTGGACGGCTCTCGCCAGCCAGACCCGGGCGGTGTGCACCTCGTCCGCGCGCCGGTCTCCGGCCGGGACGGCGGGAGCGTGTTCGTGCGCGTCGTGATAGGCCAGGGCCAGTCGCTCGCCGTAGGCCTCCCACGCCGGCTCACGGCCGGCCGCACGGCTGGGCAGTTCGGCGAGGACGCGCAGGACGGCCCGGTCCCGGGGATCGTCCAGCGCCTCGGGGCGGAAGCCCTCCCCCGGGACGCCCAGGTCGCGGGCCCACCTGAGCACGGCGGCCGCGCGCGCGTGCGCGAACCGCACGACGAAGCCCGGGTTCTCCCAGGTCCTGGGGAAATCCGGCAGGCCTGGGAGCGAAACGCGCGGGGTTCCCGGAGATCCCGCCGTCACGATCTCACGGGCGATCTCTCCGGGGACGGCCAGCACGATCTCCAGGAAGGCGTTGGGCCGGACCCGGACACCGGCGACTCCGTCGTGACCGCGCAACCCCTCCGCGATCTCCTCCGCCGCGTCCCGCGGCGGGCGGCCGCGGGCGGCCTTGAGAGCGGCCGCGGACACCACGACGGCCTCGCGGTCCCACGGCCCCTGAGGCACGGGCGGCGCCCCCAGGAGCGGGCCGAGCCGGGCGGGTGTCACGCCGCTCACCCTAGGCCGCGGAAGGCCCTGCGGCACATTCACTCAGTCGCACTCGGTGATCATTCGAAAACAGGTAAAAAGTTACCCTTACCAGGAAGTAAGCAATTACGGTCAGACGTTAAGCAGTGGTAGGTTTGAGTCAAATAAGGCCAAACAAGACGGCGTGAGCTTCAAGGCTCGGGCGTGATCTGGCCGCACGCCCCATTCTTTTCCTCAAGTGAGACCAGATGAACGCTGCTTCGCCATGCCCAGAGCCGGCTCCGCCGGTGTCTGCAGCCGATATGGCCGGCGACCTGACGCCGGACACCCAGATCATCATGTCCGGAGATCTCATGCATGCGAATGAAATCACGGAATACACGCAGCAGGACCCCTACTGGTACAAGCAGGCGGTCTTCTACGAAGTGCTGGTCCGCGGTTTCAAGGACTCCAACGGCGACGGCACCGGCGACCTGCGCGGCCTGATCGAGAAGCTCGACTACCTCCAGTGGCTGGGCATCGACTGCATCTGGCTCCTGCCGTTGTACGACTCGCCCCTGCGCGACGGCGGCTACGACATCTCGGACTACCTCAAGGTCCTCCCGGAGTTCGGCGACCTGGGCGACTTCGTCGAGCTGATCGAGCAGGCGCACGCCCGCGGCCTGCGGGTCATCACCGACCTGGTCATGAACCACACGAGCGACAAGCATCCGTGGTTCCAGGCGTCCAGGCAGGACCCCGAGGGCCCTTACGGCGACTTCTACGTCTGGTCCGACGACCCCACGAAGTACGGCGACGCGCCGGTCATCTTCATCGGGGCCGAGGAGTCGAACTGGACCTACGACCCGGTGCGCGGCCAGTACTACTGGCACCGGTTCTTCCACCACCAGCCGGACCTGAACTACGACAACCCGGCCGTCCAGGACGCGATGATGGAGGTCATCCGGTTCTGGCTCGACCTCGGCGTCGACGGCTTCCGGCTCGACGCCGTGCCGTACCTCTTCGAGCGTGAGGGCACCTCGTGCTCCGGCCTGCCCGAGACGCACGAGTACCTGCGTAAGGTCCGGGCCGAGGTCGACCGGCTCTACCCCGACCGCGTGCTGCTCGCGGAGGCGAACGGCTGGCCCGAGGACGTGGCGGAGTACTTCGGCGACCCCACGACCGGCGGCGACGAGTGCCACATGGCGTTCCACTTCCCGCTGATGCCGCGCATCTTCATGGCCGTGCGCCGGCAGAGCAGGGAGCCGATCTCGGAGATCATGTCCCGCACGCCCAAGCTGCCCGAGAGCGGGCAGTGGGGCATCTTCCTGCGCAACCACGACGAGCTGACGCTCGAGAGCGTGACGGAGGAAGAGCGCGACTACATGCACGCCGAGTACGCCAAGGACCCGCGGATGCGGGCCTACCTCGGCATCCGGCGCCGGCTCGCCCCGCTGCTCGACAACGACCGGGACCAGATCGAGCTGTTCATCGCGCTGCTGCTCAGCATGCCGGGATCACCGGTCATGTACTACGGCGACGAGATCGGCATGGGCGACAACATCTGGCTGGAGGACCGCGACGCGGTCCGCACGCCGATGCAGTGGAGCCCCGACCGCAACGCGGGCTTCTCCAAGGCCGACCCCGGACGGCTCTACCTGCCGGCCGTCATGGACCCGATCTACGGCTTCCAGACCGTCAACGTCGAGGCGCAGCTGAAGAGCGAGTCGTCGCTGCTCCACTTCACCCGGCGGATGTTGCAGATCCGGCGCGAGCACCCCATCTTCGGCACCGGCGACTACACCGAGCTGTGGTCGTCGAACCCCAGCGTGCTGGCCTACATCAGGGAAGAGGGCGACGACCGGGTCCTGTGCGTCAACAACCTGTCCAGGTTCGCGCAGCCGGTCGAGCTCGACCTTCGCCGCTTCAGCGGCATGACGCCGATCGAGTGCCGGGGCGGCGTGCCCTTCCCCGCCATCGGCGAGCTGCCCTACCTGCTCACCCTTCCGCCGCACGGGTTCTACTGGCTGTCGATCCAGCAGGAGTCCTGAGCCGTCGGGTTCTGAGGCGGGCGCCGGGCCGGCCCGGTTCAGAGCCCGGGTCTCAAGCTGGCACCCGACTCAGGGCCCGGGTTTCATCGGACGCCCGGGGTTTCAGCGGGCCGTGACGGGCACCCGTGCCCGCGCGGCCCGCCGCGCGGGGATCAGTGCGACCAGCAGCGTCGCGCCGATCGCGACGAGCAGGGCGCCGGCGAGCATGCCGGGCGTGGGCGCCCGGCCGATTCCCGCCCCCACCCCGCTGCCGCGGCCCTCCAGGTCGATCAGGCCCTTCGACAGGAACGCCCCCGCCGAACCGCCCAGCACCACGCCGGCCATCGCGACGAGCCCGGTGCCCGTCACCAGCGTGGCCATCACCTGCCGCGGGGTCAGCCCCATCGCCTTCAGCACGGCCAGGTCGAGCAGGTGGTCGCGCAGGCCGAGCGCACTCGCCGTCAGCAGGTTCGCCAGCCCGATCAGGGCGAGGACCACGACCAGCGCGACGATGATGACGCGGATGACCGACAGCCGGTCGGCCGGATTCACCGCCTGGTCCACTTCGAGCGCCTGCGCCTGCAACCGCGCGCGCACCTCGCCGGCGTCGGCGCCCGGCCGCAGGACCAGGCTGTAGAACTGCGGCGGCGTCGCATCCTTTGCCGCCAGGCTGTCGACGCCGAACGAGAGCACCTCGCCGTCCTGCTCCGGCTCGATCACCCGGCCGACGATCTTGACGATGAGCGGCGTGCCGCCGATGGTCATGCGGACCCGGTCGCCGATGCGCAGCCCGAGAAGGTCGAGCAGGCCCTGTCCGGCGACGGCCTCGCCGCGGTCCCGGAACATCCTGCCCTCCGCCACCGGGAACGGGTACGGGTCGGAGGACAGGCCGAGCGCCCGGGTGCGTACCGTCCTGGTCTGCCAGGGCACGAGGGCGTCCAGCTCCACCCCCGGATAGGCGGTCACCACGTCGGGGTCGGCCATCGCACGGCCGAGCGCCTCGCTCGCCGTCAGGTCGCCCGGCCGTACGGACAGGGCGGCCGCCTGGCCGACCTGCTCCGGATGGCGGATGAACCCGTCGAGGGTGGCCCAGCAGCCCAGCCCGATGGTGATCATCATCATGGGGATGGCCACACCGGTCAGCGTGAGGATGGCCGAGGTGGGGCGGGTGAAGGCGTCCCTGGCCCCGAGGACGAGTGCGGGCGGGAGCCGTACGAGGAGGGCGACCCTGGCCAGCCGCGACAGGCGGCCGTGCGGAGGCGCCGCTGGGGCCGCCGGGATGGGCGGCGTCGCGCCGCCCCGCCAGGCGGGCAGCCAGACCGCGACCAGCACCACGAGTGCCGTGCCCGCCGTGATCGCCACGAGCGGGCCGGAGGATAGCGGCACGACCACGGTGTCGGAGAGCGCGTAGGCCGTGATGACCCGCCCGGCGACGAGGCCCAGGGCGATGCCGAGCAACCCCAGCGTTCCGTGCTCGGCGACGAGCATGCGCGTCACCTGTTCCCGGGTGAACCCGAGCGACTTCAGCGTGGCGATGTCGCGAAGCTGGGTGAGCACCCGGCCGCCTGTGGCGTTGGCGAGGGCGAGGGCGGCGGCGACCAGCCCGGCGAGGCCGAACAGGGCGAGCAGCAGGCCGAGCAGCCTGTTGTCGAGCTCCATGGAGGCCCGGACCTCGCGCCAGGTGGACACCCGCTGGACCTGGTTGCGCAGTGTGATGACGGCCTGCTGCACCACGATGTCCGTATATCCGGCGTCGGCCAGCCGGAGGCCTGTGACGGACTCGGTGCGGCCGGGCGCCGGTTCGACCATGGTGAGGGTCGAGGAGAGGGTCCAGGCGAGCCCCGGCGTCCACTCGGGATAGAAGCCCTGGTCGCCGCTCTCGGCCAGCCCCGCCACGGTCAGCGTGTGCGTGGCACCGTTCAGTCCGGTGACGGGGAACGGGCTGCCGGGGTGGAGCCCCAGCGCCTTGGCGAACGACTGCTCGACCACGACGCCGTCGGGGTGACGCACGTCGAGCCAGCGGCCTTCTCGAAGGAGCGGCCGGGCGACGGAGGGGAGGGCCGCCGTCGTCTCCTGGAGGGCGATCGGGACCTTCCTGCCGTGGTCCGCGAGCGTGGCGGGAGCGCTTCGGTAGGGCCCGGCGACGTCGGTGACCCCGCCCAGTGCCCGGAGTGCCGGGACGTTCGGCGCGCCCTTGGTGTGGATCCAGACATGGGCGCCCCGCCCGCGTTCGAACAGCCCCCGCCAGGGGTTGGTGCCGTCCTCGAGCAGGGTGGCCGCCGTGATGAGAGCGGTGACGATCCCCGCGACCGCGATGACGGTCAGCAGAGCCTGCCCCCGGCGCGCCCGGAGATCGGCCCGCACCCACCTGACCTCAGCCCGCACGCCCACCCCCGTGATCATGCGCAGATTCGGGGAGACGCCCGCGACCAGCCCTCTCCCCCGGCGTGATCATGTACATGCTCATCCACGCAGCTCGACGATGTCGCCCGCCGTACCGCCCGGACGGCGCTGGATCCTGGCGATGGGCGCGTCGTCGACGATCTGGCCGTCCAGGAGACTGACGACGCGATCCGCCATGCTCGCGACCCTGGCGTCATGGGTGACCAGCACGATCGTCTGGCCCTGCCGATGGACCTTGCCCAGCAGTTTGAGCACGTCACGGGTGTTGCGGCTGTCGAGGTTGCCGGTCGGTTCGTCGGCGAGGAGCAGGCGCGGCTGGTTGGCGAGGGCTCGGGCGAGCGCGACGCGCTGCTGCTCGCCGCCGGAGAGCTGGCCGGGCGCGGCGCTCGCCCGCTCCTCGAGGCCGAGTTCCGCCAGCAGGTATTCGCGCCGCTCCCGTGCGTGCTTCGGCGACGCCCCGCCGAGCAGGGCGGGCAACTCCACGTTGTCGGCCACGGTCATGTTGGTGACCAGATTGAAGAACTGGAAGACGAATCCGACCTTCTGCCTCCGGAGCACCGCCCATCCGCTCTCCGAGAGCGTGTCGGCGCGCTTGCCGTCCAGCCAGATCTCGCCGCTGGTCCGCGTCTCCAGGCCGCCGAGCATGTGGACGAAGGTGGATTTCCCCGACCCGGACGGGCCCATGATCGCGACGAACTCCCCCGGTTCGACGACGAGGTCGACGCCGCGTACGGCCGGCACCGGCAGGCCGCCGGTCTGGTAGATCTTCACGAGGCCGATCGCTCTGATCACAGGGGTCCTCATCGCGGACCACTTCCCTGCATGATCACGAACGGCATCGCCGCAGGTCGAGCGTCATGATCACGAACCTGCGCATGATCACAACACGAGAAGGTGCAGGTCCGGCCGCGAACCGGGAATCCGTGCATGATCACGACGAAGGATGGGGTGGGGGGTGGGGAGAGCATCAGTTCAGGTCCTCCTGGCAGCGTTCGAGCCAGTCCAGGTCGGCTTGGAGGTGGAGCATGGCGCCCTCGATGAGCAGGCGGGCGACACGGTTCCCCGGGTCCGTGCGCTCGGCCAGCTCGTCGAGGTCTCTCATCAACGACAAATAATGCCTGCGCTGCCGGTTGACCAACGCCATCCGGTCGGAGATGCCCGTCAGGGGGGCCAGCACGAGCTTCATGAAGAACTCGTCCCGCACGCGCGGGCCCTCGGTCGGTTCGTCGACCCAGGCCTCCAGCGCCTCACGGCCGGCGGCGGTGAGGTAGTAGACCTTCTTGTTGGGCCGGTTCGACTGCTCGACGTCGACGGCCCGGACGAACCCGTCCTTCTCCAGACGCCCCAGCGTCACGTAGATCTGACCGATGTTGGGTGAGGGATAGGCGCTGCCGAACGTCACCTCGAGCGCTTGTTTGAGCTCGTACCCGTGGGCAGGTTCCTTTGCCAGGAGTGCCAGCAACGGCAGCCGCACTCGCCCACCTCCATGCCAGTCGAGATGCCAGTCGAGATGTCGCCGCGAAGCCCCCGGGCGACCACCGAAGCAGTTACCGGAGCGTTACGGATCCAGCCGTTGACTCCCACATTATCGCTATGCATAACATGCATGCATCTACCTAACACGTATGTAACTACGACTTAATCCGGAGGTCACGTGGTCCGCCGAGCCGCCGCACTCCTGACCGCCCTCCTGGTGGCCGGATGCACAGGGCTGGGCGACTCCGCGGGCCGTACCACGGAGGGCACGAGCGGCACGGGGCCGATCACCTTCGCGACGGGCCGCGACACCACCGCCTATCTCCGCCCGCTGCTCGACCGCTGGAACCAGACCCATCCGACCGAGCCGGTCACGCTGCTCGAGCTCCCCGAGGCGGCCGACGAGCAGCGCGCCCAGATGGTCGCCAATCTCCAGGCCCACAGCGAGGTCTACGACGTGCTCGGGCTCGACGTGGTCTGGACGGCGGAGTTCGCCGACGCCGGGTGGATCGTGCCGCTCGACCGGAGCGTGGTCCCGCTGGACAAGATGCTCAAGGGGGTCGCGGACACCGCGATCTACCGCGACAGGCTGTGGGCCGCGCCGTACACGAGCAATGCCGGGCTCCTCTACTACCGCTCCGACCTGCTGAAGAAGGAGCACCTCAAGCCGCCCACGACGTGGGCCGAGCTGCGCGACGAGGCCTCTCACCTGAGCGCTAAGTACCACATAGGTGGATATGCCGGACAGCTTCTGCCGTACGAGGGCCTGACCGTCAACTTCGCGGAAGCCGTCCAGTCCGCCGGCGGCCAGATCCTCAGCCCCGACGCACGCCGGGTGACGATGGACCTCGGCGCCACCCGCACCGCACTCGACTTCCTGGTCGGCGGCGTCGAGGAGGGCTGGATCCCGCAGGAGGCGCTCACCTACAAGGAGGAGGAGTCCCGGCTCGCGTTCCAGGAGGGCCGGCTGGTCTTCGCCCGCAACTGGCCCCACGCGTACGGCCCGGCGACCCATTCCGCCCTCGCGGGCAAGTTCGAGGTGACCAGGCTGCCCGGGCTGACCGGACCGGGATCGAGCTCGCTGGGCGGGCTCAACCTCGCGATCAGCGCGTATTCCAAGCGGCAGAAGACGGCCCTCGACTTCATCCGCTACTTCACGAGCCCCGAGATCCAGCGCCTCGTCCTGACCGAGGGCTCCTTCCCGCCGGTCTGGGCCGAGCTCTACGACGATCCCGCCCTGATCAAGCGCTTCCCCTACCTGCCCGTGCTGAAGGAGGCGATCCTCTCCGCCCGTCCCCGGCCGGTGACCCCCAACTACAACCAGGTCAGCCTGGTGATCTCCAGCGCCGTGTCCGGCGCGCTCAACCTCAGCAAACCCGTCGACGAAACCGTCGCCGATCTCAAACAGCAGCTCGGCGAGGTCGTCCAGCCCGGAGGATAGATCATGCGCAAACTCCCCCTGACGGTGGCGGTGCTCGCACTCGCGACGGCCGCGTGCGGCGGCAACTCCGCCATCGGCCCCACTCAGAGCAGCAGCGGCGGCGCCGCCGCCGCCAAGCCCCTCTCAGGCGTCAAGATCGAGGTCGCCGCCAAGTGGACCGGCGACGAGCAGGGCAACTTCGAGAAGGTCCTCAAGGCGTTCCAGGACAAGACGGGCGCCACCGTCACCTACGCCTCGACCGGCGAGGACACCGGCGCCTACCTGGGCCCGCGCATCCAGGGCGGCAACCCGCCGGACGTGGCGATCCTGCCCCAGCCGGGCCTCGTCCAGCAGTACGCCGACCAGAACGCGCTCAAGCCGCTGGCCCCCGAGGTGCAGGCGCAGATCGACCAGAACTACACGCCGTACTGGAAGGAGCTCGGCTCGGCCGGCGGCCAGGTCTACGGCGTGCTCGTCAAGGCGGCGCACAAGTCGCTCATCTGGTACCGGCAGACCGCCTTCGCCGACGCCGGCGCCCAGCCGGCGGAGACGTGGGACGACCTGATCGGCAAGACCGCGCAGACCCTGTCGGACTCGGGCACCGCGCCGTTCGCGCTGTGCGCCGCCTCGGGCTGGACGCTGACCGACCTGTTCGAGAACGTCTACCTGTCCTCGGCCGGACCGGAGAACTACGACAAGCTCGCCAAGCACGAGATCCCGTGGACCGACCCCTCGGTCGCCACCGCCCTGCAGAAGATGGGGCAGATCTTCGGGAAGCAGGAGTTCATGCTCGGCGGCTCGTCCGGCGCGCTGCAGACCGACTTCCCGACCTGCGTGACCCAGGCCTACGCCCAGAAGAAGGCCGCCATGGTCATCGAGGCCGACTTCGTGGCCGCGTCCCTGGGCCAGACGGGCGCCCAGGTCGGCCAGGAAGCGAAGATCATGCCGTTCCCGAAGGCGGGCGACACCGCTCCGGTCGTGCTCGGCGGCGACGTCGCTGTGGTGATGAAGGACTCCAAGGGCGCGCAGGCGCTGGTGGAGTACCTGGCCTCCAAGGAGGGCGGCGAGGTCTGGGCCAAGCAGCCCGGCTACCTCTCGCCCAACCGCAACGTCTCCCCCGACAACTACCCGGACGACCTGACCAAGCAGCTGGCGCAGACGATCATCTCCGCGGGCGAGTCGGTCCGGTACGACATGTCGGACCTCGCGCCCAGCGCGTTCGGCGGCACGGACGGCAAGGGCGAGTGGAAGGACCTGCAGGACTTCCTGCGCAACCCCTCCGACGTCAAGGGCGCCCAGGAGAAGCTCGAGGCGGACGCCGCCAAGGCCTTCACGAAGTAGGGAGACGCGGCCGTGACCGAACGGTTGGACGGCCCGCAGGCCCCCGGCGGCGACATCCCCGCCGCCGGGGCCACCTCCGGCCCGATTGAGACCCGATCCGCGCCGGCTCCGGCCGCGCGTGTGGACAGCAGCACCCCCCATCGGCTCGGACCCTCCCCGAGGATGGCGGCGCTCTTCCTCCTGCCCGCCGTCCTCCTCCTGGCCGCGTGGGTGGTCTACCCGATCATCTACTCGATCTTCAGGAGCCTGTACGACTCCGTCGGGGACCGCTTCGTCGGCCTCGGGAACTACGGCTCGATCTTCACGGACTCCGCCACGCTGACCACGATCAGGAACAACGTGATCTGGGTCGTGGTGGCTCCGCTGATCGTGACCGTGCTCGGCCTGATCTTCGCGGTGCTGACCGAGCGCATCCGATGGGCGACGGCGTTCAAGCTCATCCTGTTCATGCCGATGGCCGTCTCCCTCCTCGCGGCCGGAGTGATCTTCCGCCTCGTCTACGAGCAGGACCCCGACAAGGGCGTGGCCAACGCGGTGATCACCGTCGTCCACGACACGTTCTCCTCCAGCGCCGGGTATCCGGGGGCGCGGCCGCGCGAGAACGACCAGGCGCCCGCGGCCGTCCAGAACGGCGCCGTGGTGACCAAGCAGCAGGTGCAGGATGGTCAGCCGGTGCTCATCCCGCTGGTCGGCCTCCCTCCCGACGTCGTCAAGGACGCCGCTCCCGCGAAGGCGGCCCCCGCCGGCGGTGTGAGCGGCACGGTCTGGCTCGACGTCGTCCGGGGCGGCGGCGGCACGCTCAACCAGATCGACCCGCAGGAGAGGGGCCTGGCCGGGATCACGGTCGAGGCGGTCTCCGGCGGCGTGGTCAAGGGCACCACCGAGACGACCGCCGACGGCAGCTTCCACTTCACCGGGCTGCCCGCCGGCTCTTATGTCGTACGGCTTCCGCAGTCGAACTTCCAGGCGCCCTTCAACGGGATCACCTGGCTCGGCCCGGGCCTGATCACGCCCGCGATCATCGGCGCGTACATCTGGGTGTGGGCCGGCTTCGCCATGGTGCTGATCGCGGCCGGGTTGTCCGCGATCCCCCGCGACGCTCTCGAGGCGGCGCGGATCGACGGCGCGACCGAGTGGCAGGTGTTCCGGCGGATCACCGTGCCCCTGCTCTCCCCGGTCCTGCTCGTCGTCTTCGTCACGATGGTCATCAACGTGCTGAAGGTGTTCGACCTGGTGTTCATCATCGCGCCGGGGTCGGTGCAACCGCAGGCCAACGTGATCGCGCTCGAGATGTGGCGGGTCTCGTTCGGCGGCGGCGGCAACCAGGGCATGGGCAGCGCCCTCGCCATCTTCCTGCTGGTGCTGGTCCTGCCGTTCATGATCTTCAACATCCGCCGGTTCAGGAGGGACGAGCGATGACAACCCTGACCGAACCGAGGGCCGCCCAGCCGGTCGAACGCGGTCTCCTCGGGCGCGTGGCCGACCGCCTCGGCGGCGGCGCGGTCCAGGTCGTCCTCGTCCTGGTGGCGGTGTTCTGGCTGGTGCCGACGTTGGGCCTGCTGGTGGTGTCGCTGCGCGGCGAGGCCCAGAACAACGCCTCCGGCTGGTGGACCCTGTTCACCAAACCCGCCGAGATCACCTTCCAGAACTACTCGAGCCTGCTGGCGGCCGGCTTCAGCTCGTCGTTCTGGAACACCGTGCTCATCACGGTCCCCGCGACGGTGCTGGTCATCGGCATCGCGGCGATGGCGGCCTACGCCTTCGCCTGGATCGAGTTCCCGGGCAGGGACGCGGTGTTCCTCGTCGTCATCGCCCTGCTGGTGGTGCCGGTCCAGATCGCGCTCATCCCGATCGCCAAACTGTACGGATTTTTCGGGATATTCGGCTCGATCGCGGGAGTCGTACTGTTCCATGTGGCGTTCGGCCTGCCGTTCGCCATCTTCCTGCTGCGCAACTTCTTCGTCGGCATCCCCCGGGAACTGCTGGAGGCGGCCAGAATGGACGGCGCGCAGGAGTGGCGGATCTTCGCGACCGTGGTGTTCCCGCTGGCCAAGCCCGCGATCGCGTCGCTCGGCATCTTCCAGTTCCTGTGGGTCTGGAACGACCTGCTCGTCGCCCTGGTCTTCGCCGACACCGAGAACCAGCCGATGACCAAGGCGCTGCAATCTCAGATGCGACAGTTCGGCACCAACGTGGACATCCTCGCGCCAGGCGCCTTCCTGTCACTCATCATCCCCCTTGTCCTGTTCTTCGGCTTCCAGCGGTATTTCGTCCAGGGACTGCTCGCGGGCTCCGTGAAATAGCCCCTCATGAACCGGCATGACCGCACAGAAAGGGCCCGGACGCGCGCTTCACGGGGGGAAAAGCGCGCATCCGGGCTAGGCCCCATTCTGTACGGCTAGAGCCGCCGATGTCACCGCATTGACAAGTTTGTCCTCGATCTCATGCCAACTCCTGATATTTCGCCGAGTTCCACCCATGTCGCGATGGTGAGGCGTACAAGGTCGGCATGACCCCGGACATCGGATGCCCGCTTCACGGGGGTAAGCGGGCATCCGATCTTTTGTCTCCGGCGGCCTTGGCCACTCGCGAAAGCCGATAGAGTTCGCGACCATGGCAGGGCGTCCGTTGCACGAAGTAGTGGAAGCCGGATGGGCCACGGCCCTCGAACCCGTCGCCGAGCGGATCTCCGCCATGGGCGACTTCCTCCGGCAGGAGATCACGGAAGGTCGGCAGTACCTTCCCGCGGGGGCGAACGTCCTCCGCACGTTCCAGCAGCCTCTCGGTGAGGTCCGCGTGCTGATCGTGGGACAGGACCCCTATCCCACGCCCGGCCACCCGGTGGGCCTGAGCTTCTCGGTCGCGCCCGATGTCCGGCCGATCCCCGCGAGCCTGGTCAACATCTACAAGGAGTACATGGCCGACCTCGGCTACCCTCAGCCGACCAACGGCGACCTCACCCCGTGGACCGAGCAGGGCGTGTTCCTGCTCAACAGGGTCCTGACGGTGATGCCGGGCAAGCCCGCCTCCCACCGGGGCAAGGGCTGGGAGGAGGTCACCGAGCAGGCCATCAAGGCGCTCGTCGCCCGCGGAGGCCCGCTCGTGGCCATCCTGTGGGGCCGAGATGCGCGTAACCTCCGGCCGATGCTCGGTCAGGTGCCGTGCATCGAGTCGGCCCACCCCAGCCCTCTCTCCGCGCGCAGCGGCTTCTTCGGCTCCCGGCCGTTCAGCAGGGCGAACCAGTTGCTCGCCGAGCAGGGCGCCCCACCAGTCGAGTGGAAGCTCCCCTGATGGCTGCCGATAGGATCACCACCATGAGCGATACAACGGACACGGGACGCTATCTGCGTCTCACCGTCGACCTCGTCGTCGAGGTCATGGACGTGGGCGCCCTTCAGGCGGCGGCTCTCGCGGAGATCCGCGACCCCGAGACGGAGCTGGAGCAGGACGAGCGTCAAGAGCAGATCGAGCTGGTCAACACCGATGACACCGGCGCGGCGGCCCTGCAGTGGCTGATCGAGCCGGACCATGTTCTGGGTCTAGTCGAGCATCTCAGCGACATCGAGCCGCGTGAGGCCATGCTCGGCGTCGAGCCGTCGGACGGCGTCCTCGAGGACGAGGGCGACGAGGACGACCACGACCACGATCACGACGGTCACCAGCACTGACCCGCCCGCCAGGGCTCACACAGGTTCGAGGCGGTGAAGGGGTCCGGCCGGGAGCTCGACGACGATCGGGTCTCCGGGCCGCACCTCACCGCCATCGACGACGATCCCCATGATCCCGGCCTTCCTGACCAGGCCTCCGTCCTCGTCCCGGTCCAGAACCGCTTTCAGCAGTCCGTTCTGGAAGCCGTCGAGCTGCAGGCAGGGATTGCGCAGGCCGGTGATCTCCACCACAGCCGTGTCACCCAGATGAAGCCGCGCGCCCACGGGAAGGCCGAGAAGGTCCAGACCGCGCGTGGTGACGTTCTCCCCCATGTCCCCCGCCCGTACGGCGAAGCCCGCCGCACGCAGTTCGTCGTGCAGCTCCTCGTGGATCAGATGCACCTGCCGCAGATTCGGCTGACCGGGGTCCCGGGCCACCCGGGACCGGTGCTTGACCGTGACCCCCATGTGGGCGTCGCCTTCCACCCCCAGGCCTGCCAGCAGCCGGATGACGTCCTGGTTGGGTTTGCTGAAGGTATGTGCCCCGCTGAGGCTTACCGCCGCCACTGACGCGCTCTGTGCCATCCGCTCCTCCTCATCACCAGACGAGCATCATCTCCCGGCCTCTCGAGTGCGCCGAGCATGCGGACCCGCCGACCCTGGTCAGGGACCGAGCAACTCCTCCCGCTTACCGACCAGCCCGTCGCGCTGACGAGTGAGCTCGCCGGCGCGGGCGGCCAACTGGTTCACCATGCCGTGCACCCACTCGGCCACCTGCTGCACCGCCGTCGCCGTCTGGGCGATCCGCTGATACTTGAGCGCGTCGGTGACGATGTTGTCGAAGAAGGCGTCCGCGAACCAGCGGGTGTCCACCTCCGGCAGCCGTGGAGCGGCCTCCACTCTGACGTCCGCGAGCTCCCTCGCGAACACGTCGAGCGCGCGTTGCGCGTGCCACGCCGCCTCGTCCGCCTTGAGCAGGTGCCCTCGCTTCATCATGTCGGCGAGGCCGCCTCCGCCCAACACGTCCCACGTGGCCGCTCCACGAGCACCCGAGAGATGCCGGAGGAGGTCGCCCACGGCCTGGCCAGCGGCGACTCCCGCCTGATGCGCCTCCTCGTGCTCTCGTAAGTCGGCACGCACACCGGCGAGCCTCGCCGCCACGTCGGCGAGCTCCCGTCCGCGCGGGTCGCCCGACTCGACCAGCATCCGCTCCTTGCGGGCGAGCAGCAGATCGAGCTCCTGATGAGGGCTTCCCTGCTCGACGAGGCCCTCCTCCGCGATCCTGAGGTCGGCGGTCAGCCATTCGAGCCTGACCCGCTGGCCGTCCACCCGCTGTCGCACGGCCGCAGCCTCGGCCCGCTCCCGGGTGAGCCGGTCCTCCCTCCCGCCCGTGAGGCCGGCGATGAAGGAGGCGAAGCCGCCGTGTTCCAGCCGGGCGACGTCGCGATCCTCCTTGGCCGACTCGCGTTCGAGCTCGGCCAGCAGCGCGCGGACCTCGTCGATCTGCCCGATCAGCGTGACGCGTTGGCGGGCGTGCCGCTCACGACGGCGCGCCCGATCCCGGGTCTCGCGCATCTCTTCATCGATCGCATCGAACAGGGTCATATTCCACGAGACGTACGGCAGGGCAGGAAAGTTGCCGCCGCTCGGAAGAGTGTCCGTGAGATGTGGATTCACGCGACGCGGAGCGCGGGCGTACGGCACAGCCATTCGCTGACGGTCCCCTCGAAATCCGCCGGCGGACCGACCCGCAGGCACGACCGGTCGGCCGCGTCGCGCGTCAGCCGTACGTGGAAGGGCTCACGCCCGAGCTCGGGAGAGCCGGAGAAGACGGCGAAGTCGGTGCCCTCGATCCGCAGGTGATCGCCGATCGTGCGGCACCGCGAGCCCGGTTCGCCCCCGAGCCAGGCGAGATGGCCGGCGAGCAGCCGCTCGGCAACGGTGCGGAGCACGTTGACCGTGCACAGGCGGTGGGCGCAGGCCGCGCCGTCCAGCATGACCTCGGGGAGCCCGAACCGCGTGAGCCCCCGCGTCGTCACCCGCAGGCACGTGCAGACGTCGGTGCCGTCCGGGTCCCACGGCGGGCACGAGCGGTCGTCGTCGATGTCGACGGTCCACCCCAGCCAGTCGTCGCCCAGGCGGAAGTCCTGACGTTCGCCCGGGCATGAGGCGCAGTGATAGACGGCTGAGCCGGTCAGCCTGTCCACGATGACCCCACGGTAGGCCTCCGCGACACCGCGCGCCGCCGCGCGGGCGACCTGGGCGGCCTCCGGCTGCGCCTCGACCGGCGCGGTGCTGGAGACCACGACATGATGGCGGGCTCTGGAGACCCGTCTCAGGTCGTCGTCCTTGAGGCCGGTTCGCCGCCAGAGCGAGCGGTCTGCCCTGACCGCCTCCAGTTCCAGGCGCGGCGTGCCGAGCACTTCCATCGCTCTCTTCCGATGTGGTTTTCCCATACGCCACGGGACGATCGACGACAGCTCCACCGGCGCACGGTCCACGGCCACGACGAACACCGACGTCGTCTCCGCGGGAACGGAATAGGTGATCTGCATGGGTCCTCCTGGGGGATCTCGGAAGCCCCACCATGGACGACCCGCCGGGGCGGCCTCCCGCCAGAACCCGGTTCTGTGGATAACGCGCGTTGTCCACAGAACATGCTTCGCCGGACGACGAGACACCGTCGCGGCAGAAGAGATCGCTGTACGGATCGTCGTCGCCCGGGCCGGTCATGTCATACGGAAGACCGGCCCACGGGGACGGAAGGGGAGGGATGCCCCCGCAGGAATCAGGAAGGCGTGCTCGCGCCGAATTCTGACCACGTCACACTCACCGTCGGTGATGACCAGGATGGGCCCGTCTCGGGGAAAGTCGTCGGCCCCTTCGAGCAGACTGATACCCGGCTGGAGAATCGTGCCGCCGCGGCCCCGGACGCGGACCTTCTGGGCTATGTCCTCGACGGGGAGATATCCGGCGTCGTAGGCGGCGGCGTCGCAGAACACGACACGTGCGCGCGGGACGTCCCGGGCCATGGCGTAGGAGGCGATGGCGCCGAGAGCCTTGCCCAGGAGTTTCACGTTCATCGACCCGGAGGTGTCGAGCACCACGCCGAAAGTGGCCTGCCGTACCCGCTCATCGGGACGGGCCCAGCCCGGACGCGGGATGTCGGGTGTGGCCGACTGCCGCCGGGAGGCCCGCGCATACGATCTGCGCCTCTCAACCACTGGGACGTGCGCCTCGAACCATTTGGCGAGTTGGGCGTCCCATTGCAGCGGCGGCTGGTCCAGTGCGCGGATCTCCTCCTCAAGACCGGTCGGGATGTCGCCACGGCCCCCGTCGCGGTGATAGGTGAGTCCGATGGCCAACGCGTTCCGGTAGTACTCGTCGAGATCCACGTATCGACCGGGAGCGCCCGGACGGGGCAACGGCTCCCCCAGGACGTCACCGAGCCCGCGGCCGCGAAGAGTCGCGATCTTCCGGAGCCGGCGCAGGTCTCCGGCGAGTCGCTCGTAAACCGCCTCAGCGGACGACCCGCGCAGCGCCGGGTCGTAGAGCAGACCGTCCGGCATCTCGCCGACGCCCATCTCGACCAGCCAGCCGTTGATGACGTAGTCACACGCCACGTTCCAGAGGTATGGCTCCCGCCAATCGGCCCTGTCGGCGTGACGGAGCGCGGCGTGCAACATCTCGTGAGCCAGCACGAACCGCCATTCGGCGTGCGTCATGGAAACCAGCGGGTTGATGTAGATCTCCGCTGCATGTGCGTTGACCGCGGCGACCGAGATGTCCCAGCCGCGGGCGAGATCGGCGTCCGCGACGATGGTCATCCCGGCCGCCAAGGCACCCAACAATGGATACGAGGAGACGAACCAGCCAAGGGCGACGTCCCAGGGCTTCTTGGCCTGCATCCCTTCGGAACTCCGGGCCCCGCCTACCATCTCGATCGCCCGCGTGGCCGAGGCCGATACTCCGATCGCGAACGATCTCGGGAAATCAAGGCGTTTGGCGACGTCCTCCGAGCCCACGAAGAAATCCGGAAATTTCGGTACTCCTAACTCTGCTGGAATCGCCGTTCGGCGCCACCTGCCGGCCAGTGTTCCCTCGTCCTCACTCGGGAAGTCCAGTGGTAGCGGTTCGGGCGGCCGACCGACCTTGACAGTGCTGAGGAACCGGTCGACGGTCAGGCAACACGCCACGCGATACGCGTGATCCGGGACGCGCTGCCCCGCCATGCGCCCCGTGCCGACGTCGCGCCCCACGTCCCCGGCGGCAGCCGTACGCGGATCGAGATGCCCGAACGCGGCGTGGAGCAGGCAGTGGGCGAACACCCACGCCCACTGATCCACCTCGGCCCGTCGCTTCGGGTGATGGTGCACGGAGCCGTCGGGGGTGATGTATGCCCAGCCGTCCCCGGAAAGCTCTCCGTCAGGAGCGGCGGAGAGCTGACTGCGAAGCGGCTGGAACAGCGGGTGGGCCCGCACCTGGTTCCAGCCCTTCAGTACGGCGTCGCGCCACGGATCGGCCTTGGGCTTCTTGGAGACCACATCAAATCCGGGCGGTGGCCAGGCGGGGCAGGTCCCGGCTTATCTCGACCAGGAACCACGAAGGCAGGACCGGAGCGCCGTCGTCGTCCGTGGCGATCACCAGCTGGGCACACTCAAGGGAGATCTCGGCCAGTTCGATGAGCAACGCCTTGGCGCGGAACGCCAGCTGCCTGCCCACAGGCGACGCGTTGTCCTTGGAAGTCGGCAACCCCTTGATGAGCCTCGCCCGAAACGTCTCAGACAGGAAATAGAGCAGGTCGCGATCGCCGGGGCCGCGCGGCCAGCTCGCGTCGCCCTTGAGCACTGCGTCCAAGTCGTACGCGTGCCGCACGGTCTTGACGTAGGCGCGGAACGCCGACGCGTGCGCCGCCGTCAGTGTGCCGAAGGCCAGGATGGACAACGTCTCATCGTCGATACTCTCGCCGTACGACCAGATGGCGTCCGACAACATGTGCCAGCCACGGGGGGTTGAGAAGGGCTCCTCGGTCTTGGGAGGCGGACTCCACAGATGGTCGGGCCTCTGGACCAGGTAGTCGACGACCCACTGGTGGATGCCGTGATCCGCCGCCCACTTCAGCCAGTCAGTGGCCGATGCCCGCAGATGGATGTGGATCATGCGATTGACGAGCGCGGACGCCATGGGTCTCGCGAGCGCGTTGTCAGTCGCGCGATTGCCGGCGCCGATGACGACCGAGCCGACCGGCAGTTCGTACGTTCCGATCCGCCGGTCGAGGATGAGCGAGTAGAACGCTTTCTGCACCTCGGGCGAGGACGCGTTCAGCTCGTCGAGGAACAGGCAGTACGGCTCGTCCCTGGCGATGGTCTCCGGCGGGGCGAACCTGCTCCGGTCGCCGACGATCTGCGGCACGCCGATGAGGTCCTCTGGGGCGAGCTGGGTGCCGAGGAGCGTGACGCAGTGCAGGCCCAGCGACTCGGCGAACGACTGAACGAGCGAGCTCTTACCGATTCCCGGAGCACCCCAGAGGAACACTGGGCGGACCACTGCGACATGCAGCAGCACGTTGGGAAGCTGCGCCGGGGTGACGGTGAGAGGTGCCTGCACGGCACCGAGATTGCCCGACGGCAAGCGTGCATCGCCACTCGATTTATGGCGAAACGACCCCCGCGCGGCCAGCGGAAAGGCCTACCCGTTCGAACATCTACAGGTCGTTGAAGGGTTGTGCGTAGACGAAACGGCCGCGGATCGACGGGTGGTACCCGGTCAACGGCCTGACCTGGAAGTGCGGGGCCCACTCGGCGACCGGCGGGACGATCCCGTACTCCTCCGCGAGGCCGAAGCCGAACCGCGGGTAGTAGTCAGGATGGCCAAGGAGCACCACCATGGGCTCTCCGAGCGCGTCGGCCGCTCCGAGCACGGCATGCATGAGAGCGTGACCCACACCCTGACGTTGGACGCGTGGAAGCACGCCCAGGGGCCCGAGACCCAGGACGGGCGTCCCGTCGACGTGGGCCCGCGAGCACACCACGTGCCCCACGACGTCGCCGTCCGGTCCGGTCGCGACGAACGACAGCGCGGGCAGCCACGCGTCGCAGGCGCGCAACGCGTCCACCAGGTCCGCCTCGACGACCTGACCGCCGGGGGCCGCCATCGGGGCGAACGCCGCGGTGTGCACCGCGCGGACGGACTCGGCGTCGGCCGCCGTCTCACTTCTGATCAGCATCGGTTCAGACTGCTCGTGCCGATCCGGCCAGTCAATCGAATAACCGGGTCACGTCTGCACGATGGCCAGCGACTGCGCCGGGAGGTAGACGTCGCCCTCCATCAACCGGATGGCCTCGTCGGACGCGAGCAGGATCCGCTTGGCGCCGGGCGAGAGCCGTACGGGCACGGGAAGGCCGCCGAAGTTGGCCAGGACGCGCAGCGAGCCGCGTTCCATGACCAGGAAGTGCCGGTCCTCGTCGTGGCGGACCTTCACCCGGTCGAGCCGGGGGTCGGCGAGCTCGGGGTAGGTCTTGCGCAGCGCGATCAGGTCGCGGTACCAGCCTAGCAGCGACACGGCGCCGTCCTCGGACGGCTCGTCCCAGTCCAGTTTCGAGCGCAGGAAGGTGGACTCCTCCTGCGGGTCGGGGGCCTTCCAGTCGTAGCCGAACTTCTCGAACTCGATCCTGCGGCGCTCTCCCTCGTTCTCGGCGAGCGAGGGTTCGAAGTGGTCGGTGAAGAAGTAGAAGGGCGTTCCCGCCCCCCACTCCTCGCCCATGAAGAGCATCGGCGTGAACGGCGAGGACAGCAGCAGCCCGGCGGCGAGCCACAACTGCTCGGGCTCCATCCGGTCGCCGAGGGGGCGGTTGCCGATCTGGTCGTGGTTCTGCACACAGCAGACGAACCGGTAGCCGGGCACGCCTGCCGCCGACCGCCCGTGGCTGCGGCCGCGGAAGCTCGAGTACGTGCCGTCGTGGAAGTATCCGCGGGTGAGCACCTTCGCCAGCGCCGACAACGAGCCGAAGTCCGCGTAGTAGGCCTGGGTCTCCCCCGTGACGGCGGAGTGCAGCGCGTGGTGGACGTCGTCGTTCCAGGTCGCGTCCAGGCCGAAGCCGCCGGACTCGCGGGGCGCCACCAGGCGGGGGTCGTTCAGGTCCGACTCGGCGATCAGCGTCAGCGGCCGGCCCAGGCTGGTCGACAACGCCTCCACCTCGGCCGTCAACTCCTCCAGGAAGTGCGTCGCGCGCGAGTCGTGCAGCGCGTGCACGGCGTCGAGGCGCAGCCCGTCGATGTGGTAGTCGCCCAGCCACTGCAGCGCGTTCTCGATGAAGTAGCGCCGCACCTCGTCCGAGCCGGGGCCGTCGAGGTTGACGGCGTCGCCCCAGTAGGAGCCCTTGAAGTCGTGGAAGTATGGCCCGAACTTGGCGAGGTAGTTCCCCGAAGGCCCCAGATGGTTGTAGACCACGTCGAGGATCACGCCGAGCCCCGCGCGGTGGCAGGCGTCGACCAGCATCTTGAGCCCGTCGGGCCCGCCGTACTCCTCGTTGACGGCGTACAGGTCGACGCCGTCGTAGCCCCAGTTGCGCCGCCCGGGCACGGGGGGCACCGGCATGAGCTCGATGAAGTCGACGCCGAGAGACACGAGGTGGTCCAGCTTGCCGATCACGCCGCGGAAGGTGCCCTCAGGGGTGAAGGTGCCGACGTGCAGCTCGTAGATGACCGATCCGCGCAGGTCACGGCCGCGCCAGTCCTGGTCGCCCCAGGTGAACCTCGCGTGGTCGCAGACTCGGCTCGGACCCTCGACGCCGTACGGCTGCCGCCGCGTCCTCGGGTCGGGGTAGGGCCCGCCGCCGTCGACGTAGAAGGCGTAGTCGGTGCCGTGCTCGTCCCCGGCCGCGGTCCACCATCCGCCACCTCCCGGCGACATCTCGTGCCTGGTCCCCCCGGACTCGACCTCGACGCGTGCCGCTTGGGGCGCCCAGACCTCGTACATGCCCCTCCAGGTGTCGGGGCGGCCGCGAGGCCGCCGTCCAGCAAGAGTCTCCCCGCCCCCGGCCGGGATTCACCGTTCCAGGATCGCGACGGGGTATCGGGACAGCAGGTGCCCCAGGGGGATCCGGCCGGTGTGCCGCCACCCTGTGAGCAGATCACGCCAGTTCCCCGGCGGCAACATCAGCGTGTCGGCCCCCCAGCCGCCTCGCCGTTCGAGCCTGGCGGGCAGCCGGGTCGCCACGGTCACCGCCCGGTCTCCGCGGGCGAAGGCCACCGCGTGCTCCCCGGCCTCGATCGGCTCGTACGGCAGGGCAGGATCGAGCCGCCTCCTCAGGTTCAGCGCGGTGGTGGTGACGAGCATCTTCTGGCCGTCCCAGCTGTCGTCGGGGCGCTCGAGGAGCGCACGCCGTCTCTCGAAGTCGACCGGCCGCCGGTTGTCCGGGTCGACGAGCGAGAAGTCGGTGATCTCGGAGCCCTGGTAGACGTCCGGGATGCCCGGCATCATCAGCTGCACGAGCTTCTGCCCGAGCGAGTTGATTCGGGCGTACCGGTCGACCACCGCGGTGAAGGACGCCACGGAGGCACCGCAGACGTCGACGGCCCGCTGCGCGAACTCCCTGATCCCCGCCTCGTACGCCGGGTCGCGGTTCTGCCACGAGATGGAGGTCTTGGCCTCGCGGGCGGCCTTGAGCAGGTAGCCGGTGAACCGCTCGGTCGTGATGGGCCACGACGCCATGAGCGTCTGCCAGGCGAGGTAGTCGAGCCGGGGGTCGAACGCCACGGACGAGGTCCACGAGGCCACGGCGCGGGCCCACTCCTCCGGCATCTCCGACAGCACGGCCAGCCTGGCCCTGACGTCCTCCGACCGTTTGGTGTCGTGGGTCGACAGGGTGGTCATGGTCGTCGGCGGCAGGCTCGCGCAGAACGCGTGGAACTCGGCCGGGGAGACCCCGAACCTGTCGGGCTCGCCGCCCACCTCGTTGAGGGCGGCGAGGGGATACCACCGGTAGAGCGCGGTGTCCTCGACGCCCTTGGCCATGACCGGGCCGCAGGTCTGCTGGAACCTGGTCACCGCCTCGGCGGGGCCGTACAGGACGAGGTTGGCCGTCTTCTCGACGGCGTCGGGGTCGGTGTGGGCGGCCGCGTGCGACGCCGCCGACTGGACGATCGCGACCGACTCGGCGGACGGCTGCTCGCCGGGGTTCACATACGCCCGGTAGACGGGCATGGCGGCCAGCAACTCGACGGCGGCGTCGCGCAGGCCCGGGTCGCCGAAAGCCGCGACCAGCCGGTCGACCTCGCCCCGGAAGAACAATTCGATGACGTGCTTCTTCGCCTCGTACCGGACCGACTCGTAGGACGCGGACACACCGGTGTGCCGGGTGAAGGTCTCGACCAGCGAGTCCCGGCCGGCCGGGTCGACGAACAGCCGCGTGATCATGTTGAGAGCGTCGTAGCCCGTGGTGCCGTCGCACGGCCAGTCGCCGGGCAGCCGCTCGTCGTCAATGAGGATCTTCTCCACCCACAGCGGGCCGGGCACGCGCGGGCGGAGCCGCTCCAGATAGCCGCGCGGGTCGGCAAGGCCGTCGGGGTGGTCGACCCGCAGGCCCTCGATGACGCCCTCGCCGACCAGCGACAACATCAGGGCGTGGCTGGCCTCGAAGACCTCGGGGTCCTCCACTCTCAGGCCGATCAGGGAGGAGACGTCGAAGAACCGCCGGTATCCGGGGCTCTCGCGCCAGTTCACGAGCCGGTAGTGCTGGGCCTCCAGCAACTCGGGCAGCGGCAGGTGCTCGGTGCCCGGGCGGATCGGGAACTCGTGGTCGTGGTAGCGCAGGACGGACCCGTCGGCCACGAGCCCGTCGGGTTCGTCGCCGAGGACCGGAAGGGCGACGGGCCACTGCACGTCGAACCACCGTGCGAACGGAGAGTCCGGGCCGTCCCGCAGGGCCGCCCAGAGCGGGGCGTTTCCGGACTCGGGCTGTGGCACGGTCATGTGGTTGGGCACGATGTCGGCGATCAGCGGAAGGCCCTGTGCTGCGAGGTCGCGCAGGGCGTCGGCTCCGCCGAACTCGGCCCGGATCCGGCCGTGGTCCACGACGTCGTAGCCGTGCTGGGAATCGGGGACCGCCTGCAGGACGGGCGACAGGTAGAGCCGGCCCACTCCCAGATCCCGGAGATACCCCGTCAGCCGGGCCACCTCCGGGAAGCCGAGATCAGGTGTGAGCTGCACACGATAGGTCGACGTCACGGCACCGCCCTTCCACGAGTCCCCGGGGCATGTCCCATAGTGCCCGCCACCGGGACACCCCGCCATACACCCCGCCATACACGACGTCGGCCGGACGGCCCCGGCCGGTCGCGGCTCCGGGCACGCGCTCACACGCGGAAGCGGGCACGAGTCAGACCCGTCGCAGGACCCGTACGGACCTGCCCGCCACGGGGACGCCCTCGCCGGCGCGGCACATGCGCGACTCCATCGCGCTCGGCATGGCGGTGTCGAGCTCCGTCGCCCAGATCTCCCCGTAATCCTTGGGGATCGTGAACCTGATGACCTCGGAGTGTGCGTTGAACAGCAGCAGGAACGACTCGTCGGTGATGGGCCTGCCGCGCCGGTCGGGCTCGGTGATCGCGTCTCCGTTGAGGAAGACCGCCAGTGCCTTGGCGTAGCCGTTGTGCCAGTCGGCGTCGGTCATCTCGGTCCCCGACGGGGTGAGCCACGCGATGTCGCTGAGCTCGTCGTGGGATCCCCGCTCCGGCCTGCCGTAGAAGAAACGTCGGCGGCGGAACACCGGGTGGCTGTGGCGGAGCCGGGCGAGCCTCCGGGTGAACTCCAGCAGTTGCCGGCTCTCCCCCTTCCTGACCCCGGCCCCCGGCCTCGTCCCCGGATCGGTCACGGCCGACCAGTCGACCCAGCTGATCTCGTTGTCCTGGCAGTAGGCGTTGTTGTTGCCACTCTGGGTGCGTCCCAGCTCGTCTCCGTGTGACAACATCGGCACGCCCTGGGACAGGAACAGCGTGGCCAGGAAGTTGCGCTTCTGCCGTTCGCGCAGCTGCGCCACCGGGCCGGTCGCCGGGCCCTCGACCCCGCAGTTCCAGGAGCGGTTGTCGTCGGCGCCGTCGCGGTTGTCCTCCCCGTTGGCCTCGTTGTGCTTGACGTCGTACGACACGAGGTCCTGCAGGGTGAAGCCGTCGTGGCAGGTGACGAAGTTGATCGAGGCGGCGGGCCGGCGGCTGTCGTCCTGGTAGAGGTCGCTCGAGCCGGTCAGCCGCGAGGCGAACTCGGGCAGCGCGGCGGGCTCGCCCCGCCACAGGTCGCGGATCGTGTCGCGGTACCGGCCGTTCCACTCCGTCCAGCGGGCGGGGAAGTTGCCCACCTGATAGCCGCCCGGCCCCACGTCCCACGGCTCGGCGATGAGCTTGACCTGCGACAACACCGGGTCCTGCTGGACGAGGTCGAAGAACGCGCTCAGCCGGTCGACGTCGTGCAGCTCCCGGGCCAGTGAGGACGCGAGGTCGAAGCGGAAGCCGTCCACGTGCATGTCGCTGACCCAGTAGCGCAGCGAGTCCATGATCAGCTGCAGGGCGTGCGGGCTGCGCATCAGCAGGCTGTTGCCCGTGCCCGTGGTGTCCATGTAGTACCTGTGGTCGTCCTCGACCAGCCGGTAGTAGTTGGCGTTGTCGATGCCCCGCATGGACAGGGTCGGGCCCAGATGGTTGCCCTCAGCCGTGTGGTTGTAGACGACGTCGAGGATCACCTCGATGCCGGCCTCGTGCAGGGCCTTCACCATGGCCTTGAACTCGAGCACCTGCCCCCCGCGCTCGCCCGCACTCGAGTAGGCGTTGTGTGGCGCGAAGAAGCCGACCGTGTTGTAGCCCCAGTAGTTGGACAGGCCGCGCTTCTGCAGGACGTCGTCCGTCACGAACTGGTGGACCGGCATCAGCTCGATGGCGGTGACGCCGAGCCCGGTGAGGTGGTCGATGATCTCAGGGTGGCCCAGGGCGGCGTACGTCCCCCGGATCGGCTCGGGGATCTTGGGGTGGTTGATGGTCAGCCCCCGGACGTGGGCCTCGTAGATCACCGTGTCGTGGTACGGCGTGGCCGGCGGCCGGTCGTGGCCCCAGCCGAAGAAGGGATTGATCACGATCGAGCGCGGCATGAACGGCGCGGAGTCGCTGTCGTCGCGGCTGTCCGGCTCGCCGAAGCGGTAGCCGTACACGGCCTGGTCCCAGCGGACCGAGCCCTCGACCGCCTTGGCGTACGGGTCGAGCAGAAGCTTGGCCGGATTGCAGCGCAGCCCCTCCGACGGCTTGTACGGCCCGTCCACGCGGTAGCCGTACCGCTGACCGGGACCGACTCCCGGCAGGTAGCAGTGGTAGACGAACCCCTCGACCTCGCTGAGCGGGACCCTCTCCTCTCCGCCCTCGTCGTCGAACAGGCACAGCTCGACGCTCTCCGCCACCTCGGTGAAGAGCGCGAAGTTCGTTCCCGCACCGTCGTACGTGGCTCCGAGGGGATAGGGGTCCCCCGGCCAGATCTCCCTCACGCGACCTCCTCGCCCGCTGGGCCGGCGGGACGGGGAGAGGGCTCCCCGCGCGGTTCACCGGCCCAGCCGCGGCGGCCGCTCACACGACCACCGACATGACACTCGTTCACAAGACATCGTGCCTGCCCACAGAAGGCTCTGACAGTCCCTCCGCGTTAACGTCGCGTATGGGGAGGGGTGAAACACGCCACCTGGCCGCAAAGTCCCCCACAGTTGGTGATCATGCACCATGACTCGGCCGTACCCGTATCAGTGGGCCCGGCCACGGCGCAGCAGGCGCCGGGGGCGCGACTGGGCGGGCCTGCTCTCGGTCCGGAGCCACAGGTTCACGCACACTCCGCCGAGCGCCGAAGGCTCGATCCTGACGTTGCCCCCGGTCGACTCGGCGAGGCGGCGGACGATGTCGAGACCCAGGCCGGTCGAGCCGGCGCCGCTGTGCCCGCGCCGCAAGGCGCCCTGCGGGTCGGCGATCCCGGGCCCCGCGTCCGCCACCAGGATGCCGACCATTCCGCTGCCCTGGTGGAGGGTGACGCGGAACCCCGCCCGCTGCGGCGTGTGCCGGAAGACGTTGCCGAGGATCGCGTCGACCGCCGCCCCGAGGTCCGCCGCGGCCACCGGCACCCTGCTCGGCACGTCCGCCCCGACCAGTTCCCAGCTGCGTTCCTGGTCCTCGGCCAGTGCCGACCAGAAGGCGAGCCGCTCCCGCAGCACTTCGGCCGCGTCGCATCCGCTCTGAATCGGCCGGGTCGGCCGGCGGGCGGCCTCGATGATCTCGTCGACGGCCCGTTCCAGCCGGTCGATGGCGAGCCTGCTCTGCTCCGCCTCCGGGCCGTCGCCCCCGACGTTGAGCCGCAGCGCCGTCAGGGGCGTGCGCAGCCGGTGGGACAGGTCTGCCGCCATCTCCCGCTCGGCCGACAGGAGCCCGGCCACCTGGTCGGCCATCGTGTTGAACGCCCTGCCGAGCGCGACCAGTTCCGGCGGCCCGTCCGGCGTGACGCGTACGGACAGGTCACCGGAGCCGAGGGACGCCGCCGCGTCGCCCAGCCGCCGGGCCGACCGCACCACGCGGGCCGCGAGCCGGTCGCCGACCGCCACAGAACCCGCGACCAGGGCGACGGCGACGCCGGTCAGCGCGGTCCACGACGTCGCCACGCCCCGCGTCACGTCCTTGTCCGGCGCGTAGGCCTCGATGACGACCCGGCGTCCGCCGGCGAGGGCGACGGGTTTGAGCAGCGCGTATCCGCCGGGCACCGGGACCGTCCTCGGCCGCTCGCCCGCCCCCGCGACCTCTCCCGCCGCGACCCGGGAGAAGCCGACGGTCCTGCCGCCGGACAGGTGCACGGCGAGCCGTTCCGCACCGGCCGGCGTGCTGGCCAGCGCCCTCTGCAGCGCCTCGGCGTCGTCGGTGACCACAAGTGCGGGGACGATCGCGGCGGCCTGCCGTTCGGCCTCGGCGATGGCTCGGGTCTCCGCGATCTCCTTGACCGCCATGGCGAGCGGGATGAGGAACGCCAACGCGACCATCGCGGTCACGGCCACCGCCACGAGGGCGATGCTCCGCCTCACCTCCGGCCCCTCACTCCGGGTCCGCGGGCGGCGGGCTGAGCCGTACCCCGACTCCGCGGACCGTGTGCAGGTAACGCGGCCGTGACGCGCTCTCGCCGAGTTTGCGCCGCAGCCAGGACAGGTGGACGTCGATCGTCTGGTCGTCTCCGTAGGACTGCCGCCACACCTCGGCGAGCAGTTCCTTCCTCGACACCACCCGGCCGGGCCGGGCGCACAGGTAGGCCAGCAGGTCGAACTCCCGCCGGGTGAGGTCGAGGGGAGCTCCGTCCAGGCCCGCCTCCCGCCGGTCGGAGTCGACGGTGAGACCTCCGACGCGGATGACGGCCGGCGAGGAGCCCGGCCTGGCCCGCCGCAGCACCGCCTCGAGCCGGGCGTTGAGGTGGTCGCCGGAGAAGGGCTTGACCAGGTAGTCGTCGGCCCCGTCCCGGAGCAGCCGCACGATCTCGGCCTCGTCGTCACGGGCCGTCGCCACGATGACCGGCACGTCCGAGACGGCCCGGAGCATCTTGAGCGCCTCGGCCCCGTCGAGGTCGGGCAGCCCCAGATCGAGGATCACCACGTCGGGCGCGGAGTGGGCGATCTCCCGCAGGGCGTCCAGCGCACGGCCCGCGCTGCGGACCGCATGGCTGCGACCAGTCAGGTCGCGAATGATCGCGGAACGGACGAACTCATCGTCCTCCACCAGCAGAACGGTCGCCATGGGCCAGAAACGTACACGTCTCCGAGGTAATCACGTCCGTTTTCGTCTGCCCGATATCTGTTTTGTCCAGTTATTTCGCTTGTCAGACGCTGATGATGGCGAATATCCCCCTCTCGGAATGAACAGGTGCCGCTAGAGTGAGCGCCCGATGAAACGGGCCCTCGGTTACCTGCTCGCCTGGTGCGGGGCGACCGCGCTCGCCGTCGGCATCTCCTGGCTCGGCGTGCGCGACGTGCTTCGCAACACGGTCATGGACGAACCGCCGCTCGCTCCGGTCGTGGCCGAGGAGGTGGGCGGCACCTCGCGCCCCATGCCCTCCGCCGTGCGCTCCTCACCGGCCGAGCGGCCCGCCACGCCGCGTCCCTCCTCTTCCGCCGTACGGCGTCCGCCTTCGCCCTCACCGCACGTCTCCGCTCACCCCAGCCCCAGGTCGAGCCCGAAGAGTCAGGCGGACGAGACCTTGCGGACGTTCACGCTCAAGGGCGGCCGGGCGACCATCGCGGTCACCGCCCACGACTGCCGGATGGTGACCGCGACGCCCAACGACGGCTACCGGCTCGGGGTGTGGGAGACCTCGACCTGGATCCGCGTCGCGTTCCTCCAGGAGCCCCACGAGTCGTCGGCGTTCTGCACCTGGAACGGCACGCCGCCCCGGCTCGAGACGTACGAGAACTGACCTCGGAAAACGGCGCCTGGACGCCCTCGACCGGGTCGGAGTCGCGCTCGCCTGAGCGTGATTTCCCGGTGCCCTCAGAAAAAGTTCCGTCAGGATGTAGAGGACGTCGAGCCGTGCTTCGACCTACCGGTGGAAGCGCCCTCGAGGGCGCCTTGGCCAAAGGAGACCGCACGTGAAGTACATGATGCTCATGCAGTTCGGCCCGCTGTCCGGCCTCCCGCCGATGGACACCTGGCCGGCGGAGGACGTCAGCGCCCACATCCAGTTCATGCACGACACGAACAAGACGCTCACCGAAGCCGGAGAGTTCGTGGACGCGCAGGGGCTGGCCGATCCCGGACAGGCCAAGATCGTGCGCGCCGGCGCCGACGGCAAGCCGGTGATCACCGACGGCGTGTTCCCGGAGACGAAGGAGTTCCTGGTCGGCTACTGGATCATCGACGTGGAGAGCCCCGAGCGGGCCGTCGAACTCGCCGCGTACGTCTCGGCGGCGCCTGGGCCCGGGGGCAGACCGTTGAACATGCCGATCGAGGTCCGCCAGGTGATGTCCGTCGAGACCGGAGAGCTCTGACCCTGGACGAGACCGCCATCGACGGCCTGCTGCGCGAACTTGTGCCGCAGGTCGTCGGCGTGCTCACCCGGCGCTTCGGCGACTTCGACGCGGCCGAGGACGCCGTCCAGGAGTCCCTGATCGACGCCGCCGCCCAGTGGCCGGAGCAGGGCGTGCCCGCCAACCCACGGGGCTGGCTCATCCAGGTCGCCTACCGCCGCATGATCGAGCAGGTGCGCAACGAGCAGTCGCGGCGCCGCAGGGAAGAGCTCGTGGCCGCCCAGGAGCCGGCGGGCGAGCGGACGGCACCGGCGGCGGACGACGCACTCGAACGGGAACGGGACGACACGCTGACCACGCTGTTCCTGTGCTGCCATCCGGCGCTCAGCCCGGCCTCGGCCATCGCTCTCACGCTGCGTTCCGTCGGCGGTCTCACGACGGCGGAGATCGCCCGGGCGTTCATGGTGCCCGAGGCGACGATGGCGCAACGGATCAGCCGGGCCAAGCAGCGGATCAAGGCGTCCGGCGTGCCGTTCCGCATGCCCGATCACCAGGAACGCCCCCGGCGGCTCGCCTCGGTGCTGCACGTGCTCTACCTGATCTTCAACGAGGGCTACGCCAGCAGCGCCGGACCCGACCTGCACCGCGTCGAGTTGTCCCGCGAGGCGATCCGGCTGGCCAGAACCGCCCACGCCCTGCTTCCCGACGACTGCGAGGTCGCCGGGCTGCTCGCTCTCATGTTGCTCACCGACGCGCGGCGCCCCGCGAGGACGGACGCGATCGGCACGCCGATCCCCCTGACGGACCAGGACAGGAGCCTGTGGGACGCCGGCGCCGTCGCGGAGGGGGTCGCGCTCATCACCGCCGCGCTGTCCAGGGGCGCGGTCGGGCCGTACCAGCTCCAAGCGGCGATAGCCGCGGTCCACGACGAGGCGGCCACGGCCGGGGAGACCGACTGGCCGCAGATCCTGGCCCTGTACGGCCTGCTGGAACGCATGTCGGACAACCCCATGGTCACGCTCAGCCGGGCCGTCGCCGCCGCCATGGTCCACGGTCCCGCGACCGGGCTCGACATGCTCAAGGCGCTCGACGCCGACGGGAGGCTCGCGGAGCACCACCGCTTCTACGCGACCCGCGCACACCTGCTGGAGATGGCCGGGGACCGTCAGGCCGCCGTCGACGACTACCGCGCGGCGGCCGGCCGTACGACCAGCACCCCGGAGCGGGACTATCTCACCACTCGCGCCGCCCGCCTGTCGTCGGACCTGCGGCGTCAGCCGTGAGGACTGTCGCTCCGGACAGCCCGTCACATCGAGCCATAACCGAGATCTTTCCGTCCAGGTTGCACAGTGTTGACCAAACCGGATAGGTCATACCCCCATGACCGGATTCAAGAAATTCCTCGTGCGCGGCAATTTGGTCGAGCTCGCCGTCGCGGTCGTCATCGGAGCCGCGTTCAGCGGCCTGGTCGACGCCCTGGTCTCGGACATCATCACCCCGCTCATCGGCGCGGTGACGGGCGGGCGCGAGCCCGACTTCGCGGACTACTCCTTCAAGCTCAACGGCGCCCAGTTCCAGTACGGCGACTTCGTCAACCACGCCCTGTCGTTCCTCATCGTGGCCGCCGTCATCTACTGGCTGGTCGTGCTGCCCATGACCCGCCTGCTCGGCCTCCTCACCCGGGACAAGGCCGTCACCGAGAAGCAGTGCCCCGAGTGCCTGAGCGACATCCCCGTCGCCGCGCGCCGCTGCGCGTTCTGCACCGCGGTGCTCGTCTCCCCCTCCGGCTCCCCCGCCCCCGCCCACGGCAGGCACTCCGCCTGATCCGCCGTACGACCGCCGCGTCCTCGCGAGCAGGCGAGCCGAGCACCCCCTTGCGCGCTATTTGCGCATCGTCCGCCTCGCCCACATGGTGGGTGCGGACGTCCATTCACGTTCCCCGTGCTCGGCTCGCCTGACCACATCGAGGATCACGAGCGAGGCCCGGTCCGGGTGCCGCATCACTCGTACGTCCCTCGCGAACCAGCACGAGGCCGCGATGAGCTCGCGTGCCCTCTCCAGATCTCCCGGGCTCGTCCCCGCGCGGCACCAGATCCACAGCCGCTCTCCGAACGGCTCGGGCTTCGTGTGGACGATGATCGGCAGCTTGCCCTTGCGCGTGACGATCAGCGCCTCCGCGCACGCCTCGCGCACCCGATGCGGTGTCACCACGCACCAGAACCTGGCCTCGACCTCCCGGCGCGCCTGCGGAAGCACGGCGGCCACCAGGCAGATCACCGCCGCCCCGACGATCGTCGGCGCCATGCCGATCGCCCGCCAGGACACGGCCACCAGCGCGGGCACACCGACCAGCAGGGCGGCCTCGTACCGCCACCTCCAGAGAACCGTGAACGGACCCGGACGGGCGACGGGGACCACCGCGCTCTCGACGAACCGCGCGACCAGGCGGTTGTGACGCTGGAGTCCGTGTCTCACGTGAGCGCTCCTGGAGGACGCTCGTCACGCGCCGGCTGGGTGGTGACGCCTTCAGCGCCGCTGTCCTCCCCTTCCGGCCTGGGCGGCGGTTCGAGCAGATTCACCCGTCCGAATCCCCCGCACGTACGGCACGGCCGGTCGCCGGCCTTTCCTGTCGCCTCGCAGGCCCGACAGGTGATGAGAGCGTTGAACTGCTTGTCACGGTAGGTGCGGCTGTGCCAGGTGCGCTTGATCTCCCAGTTCTGTACCCACGCGAACGCGTCTACTTCGGCGAAGACGGCTTCGCTGACGGACCATAAGAGGGTGATGATGCGCATCCGTAACTCGGAGCGGGAAGTATTCCGGATGCCGAGGTGGTTAGTATTCACCGGGATCGTCCTTTGCTTGAGCAGCGACTTTGGGTGGTCTTCTGCGCTGGGTCGATGTGCCTGCATCGGCCCAGCGGTGCATCTGAACTGAAGAACCGCGCCTGGGTCTCGAACCCCTAAGGACCATCGCCTCCCCTCCGGAACTGGCGCGGACGCCGCCACGTTGAGGCTTATGTCGTCATTACCCGCCCATTGCCAGCGGCAACCTACATTTGGCAATTGCCATTAGTTGTTTGCCGACGGTACATGCCCTGCGTAGTGCTAGGCTGCAACCCGAGGACCTCCTTCAGGCCCGTCGGCGACGGCACAAGGAAGTGGGTGGGCGCCGATGGCCGGAAGCAATCAGACCCTTCGCCGCCGTCAATTGGCGAGTCGCTTGAGAGCGCTTCGACACGCTTCAAACTTGACCGTCGAGCAGGTTGCCCAACAGTTGCTTTGCAGCCCCGCGAAAATCAGTCGACTGGAGACCGGTCAGCGCGGTGCGAGCTTGAGGGATGTGCGCGATCTCTGTCGCATATACGACGTCCCCGAGGAGACCGTCACTCATCTTATGAATCTGGCGCGTGAGTCACGTCAGCCAGGCGTCAAGCATGAACTGGGAGACCTCGGCAACGACAACCTGTACATGTACATGGACCTGGAAGCGGCCGCGTTCTCGATCACAGAGCTCCAGATCACGTTCCTACCGGCCCTGTTCCAGACCGAGGAGTATGCCCGGACATTGATTGAGGGCCTCCTGCCAGGCATACGTTCCGACGTCCTGGATCGCCGTGTGGAGGCACGGATCAAGCGACAACAGTTGCACACACAAAAGGAGCCCCCTCGATACTGGACCTTCATCGACGAGGCGGCTCTACGTCGACTGGTTGGCGACAGGGCGCTGATGATTGCCCAACTCGAACGTGTGCTTGATTTAGCCCGATTGCCACATGTGACGATCCAGGTCATCCCTTTCACCCAGGGCCCTTACATGTGTGCGGACAGCCCCTTCGTGATGTTCGAGATCAAGGATCCGACATTATCGAAAGTGGTATACCGCGAGTCACCTGACCGTGCGGAGTATTTGGAGAAGCCAGCAGAAATAGAGATCTTTCAAGAGGCGGTCGACAGCATCCGCGCGGTCGCGATGCCGCCGAAAGAGTCCATCAAACGCATTGCCAGGGCGATATCGGACTTTAGTGAAATTGGACCACAGGAATGATCGGCTGTCTCGAGAGCATCGTAGCCTAGGGACAGGGAAACAGGATGGAACCATCGATCGAGGTTTCACAGTCGGACTTGAAGTGGCACATCGCTTCCCGCTGCACCTCCGGAAACTGTGTTGAAGTAGCAGTCGATACCGACGCAGTCTTCCTTCGCGACTCGAAAGATCCAGGCAGCGGAGGCCTTCGCTACTCGCATCGCGAGTGGCAGAACTTCGTAATAGCCGCAAAGGCGGGCGTTTACGACATGCCGAAGTAGGCTGTTGGCCGCGAGGCGGGCGAATGCTCGCACCTACCCAACAATGCGGACATACCGATAAAGAACGGCATAGATTAAACTGCTGTCGGCGATGTCTCTCACTCTTGAGTGAGCCGATCCCCGGGAGCGCGCATGGTGAGCCAACCTTCATTCCACAACGCTCTCTGGGAGCAGTCGTGCACCGGTGGCGACTGCGTTGAAGTGGCGTTCCGGGATGGCTGGGTCGGTCTTCGAGACAGCAAGGCAGGCGACGACAGCCCTGTCCTGATCTTCAATCATGAGGAATGGGATGGCTTTGTAACAGCGATCAAGAGCGGCCAGTTCGACCGGCCACCTCTTTGATCAACAAGCGTCGACGCGGCGCAGACACGCCAGCAAACGCACCGAAGGGGTCCGGAGGAGCGATGTCCTTCGGGCCCTGCTGCACATGGTCGAATGGCGCAAAGGCGCATCCCGGTGGGATGCGCCTTTGACTGCGTTGGCCGTACGGCCGGTTGAAGTGCTGGCGTCCGGGAGGCGGGTGGTAACCCGCCTCCCGGAGTAGGTGTCCGGCCGGCGCGAGGCTCGAAGCGCCTCGCCGCCGACCAGGTTGTGCGGCGTCCCTACGACCAGGGGGACGGCGCCGGGGGCGCGACGACCGGTGGGCGGTCGTCGCAGGTGATGGTGTTCGGCAGTTCCCAGGGGGCGAGCCACGGGCCGGTGGTGCCGCCGCCGTCGTTGCCGCCGAGGTCCGTCAGCGAGAACTCCGAGCCGGCGGGCGTGAAGTTGAACGATCCGCAGTTGTTGACGCCGACCGCGCCGACGTTGCGGGCGTCCACGTTCTCGAAGGTCGCCGACCCCTTCACGCGGGCGCTGACCACCGAGGTGCCCGTGCCGTCGACCCTGATGTCCTTGAAGTGGACGTTCGTGATCGAGTACAGGTCCTTCACCGGGAAGTCGCTGACCAGCATGATCGCGTTGTAGGTGTTGTCGAGGAAGTGGTCCCCGACGACCTGGATGTCCGCGTCGATGTTCTTCTCCAGCGCGTACAGCCAGATGGCCCCGAGGCCGATGTTCCAGTTCAGCTCGTACGTGCCGGCGCGGACCGTGGTGTTGTCGGTGATCCACAGGTGCCCGGCGAACGGCTCGGCGCCGAAGCGGGAGCCCGCCTGAATCGCGCTGCCCTCCCGGATCGGGTCGGCGATCAGGTTGTTGGACACCGTGTTGTCCGTACCGCCGTAGATGGCGATGCCGTTCGCCAGCACCGGCGTCTGCACGGTGTTGTGGTCGAAGGTGTTGCCGGTGTTGGAGACCTTCTCCGACCACATGGCGAGGGCGTCGTCACCCGTGTTACGGACGAAGTTGTTCTTCACGAGTGACTTCGTGACGCCGGTGTGGAAGTTCAGGCCGTCGGCGATCTGGTCGACGATGACGTTGTTCGTGACCTTCACGTTCTTCATCGGCCCGTCGAACCACAGGCCCACCTTGGTGTGACGGATGTAGAGGCCGTCGATGGTCGAGTCGCTCATCGCGCCGCCGATGCCGTTCACCTGGTCGGTGTCGATGCGCTCGCGGACGTCGCCCTCGATCGCGAAGCCGGACAGGTGGACGTTCCTGCTGCCGCCGGCGGACGCGTCCTTGCCGTAGAAGCCGACCCCGGTGTGCACCGAGCCGTCGGGGGCCGGTGTGCTGAGCGCGACCTCGCGGCCCTTGATGATCGTGTACCAGCTGCCGGCGCCCTCGATCGTCACGTCGTCAACGATGATGTGGCGGTTCACCTGGTAGGTGCCCGGCGGGATGTAGACCTTCAGGTGGGTGCGCTTCGCGAACGCGATGGCCTTGTCGAACGCCCCGGCGGAGTCGCGTTTGCCGAACGGGTCGGCCCCGAACGCCAGCACGTTGGCCGCGACGAGGTTGACCTTCGGTGCGCCGACGAGCTGCGAGTCGAGCAGGTCGACGACCGTCCACGCGGCCTTGGCTCCCGCGGGCACCGTCAGCCGCACCTTGTCGCCCGCGCGGTACTTCTTGCCGAGGAGCAGCCGCTGCTCGACGTAGAAGTGGTTCGGGCGGAACGGCTTGGTGATCGTCGGCGTCGGCGTCGTCGCGTTGGGCACGCAGGCGCACTCAGTGATCCACCAGTCGGGGTGCAGCAGGTCGGCGTTCGGGTCGTTCGTGAACGGATACTGGTTGTACAGCCACGCGTACTGCGACGTGAGCGTCATGGTGGTGCGGTTCTTGCCGTTCACCGTGACGTCGAGCGGCGAGGTGATGCCCCCGCCCCCCGGCGCGTCGGGGATGCTGTACCGCACGGTGATCGCGTTGGCCGCGCTCGGCAGCGTGAACTCGACGTACTGACCGGGCGTCAGCTTGACCGCCTTACGGCCTGACGCCTCCGCGGGCAGCGTGTACGCGGTGCGGTCCGGCCCGATGACCGAGCCGTTCGTCGCGGCGTTCTCCGCCTCCTGTTCGGCGAAGTCGACGCTCGCGCCCCGGCCCGTGACGAGCGACGGGGCGAGGGCGGCGCGCGTCACGACGGGCGACGCCCCGCTGGAGGCGGAGGCGGGGGCCGACAGCGCCACGAGACCGGTGGCCGCGAGGGCCCCCGATAAGAGCGACACGGATAAGAGAGATCTGACCATGGGGGGTGTGACCTACCTTCAGGAGGAAAGCCAGGCGGTGGTGTCGGTGGGCAGAAGATCACCGTCAAGGGGTCCGCTCGTCAGCAGGATCGACTCGTGCGGCGGGAGCCGTACCGGCTGGGAGCCGAGGTTGACCACGCAGATCAGGCCGGATTCGCGAGTGAAGGCCAGGACGCCGTCCCCCAGGGGCAGCCAGGTCATCACCCCGTCTCCGAGCCGCTCGCGGCGGATGCCCAGAGCGGCGCGGTAGAGCGACAACATCGATCCGGGGTCGTCGAGCTGGGCCTCGACCGTCATCGTGCTCCAGCCCGCGGGCTGCGGCAGCCAGGGAGTGCCCGTGCTGAAGCCGAACGCCGGCTCGCCGCCCGACCACGGCAGCGGAACCCGGCAACCGTCGCGACCCGGGTCGGTGTGTCCCGACCGGGCCCAGATCGGGTCCTCGCGCAGGTCGTCGGGGATGTCCTCGACCTCCCACAGGCCGAGCTCCTCGCCCTGGTAGACGTAGACACTGCCGGGCAGGGCCATCGCCAGGAGGGCGGCCGCCCGCGCGCGCCGGGTCCCGAGCTCGAAGTCGGACGGCATGCCGTGCTTGCGGTCGGCGTGGTCGAAGGACGTGTCCGCCCTGCCGAACCGGGTCGCGGGCCGGGTGACGTCGTGGTTCGACAACACCCAGGTCGCGGGGGCGCTGATCGGCACGTGGGTGGCCAGCGTCATGTCGATGACGTCGCGCAGGGCGTCCGGCTCCCATGGGCTCGCCAGGAAGGCGAAGTTGAACGCGGTGTGCATCTCGTCCTGACGCAGGTACAGGGCGAACCGCTCCTGGTCGGGCAGCCAGACCTCGCCGATCAGGACCCGGTTCCCGTACTCGTCGGCGATCCGGCGCCACTCGCGGTAGATCTCATGGACGCCGTCGTGGTCGGTGTAGGACTCCTCGACGCTGTCGAGGTCCTTGACGAGCACGGCCGCCGAGTCGATGCGGATGCCGTCGACGCCGCGGTCGAACCAGAAGCGCAGCACGTCGAGGAACTCCTCCCGCACGGCGGGGTTGTTCCAGTTGAAGTCGGGCTGCTCGGGCGCGAACAGGTGGAGGTACCACTCGCCGTCGGGGACCTGGGTCCACGCCGGCCCACCGAAGATCGACTTCCAGCCGTTCGGCGGGCCGTCGCCGTTCCCCGGACGGAACCAGAACCGCTCCCGAGCCTCCGAACCGGGACCGGCCTCCAGCGCCTCCTGGAACCAGACCATCTGGTCGGAGCCGTGGTTGGGGACGACGTCGACGATGGTGCGGATGCCGAGTTCGTGCGCCTCCTCGATGAGCTTCTCCGCCTCGGCCAGGGTGCCGAAGACCGGCTCGATGTTCCGGTAGTCGGCCACGTCGTAGCCGCCGTCGGCCATGGGCGAGGGGTACCACGGGTTCAGCCAGATGGCGTCCACGCCGAGCTTGGAGAGGTACGGGAGACGTGCCCGCAGCCCTGCCAGGTCACCTGTGCCGTCGCCGTTGCCGTCGGCGAAACTGCGCAGGTAGACCTGATAGATCGAGGCACCCCTCCACCATCCGTCGGGATTGCGAATCGTCCCCGGGGACATGCTGGCGGGCATGCTGAATACAGCTCCTTACGGGTGAAGGCCCTCAGCCCTTGAGGCTTCCGGCGGTGAGACCGGCCATGATGTGGCGCTGGAAGATGAAGAAGACGACGATGGTCGGGATGCTCGCGATCACCAGTGAGGCGACCAGCACGTTCTGCGGCATCTGCGAGGACAGCGAGGCGATGCCGATGCTGATGGACATCTTGTCGCTGTCCGGCAGGACCAGCAGCGGCCAGACGAAGTCCCGCCAGACGTTCACCACCGTGAGGATGGAGACCACGCCGAGGATCGGACGGGAGATCGGCATCACCACGGACCACAGGATGCGGCCGGGCGACGCGCCGTCGATCTCGGCGGCTTCCAGCAGCTCCCTGGGGATCGAGTCGAAGAAGCGCTTGAGCAGGAAGACGTTGAATCCGTTCGCCGCGGCCGGCAGCCAGATCGCCCACGGGGTGTTGAGCAGGTCCCAGTGGAAGAACGGCACGTCCTTCACGGTGAGGTACGCCGGCAGCATGATGACCAGCGGCGGGATCATCAGCGTCGACAACATCAGGGCCAGGACGACCTTGCCGAGCACCGGGCGGAGCTTGGACAGGGCGTAGGCCGCCGAGACGTCGAACGCGAGGGTCAGCAGCCAGGCGCCGCCCGCGTAGAGGGCCGTGTTGCCGAGCAGCCGGCCCAGTTCCAGCAGGTCCCACGCCTGGGCGTAGCCGTCCAGCGAGAAGTGCTCCGGCAGGAAGGTCGGCGGGATGGAGTTGAGCTCCTCCGTCGACTTCATCGCGCCGGTGATCATCCAGTAGAGCGGGAAGACGAACGCGGCGGTGAAGCTGACGACCACGATCACCAGCACGATCCAGTAGATGATCCGGCCGTGGGTCGTGTTGAGCTGGTGCGGCGAGACGGCGGTGCGGAACTGCGTGTTGATCGGCTTGCGCGGGCGCCGCTGCCGGCGACCGTCGCGATCGTCCCGGCCGGGAGTGAGAGGCGTCTGCGCGGAACGGCCCGGCGTGACGGTGACGTTGGACATGGTCGCTCCCCTCACACCGTGTTGTCGCGCGAGATGCGCAGGTAGATGGCGGAGAACACCATGAGCACGAGCATCAGCATCAGCCCGAGGGCGTTGCCCGCGTTCAGGCTGCCGAAGTTGAAGGCGTACTGGTACATGAGATAGACGACGGTGACCGTCGAGTTCTCCGGGCCGCCGCCGGTGAGCAGATAGGGCTCGATGAAGACCTGCATGGTCGCCACGATCTGCAGCAGCAACATCACCAGCAGGATCAGCTTGGTCTGCGGGATCGTGATGTGCCTGATCCGCTTGAAGAGGCCGGCGCCGTCCAGCTCCGCGGCCTCGTACAGCTCGCTCGGGATGGTCTGCAAAGCGGCGAGGTAGATCAGGGTGCCGCTGCCCATGTTCATCCAGGTGGAGACGATGACCAGCGAGATCAGGGCGGTGCTCGTCGAGTTGAGCCACTGGAGCCCGGGCAGGTGGAAGAAGCTGAGGACCTGGTTGAACAGCCCGTAGTCGGGGTTGTAGAACCACTGGAACAGCAGGACGCCCACCGCGGGCGGCAACATGACCGGCAGGTAGACGACGAAGCGCAGGTATGCGCGCGCGTGCCGTAGTTCGTTGAGGATGAGCGCGGTGATGAAGGGGATCACGTAGCCGCACAGCAGTGCGAGCAGTGTGAACATCGCCGTGTTGATCCACGCGGGCGCGAAGGCCGGGTCGCTGAAGACGGTGCGGAAGTTCTTCAGCCCCACCCATTCGGGCGCGTCCACGAAGTTCGTCTTCTGGAAGCTGAGGATGACCTGCCGGACCATCGGATACCAGGAGAAGAACGCGAAACAGATCAGAGCGCCGCAGAGGAATCCGTAGGCGGTCAGATTGCGTCGCACGGCACGCCGCAGCTTCGTGGGCTGCCGCCGCCTGCGGTTCGCTACCGGGATACTCGCTGTGGTCATCGTTGTGATTCCGATCTCGACGTGCTTGCCGGGGCGCCGGCCGCGGCCAGATCACGGCCACGGGCGGCGCCCCGGATTATCGAACGGTCAGCTCTTCGAGGCGAGCATGGAGTTGACCTTCGCCTCGGCGTCGGACAGGAGCTGGTCGACGTTGGCGTCCTTCCTGGTGAGGACTGCCGACATCGGGGTGTCGAGAATCGCGTAGATCTCCTGGGCGTACGGCCCCGGCTCCGGCTTCGGCGTGATGCCCTTGGAGCCTTCGACCCATCCGGCGAACTGGGCGGCGTCGATGTTGGCGTTCGCCGCGCGCAGGTCGGTGACGGCCTTGCCCGACGCCGTGTCCGCGCCGTACAGGTCGGGGTAGGGCTGGCCGACGGTCAGGTCCTGGCTCTTGGCCCGCACGTAGTCGAGCTGGCCCTTGCCCGGGGTGAGGAACTTGTACTCGATCCACTTGAGGCCGGCCCTGATCTGGTCCGGGGTGGCCTTCGGGTTGATCATGTAGCCTGCGCCACCGTTGAGCAGGGCCTTGGCCTCGGGCTGGGCGGTGACGGCGTAATTCTCGAACTTGCCGCCGAAGTCGTTGCGGAGCGAGATGAGCACGTCGGGCGCGCCCAGCATCATGCCCATCTTGCCGCCGGCCATGGCCTTCATGAGCGCCGGCCACTCGATGTACAGCTGGGAGCCCATGCTGTTGTCGGTCCACCGCATCTGCTGGAGGTTCTGCAGCACGGCCTTGCCCTCGGGGGTGTTGAAGGCGGCCTTCTTGCCGTCGTCGCTGATGACCGAGCCGCCACGGCCGTAGAGGGAGGCGGTGAAGTGCCAGCCACCGGTGTTGCCGCCGCTGTACTCGCCGTACCCGACGTAACCGGGGCCGAGCGCGGCGATCTTCTTGGCCGCGGCCTGCACCTCGGCCCAGGTCTTGGGCGGGTTGTTCGGGTCGAGGCCGGCCTTGGTGAAGACGTCCTTGTTGTAGACGAGGCCCATGCCGTAGCCGTCGGTCGGCAGACCGTAGACCTTGCCGTCCTTCTTGAACAGGTCGAGCGAGCTGTTGTAGTCCGGGTAGGTCTTCAGCTCGGTGACGTAGGACGAGATGTCGGCGGCCTGCCCGCTCTCGATGAGGCGGCCCACGTTGGGGAAGTTGACGTAGAAGACCGTCTCGAGCTCGCCGCTGGCCAGCTTGGGCTCGAAGGTCTTCGGGTCGTAACAGGGGAAGGCGTCGGTGACCTTGGAGACCGTGATGTTCGGGTACTGCTTCTGGAAGCCCGCCACGTCCTCTTCGAACGTTGCGCGCTCCGCCTTGTTCGTCTTCGGCGGCTCACAGTTGACGCTGATCGACACCGGGGCGTTCGGGTTGGCGGACGGCGCGGCGGACTTGTTGGCGGCGTCGCCGCTGTCGTTGCCGCTGCCGCAGCCCGCCGCCGCGAGGGCCAAGCCCGCGGCCAGAACTATTGAAAGCTTGCGGGGTTTCATGATTGTTCCCTCCTGGAACGGCGCACCACGACCCGTCTTGGAGCTCGCTGTCTCGGGGGCATGGGGGGCGCCTCCGATCCAGCTCGGTTGCGAGAAACATACAGAGCCATGCAGAACCCAGCAATACTCCGGCATTCATGATGCAAAAAAGTGACAGTGAATCCGGCGAAACCGCAACGCCTGATCGTTGTCACACCGCGTGAAACGACGGAGCCCCTGGACACAAGGGGTCCAGGGGCTCCGGAAGGCCGTGTCTACTCGGCTCTGGCGGCCGGGCGCCGCGGAGCCGACCCGGCCGCGGACGACCCAGGTGTCACAGACGACGCAGATGACGCGGACGCGGAACGCCCGGCCGGCAAACTCGGAGAACCCGCGGACCCCTGCCGGACCGAACGCGGCGCGGGCGCGGTCGAGGACCGGACCACCAGTTCGGGCTCGAAGAGCAGCTCGTTCGCGGGGACGATCGCGGCGTCGATCTGCGCCACCAGCAGCTCGACGGCCGCCCGGCCCATGGCGTCGATCGGCTGGCGGACCGTGGTCAGCGGCGGATCGATGCAGTTCATCAGGGCCGAATCGTCGTAACCGATGACCGAGAAATCCTCAGGTACGGCAAGGCCCGCGCGGCGGGCCGCCCGGATGGCCCCCAGGGCAAGAACGTCGCTCGCGCAGATCACCCCGGTGACGCCCGCCTTGATGAGCCTGGCCGCTCCAGCGTGCCCGCCCTCGACCGAGAACATGGTGTGTTCCACGTGGTCGGCCGGCAGTTCGAGGTCGTTCGCTTCGGCGAACGCACGATAGGCGGCCAGCTTGAGCCGCGAGGGCTCGTGGTCGGGGGCGCCGAGGAGCATGCCGATCCGGCGATGCCCGAGAGCGAACAGGTGACTGAGCGCCATCTCGGCGGCCGCCGCGTCGTCGCAGGAAACCTGGGGGAATCCCAGGTGCTCGACGGCCGCGTTGACCAGCACCGCGGGGAGCTTGCGATCCAGCACCCGCTCGTAGTGGTCGTGGGGCGCGTCGCCCTGGGCGTACTGGCCGCCGGCGAAGACGATGCCCGAGACGTGCTGCTGGAGGAGCAGGTCGACGTAGTCCGACTCCGACACCCCGCCGACCGTCCGGGTGCACAACACCGCGGTGAAACCCTGCTGCGCGAGAGCGCCGCCGACGATCTCGGCGAAGGCGGGGAAGATCGGGTTCTGCAGCTCGGGAAGGACCAGGCCGACCAGGCGGCCCCTGTCTCCGCGCAACTGGGTCGGCCGCTCGTATCCGAGCACGTCGAGCGCGGTCAGCACCGTCTCACGAGTGGTCTCGGAGACGCCGGGCTTGCCGTTGAGCACGCGGCTCACGGTCGCCTCACTCACGCCGACCTTCTTGGCCACTTCCGCAAGCCGTCGAGTCATAGGCGCAACTATACGACAAATAGCGCAAGCACTTTCATGGGCTTGCGCAGCCAGTCAGGAAACCTCACCGGCAGTCAGGGAAATTTGACCTGCGGCGGATCGTTCCATCAGGTCGTTCACCTGCGGTTTGTCGACTTCGGTAACTGTGGCGTGATATTGCGACTTGTCGTCGAAATATTGCAGTTACGTGTCCCCCAACCTAATGTGTGGGCCACCTCACCATGTTGCGGAGGTACGACGGCTTCAGCGTCCCCGTCGTCCCTCGCGGATCTTCATGCAGAAAGGGCCACTCATGAAACGATCCGGAGCCGCCGCCATCGCGGTGGCCGGGGCGCTGATCGCTCTGGGGAGCGTGGTCACGTTCCCGGGCACCTCGTCGGCGGCCGTCTCGCCGTCGCCGTTCTCCGTTCCCGGACGCGGCGCGACCGTGCCCTTCACCGAGATCGAGGCCGAGTCGGCCGCGACCAACGGCGAAGTGATCGGATCCGACCGGGTGTACACACGCCTGCCGTCAGAGGCCTCCGGACGCCGGGCCGTACGGCTCGACGCCGCGGGCGAGTACGTCGAGTTCACCCTGCCCAAGGCCGCGAACGCGATGACGGTGCGCTACAGCGTCCCGGACAACGCGGCCGGCACGGGCATCACCGCCCCCGTCGACCTGCGCGTCAACGGGACCAAGCTGAAGGACCTGTCGTTCACCTCGAAGTACGGCTGGTACTACGGCGGCTACCCCTTCGGCAACCAGCCGGGCAACCAGCCTCACCACTTCTACGACGAGACCCGCACGATGTTCGGCTCCACCCTGGCGGCCGGAACCAAGGTCCGGATCCAGGTGGCGTCCACCTCGGCCTCCCCCTGGTTCGTGGTCGACCTCGCCGACTTCGAGCTGGTGCCCGACCCGATCCCCCAGCCCGCCGGATCGCTGAACGTCGACGACTTCGGCGCCGTACGGAACGGCACGACCGACTCGACCGCCGCGTTCCAGGCGGCCGTCGACGCCGGAAAGGCGCAGGGCAAGGCCGTCTACATCCCCGCCGGCACCTACACGCTCTGGGACCACGTGGTCGTGGACGGTGTGACGCTCCGCGGCGCCGGCCCCTGGTACAGCGTGCTCACCGGCCGCAACCCCACCCAACGCAACCGAGCCGCCGGCATCTACGGCAAGTACGTCAGCGGCGGCGGCTACACCGGCCCCGTCCGGTCCCACGAGGCGGGCGGCCCGAGCCGGGGAGTCACCCTCAGGGACTTCGCCATCATCGGTGAGATCACCGAGCGGGTGGACGAGGACCAGGTGAACGCCCTCGGCGGCGCGATGACCGACTCGGTGGTGGACAACCTCTGGATCCAGCACACCAAGGTCGGGGCCTGGATGGACGGCCCGATGAACAACTTCACCATCAAGAACAGCCGGATCCTCGACCAGACCGCCGACGGCGTGAACTTCCACACCGGCGTCACGAACTCCACGGTGACCAACACCTTCGTGCGCAACACCGGGGACGACGGCCTCGCGATGTGGCCCGACCGGGTGGCGAACGTCAACAACTCGTTCACCTTCAACACCGTGGTCGCGCCGGTTCTCGCCAACAACATCGTCACGTACGGCGGCAGGGACATAAAGATCACCGACAACGTGGTGAGCGACACGGTCACCAACGGCGGCGGCATCCACATCGCCAACCGCTATCCGGGCGTCAACTCCGGCCAGGGCACCGCGGTCGCCGGCACCATCACGGCCGCCCGCAACACCCTGATCCGGGCCGGCAACAGCGACTACAACTGGAACTTCGGCGTCGGCGCCATCTGGTTCGACGGGCTCAACGAACCCGTCAACGCGACCATCAACGTGACCGACACCGACATCATCGACAGCTCGTACGAGGCCATCCAGTTCATCGAGGGCAGCACCAGCACCGTCAACTTCAGCAACGTGAAGATCGACGGCACCGGCACGTACATGATCCAGGCGCAGTCGGGGGCGTCGGCCACGTTCACCAACGTGACGGCCGCCCACATCGGCGCGGGCACCGCGATCCACAACTGCGTGGGCACCGCATTCACCCCCGTGTACGGCACGGGCAACTCCGGCTGGAGCCCGTCCTCGACCACCTGCACCGGTCAGTGGCCCGCCCCGAACTACATCTACGACGGCACCGGCACGCCGCCGCCCGACACCCCCACTCCCACGCCCCCGGTGACCCCGACCCCCACGCCGACCCCCACACCGACTCCGCCCACCTGCTCCGTCGGGACCGGCGACCTGGCCCGGGGCAAGCCCGCCACCGCGACCAGCAGCACCCAGTCGTTCGTCCCCGCGAACGCGGTGGACGGCGACGCGGGCAGCTACTGGGAGTCGGCCAACAACAGCTTCCCGCAGTCGATCACCGTCGACCTGTGCGGCGTCGCGTCCGTGAACCGGGTCGCGCTGAAGCTGCCGCCGAGTGCCGCGTGGGCCACCCGCACCCAGACGTTGTCCGTCCTGGGCAGCACCGACGGGTCGAACTTCACGACGCTCTCCGCGTCGGCGGGACGCGCCTTCGACCCCGCGAGCGGCAACACCGTGAACATCTCGTTCAACACGGCCTCCGTCCGTTACGTCCGGATCACCGTCACGGGCAACACGGGGTGGCCGGCGGGGCAGCTCTCCGCGCTGGAGGTCTACGGGTCCGGATCGACCCCGCCGCCGGTGACCCCGACCCCGACTCCCACGCCCACGCCCACCCCCACTCCTCCGGCCGGGGGGAACCTGGCGGGAGGCAGGCCGATCACCGCGAGCAGCCACTCCGACGTCTACGTGGCCGGCAACGCGGACGACCGCAACGCGGACACCTACTGGGAGTCGGCCAACAACGCCTTCCCCCAGACGCTGACCGTCGACCTCGGCTCCGCCACCAGCGTCGGCCGGGTCGTCCTGAAGCTGCCGCCCGCCGCGGCCTGGGCCACCCGCACCCAGACGTTGTCCCTTCAGGGCAGCACCGACGGCTCGACCTACAGCACGATCGTGGGATCCACCGGCTACACGTTCAACCCCGCCGGCGGCAACACCGCGACGATCACCTTCCCGGCGACCGGCAGGCGTTACCTGCGGCTGAACATCACCGGCAACACCGGCTGGCCCGCCGGCCAGATCTCCGAGTTCGAGGCGTACGCCTCGTAGTCGGAACGGAAGCCCGTTGAAGGAGTGGACGCCTCCTTCGACGGGAGGCCCGGAGAAGGAGTGGACGCCTCCTTCTCCGGGTTCCGTTCTTGCCGTACAAATCCATTCTCATCAGGATTCGCCCGAACGCTCAGCCGGCGAGTGCTCCCATTCGTCCCGTCGAGGACCGGACGACGAGCTCGGGCTCGAAGAGGAGCTCTCCGGTCGCGACGGCGGCGCCGTCGATCTGGCTGACCAGCAACTCGACGACCGCCCTGCCCATCGCCTCGATCGGCTGGCGCACGGTGGTCAGCGGCGGGTCGACGCAGTTCATCAGCGCCGAGTCGTCGTAACCGATGACCGAGACGTCGGCGGGCACACGCAATCCCTCGCGCCGGGCCGCCCTGATGGCGCCGAGCGCGAGCGGGTCGCTTCCGCAGATGATGCCGGTGACCTGCTGCCGCAGCAGCTTCACCGCAGCGGCGTGGCCGCCCTCCAGCGAGTGCATGGTGTGCTCGACCCGTTCGCCGCCCTGCGCCCGGAACGCGTCCAGCTTGCGGATCGACGGCATGTGATCCGGCGGCCCCACGATCAGGCCGATGCGCTCGTGGCCCAGCGCGCGCAGATGCCCCAGGGACTGCTCCACCGCGATCGTGTCGTCACAGGAGACGCGCGGGAACTCCCAGTGGTCGGCCGCCGCGTTCACCATGACGGTCGGAAGACGCCGGTCGATCAGCCGAAGGTAGTGCTCGTGGACCACGCCCGACTGCGTGTAGAGCCCACCGGCGAAGACCACGCCGGAGACCTGTTGCTGGAGCAGCAGGTCGACGTAGTCGGCCTCGGAGACCCCGCCGACGGTGCGCGTGCACAACACCGGGGTGAACCCCTGCTGGGCGAGCGCGCCACCGACGACCTCGGCGAACGCCGGGAAGATCGGGTTCTGCAACTCGGGCAGGACGAGCCCGACGAGCCGGGCGCGCTCTCCGCGCAACTGGGTCGGCCGCTCGTATCCGAGCACGTCAAGGGCGGTCAGCACCGCTTCGCGGGTGGCATCGGAGACTCCGGCCTTGCCGTTGAGGACACGGCTGACCGTGGCCTCGCTGACCCCCACTTTTTTCGCAACTTCAGCAAGCCGTCGCGTCATGGGCGCAAGCATACGACGGCCGATGCCGTGCCTTTGCGATCACTTGCGTTGTCAAGCCCTCGTCAAAAGCACTGTGCACGCCGGACGGCCGAGGCCGGGCCCGGCCTCGGCCGTCCGGTGTCAGTTAGTACTCCAGCCCCCAGTCGTGCGGGCCCAGCACATAGGCCTCGCCTCTGCGCACGAGCCTGCCTCCCCGGGTCAGTGCCTCGAGCCCGTTCCGCACGGACTCCTCGGGCAGTCCCACCATCGCGGCGACCGTCCGGACCGTCGCCGTCCGCCCGTACACGTCCATCGAGGCGACGGCCTCGTAGACGCTGATCTCGGTGGCGGACATCTCCTGGACGTCGCCCAATCGCTCGTTTTCACCCATTGCGCGCCCTCGCTCCGCTGCGCAGCCTCGCGGCGTCGACATGGCGGTCGGGGAATCGTTTGAGGTACTCGCCCTCGAGCTCCTCCGTCCGGGAGGTGTGCCGTTCGAGGGCGTCGTCAGAGCCGTGAAGCAGAGTGTCGGTCCGGGTGTCGTGCAGACTTCGAATCTCCCGGAACAGGTCGTCATCGGCGAGTTCCCGCGGATCGACTCCCATGCTCATGACGTCCTCCCTCGTCAGCCGCCCGGCCCGCCCTCGCGACCCGGCCACCGCCTTCGCCATATGCCGGTCTCCTGCCCTATCGGGACCGACCCATTCATTCAATTTGACGACCTTTATGGCGAAAAAATCGTTCAAAAATGGAGTACGGCTTGCGCCCCTATGAGGCGCAAGCCGTACGGAATCGGGTCCGGGTCAGGACAGGTCGAACTCGCCGCCCTTCACGCCGTCAACGAACGCGTCCCACTCCCCTGCAGTGAACATCAGGTTCGGCCCTTCGGGGTTCTTCGAGTCGCGCACGGCGACGCCTTGGCTCAGGAGCGCCACTTCGACGCACTGGTTGCCCACGGTGTTGGAACGAACCGCCTTGCGCCAGACCGCACCTGTCAGGTCCTGCGCCGGATGGATGCCCTTCATCGTCCTGTCATCTCCTTCTCGACCGAATCGATCTTCTCCAGGGACTTCTCCGGGCCGAGCGCGGCGGCGCGAAGATGATCGAAGACCTGGACATACCTGCGGACCTCTTCCTGGCTCTCCAGGTAGAGCTCGCCGCCCATGTTCTCCAGGAACACCACGTCGGAGTCCTCGGGGTCGGGAAAGGTGAGGATCGCCAGCGAGCTGCCCATGCCGAGGTAGGCGCCCGCCTCGAAGGGGAGCACCTGGAGGGTGACGTTCGGCTGGACGGCGGTCTCCGACAGCCGGCGCAGTTGCTCGGCCATGACGGGCGGACCTCCGACGGGCCGCCGGAGCGCGGCCTCGTCGAGGACGACCCACAGATCCAGACCATCGGACATGGTGAGGCGCCGTTGCCGCTCCATGCGGACCGTGATCCGACGCTCGATCTCCGCCGGGTCCTTCACCAGTGCGGCCCCCACGACCGCACGGGCGTAGGCCTCGGTCTCCAGCAGCCCGGGAACGAGCAGCGGCTCGTAGTTGCGGACCGAGGCGGCCTCCGCCTCGAGCCCGACGTACGGCCCGGGGAGGACGTCCCCGAACGCGTGCCACCAGCCGCGCCGACCGGCCTCCCGAGCGAGCTCGAGGAGGGCCTGCCGTTCCGTGCCGTGGACCTTGTAGAGGTCGAGCAGATCCCGAATGGTCCGGCCCTGGGGCCGGGTGTGTCCGGTCTCGATCCGATACACCGTGGAACTCGCCACGCCAAGGCGGCTCGCCACGTCCTCCCTGCTGAGCCTCGACTCACCCCGCAGGCGCGTCAGCTCACCGGCGAGCCGGCGAAGCCGGACCGATGGGCTGCGTCCTACCCCCATGAGACGACATCTCCCTACGAAAGGAACTTTGCAATAGTGCATTCGCAGTATTGCGTGACGGAATTCCAAAGTGCAGGATGAATGCAGTCTGGCACGGACCGCACTTCCGCATTGGCTGACGGGTACACAGGGAGTTATCACAGGATGACAATTCTCAACCTCCCGGGGAGAACCGCGATCTCGCGCCCCTTCTCTGGAGATCCGTCTCAGGCGGGAGCGGCCCGGCGCTTCGTCGCGGGCCGTCTGGGAGACGGTCATCCCTGCCGGGACGACGCGGTCCAGCTGATCGGTGAGCTCGTCGCGGAGTGCCTGCGGCACGCCGCCGCCTGCAGGAGCCGGCCGGGCTACGCGGTGGCGGTGCGGTCCACCCCGGAGTCCGCCCAGGTGACGCTCGCGACGCAGGCCTGCGGCTGCTGGACCTCGCCCGCACGCACGCCCGGCCGCGGCGTGCACCTCGTCGACCTGTTCACCGAGCGCTGGGGCGTCTCCGCCACCCGTACGGGGGTCTCGGTCTGGTTCGAGCTCGGGCCTGCGGGCACCCGCGTCCAGGGGCAGCCGCTCGACGCCCACGTCAGGTACTCGATCTAGGCGATTACGGCCGGAGCCTCCGCATTTCCGGGCGCCGCGGCCACCCGGACCCCGCCCTGGAGGAGGGGCGGACGGGGCCCGGGTGGTCGCGGGAACACGCGGGCGGGCCGCCCTCCACCCGCCGCCCGATGATTCTCCGGCCCTCTGGCGGGTAGTCGGGCGCCATATCGTGCGATGAAAGGGACGATATGGCGCAAATCAGCACCGACATTCCCGCGCGGCTCGATCGCCTGCCCTGGGCCCGCTGGCACTGGCTCGTCCTCGCCGGCCTCGGGACGGTGTGGGTGCTCGACGGGCTCGAGGTCACCATCGTGGGGGTCATCGGCCCACGGATCACCCAGGCGAACAGCGGGCTCGGGCTGACCGAAAGCCAGGTGGGACTGGCAGCCGGCGTCTACGTCGCCGGGGCCTGCCTGGGCGCCCTGTTCTTCGGCCACCTGACCGACCGGTTCGGCCGCAAGAAGCTCTTCCTCGTCACCCTCGCCGTCTATCTCGTCGCCACCGTGGCGACGGCGTTCTCCACCGAGGCCTGGTACTTCTACCTGTGCCGGTTCTTCACCGGCGCGGGCATCGGCGGCGAGTACGCCGCGATCAACTCGGCGATCGACGAGCTGATCCCCGCGCGCGTGCGGGGCACGGTCGACCTGGTCGTCAACGGCTCCTTCTGGCTCGGCACCACGGTCGGCGCCGCGATCGCCGTCCCTCTGCTGAATCCGGGCGTGCTCCCCGTCGACGTGGGCTGGCGCGTCCTGTTCGGTCTCGGGGCGGTGCTGGGGATCGGCATCCTGCTGATCAGGAGGATGGTGCCGGAGAGTCCTCGGTGGCTGACCATCCACGGCCGCGAGCGGGAGGCCGAGGACATCGTCGGCGACATCGAAAGGCAGGTCAGGGAGGACAGCGGCAAGGCGTTGGAGCCGCCCGCCGGCGAGATCAGGATCACCCAGCGCACGCACACCCCGCTGACCGAGGTGGCCGCCACGTTGTTGCGCCGCTACCCGAGGCGGACGGTCGTCGGGCTCTCGCTCTTCATCGGGCAGGCCTTCCTCTACAACGCGGTCTTCTTCACCTACGCGCTCGTGCTCGCCACGTTCTTCGATGTCCCCGACGCGAGCACGCCCTGGTACCTGATCCCCGTGGCCATCGGCAACTTCCTCGGGCCGGTCCTGCTCGGCCGGTTCTTCGACTCGGTCGGCCGCCGGGCGCTGATCTCGGGCTCCTACGCCCTGTCGGGGCTGCTCCTGCTGGGAACGGCGGCGCTCTTCCACGCCGGGGTGCTCTCCGCGGGGACGCTGACCGCCTGCTGGCTGGTGGTGTTCTTCTTCGCGTCCGCGGGAGCGAGTTCGGCCTACCTGACGGTCTCGGAGATCTTCCCGATGGAGACCAGGGCCCTGGCGATCGCGCTGTTCTACGCGGTCGGGACGGGGCTCGGCGGCATCATCGGCCCCGTGCTCTTCGGCCGCCTCGTGGAGAGCGGATCGGTGGACAACGTCGCGCTGGGATACGTGACCGGCGCCCTGCTGATGATGGCCGCGGGCGCGGTCGAGTGGTTCATGGGGGTGGAGGCGGCCCGGCGGTCGCTCGAGGACATCGCGCAGCCGCTGAGCGTCCAGGAGGAACGGGTGGCGGGATGACCGTCCACCCAGTGGGTATCACCCTGTTCGATGCCGTAAAGGTCGATATGTCATAAATTCGGGGGAATTATGGCTGAGGCACCGAAGAAGAAGCACGCCAAGTCCACGGCGAAGGCGAAGAAGACGGCCATCAAGGAGGCCCGCTCGATCAAGCAGGCCAAGAAGGACAGACGTACCACCGAGGGCGAGTGACCGGCGATCCCAGCCGGAGCAGGAGTGCCCGCGAGCCCGGCTCGCGGGCACTTCGCGGGCCCGCACCGGGGATTCCAGATATATGACATTCGTCCTGAAAAATAGAGGATCACCCCCACTGACTTGGTTGCGGAGCTTCGGGCAGAGTTGAGGGTGTGGAAACCACGACCCTCCGCCCCCCTCAGCACCGGGTGAGCCCCACCGCCCGGTGGTACTGGGCTGCCCACGCCGCCGTCGGCTGGCTGGTCCTCATCGCCGTCCAGGTCGTCTGGCTGATCGCCGACGGCGGTGACGTCCCTCTTCGCGTGGCCGGGCTCGTCGCCACAGGCGTCCTCGCGACGGCGCACGTCGTCGTCATGCCGCTGTGGCGTTATCAGGTACATCGGTGGGAGGCCACCCCCGAGGCCGTCTACACCCAGTCGGGCTGGTTCAGGCAGGAATGGCGGATCGCCCCCGTCTCCCGCATCCAGACCGTCGACAGCGCACGGGGACCTCTCGAGCAGCTGTTCCGGCTGGCGAACGTCACCGTCACGACCGCTTCCGCGGCGGGGCCCGTCCGCATCAGCGGGCTGGACCGCGAGACGGCGCAACGGCTCGTGGACGAGCTCACCGCCAACGCCCAGGCGACCGCGGGTGATGCCACGTGAGTGCGACGGTCACCGACTGGCGGCGGCTGAGCCCCCGGATGCTGGTGATCCACCCCATCCAGGAGGTCGTCCGGGCCGCACCGGCCCTCCTCGGACTCCTCGTCGCCGGCTCGAGCAGCGGCGGCCACGGCCCCCTGTGGAGCCTGGTCGGCGTGGCGATCACGGTCCTGCTCGGCACGACGCGCTGGTTCACGACCACCTACCGCATCACGCCCGAGCACGTCCAGGTGCGCAAGGGCCTGCTGCACCGCAAGGTGCTGACCGTGCCCCTCGACCGGGTCCGCACGGTCGACGTCACCTCCAACATCCTGCACCGCGTGCTCGGCCTGGCCCGGGTCGAGGTGGGCACCGGCCGGTCCGACAGGAAGGGCGGCGGCGAGCTCAAGCTCGACGCGCTCGGCGCTCCCGAGGCCGCCCACCTGCGCGTGGAGCTTCTGCACCGCGAGAACCGCACGGCCACCGCGGCCACCACGGCAGCCACGGCCACCACGGCCGAGGGCCCTGCCGCGGACGCCCCCGCCGCCCCGGTCGCGATCCCGTGGCAGGCCGGCGTCGAGACGGAGCTCGCGGCCCTGCGGCCCGAGTGGATCCGGTTCGGGCCCTTCACGCTCTCCGGCCTCATCACCGTGGGCATCATCGCCGGTTTCGTCTCCCGGCTCGCGTCCGAGGGGAACGTGAACCTGGGGCAGATCACGCCCGTGAAGACCACTCTGGGCTGGTTCGGATCCCTCTCCCTGCCAGTGGAGATCGCGACCGCCGTCCTCGTGCTGGCCGTCTTCGTCGCGGTCGCCTCCACGCTCGGGTACGTCCTCGCCTTCTGGGGATTCCGGCTGACCCGCCATTCCAGCGGGACGCTGCACGTCAACCGTGGTCTCATCACCACGAGAGCGACCACCATCGAGGAGCGGCGCCTGCGCGGGCTCGAGTTCAGCGAGCCCCTGCTCCTGCGTGCCGTACGGGGAGCCCGCCTGATCGCCGTGACGACCGGGCTGCGGGTCGGCCAGGGGGCCCAGCGAGGCGGCTCGATGCTCCTGCCGCCCGCTCCCCGGGGCGAAGCCGAGTCCGTGGCCGTGCGGGTGCTCGGCGGCGACGCCGCCACGGTCTCCGGGCCGCTGGTGCCGCACGGCCCCGCGGCCAGGCGGCGCCGGTTCACCCGGGCCCTCGGCGTGGTCGTCTCGTGGATCGTGGTCTGCCTCGTGTTGTGGGAGTGGTCGGACCTGCCCGCCTGGACCTGGGTGGCCGGTCTGGCCCTGCTGCCGGTGACCGCGCTGATCGCGGCCGACCGGTACCGGAGCCTCGGGCACGCGCTCGTGGCCGGTCACCTGGTCACCCGGTGGGGCTCCCTCGTACGCCGGCGTGTGGCCCTGGAGTACGACGGGATCATCGGCTGGAACATCGAGCGCTCGTTCTTCCAGCGTCGCGCCGGGCTCGTCACGCTGACCGCCACCACCGCCGCGGGCCGCCAGGGGTACCGCGTGCAGGACGTGGCGCTCGCCGAGGCGATCCGGCTCGCGTCGGCCGGTTCGCCCGGACTGCTCGACCCGTTCGTGTCAGGGGGGACGCCGAGGCCGGAGCCGCAGGTCTCCGGTGGGCCGCCGGACGTCGCACAGCCCCTCGTCTCCGGATGAACGTCACATACCATGACGGCGCCGCCTCATCGCCGGACCTGACAGGAAGGCTCCGGACCCCGCGGGGCGGCACCGGCGCTGAAGGAGCCCGATGACCCGTTACGGCCCGATGTTCGGCCCTGACGTCACCTTCCTCGGGGTCGGCCGATGCGACCTCGAGGACGCGGAGACCTACGCCGGGGCGGACGTCGTCATCGTCGGCGCGCCCTTCGACGGCGGGACGTCGCACCGCCCGGGCGCACGCTTCGGCCCGAGCGCCATCCGGCAGGCCTGCTACCTCCCGCACGACGGATCCCGGCCGAGCCTGGCCCTCCGCGTGGACGCCCTCCAGGATCTCCAGGTCCTCGACGCCGGTGACGTCGAGACCTACGCCGGCGACATCGAGGGCAGCCTGCGCGCGATCGAGGAGGCGGTCGCCCGCGTCTCTGCCTCGGGCGCGATCCCCATCGTGCTCGGCGGCGATCACACGGTGGCCCTGCCCGACGCCACCGGCGTCGCGCGCCACCACGGCTTCGGCCGGATCTCCATGCTGCACTTCGACGCCCACGCGGACACCGGCGACGTCGAGTTCGGGCATCTGCACGGCCACGGCCAGCCGATGCGCCGCCTGATCGAGTCCGGGGCGATCCGCGGCGACCGGTTCCTCCAGATCGGCCTGCGCGGCTACTGGCCGGGCCCCGACATCCTCGACTGGATGGCCGGGCAGAAGATGCGCTCCTATGAGATGACCGAGATCGTCTCCCGGGGCCTGGACACGTGCCTCACCGAGGCGTACGGCATCGCGCTCGACGACTGCGACGGCGTCTACCTGTCGGTCGACGTCGACGTGTGCGATCCCGGGCATGCCCCGGGCACGGGCACTCCCGAGCCCGGCGGCCTGTCCGCCCGTCAACTGCTCGACGCCGTGCGGAGGACCTGTTACGAGCTGCCCGTCGTGGGCGTCGAGATCGTCGAGGTCGCCCCGCCGTACGACCACGCGGAGATCACGGCCTACCTGGGGAACCGCGTCGTCCTCGAGGCCCTGTCCGCCATCGCCCGCCGCCGCAGGGACGCCGCGGACGGCACCCGCTGGGACCCTTCGCGCCCCCTGCTCGACGGCCGCTGAGTCGTCCGGAAGCGGTTGATTTACGGGAATCCGTGCCGCACACTACTCGCATGATCGGCGACTGGCTGATCACGCTACGTCGATCTGAGCGACGTGCGTAGGGGTGTGCACCGGGGGCGGGTGGCGCTCCTGGCCGTCGTCGTCTCCTCCATGATGCTGAGCGTGCTCGGCCGTCTCTGGCACCTCCAGATTGTCGACGGCGCGTACTACGCGAGGGCGGCGGCGGACTCACGCGTCCGCACGGTTCCCCTGCCCGCGCCCGCGGGACGGGTCCTCGCCGCCGACGGCCGCCCGCTGGGCTCCGGCGCCCTCGTCGGGCTGGGCCTGGAGACGTGGTACCGCGCCGAACTGGCGGGCCGCGCGGGCGTGCGCAAGCTGGCCGTCGACAGCAGAGGGACGGTCACCGGAGTCCTGGGCGAGAGCGGGCCCCGTCCGGGGAACACGCTCACGACCAGCATCGACCCGCGGATCCAGCGCCTGGCCGAGCAGGCCCTCGCCTCCGGCGCGGCGAAGGCGGGCCGGGCCCCCGCCGGCGCGGTGGTCGTGCTTGAGGCCTCGACCGGACGCGTGGCCGCCCTCGCCGGCCACGCGGGCCAGGAGACGGCCGCGCGGCACGGCGGCGCAGCGGGTGTGGACACCGGCGCTCTTCCCGCCTCCGGAGCCCTGGTCGCGCGGCGCCCGCCCGGGTCCGCTCGGGCGATCACCTCGCCGGCCGCGGCGACGGCGTTCGGCTTCGGCAGACGCACCGGCATCGACCTGCCGAACGAGGCGGCCGGCAGCGTCCCGGACCCCGCGCGGCATCCGGAGCGGGAACCGGCCTCCGGCGCGGACGACGTCCTGGTGACCCCGCTCCAGCTCGCCAGGGCCTACGCGGCCGCCGTCAACGGCGGCACGCTCTTCAGCCCCCGTCTGGCCACCGGCCTGGTGCGGCCGGACGGCACGGTGGCGCACGCGGTCGTCCCGCCCGTCGACGGCCATGTGACGGTCTCCCCCGAGACCATGCGCGGCTTACGGCACGCGCTGTCCTCGAGCCCGTCTCCGGGCAGGACCCTCCATGCGTACGGCGGGTCCGGCACGTCCTGGTCGGCGTGCTACGTCGCGGCCGGGCCTTCCCGGTATGTCGTGGTCGTGGTGGTGCCGTGGTCCGGGCGCGACGCGGCCGGTACAGCGGCGCGCGCCTTGCGGGAGGGCATCCCCCGCCTCGCCTCCGACCCCTCCGGGACATGACCGTCCCCGGGCCGGGCCTGCGGGCGTGGTCGGCGCCGTTCGCCCCGCGCACGCCCCTGGACGCGGGGCTGCTGGTTCCGTCGGCGGCGCTCGCGGCGATCGGCCTGCTGCTCCTGAGCTCGGCCGCCCGGACCGACCCCGGCTCGGTCCTCGTCCAGCGGCAGGCGCTCAGCGTCTGTCTCGGGCTGGCCCTCATGTGGCTCGTCTCCCGGGCGGAGCCGCGGGTCCTGAGGGCGTACGTCCCGGCCGTGTACCTGCTCGGGCTCGCCGCCCTGGTCGCGGTGCTGACCCCGCTCGGCCGTACGGTCAACGGCTCGCAGGCGTGGATCGTGCTGGGGCCCGGGCTGGGGTTCCAGCCCTCCGAGTTCGCCAAGGTCTCGACGATCCTCGCGCTGGCCGGCGTGCTGGGCGGGCGGCGCGAAGCCGGACGGCCGGGCGGCCGGGCCGTACTCCTCGCCCTCGCGCTGGCGGCCCCTCCGGTGATCCTGATCGCCCTGGAGCCCGACTTCGGCACGGCGCTCGTCTTCGGGGCCGTGACGATCGGCATGATCACGGTGTCCGGGGCGCGGATGCGCTGGCTCGCCGGGATCGCCGCGCTGGGCGGCCTTGTCCTCGCGCTGATGTGGCGGCTCGACCTCGTCCGCCCCTACCAGCTGCGACGGTTGTCGGTCCTGATCCATCCCGAGGCCGATCCCCTGGGCTCGGGCTATCACGCCACCCAGTCGCGCATCGCGGTCGGCTCGGGCGAGGTGTTCGGGACCGGCCTGTTCCAGGGCGGGCAGACCGCCGGTCGTTTCGTCCCCGAGCAGCACACCGACTTCATCTTCACCGTGGCCGGAGAGGAGCTCGGTTTCCTCGGGACCGCGTCCATCGTGCTGCTGGTGACCCTGCTGCTGTGGCGGGGCCTGTGGATCACGGCCGTCAGCGCGTCCGCGTACGGCACGGTGCTGGCAGGCGGAGTGGTCTGCTGGCTGGCGTTCCAGTCCTTCGTGAACATGGGGATGACGCTCGGCATCGTGCCGATCACGGGCCTGCCGCTCCCGTTCGTCTCGTACGGAGGCTCCGCCGTCATCGCGGCCTTCGCGGCCGTCGGCCTGCTGGACGCCGTCAAGCGGGCTCGCGAGCCCGCGCCGTAGGGCAGGCTTGGGGGAATGCGGAGCAAGCTGGGCAGCCGGGTGGCGGAGGCCGCGGAGATCGCGCTGGCCACCCGGAAACATGTGACGGCCCTCGACGTGCTGACCGGCCTGCGCTGGCTGCGCGGCCCCGATGTGGACACCTGGCGGCAGGGACGGGCGGGTGACCTGGAACGACTGGCGGCGGTCGACGCCTCGCGCATGGCGGAGGCGATCGAGCACCTGCGGGACTGGGCGGTCGGCGGCGGCCTGATCCCAGGCGAGGCCGCATACATCTCCGCGGACCGGGACCGGCGGCCGCTGCGCTTCACGACCTCGGGCAGCGAGGAGTTGGAGCGCGCGTTCCGCGTCCACTGGGTGTCACCGGACATGAGCGATGCGGCCCGCCGTCGTCTCGAGGAACGGCAGAACCGCGCGCCGGACCTGACGGCCGTCGCACCGGCCGAGTCGTGGACCTGCGCCGGCTGCGGGGCCACGACGCGGGTGGACGCGGTGCGGGCCGGGGAGCGGGCGGCTGACCCGGCCGGATTCATGATCACGGAGGCGGACCGGCCGTTCTGCCTGACCTGCGCGGACATGGACCACCTGCTCTTCCTTCCCGCGGGCGACGCGGCGCTCAGCCGCCGCGCCAAGAAGGGCAGCGGCCTGTCGGCCGTCGTCGTCCGGTTCAACCGGCGGCGCAAGCGTTACGAGCGGCTCGGAATCCTCGTCGAGGAGGCGGCGCTCGCGCTGGCCGAGGAGCGGTGCCTCGCCGACGAGGAGGTGCGGCTCCGCCGCCGCGAGCGCGACCGGGAGCGGCGTGCCGGCGAGGACGTGACGTTCCAGGCGGCCATGGCCGCGGAGATCCTCCGGCTGTTCCCCGGGTGCCCGCCGGATCGAGCGGAGTCCGTCGCCCTCCACGCCGGGCAGCGCGGAAGCGGCCGGGTCGGCAGGACGGCGGCCGCCCGCGTCCTCGACGAGAACGCGATCACGCTCGCGGTGGTCGCGAGCGTGCGCCACCTGGACACCGACTACGACCGCCTGCTGATGTCCGGCGTCCCCCGGATGGAGGCGCGTGACCGGATCCGTTCCCGCGTCGACGAGGTCCTGACGGGCTGGCGGAGCGCTCCACGGCGTTGACGACGGCGTCTCAGCGCACGCGGCCGACCATCCTCGCGTACATCCGGCCGGGGCTAGGGACCGACGACTGGTCCAGGAAGCCCGGCAACATGGGCAGGTCGACCGCGAAGGGCTGCAGCCGCTGGTAGAGGGTGTAGGCGTCCGGCGGCCGGTCGTCCGGGTGCTTCTCCAGGAGTTCGGCGATCAGCCGGTCCAGGTCGGACGGCACGCCCGGTACGCGCGGCGGTCGCTCCTTCACCTGCTTGTCGAACACCGCATACTCCGTGGGCCCGGTGAACAGCTGCCTTCCGGTCAGCATCTCGTGCAGCACGCAGCCGAGCGCGTAGAGGTCGCTCTTCGGGTCGGCCACCCCGCGCTCGATCTGCTCGGGCGACATGTACGCCGGAGTCCCCAGGATCTGACCGACCCGGGTGAACTGGGCGGACTCGCCCTCACGGAGCATCGCGAGTCCGAAGTCGAGCACCTTGACGCTGCCGTCGGGGCAGAGCATGAGGTTGGTCGGCTTGAGGTCCCGGTGGCAGATGGACAGCGCGTGCGCGGCGGTGAGCACCGCGCAGGCCTGGGCGGCGATCGCGGCCGCCCATGGGACGGGGAGCGGGCCGTGCTCGCTGACGAGATCGGCGACCGTCACCCCTTCGATGAACTGCATGACCTGGAAGAGCCGCTGCTCGTAGGTCCCGAAGTCGTAGAGCACCGGCGCGCCCGGGTGGTCGAGCCGTGCGAGGATGCGCGCCTCCCGGATGAAACGGCGCTCCAGCTCGTCGTCGGGCCCGCCGGGCAGGCGGAGGAACTTGACCGCGACCCTCCGGTCGAGCCGCCGGTCGTGACCTCCGTAGACGGCCCCCATGCCGCCCTGGCCCAGGGGCAGGTCGTCAAGCTCGTAACGGTCGCCGATGACCATGCACCCTCCAGTCGGCCTTTCCGGGGCAAAGCTACACCTTTCAACTACCAGGCCGGAGGTGACCCGCGGCGAGCCCCTCCACTCCCAGCCGCACGAGCGCCTCCCCCGCCGCGGCCGCCTCCCGCAGGCCGTCCTCCAGGTCGAGGAGCCGCCGGAACGCCTGGCCGTACCGGCTCTGCTCCGCGAGGGACAGGCGCGGGACCCGCGCCCGGCGGGCGTCCACCCGGCTGGAGCCGAGGTGTGGCCGCCCTGCGGTGGCGAACCGGAGGAATCCGGCCAGGAACTCCGGGTCGATCCGCGTGGGATCCACCCGGAAGAGCGTGAGCTGCGGCCCCAGCACCGCTCCTCCGCTGCCGATCACCCGGGCCGTCATCGCCGAGCCCACCACGTCGCCGTCGGCGATCGTCACCAGGCCGTCCTCGGGAGCCGCCGTGCCCGTGGGCGGGCCGCCACGGGCCAGATCCTCGGCCGTGAGCACGGGGAGGGCGCCCTCGTCGGGACCATCCTCGTCCGCCGCCTTCAGCGTCGAGTGCCGCACGGTCACCAGGCCCGCCCTGACCAGCTCCGCCAGCGTCGCGGGCGGAGAGTCCCATCCCGCGGCGTCGCCGGGCGCGTCCAGATCGCCCAGGCTTCCGGCCGCCACGGCCACCAGCGCCGCCGAGGCGTCCCGGAACCGGTCGCGGGCGGCGGGGAAGTCGCCGGCGTCGCCGCGCGGGGACAGGTGCCGCGCCGGGCTGAGGTCCACCTCGTCGTCGAGGAGGTCGACGATCCCGACCGTACGGCTCTCGCCGGGCGGCTCGGCCCCGGTCAGGTGGGCCGCCCAGGCGGACTCCACGAGCGTCAGGTCGTCGCCCGCCGTCGCCACCAGGACGGTCACAGGTTGCCGCTCGCCGGGCTCGGGACGGCGCAGCAGCCACAGGTCGGGACCGCCCGCGCCCAGGGAGAAGACGGCGCGCACGGCGCCGGCGCGCAGCATGTTGGCCCGGATGCGCCTGCCCGACCTGCGGCTCGCGGCGGCGGCGGGCATCAGGACGGCCACCAGGCCGCCGGGCCGGACATGTGCGAGGCAGTGCTGCGCCCAGGCGAGCTCGGACTCGCCGCGCGGCGGCATGCCGTAGGTCCAGCGTGGATCTCCGACCAGGTCCTCGTGCCCCCACGCCCGTTCGTTGAACGGCGGATCGCAGACGACGGCGTCGGCCAGGGCGCCGGGGAAGCCGTCGTCCCTGAGTGAGTCCCCCGCGACGACCCGCGCGTGTTCCCCGCGCAGCAGCAGACGCAGCGTGGCGAGCAGGGCGACCGTCTCCCCCGAGTCCTGGCCCAGAAGCTCCGGGGCGCGCGGGGCCTTCCGGGACTCGTGGGTCTCGTGGGTCTCGTGGACGGCTTCGCCCGGTGACATGGCGCCGGGGCCGGGCAGCGTGGGATCCTGGCTCCGCGGCCGGGGTTCCTGGCCGGGCAGGGAGGGGCTCCCCGGCGCGACAGGCTCGTCCACCGGCTCACCGCCGGGCGGCGCGGCGTCGCTCCTTCCCCGCCGTGCCTCCTTGACCGCGAGGAGAAGGGTGCCCATGCCGCAGGCCGGGTCGAGTACCGATCCCCCCTCAGAGCAGGCCAGCCGGGCCATCAGCTCCGCCACGTCCGTCCGCGTGATTGAGAGCCGGCGGCTGTGCGCCTCCACGTAGCGCTCACAGAGCAACTCGAACGCCTCGGCGGGCCCGTGTGCGGCCGCCAGTTCGCCGAGCGGGCCGATCAGGCCGGCGTCCTCCGCCCAGATCTCCGCCCGGCCGTCCGCGTGACCGGGCGCGCCCGGCCTGACCGGCAGGTCGGGGGTCGCGGCGGCGACGGCCTCCGCCAGCCGTGCGGGCAGGCCGGGGCCTCCGGCGAGCCTGCGCAGGCCGTCCGGCTCCCGGAGCGTGTAGAGCAGGAACGCCCCCGCCTGGCCGAGCAGGTCTCCCAAGTGCAGGTCGTCGGCCGAAGTCCTGAGCCGCTGCCATACCCTGTCGGCGACGGACACCTCGAATGTCTTGTTGTTCCGCCTGAGCCAGGCCTCGACCTCCGGCAGGGAGAACAGCGGACTGGAGGTCGTTCCGCCGACGGGCTCGGGGAAGTCGTCGTAACGGCGGCGCCAGTTGCTCACCGCGGCCCGTCCGACGTCGGCCATCCGTGCGATGTCACCCGCGTTAACCGTCGCATCGAGGCTCATGCGGCCCAGAATATCTACGCTTGTGAAGTGATTCAACCAATGATTTACTCGAAACCATGACGCACAACCGCATTCGGTATGCCGCTGGATCGGACATCGGGCGGTCCCGTACCAAGAACGAGGACTCGGTGTACGCGAGCGAGCACCTGCTCGCCATCGCCGACGGCATGGGCGGCCACGGCCACGGGGACGTCGCCAGCGCCGCGGCGATCGAGGCGCTGTCCGCCATCGACGACGGCACGCCCCCCGGGGATCTCATCACCACGCTGGAGGGCGGCGTGCGGGAGGCGGCCCGCCGCCTCAGCGAGCTGGCCGAGCACGATCCCACCCTGGAGCGGATGGGAACCACGATCACCGCGATGTTGTGGGACGGCGAGAGCCGGTTCGCGGTCGCCCACGTCGGCGACTCCCGGGCGTACATGTTGCGGGACGGCGGGCTCTACCAGATCACCCGCGACCACACCCTGGTGCAGTCGCTGGTCGACGACGGTCACATGAGCCCCGATCAGGCCGCCAAGCATCCGAACCGGTCGCTGCTGCTGCGGGCGCTGGAGACGAGCGGCCTGGCCGACCCCGACCTGTCCCTGCGCGACGCGCATCCGGGAGACCGCTACCTGCTCTGCTCGGACGGGCTGACCGCCGTGCTGGAGCCGGAGACGCTGCACCAGGTGCTGACCGCGATCGACGAGCCCGCCGAGGCCGTCCGCCGCCTGATCGAGCTCGCCAACGAGGGCGGCGGGCCCGACAACATCACCTGCATCGTCGCCGACATCGCGTTCGACCCCGCGTACGACACGGGCCACGACAACCAGAACGGCGACGGCTCCCAACCCTCGTGACGACCCCCCGCCGTACGGCCGGCCCCGATGGCGGCCGTACGGGCGAGGCGCGCCCACCCGGCCAAGGTGCCGTCTTTGCTCGCATTTTGTCGTTGACCCGTTACGTTCAGTAATCGATGCGGAATATCACCGCATTAAGGGGTCTCGCCAAATCGGGGGCTCGATCACCGGGCGAAAGGGAGTGCGCATGCTCGGCACCTGGGCGTCGGAGAGGAAGACCACGCGGTCGGGCTGGCTGGACTTCGCCGCCGTCCTGACCGTGCTGGTGGGCGTCTACAACGTGATCGAAGGCCTGACCGCGCTGATCCGGCCCGAGTACTTCCTGGTGACGACCGAGAAGATCCTGGTCTTCGACTTCACCGCATGGGGATGGATCATCCTGCTCCTCGGACTCGTCCAGGTCGCCGTGGGCCTCGGCATCGCCGTCGGCCAGATGTGGGCGAGGGCCGCCGGGATCGCCCTCGCGTTCCTCATCGCCATCGTGCACCTGGCGTTCCTCTCGGCCTACCCCGTGTGGTCCATCGTCTCCATCGCGCTGTGCGTGCTCGTCATCTACGGCCTGATCGTGGCCCCCCGGAACGCCACAGGCTGAGAACGCACCGCCAGACCCGTCCCGCTCACGCGTTGCGGGCGCGGAAGGCCGCCGTCTTGACCCGGTTCTGGCACGCGGTCGAGCAGAACCTGCGCGTCCCGTTGCGCGAGGTGTCGACGTAGACGCGGTCGCAGTGCGGCGCCGTGCAGACCCCGAGCCGGTCGAACAGTTCGCCGCCCAGCACGACGGCGAGCGCCGTCGCGCAACTCGCCGCCCAGTCGTTCGCCCGGGTCCCGCCGGCCCCGTGGAAGTGCAGGTGCCAGGGCTCGCCATCGTGCCTGTCGAGGTGCGGGCGAGCGTCCGTCTCCTTCAGCAGCGTGTTGACCTGCCCCGCGGCCGCGTCGGCGTCGCCGCGCGCCACGGCCTCGAAGACCACACGCAGCGCCGCCGCGACGCGGGTCAGCTCGGCCGCCTCGTCGGCGGCCACCTCGGCGTAACGCCGCCCGCCGGCCCGGAGGGCCTCCGTGGCGGCGGCCGCCCGCTCGTCGCCGTCGGGGGCCGGATACGGCCTGCCGCGGAGCTCACCGGCGGTCAGCGCGTTGACCAGCCCGACGGCGATGGCCACCACTCCATCTGTGTGACTGTTGAAGTTCACTTGACCAGTTACCGACTCTCCGTCTATGTTGTGACTGCCAAAAGCATATAAGACAGTTACAAGGAGAGTCGCATGCTGACCTTCGACGTGGCACGGGACTGGATCGACCGCTGGGACCGCCAGCAGGAGGGTTACCTTCCCGACCGGGAGGAGAGGTTCACCGCGCTGATCGACGCCGTCGAGGCGGGGGCCGGGCGGCCCGACCCTCTGGTGATCGACCTCGGATGCGGCCCCGGCTCCCTGTCGGCCCGGCTGCTCGACCGCCTTCCCCGGGCCACCGTCGTCGCCGTCGACACCGACCCGCTGCTGCTCTCGCTCGGCCGGGCGCGGTACGGCGACACCGCCGGATTGCGTTTCGCCGACCTCGACCTGCGGACCCCGGGATGGTCCGCGGGCCTCGGACTCGACCGGCCCGCGGACGCCGCCGTGAGCACGACGGCGCTGCACTGGCTGCCCGAACACCACCTGCGCGCGGCCTACAGGGAACTCGCGGGCGTGCTGCGGCCGGGCGGCCTGTTCCTCAACGGCGACCACCTCGGGGTCGGCGACACGATGCCCGGCATCGGCGGGCTCGAGGTCGCTGTGCACCAGATGGAGGAGCGGCGGCGTTTCGCGGAGGGACGCCCGGAGGACTGGCGGCAGTGGTGGGACGCGATCGCCGCCGACCCCGCGCTGGCGGAGGTCAACTCCGCCCGCGACAGCCGTACCTCCGCCTCGAACCACGACGGGACGGAGACCGCGCACCTGTCCACCCACGTGAACGCGCTGCGGGAGGCGGGCTTCGGCGAGATCGGCACGTTGTGGCAGCGGGGCAACGACCGCCTGCTGTGCGCGATCCGCTCGTGACCCGTGTGACCGGGTGATCGCGGCACCTGTGTGACCGCGGGACTCGGGTGACCGCGGGACTCGCGGGACTGTGTGCAGGGCCGGGCGATCGCCCGGAGCCGGGCCGTTTGCGGCCGGGCCTCGAGGGGAGACGGCAGCTATGACTCCGGTGGTCCTCACTGTCGTCGCCGGCTCCTCGAGCCTGCGCCTCCATCTGATCCGCGACGGCCGGGTGCTGCGCGTCGAGCACAGCGAGCGCAGCCCCGACCCCGCGGCGGCGGAGCGCACGATCGCGGAGTTCCTCGGCCGCACGGGCGACGAGGAAGACGGCCGGGTGACCGTGGGACTCGTCGGGCATCGGCTCGTGCACGGCGGCGACGCCGTGGTCGCCCCGACGGTCGTCGACGACGGCGTGCTGCAGGCGGTGCGCGGGTTCGCCGACCTGGCGCCGCTGCACGTGCCGCCCGCGCTGGCGCTGGTGGAGGCGGCCCGGCGCGCGCTCCCCTCGGTGCCGCACGTGTTGTGCCCGGACACGGCGTTCCACGCTGGACTTCCGGTGGCGGCGGCGACGTATCCCCTCCCCTCCGAGTGGCGCCGGCGGTACGGCCTGCGCAGGTTCGGCTTCCACGGGCTCTCCTACGCCCACGCCACCAGGACGGCGGCCCAACTGCTCGGCCGGCCGGCCGGGGAGTTGCACATGGTCGCCGCCCATCTCGGTGGAGGGGCGTCGGTGTGCGCGGTCCGGGAAGGACGCAGTGTGGACACCTCCATGGGCTTCACCCCGTTGGAGGGCGTCCCGATGAGCAAACGGTCGGGCAGCGTCGATCCGGGCATGCTGCTCTGGCTTCTCACGGGTTCACGGTTGTCGCTCGACGAGCTCAGAGACGGGCTCGAGCACGCTTCGGGGTTGCTCGGGCTGTCGGACGGGCTGTCGGGTGACACTCGCGACCTGGTCGCCTCGCCGGAGCCGGCCGCCGCGCTGGCGCTGGAGGTGTTCGCCCACCGGGTCGCCAGGGAGATCGCCGCTGCCACCACCAATCTGGACCGGCTCGACGCGCTGGTCTTCACCGGCGAGATCGGCTGGGACCAGCCCGAGGTGCGCGACGACGTGTGCCGCAGGCTGGCACTGCTCGGCCTCGAGCCTCCGGTCCGCGGGAACCTCGACGCCGACGGGTTCGTCAGCGCGCCGGGCGCACGCGTGCCCGTCGTGGTGGTCGAGACCCGCGAGGAACTGCAGGTCGCGCGGGAAGCCCTGGCCGCCGTGAACTCGTAGAATCCGCAAATATGCGCCTTTTCACCGTTGATTCATTCAGCGATCGGCCCTTCCACGGCAATCCCGCCGGAGTGTGCCTCCTCGAGGCCCCGGTGCCTGACGAGTGGATGCAGGCCGTCGCCGCCGAGATGCGCCACTCCGAGACGGCCTTCGTCCTCGAACAGGACGGCGGGCCCCGCTCGCTGCGCTGGTTCACGCCCGCGGTCGAGGTCGCGCTGTGCGGGCACGCCACCCTCGCGACGGCGCACGTCCTGTACTCCCTGGGCGCCTCCGGACGCCTGGAGTTCTCCACCCTGAGCGGCGTCCTGACCACCGACCAGGGCGGGGACGGTCTCATCACCATGGACTTCCCCGCCTCGCGGCCGGAGCAGGCGCCGGCCCCCGAGGGCCTGCTGGAGTCCCTCGGCGTGAAGCCCGTCTGGGTCGGCCGCAGCCGGTTCGACTTCCTGGTCGAGGTCGAGAACGCCGACGTCGTACGGTCGATGGCCCCGGACCTCGACCGGCTGAGCACAGTCGAGACCCGGGGGGTCATGGTGACGGCCCCCTCCGACCACGCGGTCGCCGACTTCGTGTCGCGCTTCTTCGGCCCCCGGGCGGGCGTCCCCGAGGACCCGGTCACCGGATCCGCCCACTGCGCGCTCTCGCCGTACTGGTCGGAGAGGTTCGGGCGCGACACCCTCGTCGGCGAGCAACTCTCCGAGCGCGGCGGATTCGTGCGGACCACCCTGCGCGGGGACCGTGTCGAACTGGCCGGACACGCCGTGACCGTCTGGTCCGGCGACCTCACCATCCCCCCTGCGTGATCACCCCCAGCGTGATCACGCACAGGTTCGGCGACACCCCTCCGGCCTGCGCAAACCCCTGCCGTGATCATGCACAGATTCGGTGATCACGGCGCTGACCTCGTCGTCCGTGCTTCGTGATCATGCACGGGCCGGCCTGTTCAGCCCCGCCTCGACGTGGTTCACGGCCGTGATGGCACCGTACGCCAGCAGACGCACGAGGTCGGCGTCGCCGTCCGGCGTGGCGGTCCGGGTGACGGACCGCCACGCGGCCACGTCCGTGTCGGCGATCCGGTACGGCGCGACCGCGGCGAGCAGGGCCAGCCGGGCGGCGGGGCGGTCGGCCTCGGGCAGGAGGGCCGTCTGATCGGACGGCCATCCGCCCGCGAGGGGCGGATGCGCGCCGTCCCACTCCCGGACCTGGGCCTCGACGACCTGCCGGGCGTCGGCGCCGAGCAGCGCCCCGCCGCTCCCCGCGGCCGCGCGAAGGGCGGCGAACGCGGCGGCTATCGCCGTGCCGCTCGATGAGCTCGCCGTCCACGCCGGTGCCGGGCCCGCCCAGAAGCTCGAGCCGTCCGACGAGGCCGGGCCCTCCCACGCACCCGAGCCCTCCCACGCACCCGAACTGTCCGACGGATCCGGACCCATGGGTACCCGGAGCAGCGGCATCCGGAGCAACGGCAGGCTCCGGCCCGGCTCCTGCCGCCGCCGGGTGGTGCGGGCCACGGCACGCCCGCCTGCCCGCCGCACGAGCCGCCACCGCTGGACGCCGCCGGGGAGCAGGTCGTCGGTCAGGAGCGCCGACGCCATGCGGTTGACGAAGTGGAAGGCCAGCGCGGTCCCGATGTGCTCGGCCGCGAGGCCGGCGGGGAAGGGCGGCTCCGCGTGACCGGTCTCTTCAGGCGTGCGGGTGGCCATCGCCCAGGCGAGCAACCGCGCCTGCCGAGGGTCGGCCGGGGTTCCGCCCCGCGCGACCGTCTCCGCGAGCTCGTGGGCGCCGGTCGCATGGAGCAGCATTGTGTGCGCGTCGACGCAGAAGGGACATCGGTTGGCCAGCGACACGGCGACGGCCACGACCTCCTTGTCCGTCCTGGAGGCTTCACCGGCGACCAGCGACTCACGCACCATGGCCCAGGTCGCGGCCAGCACATCGGGTGCGGGCGACAGGGTCATGAACAGCGGCATCCGGGCGAGGCCGAAGTCGTCGGCAAGCTGGCGGTAGACCTCGGCGACCTGGCCGGTCGCCGCCTCCGTCGATGTCGGGGTGACGTAGCGGAACGGTGTGGGCATGTCAGGTGCCTCCGGTGCCTGAGGTACGGCGCGACGGCGGTTCGCCTGCGGCACATGGTGGCGATGGGCGGCGCGCCGGTGTCCTGATCGATGCTGCTCGCCCGGCCGCTCCGTGTCGTCGTACGGGGGAAGGCCGTGTCCGCCACTCCCCCACGGTCCCCGGCGGGAGGACGTACTCCACGGGAAGTAGTGCGGGATCGGTCCCATGGGGGGAAGACCGAAGCCCCGAAAGCGGATTATCGTGCGACCATGAACGGTGATCGCGGATTGCGCCCCCATGCCCCGGACATCGGGCTCGCCGCCGGCGTGGGGGCTCTGCTGGCGGTCGGCGGCGTGATCATTCCTGCGCCGGTGGCCACCGCGCCGGGGCCGCTCGGGTACGCCGCCATCGTCGTGGGAGCCGCCGGCCTCGCCTTCTGCCGCCGTGCCCCTCTCGCGGCTCTCGCCGTCACCACGGTCGGCATGCTGACCTATCTCCTGCAGTGGGGAGCGACCACGTCGGCGGCCTTCCCGGTGCTGATCACCGTGTGCTTCGCCGCGAGGGCGGGCCACCGCGTGCCGGCCATCGTGGCCAGCGTGATCCACCTGGCAGGCAGTCTGGCGGTCGCGCTGTCGGCCACTCCGCCGCCGGGTGTCGCGCCGCCACTGCCCCGCGACATCGCCGACCGCACCGGCCTGCTCCTCGGCTGGTTCGTCGCCGCCAACGTGATGGGCGTGGTCGCCCGGCACCGCCAGGCGTATCTGCAGCAGGTGGAGCAACGGGCGATCGAGGCCGAGCGGACCCGCGAGGAGACCGCACTGCGCCGAGCCGGCGAGGAGCGCCTGCGGATCGCCCGCGAACTGCACGACTCGCTCACCCACAGCATCTCCATCATCAAAGTCCAGTCGGGCGTGGCCGTACACCTCGCGCGCAAGCGCGGCGAGGAGGTGCCCGACGCGCTGGTCACCATTCAGGAGGCGAGCGGAGAGGCCATGCGCGAGCTTCGGGCGACGCTCGAGGTGCTGCGCGTCCCCGGCGACGAGACCGCGGGAGGCGGGGTGGACCGGCTCGCCGATCTGGCCGAACGCACCCAGGCGACCGGGGTGCCCACCGACCTCGAGGTCAGCGGGACGCCTCAGCCGTTGCCCGCCGACGTCGACCGGGCGGTCTACCGCATCGTCCAGGAGTCCCTCACCAACATCGCCCGGCATGCGGGTCCCGCGACGGCCCGAATCCGCCTCCGCTATTCGCCGGACGAGCTGGTCGTCCAGGTCGACGACGACGGGAGGGCCCGGCCGGGCGACGCCCCGACGCCCGGTTTCGGGCTGACCGGCATGCGCGAGCGGGTCGCCGCGCTCGGCGGGACGCTCACGGCCGAGGCCCGAGCGGAGGGAGGCTTCACCGTCCTCGCGGAGATCCCGCTGAACGGGTCACGACCTGACGGCGCGGGGCTCACCAAGGCGCCCCTGTCCAGCCCAAGACCCGCCGACGCCGACCATCCCGGCGCAGGAGCCGCCGACGCCGACCATCCCAGCGCTCGACCCGCCGACGCCGGCCCTCCCGGCGCGGGACTCGCCGGAGCGGGCCTTGCCGGTGCGCGGCGGATCGGCGCGGAACGCAACGGCACGCGGCCGGGGGCGCCGGTGGGCGAGGGGCCGGCGTGAACCGCGCGATCCGCGTGCTCCTCGTCGACGACCAGGCGCTCATCCGGGCCGGGTTCCGCGCGCTTCTGAGCGCCGAGGACGACATCGAGGTCGTCGGCGAGGCCCGCGACGGCCATCAGGGCGTGGCGATGGCGCAGCAGCACCTGCCGGACGTCGCCCTTGTGGACGTCCAGATGCCCGGGATGGACGGCATCGAGACCACCCGCCGGATCGCCGCCGACGCACGCCTGGAAGGCGTGCACGTGGTGATCCTCACCAACTACGGCCTGGACGACTACGTCTTCCAGGCCCTGCGCGCGGGAGCGAGCGGGTTCCTGCTCAAGGACACCGAGCCGGCGGAGTTGCTGAGAGCCGTCCGGGTCGCCGCGCTCGGCGAGGCGCTCCTGTCCCCCTCCATCACGCGCATGCTCATCAGCGAGTACGTCTCCCGCCCGCCGGACGGCATCCGGCCGTCGGCCCTGGAGATGCTCACCAGGCGCGAGCGCGAGGTGGTCGCGCTGGTCGCGCGCGGGCTCAACAACGACGACATCGCCGGGCGCATGGTGATCAGCCCGTACACCGCCAAGACGCACGTCAGCCGGGCCATGACCAAGCTCGGGGCGCGCGACCGGGCACAGCTCGTCGTCTTCGCCTACGAGTCGGGCCTGGTCACCGCGCGGGACTCGGGCTGACGGGCTCCGCCAGCAGGTCCTCGAGGACCCGGGCGAGGGCGGCGACGCCGGCCAGGCAGTCGGCCCGCTCGGCGTGCTCCTCCGGCGAGTGCGAGACACCCGTCGGATTGCGCACGAACAACATGGCCGTGGGAACGGCGGAGGCGAGGATGCCCGCGTCGTGACCCGCGCCCGTGGGCAGGACGGGAGCTCCGCCGAGCAGCCCTGCCAGGCGGTCGCGGAGCGGGCCGTCGAAGTCCACCACCGGCGTGAACGACTCGCGGACGACCTCCGCCCCCGACGCACGGGTGATCTCCGCCACGAGCGCGTCCAGCACGGCGGGGTCGGCGGCCCGGGAATCCAGCCACGCGGTGACCCGCGACGGGATGGCGTTGGTGCCGTTGGGCTCGACCACGACCTTCCCGAAGGTGGCGAGCGCGCCGGAGCGCCGCGCTCGTTCCCGGGCGTCCAGGACGGCGGCGGCGAAGGCCGGCATCGGGTCGCGGCGATCCTCCATGCGCGTCGTGCCCGCGTGGTTCGCCTGCCCGTGGAAGTCGAACCGCCAGCGGCCGTGCGGCCAGATCGCGGAGGCGACCCCGATCGGGGCGTCGCCCAGGTTCCTGCCCTGCTCGACGTGGAGCTCCACGAAGGCCGCGATCCTCGACAGCCGTTCCTCGTCACGCCCGAGCGCCGAGGGGTCGCGGCCCGCCTTCTCCATGGCGGCCGCCAGGCTCACGCCGCCGTCGTCGGTGAGGGCGCGCGCCCGGTCCGCGTCGAGGACGCCGGTCATGAGCCGCGAACCGACGCACGCGACGCCGAACCTGGCGCCCTCCTCGTCGCCGAAGTTGACGATCCCGAGCGGGCGCGATCCGACCGCGCCGCGCTCGCGGAGGAGGTCGAGCGCGGCGAAGGCCGACACCACGCCGAGAGGGCCGTCGAAGGCTCCTCCGTCGGGCACCGAGTCGAGGTGGGAGCCGGTGACGACGGCGCCGCCGGCGGCCGGGTCTCCCGACCAGGCCCACTGGTTGCCGTTCCTGTCGACCTCGTAGGCGAGCCCTCTGGCGCGCGCCTGCTCCTCGAACCAGGCGCGGCACTCGGCGTCGGCGGCCGTCCACGCGTGGCGGCGGTAGCCGCCGGTCCCGCTGTGCCGCCCCACCGGGAGCAGCTCCGCCCACATGCGGGCGAAGCCGTCCTCGGCCTGTACGGCGGCCCGCTCCGGGTCGATCACGCGCCCTCGCTCATCGGGATCCGCACGCCGCGCTCGCCCGCGACCTCGGCGGCCCGGTCGTAGCCGGCGTCGACGTGCCGGATGACGCCCATCCCCGGGTCGTTGGTCAGGACCCGCCTGATCTTCTCCCCGGCGAGAGCCGTACCGTCGGCGACCGTGACCTGGCCCGCGTGGATGGACCGGCCGATTCCGACGCCGCCTCCGTGGTGGATGGACACCCACGACGCGCCCGACGCGACGTTGACCATCGCGTTGAGCAGCGGCCAGTCGGCGATCGCGTCGGAGCCGTCGAGCATGGCCTCGGTCTCGCGGTACGGCGAGGCCACGCTGCCGGCGTCGAGATGGTCGCGGCCGATCACGATGGGGGCCCGCAGCTCTCCGGAGGCGACCATGTCGTTGAACCGCTCGCCGGCCCGGTCGCGCTCGCCGTACCCCAGCCAGCAGATCCGCGCCGGGAGCCCCTGGAAGGCGACCCGCTCGCCCGCCATGCGGATCCAGCGGGCCAGCGCCTCGTTCTCGGGGAAGAGCTCCAGGATCGCCTGGTCGGTCTTGGCGATGTCCTCCGGATCGCCCGACAGCGCCGCCCAGCGGAACGGGCCCTTGCCCTCGCAGAACAGCGGCCGGATGTAGGCGGGCACGAAACCGGGGAAGTCGAAGGCCCTGCCGTACCCCGCGAGCTGGGCCTCGCCGCGGATCGAGTTGCCGTAGTCGAAGACCTCGGCCCCCGCGTCCTGGAAGCCGACCATGGCCTCGACGTGCCTGGCCATCGACGCGCGGGCCCGTTCCGTGAAGCCCTCGGGGTCCTTGGCCGCCTCGGCGGCCATGTCCTCGAACGCCACCCCGACCGGCAGGTAGCTCAGCGGGTCGTGTGCGGACGTCTGGTCGGTCACGATGTCGATCTCCGCGCTCCGGGCCAGCAGCTCCGGCACGGCCTCCGCCGCGTTGGCCTCGACGCCGATCGACAGCGGCCGGCGCGCGTCGCGGGCCTCGTAGGCCAGGCGCAGGGCCTCGTCGAGGCTGTCCGCCCGGACGTCGAGGTAGCGGTGCTCGATCCGCCGCTCGATCGAGCGCGGGTCGCAGTCGATGCAGATCGCCACGCCGCCGTTCATCGTGACCGCGAGCGGCTGGGCGCCGCCCATGCCGCCGAGCCCGGCGGTGAGCGTGATCGTGCCGGCCAGCGACCCGCCGAACCGCTTGGCCGCCACGGCCGCGAAGGTCTCGTAGGTGCCCTGGAGGATGCCCTGTGTGCCGATGTAGATCCACGATCCCGCGGTCATCTGGCCGTACATGGTCAGGCCGAGCTGCTCCAGCCGCCTGAACTCGGGCCAGGTCGCCCAGTCGCCGACCAGGTTGGAGTTCGCAAGAAGCACCCGCGGCGCCCACTCGTGGGTGGTCATCACGCCCACGGGACGGCCGGACTGCACGAGGAGCGTCTCGTCGGCGCGCAGCGTGCCGAGGGTCCGGACGATCGCGTCGAACGACCGCCAGTCACGGGCGGCCCTGCCGGTCCCTCCGTAGACGACGAGCTTGTCGGGATGCTCGGCGACCTCCGGATCGAGGTTGTTCATCAACATCCGCAGGGCGGCCTCCTGCTGCCATCCCTGGGTGTTCAGCGACGTGCCCCGCGGTGCCCGTACCGGGCGCGGACCGCTCTGCTCCATCTTCACGACCTCCTCGACGGCCGTCGGCCGCGGCCGACACGCTCATTCATATCCAAACACCGCTGGACGGCAGGGCGCGTCAGACGCCCTCGGCCAGCCATTCCTGCACCTGCTTGCGCGCGTGGTGCAACCGGGACTTCACGGTGCCCAGCGGGATCTCGAGCCGCTCGACGATCTCGGAGTACTCCAGCTCGCCGATGTCCCGGTAGACCAGCGGGGCCACCAGGTGCGGGTTCTCACGCTCGAGCCGTTCCAGCGCCTCCAGCAGGTCGAGACGCGAGCCCGCGATCACGCTGGTCGTGCGCGGGTCGGGACGGAGGCTCTCCTCGTCGGTGATGCGCTCCTCGCCGGCCCGCCGCTTGAGCTCGCGGTACTTCTGGCGAGAGCAGTTCGCGATCACGGTGTACAGCCAGGTGTTGAACTTGCTGCGCCCCTCGAAGGTGTGGATCTTGCGTGCCACCTGCAGCAGCACGTCCTGCGCGGCCTCCTCCGCGTCCTCCCGGTACGGCAGGAAGCGACCGCAACGCCGTACGACGTCGGGCTCGATGCGCCGGAGCAGAAGATCGAGAGACGCGGGGTCGCCCGCGGCGGCCTGCGCGGCCAGGGTGTCGGTCTCCGGTGCGGGCGGCACGGGGGCGGCTCCTTCTGTGACTTCTACGACTTCTGCGACGACTTTGCGGCGTCGTTCATCGGTTCGGCCGACTCGCCCGGCGATTCTGCCGCCGGTTACCCGGGTGGCTCGTCGGGGATGGGCGGACAACCCGGGCATGATATACGGCATGTCCCCTCCCCCGCAGATAGGCCGCTACCGGCTCGAACGACGTCTGGGCTCCGGCGCGTTCGCAACGGTGTGGCTGGCCCACGACGATCTGCTGGAAGCGCCCGTGGCGGTCAAGGTCATGGCGGAGAACTGGGCGTACCGGATGGACATCCGGGAGCGGTTCCTCTCGGAGGCCCGGCTGCTGCGCCGCGCCGCGTCGGGCAGCGTGGTGCAGGTCTTCGACATCGGCCAGCTTCCGGACGAGCGGCCCTATTTCGTGATGGAGCACGCCGACCGCGGCACGTTGGAGGACCGGCTGGCCGACGGCCCGTTGCCCGTGGTGGAGGCGGTCCGGCTGGCGGCGGAGACCGCGCACGGGGTGGCCGCACTCCACGAGGCGGGAATCCTGCACCGGGACATCAAGCCGTCGAACGTGCTGATCGCGAGCGCGGCGGGCGGCAGGGAACGGGTGCTGGTGGCCGATCTCGGCCTGGCCAAGAGCCTCGCACACGCCTCGGGCCTCACCATGGCAGCGGGATCGGCCGGTTACATGGCGCCCGAACAGGCCGAACCGACCGCGGGCATCGACGAGCGGGCCGACGTGTACGGCCTGGGCGCGCTCGCCTACCACCTGGTCACGGGAAGCGTCCCCGGATCCCCCGGCAAGACCGTCCCGGTCGGTGACCTTCGGCCCGACCTGCCGGAAGGCGTACGGCGGGCCATCCAGCGGGCCATGGAGCCCGACAGGGACAACCGGTGGCCCACCGCGGCGAGCTTCGCGGCCGAGCTCGTGAAGGGACTCAGCGAGCCGGTGAGCACGCCTGGCCACGAGCTGAGCGGCACCCCGGGCGGCACCCCGGGCGGCACCCCGGGCGGCACCCCGGGCGGCACCCCGGGCGGCACGGCGAACGACACGGTGAGCGACGGCCAGGCCGACGGCGAACCGGCCGGACCGAGCGGACAGCCGGTTGGTCGTCCGGCCGCGCCGCCACGACGGCGTGCACGCCGGACTCCGCTGGTCGCCGCGCTCACCGTCGCCGTGCTGGCGCTCGCCGGGACCGGTGTCGCCGCCTACCTGGCGTCCTCCCGGTCCGCGCCGGATCTGGTGGAGGTGAGCGACGCCACCAAGCGGATCACGCTGAAGGTGCCCGCGGCGTGGGGCCGTCAGGTGGTCACCGCCGGCTGGAATCCGAAGAGCCTGGGCCTGGCGGACTCGCAGGAGCCCGGCCTCACCGTGGCGGACGACCTGAGAAACTGGACCGACCTGAAATCCCAGGTCAACGGCGTGTTCGTCGGCCTCACCGACCAACCCGCCCTGCCCGCGCGGGTGAACATGATCACGCACGACGGCTGCAGGTACGACAGCGACCGGATGTACGACGGAGGCGAGTGGAAGGGTGAGATCAGGCGCTGGGTCGGCTGCGCGTCCGGCAGCCTCGAAGAGATCCACCTGACCGGGGCGGGCGCGGGTGCGCCCGCGGTGTACGTGCAGATCCGCCAGCAGGGCGACACGGATGCGACCGACCAGGTTCTGCGCACCCTTGCGGTCGAAGGCTGACGCGGCGACGCGCGAGAACTTTCCCGCCCGGATCCCCATCTCACCGGGTGAAGAAGAGTTCGCACAGGACCCAGGAAATGAGGAAGACGTGGCTGACCATCGGGAACCAGGCATCGAGCGGCGCATGGGGTCGATGCTCCCGAGCTCGGGCGTGCCGCGAGCCCTGTTGTACACGGTGACCGCGGCCGCCTCCATCGCCGTGCTGGCCGGCTGCACGGGCGTCATCAACGCCTCCGCCCCGCAGACGCTGCCGGGGTCGGCGCAGCCCGCGGACGTGGATCCCACGGACGACACGCCCGCACAGGATGCTCCCGCCGCGCCGGAGACTCCGTCCGCGCCCGAGCAGCCCGCCGGACCGGGCGTCGCCCCGTCCCGGCCGCCGAAGCCGGGGATCGCCGCCTGCGCCACGCAGCAGCTCAAGATCACCATGAAGGCGCCGGACGCGGGCGCCGGTTCCGTGAACGTCGCGCTGGTCTTCGCCAACGCCTCCAAGGTCCCCTGCACCCTCAGCGGCTATCCCGGCGTCTCGTACGTCGCGGAGAAGGGGGTCCAGTCGGGCAACGCCGCGGAGCGCAGCGCCGAGCGCGCGACCACCGTGACGCTCAAGCCCGGCGCCGCGGCGGTCGCCCAGCTGCGCGACGCCAACGGAGTCGGCGGATACGACCCCAAGGAGTGCCTGCTCGTCCCCGCCCAGGGCCTGCGGATTTACCCTCCGAACCAGAAGGTCGCGGCGTTCCTCCCCTGGAAGACCACGCACTGCTCCGGCACGACCATCCACTCGCTGACCGTCGGGCCCGTCCAGAGCTGAAATCGGCTGGTCTCCCGCGACGGGACCTGGCACTGTGACCAGGGTGTCGAAGATCGCGAGACTCCCTCGTTCCGTCGATGAGGCGATCGCCGCCGAGCAGGCCGGCGAGAGGCTGCGTTACGTGTTCTTCTGGGGACATCGGCCCACTCCCGACGGAAGCGCCGGAGCCGGGTGCCTCAGCCAGTGGTGGCCCGTCGACTTCACCGAGGACGGGCACGTCTTCCGGTCGGCCGAGCACTACATGATGGCGCACAAGGCCTGGCTGTTCGGCGACGAGGAGACGGCGTCCGCAATCCTCGCGGCGGACCACCCTGCCGAGACCAAGAAGCTGGGGCGTACGGTCCGCGGGTTCGACGACGCGACGTGGACCGCGCACCGGTTCGGGATCGTGACGCGGGGTAACGTCGCCAAGTTCGGCCAGAATCCCGAACTCGGCGCGTTCCTGCTCGGCACGCACAGCAGGGTCCTGGTGGAGGCCAGCCCGCGCGACCGGATCTGGGGCATCGGCCTCGGCGCGGAAAACGAGCTGGCGGCCTCCCCCGCCACGTGGCGTGGCCAGAACCTGCTCGGCTTCGCCCTGATGGACGCCCGAGACGCACTCGAGTCCTCAACCTGACGATCAGCCGAGTCGGTCGCGCAGACGTCCTTCGAACGCGTCGTCCCCCAGGGGACCCCGCCGATCGGCTCGCCACCCTCCGCCCGACGCTGAAGATCCCCAGCCTGCTCAACCATGGTCGCGTAGGCGACGGGATCCGCCTTCAGCACAGCCTGCCGCCCGCTCTTCGAGCCTCGTGGTCAGCCGGGGAGACGGATGAACGACGGGGGGACGTGGTCCACCAGCCACACGCCGTTGTCGCTGCGGTAGAAGACATGCCCGGCGGCGTGCATCGAGCCCGAGCCGATCGTCAGCACGATCGGCCTGCCCCGCCGGGCGCCGACGCGGGTGGCGGTCTCCCGGTCGGGTGACAGGTGCACGTGGTGCCGGCTCATCGGACGCAGACCCTCGTCTCTGATCGACGGCAGGGCCGCGGCGACCGTGCCGTGGAAGAGATGCTCAGGCGGTTCGACAGGCGGCAGGTCCAGGTCGACGGGCACCGAGTGCCCCTGGTTGGCGCGGATCCGGCCGTCCATGACCGAGTACCGCTGCTTGTCGTTGTTCGCTACCACCTCGGCGAGCTCGGTCTCCGAGACGGGGAACCCGTGCGCGGCGACCGCCCGCAGGAGATCGTCCACGGCCACCCAGCCGTTCTCGTCGAGCGTGATGCCGATGCGCTCCGGCTGGTGGCGCAGGTGCTTGGAAAGGTACTTCGAGACCTTCTTCAGTCGTTGTTCGTCCATCAGCCCGAAGTGTGACGCACCCCCGCGGACCGCGCACCTCGATTTCGCCAGGCGTCACGTACGGCGGTGCCGCCGGGAGATCGACTCCCGGCGGCACCTGTCACCGAACGGCCGTCAGAGGGCCGTCAGAGGGCTACGGGTTCTGGACGATGGTGAAGGTGGACGTGGTGTTCTTGATGTTCTGAGCGTTGTTGCTCATCTGGAGGTTGTTGAAGGTCGCGGAGCCGACCGCCGGCCCCTGGCCCGCCTCCGGCATCTCGTTGACCCAGATGCCGAATCCGGACTTGGCGTCGAAGGCGTCGCCGCTCTTCTGCGCACCCGTGATCGACACGTTCGTGAAGATCGTGTCCTTGACCGGGTTCTGCGGCTGCCCGCCGACGTAGTTCGTCTGGAACATGATGCCGCTGTAGGTCGGGTCCACGATGTCCACGTTGCTCACGCGGATGCCTTGGAACACCTTCGAAGCGGAGAAGATCCAGATTCCGGGGAAGGTCTGCGCGCCCCAGAAGTGACCGCCCGCGCGGACGATCGAGATGTTGTCGAACGTCGTGGGCGGGCTGGCGCCGAACCCGTTCATCGGGTACCCGAAGTCGAGCGAGCTGATCGTGATGCCCGAGTAGGTCAGGGTGTCGGCGATGTAGATGTTCTTGAACGTGTTGGCGTAGCCGCCGTAGACCGCGACACCGGCCGCACGCCAGGGCAGGATCGCCGTCAGGTTCTCGTAGACGTTGTTAATCTCATCGGCGCCTCCCGCGTCGATGGCCGAGAACAGCGCGAAGCTGTCATCGCCGGTCGTGCGAGCCTCGTTGTTGCTCACGAGGTTGCCGGTGCTGCCGTTGGTCATGTTGACGCCGTCCGCGAACGTGTCACGGATGCGGGAGTTCTTGATCGTGACGTTGTCGGTGTTCGCGCCCCAGTACATGCAGACCGTGTGCTCGACCCAGACGTTGTCGATCGTCATGTTCGCGACGTTGGACCAGTTGAACACCTTGCCGGGGCCGTCGATGCGGGTGACGTAGTTGCCGAAGTAGGCGAAGCCGGAGAACGACGAGCCGTTCGCCGACGACTGCGCGTCGAAGCCGACGTCGGTGTTGTCCTGCGTCGTGGGCGCGTAGAACCGCGTGTACCAGGGGCCCGCTCCGACGATCTTGAGGGCCTTGCCGTACACGTTGAACTTGCCCGTGGTCTGGTAGTCGCCGGTAGGCAGGTACACGCCGACGAGGTTGGCGTCCTGGCGCGCCCTGTCGAGCGCGTTCTGCACGTCCTGGTGGGAGAAACCGGTCGGCACCGCGTAGTGGGCGGCGTCGGGGTTGGCGATCGGCGAGACCTGCTCGAGGTCGATGAAGTCGATCGCGTAGTTGGTGGTGTTGGCGGCGTCCTTCTGCAGCCTGATCGTGCTGCCGGCCGGGACGGTGGTCCCGAGCAGGACGTTGGCCTCGTCGTAGATGTGACGCGGCCCCGCTGCCGGCGAGTTCTGCGGCCCGGTCTCGTTGCCGTACAGCCAGGCGTACTTGGACGTCAGGTTGATGGGCTTGAGGAAGGTGCCGTTGACGTAGATGTTCAGCGTGGAGTTGATGCCGCCGCCGCCAGCGGAGTCCGGGATGGAGAAGCGGGTGACGAGGGTGTTGGTGCTCGCCTTGGTGGTGAACTCGACGTAGCTGCCGGTGCTGTTCAGCGTGACGGCCCTGCGGCCGGACGCCTCACCCGCGAGGGTGCCGATGTCCCTGCTCGGGCCGACGACCTGCGCGCCGCCGCCGACGACGCCGCTCTCCGCCTCGTAGGTGTCGTACGGCATGTTCGCGCCCCGGCCGACGAAGAACGGCTGGGAGAGGGTGTTGTTGCCCTGCTTGACCGGGAGCTCGTTGGCGTCGTTGGCCAGCACGGTCTTGACGGTGTACTTGCCGTTGGCGGCCGTCCACGTCCCGAGGTTGACGGGGCTCGTGGTGGCGCCGGAGGCGATCGCACCGCTGTAGGAGCCAGTCAGCGTCCTGACGACGGTGCCCGAGTCGTTGGTGACGGTCAGGGTGATGCCGTGGGCGCCGCCGGCGGAGGCCACGGTGCCCTGGTTCTTGAGGGCGACGGAGAAGGTGACGACGTTGCCGCTCGCCGGGTTGCTGGGGGTCCAGCTCGCCGTCGGGACCAGGTCGGAGCTGTCGACGGGCCTGACGACCACCGAGGTCGGGCTGGCGAAGCTGTTGTTGGTCTCGTTCTGCTCGATGACGCCGTTCGCCTCGTCGACCTTGGCGCTCAGCGCGTACGTGCCGGCGTCACGGGGACCGATGTTGGCGGAGACGGTGGTCGTGGCACCGGCGGCGAGTGCGCCGACGGACGCCGTGCCGACCTTCGTGGTGCCGAAGTAGAAGTTGACGTTCGTCGCGCCGGAGTCGGCGTTGCCCTGGTTCTTGACGGTCGCCGACAGGGTGACGGCGTCGGTCTCGACGGGGTTGGCGGGTGAGGAGGTCGCGCCCGTGATCGTGAGGTCGGGGTTGGGCGCCGCGGTGCCGAAGACCTGGAACTCGGCGACCTGCCCCGCCGGAGCACCGCTGTTGGAGGTGATCCGGATCTGGACGTCGGCGACCCGCCCGCTGACCGGGATCGTCACCGTGTTGCCCGACGACGGACTGAAGCTGTACACCGTCGCCCCGGACAGGCTGGAGAACGCCGTCGCGCTCTGCTCCCGCCCGAGAACCTGAATGGTCTGCGTACGCGGCCCCCACGCACTGTCGGGGTTGAGCTTGACCACGACGCGGTTGATGTCGGCGTTGGCGCCCAACGCGACGGCCAGCGTGCTCGGGTAGGCCCCGCTCGCGCCCTCCCAGTAGGTCGCCACGTTGTCGTCGACGGCGTTGGCCGGCACGAACGTGAAGACCGAACCGGACGCGGTGACGGGCTTGCCGACGGCCAGGTTGGAACCGCCACTGCCGCCGCTGCCGGTGCGGGTGACGGTGTTGCTGTCGGCCGACTGCTTGCCGGAGGCGTCCTTGGCCCGCACGGTGTAGGACACCGTGGCCGTGGTGGGCTGGGTGTCGGTGTAGGTCAGCACGTTGCCCGCGACACTGGCGCGCAGCGCCCCGTTGGCGTACACGTCGTACCCGGTCACGCCCACGTCGTCGGTGGAGGCGCCCCAGGTCAGCCTGATCTGCCCGGAGCCGGGTTCGGTGAACGACAGGTTCGACGGCGCACTCGGGGCCTGGGTGTCGCCCGTCACCGGGCCGTACACCTCGAACTCGGAGATCTGACCGGCCGGCCATCCGGTGTTGCCGGTGATGTTCAGCCGGACGTACCGGGTGGTGGTCGCGGTGAAGTTGATCGTCACCGTGTTGCCGGTCGCCGGGTTGAAGGTGTAGCCGGCCGAGCCCACCGTCGTGGTCGCCGGCGGATTGGAGGTGCCGGTCAGGACCGACAACGTCTGCGTCCTGGTGGCCCACGCGCTCGGGGAGGGGACCTTCAGGACGACCTGGTTCACGCTGACGGCCGAGCCGAGGTCCACCTGGATCCACTGCGGGAAGGCGTTGTTGGCGCTTTCCCAGTAGGTGTTCTGGTTGCCGTCGTTGGCGTTGCCCGCCTGGTAGACGTCCGCGAAACTGCTCGCCGTGACGGTCTTGCCGGCCGCCAGGTTCGGACCCGCGGCCGAGGCCGGCAACACCGGTCCCGCCAAAACGAGCAGACCGGCCGCGAGCAACGCCGCGACCAGCCGTAACCCTGATTTCTTGCTTTTCATCGCGTTTCTCAATCTCTCGTCTGGAACGACAGGGAGTGGCGGGGAGACCGCGATCTCCACGCGCGACGCACGCGGCCGAGCCGGTCAGCGTGACTCCGGGGGGCGCCGAACGCCCGCCGAGCGCTGTGAGCTGGCGGGGAGCGTGCGGGCACTGCCAATGCCGACATCACCGAAGGCCTCTCCGTGGATGGGCCGGGGCGGATGCACGGACGCAGTGCTTTCCTGCCGCAAGTTGCGAAAGATTGCAGAGAAACTAACAGGGCTTTGATGGGATCTTGCACCGGACTGGCCAAATGTTACATATGTGCTACGGCGTCGTCAACGGCTGGACAAGACCGATGTCAGCACAACTCGATAAGGGGAATCGGACCACGTCGGGAGCCGTGTCTCCGACCGCCTCCATGCCGATGCCATATATCGGCGCGTTACGACGGGGCCGTGCGACGGCGTGCGCACTCGGCGCACCGAAGTTCACCCGCGCCGCATTCGCCGCACACTCATACGCGGCGCGCCGGATTCGCCGTTTCCGCTCTCTCTGGCGCAATTATGAGCAAGCACTTATCGGTTAATTAGTCCGGCCGAATTCCGGTGGCGGACCCTCGTGGCCGGACGCCGCCCAGACCATCACGTCCTCGATGTGCCAGAGCATCGCCTCGGCGACGTCCCCCCAGCCGGTGTCCTCGTGCCACGCGAGGGTGAGCAGCGCTCCGGAGACCCGGTGCTGGACGGTGAGGATGTACCGCGAGCCGCCGGGCCGTGGCGGCGAGTACCGCACGACCCCCTGGTGGGCCGGGTCCCCGAACGGGAAGCCGTCCCTTCCCCATGCCCTGCTGTTGGCCGCGCTTCCGACGAGCGCGTTGTCGATGTAGTTGAACCGGGCGGAACTCGCTCCGGTGCCGCGCAGGCTTCCGAGCACGTCGTCCTCGAGTGGTCCCGCCACGCCGGGGTCGAAGTTGGCGAAACGGTGGCCTTGCAGCTGGCGGGCGGCGCACACGGCGAGCCTGTCCCGGTAGGCGCCCTCGCGGGGGCCGGGCACGACGACCGGCACCGGCATCACGGCCTTGCGCACCGATCCCTGGAGGGCCGCGGAGAGCCGGTTGGCGGACAGGGCGAAGACCCCTGTTGTGGGCGCCTCCTCCGCCTCGCACACCGCGGCCCCGAAGGCGAGGAGGTATCCGGTCGAGACCGGCGTCCCCGCGGCCTTGGCGACGGCCTCCGCCGCCTGCGCCACCCGGCGTGAGGCCAGCCGGCAGGTGTGCAACATGGGGAGGTCGTCACGCTTCACGGCCTTCGGGGACCAGCCGCCGAGCGAGTCCCGGAGAGTGACCAGTTGCCGCCGCCAGTGGGTGCGGGCCCGCTCCTGGTGGCGCGCGCCGGCGGCCCCCTGCTCCCACAGGGCGGTGTCGAGGGGTTGCTCGACGCTCTCCAGCGGGCCGCCGAACGGCTCGCGCCCCTTCACCCTCGCCCTGATCGCCCGTTCGAGGTCGCGGCAGAGCACGCGCATGCCCCAGCCGTCCACGGCGGAGTGGTCGACGACCACGCCGATGCGCCGGACGCGGCCTCCCGCGGTCAGCAGGACGAACAGGACGGGCCACTGCGCGTGCAACCGGAACGAGGTGCGCGCGGCCGCCTGGAACGCCTCGCCTCCGGGCTCGCCGGGGTCACCGGGTTCGTCCGGGGTCACCCGGATCACCTCGGCCAGGCGCTCGCCGACCGAGCAGACGTCCTGCCGGTTCGCGCGCACGATGTGCGAACGCAGGCCCTCATGGCGGACGAGCAGATCGGCGATGCCCGCCGTGACGTCTCCCTGGGCGAGGTCGTGACCGGGCAAGATCGCGCTGAAGTTGGCCTCGAACGACCATTCGCTGTCGGAATCGGCGCCGAGGTCCTCGAACCATTCACGCTGGGCCCAGTTGAGGCGCCCACCTCGTTCAACGGTGATTGACATGCCGCCCTCCCCGCTCGCAAGCGATGGGAGATTAATATCGGGATATTGCAAGGATGTATATAACCATGTCAGTCTTCCACCGAGATTATTGCGGCTTGCGCATCTGATATTGCGCCGGACCGTCGACGGTCTCGTCCGATATGCCATTTCGCGGCTGTTCAGAACCCCTGCCGCGCGCCGTATCCAGGACGGGGGTCCTGGCCAGATCGGGGAGCCTGCCATTCACGACATGAGAAAGCCTCAGAGTCAGGCGAACGGGGTGGCGGACGCCGCCGAACGGGGAGAAGATCTCGTCGAGCAGGTGCGCCGGATCTGGGAGGAGGTCCTGGGGATCTCCCCCATCGACACCGACGACGACCTCTTCGATCTAGGAGGGCACTCGCTGACCATCACCCAGATCATCGCGAGGATGCGCAAGCGGCTCGGTGTCGAGGTGCCCCTGGACGTCTTCTTCGACGAGCCCACCATCGCCGGCGTGGTCGATGCGGTCCGGAACGGCTGACCCGCCGCCCGGACGGTCCGCCGGACATGACGCGTCACCCCACCCGCACGTTCGACTTCACCCGCACGTTCGAGTCCACCGGCACGCTCAGGTTCACCGGCACGCTCAGGGAGGCGTTGCGATGACCGGGTTGACCCTCGCCCAGGAACGGCTGTGGATCCTCCACCGCCTCGACCCCGACGACGCCTCCTACAACCTGCCGTTGATGTTGCGGGTGCGGGGCGCGCTGAACACCGAGGCGCTCGAGCGCGCGCTCGAGGTCGTCCTCGACCGGCACGAGATGTTGCGCTGCCGATTCGCCGAGCGCGGCGGCACGCCGGTGCGTTTGCCGGCAAGCCCGGCCCAGGTCGAACTCGTCGACTGCGCGGACGTCGAAGAGGCCCGGGCGTTCACGGGGGCGATGGCGGGCCGGCCCTTCGACCTCGAACGCGGGCCGATGATCCGCGTGGCCCTGCTCACGCTCGCCCCCGAGGACCACGTCCTGGCCGTCGTCGTGCACCACATCGTGGCGGACGGCTGGTCGCTCCAGGTGCTGAGACGGGACATCTCGGACGTGTACGCCGCGTTCGACGCGGGCAAGCCGTCGCCGCTCGCGCCGCTGCCGATGAGCTACGACGACCACGTGAGCCGGCGGCGGGAGAACGCGGGCGACGAGGCCGGGGCGGCCTACTGGGTCTCGGCGCTGGCCGGATCCCAGCCGCTGGAACTGCCCGCCGACCGCCCCCGGCCGCCGGTGCGCTCGGGCCGGGGCGACCACATCGACTTCGAGGTGCCCGGCGACCTGCTCGACCGGCTCGAGCGCGTCGCCCGCGCGGAACGCTGCACGCTCTTCATGGTGCTGCTGACGGCCTTCCAGGTGATCCTCGCCCGGCACAGCGGCCGGCAGGACATCTGCGTCGGGACCCCGACAGGCGGCAGGGACCTCGTCGAGGCGGAGCCCATGGTCGGGTACTTCGCGCAGATGCTGGTCCTGCGCGGCGATCTCAGCGGCGACCCGTCCTTCCGCGACCTTTTGCGGGCGACGCGCCGCCGCGTCCTCGGGGCGCTCACCCACGCCGACGTCCCGCTGGAACGGATCCTCACCGAGCTTCAGGTCGAACGCGACCCGAGCAGGACGCCGCTGTTCCAGGCGCTGTTCAACTTCCTGCGCGAGGAGCACGAGGGACCGGGGCTCGGCGACGCCCGCATCGAGCCCTTCGACCATCCCTTCGCGCAGTCCAGGACCGACATCTCGCTGGACATCGTGCAGAAGCCCTCGGGCACCTCCGCCATGCTCACCTTCGACGACGCGCTCTTCTCACGGGCGGGCGTCGAACGGATGCGCAGGCACCTGCTCACGCTGCTCGCCGACATCGCCGCCCGTCCCGGTGCCCGGATCGGCGAGCTGGAGCTGATCGACGACGATGAACGGGCCGACCTGCTCGACCGGTGGAACGACACCGCGGTCCCGTCCGCACCCGTGCCGGTGCTCGAGCGGTTCGGCACGCAGGTCGCCCGCACGCCCCACGCGGTCGCGGTCGCCTGCGAGGGCGTCGAGCTCACCTACGCCGAACTCGACGCGCGCTCCCGCCGGATCGCCGCCCTTCTCGCCGGGTCAGGACTCCGCGGCGGGCTGGTGGCCGTCTGCCTGCGCCGCTCCGCCGACATGATCGCGGCGCTGTTCGCCGCCTGGCGGGCGGGTGCGGCCTACCTGCCGATCGACCCCGAGCATCCGCGCAACCGGATCGCTCTCGTCCTGGACGACTCGCGGGCCGGCCGCGTGCTCACCGATCGCGAGCTCGCCGGCCTGTTCCCCGAAGACCGGGTGCTGCTCGTCGAGGACGCCGACGCCGGGCATGCCGCCGACCTCGACGCGGACGCGCCGGAACCGGCCGACATGGAGCGGGCCGCCTACGTGCTCTACACGTCGGGCTCGACCGGGCGCCCCAAGGGAGTGGCGGTGCCGCACCGGGCTCTGGCGCGCTTCCTGGACGCGATGGCCGGGATCCTCGGCGAGCAGGAGGACCGCACGTGGCTCGCGCTCACGTCGCTCTCCTTCGACATCTCCGCCCTGGAGATCTTCCTGCCGCTGACGCGCGGCGGACGGGTGGAGATCGCCCCAGACCACCTGCTGCGTGACGGGCCCGCGCTGACCCGGCTGATCGACGCGACGGGCGTCACGAACGTCCAGGCGACGCCGTCCGGGTGGCGCATGCTCGCCGAGGCGGGGCTGCGCGACACCCGGCTGGACGCGCTCGTCGGCGGCGAGGCGCTGCCCCTCCCGCTCGCCGCCGACCTGCGCGCGCGGGTGCGCAGGCTCGTCAACATGTACGGCCCGACCGAGACCACGATCTGGTCGTCGTTCTGGGAGGTGCCGGAGCACCCTGAGGAGGTCACGATCGGCGGCCCGATCGCGGGCACCCGGCTGCACGTCCTGGACGACCGGGGCGCGCCGGCGCCCGTCGGCGTGCCCGGCGAGCTGTGCATCGCGGGCGACGGAGTGGCCCTCGGCTACCTCGGCCGTCCGTCGCTCACCGCCGAACGGTTCGTGCCCGACCCGTACGGGCCGCCCGGCTCTCGCCTCTATCGCACGGGCGACAGGGTCAGGCGGCTGCCCGACGGCCGGGTCGTCTTCCTCGGGCGCGACGACGGCCAGGTGAAGCTGCGCGGCCACCGGGTGGAACTGGGGGAGATCGAGTCGGTCCTCGAGGCGCATCCGGGCGTCCGCGCCGCCGCCGTCGTCGTCAGGAACGACGCGCTGGTGGCCTTCGTGGTGGGCGACGCCCCCGACCTGGCGGCCCACGCCGCGGCGGCGCTGCCGCCGTACATGGTCCCGGCGGTGGTCGTGGAGATGGACGCCCTGCCGCTCACGCCGAACGGCAAGGTGGACCGGCTCGCCCTGCCGTCGTCGGTCGCGGTCCGCCCTACGGTCGCACCCGTGCGGACCCCGCCCCGCACGTGGGCGGAGCGGCGGGTCGCCGCCGTCTTCGCCGAGGTGCTGGGGGTCGAGGAGGTCGGCGCGGAGGACGACTTCTTCGCGCTCGGCGGCCATTCGCTGCTGGCCGCCAAGGTCGTCGCCCGGATGGACGCCGTGCCGATCCGCGAGCTGTTCGACCACCCCACCGTCGCGGGATTCGCCGCCCGTCTCGCCGAGGGCGCGGGCCGGGCGCCGCTCCACCGCAGGCCGGACGGCGCGGCGGTGCCGCTGTCGCGCGCGCAGGAACGCCTTTGGTTCCTGCAACGGCTGGACCCGCATGACGCGTCCTACAACATGTACAACGTCTGGCGGCTGCGCGGTCCCCTCGACACCGGAGCCTTCGAGGTCGCGCTGCGTGACCTGACGGCCAGGCACGAGACGCTCCGGACCCGCTATCCCGAAGCGGACGGAACGCCGGTCACCGACGTCCTGCCCGAGGCGGGACCCGACGTCGAACACCTCGACGTCGCCTCCGCGGACGAGGCCCGGCGGCTCGTGGCCGAGCGCACCAACGCGTCCTTCGACCTGGCCGCCGCGCCGCCCTTCCGGGTGAGCCTGCTGAGGCTCGCCGAGGACGACCACGTGGTGTGCCTGGTCCTCCACCACATCGCGGGAGACGGCTGGTCGCTGAACATCCTCAGAGAGGAGCTGGAACTCCTCTACGCGGCCCGGCGTGACGGCGTCGCCGCGTCCCTCGACGAGCCCCGGATCCAGTACGGCGACGTCGTCTACGGCCTCTCCGGCCAGGACTACGACGCGGACCTCGACTACTGGCGCGAACGGCTGGCCGATCCGCCGACGCTCGAACTTCCGGCCGACCGTCCGCGGCCGGCCGTTCCCGCCCACCGGGGCGCCTTCCACGGCACGCGCCTGGCCGCCGAGCCGGTCGCCGCCCTGGAGCGGGTGGCCGGCGAGCACCGCGCGACGTTGTTCATGGTCCTGCTCGCGGCCTACCAGGTCCTGCTCGCCGGTCACACCGGCAAGCGCGATCTGCTGGTCGGGTCCACCTTCGCCGGCCGGGACAGGGTCGAGCTGGAACGGCTGGTCGGCTACTTCGCCAACACGCTCGTGCTGCGCGGCGACCTGTCGGGGGACCCCTCCTTCGACGATCTCCTCACCCGCACCCGCGACACCGTGCTGGAGGCGATGGCCCACCAGCGCCTGCCGTTCGAGGAGCTCGCGGCCGAGCCCGGCGGGGCACGCGGCCCGCACCTGGACGCGATGTTCCGGACCATGCTCATCCTGCACAGTCAGGACGAGACCGAGACGACCGGGGCCTTCGCCGATCTGGACCTGGAGTTCTTCGACTCCGGCTACCGGCAGGCCAAGTTCGACCTCATGCTGGAGACCTGGCGCGACGGTGAGGGGCTGATCCTCTCGTTCTGCTATGACAGCGATCTCTTCGACCCCGAGACGATCTCCCGGCTGGCCGAACGGTTCACCCTCCTGTGCGAGGCCGTCGCCGCCGACCACCGCCGTCCCCTCTCCCGTCTGCCGCTGCTGACCCCGGCCGACGAGGCGCTGCTGGCCGGGTTCGAGGCCCAGGGGACCGGCGTCACCGAGGGCCCGACGGTTCCCGACCTGATCAGGGCGGCGACGCTGGCGACGCCCGACGCGGTGGCGTTGAGCTGCGGCGACGAGGCGGTGACCTACGCGACGCTCGACCGACGGGTCGACGCGCTCGCCGCCCGCCTGCGCGCCGAGGGCGTGGGCCCGGAGAGCGTCGTCGGGGTGTGCCTCGACCGTTCCTCCGACGCCGTCGTGAGCCTGCTCGCCGTCTGGCGGGCGGGCGGCGCGTACCTGCCGCTCGACCCCGGTCTCCCCGCGGGGCGGATCGACTGGATGCTGGCCGACAGCGGCGCCGTGCTCGTGATCACCCGGCATGAGGGGCTCTCGGGCGAGATCCCGGTGCTCGCACCCGGCGCGGCCGAGGACGGCCCGGCGGACGGCGTGAGCCCGGCGGACGGCGTGAGCCCGGCGCCCGCCGACGCCGCCTACGTGATCTACACGTCGGGCTCGACGGGACTGCCCAAGGGCGTCGTGGTGGAGCACGCCGCCCTCGCCGCGCGGGTGGAGTGGATGCGGGCGGACTACGGGCTCGGCCCCGGCGACCGCGTCGTCCAGTTCGCCTCGCTCGGCTTCGACACCCACGCCGAGGAGATCCATCCCGCGCTCGCGTCCGGGGCGACGGTGGAGCTCCTCCCCGACGGCGCGCTCAGCCTGCCCGAACTGCTCGCGGGACCCCGGGGGCGCGAGGTGACGGTGCTCGACCTGCCGACGGCGTACTGGCACCGGCTGGTTGACCAGATCGACGATCTGGCCTGGCCGGACCGCCTGCGACTGGTGATCCTCGGCGGGGAGCAGGTCCACGCCTCGGCGGTGGCGCGATGGCGGGAGCGCTTCGGCGACCGGGTGCGGCTCGTCAACACCTACGGGCCGACCGAGGCCACGATCATCGCGACCGCGGCCGATCTCGGGGCCGAGGACGCGGCGCCGGCCGGCGGACGCCCGCCGATCGGCGTGCCGATCGCCGGAGCCCGCGCGGCCGTCGTGGACGAGCACGGACGGCGGGTGCCGCCCGGCGCATCCGGGGAGCTGCTGCTCGGCGGAGCGGGACTCGCCCGCGGCTATCTCCGCCGGCCCGAGCTGACCACCGAGAAGTTCGTGTCCGGCCCTGACGGCGGGCGCTGCTACCGCACCGGTGATCTGGTCCGCTGGCGCGACGACGGTCGGCTGGAGTTCGTCGGCCGGGCCGACGACCAGTTGAAGGTGCGCGGTTTCCGCATCGAACCCGGTGAGATCGAAGCCCGCCTGGCCGCCCTTCCTGACGCCGGTGAGGCGGCCGTGGCCGCGCACGACGGCGCCCTCGTCGCGTACGTCACCGGGTCCGCCGACCCGGCCGCGCTCCAGCGGCACCTGGCCGAGACGCTCCCGGCGTACATGGTGCCGGACGTCTGGGTGCGGCTCGACGAGTTGCCCATGACCCCGAACGGCAAGGTCGACCGGAGGGCGCTGGCACCGCCCGACGCGCCGGCGGAGCGGCCGTTCGTCGCGCCGGAGACCGACGCCGAGTGTCTGGTCGCCGAGGTCTGGGAGGAGGTCCTGCGCGTCGACCGGGTCGGCGTGCACGACGACTTCTTCGCGCTCGGCGGCCATTCGCTGCTCGCCGTCCAGGTCGCGGCCCGCCTTCGCGCAGCCGCCGAGGTGGACGTCCCCATCCGCGAGCTCTTCGCCCACCGCACGGTGGCCGCCCTGGCCGTGCTGGTCGAGGAGCTCGTCATGCGAGAGCTGTCCGAGCTAAGCGACGACGAGGTCGCCCGGCTCCTGGAGACGGAGGCCTGATGACTGTCGAGGATTCCCGCAGGGCCCTCGCGGCGCGACGACTGCGCCGCAGGGCGGCCACGCTGACCGTACCGCCGCGCCCGCCCGAGGAGGAGCCGCCGCTGTCGTTCGCGCAGGAACGGCTGTGGTTCATGGAGCAGTACACCCCGGGCAGCCGCGCCTACGTCATCCCGGTCGCCCGGCGGTTCCGCCGCGAGCTCGACGCCGAGCGCCTGGCGGACGCGCTGCGCCAGGTCGTCGAGCGGCACGAGACGCTGCGGACGCGCTTCCCCGCGACCGCCGACGGCGCTCCCGCCCTCGAGGTCGTCCCGCGCGGGAGCGCCGATCTCACCGCGGATCTCGCCGTCGAGCTCGCCGTGGCCGAGGCCGCCGACGAGGAGGCCGCCCGCGCGCTGGTGGACGAGCTCCAGTCGCGCCCGTTCGACCTGGCCGCCGGCCCGCCGATCCGCGCCCTTCTCGTACGGCTCGCGCCCGACGACCACGTCCTCGGGCTCGCCGTCCACCACATCGCGGCGGACGGCTGGTCGGTCAACATCCTCCTCGGCGAGCTCATGGCGCTGTACGAAGGCCGGCCCGTGCCCGACCTGAAGGTCCAGTACGGCGACTACGCCCTGTGGCAGCGGGGCCTGCCGGCGACCGGCCTCGACCACTGGCGCGAACGGCTGGCCGGCGTGGAGGCGCTCGCGCTGCCCACCGACCGGCCGCGACCTCCTGAGGTGACGTACGGCGGCGCGAGCCATCCGGTGCGCATCGACGCCGACCTGGCGCGGAGGCTGCGGAGCCTCGGCGAGGACCACGGCGCCTCCCTCTACATGGTGTTGCTGGCCGGTTTCTCCGCGCTGCTCGGGCGGTACGCCGGCCAGGACGACGTGGCCGTCGGGTCCCCCGTCGCGGGCCGGCCGGCCGCCGAGCTGGAGACCCTCGTCGGCTGCTTCGTGAACATGCTGGTGATGCGGTCGGACCTGTCCGGCGACCCGTCGTTCGCCGAGCTCCTGCTCCGCGTGCGGGAGACCGCGCTCGACGCGTTCACCCACCAGGACGTGCCCTTCGAGCAGCTCGTCTCGGCGCTGAACGTGACGAGGGACGTGTCGAGGTCGCCCCTCTTCCAGGTCATCCTCGCCGTGCAGAACTACGAGGCGGGCGACGGGGCCGCGGAGGGCTTCGACCTCAAATCGTGGGCGACGCGCTTCGACCTGGAGCTCTACTTCTCGGACGACGGCGCCGAGCTGTTCGGATCCGTCATCTACAACACCGACCTGTTCGACGCGGCCACGATCGACCGGCTCTGCAGGCACCTCACGACGTTGCTGCGAGCCGCGGTCGACGATCCGGGGAGGCCGCTGTCCGCCCTGGAGCTCCTCGACGCAGGCGAGCGGACCGCGCTCGACGCGTGGAACGACACCGGTGTGGACCTCGGGGAGCCCGCGACGCTGCTCGACCTGGTCGAGGCCCAGGTGGCCCGCACTCCCGGCGCGCCCGCCGTGACGTTCGAGGGCGTCACGCTGTCGTACGCCGAGATCGACGAGCGAGCTGAGCACGTCGCGGCGACCCTCCGGGCCCACGGCGTCGTCCCCGGCTCGCGGGTCGGCGTGTGCGCCGAGCGGTCGCCCGAGCTCGTCGCGGCCCTGCTGGGGGTGCTGAAGGCCGGAGCGGCATACGTTCCCCTCGACCCCGAATATCCGGCCGACCGGCTGGCCTTCATGGCGGCCGACGGTGCCCTTTCCGCCGTACTGACCTTCGGCGAGTCCGAGGGTCTCGACGCCCTCGAGGGCGCCCTGACCGGCTGCCCGCTGCTGCCCCTGGACGACGCCGGCGAAAGCCCCCCAGGGGAGTCCGCGTGGCGGGCGGGCCCGCTCGACGCCGCGTACGTGATCTACACCTCCGGGTCGACCGGCAAGCCGAAGGGAGTGCCGAACACGCACCGGGGCATCGTCAACCGGCTGCGGTGGATGCAGGACAGGTTCGGCCTGACGCCCGGCGACGTGGTGCTGCAGAAGACGCCGGCGGGCTTCGACGTGTCCGTGTGGGAGTTCTTCTGGCCCCTGATGACGGGCGCGCGGCTCGTCCTCGCCCGGCCAGGCGGGCACAAGGACGCGGCCTACCTGCGCGACCTGATCGTCGCCGAGGGCGTCACGACGGTGCACTTCGTGCCGTCGATGCTGGCGATGTTCCTGGCCGAGGAGGGCGTCGCCGCGTGCCGCACGCTCGAGCGGATCGTCTGCTCCGGTGAGGAACTGCCCGCCGACCTCGCCCGCCGCTGCGTCGAGACGCTACCCGCCGAACTGCACAACCTGTACGGCCCCACCGAGGCCGCCGTCGACGTCTCGGCCTGGCACTGCACGCCGGAGGCGCTGCATGGTCTCGCCAGGGTGCCGATCGGCGCGCCGGTCGCCAACACCACGCTGCACGTCCTCGGGCCGGGCATGCGGCGGGTCCCCGTCGGGATGCCGGGCGAGCTGCACATCGGCGGCGCGCAGGTGTCGCTCGGCTACCTCGGCAGGCCCGGCCTGACCGCGGAGCGGTTCGTGCCCGACCCCTTCGGCGAGCCGGGATCCCGGCTGTACCGCACGGGCGACCAGGCCCGCTGGCGTCCGGACGGCACGCTGGAGTTCCTCGGCCGGCTGGACACCCAGGTGAAGCTGCGCGGCCTGCGGATCGAGCTCGGCGAGATCGAGGCGGTGCTGCGCGAGCAGCCGGGTGTGGCCGACGCCGCCGTCATCGTGCGCGAGGACCGGCCGGGAGACCAGCGGCTGGTCGCCTACGTCGTCGGCTCGACCCCGGACCGGGCCGTGCTGAAGCGGGTGCTGCCCGACTACATGGTCCCCACCGCGTTCGTCGAGCTCGACGTGCTGCCGCTGTCGCCCAACGGCAAGCTCGACAGGGGCGCGCTGCCCGCGCCCGCGCGGCCGGGGCCCACGTCCTCCGGTCCCCCGACCACCCCCACCGAACTGGCGGTGGCGGCGATCTGGACGGAGATCCTGGACCTCGACCAGGTCGGCGCCGACGACGACTTCTTCGACCTCGGCGGCCACTCCCTGCTCGCCACCCAGCTCGTCACGCGGCTGCGCCGTACGGCCGGCGTCACGGGCGGCGCCGGGGTGAGCGTCATGGACGTCTTCAAGAACCCCACGGTCCGCGAACTGGCGGCGCTCATCGACACGCCCGCCGACCAGCGGGCGCCCCGCGGGCTGCTGCACGAGCTCACGCCCCGCCGTGCGGCCGAGCTGAGCTTCGTCTGCGTGCCGTACGGCGGCGGCAGCGCGGTGGTGTACCAGCCGCTGGCCGACGCGCTCCCGGACCGCTACTCGCTCTGGGCGGTCGCGATCCCCGGCCACGACGTCGGGCTCGACGAGGAGCATCTGCCCTTCGAGGAACTGGCCGCTCGCTGCGTGGCCGAGATCCAGGAGAAGGTGCGCGGCCCGATCGCCCTGTACGGCCACTGCGGCGTGGGGTCGGCGCTGATCATCGACATCGCCCGGCGGCTGGAGCAGGCCGGGCGGGAGGTCGAGATCGTCTACATCGGGGCGATGTTCCCGTTCGCCCGTCCCAAGGGACGCGTCGCCACCACCCTGTCCAAGATCGCCAGGATGGAGGCGCTGCGCGGAGACCGCGGCTATGCAAACTGGCTCACCGGTCTGGGCGTGGACCTGAGCGACCTGGATCCCGCGCAGGCCCGCTCAATCATCCAGAACATGCGCGAGGACTCCACCGCGGCCGAGGACTACTACACGCGCCTGTTCGACGAGGGCACCGACCGCCTGCGCGCCCCGATCGTCACGATCGCGGGCGGCAAGGACCCGACGACCGACTACTACCAGGAGCGCTACCGCGAGTGGCACTTCCTGACCGACACCTCCGCGGTGGTGGTGCTCGAGGAGGCCGGCCACTTTTTCCTGAAGTACCGGGCGGCGGAGCTCGCCGAGATCGTCACGCTGCCGCTGCTCACCGAGCAGCCGCCCGCGCGCGACACCTGGCACCTGCACGAGGTGTCGCGCGGCGACATGACAGAGGGGACCGTCTCCCACGGCCGCTCCACGGGGCCCGAGCCCAGCATGCGCAGGTTCGCCGCCGTGGCCACCGGGCAGCTCGTGTCGATCACCGGTTCGGCTCTCACCGAGTTCGCCATCCCCATCTGGATCTATCTGACCACCGGCTCGGTCGCGCGCTTCGCGCTGTTCACCGTCCTGGGGCTGGTCCCCGGCCTGGTGGTGGCGCCGCTCGCCGGAGCGATCGTCGACCGGTACGACCGGCGGAAGGTGATGCTCGGAGGCGACATCGGGGCAGGCGGGGTGCAACTCCTGGTCGGGCTGCTCGCCTGGACCGGCAACCTGCAGGTCTGGCATCTCTATCCGTCGATCGTGTTCCTGTCGCTCGCGCTCACGTTCCAGCGGCTGGCCTACGGCTCGGCCATCCCGCAGCTGGTCCCGAAGCGCTACCTCGGGCACGCCACGGGCATCGGCCAGCTCGGCGGAGGGCTCGCCCAGCTCCTCACCCCCCTGCTCGCGGTCGGCCTGCTGTCGGCCGTCGGCCTGGGCGGGATCCTCGTGCTCGACGTCGCCAGCTACGTGATCGCCATCACGCTCGTCGTGTTCGTGCGGTTCCCCACCTCGATGGCCTGGCGGCGCAAGGAGTCGCTCACCGCCGAGATCGCGAACGGCTTCCGCTACGTCTGGGGCAACCGGGACTTCCGCAAGATGTTGGCGTTCTTCGCGGTCCTCAACCTCCCGCTGTCTCCCCTGTTCCTGATGATCTCGCCGCTGGTCCTCTCCTTCGCCACGCTCGGCGAGGTCGGCAAGGTCTCCTTCCTGTCCGGGCTCGGAGTCACGCTCGGCGGTCTGGCGATGTCGATGTGGGGCGGGCCCCGTCATCTCCGCATGCGGGGCGTCCTGCTGTCGACGCTCGTCCTGGCCGTCTTCTGCTTCGTCACGGGCCTGCGCGCGGAGTTGTGGGTGGTCGCCGTCGGCGCCTTCGGCATGGCGCTGTGGCTCACGTTGCTCAACGGCATCTACACCACGATCGTGCAGGTCAAGGTGCCGCAGCGGTTGCACGGCCGGGTCTTCGCCCTGAACACGATGATCGCGTGGTCCACCCTGCCCGTCGGCTTCGGTCTCATCGCGCCGTACGGCACGGCCCTGTTCGAGCCGCTGCTCGCGCCGGGAGGCGCGCTCGCGCCCACGGTCGGCGCGGTCATCGGCACGGGCGAGGGACGCGGGATCGGGTTCATGTATCTGCTGTTCGCCCTGCTCATGGCGGTGATCGCGCTGGTGGCGCTGCGCTGGCTGGCCGGATTCGACGACCGGGTCCCCGACGCGGTCGCCGACGACCTCATCGGCCTGGAAAGCGTCAGCGCGGCCAATGCGAACGCGACCGCGGAGACGGCCGCTCGCGGAGGCGCCTCCCGCCCGGTTTCCCGCCCCTCCGACGCGTCACTCGTGAGCGTCCGATCCCGAGGAGAGAGATGAACCATCGCGTCGTCGTCAATCTCGACGGCCAGTACTCGATCTGGCCGTCGGAGTCGGACCTGCCCGCCGGATGGGCCGCCGAGGGACCCGCCGGTTCGCGGCAGGAGTGCCTGGAGCGCATCGACGGGATCTGGACCGACATGCGTCCCTACAGGAGCACGCTGCGCGAGTGGTTGGCGACCGCTCTGGAGAAGGCGTCCGACGGGCGGCTGACGGCCGCCGAGGTGCTGGGAGCGGACACGTCGTTCGTCGCGATGGGCGTCACGTCGCTCACCATGGTGCGCCTGATCGACGCGATCGAGACGGAGCTGGACGTCATCGTCGACATGGAGCAGCCGGCCGTCCTGGAGGACCTCGCCTCCCTGGCCGGCCACCTCGCCGAGCAGCGGCTGTCGTCCGGGACTGGTGACACCGGATTCGCTGCCGAGTCCTGATCGGCGGTCGGCGGCGCGGCTCCCCGGCGACGCCTCGGTACTGGAACGTTCCGGCTAGAACGTGATCGAATGGCACAGCACGACCGAGCCACCCATACCTTCGCGATAATGTGCCGCAATGACATATTTTTTCCTCTTATGTCTGGTCTTTGCCCCTTTTGTATTTCTCTTGCTGGCCTTTCGGCTGTCCTGGCGTGCCGTCCGCGCCCTCAAACGGCGGAGGTTGCCGGGACCGACGCATGACTCGTCGCTGAAAGCCGCCATCGAGGTGGCAGCGATGTCGGTGATAGGCGCCGGCCTGTGCTGGACGGCGGGCGTGGGATCCGGTTTCTACCTTCTCGACCCCAGCGAGATCTGCGACGTCTCCCGGCTCTCGGTCCCGTTGACGGGTCCGGACGTCGTCAACATCGAGCAGCACCTTTCCCTCCCCGTACGGCAGACCTGCGTGTGGGCCGGCGGCGCCCGCTACGACCTCGTGCCCTCGTGGGTGAATCCGATGATCGTCGTGTTCCTCGCCGCGCTGGCCCTCAGCCTGGTGGTGTGCGTGGCCGGGCTCGTAACGCACCGGCGGCGCCGGCGGGCCGTACCGAACTGAGAGAAAAGCAGGGCCGCCTGGCGGGTCAGCCAGTGAGGTCGCGCTGGAGCAGCAGGGTGTCGATCCAGCGGCCGTGCTTGTGGCCGACCTGCTTCAACCGCCCCACGTCGCTGAATCCGAAGGCGCGGTGCAGCCCCGCCGACGTGGGATCGCCGGTGTCCGCGATGACCGCGATCATCTGGCGTACGTCCGTCTTCTCGCATTCCGCGAGCAGTGCGCCGAGCAGCGCACGCCCCAGACCCCGGCCGGTCCAACCGGGGGCGAGGTAGATGCTGTCCTCGACCGTGTGCCGATAGGCCGGCTTCGGCCGCCAGGGCCCGGCGTAGGCGTACCCGACGACCTGCCCCTCCACCTCGCCGACCAGGAACGGCAGCCGCCGCTCCGTCAGGTCGTCGAGCCGTCCGCGCCAGTCGCCGGGCGTCGGCGGGGTCTCCTCGAAGGTGGCGACGCTGTCCGCGACGTAATGCGCGAATATCTCGGCGACGGCGTCGAGATCGCCGTCGCGGGCCGGACGGATGAGCGCCTGCGAAGGGGACGCCGGCCTGTCACCTTCCACGCTGTCACCTTCCACGCCGCCGGCCTTTCACGAGCGGGGAACCTCTCACTCCGCGACCCGGATGCCGAGGGTCTCGGCGAGCATCGGCGCCATCTCGATCAGCTGGCCGCCGCTGATCGTCGCGCCGGCCAGCGCGTCGTACCCGTCCTTCATCCCGAGGCCGGCCGCCTGGGTGAAGTCGACCTTGCTCATCCGCGCCTTGTCGAACCGTGTGCCCTCGAGCAGCGAGCCGGGGAAGGTCACCTCGGCGAGCGTCGCGCCCGCGAAGTCGACCTCGACCATCCGGCAGTTCACGAACGACACCTCCCGCAGCGTCGCGCCGCGGAAGTTGACCGAGTCGAGCTTGCAGTCGTGGAACACCACGCGGGTCAGCTCGGCCCCGAAGAGCTGGATTCCCGCGAGCGCGCTCGCGATCACCTCGGCGTCCAGCCAGGTGGTCTCGCCGAGGTCGGCGCCCACCCATCTCACGCTGTGCATCCAGACGTCGCTGAGCCGCGCACGGCGGTAGCGGCCACCCGTGAAGACCGCTCCGGAGAACGCGCACTCGATGAACCGGGCGTGACCGGCCTCGGGTTCGTCGAAGACGTTCCCGTCGAACAGGGCGGTGTCGTAGTCACCGGAGGAGACCAGGCCCCCCGTGTGCGGTTCGAGATGCGGCGCGAACGGCAGGTCGGCTCGTTCCCGTGGTCGTGACATGACCCACCTCCGTACGGTCGACGAGGACGTGGACCGAGCGTAGTGATCGGCCAAGCCGGAGGCGAACGCGGGCTCACCCCCGCCGGGTCACTGGGCGGCCTGGACGTTCTCCACGATGGCCTTGGTCATCTTCACGCCCGCCGCGCCCTTGTCCTTGCCGCTGGAGCTGTACAGCGTGGTCACCACGGCGTTGCCCACCCGCGCGGCGACGAGCGTGGTGCCGCCCTGCCAGGCCGGGGAGGTCTGGACCGCCTTGATGGCCTCGTCGCCGACACCCGGGACGGCGGACCTCACGAGCTTCACCTGCGCCGTCGTCCCGTCGGACTTGTCGATGAAGGAGGCGCACTGGCCGAAGGCCTTCTTGAGCGCCGCCATCACCTTCTCGGCGTTGTCACCCTGGAAGGTGTCGATCTCCTGCGCGAACTGGCCGGCCCGGCCGGGGCCCAGGTAGTCGTTCTGCGCGAAGGCGGCGCCGTCGATGCCCGCGGCCCGGATCCACGCGGTCTGCAGGAGGATCCCGCACAGCTTGTCCCGCGGCACGGTGCTGGTCGAGCCCTCCGCGAGGACATCGCCGGAGTCACGCGTACCGTCAGCGTTGATCTTGAAGCCCTTCGGCATCGCGTCGGCGGACAGGAGCATGGCGTTCAGCTCGCCGCCCGTCAGGACTTTCGGGTCCTGGGCCGCGGCGGCCGGGGTCTTGACCGGGTTCTCGCTGCCGGCGGTGCCCCCGCAACCGCCGGTGGCGAGAACGACCAGGCCTGCGGCGGCCAGGATCGCGCCCATCCTGAGGGGGGTGTCGGCGAAGGTCTTCATTTTCGGATTCTCCAGACATGCGACCGCCGTTGATGAGATCAACTAGGCGCCGGATTCGTTGCTATGGTTGCCCAGCCAAGCAGATGTGCATTCGATTTACAACTCTCCTGATTGTTCCTTCAATGTGCACTTCCGGGTAAGCTTCCCGGCATCCGGGGCAATCCGGATGCAGCGGGATGCGGCGGGCGTCGGAGCGGAGAGGGGCCGAGCGTGCAGGACGAGGCGACGGTGAGCGCTACGGACATCGCCCGGCTCGCGGGAGTCGGCCGGGCGGCGGTGAGCAACTGGCGTCGCAGGCACCCCGACTTCCCGCAGCCCGTGGGCGGCACCCCCATCAGTCCTGTGTTCGCCCTGCCCGAAGTCGAGACCTGGCTTCGCGACCAGGGCAAGCTCCGCGAGCTTCCGGTCGAGGAGTGGGCCTGGCAGCAACTGCGCGCGGAGGCCGGCGACGATCTGCAACTGGGCGGAGTGCTCGCCGGAGCGGGAGACGCCCTGGTGCGGGAGCACGCCGGCGAGACCCCTCCGAGTCCGTCCACGGTGACGACGGCCAGGAGCGGTGCGGCCGAGGCGTTGGCCGATCTGGCGGCCGAGTGGGGGGGCTCACCGGCGTTCGAGTTCCTTCTCGGCCGCTACTGGGAGGCCCAGGGGCGCCGCGCCTCCGCCACTCCCCCGGAGGTCGCCGCGGTGATGGCCGCGCTCGCGGGCGACGCCGAGACCGTCCTCGATCCCGCCTGCGGGACCGGCGAACTGCTCACGGCCGCCGTAGAACACGGCTCCGCGCGACGGCTGCTCGGGCAGGACGCCGACGCGGAGACGGCGGCGCTGGCCACCGTACGGCTGGCCCTGCGGCGCGACGACGCGGACATCAAGACAGGGGACTCACTGCGCTCCGACGCCTTCCCCGCCGTGCGGGCCGACGCGGTGTTGTGTGATCCGCCCTTCCACGTGCGGACCTGGGGACACGAGCAGTTGACCGCGGATCCGCGCTGGGAGTACGGACTGCCTCCCCGGCTGGAACCCGAACTGGCCTGGGTCCAGCACGCGCTGGCTCACGTGGCTCCCGGCGGGCGCGCCGTGGTCCTGATGCCCGCGGTGGCGGCGGGCCGCAGATCGGGCCGCAGGATCCGGACCCAACTTCTGCGCTCGGGGGCGCTGCGCGCCGTCATCGCGCTGTCCGCGGTCCAGCACGTGTGGGTGCTGCAGCGCCCGGAGGGGAGAACGCCCACCACCCTCCTCATGATCGACGACGCTGATCGGGAGACCATCGTCTCCACCTGGGAGGCGTACCGGAACGACCCGGATCACGACAAGCCCGGGGTCAGCCGGGCCGTGCCGATCATCGACCTCCTCGACGAGGACGTGGACCTCACCCCGGCCCCCCACCTGTCGGTCACCGGATCTGAGCGGACGGCGGAGCGGTTCCTTGAGACCCACGAAAGGCTGACCGCGCTGCTGGAAAGGCTCGGCGGGCTGCTGCCGGCCGTACGCCCGTCGGCGGACCGGGAGGAGTCGCCGTCCGTGCTGATCGCCGAGCTCGCCCGGATCGGGCATCTCACGATCCATCAGGCGCCGTCGCGGAGGGACTCCGAAGAGAGCGGCGTCGACGGGCGGCCGTTACTCACCGTGGAGGACGTCATCGAGGGGCGGCCCGCGTCCGCCCGGATGACCCCCTCCGACGGGCGCTGGATCGCCACCCGGGCCGGTGACGTCGTCATCGCGGCGACCGCCCACCGTTTCGCCGCCCGGGTCGTGGAGGCCGACGGCGCCCTGCTCGGACCGCAACTGTCCTTGCTGCGGGTCGACCCGGAGCGGCTCGACCCGTACTTCCTCGCCGGCGTGCTGGGCAGTTCCGCCAACGCGCGCACGTCGACCGTGCAGACGACGGGGACCACCGGCCGGGTGGACATCCGGCGCGCGCGGACACCTCGGCTTCCGATCGAGGAGCAGCGCCGATACGGCATCGCCTTCCGCCGGATGGCGGAGTTCGAGTCCGCGCTGCGGGCCACGGTCTCCCTCGGAGAGGAGATGGCCCGGCTCCTGGCCGACGGGACGGCCGACGGAACCCTCGTCCCGGCGCCGGGCGAGGTCCCCGCCGCCTGGCCCGTGATCTAGCCGCCCGTAAGCGCGCAACCCGTCATCCAGGGGTCTCTGGCGGTCCTGGGCCGCGCGGTCCCGATCATATGGCCGGTTCACCTTCTCGCCGGCCGGCTCTCGACGGCGACGTGAACGAGGAGGGACGTCGCCGCGGATCGCGATACCGTCTGTGCAGGCTTCGGGCGATTCGCCCGTACGCGCGCCTCGGCGGCCGCGACCAAGCCGGGCTGGACGATGCCTCTGCGATGAGGAGACGGACGTGGGGCGCCACACGGTTCTGGCCGGACGCTACGAGCTGCTGAGCCCGCTCGGCCGCGGCGGCATGGGCCAGGTCTGGGAAGGTCAGGACCAGCGGCTCGGACGGCGGGTCGCGGTCAAGCTCCTCACCCGTGAGGTGCTGGCGGACCGCGCCGAGCCGAACGACCTGGTGCGCCGGTTCGCCCGCGAGGCCGCCGTCATGGCGGGTCTGCAACATCCCGGCGTGCCCGCCGTGTACGACGCGGGGACCTACGAGGGCGGGCTCTTCCTCGTCCTGGAGTTGGTCGACGGCTGCACGCTCGGCGACCTCATCGCGGAGCAGGGACCGCTCCCCGTCGCCTGGGCGGCCGGCATCGCGGCCCAGATGGCGGCGGTGCTGACCTCGGCGCACGAACGCGGGTTCGTGCACAGGGACGTGAAGCCGCAGAACGTCATGCTCACCCGGGACGGGACCGTCAAGGTCCTCGACTTCGGCGTGGCCGCCGTGCTCGACCAGGCCGGGATGTTACGGATCACGAGCACGGGAGAGACCATCGGCACTCTCGCGTACATGGCGCCCGAGCAGCTGCACAGCCGGGACGCGACCCCGCGCACGGACCTCTACGCCCTCGGCTGCGTGCTCTACGAGATGCTCGCGGGAGCGCCGATGTTCGAGGCGACCTCGCCGGGCGCCCTCATCCACAAGCATCTGTCGCAGATCCCCGCTCCCCTGCCCCGCGACGACGTGCCTCCCGAGCTGGAGAGGCTGGTGATGCAGCTGCTGGAGAAGGAGCCGGAGCAGCGGCCCGCGGACGCCGAGGAGACCTACGACCGGCTCCTGCCCTACGTGACGGGGCCGGGGCCGCTCGGCGACGTCGACCCGGTCGGGAACGGGCAGAGCGGCATGCACCTCTACTCCCGCGTCCTCGTCCGGCTCTCCGGTCCGGCGGGCGCGCCTCACGCCGGGAACGCGCACGGCGCGGCTCCTCCCGTCACAGGGGACGCCGGTTTCCGGTGGCCGGGGCCGGACGGAGTCCCTTCGGCTCCCCAGTACATCCGTGCCGAACGGATCACGCGCGAACCGTACGGCACGGGTGCCCGATGGCACGGGACCGAGCCGCCCGCCCCCCGCGGCGCCGGCTGGACGTTCACGCACAGCCTGTGGATCGTCCCGACCCTGCTGTTCGGCGTGGGCGCCTGGTTGTCGTTCGCGTACATCGCGGCCCGGCACCGGCGATCGTCCTGGCTGGTCGCCGCACTCGTCTATCTCGTGCTGCCGATCATCGCGTTCGCGCTCATCGGAACCGCGGGGGAGCCGAGGACCCCGTTCGAGAACGACCCCCTTCAGACGACGATCGGCATGGTGCTGATCCTCCTGGTGTGGCCGGCCGGGTTCATCCACGCCCTCTGGGTCAACGTGGCCGTCCGGTTGCCGCTGCGCGCCCGCATGGACGAGGACCTGCGACGGAGCCACCGGGACGGCTGACCAGGCGGCTCAGAACGTCTCCCTGTCGACCCGTGACGGCAGCCTGTACGGCACGAACGCCCCGCATGCACCCCCGTGACGCGGGGCGTTCGTTACGCCTGGGACCTACCCGCCGAGCCCGTCGGTCTCGACACGGCACACCCCGTACGGACCGTTCGACTTGGCCTCGCGGACCATCTTGCCGTCGACCTTGATCCGGCAGGTGATGGTGCCTTCAGCGTCGGCGTTCTGCACCCACAGCGACAGCATCGTCACGTCCTCGTCCGCGGAGACGGACTTCGTGTAAGGGAGAGGAACGCCGGCACCCTGCTTGATGTCGAACCCGACGTTGTAGGTGACATTCGTGGCGGTCTTCGCGCCGTTCTTGCCACTCGCCTCGAAGGTCACCTCGTGGGTACCGGAGGCGGGCTCTTCACCCACGAGCTGGGTCGCACCCGCCGTCGGCTGAGCCGCGGTCGAGCTGCCAACCCCGCCGATCCCCGCGACGACCCCGGCGAAAGCGAGGATCCAGTAGAGGATCCACAGCCCGGTCAGGATCCAGCCGAGGATTACGCCGGTCAGCGCCATTCCGTGGCCGTCGGTCCTGTCGCGGCGGATTTGGCCGAGGGCGACATGGCCGAATACGACCGCGAGGATCGAGGTGAATCCGCAGGTGATGAAACCGGTCAGGCCGAGGATGAGGCTGGCGATGGCCAGGCCGTTGTTCCGCCGGGGCGGCGGCTGCTGGACATAGACGGGCTGCTGATAGGGCTGGCCGTAAGGGGGCTGCTCGGTCATTCGGGTCTCCGAGAGGTGATGGCATCGCTAGTGATCAATGTGACGATTGGTGCGTTCCAAAGGTGTACGCGTTCAGAGGTCGGAGACCAGATCGTTAGGTGCGCATTTCGGCGTTCTTCGGCAGAGGAAAACGGCCGTCACGCAGTACTGGGTGGTCGACGGCAGACGAGAGATCAGGACAAGCGCAGTTTTCGCGCCGAGAGACCGGCCACAAGACCTGACACATGACCGGCGAGCACCAATGCGAAAAGGGCGGGACTCCGTGAGACCGGAGACCCGCCCTTTTCCATGCTGTCCACTCTCATCAGCGGCCATATCCGCTGGTCAAGATCGTGTGCCCCCTGCAGGATTCGAACTTGCGCTTCCGGCTCCGGAGAGGGGTTACTCCTTCCCTCTCCGTTCCAGCGAAGATCCCCGGCACCACCTCGTGCGACCGCGCCCCGTCGGCCCGCTCCACCACGCTCGCGATTCCTCTCGTCGGGGTCCTCCTCAAGGGACCCTACCGAGGGGGACCCGCGGTGAGCGCGCCCGCCGCGGGGTCCGCATGGCCGGTCAGTCGGGGGCGTGGATCCGGTCGGCGGAGTTCGCCACGTAGTCCCGCGTCGCGCCCCGGACGTAGATCGCGGCGTGGTTGCCGGAGAAGTACTGCTTGATCGAGCCGGGGAACGGCGTGGTCGTCTTCCCCGAGCCGGAGTTCCCGCCGGCCCTGCGCCTGCGTCGGCTCCAACCCGCCTGAGCAGCGGCTTCCAGCGAAGCGGTGTTTACGTGGCGGAGTTGTTTCCGGAAAAGCACCTGCCCCATTCCGTGTATGTGCGGAGAAAGGGCGGCGGCCATGGGGTTGACAGGTTCACATTCACCCAATCAGACTAACTGAAACTTTGCAGTCAGCGGCTGTTCGGGGGGCGTCGCGTACTGCCGAAAGACGGCCCGGAGAAAAGGACGCGTTTCTGTTTCCTGTTCTTCCGTGGCTGAGAAAGGTTTTCAGTATGCCTTCAAGAGGCACGCCCCCCCTCATTGCCTCTCTCGCCAAGAAACGCGCTCTCACGCTGGCGTTGAGCGTCGTTTTTCTGGGAGGTCTCGGCATTCCGGCCGCCGGCGCCAGCGTCTCCGGTACGGCGGAAACCCAGGCGGTCGTCCAGCAGCAGGTGGTGAGCCTGCCCAGCGGGCGGACCACCTACCGGACGATCACGGACTACAACAACGAGATGCTGGCGCTGAGCACCCAGCACCCCGGCCTCGTCAAGCACCTCACGCTGCCGCACAAGACCCGCCAGGGGCGGGAGGTGTACGGCATCGAGGTCACCCACGACGTCGACGCCGCCGACGGCAAGCCGGTCCTGTTCATGATGGGCGTCCACCACGGCAACGAGTGGCCCTCCGGTGAGCACACGCTGGAGTTCGCCTACGACCTGATCAACAATGACGGCAAGGACCCGCAGGTCACGCGCCTGCTCGACCAGGCTCGGGTCATCTTCGTCCCGGTCGTCAACGTCGACGGGTTCGTCATCAACCGGCGTACGAGCTGCGGCCTGTCCCCGACGTGCGCCAGCAGCGCCGGTGTGGACATCAACCGCAACTACCCCTTCGGCTGGGGCAGCAACGCCGGTTCGAACGCGACGAATCGCGGGCCGGGGCCCGGCTCCGAGCCCGAAGTGCAGAACATCATGGACCTGACCAAGAACAACCAGGTCACAGTCCTGATCACGAACCACACCTCCGGTCACACCGTGCTTCGCCCGCCGCTGGAGATCCGCGCGGGCGACGCCCCCGACGAGGCCGTGTACGCCGCCCTGACCGACGCGATCACGGCCAAGAACGGGTACACGGGCATGAAGTCGGGCTTCGACTACGAGACGACCGGCGAGACCCCGGACTGGTCGTACTACGCGACCCGCGGTCTCGGGTTCACCTACGAAATCATGAAGACCCAGTCCACCAACAACACCTACTCCGAGGTGATCGAGGACTATACGGGCACCGGTCGCTACGAGGGCAAGTCGAACCGCGAGGCGTTCATGGTGGCACTGGAGTACGCGGCCGACCCGGCCGGGCACTCCGTGATCACAGGCAAGGCACCGAAGGGCGCAGTCCTGAAGATCACCAAGGACTTCGACCTGTGGACCGCGCCGATCCGGCAGGCGAACAACGTCCTGGACCCGCCCCAGAAGGTCCCCACCCACCTGGCGTCGACGCTGATCGCCCCGACGAACGGCAAGTTCGCCTGGCACGTCAACCCGTCCGTACGGCCTACCCCGGCGTACACCGCGACCGGCGTCGTCGCCACCGGGCCGGGCAACTTCATCAAGGAGAGCTGGACGCTCACCTGCGCCCGTCCGACCGGTGAGGTCCTCGAGACCGTGCACGTCACCGTCGACCGGGGCGAGCAGGTCGACGTGAGACTGCAGGAGTGCAAGACACGGTTCAACGGCAACGGCCCGAAGAACTGAACCCCCTCACCCCACAGGTAGCGAGCCGGGCGGTCCCCACGGGGGCCGCCCGGCGGCGTTATATCCGTCACGCGCTTCGCGATTCATGAAGTAAGGCGGCCGAACCCGGCGGCGCCGGGGCGGTGAGTCATCACCGGCTCCGTCACTCCACGGAGAAGGGAAGTGTTCCAGGATGAGGCACGTCCCAGAAAGCGGCCGGCCGCTCGCCGTGCTGAACGCGTCCCGGATCGTCGCAAACCTGCGCGCGCTCTTCGACGGCCACCGGCTTTCGCCTTCACAACGCCGGATCGCGCGCTACCTGCTGGAGAACGCGCAGGAGGCCGTCTTCTTCACCAGCGCGGACCTCGCCGAGCGCGTCGGCGTCAGCCAGCCGTCGGTCACCCGCTTCGCCGCCGCGCTCGGGTTCGGCGGGTTCCCGGAGTTCCGGGAGGCGCTGCGTACGTCGGTGTTCGGCGATCTGCGGCCGGTGGCGCCCGACGATCGTTTCAACGAGATCCAGGAACTGGTCAACTCCGAGATCCGCGACCTGGAGCGGCTGCGGGACGGCTTGGGCGACCCCAGCCAGCTTCGACGTGTGGCCGGCCGGTTGGCCGCGTCGCGTCCGCTCGTGATCGTGGGTCTGCGGATCTCCGCGCCGCTGGCGCACCTGTTCGGCTACCTCGCCGAGAAGGTGCTCCCGGACGTACGCGTACTGGATGTCCCGGGCTCGATCCTGGAGGACCGGCTGAGCAGGGCGGCCGAATCAGGAGCCGAATGGGTGCTCGCCATCGGCCTGCCGCGCTACCCGCGCGAGCTGGCCCAGGGGCTCCTCTGGGCGCGGCGCGCCGGGCTGAGGGTCGCCCTCGTCACGGACCAGCCGGTGAGCCGGCTCACCGACCTCGCGGACGAGGTCCTGCTCGCCCCGGTCAGCTCGGACTTCGCGTTCGACTCCCACGCCGGCCCCACGGTCCTGTGCACCGCGCTGCTGCACACCATGCTGGACACCCTCGCCACCGACGGTCAGGCTCAGCTGGAGTCCTTCGACGACAGGGCGAGGGAGCGTCAGGTGTTCTTCTCCAGCTGACCGGTGAGGGCGTCGAGCCGGCCGGGGAACGAGCATGGGGGAAGCGCGCCGCTTCGCCTTCACCCCTCAACAAGTCGCCTCACCGTCCTCTTGAAGCGCTACTGGAAGTGTCTGACGGACGGCAGGACCAGAACAACAAGCGGATTGAGGCCGGACTTCGAGACTGAGGCACACCACCGAACTCCTCTTTACTCGGGAGGAGCATCACCGAATCATGAGGCCATGGGCTGGTCCACGGTCACAGCAACCGCACTCCCCTTGCTCGGCGTTCTGCTCGGCACGCTTGGCACGCTTCTTAGTCAGTACGTGTCCTCACGTCGCGACATCCAACGTGATGCCCAGACTGCGGATCCACTCTGAATCGGTCCGCCCCGGTACTCACCACCCGGGCCGGCGCCGCGAGGCTCGCAAAGATCGAGCCCAGGCTGCCGTTCGACCTGATCGGCTGGCACATCTCGTGCCGGCGCGTCGGTGCAGGCTCGCTACCGGGCAGAGATGGCGCTCGACAGGCCGCGGCGGCTCGGAAACCGCGCGGTGCTGAGTCTCGGCGTCGGCCTGGTTACCACAGCCGCGATCGACTGGCGGGCCGGCGTGCTGCTCACGGCGGCCGCCGCCGCCTTCGACACCTTCTATCGGTGGCGTCGGCATGAGGCGGTACGCACCAGGGGTGCGGCCCGAATACGGCAGAAACGGGCCGCACCCCTGGAAGGCCGGTGTCCAGGGTTACGGGTGGAGGATCAACTTGCCACGCAGCTGACCGGCTTCGCTGAGGTCCTGGGCCTTGGCGGCGTCGGCGAGCGGGAGGCTACGGTCGATACGGACACGCAATCGGCCGTCGGCGGCGAGGCGGGCGTAGTCGGTGAGTGCCGGCCCGAACCGGCGCCCCATGGCGGAGGTGAAGGCCACGCCCAGTTCAGCGGCCCGCATGTCCGCGATGGTGACCACACGGTCGGTGGTGCCGCCGCGCAGTTCGATGGAGGCCTCCAGGGCGTCGTACCCCGTGGCGTCGTACACGGCGTCGATGCCCTGGGGAGCGGCAGCACGGACCCGGTCGACAAGGCCGTCGCCGTAGGTGACGGGGATGGCACCGAGGGAACGTAGGTAGTCGTGGTTGGACTCGGATGCGGTGCCGATGACGGTGGCGCCGCAGGTCACCGCAAGCTGGACGCCGACCGAGCCGACGACGCCGGCGGCTCCATGGATCAGCAGCGTGTCATCGGCTGTCACCTTGAGGAAGTCCAGGACCCGGTCGGAGGTCTCGGCGGCGAGGGGCAGGGCGGCAGCCGTTTGCCAGTCGAGGCCGGCCGGTTTGGGCGCGACGTCCGTAGCCAGAGCGTACTGGGCGTAGGCGCCGGTCATGAGGCCGAGCACCTCATCGCCCGCCGAGATGCCGGTGACGCCCTCGCCGACCTCGTCGACGATGCCGGCCGCTTCCGACCCCGGGATGGCGGGGAAGGCCACGGGAAAGAACTCCTGCATCCAGCCACGGCGTACCTTGTAGTCCGCGGGATTGACGCCAATGGCCATGACTTTCAACCGGACCTGTCCAGGGCCCGCGTGCGGTTCGTCGACCTCCGCGAGCCGCAGAACCTCAGAGCCACCGTATTCCTCGAAGACGACCGCCTTCATGTCTGTCACTTCCCGTCATAGGGGTACGCCGCCGTATGGGCGGATCATGGACACCTCCATCCTCAGCGAGGGCGGCCCCCTCCCCCGCTGTCCTTTCGGATGGTTCTGGCCAGCCGAAAGGACAGCGGATGCACGGGGCCGACTGACTACGCTGGTGGGCATGGATTTGATGGCTGCCGTCAATGTGATGCGGGCGCCTCTGGTGGAGACTCTGCCGCGTCTGTCCGCAGCGTTGGCTGGAACGATCCCCCACCGCGCACTGGCGCGCCTGTTCCCCTCCTGCGCTCATGCGCCATTCCAGGTCTACGGGGAGTCCGCGGGTGGGCCCGGTTCTGCCATCACCACCGCCGAAATGGCCGCGCTGGGGGCCTTGGTGCCGGCCGGGGGAAGCTGGCAGGGCCGGGGGCGGCTGGGGGGTACCGACGTGCCGGTGCTGGCCTTGGCCAGCAACATCGCGGAGCCCGCCCCCCTGCTGGTCTTCGTGCGCAGCGATGACATCTGTCTGTCGGCGGAACAACTGGTACCCGCTCAGGCGCTGTGGGACCTGCTGAGCGCCCACGGGGAGGGCTTGCGGACCGAACCGACGTCGGGGGAGCTCGCGGTGTCACGCGCCGCAGCAGCCGCACGCGCCGCCGCCATATCCGAACTCGTCGACGCACACGGTGCCGCGCTGACCGGTCTGCTCGGTGTCCTGCGCGACCGCGCTCTGGACGACGCCGACGCCCGGGCCCGCACCGTGGACCTCGCCATCACGGCCCTTGGCGAACTGCGCTCGCAGGCGGAACTCGACCAGGCGCTGGTGGAAGAGCGGGCCGGGGACGCCTTCCAGCGGCTCGCCGACTCACTGCGCCGGATCCTGCGGGCGCGCAAGGTAAGGCTGGACCTCGGCAAGCCAGGCGCGGAGGAAGGCGCGGACCGGCTGTTGCCCGCCGACGTCGTCAACGCGGCGTCAGCAGCGATCCGGGCCACCGTGCATGCCTTGCTGGAGGACCAAGGGCACGGGCCGGATGGCCGTCGTGTGAGCCGCTTCCATGTCAGCTGGAAGGTGGGCGCGAGCGATCTACGCGCCACCGTACGGGACGACGGACCCGGGACTCTGTCCCGGCGCTCATTCGACACACGCCGGCTCGTGGAACTGCTGACACCGCTCGGCGGACGATTCGAGGTGGACGCGGTACCGCAGTGGGGCACGACGGTAACAGTCGAAATTCCCCTCACACCGCTCGGCACACCACGCCATGACCCGCTGACCGGACTGGGAGCACGGGAACTGGAGGTACTGGGCCAGCTCGCCCGCGGGCGGCGCAACCGGGACATCAGCCAGCAACTGCACATCAGCGAGTCGACGGTGAAGTTCCACATCACAAAGATCTTCGACAAGCTGGGCGTCAGCTCCCGTGGTGAGGCAGCAGCACTGGCCCACGAGTGGGGTGCAGCGTAGTCGACGAGCCCAACCATGCAGCAGCGTCCGCGAATAAGCGTCACAGGCAACGAGCCTTTAAGACCTGTCGTTAACGACGCTGCCACGCGGGCCCATGCCGCGCTCGCCGCAGATCCAGCGATCCTCATTCCTGAAGGTGGATGTTCACCACACCGAAGGGGACGAACCAGGAACCGCTGCGTCCCCGCGGCTGTACTCGAAGATGGTCGCCGCGATCGGGCGCTGCGCCTAGGTGTACCACTTCTGCGGGTACGAGATACTAACGACGAGGTTGCCGCTGTCGAGATGCTGCGAGGTTTTCGCCAGGCTGTTCAGCAAGCACCTCCGCCCCAGCCAGTGGAGCCGCGCCCAGTTCGAGCCACTGCAGCATCAACCGGCGCACGTGCCTCAACCGCGTGCCATGATCGGTACGCGTCTGGTAGGTGATCATGGGCACATGCTTGCCACCGGTGACATGGGCAGGTACACCCGGAACGCAAAAAGACCTATGTTTCCGCAGGTCCCAGTGCATCTAGCCATCTAAATCGTGTGTGCCCCCTGCAAGATTCGAACTTGCGCTCCCGGCTCCGGAGGCCGGTGCTCTATCCCCTGAGCTAAGGGGGCTCAACAACGTGACAAGGCTACCAGCACTCGCGGGGCGATCTCACCACGATAGAACGACCTGAGGGCCTCGCCCGGATTCAGATCCTCAAAACGGCACGTGAACCCCCGCTCAGGGGTTAGCTTTGCGGCCGTGGGTGAGCTTATGGGGCGAGTGCTGGTCGTGGATGACGACGAGGTCATCAGGCAGCTGATCGCGGTCAACCTGACCTTGGAGGGGTTCGAGGTCGAGACCGCCTATGACGGGCAGGACTGCCTTGACCGTGTTCATGACGTCGATCCGGACGTCATCACCCTCGACGTCATGATGCCGCGCCTCGACGGGTGGGAGACCGCGACCAGGCTGCGGACCGATCAGAGCACCCGGCACATCAAGGTCGTCCTCATCACCGCCCGTGCGCAGGAGGACGACCGGCGACGAGGCCTCGGCATCGGCGTCGACGCCTATCTCACCAAGCCGTTCGACCCGGCCGAGCTGATCGAACTCGTCCGCGACCTCGCCAAGGGCGCCGGCCCGGCAGAGTGATCCGGTTGACAGAGTGATCCGGCCGGCGAAGCGACCCGGCCGAACGAGCGATCGGGCCGGCGGAGCGGTCCGGTCGGCGGAGTGCCAGGGCCCGACCGACGAGCGACGGGTCGCATTCCGGCAATCAGCGCTTTAGATGCCTTTACCGGCAATGCGGTGCATAAGGCGATTAACAGGGTAGGCCCGCAACAAAGGGACAACGGCAGCCGACCATCGCATTGCGGCGGCTGACCTCGATCCCGATTTCTCGGCACGCCCTTCGAGTCAGAGTCAGCTCACCTCTAGAGTCAGCCTCGCCTCGGCAGAGCCCGTTCCAGCTCCGGACACCACCGAGCCACCGAGCACTTCCGAGGCGCCTCGGATCGATCTGATCACCTCTGTTCGTCTCGGCATACCTCGGCACCTCGATGCATCCCGGCGTATCTCACTGCGTCTGCCTGAATCTCTCTGCATCTCACTGAATCTCGCGCATCTCTGCACCTCTGCATCTCTGTCTATCTCTGAACGCGAAACGCACAGGTCAGCGGCGTACAGGGCTGTGGCCGTGAGCCGGTGACCCGATCAGCGACTGGGAGGGAACCTCGATGCCTGAGCCCGGAATCCGCCCACCTGAGTTCCCCGGAAGACGGCCCACCCGACGGAAAACGCCGCACAAGCTCATCCTCGGAGTCGGCACGGCTCTCGTCGTCGCCACGGGCGTGGGCCTGGCGGCCGCGGGCAACCTGTCGAGCCAGGCCCAGCCGACTCCCAGCCCGACCGGCATGGAGACCGGAGGGCCGGTGGGTCCGCCCCAGGCGTCTCCTGGAACTCCCACGCCCGGACCGTCCCCGCAGCAGATGCAGGGCCCGTTCAACGCCATCCACGGCCAACTCGTGGTCCCGAAGCAGGGGGGCGGCTACCAGACCGTCACCACGCAGACGGGCGTCGTGACGTCGATCCAGCAGAACTCGGTCGCGGTCAAGAGCGAGGACGGCTTCGCCCGCACCTACACGATCGACGCCAACACCCGCGTCTGCGCCGGCCGCGAAGGGCTGAGCGGGGTCAAATCGGGACACAAGGTCTGGGTGATCAGCACCGCCCAGGGCAACTCATCCACGGCGATCCTACTCGCGGACCTGACGCAGCCCCCGTGGCCGCCGTGGGCCGGTGGCGCGGTGACCTCGCCGCAGCCCACCACGCCGACGCCGCTGCCGTCCGGTTACGAATCCGGGGTGCCCTCCGAGTCGCCGGCTCCGGGTGAGTCCGTGCCGGTCGAGCCCACGGAGGTGCCGACCGAGTGACACGCCGAGCACGGGAGGAATGGAGCGGCCTGCGCGGGGAGGATGAGAACCCGCGCAGGTCGCTCATTACTGATGATCCCCTGTTTCCGTTCCCCACGCCCCTGCCGCCCCACTGATTTCGGCGTTCCGCCGAGCTCCGACGGGTACGGCGTGCCCGAGGACGCGCACAGCCATACGGAAACGCTCTCAGTCTCACTGGGTGGATCCGTTTCCAGCCTTCATCAACAGATAGAAAATCTTTCCGCAAGATTTTGAGAGCGCTCTCCATCGGACGCACCCGCCCCGCCATGGTGCCGAAGGGTCGGGACAAGCCCTGACGTGCGCGTTCATCCCTGCAGGCGCCCCGCAGAAACGCCCGGAGAGACCCCGGACGGGCAGAGATGAGCGGGCCTCGATCCGCGGCGCGCGGTCTCCAGGCCCTCGGCACACGGCTGTCCCGGCCGCCATCGTCGTGACCATCTCGTAGGGTCACTGCAGGAGAATTTCAAGCGGGGCCCAGGTTCCGCACGAACAATCGGGATCGACGGGCACCGGCATCGGGACGCGTTGGCGCGTTCCCGGGGGACGCGCTCAGTGGTATCCGGGAGGTCATCAGATGCAACGGGTGAAGCGACCGACTCTGGAGGCGGTCGCCGCGCGGGCGGGAGTGTCCCGCGCCACGGTCTCCCGGGTCGTCAACGGCCAGATGACCGTCACCCCCCAGATCAGGGATGTGGTGATGCGGGCGATCGACGAGCTGGGCTACGTGCCCAACTCGGCGGCGCGCAGCCTGGTGACCCAGCGGACCGACTCGATCGCCCTGGTCGTCTCCGAGCCGTCGACCCGGGTGTTCTCCGACGACCCGATGTTCTCCACGGTCATCAGGGCGGCCAGCCTCGAACTCGAGGCCTCCGACAGGCAGGTCGTGCTGATGCTGGCCGCGTCCCCGGAGAGCCACTCCAGGATCGAGCGCTACATCGCCAGCGGCCACGTCGACGGGGTCATGCTGATCTCCATGCACGGAGCCGACCCCCTTCCCGCCGCCATCGCGCGCATGGGCGTGCCCGCCGTCTCCTACGGCCGGCCCGCCGTCCCCGTGCCCCTGCCCTACGTCGACAACGACAACATCGGGGGTGCGGAGAAGGCCGTCCGGCACCTTCTCGAGCGCGGTCGCAGGCGCATCGCCACCATCGCCGGGCCACAGGACATGATCGGCGGGCAGGACAGGCTGACCGGCTACCGCAACGCGCTGCGCGACTCCGACCGCCGCTCGATCGTGGCGGTCGGGGACTTCACCCGCGAGTCCGGCGCCATCGCGATGCGGCAGCTTCTCGAGGACGACCCGAGCCTGGACGCCGTGTTCATCGGCAACGACCTCATGGCCATCGGAGCCCTGCAGTCCTTGCGCCTGTCCGGCCGGCGGGTTCCCGACGACGTCGCGGTGGTCGGCTTCGACGACATCGAAGCCGCCCGCTACACCGAACCGCCGCTGACCACGGTCAGGCACCCGATCATCGAGCAGGCCAGCGCGATGGTGCGGCTGCTGCTCGGCCTGTTCCAGGGCGGCCCGGCGGACCCGGTGATCCTGCCGACCGAGCTCGTGGTCCGCGAGTCGGCCTGAGCGGATCCGGCCCCTGGACGGCCCGGCTTGGACGGCCGGCTTGGACGGCCGGCTTGGACGGCCGGCTTGGACGGCCGGCTTGGACGGCCGGCTTGGAC
>NZ_BOOP01000016.1 GCF_016863295.1 Planotetraspora phitsanulokensis
GGCTTGGACGGCCGGCTTGGACGGCCGGCTTGGACGGCCGGCTTGGACGGCCGGCTTGGACGGCCGGCTTGGACGGCCGGCTTGGACGGCCGGCCTGAACAGCAGGCCTGGACGGCTAGGCGAGCGCTGTGGGGATGTGGTCCAGCACTTCGAGCGAGGCCAGGCCGTACGCGTGGAAGTCGACCGCCTGCGCCCCGGCGGCCCTGGCCGCGCGGACCTTGGCGGCCAGCCGGTCGGCGGAGTCGCTGTCGGGCACGCCCGGCCTGAGCACGGCGCGCAGCTCGCGGTCCTTGCTGATCGACCGCTGGTACGCCCCGACGTCGTCCGCGACCCTGGCCGCGTCCCTGGCGTAGGCCGGCACCGCGAAAGACGGCACGAGGTCGCCCAGGGCGACCACGTCCACGCCGATCTGCCACGCGTCGTGTGCCGCGAGTCCCGCCGACGGGAGGCCGTCCGCGTGTCCCTTCAGCGCGCCGGTGGCGTCCACGAACGTGAGCTTCGAGCCCCCGTCGGTGACGGCCGCCGAGACCTCGGCCACCAGCGACGTCACGCTCTCCGACCTCGCCCGGGCGTAAGCGACCACCTCGGGGCCGGCGTACGCGGTCAGGGCCGCCCGGGTCACCTCGCCTTGCGCGGGCGGGTCCCCGCCCAGGACGCCCGCGACGATCCGGCCGCACTCCTCGCGGGCGACCTCGCCGTTGACGCCGAGGTCCACCGCGCGCCGCATGCAGTGCCGGCAGAAGCACAATCCGAACAGGAAGGCGTCCATGGGCCCGAGGGGCACGAAGCTCCGCTCGTGGTGGTAGCCGTGCGCGAACGCGCCGAAGTGCAGCGACTCCGCCACGACACTGTCCACGCCTTGACGGGCGACCGAGCGCGCGAGCGCCACCGCGTACAGCCGGGCGTCGGGATGGGACGGGCACAGGTCGGCGGGCGATCCCCGGTCGCCGAAGCAGTTCTGCACGGTGACGTCGAGGTTCGCCGAGCCGAGAGCCGAGTTGTGCAGGAAGACCGTCCAGCCGTGGAGCCCCAAGCCGCGCTCGCCGCACGCCCGGCGGATCTCGGCCAGCGGCCCCTCCTCGGCGCCCTCCTGCACCGGGGGAACCAGCCGCAGCCCGCCGAAGACGTCCTCCGGCGGGAGGAAGTGCACGCCGTCCCGGCGGACCGTCAGCCTGGTGGCGCCGTGGGGCGTGACGTCCCTCGCCTCGTGATAGGCCGCGGCGATGGTCACGCCTCCCACGCCGTAGGCCGAGACGCGGTCCAGGACCTTGTCCACGCCCTCCCCGCGGAAGTCCTCGACGAAGGCGTAAAGCGTGCTCTCCATCCTCATCGACCCTTCTGCGCGGCGCTTATCGGCCCTTGTAGGCGACGAAGTCGATTTCGACGAGGATGTCCAGCAGGTCCGAGCCGACCGTCGTCCGAACCGGATACGGCTGGGTGAAGTAGGACTTGTAGACCTCGTTGTAGGCCGCGAAGTCCTGCTTGAGGTTCTGCAGGTGAACCGTCGCCTTCACGACGTCGTCGAAGCCCAGTCCGTGGGCCTCGAGCACGGCGCCGAGGTTCCGCATGGTGCGGTGGGTCTGGGCGGCCACGTCGTCGCCGACGACCTCCCCGGTCTCCGGGTCGAGCGGGCCCATCCCCGAGGTGTAGACGAAATCACCGACGACGAGACCCTGCGAGTACGCCCCGACCGGCGCGGCGCCGTCGGTCGTACGGATCTCCTGCTTGCCACCCATGTTCACAACTCCTAGAAGTACGTCTTGATCAAATCAATCACGACATAGTCGTCGTCGACCACCGGGATGACCCGCCACTTGTCGAAGGCGGTGCAGGGATGCGAGATGCCGAACGACACGAGGTCTCCCGGTCGCAGCCTCACCTCCGGCGCGATCGACAGGTAGGCGTGCTGGTCCTGAACCTTCTCCACCCGCATCCCGATCCCACCCGGCACACCGTCCGGCGCGTCGTCAGGCACCGGCTCGACGAGCGCCGCGGGTCCGCCGGGCCGTACGGCGTGGACGAACGGCATGTCGAGGTCGTAGGGGACGTCCCGCTTTCCCATGCCGACGAGCGCGAGACCCGGCTCCGGCACCGACAGGACCTGCGCCCACACCTCCAGGGCGGCGTGGAGCTCACCCTCGAGTACGGCTCCCGCCACCTCGGAGCCGCTTCGGTTGTACGGCGTGCGTTCCCGGTAGAAGCCCTCGTCGTGGGCGACGTAAGCCCCGCTTCGCAGGATGACGAGCGCACCGGGCCCTGAGTCCGCCCGCGCGAGCGGCGCGAGTTCCTCGGCGACGAGGTCGAACCACGCGCTCCCGCCGGCGGAGACCACCATCCGGCCCTCCACGAGAGGAGCGACCGCCTTCGCCGCGTCCACGAACTCGCGCAGGAACGCCCGGACCTCCTCCGCACCCGGCTGGGTGCCCTCGTAGCAGGCCACTCCGGCGAGCTCCACGCCACGGGCCTGCCGGGCCGCCTCAGCCACCTTGAGCAGCTCCGGTAGGCCCCGGCAGCCGGTCCGACCGCCCTGATGGCCGAGCTCGACCAGGACGCGGAACGGCACGGCGCCGGCGTGCTTGTCGAGAAGGCGGACGCCCTCCACCGAGTCGACGAAGCAGAGGAACTCGAACCGCTCCAGCTCCCCCGCCAGCCAGCGAAGCGCGCCCTCGTCGAATATCTCGTTGGCGAGCAGCACACGTGGCACGCCGACGCGGCGATAGACCAGCACCTGCGAGGCGGTGGCCGCGCTGATCCCCCATGCCCCGGCGTCGAGCTGCGCCTGGAAGAGCGACGGCGCCATGGTCGTCTTGCCGTGCGGCGCGAGGACCAGGCCGCGGTCGCGGGCGAAGCCGGCGAGAGTGGCGATGTTGTGGTCCAAGGCCGAGCGTCTCGCGACCATGATCGGCCAAGTGAACGAGCCGTCGAACAACGAGCGTCCCGTCGCGGCGAACTCCCCCGCCGCGACCGAGCCCTCGGGTTGCAGGAACCCACGCGTCTGCCAGTCGACGACCGCGTCAGCCGTCTCCAGGCGACCGACGACGTTCACATCGCCCCCTGTCGGTCATCCGGGTTCCGCCCTCAGGTTCTCCTGGTGCGGACCGCTTCGCTGGATCGTACTCGACCCTCCGGCCGATGCCCGATCCGAAGGAGTCACGAGCCCTGCCGTACGGCTGCCTCCGCCCGCGTCCGATCTCAGGCCGGGCGGAGCGCACGGCCCGGGGTCGCGCCGGTGAGCAGACCTCCCCGAAGGACGGGAACCCCGGAGACCAGCACATCATCGACGCCGACAGCCACCGAGCGCGGCTTCTCGTAGGTCGCGGTATCGGCGACGCGCAGGGGATCGACGACGATCAGATCGGCGGCCTGGCCGCGCCGTACCAGACCGCGGTCCGGCAACCCGAAACGGCGGGCAGGGTGCGAGGCCAGGTGGACGGCCGCCTGCTCCCACGTGAGGTCGCCGAGTTCGCGGACATGCCTGCCGAGATAGCGCGCGAAGGCGCCGAAGCCCCGCGGGTGCGGGTGGCCGCCCACGTAGATGCCGTCCGATCCACCGGTGTGGCCCGGGTCTTTGAGGATCTCGCGCACGGACCGCTCGCCCTCGGGGCCTTCGTCCGCGCGGGCCGCGACACAACCCGCCTCGAGACGGGTCTCGATCAGCAACATCCGGCAGAATTCCGCGGGCTCCATGCCCTGCCTGTCCGCGGCCGCCGGAAGGGTCATCCCCTCTGCCCACTCGAATCCCGGCGCGTGGGACAAGGTGATCCGGGGCCACAGATCCGCGAGGCCGGCCCACTCGCGTGCCAGCCGTACATGCTCGGTGCGCAGCAGGGAGACGGCCTGGTCCGTGTCCGCCGCCGGAACCCACGAGGGGAGCGTGACCATCGCGAGGATCGTGCTGCTCCGCAGGTAGGGATAGCTGTCGAAACTGATGTCCACCCCCTGTCGGCGCGCGTCCTCTACCAGGGGCAGCAGCGTCGAGGCGGGGCCGTGATAGTGCGAGACGTGCACGGCGGCGCCCGAGCGTTCGGCGATCGCGACGACCTCAGCCATCCCCGTCGGAGCAGAGGCTCCGTAACCGCGCATGTGCGTCACGTACGGCAGGGCCCCGAGGGCCTGGCAGAGGTGGGCCAGCTCGCCGACGTCCGCGTACCGGCCGGGTACGTATTCGAGCCCGGTCGACAGGCCCGCCGCGCCCTGGGAGAGGCCCGTCTCGACCGCCTCTCGCATGACCCGCAACTCGTCGGGGTCGGCGGCCCGCTCCGCCGGGCCCATGGCGTCGAAGCGGATCGTTCCGTGGGGGAGGAGGTAAGCGGTGTTCAGCGCCGTCGCCCGGTCGTAGCCCGCCAGCAGCTCCGCCACACTGACCGGGCCGTCGATTCCCGGGTGCGCGCCGTTGACGGCCGCGAAGTATCGCTTCGCGTAGTCGAGCGCGGCCACCGACCTCGTGGGCGCGAACGACAGACCGTCCTGGCCCAGCACGAAGGTGGTCACGCCCTGGCGCAGGGCGGCGAGCTGGATCTCCTTGTCGAAGACGACCGCATCGCCGTGGGCGTGGCAGTCGACCAGGCCGGGCAGCACGTACCGGCCGGCGGCGTCGATGACCGTCGTGGCCTCGGCCTCTCCCAGCCTGCCGATCGCCGATACACGTCCGTCGACGACGCCTACATCGGCTCTGAGGGCCGGTGCGCCGGTCCCGTCGACAATCCGGCCGCCTGTGATGAGGACATCGAAGGTCACGAGTTCGATTGAATCACTGACCGGCGCGTGCGGGCTTCTCGGCACCGCCCGAGCGCGAGCCGTGTGGATGCCCGGCTGAGTGCGCATCGGGGTGTCGGCCGGTGTCTGGCGTCTGCGATCCGTTGGGTTGCCGCAGCGTGGTCGATGCGTCGGCTTCGGGTCGTGTCTTTGGCTCATGTTCTTCGGGGTTCGTCGGGTGGATTCGGGGTGGCGTTCGTTTCTTGTCCGGCTGCCTGGCTGGGCATGGGGTTGGGGGTGCTGCGG
>NZ_BOOP01000017.1 GCF_016863295.1 Planotetraspora phitsanulokensis
CACACACTGGCCGAATCCGGCAACGGCGCCGACGCAAGCCGCCCGGCCGACTCCCCGATCGCGTCCACCAGCGCGGCCGATTCATCCACCTCTGAGGGCGCCGCATCGTCGTCGCCCAGGCGTGAAGAACCGGATCCTGGAGCGTCCGAGGCGGGCCCGCGGCCGGACGCCGCGACGGCCTGGCACCCGACGAGTCGCCACCCGACGGCCCGCCGCCGGGCGGGCCGCCACCGGACGGGCCGCCGCCCCAGGGGCCGCCACGTGACTGGCTGAAACCCGGCCAACCGGCACCCGACTGGCCGCCACCCGGCCGCGGATCCGATGCCGGCTCAGTGCGGCGCGCTGCCGCCGTACCTGGCCACAGGTCTTCCACCTGCGGGCGATTCAACGCCGAACTGCCATCGGACGACCACGCCTGAGCCCGAGCCGTCACCTCCGCCCACCACGCCGGACCACACGGCATCTCGCCGGCTCCGGAATCGGGCACGGAACGTGAAGAACGTCGCCCACACGGATCGGCCACGTTTCCCACCTCCCGGCCCAATCGAATCGAAATCCTGTACGAATAATCTCACACTCTGCAATCGAACCGCTACAGATTTCGAACAGAATTTCTATCGTTCGCTTCCAGCGCACTCGCGTTGACCGGGCAGCGCAAAGCCCAGGACCTGCTGCACAAAGCTCAGGACCTGCGGCACAAAGCTCAGGACCTGACGCCCTGACCGGCCCTGCCCCCCCCATGACTCTCAGGGCGCCAGCCGTACCCGGGCCGTCTCTCCGAATTCGGGACGCGCCGCGTACCAGCGCACGACGGCCGACCGGCCGTCGAGGTCCAGCGCGGCCAGCGCGTTGGGGAACCAGGGGCCGTCCGTGATCTTCCACCGGAAGGAGCGCCGGGGCAGCCGCACCATCCGCGCCAGGACCGCGCCCGCGAGCCCCGCGACGCCGAACGACGCGGCCACGTTGGCGAGTCGCAGGGTACGGCTCAGCGGATTGCGGATCGGCGAGCACACCGCCTGGTAGATCCGGGCCGCGTCGAGATCGGCGGAGGCGGGGCCGGCCGCGGCGAGATACGAGTAGTGCACGTCGCCGGAGAGCAGCACGATCGTGGCGGGCGCCCGCCCCCGCCGCCCGGCGGCGACGTCGACGAGCAGGCGGCCGAGGTCGTCGAAGGACCTGCGGAACGCACCCCAGTGCTCGAGGTCGAGGCCCTGACGGACCTTCTCCCCCCATCTCGCCGCGCGGCGGCCCCACGCCCCGTCAGCCAGGGCCTCGTTCCAGCTCTCCACGTCGAAGATGCCGCTCGGCAGGAACGCCGGCACCGAGGATCCGACAAGCAGGTGGTCGACGTCGCCCGTCGCCAGATCGGTGAACCAGGACCATTCCTCGTCGTCGATCATCCTGCGGTGTCCGGGGACGAGGTTTCTGGCACACCGCGTGTCCAGCATGATCAGGCGCGTTCCGCCGATGTCGCGGGCGTAGCTCCATCGCGTCGAGGGGGGATCCTCGTCGGCCCGCCTGGCGAACGCGTCGAGGATCTCCGAACCGTCGCCGTCGGCCGCCCGGATCGCCTCGAACGTGGGGTCGGCCTTGCGATCGGACGGCGAGAGGTTGCCGAGGTGCTGGTAGACCCAGTACGCACCGAGCGCGGACACCACCCGTGACGGCCACCACGGCACCTCGGCCATCTGGCGCCGCCACGCGGCGGAGGTGTTCCAGTCGTCGCGCACGTCATGATCGTCGAAGATCATCGCCGTCGGCACGGTGGACAGAACCCAGCGGACCACCGGTTCGGTCCAGGCCTGCCGGTACAGCTCGGCGTATTCCTCGAAGTCCACGATCTCGTCCGGCCCGTCCTGCCGCCGGGCCCGGATGAAGTCGATCATCTCCGGCGAGGGCTCGTCGGCGTAGACCTGGTCGCCGAGGAACAGCAGCAGGCTCGGCGGGTCCTCCCCCGCCATCAGGCGCAGCCCGTACTCCCTGAGCACGTCGGGCCCGTGGACCTTCTCGTGCTCCTCGTCGTGCGGGACGCTCGTGCGGCAGGAGCCGAAGACGACCCTGCCCAGCTCCGCGAGCGGCCGGACCCGGCTCGGCGGGAACCCCTCGACCGGCCAGACAGGCCGTCCGTCCAGCTCGACGGTGTAGTCGCCCGCGCCCTCGACGTCGACGATCGCGTAGTGGTGGCCGTGCACGGTGAAGGTCCGCTCCGCAGCGCGTTCACCGTCCAGGCCGACGGCGACCTCGCACGGCTCGCTCGTCTCCACCCAGATGGACGCGCTCGTCCCGTCGACATGGCGCAGCATCGGCCCCACCAGTAAGTCGGGCACGTGTCCTCCTCGAGAGTCGCGGGTCGTCGTTCACACAGGCCAGGCCAGGCCCGGGAAGACCCGCGATCAGCCTTCCAGCGCCCGCACGAGGATCTCCAGCTCGCGCATGAGCTCCCCGGTCCTGGCCGTGCCGTACGACGCGAGGATCGCCCGGTGGTGCTCGGCGATCCCCGCTTCGAGACGGCCAAGGAGGTCACTTCCCCGATCCGCCAGGAATACCGCCACCTTCCGCCGATCGGCCGGGTCCTGCCCGCGATAGACGACGGCACGCTCGACGAGCCGGTCGACGGCCTTGGTCAGGGTGGGGTGCGGCATCAGCGCGGCCTCGGCGAGCTCGCCCATCGAGTGACCGCGCCCGTCCGCGAGCGCCTGGAGGATGCGCCACTGCTCGACGGACACGTCCTCGGAGGCGAGCGGGGCGGCCAGCGCCCGGTTCACGCTCCGCTCGGCCCGGCTCAGCAGATAGGCGAGGGAGGAGCCGAGCCCGTCGCCCGCCGGTGGAGACCCCGTACGCAGATCCGTAGGGACCTCCATACGCAGGTCCGGACGCGCCTCCATACGCAGGTCTGGACGCACAGGGGGAAGGGGTGCCTCACGCCCGCCGTCGGGTCCCGCCGTCATCACAGTGGGCTCCCTTCGTTCACGAGCGCGCAAGGGCCATACTCATGCACGTGGCTGATCCTGTCACGGTGGTCATCGACCCCCTCGAAGCGCACCTGGTGCGAGCCGAGACGCTCCGCGTCGGCCTGGTGGTGCCCGTCTCCGGCGTGCTCGGCCTGCTCGGGCCGTGCGCGATCAATTGCGCGATGCTCGGAGCCGCCGAAGTCAACGCCGCGGGCGGCGTCCTGGGCCGGCCGGTGGAGCTGGTGCTCGTCGACGGGGGAAGGGCTCCGGCGGAGGTGGCCCGCGAGGTCTCCGGGCTGGTGCGCGCCGGAGTCGTGCAGGCGGTCGTGGGCACCCACGCCAGTGACGTGCGCGTGGCCGTCGAGCGTTCGCTGTCGGGCGCGGCGCCGTTCGTCTACACGCCGCCCTACGAGGGAGGCGCCCGCAAACCGGGTGTGTACTTCCTCGGCGAGCCGGCGTCCCTGCAGGTGGGGCCGGGGCTCGACTGGCTGGTCGAACATCGCAGGGCCAGTCGGTGGTTCCTGCTCGGCAACGACTACGTCTGGCCGCGGCTGGTGCACGCCTCGGCCCGGAGGCATCTGCGCGCGCGGTCCGCGAGGATCGTCGGCGAACGGCTCGTCCCGTCCGGCACGACGGCGATGGCCACGCTGATCGAGGAGATCGCGGCGGCGCGGCCCGACGCCGTGCTGCTCAACCTCATCGGCAGCGACCTGGTCGCGTTCAACCGGGCGTTCGCGGCGAGCGGTCTGCGCTGCGCGCGTCTGTGCGGGGCGCTGGAGGAGCACGGACTGCTCGCCGTCGGGGGCGACACGACAGGGGAGCTCTACGCGGCCATGGGCTACTTCGGCAGCCTCGCCACCGACGCCAACCTCGGCCTGGGCGAACGCTACGCCCGGATGTTCGGGCCGGACGCCCCGTCGCTCAACGGCCACGGGCACGGCTGCTACGAGGGGGTCCTCATGCTGGCGGCCCTGGCGGGCCGGGCGGGGACGCTGGCCGTTCCCGCCATCGAGGCGGTGGCCGACGGGGCGACCGTCACCACCGGCCGGGGACGGCTGACGCTCCGTGACCGTCACGTCCTGCAGCGGGTCTACGTCGGGCGTGCGGACGGGCTCGACTTCTCGGTCATCGCCTCGGCCTGACTCACGACAAAGCCATGCCTGGATCGCGGTGTTATGACCGTCACGTAAAACTTTCAAACGAAACCTTTTCGTCCTAAAGGGTTAGATCTATCGTACGGCTCTGATCCCGCGTGTTTTAGGAGCCGTCAATGTCCTCTCCCTCTGAGGCCTCCGCATCACCCGCACCACCACCCGCTGCCGGAGTCGAGCAGTTCGGCTACAAGCAGGAGTTGCGGCGTTCACTGAGCTTCACCGACCTGCTGATCTACGGCCTGATCTTCATGGTCCCGATCGCGCCGTTCGGCATCTTCGGCAGCGTCTTCCAGGCCTCCGGCGGCATGGTGGCGCTCGTCTACATCATCGGCATGGTGGCGATGGCCTTCACCGCCCTGTCGTACGCGGAGATGGCCAAGGCCTTCCCGATGGCGGGCTCCGTCTACACCTACGCGGGACGCGGCATCGCCGCCCCCGTCGGCTTCCTCGCCGGCTGGGTCATCCTGCTCGACTACGTGCTCGTTCCCGCGCTGCTGTACCTGATCGCGAGCGCCGCCATGGCGTCGTTCGTGCCCGCCATCCCGATCTGGGCCTGGCTGATCGGCTTCATCGTGCTCAACACGGTGGTGAACTACCTCGGCATCGAGATGACCGCCCGCCTGAACAGGATCATGCTGGTGGCCGAGCTGATCGTGCTGGCGATCTTCCTGGTGATCGGCGTCGTCGCCCTCGCCCAGGGCAAGGGGCACGGCGGCGCGTTCACCCCGTTGTTCGACTCCTCGACGTTCTCCTCGTCGCTGGTCTTCGGCGCGGTGTCCGTGGCGGTGCTGTCGTTCCTCGGCTTCGACGGCATCTCGATGCTCGCCGAGGAGAGCCGTGAGAGCACCCGCCGCCTCGGCCGCTCCATGATCGCCGCGCTCGGCCTCGCGGGCCTGCTGTTCGTCGTCCAGACCTGGGTGGCGGCGCTGCTCGTGCCGAACCGCGCCGACCTGATCGCCAACGGCGACCCGGCCGGCTCGGCGTTCTACGACACGGCCGAGTACGCCGGAGGGCACTGGCTGAGCGTGCTCACCGCCGTCGCGACCGCCATCGCGTGGGGCTTCGCCAACTCGCTCGTCGCCCAGGCCGCGACCTCGCGGCTGCTGTTCGCGATGGCCCGCGACAAGCAGCTCCCCAGCTTCCTCGGCAAGATCCACCCCAAGCACAAGGTGCCGGTCAACGCCACCTTCGTGGTGGCCGCGGTGTCCCTGGGCTTCGGCCTGTACATGAACTCGCGTGACGACGGCCTCACCCTGCTCACCCAGCTGGTGAACTTCGGCGCGATGACCGCCTTCCTCGCGCTGCACGTGTCCGTCGTCGTCCACTACCTCGTACGGCAGGGCAGCCGCGACTGGTGGCGCCACCTGATCGCGCCCGCCATCGGCTTCCTCATCCTGCTCTACGTCGTGATCAACGCCAGCATCGCCGCCCAGACGCTGGGCTTCGTCTGGCTCGCCATCGGCGCGGTCATCCTCGTCGTCTCCTACCTGATGGGCCGGCGACCCACCCTTTCCGGAATCAACTCGGAGGTCAGCGAGTGAACGTCTTCTCCTACCGGCCGGCGCCAGAGGAGCTGTCCTACACCTTCGGCGGCCGTCCGGCGGTGGCCAGGATCGCCCCGGGCACGGTGGTGGAAATGTTCACCGAGGACTGCTTCGGCGGCCGGGTGCGCGGGGTGGACGATCTCCCCTCGCAGGTGTGTGAGTTCCCGTACCTGAACCCGGTCACCGGCCCCTTCCACGTGGAGGGCGCCGAGCCGGGCGACACGCTCGCGCTGCACTTCGTCTCCATCGAGCCGGCCCGCGACTGGGCGGTCTCGACCACGTTCCCGCACTTCGGCGCGTTGACGGCCACGCACACGACCGCGATGTTGCACCCGCCGCTCGACGAGGTCGTGTGGCTCTACGAGGTCGACGCCGAGAAGCGGATCGTCCGCTACCACGCGCGGAGGGGCGACTTCACGGTCGAGATGCCGCTCGACCCGATGCACGGGACGGTGGGCGTCGCGCCCGCCGCGTCCGAGGCGCGGATGACGATCACGCCGGACGCCCACGGCGGCAACATGGACACCCCCGAGCTGCGTGCGGGCGTGACCGTCTATCTCGGGGTCAACGTCGAGGGCGGCCTGTTCGCCGTCGGCGACGGCCACTGCCGCCAGGGACACGGCGAGGTCTGCGGCACCGCGGTCGAGGCCGCGATGAACACCGTCGTCGCCGTCGAGCTGATCAAGGGTGTCACCACGCCCTGGCCGCGGCTCGAGGACGACGAGCACCTCATGTCGACCGGGTCGGCGCGGCCGCTGGAGGACGCCTACCGCATCAGCCAGCACGACCTCGTGACATGGTCCGCCTCGCTCACCGGTCTCGACGAGCTGGACGCCTACCAGCTGGTCAGCCAGGGCGGCGAGGCCCCCGTGGGCAACGTGTGCGACACCAACTACACGATGGTCGCCAAGCTGCCCAAGGCGTACCTGGGCGGTCCTGAGATCTACGAGTCGGCGCACAGCCGTCTTCGCACGCTCGGCGAAGAGTACCTGTCCTCCCGCTGAGCGGCATGCAATGAGGAAACGGCCCACCTCCGGCGGCGTTTCGCCGTACGAGGGTGGGCCGTCGCCGCTGCGCCTCTAGCCCGCGGCGGCCACGATCTCCTCGCACAGGACGTGGGTTCGCAGCGCGTCGTCGGCGGTGATCAGGCGGCCTTCGCGCACCGACGTGAGGAACTCCTGGCACGCCTGCTCGATGCCGCGCTGGCGGGCCACCGGCACCCAGTCACCGCGGTGGCCGACCGCCTCCGTGCCCGAGTACTCGACCACTCCGGCCAGGTTGACGACCCGGCGCTTGGCGCCGCCGCCGATGACCTCGCAGCTCTCCTCGCTCGCGCCGCTGACCCTGCTCATGATCCCGATCGCGGTGAAGTCCGTGTTCCCCGCTTCCTGAGCCGCGCTGGAGCCGCGCAGGTGGAGGACGACATGCTCCAGCAGCCCGTCCCGGACCCGTACGTCGATCGACACGTCGGTGACGTCACCCGGAGCGAGGAATCGCAACGTGTCCACCACGTGGATGAAGTCGTCGAACACCACCCGGCGGGGGTCGTCCGGCTGGCTTGCACGGTTCTTCTGCATGATCACGAGGTCACGCGGCAGGTCGCGCAACGCCGCATAGTCCGGCGCGTATCTCCGGTTGAACCCAACCATGAGCGACCGGCGGCGCTCCGCCGCCAGCCGTACGAGCTTCTCCGCGTCGGGAAGGTCGTACGCGAGCGGCTTGTCCACGAAGACGTGGACGCCCGCCTCGATCAGCTCCGTCACGATGTCCACGTGGGCGGGCGTCGCAGCGTGCACGAAGGCGGCGTCGATCCCCGCCGCGACGACCTGGCCGACCGAGGTGAACCTCTCGGCCACTCGATAGGCGTCGCCCAGCCGGTCCAGCGTCGGCCGGTCCCGGGTGCAGAAGAGGAGGTCGAGGCCCGGCGTCGCCCCGAGCACCGGGAGGTAGGCCTTCTGCGCGATGTCCCCGAGCCCGATCACCGCGACGCGTGGCCGGCTCACGGCCTCCTGAGGCGATGTCATCGGTCCTCCATGAGGAGCCACGCGTAGTTGGCCAGCGAACGCTGGTACCTGGGCAGGTGCGGGGCCGGCGCGCCGAGCGCGAGCGAGACCGCCTCGCGCTCGTGACCCGTGCCGACGAGCGCCAGGGCCAGGAACTCCGCCTCGTCGCGCCGGTCGATCGACGCCCGCACCTCGGCGAGACGCCGTTCCCAGCCTTCGTCCAGTGGTTCGGTCACTCGTTCAGTCACGCGGATCACCCTGTCACAGTCTCAGCCCGTTCTTCGCCTTTGCGGTGTTCTGTGGTCGCCGCTGGGGTCACCGCTCGGTGGGGCCACCGCTCGGGTGGGATCACTGCTCGCGCCACCAGGTGAGGGTGGCCTTCAGCGCGTCCTCCATCGGAGTGGGGGCGGAGCCGAGAACGGCCTGCGACGCCGACGAGTCGAGAACGAACGGCCGGTCGAACTGGTAGCGGGTCTCCCTCATCTCCTTGAGGAACGGGACGGCCATGCCCGCGGCCCTGAGGACCCACCCGGGGATGCGCCGCAGGCGCGGGGCGGGCGCTCCGGCCAGTGCGGCCAGCCTCTCCGCGATCTCCCGCAGGGTGACAGGCGGGTCCGTCGGGACATGCCACGCGTGGCCCCAGGCCTTCTCCTCGGCCGCCGCGGCCATCAGCGCACGGGCGACGTCGGGGATGTAGGTCCAGCTGTGCGGGATGTCCGGGTCGCTCAGCACCATGGCCGGCTTGCCGTCCAGGAGGGGCCCGAGGAATCGCCCGCCCAGGTACGACTGGTCGGACGACCCCGGGCCGAAGTAGTCGGAGCCCCTGATCTCGGTGACGCGGACCCGTCCCGCCTGATGGGCGGCCAGGGCCTGCGCCCACATCTCGGCCCGCACGCGACCCTTCGTGCCGGTGGACGCCAGCGGCAGGTCCTCCGTCATCGGGCCGTCGACGGGGCCGTAGCCGTACAGGTTGCTGATCGTGGCGAGGACGGCCCCGGTCGCCTCCGCGGCCTCCAGGAGTGCGGCCGCGACGGGCGGCCAGTCCCGCACCCACTGGTGGTACTTCGGGTTCATGCAGTTGTAGAGCGCGTCGGCCCCGTCGGCGAGCCGACGCATCGCGGCCGAGTCCGCGGCGTGTCCCGCGACCAGGCGGATCCCCGGGCGCTTGGGGCCGGAGCCCGAACGCGTGACGACGACGACCTCGTGACCCTGCTCCGCCAGCTCCCGCGCGACGTGCCCGCCGACCTGTCCGGCTCCGACGATGACGTGCTTCCCCATGACGACTTCCTCCTTCAGACGTGGTGAACCTGTCGACTTCAGACCTGGTGCCGTTCAGACCTGGTGCCAGATGAGCCGCAGTACGGCGTTGACGATGTAGACGGCGGCGAAGACGGTTCCGGCGGTGACCAGCCCGGAGGCGATCAGAGCCGCGGCCCCTCCCCCGAACCAGAGGATCTCCAGCACTGCGCGCGCGATGCCCTTGAGCGGGACGGGCGGATTGTTGGCGGCCCCGAAGATCGCCCACACCGCGATGAACAGAGCAGGAGCGCCGATCCCGGCCAGCAGACGCAACGGCAGGCTCTCGCTCACCGTGAATCCCCAGTAGCCGACCGAGAACAAGACCCCGAGCTCCAAGAAGAACATCAGTGCGGCATTCGCTGCCTTGGCCATTTCCGCCTCCGTGTAACGCATCAGGTGCAGGCTTGCGAGAGCAATGCTCTCTCTTGAGAGCGATGCTCGTCAAGAGCAGTGCTCTCTTTTTGTGGCACCGCTCTGATAGCCTGCGGACATGAACGCGAGCCGTACCGCCAGAGAGCGGGTCCGAGCGGAGCTGATCCGGGAGATCACGGACATCGCGCGCCGCCAGCTCGCGACGGAGGGGGCGGGCGGACTGTCGCTCCGCGCCGTCGCGAGGGACATGGGGATGGTGTCGTCGGCGATCTACCGGTACTTCCCGAGCCGTGACGACCTGCTGACGGCGCTGATCATCGATGGGTACAACGCCATCGGCGAGGCCGTGGAGACCGCCGACGCGGGAAGCCCGCGGGACGACTTCACCGGGCGCTGGCTGGCCGTCTGCCATGCCGTACGAACCTGGGCCCTGGAGCGCCCCCACGAGTACGCCCTGCTGTACGGCTCGCCGGTGCCGGGCTACCAGGCCCCGGAGGACACGATCGGCCCGGCCAGCCGGGACACGGTGGTGTACGGGCGGATCATCTCGGAGGCGCAGGCGGCGGGCCGGCTGACCCCGCCCGTCATGTGCCCGGCGCCTCCCGAGGTGTTGTCGTCCGACGCCGACGCGGTGCGGAGCGTCATGCCCGGCGTCTCGGACGACGTGGTGACACGGGGCATCGTCGCCTGGACCGGGCTGTTCGGCATGGTGAACTTCGAGCTGTTCGGCCAGTTCAACAACGTGATCGACCACCGGAGGGAGCTCTTCGAGCACAACATGCTCTGCCTGGCCGCCCTCATCGGCCTCCCTCCCGCGTGATCATGCATGAATTCGGCGGAACACCGTCTCACCTGCGCGAACGAGCTTCGCGATCATGCAGAGAAGGCGGCACCCTCTGAGACGAGAGTGCCGCCTTCCGCCTTCTGCGCGTCGGCCGCCATTCGCCGGCCGGCGGCCGTACGCCGGGGTCAGTTCAGTCCAGCCCCACGACTCACCGCCATTGCATGATCACGACGGCCGTCGATGCGGCTCAGCGCACATCTTCACGAATCCGTGCATGATCACACCCAAGAGGGGGGTTAGGGGTGAGTGGCGCGGTTGGCCGCCGAGATGATGGCCTTGAGTGAGGCGGTCGTCGTGTTGGCGTCGATGCCGACTCCCCACAGCACGACGGCGCCCTTCGGCCCCATGACCTCGCACTCCACGTAGGACGCGGCCTTCGCGTCGGCCCCCGCGCTCATCGCGTGCTCGGTGTAGTCGAGCACCCGCACCACGACGCCGACCCCTTCGAGCGCGTCGCAGAAGGCCGAGATCGGGCCGTTGCCGACCCCCTCGATCTCGCGGATCTGACCGTCGATCCGCACATCGGCGCTGATCATGTCCTTGTCGTCGACGGTCGAGGAGTGACGGTGGGCCAGCAGGCCGAGGCGCCCCCACGGCTTGTCCGGGTTGGGCAGGTACTCGTCGGCGAACGCGTCCCACATCGCCGCCGCCGTGACCTCGCCGCCCTGGGCGTCGGTGTGAGCCTGGACGACGCGGGAGAACTCGATCTGCAGCCGGCGCGGCAGGTCGAGCTGGTGGTCGGCCTTCATGATGTAGGCCACGCCGCCCTTGCCCGACTGGCTGTTGACGCGGATCACGGCCTCGTACGAACGGCCGATGTCCTTGGGGTCGATCGGCAGGTACGGCACGGCCCAGGTGAACTCGTCCACCGGGACCCCAGCGGCCGCCGCGTCACGCTCGAGGTGCTCGAAGCCCTTCTTGATGGCGTCCTGGTGGGAGCCGGAGAAGGCCGTGTAGACGAGCTCGCCGCCCCAGGGGTGGCGAGGGTGGACGGGCAGCTGGTTGCAGTACTCGACGACCCGCCGGATCTCGTCCATGTCCGAGATGTCGACCTCAGGGTCGATGCCCTGGGAGAAGAGGTTCATCCCCAGGGTGACCAGGCAGACGTTGCCGGTCCGCTCCCCGTTTCCGAACAGGCAGCCCTCGATGCGGTCGGCTCCCGCCATGTACCCGAACTCCGCCGCGGCGACGGCGGTGCCCCGGTCGTTGTGGGGGTGCAGCGACAGCACCACGGAGTCCCGGTACGCCAGGTGGCGGTTCATCCACTCGATCTGGTCCGCGTACACGTTGGGCGTGGCCATCTCGACGGTCGCCGGCAGGTTGATGATCACCTTGCGGTCGGGCGTCGGCTGCCATACGTCGTTGACGGCATTGCAGACCTCGACCGCGTACTCCAGCTCGGTGCCGGTGAACGACTCGGGCGAATACTGGAAGTAGATCTCGGTGCCGTCCATCTGGGCGGCCAGCTTCTTGCACAGCTTGGCGCCCTCGACGGCGATGGCGGTGATGCCGTCCTTGTCCAGGCCGAAGACGACCCGGCGCTGAAGGGTCGAGGTCGAGTTGTACAGGTGGACGATGGCCTGGCGGGCGCCGCGCAGCGACTCGAAGGTGCGCTCGATCAGCTCGGGCCTGGCCTGTGTGAGGACCTGGATGACGACATCGGAGGGGATGCGGTCCTCTTCGATGATCTGGCGGATGAAGTCGAAGTCGGTCTGCGACGCCGCGGGGAAGCCGACCTCGATCTCCTTGTACCCCATCCGTACCAGCAGCTCGAACATCTTGAGCTTCCGGTCGGCGTCCATGGGGTCGATCAGGGCCTGGTTGCCGTCGCGGAGGTCGACGGCGCACCACCGGGGCGCCTTGGTGATGACCTTGTCCGGCCAGGTGCGGTCGGTCAGCCGGATCGGTTCGAACGGCGTGTAGCGGTGGAACGGCATGGGGCTGGGCTGCTGGGAATTCATCATGCTCCTCGTCGGGCACACGGCGACGCGAGAGATCTGGTCCCGATCGAATTGAGAGGCGTCGCCAGTGAGAGAGATCATTGACGGCCGACGCGCGTGAGCCTCACCGCGACGAGGGAGCCGACCTCTTACAGGCCCTCGACGCGGCGGATAAGAAGGAGCCCGCGCAGCATGCCAAGGAGACTAGCAGACCTCCGAACCTGGCCCGGACGGGGACCCCGATCGCCATCACCCCTCGTCCCCCGGCTCTCAACGTGTCGCCCAGGCACTCATATGCGGCCAGATGGTCTGTTTCCCCTCACGCTAGGGTGACTCACAACGAAGGGGGTTGCGCCATGAAGGACAACGAGATCCTCGGTCAGATCGGTGAGCTCATCGACGAGGAGCACACCCTGCGCCGGCGTCTCGCCGCGGGTGAGCTGAACTCGGAGGAGGAGCACACCAGAATCCGCGATCTCGAAGAGTCGCTCGATCGCTGCTGGGATCTGCTGCGCCAGCGCCGGGCCCGTCGCGGTGCGGGTGAGGACCCCGACGACGCGGCCGCCCGCCCGGTCGGCGAGGTCGAGAACTACCTGCAGTAACCCCTCAGGTCGTCGCACGTCACCCGCCGTCTCACCAGCCGAAAACCACTCGCGCCGGTGGACGGCGGTGAGATTGTCTTGACGACATGCAGATCGAGCGCGTCGACTTCAGCGTCCCCGGCGATCGCATGTCAGGCCTGTACGCCGCCGATCGCGCCGATCCGGGGCCTGGACCGCGGATGTCGTTCCGCCACTTCCAGGTCGTGATCGAGCACGGCTGGTCTGACGAGCGCAGCGAGGCCTGGGTGGCCCGCCGCTCGGGCGAGATCGTCGGCGGGTACGCCCTGATCTACCCCCAGTCGGACAACACGCATCTGGCGATGATCCGCCTGCTGACCGTTCACCCCGACCACAGGCGGGGCGGCGTGGGCGGGTCCCTGCTGCGCCACGCGGTCGACCGGGCCAGGGCCGAGGGGCGGCGGGTGATCCTCGCGGAGGCGGCCGTCGACCGGCCGGGCGCGCAGTTCGCCGAGGCCTTCGGCTTCTCCCCCGCCGCCACGGAGGCGCGGCGGGTCCTCGACCTGCGCACGGCCGACTGGTCCGGTCTCGAGCTCATGCGAGGCGACGCGGTACGGCACGCGCGGGACTATTCGCTCGAACGCTGGGCCGGCCCGGTGAGCGAGGAGCAACTCGGCGACATGCCGGAGCTGATGAGCGGCATGAACGACGAGCCGCTCGGCGACCTGGACATCGAGGACCAGCACTGGGATCCCGCCAGGATCCGCGCGCACGATCGGATGATGGCCGCGGCGGGACTCAGGGCGTACACGATGGTCGCGCGGCACACGAGCACCGGCCAGCCTGCGGGATTCACCCGGATCGCCGTCGACGCCCACGAGCCGGACGGATGGGCCCGGCAGCACGACACCGCCGTGCTGCGCCCGCATCGGGGCCGGCGGCTCGGCCTCATCCTGAAGCTCGCCAACCTCGCGTGGTTCCACGCCTGCGAGCCGTCCGTGGAGCGGGTGGTGACGTGGAACTCGACGTCGAACAGTCACATGCTCGGCATCAACGAGAAGATGGGCTTCCAGGTGCTCGACCTGTGGAACGAGTGGCAGCTGCGCATCTGAGCCCAGAGGGCCTCCGCGTCGAGGAGGAAGCGAATCGGCCATGCGCAGGGCCAGGTCCACAGGACTCTTGTCGATCAGTCCCGGCGAGGCCAGAGGCGTTCATGCATTCGATCGCTTCCTCTCTTCGACCATAACCCCGGCCGTGACCCCGGTTGCGCGCGACCCGCCCGGCGCCCGGCACAGGAGCGGCGCCGGTACGGCACCCCTGTACGGCGCCAGCCCCGTACGGCATAGGCCCTTTCGGCACCGCCCCCGGCCGGACGTTCCGGCAGGCGGCTTCATCGGAGGCCCTCGCCAGGCTCCGTCAGACCGCGAGCAGGCGGTGGACGTCCTCTCCCTTGAGCTCTTCCGCGGTTCCGGACCGCACCACCCTGCCCGCGTCGAGGATCACGAAGTCGTCGGCCAGTCGGAGAGCGAGGTCGAGATGCCGCTCCACCAGCAACATCGCGAGCCCGGATGCGCGCAACCGCTCGATGGCCTCCTCGATCTCGAGGATGATCGACGGCTCGACGCCCTCGGTCGGCTCGTCCAGGATCAGCAGCCGGGGGCGCGTCACCAGGGCCCTGGCCATCGCGAGTTGCCGCTGCCGCCCGCCGGGCAGGTTTCCGGCCGGTCTCTTCAGCAGCGGCCCGAGCCCGGGGAAGAGCTCCAGCGCGTCGTCGACGGCCGTCGCGTCCTTGTGCGGCGAGGCCTCCAGCGTGACCATCAGGTTCCCCATCACGCTGAGCTGGGGAAAGGTGTCGTGGCCCTGGGGCACGTAGCCGATGCCGAGCCGTACGCGCTGGTCCGGCCTGAGACCGGTCAGCGGCCTGCCCTCGAAGGTCACCGACCCGCCGGACACCGGCACGACGCCCATAACGACGTTGAGCAGGGTCGTCTTGCCCACGCCGTCCCGGCCCATCACGCAGGTCAGCCGGCCGTCGCCGACCTCCATGGAGACGCCGAAGAGCACCTGCGCGCCGCCGTACCCGGCCTCGAGGACTTCAACGGACAACATCATCGGCCTCCTCGCGCGCCTGCCCCCGGATGAATCTCCTGTACCCGCGGATCCGGCCTGGCGCGCTCGGCGGACCCGGTCTCGGCCATTTCGTTTCACCAGCGGGGTGCATTCCTCACCGAGAACCTCCATGCCGTTCACCGCGGCAGAGGCGTTCGACGATTTCCGGCCGTTCCGGGGAACACGTGGTCGCCGCCCGACAGGACCTGATTCCTCTTTCCCCAGTTCCTTGAGATGGCCGGGGCCTGGCACAATCTGGCCGATTCGTGGTCTCGCCCGTGGAGAAAAATGTACGGTCGGCTTTCCAGCCCTTCAGGCTCCACCGGCCACCGCAGGAGAGCTCGGCCCTCACCCTCCAGGGCGACCCTTCCGCAGGCGGCGAGCACCACCACCGGAATCCAGGCGGCGGTTCAGCCCCCGGGCCGAATTGCGCAATCATTCCTCCTTGCCGATACGGCTCGCGGCCGTCTCCCTGCGGTCATGTTGATAGCGTGAGATTTCTCGAAAAGCTCCAGAAAGTTAACAACTTATGAGCCGTCACTCACGTCGATCCCGATACACGCTGGAAATGAACCAGTAACGCGAGGGAAACTGCGATTCTCTATTGTCCCGCCATGCGGCTGACCCCACACGAACAGGAACGCCTCCTCATTCACGTCGCCGCCGGCGTGGCCCGCGACCGCAAGGAGCGGGGCCTGCGGCTCAACCATCCCGAGGCCACCGCGATGATCGCGTCCTTCCTGCTGGAGGGGGCCCGCGACGGCAGGAGCGTGGCGGACCTCATGGACGCCGGCCGCAAGGTGCTCCGCCGCGACGACGTCATGGAGGGCGTGCCCGAGATGCTCGACTCCGTCCAGATCGAGGCCACATTCCCTGACGGCACCAAGCTCGTCACCGTCCACAACCCGATCACATGAGCCGGGGCGCCGCCTGGGACCGCGAGCCACCCGGTCGCACGGCCCCGGCATCCACCGCAGGAAACGGCCCGGGACGCGCCGCGCACGCCGTACCGCGCGCATGGACGCAGGCAGGAGAGGGAGGCGCCCGATGAGCAGCGCGAGCACACCCGGCGAGCCCAGCGTGCCCAGCCTGCCCGCCCAGCCCGGCACACCCGCCGAGCCCGGCGTTCCCGACACATCCAGCGTGCCCGGCAGGCTTGACACATCCAGCACGCCCGGCGCACTCGGCGTGCCCGGCGAGATCGTGTACGGCGACGCGCCCGTCCCGCTGAACCCCGGCAGAGAACGCGTGACCCTCCGCGTGGTCAACACCGCCGACCGGCCCGTCCAGGTCGGCTCCCACTACCACTTCGCGGCGGCCAACCCGGGCCTGGAGTTCGACCGGCAGGCGGCGTGGGGCACACGTCTCGACGTCCCCGCCGGGACGGCCGTCAGGTTCGAACCGGGTGTCGAGCGCGACGTCACGCTCGTGCCGATCGCCGGGAACCGCATCGTGCCCGGCCTGCGCCCGGAGTGGGCCGGCCCGCTGGACGGCGGCGCCCGTGGCTGACATCGAGCGATCGCGTTACGCGGCCCTGTACGGCCCGACCACGGGCGACCGGGTCAGGCTGGCCGACACCGACCTGTTCGTCGAGGTCACCGAAGACCTGTCGATGGGCCCCTCGGGAGCGGGCGACGAGGTGGTCTTCGGCGGCGGCAAGGTCATCCGCGAGTCGATGGGCCAGGCCCGCACGACTCGGGCGGACGGCGCGCCCGACCTCGTGATCACCGGCGCGGTGATCCTCGACCATTGGGGAGTCGTCAAGGCCGACATCGGCGTGCGGGACGGGCGGATCGCCGCCATCGGCAAGGCCGGCAACCCCGACACCATGGACGGCGTGCACCCCGACCTGGTCATCGGGCCGTCGACCGAGATCCTCGCGGGCAACGGCAAGATCATCACGGCCGGCGGCGTCGACTCCCACGTCCACCTCATCGCCCCGCAGATCCTCGACGAGGCCCTCGCCTCCGGCATCACCACGATCATCGGCGGCGGCACGGGCCCGGCCGAGGGGACCAAGGCGACCACCGTGACCGGGACCTGGTACCTGGCCCGGATGCTGGAGTCCCTGGACTCCTACCCGATCAACGTCGCCCTCCTCGGCAAGGGCAACACGGTCAGCACCGAAGGCCTGCTGGAGCAGCTGCGCGCCGGGGCGTCGGGATTCAAGCTGCACGAGGACTGGGGCACCACCCCGGCGGCGATCGACGCCTGCCTGAGCGTCTGCGACGCCACCGGCGTGCAGGCGGCCATCCACACGGACACGCTCAACGAGGCGGGGTTCGTCGAGTCGACGCTGAAGGCCGTCGCGGGCCGGGCCGTCCACGCCTATCACACCGAGGGCGCGGGAGGCGGCCACGCCCCGGACATCATCAAGGTCGCGTCCCACGCCAACGTGCTGCCGTCGTCCACCAATCCCACGCGGCCGCACACGGTCAACACCCACCACGAGCACCTCGACATGCTCATGGTCTGCCACCACCTGAACCCGTCGATCCCCGAGGACCTGGCGTTCGCGGAGTCGCGAATCCGGCCCGCCACGATGGCCGCCGAGGACGTGCTCCACGACATCGGCGCGATCTCCATGATCGGCTCGGACTCGCAGGCGATGGGCCGGGTCGGCGAGACGATCATCCGCACCTGGCAGACCGCGCACGTCATGAAGGCGCAGCGCGGCACGCTCACCGGTGAACCCGGCAACCCAGCGGACAATCTCCGCGCTCGCCGCTACATCGCGAAATATACGATCAACCCGGCCATCGCCCATGGGCTGGACGCCGAGGTCGGCTCGGTCGAGGTCGGCAAGCTGGCGGACCTCGTGCTCTGGAGCCCCGCCTTCTTCGGCGTGAAGCCCGACCTGGTCGTCAAGGGCGGAGTGATCGCCTACGCCCAGATGGGCGACGCGAACGCCTCCATCCCGACCCCGCAACCGGTCCTCCCCCGGCCGATGTTCGGTGCGTCCCCGGCCACCGCGGCAGCCACGTCGCTGCACTTCGTGGCCCCGCTGGCCATCGAGGACGGCCTGGCCGACCGCCTGGCCGTACGGCGTCGCCTGGCGCCGGTCGCCGACGTGCGGAACCGGCGCAAGAACTCGATGCCCCTCAACGACGCCCTGCCGGCCATCGAGGTGGATCCGGACACGTTCACCGTCCGCGTCGACGGTGAGCTGATCGAGCCCGCCCCCGCCGAGCGGCTGCCGATGGCGCAGCGCTACTTCCTCTTCTGAGCCGGAGGGCCTGCCATGCGAGAGCACGGGAGAGGAGACGGGATGCGTGACAGGCCGACCGGCGACGCGGCGTTGCTGCTGCTGGCCGACTCCCGGCTCCCCGCGGGCGGTCACGCCCACTCGGGCGGCGCCGAGGAGGCGGTGCGGCTCGGCACGATCACCGGCCCGGAGGATCTGGCGCGGTTCCTCCGGGGCCGGCTCGCCACGGCGGGGCTGGTCAGCGCCGCGCTGGCCGCCGCCGCCTGCGAGTTCGCCGCCGCCACCGCGGACCACCCCGCCGGGCCGTACGGCCACGCAGGCCCGGATCCGAACGCCGCGGACCTGAACGCCACCCCGAACCCGGGCCGAGCCCCAGCCCCAGCCCCAGCCCAGGACACTGAACCGGCCCAGAACACCAACCCGGCTTCAGCCCTGGACGCCGATCCGGCTTCAGCCCCGGACACCGATCCGGAGCCGGCCACCGACCCGGCCCGTCTCTGGCGGCGGCTCGACGCCGAGGCCGACGCCCGGACCGCCTCACCCGCCCAGCGTGAGGCCAGCCGGGTCCAGGGACGGCTGCTAATCCGCTCCGCCCGCAGGATCTGGCCGTCGGCCGTGCTCGACGAGCTGGCGAGAGCCGTACCGGAGGGCGCGCACCATCCCGTCGCCCTCGGGGCGGCGGCGGCCGCGGCGGGCTGCGACCCGTATCAGGCGGCGCTGGCGGCGGCGTACAACTCGGTGACCGGCCCGGCCACGGCGGCGGTGCGGCTGCTCGGGCTCGACCCGGTGACCGTGCACCGACTGCTCGCCGACCTGGCTCCGGCGCTGAACGACGCCGCGCACGCGGCCTGCGCGTCGCTCATCGACGACGTCGTGCCGACCGGCGGATCAGGGTGGCCGGCTCTGCCCGGCCACACCGCTCCAGCGCTGGACCTGCTGGCGGAAGGCCATCTCGACAACCCGATGAAGCTCTTCGTCTCCTGACGAGGTCACCCCCGAACCGAGAACGACACCCAGCATCACCTCCGAAGCCGAAGGACGGGCCACATATGGGCGCTCAGCACGACGACCTCCACGACGCGGCCGATCCGCACGGGCGCGCACTGCGGCTCGGCATCGGCGGGCCCGTGGGAAGCGGCAAGACCGCCCTGGTGGCGGCGCTGTGCAGAAGTCTCGGCCCGTCGATGCGGCTGGGGGTGGTGACCAACGACATCTACACGACCGAGGACGCCGAGTTCCTGCGCCGCGCAGGGGTCCTCGACCCGGAGCGGATCCTCGCGGTGCAGACCGGCTGCTGCCCGCATACCGCCATCCGCGACGACATCGCCGCGAACCTCGACGCCGTGGAGACGCTGGAGGAGCGTTTCGGCCCTCTCGACCTCGTGATCGTCGAGAGCGGAGGCGACAACCTGACGGCGACCTTCAGCCGGGGCCTGGCCGACCGGCAGATCTTCGTGCTCGACGTCTCCGGCGGCGACAAGGTGCCCCGTAAGGGCGGCCCCGGGGTCACCACGGCCGACCTCCTCGTGGTCAACAAGACCGACCTCGCCCCGCTCGTCGGGGCCGACCTGACCGTGATGTCCCGCGACGCCGCGGCCGTACGCGACGGCAGGCCGGTGTTGTTCACCTCGATCAGGGAGGACCGCGGCGCCCACTCCGTCGCCGAGTGGGTCACCAGCCTCGTGAACGCCTGGAAGCACGCCAACGCCCACACACACGACCACACCCACACGACCCCGACGACGGCCGCCTGAGCGCCATGACGACACCGCTCAGCAGCCCCGCGGCGTCGCGTACGTCGTCGGTGACAGCACGAGCGGTCATCGCGACGGAGGCGGCGGGCGGGCGGACGCGCCTGGAGACGTTGCGGTCCGATCCGCCGCTGACGCTGCGTCAGACGGGCCCCGGCCTGGTGCACCTGGTCTCGACCGGGGCGGGCCCGCTCGGTGGGGACCGCCTGGAGCTCACGATCGACGTCGCCCCAGGCACCGATCTGGAGGTGCGTTCGGTGGCGTCCACTCTGGTGCTCCCCGGCTCCTCCCCCGCGGATTCGGTCATGCTGGTCGACGCCCGCGTCGGCGGGGGCGCGTCGTTGCGTTTCTCACCGGAGCCGACCGTGCTCGCCGCCGGGTGCTCGCACCACATGGCCGTACAGCTCTCGCTCGCCGAGGACGCCGTGCTCTTCTGGCGTGAGGAGATCGTCTTCGGACGGCACGGCGAACGGCCAGGCCGCTGCCGTACCAGGTTCGACGCCACCGTCGCCGGACGGCCGCTGCTGAGACAGGAGCTGCTCATCGGAGATCCGGCGGTCGACGGCCCCGCCGTGTACGGCGACGCCCGGTGCGTCGGCTCCACCCTCGTCGCGGGGCCGCAGTGGGACGCCGCCCGTGATCGGAAGCGGGAGCCCCGGGCCACGATCGGCGACGGATGGGCCGCGTTGCCCCTCGCGGGGCCGGGAGTGCTCGCCTCCGCCCTCGCCCGCGACACCGTGGAGTTGCGGTCCCGCCTCGAACGCGCCGAGCGCGCGGCCGATCTCTACTCGACCTCATGAGCGGAGAAATCGGGGCCTGCCATGCCGCAACGGACACCAGCGGTGGACGTCGGGCCGTAGCCTGGTGATCGTGTCTGAACCCACCCTGCCCGGCTACGCGATGCCGGGCCGGAGCACCCCCAGTCTGCTGCTGGCCATCGGCGTGATCGTCGCCGGCCTCGCACTGGCCGTGACGGCGCTGCTGCCGTGGGCGGGGGTGACGGCGCGGTTCAGCGTGCTGGACGCCGAGGTCGGCCACGTGGTGCGGGGCGTGGGTGACGGAGCGGGCTGGGCCGTCATGGTCGCCGGGCTCGTGGCGATGCTGCTCGGGATCCTCGGCGTGGTGCGGAGCTGGCTGTTCACCGGGTTCGCGATCCTGCCGGGCGCGGTCGCCGCCTTCTCCCTCGCGATGTTCCTCATGGACCCCCAGGACCTGGCCGACCGGTTGAACTTCCGCGTCCCCGGGCTGATCGACGTCCACCCCACGATCGAGTACGGCTGGTTCGCGGGGCTGTTCGCCTCGGTCGTCGTCGCCGTGCTGGCCGCCGCCTCACTGATCCGCCGCCGCTGAACGCCGCGGCCTCCGTGGCCTCCGTGGCCTCCGTGGCCTCCGTGGCCTCCGTGGCCTCCGTGGCCTCCGTGGCCTCCGTGGCCTCCGTGGCCTCCGTG
>NZ_BOOP01000018.1 GCF_016863295.1 Planotetraspora phitsanulokensis
GCCTCCGTGGCCTCCGTGGCCTCCGTGGCCTCCGTGGCCTCCGTGGCCTCCGTGGCCTCCGTGGCCTCCGTGGCCTCCGTGGCCTCCGTGGCGGCTTCGGCCGGTCAGCCGACGGCGGCGCCGAACCACCGAGGCAGCCGGTCGAGCAGATCCCGCTGATCGTCACCGACCCACGCCACGTGGCCGTCCGGCCGCAACAGCACGGCGGGCACGTCCAGGTCCTCGCTGACATCGGCGACGTGGTCGACCCGATCCGCCCATCCCGCAACCGAAAGCCGGCCGGTCTGGTCGAGCAGCAGTCCTCGGCCGCCGTGCATCAGCTCGTAGAGGCGCCCCCGCTTCAGCCCCACGTCCCGTAGCCGCCGGCCGAGCAGTTCATGGCCCTCGCCGAAGTCGTAGCGGACCCCGACCGCGGTGAGCTTCTCGATCAGGTACCGGTTCACCTCCTCGAAGTCCATCAGTTCCGACAGCAGCCGGCGCACCGACCGAGGGCCCGGCTCGGGAGACAGCAGCTCCATCTGTGCCCGGGTGTTGTTCAGCACGTCGGCGGCCACCGGACGCCGTTCGGCGTGGTAGCTGTCCAGCAGCCCCTCCGGTGCCCAGCCGTTCACCTCGGCGGCCAGTTTCCAGCCGAGATTGAACGCGTCCTGGATACCGAGGTTGAGCCCCTGCCCGCCGGTCGGCGGATGGGTGTGCGCGGCGTCGCCGGCCAGCAGCACCCGGCCGGTACGGTAGCGCTCGGCCAGCCGGGTGGCGTCGCCGAAGCGGGACAGCCAGCGCGGCGAGTGCACGCCGAAGTCGGTGCCGGCGAACACCCGCAACTGTCGCTTGAACTCCTCGAGGGTCGGCGGGACCGAGCGGTCCTCGGCCAGCCCCTCGGCGGGCACGACGACGCGGTACACCCCGCCCCCGAAGGGCCCGAGGCCGAACCGCTTGTGGGTCTTGCGGACTTCGGCCACCACGGTGGCCACCGTCTCCGGTGGCACGGCCACCTCCATCTCGCCCAGCAACGTCTCGACCCTGGTGGGCTCGCCGGGGAAGCCGACGCCGAGCAGCTTCCGCACCGTGCTGCGGCCACCGTCGCAGCCGACGAGGTAGCGCGAGCGCAGCCGCGTGCCGTCGGCCAGCTCAGCGGTCACCCCGTGGTCGTCCTGGCTCAGCCCGACCAGTTCGCAGCCGCGCCGGATCTCGGCGCCGAGCTCGGTGGCGCGCTCGGCCAGCAGGCGATCGGTGGTGGTCTGCGGGATGCCGAGGACGTAGTAATGCGCGGTGTCCAGCCGGTCGGGCGCGGGCTTGTCGATGCCGGCGAAGAAACCGCCGACCGGGTGCTGCCGGCCGTGCTCCAGGAACCGCCCCAGCAGACCGCGCTGGTCCATCACCTCGATGCTGCGCACGTGCAGGCCGAGCGCACGGACATACCCGGTCGGCTCCGCCTCCTTCTCCAGCACGAGCACGTGCACGCCCTGCAGCCGCAACTCACTGGCCAGCATCAAGCCGGTCGGTCCGCCCCCGGCAACGATCACGTCGAACATGAACCGCCCATTCACTGAGGTCGCATTTCGTCCGGCCGCTCCATGCGGTCCGGCGGCGCACACCCGCGAGGACACGTACTGCACGCATCCCAGATTTCCGCAGGTTGTGGCTTCTGCCGGAGATTCTGCGGCACGACCTGGGTCTTGCCGCAAGGCCCCCTCCGCGCTATACGTTGAGAGTGGAGGGGGATTCTTCCTGCCTTTCGCGTCCCATGCGGACGAACAAGCTCCTCCAGAAACGGTGACCGCACGGCGATGCCGGCGGCCCAGGAGAGCCCCCGGGACCCTTTCGCGTGTCGCAACTGCCGCAGTAGAGGTCGTCCGAGGCGTCAGACCCGAACATCTACGTGTCGGATCGCTCAGTGCGGTGAAGCAAGAATGCCCTCAAGGGCCGACCCCTCCACCGGGCCGGAGTGTCACGGTGCCGACCGGCGTGGCACGCGGTGGGAACGCCATCCCACCGCGTGCCGCGCGCACGAGGGCAACTGTGCGTGGGTCAGAAGAGCTGCCGCTGGGCGATCTCTGTCTCGGAGACCACACCGTCATACAGGCGGACCTCGTCGATGTCGCCGGAGAAGTACCACCCCGGCTCCGAGCCCGTCTGCCCCCGGCCCACGTTGACCGGCCCGGTGGCGTCGATCATGTCCGGTGCATCGATCGGCGGGCACCCGGCGATCGGCCCGACCCCGGGGACGGCCTCCGAGCAGTTGCCATCCACATACAGGCGGGCAGTGTGACTTGCCGCGTCGTAGACCGCGGTCAGGTGTGCCCACGACCACGGGTCAACGGGGTCGGACGACCAGACCACGACTCTCTCGTCGGAATCGCCTCCGGACGTCACCAGGGCCCAGCGCGCGATCGGCGCCGGGTCGTCCGGACTCATCCGCTCTTCGATGCTGAAACCGGTGTTCGCCTCTCCGAACTGGCTCACCACGACCATCCGGTCGTCCGGTGTCTCCGGCACCACGGCGGGCTTGACCCAGGCCATGACCGAGTACGAGCCGCGGGTGGAGACGACGCCGCTCGGTGTGTCGGCGTACCCGCCGGACTGTGCGTCGACGAGCAGGTCGGATGCACCCATCCGGCCACCCAGGCCGCCGTCCGCGAACGACGGCTGCCAGGTCGCACCCGACCGCAGGGTCATGTCGGGAGCCCCCGGTACGGCGTTCGCCGCGATCGAGCCGCTTCCTCCGTCGAACGGCCAGTAGGAGCTCAGCATGGCCTCGCCACCGCCCGTCCCGCCGTCTACCGCCACGCTGAACCTGTAGGTGACCCGCGAGCTCCAACGACCGGCCGCGTTCCTGTTGCGCACCCCTAGTCTCTGGGTCCCATCGCTCGTGGGAGCCCATGCGATGGTCAGCGACTCGCCCGGCGCGACGCTCTCGGTCACCGGCGCCTGGCCCTCGAAGGTGTACTCGTAGGAGACCACGTCCGGGCTGCCCGCACTGAAGGTGAAGGCCCCCGGCTTGCCCACACCGCCGTGGGCCTGCCCGTCGGCCGGATAGTCGGCCGACGAGACCACCGGGGGCAGCGGCGCCCCCGAGCTGATCTTCAGGTAGCACCAGCCGGACCAGTCCGACGTCGCGTTCTCATCCGAAGAACGTGCCCGCCAGGCGATCGTCTGCCCGTCGGCGAACGCCCCGGAGGGAACCGTCGCGGAGAACGGCAGCCCGGAGGAGACCCCCGAATTGGTGATGGGCGCGATGTCCCGGCCGCCCTTGCGGGACTGGCCGTCCCACCATTCGATGGTCCCCCCGACCCGGTTGTCGGGGTCGCGCAGAACCGCGGTCAGCGTGGGCGTGGCCGTGGCCGACAGCGCGGGAGCGGAGGCGTCGGTCGCACAGGCTCCGCCCGGATCGGATGACAGGTCGGCGGCCGAAGGCGCCGCAGGCGGGTTCTGGTAGGTGACGATCAGCCGGGGTTCGCGGGCGTCCGCGCCCGAGTACTTGTTGGCCGAGTAGAACTTCGCCCACGAGTCGGGGTCGCTCTCATCGGCCGCCGCCAACCGGAGCCCGTTGTCGGGCGCGCCCGCCGCCCATGCGGAGACGATGGAGTCGATGTCCCAGCTCATGTAGTCGGCGGGGCAGGCCGCGGAGTGCCCGTGCCGTTCCCGGTTGGTCACCGCGTCCGCGGAGGTGACCGGGGGCTGGGTGGACCAGGTCAGCGTGGCCGGGTCCCACTCGCCGGTCACCCGGCTGACCTCCAGGCCCGCACCCTCGGTGCAACTGGACGCCCGCCAGGAGTACAGCCACAGGTCGGCGTCCAGGATCCGCGTGCCCACGAGCGATGAGGAGGCGAACTTCAGGTACGACCGTGCCGTGCACCCGTCCGGGCATCGGCGGGACTCGGCCTTGTGCCCGGCCTTGAGCACGTCCGACCCCTGCCGGGTCACGGAGGAGTCGCTGTCCGTCCAGACGTCGGTGGCCGCGTAGAGCGACGTCGTCGGGTCGATCGTCACGGGATAACGGCGATCCGGCGACGTCAGGAAGCCCATGTCCGGGCGCAGCACCAGCGCCTGTCCTCCGGCGGTGTCCTCCACCGCGGCGTCCACCCGCACGGTGTCGGAGTCGCCGTCCGCGTCGCTCGAGGAGTCCCACATCTGGGGAGCGGGCGCGGAGGCCACCAGCCTGCCCGCGGGGTCCCGCAGTTGGAGCGAGCCCGTGCGCGCGTCCAGCGTCAGCCGCACGCCGCCCTCGCTCACGATCGGCAGCCGGATCTCCACCGGCCGCGCCGGCCGGTCCCGAAGGACCACGGTGTGCGCGAACCCGGTCTTCAGCGCCGTCACGGCCAGGTCCGCCGGCTGGCCCGAAGGCAGGCGCACCCCGCGGTATGTCGCGGTGTCGCCGCGTACCACCGGTTCGGGCAGCGTCGCCGGCCACGACAGTCCGTACGCGCTCGCGCCGGATCGCAGGAGTGCGAACGGCGCGGAACCACCGGAGCCGAGCGTGAGGTCGGCGGCCGTGGCGCGGGGACGCAGGGCTCCGCCGGACTTCACCAGCGTGGTGTCGATGTCCACCCAGCCGCCGGGCCGTCGGACGCGCGTCGGTCCGCTGGTCACCTCCAGCCGGAACGAGCCGTCCGGCAACGCCACCGTCCGGGACGAGGACGTCGTCGCGCCGTCGACGGCGACCTCGGTGCCGGAGGAGCGCGCCAGCGTCGACGCGGACGCCTCGTCCATCGCGGACAGCGGGCGGCCCTTCGACGGCCCGCCGGACGTCGCGGAGGCGGGCACCGGAACGACCGCGACCGCCGCCGAGGTCATGACGAGGGTGAACGCCGCCAGAGTCGCGGCGGCCCTCCGGACGGCCGGGCGACGCCCGGAGAGCAGATGATCTCGATGTGATGCCGAATCGGGGGGACTAGGCCGTAGCCAGGATGAACGCACACAAACCCCGTTACAAGATCAGGAGCGACAAAACGCACCGATCGTATGGAACGTGACTAACGGCCGTAAAGCCACTTTTCATGACCTCACGAGTAAGCCTGTAACGGATCGAGCGGATCGGGCGATAGTCACGATCACTCGGTGGGTGAGCGTACGGTTAACGCCCTGCCCGGCATCAGGACGGCACCCGCTCTCGGCACCCGAGCAGCCCCTGCGACCGCCCCCCGGGGCGCGATGTGACGATGATCACACAGTGAACGGTCGGCGACCCTGGAGACATCCTCGGGTGTCGGCGCGATGGCCGGGCGGCCACGCGGGCGCGTCAGTCGTAGAAGCCCAGGCGGCGCAGCTGCTTGGGATCGCGCTGCCACTCCTTGGCGACCTTGATGCGCAGGTCGAGATAGACGCGGCTGCCGAGCAGCGCCTCGATCTGCTGCCGCGCGCGGGTGCCGACGTCCTTCAGCCGGGCGCCGCCCGGCCCGATCACGATCGCCTTCTGAGACGGCCGCTCCACGTACATGAACGCATAGATGTCCAGGAGGTCGTCGCGGCCCTCACGCGGCCCCATCTCCTCCACCACGACAGCGATGGAGTGCGGCAGCTCGTCGCGGACGCCCTCGAGCGCCGCCTCCCTGATGAGCTCGGCGACCAGGATCTGCTCCGGCTCGTCGGTCAGCTCGCCTCCGGCGTACAGCGGCGGCGACTCGGGCAGGCGGGCGACGAGCTGGTCGGCGAGCACGTCGAGCTGCTCTCCGCTCTCGGCCGACACCGGGACGATCTCCGCGAACTCGGCCAGCTCCGACACCGCGAGCAGCTGACGGGCGACCTGCTCCCGCGAGGCGAGGTCGCACTTGGTCACGACCGCGACCACCGGAGTCTTCTTCACGGCGGCCAGCTTCTCGGTGATGAACCTGTCACCCTTGCCGATCGGCTCGTTGGCGGGCACGCAGAAGCCGATCACGTCGACCTCGGTCAGCGTGGACAACACGAGGCTGTCCAGCCGCTCGCCGAGAAGCGTGCGGGGCCGGTGGAAACCGGGGGTGTCCACGATCACGAGCTGCGCCTCGGGGCGGTGCACGATGCCGCGGATGGCCCGCCGGGTCGTCTGCGGCTTCGACGAGGTGATGGCGACCTTCGTGCCCACGAGCGCGTTCATCAGGGTCGACTTGCCGACGTTCGGCCTGCCGACGAAGCAGGCGAACCCTGCGTGGAAGTCATTGCTCGCGTCAGACATGCCGGCCCTTCAGGGAGCCGTCGGGCGCGGCCAGGAGGAGCGTGCCGTTGCGGAGGTCCTGCATGACCGACAGGTCCTGCTCCCCCGGGCCGTCCGCCTCGGTGACCAGCGCTGTCGCCTCGAGGGCCTTCGCTCCGCTCGACACGGCCATCGCCACCGCGACCTGGACCGCCGTCAGCTGGAGCGAGGGCAAATCGACCCCGCTCGCGGCATATGTCCGCCCCGTCTCGTCGCGCACCGCGGCTCCCTCGGCGGAGCCGTTACGGGCGCGGATCGAACGCGCCAGTGTGATGATCTTTGCGTCCTCAGGGTCCAGCGTCTCTGTCACGGGTCAAGGCTACCGACCTCTCGGACCAGCGACCGGACCAGTTCTTCGGTACGGAGGGCGTCGGGCGGCGCCAGGCCCGCGTGGACGAGGGCGACGAGGGTGTGGTTGACGTTCGCGACGACCAGATGCATCTCGTACGGATATCCCCCGACGCGGCCGGTCAGCCGGCGGGCCTCGACGTCGTCGCCGACGTCCTCGATCGGGAACTCGGAGACCACCAGCCGGTCTCGCTGTCCCGCGCCGCCGCTCTGGGCGGTGACGCACTCGCCCATGGCCTCGCGCAACTCCTCGAGGTGGTCCGCGGCCTGATCTCCCAGGTAGACCGCCAGGCCGACTCCGGCCAGCTCCCCTATGCCGTCGCCCTGATAGGTGACCGCGGCCGTGCCGCCGAGGCCATCCTGGGGCGGCTTGCCCGCCACCGCGTCGAAGAGCACGCGGCACGCCCGCTTCTTGGGCCGGAAGGGCGGCTGCCACCGGTCTCTGGCCCGATCGGAGAAGCCGGCCGGCAGGTCGTCCATGGTGGCGAGCGCGGCGCGCATCCGGGCGGTCTCGGCTGTGGATCTCGCGCGTGCGTGGATCACGTCCTCGGTGCCGCACGCTCCCGTCATAGCGATCAGCCCGCATACGAGGGCCGTGTGGATGATCCGCATACCGTCGTCTCCTCCGCCGACCCGTTCCTTCCCTTGGACGGAAATCGACAACCACAAGGAGTGACGAGCGACGACGAGCAGTGGTGAATGGGGCGCTCCCACCCGTTCCGGCCGGGTGAGAGCCCCCACGACCCCCGAGTGAGGGTGCCGGTGCGCCGCGAACCCCTTCCGGCGCGCCGGGCCCCCCCTTCGGCGTCCCGAACCCCTCCCGGACGCCTTGCAAGCACTGTGGCCCAGTCGGCTTGCAGAACGCTTAACGGACGCTTGCCGCCGATGCCACATGCGGCACGAATCCGACAGCCGGTCGCTATTCCCGCTCGGCCGAGGCCCTGACGACGTCGTCGTTCTCGGGGGCGGGCTTGACCGGCCGGACGACGACGGTGCTGATGCGGTTGCGGCGCCCGGCCAGGGTCTCCGCCGTCAGCCGGAGACCGCCGACCGTGGCCTCGGAGCCCGCGATGGGCACGCGTCCCAGCGCGTGCGCCAGCAGGCCGCCCACGGTGTCGACGTCCTCGACCTCGATCTCGGTGTCGAACAGCTCGGCCAGCTCGTCGATCGGCAGCCGCGCCGTCACCCGTACGGCGCCGCCGTCGAGCCATTCGACCCGGGGCGCCTCCTGGTCGTACTCGTCGGCGATCTCACCCACGATCTCCTCGAGCACGTCCTCGATCGTGACCAGGCCGGCGGTGCCGCCGTACTCGTCGATCACGATCGCCAGGTGGATCTGGCGCGCCTGCATCTCGCGCAGCAGTTCGTCGATCGGCTTGCTGTCGGGGACGTAGGTGGCCGGGCGCATGAACCCGTCGACCCGGGCGCCCGTGTCGCCGTTGTCCTGTATCCGCCTGACGATGTCCTTGAGATACGCGATGCCGACGACGTCGTCCTCGTTCTCCCCGACCACGGGGATGCGGGAGAAGCCGCTGCGCAGGGCCAGCGACAGCGCCTGGCTCAGCGTCTTGCCGCGCTCGATGAAGATGATGTCGGTGCGCGGCACCATGACCTCGCGGACGAGCGTGTCGCCCAGCTCGAACACCGAGTGGATCATTTCCCGCTCGTCGGGCTCGATCACCCTGCGCTGTTCGGCGAGGTCGACGAGATCACGCAGTTCGGCCTCGGAGGTGAACGGGCCCTCCCGGAACCCCCGGCCCGGCGTGAGGGCGTTGCCCAGCAGGATCAGCAGCTTCGGCAGCGGCCCGAAGATCCGTGTCAGCCCGTACACGATCGGGGCGCCGGCCAGCGCGACCGGCTCGGCGTGCTGCCGGCCGAGGGTACGCGGGGAGACGCCGACGATGACGTAGCTCACCACGATCATGATGGCGGCCGCCACCGCGTACGCCTGTCCCTGGTCGCCGAGCCAGTCGACGGTCAGCAGGGTGGCGATGACGGTGGCCACCAGCTCGCAGCTCAGCCGCAGCAGGAGCAGCAGGTTGAGGTAGCGCGGCGGGTCGGCGACGATCGCCTGGAGGCGCACGGCGCCCCGGCGGCCGTCCTTGACGAACTCCTCGGCGCGCACCCTGGAGATGCGCGTGAGGGCCGTCTCCGCACTCGCCAGCAGGCCGCCGACCACGATCAGGATGACGGCCGAGATCAGCCAGCCGTTGTTCACGGCTTCCGCCGCACCTCCCGCCACGCCTCGAGCAGTTCGCCCTGCAGGCCGAACATCTCGGCGTGCTCCTCTGGTTCCGCATGGTCATAGCCCAGCAGGTGGAGGATGCCGTGGGTGCAGAGCAGCTCCAGCTCGTCCTGGGCGCCGTGCCCGGCCTCGGCGGCCTGCTTGGCGGCAACCTGGGGGCAGAGCACCACGTCGCCGAGCAGCGCCGGGTCGGTGGCGGCGTCGTCCTCGCGGCCGCCGCCGGAGTTGGGCCGCAGCTCGTCCATGGGGAAGGCCAGGACGTCGGTCGGCCCCGGCTCCCCCATCCACTGCTCGTGCAGGACGGCCATCGCCGCCTCGTCGATGATCAGGATCGACAGCTCGGCGAGGGGGTGGATGCCCATGCGCCCGAGCACGTGCCCGGCCAACTCGACGAGCGCCGACTCGTCGACCTCGACGCCGGACTCGTTGGCCACCTCGATGCTCACCGGATCTCCTTCACGCGCGCGCTCGTCACCGTCTGCCTCTGGATCGCTTGGCGATCTCGCGGGGCTCGGACGCGATCGCCGCGTCATAACGCCCGTAGGCGTCCACGATGTCGCTGACCAGCCGGTGGCGTACCACGTCGGCGCTGGTCAACCTGCTGAAATGAATGTCCTCGATGCCCTCGAGGATGCTCTGCACGACCTTGAGGCCGCTCTCCTGGCCACCGGGCAGGTCGATCTGGGTCACGTCACCCGTGACGACGATCTTCGAGTTGAAGCCCAGCCGGGTCAGGAACATCTTCATCTGCTCGGGCGAGGTGTTCTGCGCCTCGTCGAGGATGATGAAGGCGTCGTTGAGGGTGCGCCCGCGCATGTAGGCCAGCGGCGCGACCTCGATCGTGCCCGCGGCCATCAGGCGCGGGATCGAGTCGGGGTCGAGCATGTCGTGCAGGGCGTCGTAGAGCGGCCTCAGGTACGGGTCGATCTTCTCGTAAAGCGTGCCCGGCAGGAATCCCAGCCGCTCCCCCGCCTCCACGGCGGGCCGGGTCAGGATGATCCGGTTGACGTGCTTGTTCTGCAGGGCTTTGACGGCCTTGGCCATCGCCAGGTAGGTCTTGCCGGTGCCGGCGGGACCGATGCCGAAGACGACCGTGTGCTTGTCGATCGCGTCGACGTACCGCTTCTGGTTGACCGTCTTGGGGCGGATGGTCCGGCCCCGCGACGAGAGGATGTCCAGGGAGAGCACCTCGGCGGGGCGGTCGGTGGTCATCCGCAGCATGGCGATGCTGCGCTCCACCGAGTCGGTAGTCAGCACCGCGCCCGAGGTGACCAGCTCGACCAGCTCCTCGAACAGGCGCACGACGACGCCGCTCTCCTCGGGGCTGCCCGTGACTGTGATCTCGTTGCCGCGCACGTGGATGTCGGCGCGGAAGGCCTTCTCAATGACCCGCAGCAGCTCGTCGCGCGAGCCGAGGAGGCTGACCATCGGCTGCCCATCGGGGATGACCACCTTGGCCTGGGTTTTATGGAATTCCTGTGATTCGGACATGGGCGGCCCTACGGCCTGCTCGCCTCCCTCGTTTCCTACCGTCATGCTAGCCGCTCACCCCGGTGGCCATTGGAGACTCCTGCCCCCGAGAACGTGCGCGTGGACGTGGAAGACGGTCTGCCCGGCGCCCGGGCCGGTGTTGAGGACCACGCGATAGCCGGATTCGGCCACGCCTTCCTGCACGGCCACGGCGTGACATGCCTTGAGGAGATCGTCGGCCAAGCCGTCGTCGGCCTCCGCCAGCGCCGCCGCGTTCTCGTGGTGGGCCTTGGAGATCACCAGGACGTGGGTGGGCGCCTGGGGGTTGATGTCGCGGAACGCGAGCGCCCGCTCGGTTTCCAGGACGATTTCCGCGGGAATCTCCTTGGCCGCTATGTTGCAGAACAGGCAGTCGGTCACGAGCGACAGAGTAGCCGTTGCCAATCAGTGATGCCGTGGAAAGATCCCCGTAGATAGTCTGTGTGTGCGACACTGCACCGAAAAAACACCCCTAGTGTCGGGCGAGGACACCACTGGGTCATGCCCCCTAATGATTCGGAAGAACGTAAACTTCCCGGGAGTGACGAGCGTCCTACTGACGTGACCACCGAAACCCTCGTGGCCGACAGGTCCCTGGGGGCGGTGCCCGTCGGGTGGGATGCCGACATGGCCGTGACGGCGCTTTACAGCGCTCACTATCGGTCATTGGTGCGTCTCGCGGTGTTGCTGGTCCGTGATGTGGCCAGCGCGGAAGAAGTCGTGCAGGACGCCTTCGTCGCCATTCACGGCGCGTGGCGACGGCTTCGCGACACCGACAAGGCACTCGCCTACCTCCGCCAGTCGGTCGTCAACCGCTCACGGTCCGTGCTGCGCCATCGCGCCGTCGTCGAGAGATACGCTCCCAAGGGCCTTCCCGACGCGCCGAGCGCGGAGAACGGCGCGATCGGCGAGCTGGAGCGCACGGCGGTGATCGAGGCACTCCGCGGCCTGCCCACCCGGCAGCGGGAGGCTCTCGTCCTGCGCTATTACGGCGACCTGTCCGAGGCTGAGATCGCCAACGCGATGGGGATCAGCAAGGGCGCGGTGAAAAGTCACACGGCCCGCGGCATGGCCGCACTACGGATGGCACTGGAGCAGTTCTCATGACCTTCCCCGACGACGACTTCGAGGAGTTGCTCCGCGCTTCCATGCGCGCGGAGGCGGACTCCGTCGTGCCGTCTCCCGAGGGGCTGAACATCATCCGCGGCCGGATCGAGAAGCGCGGCCTGCGGGGGACGTTTTGGTGGCGGGCAGGAGTCACCGTAGCCGGAGCCGTCCTGGTGGCCGGCACGGTCGTCATGCTGGTCCCCGACCTGCGGACCCAGGTGAGCCAGAGCACGGGCATCTCGGTCGCGGGAGCGGACGGTACCGAGCTTCCCGACACCTCCTCGACGGGACGGCCCCCCGCGGGAACGGTTCCCACCCCCGTGATCACCCCCAGCGTGACGCCGCACTCTCAGCTGTCGCCGACGCCCTCGCACAAGCCGAGCACGAGCGTGCGACCGACCCCGCCCAGGACGACACCCTGCGCCACTCGCGGAGCGGGCCAGACCCCGGCCTCCCCCTCGTGCCCCCCGGAGCAGAAGACCCCCTCGCCCCCGGTGACCACGCCCGCGACGACGTCTCCGTCCCCGACTCCCACGCCTACGCCCACGCCCACGCCTACTCCCACGCCCACGGAGACGGCCACGACCAACTCGGTGGCCGACGACACCGCGCCGGCCTCCTGACCTCAGCGGCCTGAGGGCGTCACCAGCGCCCGCAACGCGACAGCAGCACCGCCGCGGCGGCCACCCCTGCCGTCGAGGTCCGCAACACCGTCGGCCCCAGCAGGGCCGGTACGGCTCCCGCCTGCGTGAACCGGGCGAGTTCCTCGCCGGTGACGCCGCCCTCGGGTCCCACCACGATCACAACATCGCCCTCGGTGGGGAGCGTGAGGCCGGACAGCGGGGTCTCGGCCTCCTCGTGCAGGACGATCCCGAGCGCCGCCTGTGAGATCAGTTCCGCGACCTGGCCGGTGGTGGCCTGCTCCGTCACCTCGGGGAGATGGAACCGGCGGGCCTGCTTGCCGGCCTCGCGTGCGGTGTTACGCCAGCGGGCCGTCCCCTTGGCGGCGCGGTCGCCCTTCCACTGGGTCACGCACCGGGCCGCCGACCAGGGCACGACGACGTCCACGCCGACCTCGGTCATCATCTCGACGGCCAGCTCGCCCCGGTCGCCCTTCGGCAGGCCCTGGACCACGACCAGCCGGGGCGCGGGCGCCTCGACGCGATGGCGCCCGACCACCTCGGCGGCGAGCGAGTCCTTGCCCGCGTCGAGCACCACGCACTCGGCGACGAACCCGGCGCCGTCGGTGAGGTCGATCCGCTCGCCCGCGCGCATCCGGCGGACGGCGGCCGCGTGCCGTCCCTCCGGGCCGCCGAGCACGACGCGGTCCGCCTCGAGGTCGGCCCGGTCGGCCAGGAACACGGGAACGCTCATGCGCCGCTCACCACAGGGCTCAGCGGCCGTTGAAGGCGTCTCGCAGCCGCGAGAAGAAGCCCTGCTGCCCGGGCGTGAACTTGCCCGGGGGCCGCTCCTCGCCCCGCAGCTTCGACAGCTCCCTGAGCAACTCCTCCTGCTGGGGGTCGAGCTTGGTCGGGGTCTCCACCGTGACGTGGATCAGCAGGTCGCCGCGCCCCGTCTCGTTGAGCCGCTGGACGCCTCTGCCGTACAGGGGGATGACCTGGCCCGCCTGCGTGCCGGGGCGCACGTCGATCTCCTGGGCACCGTCGAGGGTCTCGACGGTGAGGGACGTTCCGAGCGCAGCGGCCGTCATGGGGATCTGGACGGTGCAGTGGAGGTCGTCGCCGCGCCGCTCGAAGATCTGGTGCGGGCGCTCGACGATCTCCAGGAAGAGGTCGCCGGCGGGGCCGCCTCCGGGGCCGACCTCGCCCTCGCCCGCGAGCTGGATGTGGGTGCCGTCCTCGACACCGGCGGGGATGCGCACCTTGATGGTCCGTCGGGTGCGTACGCGGCCCTCGCCGGAGCACTCCATGCACGGGTGGCGGATCACGCTTCCGAAGCCGCCGCACTGCGGGCAGGGACGCGAGGTCATGACCTGGCCGAGGAACGACCGGGTGACCTGGGAGACCTCACCGCGTCCGTGACACATGTCGCAGGTGTCCGGGTGGGTGCCCGCCGCCGCGCCGGAACCCTGGCAGACCTCGCACAACACGGCCGTGTCGACGACCAGCTCACGCGTGGTGCCGAACCCCGACTCCGCGAGGTCGAGCTCGACCCGGATCGTCGCGTTGCGCCCCCTTCTGGCCCGGGATCGCGGCCCTCGCGAGCCTCCCGAGCCCCCGAAGAAGGCGTCCATGATGTCGCTGAACGGGAACCCCGCGCCGAAGCCGCCCGCCCCTGCGCCGGCGCCGCTGCTGAACGGGTCGCCGCCCAGGTCGTACATCTGGCGCTTGCTCGCGTCGGAGAGCACCTCGTACGCCTGGGTGACCTCCTTGAAGCGTTCCTGGGTCTCGGGGTCGGGGTTCACATCAGGGTGCAGCGCCCGGGCGAGACGGCGGTACGCCTTCTTGATCTCTTCCTGGCTGGCGTCACGGCGTACCCCGAGGGTCGCGTAGTAGTCCTGGGCCACTTATGACCCCGCCAGGATCTGGCCCACGTAGCGCGCCACGGCGCGTACCGCACCCATCGTCACGGGATAGTCCATTCGAGTCGGGCCCAGCACTCCGAGCCGGGCCAGTTCCTTGTCGCCCGAACCGTATCCCGCGGCCACGATAGAGGTGCCGCGAAGTCCGGTGTACGGGTTCTCCGAGCCGATCCGCACGGTCAGCTCGGACAGTCCGCCTGTCTCGCCGAGGAGGCGCATCAGGACGACCTGCTCCTCCAGCGCCTCCAGCACGTCGCGAAGGCCGACGCTGAAGTCGGCCGCCGCGAGGTTGGCGGTACCGGCGAAGACGAGTTTCTCCTCGTGCCGCTCGACGAGCGTCTCGAGGAGCACGGACAGGATGGTCGCCGCCACCGGCCTGTCCTCCTGCGGGAGCCGTTCCGGCAGCTCCGCGACGGTCTCCGGGACGTTGGACAGGCCACAGCCGTCGAGGCACGTGTTGAGCACGGCCCGCAGGTTCGCGATCCGGTCCTCCGCCACGTCCTCGATCAAATCGATCACGCGCTGCTCGACCCTGCCAGTGTTGGTGATCAGCACGAGCATGACCCGTCGCTCACCGACGGGCACGATCTCCACGTGCCGGACCGTCGACCTGGTCAGCGACGGATACTGCACCACCGCGACCTGGCGGGTGAGCTGGGCGAGCAGGCGCACGGTCCGCATGACGATCTCGTCGAGGTCGACCGCTCCCGCGAGGAACGTCTCGATCGCGCGGCGTTCGGCTCCCGAGAGCGGTTTCACCTGGGAGAGACGGTCGACGAACAGGCGGTACCCCTTGTCCGTCGGCACCCTGCCCGCGCTCGTGTGGGGCTGGTGGATGTACCCCTGCTCCTCGAGCGCGGCCATGTCGTTGCGGATCGTCGCAGGTGAGACACCGAGATTGTGCCTGTCGGCAAGGGCCTTCGAGCCCACCGGCTCGTTGGTGGACACGTAGTCCTCGACGATGGCACGCAGCACGGCCAGCTTGCGGTCGTCGAGCAATGTGTCACCTCCCTGTGCAGGGAACACAGGCTCTGGCACTCTGTGTTCCCGAGTGCCAAGTGTACGGCTACGGCTCCCGGGGTGCGATAACACAGACGATGCGATGGACAAACCGCCAGGTGATCGTCCCTATGCCATATAAGAGGAATACCCCCTTCCGGGCGGGTCCGAGCCCGATCTCCGAATCCCGACCCGGGCACCGCGCTCCGGTGGCCGGCGACGTCACGCCGCGCGCGCCCGCCGTTTGCTAGCGTTCCCGGCATGTACGGGCAGGACGTGCTTTCCGGAGACTGGCGGCGCCCCCGGCGGGGGCAGATCCCCAAGGTTCCGGCCGAACCGGACCTCGTCGTCGAGGACGCGGAAGGCCGCTTCTGCGGCGCCGTCGTGGCCTGCGACAAGGAGGCCGTGACCCTGGAGGACCGATTCGGGCGGCGGCGCGTCTTCCCCCTCGTTCCCGCCGGGTTCCTCCTGGACGGCAAGCCGGTGACGCTGGTGCGGCCCACCGCCGCACCTCAGGGCGCCAGGCGGAGCGCCTCCGGCTCCATCGCGGTGGAGGGCCTGCGTGCCCGGGTGGCCAGGGAGAGCAGGATCTACGTCGAGGGCGTGCACGACGCCTCCCTTGTGGAGAAGATCTGGGGCCACGACCTTCGCGTGGAAGGCGTGGTGGTCGAGTTCCTCGAAGGCGTCGACGATCTGCCGGCCATCGTGGCGGAGTTCGCCCCCGAGCCGGGCAGGCGCCTGGGGGTGCTGGTCGACCATCTCGTGCCCGGCTCCAAGGAGAGCAGGATCGCGGCCCAGGTGACCGGTGACCACGTGCTCATCGTGGGACACCCGTACGTGGACATCTGGCAGGCGGTCAAGCCGACGGCCCTCGGCATCAAGGAGTGGCCGGACGTGCCTCGCGGGATCCCGTGGAAGGAAGGCGTGATCGCCGCCCTGGGCTGGCGGATGGACCCGCAGGAGGCCTGGCGGCACATCCTCGGACGGGTCGAGACCTTCACCGACCTCGAGCCCCAACTCCTCGGACGCGTCGAAGAGCTGATCGACTTCGTCACCGCCCCCGCCTGACCCGCACAGACCTTCGGCGTGATCATGCACGAAATGGCTACGGCGTCAGGTCCCGGACCAGGGCGTCGGCGAGCAGCCGTCCACGCAGGGTGAGCACGGCCCGCCCCCGCTTGAACGGCTCCACCTCGAGCAGGCCGTCTCCCAGAGCCCTGGCGCACGCCGTACGGGCCTGCGGGGGCAGATCGGACAGCGGGAACCCGGACACGAGGCGGAGCTCCAGCATGATCCGCTCGACGGCCCGGTCTTCCGCGGTCAGCTCCTCCCTGGCGTGTCCGGGAGAGGCCCCCGAGACCAGGCGGGACGCGTACGCCGCCGGATGTTTGACGTTCCACCAGCGGGTGCCCCCGACGTGGCTGTGCGCTCCAGGGCCGACGCCCCACCAGTCACCGCCGGTCCAGTAGAGCAGGTTGTGGCGGCAGCGAGCCTCTTCATCGGCCGCCCAGTTGGAGACCTCGTACCACTCCAGGCCCGCGGCCGAGAGCATCTCCTCCGCGATGAGGTAGCGGTCGGCGGCCACGTCGTCGTCCGGCATCGGCAGCTCGCCGCGGCGGATGCGGGCGGCCAGGCGGGTGCCGTCCTCGACGATCAGCGAGTAGGCCGAGACGTGGTCGGGCTCGGCCGCCAGGGCGGCGGCCAGCGAGTCACGCCAGTCGTCGTCGGTCTCCCCCGGCGTGCTGTAGATCAGGTCCAGGTTGACGTGGTCGAACCCGGCCTTCCTCGCCTCCCGTACGGCCTGCTCGGGCCGGCCCCGGGTGTGCCTGCGGTCGAGCACCCTGAGCACGTGCTCGCTGGCGCTCTGCATGCCGAAGCTCATCCGGGTGAAGCCGCCCGCCCGGAGCTCCTCCAGGTAGGCCTGGTCGACCGACTCGGGGTTGGCCTCGGTGGTCACCTCGGCGCCGGGCGCCAGGCCGAACTCGTCGTCGATCGCCGAGAGCAACCGTACGAGATCGGCCGCGGGCAGCAGGGTCGGCGTGCCCCCGCCGAAGAACACGGTCTCCACCGGCAGGTCGGCGTCCCCGAGCACGCGCCGGGCGAGCCGTACCTCTTCGATCGCCGTAGCGGCGTAGTCGCGCTGCGACGCCCCCTGGCCCAGCTCGGCGGCGGTGTAGGTGTTGAAGTCGCAGTAGCCGCACCGCGTGGCACAGAACGGGACATGCACGTAGAAGCCGAACGGGCGTGAACCGAGCCCGTCGAGGGCCGACTGCGGCAGGTCGCCGGACGCGGGAACGGGATCGCCGTCGGGAAGAGCGGAAGGCACACCCCCAGTCTGCCGCCAGTCTCACCGTGCCGACGACGCCGCACGACCGAGTACGACGATGCCGCACCACGGTGCGGGTGACGCCGTCCCGTCGACAAGGCCGCCGCGAAGCCATTGACGGCCCGATCACCCCGGTCTACGATCGCGGCAATTTACAAGAAAGTTTCCTAATAGTTGTGCCTAACGACAGCAGGAGACACAACGTGCGCCGATTCCTGAAGCACCTCCTCGTCGCGACGGTCGCCGTCGGCCTCACGGCCGTCGCCGTGCCGCCCGCGGCCCAGGCCCAGACGGGCAAGAACGACCGCTTCAAGCGGGTCGCCTACTTCATCCAGTGGGGCATCTACGGGCGGAACTACCACGTCAAGGACCTCGAGACCAGCGGCGCCGCCGCCAAGCTCACCCACATCAACTACGCCTTCGGGTTCGTGGGGCCCGAGGGCACGTGCTACTCCGCCGACCCCTGGGCCGACTGGCAGCGTCCGGTGCCCGCCGAGCAGAGCGTGGACGGCGTCGCCGACACGGACGCCCAGCCGCTCAAGGGCAACCTCAACCAGCTCAGGAAGCTCAAGTCCGAGCACCCGGGCCTGAAGGTCCTGATCTCGCTCGGCGGCTGGACCGGATCGAAGTACTTCTCCGACGCCGTCCTCACTCCCGCGTCGCGGGCCAAGCTGGCCGCCTCCTGCGTCGACCTGTGGATGAAGGGCAACCTCCCCGACCTGCCGGCCGGCGCGGGCGCCGGCGTGTTCGACGGCATCGACCTCGACTGGGAGTGGCCCGGCTCCTCCGGCAACGACGGCAACATCATCCGCCCGGAGGACAAGCAGAACTTCACGCTCTTCCTCGCCGAACTGCGGCGTCAGATGAAGGCGGCCGACCGGAAGTCGGAGCTCACCGCCTTCCTCCCCGCGGCGGCCACCAAGATCGACGCCGGCTTCGAGGTCAAGAAGGTCTTCAGCCAGCTCGACTTCGCGACCGTTCAGGGGTACGACCTGCGCGGCTCGTGGGAGCTCCAGACCGGCCACAACGGCAACCTGTTCACCGACCGGCGTGACCCCAACCCCGTGCGGTACAGCGTCGACCAGACGGTCCGCGACTACATCAGCCGCGGAGCGCCCGCCAAGAAGATCGTCGTGGGAGTGCCCGCGTACGGCCAGGGCTGGACCGGCGTGACGTCCAAGGGCGACGGCCTCTACGCTCCGGCGACCGGGCCCGCTCCCGGCACCTGGGCACCCGGCAGCGACGACTACAAGAACCTCGTGAACAAGCCGGGCAAGCGCTACCGCGACCTGCTGACCGGCACGCTCTGGCTCTACGACGGCAACGAGTTCTGGTCCTACGACGACCCGGCCGTCATGGTCCAGAAGGCCGCCTACATCAGGCTCAAGGGTCTCGGCGGCTCGATGTTGTGGTCCATCGACCAGGACGACGCCAAGGCGTCACTCACCTCGGCGCTGTACTCCGTGCTGCGCTGATCCCCCGAACCCACCTGCGGGGGTGGGCCCGCCCGCCGCAGCACGGGCGGGCGACGGGAGGGGGCCGGAGCTCCTGGGTCGAGCTCCGGCCCCCTTTCCGTGTCACTTCAGCACTCTCTCCGCGATCCCGTCCCACTTCTCACTGTGGCCGGGATGGGCGAGGATCTTGCGCATCAGGTCCCTGTCTCCGTGATACGCGGCGAACGCCTCGCGGATCGTCACCCCGTCCCGCGGACGGTCCAGCACCTCGATCTCGTCGCCCGCGCCCAACTCTCCCTGTTCGACGACCCGGCAGTACGCGCCCGGACGGGCGGCCAGGGTGAAGCGCCTGACCCAGCCGGGCTCCCCCATCCAGCCGCGGAACGTCACGCAGGGGATCCGGGGGGCCGTCACCTCGAGGACAGCGGTCCCGATCCGCCACCGTTCCCCGATGAGCGCCTCCGTCACATCGGCTCCCGACGTGGTGAGGTTCTCCCCGAACGAGCCGTCGCGCCGATCCCGGCCCAGCTCGGCCTGCCACCAGTCGTGGTCCTCCCGCGCGTACGCGTAGACCGCCTGGTCGGGGTGCCCGTGGTTGACGAGGTCGGCCCGCTCGTCCCCTGCCAGGCCGTTCGCGTGGACGGCGACGCGGCCCTCGGCCGGCCTCTTGTCGATGGCGGTCCGGCGGAGCCTCCCGGCCCACTCGGCGGCTACGGCACGGCCCAAGTTCACCGAGAGAATGCGCATGGACCTGACGCTAGTGAATCCGCACCGCCGCGACCATCGGGTTTCCGGCGGGCGAGGTGCCGATCCCCACCCACGGGTGGAGCCTGGGATCTCCACCCGTGCTCCGATCCGCCGGGACCCCGGCCCTCCCTAACGTCGGGTCCCATGAACGAACTGCTCGCCGCCGTACTGGCTCTCGCCGTCCTCGCCCTCGCCGTCTACCGCCAGATGCGCGTCCGTCCCGTCAACGAGGGGCGCGCGCTCACCCTGCCGCTCGTGCTCATCGTCGTCGGCGTGCTCCAGGGACATCTGATCGACTCCGCCCACGCGTCGCTGAGCATCGCATTGCTCGCCGCGGAGCTGCTCGTCGGCGCCGCGCTCGGCATCGTCCGGGCCTACACGATGCGGGTCTGGCGTGACGCCCAGGGCACGCTGTGGCGCAAGGGGACGACGTGGACGATCGTCGCCTGGCTGGTCGCGATCGCGGCGCGCTTCGGCTTCGTGGCCGTCGGAAGCGCCGCCGGAGTGGCCCTCGAAACGGGTTCGATCCTGATCTTCCTTGGGCTCTCCCTCGTCGTCCAGGCCGTCGTGGTCGCCCACCGCGCACGATCGATGGACTCCGCGCCCGCGGTTACCGTCGAGGGGTGAAAAGGGCCCGCGACATCATGTTCTTATTGCGGCTCGCGGCCGTTGCGGCGTTTGCGGTCGCCGTCGTGCGCGCCCGGCCGCAGCCCGCGCTCACGTGGCCGCACGTGATCGACGGGCTCCTCGCGGCCGGCTTCGTCATACTGGCGTTCCTGGCCCTCCAGCGGCGCGACCGCCCGCGGCCCGTCGTGCTCCTGACGGCGTACGCGATGGTCACCGTGGCCGTCGCACTCCAGATCATCGCGCCCCACAGCCCCGCCCTCACCGCGGTGTTCGTCTCCATCGGCGTCATCGCCGTACGGCTCCCGCCGGCCCACTCCCTGCCGATGACCACCGCCGCCCTGGCCGTGCTCACCCTGAGCGCCCAGTCGCAGGACCGGTCGGTCTCGTGGGACGTGATCGCCTTCACCGTGGTGGTCTACCTGATCGCGTACGTGCGGCGGACGACCGTCGCGGCGCGCGCGGCTGAGGAGCGGGAGGCCGTCCTCGCGGAGCGTGCGCGCATCGCCAGGGACATCCACGACATCCTCGCGCACTCCCTGTCGGCCCAGCTCCTCCACCTCGAAGGGGCCCGGCTCCTTCTGCGCGCCGACCGGTCCGGCGAGGCGCTCGAGCGGGTGGATCTGGCCAGGGACATGGCCAAGCAGGGGCTGGAGGAGGCGCGCCGGGCCATCACGGCACTGCGCGGGGACGTCCCACCGCTGGCGGAGGCGGTCTCCGCCCTGACCGGAGAGTTCCAGGCCGCGACGGGGGTGGGCTGCGAGCTCACGTTGACGGGCGAGACCCGCCGGCTCGATCCGGAGACCGAGCTGACGATCATCCGTACCGCCCAGGAGGCGCTCACCAACGTGCGGCGGCACGCCCCCGGCGTCGCACCGGACGTCCGGCTGACCTTCGGCCCGGCGTCGTGCTCGCTCGAGGTGACCAACGAGCTGGCCGCCTCGCCGGGGACGCCCGGCAGCGGTTACGGAGTCGTGGGCATGCGCGAGCGGGCCAAGCTGCTCGGAGGCAGCCTGGAGGCGGGCGAGCACGACGGCGTGTTCCGCGTCCGTCTGGAGGTGCCGGCGTGACCCTCCGGCCACGCCCTCACCGAGCCTTCCGACGGTCCCGGCCCCGCTGACGCGCTACTTCTTGGCCTTGTCCGCGGCGCCGCCGGAGTCGGTGGACAGCGCCGCGACGAAGGCCTCCTGAGGCACCTCGACCCGGCCGACCATCTTCATGCGCTTCTTGCCTTCCTTCTGCTTCTCCAGCAGCTTGCGCTTACGGCTGATGTCGCCGCCGTAGCACTTGGCGAGGACGTCCTTGCGCATGGCCCGGATGTTCTCCCGGGCGATCACCCGGGCGCCGATGGCGGCCTGGATGGGCACCTCGAACTGCTGCCTCGGGATGAGGTCCTTGAGCTTCTTGGCCATCTCGACCCCGTAGGCGTAGGACTTCTCCCGGTGGACGATGGCGCTGAAGGCGTCGACGGGCTCGCCCTGCAGCAGGATGTCGACCTTCACGAGATCGGCGTCCTGCTCGCCCGACGGCTCGTAGTCGAGGGAGGCGTAGCCACGCGTCTTGGACTTGAGCTGGTCGAAGAAGTCGAAGATGATCTCACCGAGCGGCAGGGTGTAGCGGATCTCGACCCGGTCCTCCGAGAGGTACTCCATGCCCATGAGGTTTCCCCGGCGGCCCTGGCACAGCTCCATGATCGCGCCGATGAACTCGGAGGGCGCCAGCACCGTGGCCTTCACCATCGGCTCGTAGATCTCGGCGATCTTGCCACCGGGGAACTCCGACGGGTTGGTGACCACGAGCTCCTTGCCGTCCTCCATGATCACGCGGTAGATGACGTTGGGCGAGGTGGAGATCAGCGAGAGATTGAACTCCCGCTCCAGCCGCTCCCGGACGATCTCCATGTGGAGCAGGCCGAGGAAGCCGCAGCGGAAGCCGAACCCCAGCGCCGCCGACGTCTCAGGCTCGTAGACCAGCGCGGCGTCGTTCAGCCGGAGCTTGTCGAGAGCCTCACGCAGCTCGGGGTAGTCGTCGCCGTCGATCGGATAAAGCCCGGAGTAGACCATCGGCTTCGGGTGGTCATAGCCGCCGAGCGGCTCGGTGGCGGGCTTCACCGCGCTGGTCACCGTGTCGCCGACACGCGACTGGCGCACGTCCTTCACGCCGGTGATGAGGTAGCCCACCTCGCCGACGCCGAGGCCCTTGTCGGACGGCACGGCCTCCGGCGAGATCACACCGATCTCCAGCAACTCGTGCTGCGCCGTGGTGGACATCATGAGCACCCGCTCGCGCTTGGACAGGTGCCCGTCGATGACGCGGACGTAGGTCACGACACCCCGGTAGGTGTCGTAGACCGAGTCGAAGATCAGCGCGCGAGAGGCCCGGTCGGCGTCGCCGACGGGGGCCGGGATGTGCTCGACGACGTGGTCGAGCAGCTCCTTGACCCCGACGCCCGTCTTTCCCGACACCCGCAGGACGTCGCCGGGGTCGCAGCCGATGAGTCCGGCGATCTCCTCGGCGTACTTGTCCGGCTGCGCGGCGGGCAGGTCGATCTTGTTGAGCACCGGGATGATGTGCAGGTCGGCGTTCATGGCCAGGTAGAGGTTGGCCAGCGTCTGCGCCTCGATGCCCTGGGCCGCGTCGACCAGCAGGATCGCACCCTCACACGCCTCCAGCGACCGCGACACCTCATAGGTGAAGTCGACATGGCCGGGAGTGTCGATCATGTTGAGCACGTGGCCGTCCCACGGGAGCCGGACGGCCTGCGACTTGATCGTGATGCCGCGCTCGCGCTCGATGTCCATCCGGTCGAGGTACTGCGCGCGCATGGACCTGTCGTCGACCACGCCGGTGAGCTGGAGCATCCGGTCGGCGAGAGTCGACTTGCCATGGTCGATGTGCGCGATGATGCAGAAGTTGCGGATCAACGCGGGGTCGGTCTGGCCAGGCTGGGTGCGCACCGAAGTCCGTTTCAACAGAGTTCAACAAGGTGGGTGTGTGCCCGATCGGCCGAACCGCCTCGCCTCACGCTCAGCGCGCTCTCCGGTCGGGGCTGGCGAAGCAGCCACCCTCCATGGTGGCATGTCCGGATGCTTGCCTTGACCATCAGAGGGACCATCAGGCACGTTACCCGCTGGGCGGTGATCGTCCTGGCCGTTCTGCTGGCCCTGGGACTGACCGCCGCGGCCGCGCTGCGGATCGAGTTCACCGGCTCTCCAGCGGCCTGGGCGAGGACGACGGGGCACGACGCCCTGTGGATGGGGCACGCCTGGGTGGACGGGAGGAAGACCGCCGCCGACGTCGACGCGCTGGCCGTCCGATTACGGCAGAGCGGGATCCGGGACGTCTACGTCCACAGTGGCCCGTTCGAGGCCGACGGCACGCTCCGCGCCGACAGATATCCCGGCGCGGCGGACTTCCTGAAGTGGTGGCGGGAGAAGCTGCCCGGAATCCGGGTGTCGGCCTGGCTCGGCCAGGTCGTGGACGACGACGTCGAGGGCAGCCTGGACCTCGCCGACCAGCCGACCCGGGCGAGGATCGTCGCCGGGGCGAAGGCGCTGGCCGATCTCGGATTCGACGGCGTCCACTACGACTTCGAGCCCGTCCAGGACGGGGACCGGTCCTTCTTCGACGTGCTGACCCGGACCCGCCAGGCCATCGGCGCCAAGCTCCTGTCGACGGCCACGCAGCAGATCGAGCCCCTGCCCGGCATGCGGTTCCCCCTCCGCCTCGCCGTGGGCCACGACAAGTACTGGACGCCCGGCTACTTCCGGCAGGTCGCGGACCTCACCGACCAGGTCGCCATCATGACCTACGACTCCTGGACCCCCCTGCCGTCGCTCTACGGCGGCCATGTCGTACGGCAGACGAAACTGGCCATGGGCCTGGTACCCGAGAACAAGACCATCCTCATCGGCGCGCCCGCCTACCACGACCACATCGTCGCCCTGAGCGACTTCGCCGAGAGCGTCGCGTCCGCGGCCGACGGCGTCAGGCTCGCCCTCACCGAGGACGGCCCGCGATCCAACCTGGGCCTCGCCCTCTATGTGGACTTCGCGGCCACGGAGGAGGACTGGAAGGAGTACGAGACGGCCTGGGTCCGGCCCTGATCGACGGCCGCCGCGATCATGGCCGCTCCCGGAATCGCGGATCCGGCTTCAGCCCCTGTCAGGCCGGCGCACTGTAGGATTCAGACGCAGGCCGTGGCTCATGCGCGATTTGAGCGCCGAGCAGGGCTGTTGATACTCTGTTTCTCTGCGTGTGGCGCGCCCTCTCTCGAGCCCGCGCGCCCCATCCGACCAAGACTTCACCGAGGCTTCTTCGTGGCGAACATCAAGTCCCAGATCAAGCGCAACAGGCAGAACGAGAAGGCCCGGCTGCGCAACAAGGCCGTCAAGTCGTCCCTGAAGACGGCTGTCCGCAAGTTCCGTGAGACCGCGGACCAGGGCGACGTCGAGGCGACCGTGGCAGCCCTCCAGGCCGCCTCCCGTCAGCTCGACAAGGCCGTCAGCAAGGGCGTCATCCACAAGAACCAGGCCGCCAACCGCAAGTCGGCGATCGCCAAGCGCGCCGCCGCTCTGCAGGCCGCCAAGTAGCGTTCTAACGGGCGTCCACGCCGCATCCCACCTTCGGGATGCGGCGTTTCGGCGTTCCCGCTCTGAGCCCACCGGTGCCCCATCCGGCCCCGGCCGTGGTTCCACCCGGCCCCGCCGGGCTCCGCACTGCCGGGGTCCACACCCCCGGGAAGGCCGCCGCTCCGCCGGGCTCCCAGAAGGCGGACACTAAATGTCCAAATTATGTCTCGATTTCGATATCACAACGGCATCCCCGCACCGTATCGGCTCGATTACTGATCATCCGCTGCCCCTCCCGAATGCCTAGAGTGACAAGCTCTGTATTCGGCGCGCACAGGGACGGTTCATGCGGGGGCGAACACCGATGGTCATCCGGCGCGCGCTGAGCGAGCCACTGCTGCTGGTCGCGGCACTCGGGTCGGTCCTGCTCGCCACGACCACCCTCGTCGCGCTCATGGTCTACGCGGTATCCGTCACCGAGGACGGCGTACGCCGGGCCATGGAGACCGCCCCGCTGTCCACTCGCGCGGTCACGGTCACCACCTCGGTCACGGCACGTGACTTCACCCGGATCGACGGGCTCGTCCGCAAGCAGGTCGCCGATCACTTCGGGGGCGTGCCCGCGCAGATGACGTCGAGCACGCTTTCGGACTCCTACGCCATGCCGGGCCAGGAGAAGGCCGAACGCCCAGAACTGACCAGATTCGCCACATACGAGGGCCTCGACCAGAATGCCACGCTGCTCAGCGGGAAGTGGCCGGCGGACGGCGGCGCATCGACGCGGATCGTCCAGGCGTCGATCTCCGAGGCCGCCGCCCGCGCGATGAGCCTGTCGGCGGGCGACCGGCTCAGCGTCGTAGGGCGGCTCGACGGCCGTCGGGTCACGGTGCAGATCACGGGGGTGTTCCGTCCCGGCGACCTGTACGGTTCCAGCGGCATCGGCGACGAGTTGCTCGTGTCGGGCGTCCAGAACGCCGACTACACCACCTACGGCCCGCTCGTCGTGTCCGCCGGCACCTTCCTCGACCGGTTCACCACGTCGGTCTCCGCGAGCTGGCACGCCGTACCCGATCTGGGCGGCCTTCCCCGGGAGCAGCTGGCGTCCTTCGCCGGATCGGTCGCCGCGATCGAGCCGGCGGTCAGGACCGACTGCCCGGACTGCACGTTCTCGAGCCTCCTGCCCGGCATGCTCACCCAGCTTGACCGGGCCGCCCTGGTGGCCCGCTCGACCATGCTCGTCCCGGTCCTGCAACTGCTGGTCCTCGCGGCCTACGCCCTGACGCTCACCGCCCGTCTCCTGTCCGACCACCGGACGATGGAGGTCGCGCTGCTCCGGTCGCGAGGCGGCGGCTCGGTCCGCCTCGCCGTACTGGCCGGGGGCGAGGCGCTGCTGGTCGCCCTGCCCTGTGCCGTCGCGGCGCCGTTCCTCGCGCCCGTCCTGCTCCAGCTGACCAGCGCGACCGACGTACGGCTCTCGCCGCCGTCGACGGCGGCCATGCTCGCGGTCTCGGCAGCGGTGGCGCTGGCCTGCGCCGTCCTCCTGGCGCTGCCCGCCATCAGGAGCACCCGCCGCACCTACATCGAGGAACGCGGATCGCGCGGCCGCGGAGCACGTCAGGGGATCCTCCAGAGGGCCGGCGCCGACGTGGTGCTGCTCGTGCTGGCCGCGCTCGCGATCTGGCAAATGCGCCACTACGGCGCGCCGGTGACCTCGACGGCGGGTGGCGGCCTGGGGATCGACCCGCTGATCGTGGCGGGGCCGGCGCTCGCCCTGCTCTGCGGAGGAATGCTCGGCCTGCGCCTGCTCGGCCCGATCTCGGCCCTCGTCGAGCGGCTCACCGCACGCGGCACCGGGCTCGCGTCGGCCCTCGGGTCGCGCCAGGTGAGCCGGCGCCCGACCCGATACTCCGGCCCCACCCTGCTGCTGACCATGGCGGTCGCCATCGGGGTGCTCTCGCTCGCCACGGGCTCCACCTGGCGGGCGTCCCAGGACGACCAGGCGAGGCACCTGGCCGGCGCCGACCTCCGCGTGGCCGTCCCTCCGGGAGGCGACGGCAGGGAGTCGACCTACAAGACGTTGCCCGGAGTGACCGCCGTGACCGGCGTCCACCGGAGCGTGGCGTCCATGGGCGGCGGCGACGTCACGCTCCTCGGCGCCGACGCCGCGAAGCTCGGCACGATCATGCTGCTGCGGCCCGACCTGTCGGCGACCCCGCTGGCCGCGCTGACCTCACGGCTCGCACAGCCGGGCACGGCGCTTCCGGTCGTGGTCACCTCCGGCCTGGCCCAGCTCAGGACGATCACGATCGGCTCCCAGGCCGTCCCCGTCCACGTGGTGGGAACGACCGCCTCCATGCCCGGCACGGCCGCCGGGACCCCTGCCGTGCTCGCCGATCTGTCGGCGTTGCGGGCGGCGAAGGTCCCCCGGGAGGCCACGGAATGGTGGATCTCCGTCAAGGATCACGACACCTCGCGTGCGGTGGCCGCGCTGGGGACGAACCCCGAGGAGACCGTGACCGATCTGGCCGCGCTCGACCGGCAACTCGGCGGCGACCCGCTGGCGGCAGGGCTCCAGGGGGCGCTGACGCTCGGCTTCGCCGCCGCACTCGCCTTCGCACTGCTGGGCTTCCTCGTCAACGCGGCGGTGTCCGCCAGAGAACGCCGGGCGGAGTTCGCCCTGCTCAGAGCACTCGGCGTGACCTTCAAACAGATGATCGCCCTGCTGGCGGTCGAGCAGTCGTTCGTCATCGCGCTTTCACTGGCGGGCGGAGTCCTCCTCGCGGGGATCGTCGCCGCGGTCGTGGTGCCGGCCATCGTGCTGACCGGGCAGGCGACCGCCGTCACGCCCCCGGTGCTGCTGGACGTCCCGTGGCCGACCGTGGCCGCTCTCATCCTGATCATCATGGTGAGCCTCCTGGTGGTGGTCGGCGGGCTGGCGCGGTCGCTGCACCGGCGGGGACCAGGCGGCGTGCTGCGATCCGGGGAGGACCGATGATCAGGCTGCTGAACGCCCACAAGGGCGTGGCGGCGCTGCTCGCCGTGCTGGTGCTGAGCGTCTCGCTGCTCGTCGCGGCCCTTCCCCGGGCGCTGGAGGCGTCATATGACGAGGGCGCCCAGCGGCTTCTGTCGAACTCGCCCCCGCAGCTCACGTCGCTCGGCGTGGTCCTGTCCACGAGCTACTGGGCCGAGCCGCTGGCGACCGTCCAGCAGACCGTCGCGAAGGACGACGACTGGCGCGCGGAACTCCCTCCCGCTCTGCGGCAGGTGACGACCGACGAGAAGCTGATCAGCATCGAGTCCGAGCGCATGCGGATCTCGAACAAGCGCAATCACCACCTGACTCTCATGTGGGTCTCCACCGCCGACTCCGCCGTCCGCTACGTCGAGGGCAGGCCGCCGGGCCCCAGGAAGGGGACCAGGTTCGACGTCGCCTTCGCCTCGTCCGTGGCCGCGGAAGTCGGCATCAAGGTGGGCGACGTCCTCCGACTCGACGGTCTCACCGCGAGGGTCACCGGGCTGTATGAACCGGTGACCGCCGCCAAGGCGTTCTGGGCCCACTACGACGCGCTCGGCCGGGTGATCAGGGCGCTCCCCGTCGGGGCTCAGGAAGAGCAGATGTATCTCGCGGGCCTCACCGACGGCGGCAGCGTGGCGTCCCAGCAGACCAAGCGGGTCTACCACTGGTACATGACCGTGAAGCCCGACGCGGTCACGGCCCGCAACGCGGAAGCCGTACGCGCCGGGGTCACCGATTTCAGAAACCGCGTCTCCGACAGCGGCTCCGGCATCTCCCTGTCCACCAACCTCGACCGGCTCCTGACGCAGTTCCTGGACAGGCTCGCACTGACGCGGACGCTGATGGCGGTGCTCCTCGGCGGCCTCATCGTGGTCTGCGCCGCCACGATCGCGCTCGCCGTACGTCTGCTCGCCGAACGCGTACGCGGCGACCTCGCCCTGATGCGCGCCCGCGGCGCCTCGCTCCGCCAGGTCACCCTCGCGGGCACCGGAGTGGCCGCCCTCATGGCCGTGCCCGCGGCCGTCATCGGGTACCTGATCTCCTTCGCCGTACCGGGGCCGGTCACGCCGATCGTCCACATCGGGCCCGCGCTCCTCGCCCTGGCGGCCGTCGCCTTCTGCGCCGCCTGGGTGGCGGGCGCGCACCGCAAGCCTCTGGACCAGCGCAGGGACGACATCGCGACGGCGCGGCCCTCCCCGCGGCGGATCGCCATGGAGGTGCTCGTGGTCGCGCTGGGCGTGGGAGGCGTGCAACTGCTGCGCACCCGCGGGCTCGGCACCGGCGACCCGCTCCTCTCGCTGGCTCCGCTTCTGCTCGCCCTCGCCGCCGCGATCGTGACGCTGCGGGTCTATCCCCTGCCGCTCAGGCTGTTGGTCCGGCTGACCGCGCGCGGCCGCAACGCCTCGTCGTACCTGGGCCTCACCATGGCGGCGCGCGCTGCGGCGGGCGTGGCGCTGCCCGTGCTGGCGCTGCTTCCCGCCCTGTCCATCGGCGCGTACGGCGCGGCCACCGTGCAGAGCATCGACACCGCCCAGCGGCAGGCCGCCTGGCAGATGATCGGCGCGGAGATCCGGGTGGAAGTGGATCGGGACATCCCCACCACCCTGGTGGAAGAACTCCGGCGGACACCTGGCGTGGACGCGGTGGTGCCGGCCTCCGTAGGCCCGATCACCGCCGAGGTGGGCTTCCACGGGACTCCGGCGACCGTGGTCGCGGTCGACCTGGAGGCCTACCGGCGACTGGTCGCCGGCAGCCCGCTGACCGTGCCCCGTGTACCGGGCTCCGGAGCGCTCGTCACCCGCGGCCTGTCCGCCATGGCGAGCTTCGACATCAGCTGGCCGACGCACATCACCGTGGTGCCCAAGGGAACCGTCGCGTCGTTCCCCGGCGTGGACATCGCGGGGCAGGAGCTCATCGTGGTTCCCGCCATGGCAGGAAAGGCCAACACCCTGCTCGTCCGCGGGGACGCCGATGCGGTCAGAGCAGCGGTCAAGACCGGGATACCGTCCGGCGCCGTGGTCAGGACCGTGAACGGGGCGCTCGACGACGTCGCGGCTGAGCCGCTCGCGTCCGCGCTCGTCACCGGCCTGTGGGTGGTCAGCCTCGCACTCGCCGTGTACGCGCTGGTCGGCGTGGCCATCGCCTTCGTGTCCCGCGCACCGGAGCGTGCCCGGGCTCACGCGCTGCTCGCCGTGCTCGGCCTGACCGGACGGCAGGCGAGGATCCTCACCGTCCTGGAGGTGACCCCGCTGCTCCTGCTGACGACCTGCGCGGGGTTCGCCCTGGGCATCGGCCTGCCCGCACTGCTCGGAGCGGGGGTCGACCTGGCGGCCTACGCGGGCCTGCCGGCCGGCACCCCGTCGCTCACCTCGGCAACGCCCGCGCTGGTGTTCGCGGCCGGCGTCGCCCTCATCGCCCTCGTAGGCTCCTACCTTGGAGGTGGTCATGCCAAGTCTGGCCGATCTTGAGGCCCAGGCGGGAGCGACACGTCCCGCCTTCGGCGAGAACGCGCACATCCTGTGCGACAACCTGGTCCGCATCTACAAGACCGAAGGCTCGTCTCGTGGCTCCGATCGGAGCGCCGCCGTCGAGGTGGTCGCTCTGCAGGGCCTCGACCTGCTGATCGACAAGGGTGAGCTGGTCGCCATCGTGGGCGCGTCCGGCTCGGGCAAGTCGACTCTCCTCAACGTGCTCTCGGGGCTCGACATCCCGACCGCGGGCCTGGCCCGCGTCGCCGGCATGGACCTGCTGTCGATGACCTCCCGCGACCGGCTGCGTTTCCGCCGCTCCATCGTGGGATTCATCTGGCAGCAGACGGCGCGCAACCTCCTGCCGTACCTGACCGCGCGGGAGAACGTCACGCTCCCGATGAAGCTGGCCGGCCGCCGGGCCGACAAGTCACGGGCCGGCGACCTGCTGGAGCTTCTCGGCGTCGCCGACTGCGCGGGCCGGCGGCCCGGCGAGTTGTCCGGCGGCCAGCAGCAGCGGGTCGCCATCGCCGTGGCCCTGGCCAACTCCCCCGAGGTGATCCTCGCCGACGAGCCGACGGGAGAACTCGACAGCGACACCTCCGAGGAGGTCTTCGCCGCCCTGCGCGGCGCCAACCGGGAGCTTGGCGTCACCTGCGTCATCGTGACCCACGACCCGACGGTGTCGGAGCAGGTGGACCGGACCATCGGCATCCGCGACGGGCGCACGTCGAGCGAGACCCTGCGCCGCACGTCACAGGACGGCGGGGTGATCGCGGAGGAGTACGCCGTGCTCGACCGCGCCGGCCGCCTTCAACTGCCCCGGGACTTCATGAACGAGCTGGAGATGGAGCGCCGGGTGCGCCTGGAGCTCGAACGGGACCACATCGGAGTGTGGCCGGCCGATCGCGAGGATGAGCCGAATGACTGAGCCGCTGGTCGTCGTAGAGGGCCTGCGCAAGACCTACCAGAAAGGCCCCAAGGAGGTCGCCGCGCTGAAGGACGTCTCGTTCGAGGCGTTTCCCGGCGAGCTGATCGCCATCAGGGGACGCTCCGGCTCGGGCAAGACCACCCTTCTCAACCTCGTGGGCGGGCTGGACCGGCCGGACGCGGGGCGGGTCTCCATCGCGGGCCGTTCCGTCACGGACATGGCGGAGTCGGGGCTGGTGCAGCTGCGCCGGGACGTGATCGGGTTCGTCTTCCAGAGCTTCGGCCTGGTGCCGGTGCTCTCGGCGGCCGAGAACGTGGGCGTGCCGCTCCGGCTGGCGAAGGCGGCTCCGCGGGAGCGCGACGAGCGGGTTCAGGTGCTGCTTTCTCTGGTCGGCCTGGCCGATCACGTCAACCAGCGGCCCTACGAGCTGTCCGGCGGCCAGCAGCAGCGGGTGGCGATCGCCCGTGCCCTGGCCAACCGGCCGCGCGTCCTGATCGCCGACGAGCCGACCGGGCAGCTGGACTCCCACACGGCTCGTCAGATCATGGAGCTGATTCGCGCCCTCGTGCGGAGCGAGGGGGTCACCGCGATCGTCGCGACGCACGACCTCGGCCTGATCGCGCTGGCCGACCGGGTGCTCGAACTGCGTGACGGCGTGCTCGTGGAGGCCGTCCCCCAGGCCGCCTCATAGGTCCGCGGTTCGCGACCGGCTCGCGGCCGTGCCGGGTGCGGGTGTGCCGGGTGCGGCCGCGTCCGGCTTGGCGGCGACGTCCGCGGGCCCGCCGTCGTGATCCGTACGTGCGCGGACCTCGGGCAGGGCGACGACGGCCAGGTTGACCGCGGCGACGAGCACCGCGGCGGTGAGCAGCGGAATCGCGGTCCCCGTCCAGGCTGCGAGCGGAGCCGCGACGGCGAGCCCGAGTGGCCGAGCGACGAACGAGATCAGCGCGTCGAACGACCCGACCCGGCCGAGCGCCTCCTGCGGGATCCGCCGCTGCATGACGGTGTCCCACAGCGGGATCAGCAGGCCGAGGCCGAACATCGCGACGAAGTAGGCGCACGCGACCACGACGAGCGGCGCCGGGATCGACAGGGCCACCAAAGGGACCGCGTAGAGAGCGGCTGAGCAGTTCGTCACTGCGAGCGGGCGCGCGATCGGAAGCCTCGGCGCGAGGAGGACGCCCACGACCGTCGCCACGGTGCCGGCCTGGGCGATGACGATCCACGCGGACTCTCCGCCCAGGCTGCGCACGGCGATGACGGGGCCGAGAGTGAGCAGGAATCCCGCGCAGAGGTGCCACACGCCGTGACCGAGCACGCTGGTGAGGAACCACCGGTGGCGCCTGGCCTCACGCCAGCCCTCATGCAGGTCGGCCAGGAAGCGCCCTCGCGGACTGCTGGGCGCGGTCGTGACGATCCCACCCAAGGTGAGAGCCGAGCCGGCGAACAGCACCCCCGTGATCACGAACGACCAGCCCGCACCGGCCCAGAGGGTGAGCCCTCCGGCGAGGGCGGGTCCGCCGATCTGGGCGAATCCGTTGACCATCCCCAGCCGCGCATTGAGCCTGAGCCTCCCCTCGGGCGGGGCCACCGCCACGACCAGTGGTGAAACCGCCGGAATTCCGAACGCCACGGCCACACCGGTCAGCGCGGCGAGCCCGGCGATCTCGCCGACCGAGGGATCACCGAGAAGGAGCCTCGCGCCGATCACCGTCTGGGTCGCGCATCGCGCCAGGTCCGCGACGAGGATGACGCGTCTCGGCGGCAGCCGGTCCGCCACCACCCCGCCGATCGGCAACAGCAGCACCATCGGAATCGTCTCCGCGGCGAGCACGATGCCGAGATCGACAGCCGAGCCCGTGGCCCGGATGACGGCGAGCGTCAGCCCGGTGGGGATGAGCGCGGTGGCCAGGGCGGCGACCGCCCGTCCGATGAGGAGTCGAGCAATCATGCCGGCAAAACTAATTCGTCAACGAATAATTCGTCAACAAAATATACCCTGGCGTATGATCGGAAAGGTGGACGACTCGGTGGACCGGCACATCGCCCGCTGGCGGGGCAAGACGCCCTTCGACGAACGGGTGGAGGCGATCGTCACCAGGCTGCAGTTCCTGGTGAGGCATCTGTCGCGGAGCAAGGACACCGCGCTCGCCATGGTCGGCCTCCAGGATTTCGAGTTCGAGACGCTCCATCGGCTGGCCTCGCGGGGTGAGCACGGGCGAGCCACCCCGTCAGAGCTCTCGGCCGACCTCAAGCTTTCGCCGGCCGGCATGACGGGCCGGCTCGACACCCTGGAGAAGGCCGGTCTCGTGCGGCGCGTCCGCAGCGAGGAGGATCGCCGGCGGGTGGACGTCGAGCTCACCGAAGAGGGCCGTGCTACTTGGCTGAGGGCCATGGACGTGCGAGGTGAGGCCGAGGAGGACATGGTCGGCGTTCTCACCACCGCCGATCAGGATGTGCTCGCCGCTCTGCTCAAGCGGATGCTGCTCCAGGTCGAGGAGCCCGGCCCTCATGAGGCCCCGGAGGAGTGAGCCCGGCCGCCGGTCGGCGGCGGACGCCGGACGGCGAGGGAGGCGACACGGCGAGGGAGGCGACAGGGCCACCAGCGCAGGCGGCTCGGCCGTTCGTGGCCCTCGGCGATATGTCCGGCAGGTCCAGTGACTCAGCGATTCAGCAGCTCAGCGACTCAGTGGCCCAGCAGCTCAGCGGCCCAGCAGCTCAGCGACTCAGCGGCCCAGCAGCTCAGCGACTCAGCGGCCCAGCGGCCCAGCGGGCCAGTGACTCAGCGGCTCAAGGGCCCAGTAGCCCAGCGACTCAGTGGCTCAGCGACCGGTACGGCTGGCGACGATGACCTGGACGGCGCGCTCCAGCGCGTACCCCGGATCCGTGCCGGCACCCTTGACCTGCTCGTCGGCCGAGGCGACCGCCTGCATGGCGATGGAGATGCCCTCCGGCCCCCATCCGCTCAGCTGGCGCTTGACCCGGTCGATCTTCCATGGGGGCATCCCCACATGGCCGGCGAGCTGGGCTCCGCGCAGGTTGCGTGGCGCGCCCCCCACCTTCGCCAGTGAGCGGAGGCCGCCCGCGAGGGCGCTGACGATCAGGACCGGCGCCACCCCGGTGGCCACGGCCCAGCGGAGCTGCTCAAGCGCCTCGCCGAGTCGCCCTTCGATCGCGAGATCGGAGATGGCGAAGCCGGTGACCTCGGCCCGGCCCCGGTGGTAACGGGCGACCGCGGCCTCGTCGATGGTCTTCCCCGAGGTGTCGAATGCCAGCTGGCCACAGGCGGCGGCCAGCTCGCGCAGGTCGCTGCCCACGGCGTCGAGCAGAGCCTGGGCGGCGGCGGGGGCGATCGAGCGGCCGTGCCTCCTGACCTCGGCCTTGATGAAGTCGAGCCGCTCCCCCGGTTTCGTCGGCTTGGCCACCGTGACGACCTCGGCGCCCGCCTTCTTGACGCCGTCGACGAGGGCCTTCCCCTTGACCCCGCCGGGGTGGGCGAGGATCAGCACGGTGTCGTCCGCCGGGTGCGCGGTGTACTTCACGATCTCGGCGATGACGTCCTTCTGGAGGTCCTGCGCCGACCGGATCACGACGACTGACCGGTCATCGAAGAGGGACGGCGAGGCGAGCTGGGCCAGCTCCCCGGTCTCGACCTTCCCTCCCACGAGGTCGTGCACCTCCGCCTCCGGATCGGCGTCGCGCACCGCCGAAACGACGGCCCCGACGGCTCGGTCCACGAGGAACTCCTCATCGCCGACGACGAGGGTCACGGGAGCTGGATTCGCCATGTCTGGCAGCATGCCACGCCGCGCCGGGTGTGGCACATCCCGCGGTACACGGACCTCATCCCTTCCTCGGCACGATCCCGAGCCGGCCCTCCTGGGCGGTCACGGCGAGATCGCCGGACAGGTCGGTGCGGTAGACCCGCATGCCGAGCAGACCGAGCCGCTGCGTCGTCAGCGGGGCCGGATGGCCGTAGTCGTTGACCGCTCCGACGCTGATCAACGCGGCACGCGCCCGGGTGGCGCCCAGAAACCCCGGATCCTGCCGCCGGGAACCGTGGTGGGGAACCTTGAGGACGTCGACGGACGGGACTCCGGCACGCGCCAGGAGGGCCTGCGACTCGGTCTCGAGATCTCCGGCGAGCAACGCGGATCCGATGAGCCCTCCCGCCGGCGCGAACCAGCGGACGAGCAGCACGATGCTGGCGTTGTTGGCGACGGCCCCCTCCCCCGGGCCCTGGCGAGGGGCGTCGGACGACGGAGCGATGACGGTGATCTCCGCGCCGCCGAACCGCCACCGCGTCCCCGGCGGCATCACCCACTCGGGGACTCCCCTCGCCCGCAACCGCCAGGAGACGCGGGCGCTCTCCCTCTCGGGGACGCGACCCGGGCTCACCAGCGCTGCGCCCACGGCTCTGCCGCGCATCGCGCCTTCGAGGCCGCCGACATGGTCGAGATGGGGATGCGTGAGCACCATCAACGGCACCTGCCGGACGTCGAGATCGCGCAGGCAGCGGTCGACCGGTCCGGGCTCGGGACCTGTATCGATCACTATGGCCCTGCCGGGGCCGGCGGATACGGCCAGCGCGTCTCCCTGGCCCACGTCGCAGGCGACCAGCAACCATCCGGGCGGGGGCCACGGGGAGCTCACGGGCCCCGCGACCAGGACGGCGACCAGAGCGCCGGCGAGCAGGGCAAGCGCCGCCCGCCTGTACGCCCGTCGCCTCATCACCGCCCACACCGTCACCGCGGCGGCCGCCAGCAGAACGAGACCGGCGAGTCCCCCCGGCCAGCCGATCGTCGCCATGGGAACCGCGGCGGCGTGCTCGGCGACGACGATGATCCAGCCGGCGGCCCAGCCCGCGGGATGCACCAGGATCTGAGCCGCTCCCATGCTCAGCGGGGCGACGACCGCCGCGGCGAAGCCGAGCACGGTGGCCGGCGCGACCGCCGGCCCCGCGAGCAGATTCGCCGGGACGGCCACGAGGTCGAGCCGGCCGGACATGAGCACCAGCACCGGCGTCACGGCCGCCTGCGCCGCGGCGGGCACCGCGACCGCCTCCGCCGCGAGCATCGGCATCCGCTCCGCCAGCCGTTCGCGCCAGCGCGGAGCGAGCACCAGGATGCCGCCGGTCGCGAAGACGGAGAGGGCGAAGCCGTACTGCCTGGCGAGTCCCGGATCGAAGAGGATCAGGCCGAGCACGGTGGCGGACAGGACGGCCACCCCGTCCTTCGGCCGGCCGGCGCCGAGCGCGACCGCGGCGATCGATCCCATGACGAGCGCCCGCAGCACGCTGGGCGACGGCCTCGCGACCACGGCGAACCCGAGCATCGCGACGATCATGAGGAGCGCGCGCAGGGGCAGCGGCAGCCCGGCGATCCTCGCGAGGGCGAGGACGGCTCCCGCGATCAAGGCGAGGTTCGCTCCGGAGACGGCGGTCAGGTGGCTGAGCCCGGCCGTGGTGAAGTCCTGCCTGATCTGGTCGTCCATCCGCGACACGTCGCCGACCACCAGGCCGGGGAGCAGCCCCCGCTGGCCGGGAGGCAGAACGTCGCTCGCCTCGCGGAGGCCGGCGCGCACCTCCCCCGCCACGGTCTGCGCGGCCGACGGATCGCCGAGGAGCTCCGGACCGCCTCGCACGAGCAGGACGGCGGCGGTCAGCTCGCCCGCCTCCGCGGGCCCCAGGCGTCCCCGGACCCTCACCTTCTGGCTGGGCAGCAGCGTGCTCCACCCCTCCCCCGAGCCGAAGAGCACGATCGGCACGTCCACGGCGAAACGCTCCGTGGCGGAGGTCACGGACACCATGCGCGCCTCGACCACGGCGCTGTCCCGCTGAACGACTCCGCCGCGATGGGGCCGCACGCGGGGGTCGTCGGTGATCACGACGTCCGCCGTCACCGAGGCGCTCCGCGCCGCCAGTCCGGGCACCGGGCCGCTGGTGACGGCGTGCACCTTGAAGGCCACGATGGCGGCGGTGGCCGACAGGCACGCGAGGGTCCCCACGACGACGTTCCGGGCGCCGGGCGACCTCATGTTCCGGGCCCGATGCCGTATCCCGGGCGTTCGCGCGCGGGGCGATGTGCGAAGGCGTGCACCAGGTGGCCTGGACATGAGCGCGGCCCAGCACGTCGCCGCAGCGACGGCGGCGACGACGGCCGTCACCGCACCTGCGGCGGCCGAGCATCCCAGCAGGACGATCGCCGCCGCCCAGGACGCCAGGGCGGGTGCGACCAGCGGCAGCGCGTGCGTCGCCCCTGTCTCCGGCCTCGGTCCGGCTCCGCGATCCGCGGCTCCCGCCGTCACAGGGCGACCTTGTCCTTGATCTCGGAGAATCGTTTCTCCCCGACCCCGGAGACCTCACGGAGCTGATCGACGCTCTGGAAGCCGCCATGCGCCTCGCGGAACTCGATGATGCGCTCGGCGAGCACGTCACCGACACCCGGCAGGCCGTTGAGCTGCTCCGCTGTCGCCGAGTTGAGGCTGATGAGACCACCCGCGGCCGCACCGGCCGGCGTGACGTCTCCGGGAGACGTCGGCGTGGGAGCACCCACCACGATCTGCTCGCCGTCCACGAGACGCCGGGCGAGATTCAGCGCGCCCGGTTTCGCACCCGGCCGGATCCCGCCTGCGGCGTCGATGGCGTCGGCGACCCGGGACCCCGTCGCCAGCGACAGCACCCCCGGTCGCCGCACCTTGCCCGTCACGTACACGACGACGCTCGCCGTCGGCGACGGGGACGCCGCCACAATCGAGGAGACGCTCATCGGAACGGGCGGAGTCAGCGGCTCGGCCACCGGTCGCGAACGCCATGCGAAGACGCCCGCCACGATCGCCGCGAGCGTGCCCAGGACGACGAGCACCCGCAGGCACGGCACACCGGGATCGAGCAGCGGAACCGCGCCCGCCAGACGCCCGCGCATCCGCGCCCCAAGTGAGTCCACTGAGTCCACGGCAGACGACTCCTCCTCCGTCAGGACCGGTTCGTACGGCTCACGCCCCGCGACAGCCGTACGAACCACGTGGGGGGCCTCGTGGGGCGAACCGAACGACGGCGGCGGACCGGGCAGGGGACGCTCACGGGCAACCGGCGGCCCTGACTCCACCGGCGCCGTCAGACGGCGCAGACGAGCCTCTACCGCGACGCGTTGAGCCGCCTGCTGCGTGGTTCGCACCCGGGAGACGCTAGGTGGGCGCGAGGCGTCCGCCCCCACCGGAACGGCGCTCTGTGGATGACGCGATGCCTGTGGAAACGCAGGCCGCTCACTTGCTCGCCGGTGAAAGCGCCACCGCTCACGCAGACGCCCGCCGAACGACCGGGCGCTCTGGACTCTGGCTGAACCGCCGGGCGCTCACTCGGTCGCCGTGGAGACCGTCACGCCGAGCAGGCCGGGGCCGACATGGGCGCCCAGCGCCGGCCCGACCTCGACGACCATCATGCGGACGAGTCCGGGCAGCCGGGCGCTCAGACTCTCCGCGAGCGCGCCGGCCCGGGCCGAGGCCATGAGATGTTGCACCGCCACGTTCACCGGCTCGTCCGCGGCCACCTCGACCGCCAGGTCCTCGAGGCGGGCGATCGCGCGGCCCGCCGTACGGACCTTCTCCACGACGGTGATCGGGCCGTCGCCGAGTCGCATCAGCGGCTTGATCGCCAGAGCGGAGCCCACGAGGTTGGCGGCGGCGCCGATGCGGCCGCTCCGCCGGAGGTGCTCGAGCGTGTCGACGTAGAAGAACGTGCGGGTGACGTCGGCACACCGCCTCGCCGCGGACACGACGTCGGCGAGAGCCGCTCCCCGCCGGGCCGCCTGCGCCGCGGCCAGCACGGGGAAGCCGAGCCCCATGGCGATGGACCGGCTGTCGATCACCTCGACGGGGATCGGCGCCTCCCGCGCGGAGACGAGAGCGGAGTCCACCGTGCCCGACAACTCGCCGGAAAGGTGGACGGAGACGATGCCCGTCGCTCCCTGCGCGGCCGCCTCCCCGTAGACGTCGGTGAACAGTTGCGGCGACGGCCGCGACGTGGTGGCGCCGCCGCGCAGGGCATCGGCGACGGCGGAGGTGTCGATGGGCGTCCGGTCCTCGATGATCTGGCCGTCATAGGCGACCCGTAACGTGACGACGGCGATCCCCTGCCTGGCCGCCTCGGCCTCGCCCAGATACGCGGTGGAATCCGTGACGACGGCGATCATCGGGGGCATATCGAGAGAGTAACCGCTCGCGATCTCCGGGACACGTGGATGATCGCGCGAGTGGGCGGCGGGTTACTGGACGGGGGTTCCGCCGCGCCAGACCCGGCGGGGCTTGAGGCCGTACGACCAGGCGAACGCGCCCTCGTGGTCGGCGTCCCACTGCACGATGTCCGCCAGCCGGCCGGGAGCGAGGATGCCGCGGTCGGGGGCGCCGAGCACCTGGGCTCCGCCCAGCGTCGCCGCGCGGAGCGCGTCCCCCACGCTCATGCCGAACGCCGACACGGCCAGGCTGATCACCAGGGACATCGAGGTGATGCCGCAGTGGCCCGGGTTGTGGTCGCTGCCGAGCGCGATCGGGACGCCCTGGGCGATCATGCGGCGCACCGGCGGAAGGCTGCCGCCCTGCAGAGCGGTGGCCGGGCAGACGACGGCGGGCACGCCGTACCTGCCCATCAGCGCGATGTCCTCGTCGGTGGTGTGGTGGAGCAGGTCGGCGGACGAGCATCCCATCTCGGCGGCCAACTGGACCGCGCCGCGGCGGTTGAAGGCGCCCGCGTGAACGCGCGGAAGGAGGCCGACGTTGCGGCCGGAGGCGAGCACCCAGCGGGCCTCGTCGACGCTGAAGTGGCCGTCGTCGCAGTAGACGTCCACGCTGTCGGCCCCGGCGGCGGCCGCGTCGGCGCACCAGGTGGCGACGGCCTCGACGTAGTCGCGCTGACGGCCGAAGTACTCCGGCGGGACCACGTGCGCGGCCAGGAACGTGACGTGCACGCGCGGCATCATCGGCTCTTTCTCGAGCTCGCGCAGCAGCCGGACGTCCGCCAGTTCTCCGTCGCGGGTCAGGTGGTAGCCCGTCTTGGCCTCGACGGTCGTCGTGCCGGCCAGCAGCCACTCGCGCAACCGTTCGCGTACGCCGTTGCACAACGTCCACGGGTCGGTGCCGCGGGTCACCGTGACGGTCGAGCCGATGCCGCCGCCGGCCGCGTTGATCGCGGAGGCCGTCGAGCCGCCCGACCGCATCGCCATCTCGGCGTAGCGGTTCCCGGCGTAGACGGGGTGGGTGTGGGCGTCGATGAGACCGGGCGTGACGAGCGCGCCGCCGAGGTTCTCCACGTGATCGACGTCGACGATGTCGTTGACGACCCCCGGCACGCTCTGCGGCAGGTCGGCCGCCCGCCCGACCCAGGCGATGCGGTCGTTGTGGACCAGGATGGCCGCGTTGCTGCATACGTCGTGACCGGTCCAGAGCCGGCCGATGTTGGTGAGCAGCCGAACGGTCATCCGACCACCTGCCCATCGTCCCGGAACACGACAAAGTCCCAGGTCATGGGCGCCGCGCCCACTGGGTCCGCTCCGTGTCCGGACGTCATTGGGGGGTCTCCTGCCTCATCGCGCACCGGTGTTGTGCGATGACCCTACCGCCAGGATCTTGAACCCGGGCGATTTCAGTTCAGTTACGTTATTTCACAGGTCGACTGGATGTACAGGGCTATTGAGAAAGAACGCCAATACGCCACAGCCGTATAGATACGTCACTTCTGTCCCCGACTTCGCACCGGCAGCCGTTCCCCGCGACTTGAAACCGATGCCCTCGCACTCGCCAACGCGCAACAACACGTTCTGGTGTCATCTTGTTACCCGCGCCATAAGGTCTCGTTAGGCTGGCGTTATCGTACCAAGGTCACCCCCGGAGAGCCACTAACGAACCGTGACCCTCGCAGGGGCGTGTCGGGGAGAACGGTAACGGCCGCTCAGACGGTCTCGACGGGCTTGGCGACCCGGTCCAGCTCGGCGAACAGCGCCCCCAGAACCCTGGCGTGCAGGATGGTCCCGTCGCCGGTGTGCTGCAGGGACAGCACCTCGCCCTCCTTGTGGGCCCGCGCGACCAGGTCCGTCCTGTCGTACGGCACGAGCATGCGGACCTCGTGGTCCAGGCGCGGCAGCTCGGTCTCGATCATCGCCATCAGCTCACCCATGCCGGAGCCGGTGCGCGCGGAGACCACCACGCTGTGCCGTTCCTTCATGGTCAGCCGGGCGAGCGTCACCGGGTCGGCGGCGTCGGCCTTGTTGATCACGACGATCTCGGGGATCTCGCTCGCGCCCTCGATCTCGGCGAACACCTCGCGGACGGCCGCGAGCTGCGACTCGGGATCGGGATGCGACCCGTCGACCACGTGCAGGATCAGGTCGGCGTCCCCGACCTCCTCCAGGGTCGAGCGGAACGCCTCGACCAGCTGGTGGGGCAGGTGCCGGACGAACCCGACGGTGTCGGCGAGCGTGAACAGGCGGCCCTCCGGCGTGCGCGCCCGGCGCACCGTGGGGTCGAGGGTCGCGAACAGCGCGTCCTCGACCAGCACGCCCGCACCGGTCAGCCGGTTGAGCAGCGACGACTTGCCCGCGTTGGTGTAGCCGGCGATCGCCACGGCCGGCACCTCGCGGGCCTGCCGGTGGTGCCGCATGGTCTCGCGGGCCGTCGACATGTTCTTGATCTGGCGGCGGAGCTTCGCCATCCGCTCACGGATGCGGCGCCGGTCCAGCTCGATCTTCGTCTCACCGGGACCACGGCCGCCGATGCCGACGCCGCCGGCGGCGCGGCCGCCGACCTGCCGGGAGAGGTTGCCACCCCAGCCTCGCAGGCGGGGCAGCAGGTACTGGAGCTGGGCCAGCTCGACCTGGGCCTTGCCCTCCCGGCTCTTGGCGTGCTGGGCGAAGATGTCGAGGATCAGCGCGGTCCGGTCGATGACCTTGACCTTGACGATCTCCTCCAGCTGGCGCAGCTGGCCGGGCGTGAGCTCACCGTCGCAGATGACGGTGTCGGCGCCGGAGGCGGCCACGATGTCGCGCAGCTCGATCGCCTTCCCCGATCCGATGTACGTCGCGGGGTCGGGCTTGTCACGGCGCTGGATCAGTCCCTCCAGGACGTCCGATCCGGCGGTCTCCGCGAGGAGCCTCAGCTCCTGCAGTGAGTTCTCCGCGTCGAAGACGGAGCCGCTGGTCCAGACGCCCACGAGGACGACCCGCTCCAGCCGCAGCTGGCGGTATTCGACCTCGGTGATGTCCTCGAGCTCCGTCGAAAGACCGGCCACACGGCGGAGCGCCTGGCGCTCTTCGAGTTCGTAATCGCCTACGGCAAGGTCTTCGGGCTCGTCATGCATATATGTCATCTCTTCTAGAGGAACACTCCGACACCCCTGGTGTCTTCCCATCGATGGTGGCACGACGTCCCGATGTCCGCATCTGGTTATGGCCTGCGGTGTTCCGCCGGGGACCGTCAGCCCTTGAGGACCCGGGCGTCGCCGGAACCGGTCTTGACGACGACGGTGCGGGGAGACGAGGGATCCTGTGTCACGGCGACCTCCTCGTCGCCGGCACCCGTGCTCGCGGTCACGTTGTAGGACCCGGACGGCACCCAGACGGTGCCGTCTCCCGAGCCGGTCTCGACGCGTACCTTCTCGGGGGTCGCGGCGAAGCGGAGCTTGACCTCGCCCGATCCGGTCGTGGCGGTCACCTGACGGCCGGAGAGCCCTCTCGCGTCGATGTCGCCGGATCCGGCCGCCGCGCTCACCTGGCCGCTCAGCTCACGGAGGGTGATCGTGCCCGATCCCGCGTCGATGTTCACGTTCAGGCCCTTCGGGACCTCCACGCGGTAGTCGACGGAGCAGTCGTGGCACTGGTAGCGCAACGTGAGCGTGCCGGCGTCGACCTGGTGGCCGTTCTGCGGCTTCTCGCCCCGCCAGTGCAGGGTCTCGGTGACGTGGACGCCGGTCCTGCCGGACTCGTTGACGACGATCTCACCGGCCCCCGTGTAGGCGCGCAGGGCCGTGATCTCGTCGGTCACGTCGTAGGACTCGACGGCCTGCTCGCCGCCGAGGCCGACCTTGCCGAGGTCGATCTCCGCGCCGCACGCGGTGAGAGCGAGGGCGGCGCCCAGTGCCACTCCCGCGACGATCATGCTCTGCCTTCTCATGACACCGATTCTTCTGGTGCGTACGGCACCGCCCCATCGGGGAGATCCCCCGGTCCGCCCTGACGCGTCCCCCACGTTGACCCTCGGATCAGCGGTGGAGTAGCGTCGATTCCACCATTTAGAACTAAATTTCCGGATCGTGGAAAGAGTGCCGATGGAAGGCGTTGAGATCACAGGTCCCCTGCTCGATCGGTTCGACGAGATCCTCACTCCCGAGGCGGTCGCCTTCGTAGCTACCCTCCATCGCGAGTTCGACACGAGGCGTAGGGAGCTGCTGGCCGTACGCGACGAACGGCAGGCACGGCTCTCCGCGGGCGGAACGCTCGACTTCCTCCCCGAGACCAGGCAGGTGCGCGAGTCCGAGTGGCAGGTGGCGCCGCCGGCCCCGGGGCTCGAGGACCGCCGCGTGGAGATCACCGGCCCGGTCGACCGCAAGATGACCATCAACGCGCTGAACTCGGGCGCCAAGGTGTGGCTGGCCGACTTCGAGGACGCCAACGCGCCCACGTGGGAGAACACGATCAGCGGGCATCTCAACCTCCGGGACGCCCTCGACCGGACGATCGACTTCTCCTCGGGCGGCAAGGACTACGCGCTCAAGCCCGACGACGAGCTGGCCACCGTGGTGGTCAGGCCGCGCGGCTGGCACCTGCCGGACAAGCACGTCCTCGTCGACGGCATGGAGATCTCGGGCGCGCTGCTCGACTTCGGGCTCTACTTCTTCCACTGCGCCCGGCGCCAGCTCGACAAGGGACGCGGGCCGTACTTCTACCTGCCGAAGATGGAGTCGCACCTCGAGGCGCGGCTCTGGAACGACGTGTTCGTCCGCGCCCAGGACCTGCTCGGCATCCCGCAGGGGACCATCAGGGCGACCGTGCTGATCGAGACGTACCCGGCCGCGTTCGAGATGGAGGAGATCCTCTACGAGCTGCGCGAGCACTCCGCGGGCCTCAACGCCGGCCGCTGGGACTACCTGTTCAGCGTCATCAAGAAGTTCCGCACCCGCGGGCGGGAGTTCCTGCTGCCCGAGCGGAACTCGGTGACGATGACCGCCCCCTTCATGCGCGCCTACACGGAACTCCTGGTGCGCAGCTGCCACAGGCGCGGGGCGCACGCGATCGGCGGCATGGCCGCGTTCATCCCCTCCCGGCGCGACCCCGAGGTGAACAAGGTCGCCCTGGAGAAGGTCCGGGCCGACAAGACGCGCGAGTCGGGCGACGGGTTCGACGGCTCGTGGGTGGCCCACCCCGACCTGGTGCCGATCTGCCGCGAGGTCTTCGACGGCGTGCTGGGCGAGCGTCCCAACCAGCTCGACCGCCTGCGCGAGGACGTCCACGTCACCGCCGAGGACCTGCTGTCCGTGTCCAAGACCCCCGGCCAGATCACCGAGACCGGGCTGCGGAACAATGTCGACGTGGCCCTGCGGTACCTGGCGGCGTGGATGGGCGGGCTGGGCGCGGTCGCCATCCACAACCTCATGGAGGACGCCGCGACGGCCGAGATATCGCGGTCGCAGGTCTGGCAGTGGATCCACAACGACATCGAGCTCGCCGACACGGGCGCCGTCGTGACCCGCGACCTCGTCGAGCGGATCATCTCCGAGGAGCTCGCCGCGATCGCCGAGGAGCCCGGCTACGACGAGGGCCTGTACGCGCAGGCGACGGCGTTGTTCAAAGAAGTCGCGCTCGACGACGATTTCGCGGAGTTCCTTACCCTCCCCGCGTATGCCCGTATGCGATGACATGACCGACTCGGGGGTCAGGAATCTTCCCGCCCGGTGGAAGGTTCCTGATCCCCATCGGTGTACGACTAGACGAGCGCATCCATCCAGATGTCGCTACATCTGGTCCATGAGCGAATTCAGAGAGGCCGGCGACCACGCCGGCGCCGCCGCCGGACCGCCCCGGGCGATCACGCGTGAGATCACCAGGAGCCACTACCGGTCGGCGCTCACGGCCAACGCCGAACTGATCCACCAGTACTGGCGCATCGGCCGCCACATCCTCGGCCGCCGACTGGGCGACACCCGGTACGACGAGGTCCTCGCCCGCCTGGCGGCCGAACTCAGGGCCGAGTACCCCCGGGCCAGGGCGTACTCCCGGGCCAACCTGCATCGCATGACGACCTTCGCCGCCGCCTGGCCGGAGTTCGTCCCGCAGTCCCTGGAGTTGATCCCGTGGGGCCACGTCGTCGTCCTGCTGGACCTGCTCGACGACCGCCCGACCCGCGAGTTCTACGCGATGAAGGCGGCCCACGAGGGCTGGACCCGGAGCACGCTGACGATGATGATCCGGAGCGGGCTGCACCTGCGGCCGGACCACCCCCTGTACGACACCGGCAGGACGGTGCCGCTGGAGGACCGCGACTGCGTCAGGGACATGCTCACCGACCCCTTCGTGACGGAACTGCTCGACGGAGGCGAACGGCGCGGGCGCGACCTCGAGGCTCGGATGATCGACACCGTCGTCACCTTCCTCCAGGAACTCCGGGTGGGTTTCGCGTTCGCCGCCAGGCGGCGCCGTCTGTCAGCCCGGGGCGAGGAGTTCGTCGCCGACCTGCTCTTCTACCACCTCGCGCTGCACCGCTACGTCGTCGTCGATCTCCGGACCGACGGCTTCGCCCCGGAGCACGCCGACCGGCTGGACCTCTGCGTCGCCGCCGTGGACGACCAGGTCCGCGACCGGATGCGGGACGAGCCGACGCTGGGCATCCTCCTGGTCGCCTCACGCGATCAGATCATGGTCGAGTACCGGCTCGGCGCGATGATCTCGCCGCTCTCGGTGGGCCCGCACACACTGCCCGCCGACCTCCAGGCGGCCCTCCCGACGCCCGCGGAGCTGGCAGGTGCCATCGCTCCTGCTCTGCGAGATGATTCAAGGGAAGACGACATTCAGGAGCGAATCATCACAGAAGGCCCGGCCGGCCTGTGAAGGACCAGGGCCGGGGGCCGCGGACGCACGAGGAGGAACCGTAGCGATGTCCACCCTCCAGCGGCTCACCGAGCGGCTCGGCGACATCCTGGACGAGGGCTCGGTGATCACCGATCCCGTACGGCTGCGGACCTACGACTGCGACGGGCTCACCTATCACCGGGCCACCCCCGGCGTGGTCGTGCTGCCGGAGTCGGCCGAGCAGATCGCGGCCGTGGTGCGGCTGTGCGACGAGTACGGCGTGCCGTTCGTGGCGAGGGGGTCGGGAACCGGGTTGTCCGGCGGCGCCCTTCCCCGGACCGACGGTGTGCTGATCGTCACCTCCCGCATGCGCCGCATCCTGGAGATCGACATCCCCAACCGGCGTGCGGTGGTCGAGCCGGGCGTGACCAACCTGGCCATCTCCGAAGCCGTCCGCGAGCGGGGCTACTACTACGCGCCCGACCCCTCCAGCCAGCAGATCTGCTCGATCGGCGGCAACGTCGCGGAGAACTCGGGCGGCGCCCACTGCCTGAAGTACGGCTTCACCGTCAACCACGTCGTCGGGATCGAGCTGGTCACCCCGCAGGGGGAGATCGTGGAGTTGTCGGACCGCGATCCCGGCTACGACCTCCTCGGGGCGTTCATCGGCTCGGAGGGCACGCTGGGCATCGCCACCAAGATCACCGTACGGCTGTCGCGGACGCCCGAGGCGGTCACGACCCTGCTCGCGGCCTTCACCGGGATCGAGGGCGGCGGCCGGGCCGTGTCGGCGATCATCGGCGCGGGGATCGTCCCGGCGGCCATCGAGATGATGGACGCCCTGGCGATCGAGGCGGCCGAGGCCGCGGTGCACTGCGGCTACCCCGAGGGAGCCGGGGCCGTGCTCGTGGTGGAGCTCGACGGGCCGCACGCCGAGGTGGACCACCAGTTCGCCGCCGTCGAGCGGATCTGCCGCGAGACGGGCGCCTTCGAGATCCGGGTCGCCGCCTCGGCCGAGGAGCGGGCCGCGATCTGGAAGGGCCGCAAGTCGGCCTTCGCCGCCGTGGGGCGGATCAGCCCCGCCTACATCGTCCAGGACGGGGTGGTCCCGCGGACGGCGCTGCCCGAGGTGCTCGCCGCGATCGACCGGCTCCAGGAGGAGTTCGGCATCCGGGTGGCGAACGTGTTCCACGCGGGCGACGGGAACCTCCACCCTCTCGTCCTTTTCGACGACACCGTGCCCGGCCAGGGCGAGCATGCCGAGGCCGCCAGCGGCCGGATCCTCGACCTGTGCATCGAACACGGCGGTTCGATCACAGGCGAACACGGCGTCGGTGTTGATAAATCTCGTTATATGCCGCGAATGTTCAGTGAGGAGGACCTCGACACCATGCAACTCGTGCGGTGCGCCTTCGATCCGAAGGGCCTGTCCAATCCCGGCAAGGTCTTCCCCACCCCGCGGCTGTGCGGGGAGGTCCCCGGGGTGCGCAAGGGCGTGCATCCGCTGGTGGAGTCCGGCATGGCCGAGCAGTTCTGATGAGCACCTTCCCGCAGCCCCCGGCCGACTCTCACAGGAGGTTGCTGCCATGAGCGCCGAGGCCGATCTCGCCGCCTGCGGCACGACCGTGCGCCCGGCGGGCGAGGACGACACGGTGGCGGGCGTCCGGCCGCGCTGGGTGGCACTGCCGGAGACGACCGAGGACGTCGCCGCCGTGCTCCGCGTGGCCGCCGCGCACGGCCTCGCCGTCGTGCCCACCGGCGCGGGGACCATGTTGCACTGGGGCCCGCCGCCCGAGCGCTGCGACCTGCTGGTCGACACCTGCTGCCTGAACGAGATCCTCGAACACGCCTCCGGCGACCTGGTGACCCGCGTCCAGGCGGGGGTGACGCTCGGCTCGCTCGGCGAGGCGCTCGCCTCGCAGGGCCAGCGCCTCGTCGCGCGGCCGCCGGTCTCGGGCTCCACCGTGGGCGGGATGCTCGCGACCGGAGTCGCGGGGCCGCTCGGATTCCGCTACGGCACCAGCCGCGACCTGCTCATCGGCGTCACCGTCGTGCTGGCCGACGGCACGATCGCCAAGTCGGGCGGCAAGGTCGTGAAGAACGTCGCGGGATACGACCTCGGCAAGCTGTTCACCGGCTCGTACGGCACGCTCGGCGTCATCACGGAGGCGGCGTTCCGCCTGCATCCGCTGCCCGCCGACAGCCGCTGGGTCACCGCTCCCCTTCCCGAGGCCGAGCGCGAGCAGGAACTCGCCGGGACGCTCGCCGCGTCCGTCCTCGAACCCGCCGCGATCGAGCTCGATCGGCCCGGTGCCGGCGAGGGCGTGCTCTCGGTCCTGGTCGAAGGCGTGGCGGCGGCCGAGCGGGCGAAAGCCGTACAGGACCTCATGGGGGTGGACGCCGGGATCGGCGAGGAGCCGCCCTCCTGGTGGGGCCGTCTACCCGGCGACGACCTCCTGCTGTCGCTGCGCGTGCCGCCGGCGGCGCTGGCCGCCACGCTTCGCGCGGTCGACGAGCTGGCGGCCCCCGTGGCCCTCGCCCCGCACGTGCGCGGTTGCGCCGCCACGGCCGACCTGTACGTCGCGCTGCCCGGGTCGCCCGATCCGGACCGGGTCGCCGCCTTCGTCACCGCCGTGCGCGAGGAGATCCGGCCGTTCGGGGGCCGGCTGACCGGCGTGGCGCTGCCGCCCGGCGTCGCGGTGGACTTCTGGGGGCCGACCGGAGCGCTCGGCCTGATGCGCCGGGTGAAGGACCGCTTCGACCCGGACCGCCGGCTGTCTCCGGGCCGCTTCGTCGGAGGCATCTGATGAACCCCCGCAGCCGCAGGCCGCCGGGCCGTCACATGGAGGACGCCGCATGGACCCCGAGCTGATCAAGGATTGTGTGCACTGCGGGTTCTGCCTGCCCACCTGTCCCACGTACGTGTTGTGGGGCGAGGAGATGGACTCGCCCCGGGGCCGGATCCAGCTCATGGACCAGCACGTGCACGGCACGCCGGTCACCGACGAGATGGCCGGGCATCTGGACGCGTGCCTCGGCTGCATGGCCTGCGTGACCGCCTGCCCTTCGGGCGTGCGCTACGACCGCCTGATCGAGCAGACGCGCGCCGTGGTCGAGCAGGAGCACAGGCGGACGCCCGACGAGCGGGCCGTCAGGGCCATGGTCTTCGCGCTCTTCCCGTACCGGCGAAGGCTGCGGGCGATGCGTCTGCCGATGGCCATGAGCAAGCGGCTCCGGCCGCTGCTCGAGCGGGTGAACCCCACGCTCGGGGCGATGGCCGAGCTCGCGCCGCCGGCCCCCAGGCACGTACGGCTTCCGCCCGTGGTCAGGTCGCGCAGGCGGCGCAGAGCCACCGTCGGACTGCTCACCGGCTGCGTTCAGGGTGAGTTCTTTCCGCAGGTCAACGCGGCCACCGTCCGAGTTCTGGCGCTCGAGGGCTGTGACGTGGTCATCCCGCCGCGGCAGGGATGTTGCGGCGCCCTGTCGCTGCATTCGGGCCGCGAGGCGGAGGCGAAGAGATTCGCCAGGCGCACGATCGCGACCTTCGAGCGGGCCGGGGTCGACACCGTCGTGGTCAACGCGGCCGGGTGCGGATCGAGCATGAAGGACTACGCCGAGGTGCTGAAGGACGATCCCGGCTGGTCCGGACGCGCTGAGGCGCTGCGGTTCCGCGACCTCGCCGAGTTCCTCGTGGAGCTGGGGCCGGTCGCGGAGCGCCACCCCCTGCCGGTCTCGGTCGCCTATCACGACGCCTGCCACCTGGCCCACGCCCAGGGCGTGCGGGCGCAGCCGAGGCAGCTGCTGGGCGCCATCCCGGAACTCGACCTGAGGGAGATCGCGGAGTCCGCCATCTGCTGCGGATCGGCGGGGACCTACAACCTGTTCCAGCCTCAGGCGGCACGCGAACTGGGCGACCGCAAGGCCGAACGGGTGCTGGCCACCGGCGCCGACCTGCTGGTGTCCGCGAACCCGGGCTGCACGATGCAGATCGCGGCCGCGACCCGGCGCGCGGGCAAGGGCGAGCTCCGCGTCGCGCACACCGCGGAGGTGCTCGACGCCTCACTGCGCGGGCTGTCCCCGCAGTCCCTCGGGTGGGTCTCGGAGGTCGCCAGGTGAGCGTGCAGAGCGTCGACCGGGCGCTCGACGTCCTGGAGGCCCTCGCGGAGCAGGGCGGGCAGGCCGGGCTGTCGGAGATCGCGGCTCGGACGGGCCTGCCGTACGGGACGATCCACCGGCTCCTTCAGACGCTTCTCGCGCGCGGGTACGTCCGGCAGGAGTCCGATCGCCGGTACGCCCTCGGCGGGGCGCTGCTGCGCATCGGCGGCACGGCCGAGCGCATGGTCGCCTCGCGGGCCGAGCCGTACCTCGCGCGGCTGGTGGAGCAGTCGGGTGAGACGGCGAACCTGGCGATGCTGGAGGGCGACTTCGTCGTCTATGTGGCGCAGGTGCCGTCGCCGCGGAGATTGCGCATGTTCGCCGAGGTCGGCCGCAGGGTCCTGCCGCACAGCACGGCGGTCGGGAAGGTGCTGCTCGCCGAGCGCCCGGACGCCGCGGCGGTGTTCCGGCGGACCGGCCTGCCGCGCCGTACGGACCGGACCATCACGACCGTCGACGGCCTGCTCGGCGAGCTGGACGAGGTGCGGGCCCGCGGATACGCGCTGGACCTCGGCGAGGAGGAAGGCGGCGTGCACTGCATGGCGGTCCCCGTCGTGGACGGCGGCCGGACGTTCGCGGCGATGTCGGTGTCGGGTCCGGCCGAGCGGATCGACGCCATCGACCGCGACGAGCTGGCCTCGATGTTGCGGAAGGCGGCCGGCGATTTCGGCTCGGCGGTCTTCGGTCTCTGATTCGGGCGCTGATCCCCCACACGTTTCCGGCGTTTCCATGGAGGATGAACGTATGTGTCGAAGCATCAAGACCCTGCGTCCGCCGTTCACCGACGAGGTGACGGAGAAGGACATCCACGCGGCGGCCCTGCAGTACGTGCGGAAGATCTCGGGATTCCGGGCGCCCGCCTCGCACAACGCGGAGGCCTTCGAGCGCGCCGTCGAGGCGATCACCGAGGCCAGTGCGGCGCTCCTCGCCTCCCTCGAGGTGCGCGGTCAGCATCCTTCCGGCGGAGCCGCCGCATCGTGAATCCGGGCCGCGGAACGTAGGGAACAGCCCGGGCTGGTCCGGCGGAGTAGGGGTGAAAGGCGCGAAGCCGCCAACGGAAGGATTCCCCCTATGAACGGACAGAACGGGTGGTGAGTACCGCGGCCACCGAGCAGGGCACCCGCCCCTGGGGTCGCCGTGCCGCCATACGAGGCCCCCAGGCCGGTCCGGGAGAGACGGCGACCGACGCCGGGCTGATCCAGGCGTCGCTGACCGACCCCGACGAGTTCGCAGGCCTGTTCGACCGGCATTCCGACGAGATCCACGCCTACGCGAGCAGGCGGCTGGGCCTCGACCACGGGCACGCGGACGACGTGACGGCGGAGACGTTCCTCGTCGCGTTCCGCAAGCGGCACCGCTACGACCTGGACAGGCCGGACGCCCGGCCATGGCTGTACGGCATCGCCGGCAACCTCATCTCCGGCCACCGCAGGTCGGAGGTCCGGCGCCTCAAGGCCCTCGCCCGAACGGCGGGCGGCGCGGAGACGCACGAGCTCCACGAAGAGGAGCGAAACGCCGAGCGGGCCAGCGCCGCGGCGCTCCGACCCGCCCTCGCGGCCGCGCTCGCGCGGCTGTCGGCGGCCGAGCGGGAGTTGCTCCTGCTCGTCGCCTGGGCCGACCTCAGCTATGAGGAGACCGCCCAGGCGATGAAGATCCCGGCAGGGACGGTCCGATCCCGGTTGCACCGGATCCGCGCGAAACTCCGCCGCCACCTTGACCTTCCCAAGGAGACCACGCCATGACCGACGAATTCGACATGATCACCCAGGCACGGCCCGAGGCGCCGGCCTACTCCCCCGCCGCCAAGGCGTCCGCGCGCCGCCGGCTGACCGCCCTGACCGCGGAGGCCCCCTCACGGCGCAGGCCGTTCGGCATCGTGATCGCGGGTGTGGCGGTGGTCGCCGGCGCGAGCGTGGTCGTGGTCAACGGCCTCCAGCCGGTTCCCCCGCAGGCACCGGGTCAGGTCGCGGAGTCCACCCCCGGATCGAAGCCCGGCTCCGGTGCGGTGGCGCTGCCGGACGTCACGAACATGTCGGCGACCGAGGTCCTCGGCAGGGCCGCCCAAGCGGCGACCGACCTCAACCCGCGGAACGACCAGTTCATCAAGGTCACCTCGCAGACGATGTATCCCACCCTCTCCCCCCCTGCCCACATGGAGAACGGGAAGACGACAAAGGAGTCGCGCTACCTCTACCGGACGAACCGCACCATCTGGCTATCGGCCGACGGCAGCAAGGACGGCGTGCTCAAGATCGAGTACCTCAAGCCGCGTGCTTATCCGGGTTGGCCCATCCCCAAGGAGGCCTACGCGGAGGTGGGCACGACCGACTCGACGAAACTGCCGACGTGCGGTCAGGTGCCGGACACCGTATACACACGGCTCAAGAGGCTTCCCACGAGCGAGAAGGGGATGCGTGACTACCTGTACTCGGGCCCCCACACCAAGAATCCCGCCGAGATCGACGCCTGGACGAGGGTGGGCGACCTGCTGCGGGAGACCTACATGCCGGCGGCCCAGCGCTCCGCGCTGTTCAAGGCGGCGGCCACGATCTCCGGGGTCAAGGTCACAGGCGGCGTGACGGACGCCGCCGGCCGCGCGGGCGTCGGCGTCGGCCTGGTGCGCTTCGGCGTCCGAGAGGACCTCGTCTTCGACGCGAAGACCTTCGAGTTGCTCGGCGAGCGGGGAACCGTCGTGAACCATAAGGAGGCGAAGTCGCCCCTCGACAGCGTGGTCTCCTCCACCGCGCGGCTCCAGGTCTCGGTCACCGACACGGCGCCCAAGGCGCCGGACCCGATCAGCGAGAAGAAGGGCAAGAGCTGCGGCTGATCGAGGCCTGTTCCACGGCGCGACCGACCTCCTGAGTTCGCTGACCGGCCGACCGAGTTCCGCTGACCGGCCGCCCGTGAACGCGCCGCGGCGCCCGCCCCTCGAACATGAGGAGCGGGCGCCGTACCTGCTTCTAGGACTGGAGGGCGGGTGCCTCATGGTCCTGCGGCGGCGCGGGGGCGTCGTCGTCGAGCAGCGTGGTCTCGTCGAACGGATCATGTCCCGCGAGCACCGCCTCGGCCCGCTCCCGGTCGAACTCGCCCGTCCACGTGGCGACGAGCACGGTGGCGACGGCGTTGCCGGCGAAGTTGGTCAGCGCGCGGGCCTCGGACATGAAGCGGTCGATCCCGACGATGAGGCCGACCCCGTCCACCAGCTCGGGCCGGTGCGACTGCAGGCCGCTCGCGAGTGTCGCGAGGCCCGCGCCGGTCACCCCCGCCGCGCCCTTCGACGCGATCATCATGAACGCCAGCAGGGCGAACTGCTCGCCGATGGCCAGTGGAGAGCCGGTCGCCCTGGCGACGAACAGGGTGGCCATCGTGAGGTAGATGGCGGTGCCGTCGAGGTTGAACGAGTAGCCGGTCGGCACGGTGATGCCGGCGACCGGGCGGCTCACGCCGAGGTGCTCCATCTTGGCGATCAGACGGGGCAGGGCGGACTCGGAGGACGACGTCGACAGGATGAGCAGGAACTCCCGCCGCAGGTAGTTCAGCAGCGCGAGCATGTTGATCCGCGCGACCGACCACAACATCGGCCCGAGGACGACGAAGACGAACACCAGGCAGGTCGCGTAGAAGCTGACCATGATGAGGCCGAGGCTCTTGAGCGCGTCCATGCCCGTCGCGCCCACGACCGCGGCCATCGCGCCGAAGGCGCCGACGGGCGCGGCCCACATGATCATGGCGAGGATCCGGAAGACGAGCCGCTGGATGTGCTCGATGCCGGCCAGGATCGGCGCCGCCTTCGGGCCCATGGCCTGGAGGGCGAACCCGGTGAGGAGGGCGACGAGCAGCGTCTGCAGGACCTGCCCCTCGGTGAACGCCGACACGAGCGTGGTGGGGATGATGCCGAGCAGGAACTCGGTGGTATCGCTCTCCCCGCCGGTGGCCGCCTGGGCCTCCGCCGCCTTGCGGAGCTCGTCGGTGAGCTGCAGCCCCTGCCCCGGATCGATGAGGTTACCGACCAGCAGTCCGATCGCGAGCGCTACCGTCGACATCACGAGGAAGTAGACGAGCGCGAGCCCGCCGACCTTGCCGACGCTCGCCGCCTTCGCGACCGAGCCCACTCCCAGCACGATCGTGCAGAAGATGATCGGGCTGATCATCATCTTGATCAGCGCGACGAAGGCGGTGCCCAGCGGCTTGAGCGCCGTCCCCAGGTCGGGGGCGACGAAGCCCACGGCGATGCCAGCCAGCACCGCCACGATGACGGCGAGGTACAAATAGCGAGTCCGGTCTGAGCGTTGGGGGGTGGCGGCCTGGGGTTCATCCGGGGACGCGGACATGGACACTCACTTTCCTGGGGGAAGGAAACTTCAGTGGAGCGACTATGCGGCCCGATATGAGCTGGGTCACCATTGCGTACATTTCGTTCATCACCGAAGTGCGCTCGGGAAAGTGAGACAGGGGATGGCGATTCCTGGCCGGCTGCGGCGCTGGAGTCTCGCCCGGCAGATCCTCGTGCTGCAGATCGTCGTCGTGGGCGTGACGGTGACGGTGAGCACCACCATCGGCTTCCTTCAGGCCCGGGACCTGCTCACCGATGAGGCCACGGGGGTGTCCACGGCGGTGGCGATCAGCGTGGCCGACTCCCCCGCGGTGCTCGACGCGCTGGACGAACCCGACCCCACGACGGCGCTGCAGCCGTACGCGGACCGGGTCACCGCGGAGACGAAGGTCGACTTCATCACCATCATGAGCCCGGCCGGCATCCGGTACACCCACCCCAACCGCAGCCAGATCGGCGGGCACTACCTGGGCAGCATCACCGAGGCCCTCGCAGGAGGGACCTACAGCGAGACCTACACGGGCACGCTCGGCCCCTCGGTGCGTACGATCACCCCCGTGAAGGACCAGGCGGGCAGGGTCAGAGCCCTGGTCAGCGCGGGAATCACGGTCGAGAGGATCAGCAGCAGGCTCCACGCGCAGATCGGCGCGGCAGGGCTCGCCGGGCTGATCGGCCTGTCGGCCGGGGTCGCCGGCTCCTACCTGGTCGGATCACGGCTGCGACGGCACACGCACAGCCTCGGCCCCTCGGAACTGAGCCGCATGTACGACTACCACGAGGCGATCCTGCACGCCGTACGCGAAGGGCTGCTCCTGGTGGACTCCCAGGGCACGCTCACGCTGTGCAACGACGGCGCCCGCGAACTGCTCCGTCTCGGCGCCGACGCCGAGGGCCGTCAGGTCACGGACCTGGGGCTGCCGCCGTCCCTCACCGAACTGCTCGCGTCCGGGGAGAACCGCACCGACGAGATCCACCTCACCGGCGAGCGGGTGCTGCTGGTCAACGTCGCCGTCGTGCGGTCGGGGTCGCGCTCGCTCGGCACCGTGGTGACCCTGCGCGACCACACCGAACTGCAGGGGCTGGCGGGTCAGCTCGACGCCGAACGTGGTTTCGCCGACTCGCTGAGGAGCGCGGCGCACGAGGCGGCCAACCGGCTGCACACCGTGATCACCCTGGTCGAGCTGGGCCGTCCGGAGCAGGCGGTGGCCTTCGCCACCGCGGAGCTCAAGGCGGCCCAGGAGCTCACCGACCGCGTGGTCGCGGCCGTGCGCGAGCCCGTGCTCGCCGCGTTGCTGCTCGGCAAGTCGGCCGAGGCGGGCGAACGCGGCGTGGAGCTGTCGATCAGCGAGGACACCGAACTCGACGACGTCGGCCTCGACGAGCGCGACCTGGTCACGGTCCTCGGCAACCTCATCGACAACGCGATGGAGGCCGCGATGTCCGGCAGCCCGCCCGCCCGTGTGGGCGTCCGCATCACGACCGACGGGACGTCCTGCCTGATCCAGGTGAGCGACAACGGCCCCGGCCTCGACCCGGCCGCGGCGCAGGAGGCGTTCCAGCGCGGATGGACCACCAAGGGAAGCGGCCGCGGCATCGGCCTCGCCATGGTCGCCCAGGCCGTCCGGCGGCTGGACGGCACGATAGAGGTGTCCGGCGGCGAAGGCGCCGTGTTCACGGTACGGCTTCCGCTGCCCGTGGAGAGCCGGCCATGATCTCCGTACTGGTCGTGGAGGACGAGGAGATCACCGCCGAGGCCAACCGGGTCTACGTCGAACGTGTGCCGGGCTTCGAGGTCGCGGGCGTGGTCCGCTCGGGCGGGGAGGCGCTGCGCTTCCTCGGGCGGCAGCCGGTCGACCTGATCCTGCTCGACCTCTATCTGCCCGACATGCACGGGCTCGACCTGTGCAAGGCCGTACGGGGCGCGGGCATCCTCTGCGACGTCATCGTGATCACCTCGGCGCGGGACCTGTCGATCGTGCGGTCGGCGGTTTCCGTGGGGGTGGCGCACTACCTGCTCAAGCCGTTCACGTTCACCGCGTTCAGCGACAAACTCCGGCACTACGCGCGGTTCCGCGACTCCGTCGACGCGTCGGGAGAGGCGAGCGGCCAGGAGGAGGTCGACCAGGCCCTCGCCGCGTTGCACGGGCCCCCTCAGCCCCGCCTGCCGAAGGGGATGTCCCCGATGACGATGGCGGCGATCCTGCAGGTGCTGACCGACACTCCGGGCGGCGCCTCCGCCTACACGGTGGGGGTCGCGATCGGCGTCGCGCGCGTCACCGCCCGGCGTTACCTCGAGCACCTGGCCGAGTCCGGGATCGCCCAGCGGGTCCCCCAGTACGGGTCGGTCGGGCGGCCGGAACTGCTCTACCGGCTCGTCTGACGATCAGGCGCACTGGTCGAGCATCACGTCCTTGTCCGCGGCCGTGACCGGCAGGTCGTACTTGATGGAGACCTGAGCGAACCGCACGGCGTAGGAGCACCGGATGCCCTTGGCCGGCGGCAACCACGACGCCGGGCCCGAATCGCCCTTGGCGGAGTTGGCCGAGCCGTCCACCGGCATCAGGTTGAGCGGGTCGTTGGCGATGCGCTTGCGTTCGGTGTCGCTCCAGCGGGAGGCGCCCATCTGCCAGTCGTAGGACAGCGGCATGACGTGGTCGATCTGGACCTCCGACGCGTCCTCCTTGCGCCATTCGATGGTGTCGCCCGTGTAGGGGTCGTTCAACGTCATCGAGACGACGACGCAGTCGGAGCCGCTGCGGTACTTGACCTTCTCACCGTCGCGCTTGAGGAGGTCGTTGCGGGTGTCGCACCCGTTGTGCGCCAGGGGGACGTCGTCGGCGTTGTCCGCCCACGCGTAGCCGAACTCCTCGCGGTCGTAGCCGGTCTTGGGCCCGCGTCCCTTGGTCTTCACCTGGTCGATCAGGTTACGGGCGTCGGTCCGGTCCTTGTCCGAGGTGATCTGGGCCAGGCCCGGCTCGGTGCCGTCCGGGTTGTCCAGGGGGTTCGTGCCGTGCGACTTCGCGGTGTCGTCGCCCTTGTTGTCGCCCTGGGAGTCCGAACGCCCCGGCGGGTCCAGGCTGAGCCCCTCCGTGGGCCCGCATCCGGCGAGAACGGCGATCGCCACCGACATACCGACGAAGATCCGAGATCCGCGCCCGCCCACAGCCACCCCTAGGTCATGAAATTTGCCACCTAGGTATAGCAAATGCCCAAGGGAAGGCAAATAAACGCCCAATCCCCCTCGCCGTGATCATGCACACATTCGTGGAAGACGCCGATGACCCGCCCGCCCGCTGCCCGTGATCACGCACGGATTCGGCGATACGCCGCCTGAGCAGCGCGGACACATTTCGTGATCATGCACAGATTCGGCGCGACCCGCCGCGACCTCGAACGACGCCAACCGTGATCATGCAGTGGTGGCGCGCGGCCGATCGGCGACCTTCCCGCATGATCACGTACCGATAGCGACCAGGTCGTACGCCGTCTTTCCGAACCTGTGCATGATCACGGCCAAGCCGTCAGGCGGCGGGGATCCAGTCCTGCCAGACGATCTTGTTCTGCTCGACCCACTTCTGGGCCGCGGCCTGCGGGCTCAGCTTCTGGACGGCCATGTCGTACGCCACGGAGTTCTGGTCGTCGTTGGTCCATACGAAGTTCTTGATCAATTCGTATGCCTTGCCGCCCTCGGCCGCGAACTTCTTGCTGACGATCTTGTCCAGCAGGTAGGGCGGGTAGTCGCAGGCGACCTTGGCCGGGTTCGCGTCACAGCCGATCGCGTACGGCGGAAGGTTGATCTTCACCAGCTTGAGCTGGGAGAACAGCCACTGGGGCTCGTAGAAGTACATGAGCAGCGGCGTCTTGTTCTTGTCCGCGTCCTGCGCGGCCTTGATCAGTGCGTCCTCGCTGCCGGCGTAGACCACCTTGAACGGGAGGTTGAGGTTCTTGATCAGCGCCGCGTCGTTGGTGACATAGGAGGGGTCGCCTGCGAGGAACTGCCCCAAGTTGCCCGACTTCGCGGTCTGGAACAAGGACTTGTAGGTGGCGAGCTTGTGATAGTCCGTGATGTCCGGATACTGCTTCGCCATCCACTCGGGGACGTACCACCCGATGACGCCCTTGTTGCCGTCCTCGCCCGCCGTCAGGGCGACCTTCTTCTCGTCGATGTACTCCTTCTTCAGCTCCGGGTGGGCCCAGTTCTCGAGAATGGCGTCGACCTTGCCGTTCTCGAAGCCCTTCCAGGAGTCCGCCTCCGCGGCCTCCACGCGCTCGACCTTGTAACCCAGCTCGTGCACGAGCAGGTACTCGACCACGGCGGCGCTCGCCTCGTAGCCGATCCAGGGGTTGACGGCCAGGCGCACCGTCCCGGCGCCCCCGCCCGGGCCTCCCGCGTTGTCGGAACTCCCGCTGCACGCGGTCAACGCCAGCGCGATCGTGAGCACCCCGGCAAGAAGTCGGACCCTCATATTGACCTCATCAGAAATAGGACGGGCGGCGAACGCGGACGACGGGACCGCGGGCGACACCGGCAGAGTATTTCACAACCGAAAGCGATGAATCGGCCGCGATCCAAAGGGATCGCGGCCGATTCACTCGATCACTTCGCGATCCAGGCCTGCCACTTGGTGGGGTTGGCCTCGACCCACTTCTTGGCGGCGTCCTCGGCGGACATGCCGTTGTTGGTGATGTCGTCGGCGACCTGGTTCTGGTCGTCGTTCGTCCAGTTGAAGTTCTTGACCAGCTCGTAGGCGGGGCCGCCGGTCTCGGCGAACTTCTTGCTCACGATCTTGTCGAGGTCGTAGGGCGGGTAGTCACACGCGATCTTCTTGGGATCGGCGTCGCATCCCTCCGTGTACGGCGGGAGGTTGATCTTCACGAGCTTGAGCTGGTTGAACAGCCACTGCGGCTCGTAGAAGTACATGAGCAGCGGCTTCTGCTGCTGGGTGGCCTGCTGGGCGGCCTTGATGAGGGCCGCCTCGCTACCCGCGTACACGACCTTGTAGTCGAGCTTGAGGTTCTTGACCAGGGCCTCGTCATTGGTGACGAACGACGGGTCGCCGTCGAGCATCTGGCCCTTGCCGTCGGACTCGGACGTCTTGAACAGGTCGGCGTACTTGTTCAGGTTCTTGTAGTCCGTGATGTCCGGGTACTTCTGCGCCATCCACTCAGGGACGTACCACCCGATGACACCCTTGTTGCCGGTCGAGCCCGCCTCGACGGCGACGCCCTTCTCCTCGATGTACTTCTTCTTCAGGTCGTCGTGGCCCCAGTTCTCGATGACCACGTCGACGGAGCCCGACTCCATGCCCTGCCACGAGGGCTCTTCGGCGAGGGTGACCGTCTCGACCTTGTAGTTGAGCTTGTTCTCCAGCAGGTAGTCGACGACCGCCGCGCTGGCCTCGTACCCGACCCATCCGTTGATGGCCATCTTCACGGTGCCCACCGGAGCACTGCTCGCGCCTCCGGACGCGTTCGCGCTCGGCGCCGCCCCAGAGGTGTCGTCGACCTTCGCGCCACCACAGCCCGCTGCTGCGAGTCCAAGGACGAGAACACCTGCGACCAGGCGTAACTTGTTCATGCGATCCTCTTCTTTTCGGGGTTCAGGCGCCCGCTGGCGCCCTGTGTGATCCGGTCGAGCATGATTCCGAGCAGAACCAGGGCCACACCTGCGGCCAGGCCCTTCCCGTAGTCCTCCTGCTGCGAGATCCCGGCCACGACGTCATATCCGAGGGCGCCCGCCCCTACGAGCGCACCGATCACCACCATCGCCAGGGTCATCACGATGCCCTGGTTGGCGGCGAGGAGCAGCGAGCTCCTGGCCATCGGAAGCTGCACCTTCCATAGGAGCTGTCTGTCGGTCGAGCCGGCCGACCTGGCCGCCTCGAGCACCGTTCCCGGCACCGCCCGCAGGCCGTCCTCGACGAGGCGGGCGACCACGGGCACCGCGTAGATGAGCGAAGCGATGATCGCGGTGAACCGGCCGTTGCCGAACAACGCGACGGCGGGAAGCAGGTAGGAGAACGACGGCATGGTCTGCGCGGCGTCGAGCACCGGCCGCAGCACGGCGGCGAACCACCGCGACCTGGCCGCGCCGATACCGAGGGCAGCACCCGCCAGGATCGTGATCACCGCGGCGACCACCACGATCGTCAGCGTCTCCATGCTGTGCTCCCACAGGCTGAGCGCCGCGATCAAGACCAGGCACCCGGCCGCGATCAGGCCCGCGCGCAGTCCGCTGATCCTCCAGGCGAAGGCCAGCACGGCCAGCGTGATCAACCACCAGGGCGCGCTGGTCAGCAGGTCCTGGAGCGGGTTGAGCAGCCCGTACGCGACGGTGTCGTTGAGGAAGCCGGTGAAGCCGTACCAGTGGCCTTCGATCCAGCTCACGACGTCGTTGATCGGGCGGACGATCTGGATCTGCCACTGTTCGGGGAACTCCGGCGCCAGCACCGGCGTGAGCGCCACGCCCGCCACGACCAGCACCGCGAAGCCCGTCCAGCTCACGATCCTGGAACGCGCGCGCGAGACCGCCGCCGACCGGGTGATGCGGTCGAGCACGATGGCGATCAGGACGATCCCGATGCCCGGCACGAGCGCCGCGCCCACGTTGACCCGGGCGAGCGCCCGGATGAGGTCCACACCGAGTCCGGGAGCGGCGATCAGCGCGACGAGCGGCACCATCGACAACGCGGCCGCGATCGTCTGGTTCACGCCGAGGGCGATCGTGTTGAGCGCCATCGGGAGCCGCACCTTGCGCATGGTCTGCCAGCGGGTGGCGCCCAGCGATTCCGACGCCTCGACCACCGTGGGCGAGACGCGCTCGATGGCCAGCGCGGTGATCCGGATCGCCGGCGGAATCGCGTAGATCATGGTGGCGATCGTCGCCGAGGCGGGGCCGATGAGGAACAGCAGCACGATCGGCGACAGGTACGAGAACGTCGGCATGATCTGCATGACGTCGAGCACCGGCGACACGACGCGCCGCACCGACGGCGAGCGCCCGGCGAGCACGCCGATCGGGATGCCGATGATCAGCGAGAGCAGCACGGCCGACAGAGTCAGCGCGAGCGTGTCGACGCTGGCGTCCCACAGGCCGAGCACGCCGAGGCCGGCGAACCCGGCGACCGACACGACGGCGATCCGCCACCCGCCTGCCAGCCAGCCGAGGCCGGCCGCCACGCCGACGAGGCCGGGCCAGCCGAGACCGGTCAGGGCCGTCTGGAACAGGGTGAAGAGCTCGGCCACCCCGAGGCGCAGGTAGTTGATGAAGTACAGGAAGAACGGGCTCGTGTTGCGGTTCTCGTCGACCCAGTCGCGGGCGTCGTTGAGCCCGCGGAACAACGACGCGTCGTCATCGTGGGGCAGCACGGCGGTGTTCTTGAACACCACGTAGAGCACCACGACGAGCACGGCCACGGCGGCGGGCAGCCATCGCACGAGCCGCTGGGCGCGCGCCGTCACGGGGACGGGCGAGGCCATGTCGGCGGGGGCGGCCACCACTACGCCTCCTCGGCCGTCGAGCCTGCGAGGGCCGCGTGCTCGGCGTCCCCTCCGGCCTCGCCGAGGCGGACCGCGCCGAGCAGGTCGACCCGGTCGACCACGCCGACGAGTTCGCCGTCGGCGACCACCCGGATCGGCCGGGCCGACGCCATCGCGGCCGGGATCGCGTCGTGGATCACCGTGTCGGCCGGGAGCTCCGGTCCGTCCAGCGGCTCGTCCGCGTCGGGCTGCCGGGAGATCCAGCGCAGCGACAGCACGTGCGACTTGGGAACGTCGCGCACGAAGTCGGCCACGTAGTCGTCGGCGGGCGCACCCACCAGTTCCTCCGGCGTGCCGACCTGCACGATCGAACCGTTCCGCATGATCGCGATCCGCTCGCCGAGCTTGAGCGCCTCGGACAGGTCGTGGGTGATGAAGACCATCGTCTTGCCCACCTCACGGTGCAGGCGGACGACCTCGGCCTGCATGTCCCGCCTGATCAGCGGGTCGAGCGCGCTGAACGGCTCGTCGAACAGCAGCACCTCCGGGTCGACGGCGAGCGCCCGGGCCAGGCCCACGCGCTGCTGCATGCCGCCGGAGAGCTGGTCCGGATAGGAGTCCTCGTGCCCCTCCAGCCCGACGAGGGACAGGATCGCGCGCGCCTTCTCGTGCCGTGCGGCCTTCGCCACGCCCTGGATCTCCAGACCGTAGGCGACGTTGTCGAGGACCCGGCGGTGCGGGAGCAGCCCGAAGTGCTGGAAGACCATGCTGACCCGGTGGCGGCGCAGTTCGCGCAACTGCGCGGCGGACATGCCCCGCACGTCCTCGCCGCCGATGGCGACGTCGCCGCCCGTCGGCTCGATGAGCCGGGTGAGGCACCGGACGAGCGTGGACTTGCCGCTGCCCGACAACCCCATGACGACGAAGACCTCGCCCGGACGGACCTCGAAGCTGACGTCCCTCACGGCGGCGGTGCATCCGGTCTTGGCCCGGAGCGCGGCGGAGTCGAGCTCCGCGTCGGGGCTACCGATGATCCGATCGGCCTTGGGGCCGAAGATCTTCCAGAGCCCGCGAACCTCGATCGCGGCAGTGCCCACTCTGTTTCCCCTCACTCGGCTATCGCCCGAGAAGCGGCGTGAACGCCCGGGAACGCCACAGCACGGCGTGGAGATCGTCGCTCGCACGCCGTCGATGAAGAGCTGGGGGTCAACGACTCCTCATTGGGCATATGCACAGGAGTTGCGTGATGCGCAACTCATCGTGTTGAACAGTGATGAGGCTAGGCCCCATCAGCCCCACAGATGGGCAGAAATAACACGATAAGCTCCATATCGTGATCATTCAGTGATCTATCCGTGGGGGCCTCGAGTATGCGCCCGTCCGGGCGCGGGAACCACTGCAGGACAGGGAAAGCTGTCGCCCTGGAGGGGTGCCCGGCCCACCGGCGGCGAAGATCCCTGGTCACCATATGGGACGCGCAACCAGTAAATGGGACGGCACGGCACCCGCCGAGGACGGCGAGGCCACCGTCGTGAGAACGGCAGGACGCGTGCCGAGACCGGCAAGGCACCCGGCGAGAACGGCAGGGATCGGCAAGGCACCCGGTGGAAAAAGGCGGGAGGCCGGTCGAGGACTGCAGGTCACCGACCCGGTCAGGTGATCAGGATGCCGCCGTCCACGGGAAGGACGGCGCCGGTGATGTAGGAGCCCGCGTCGGAGGCCAGAAAGACAGCGGTGGTCACGAGTTCGACCGGCTCGCCCGCCCGCTTCATCAGCACACGCTGCTCCATCACCCGGTCCAGGTAGCCGGGCGGATACTGCTCGGTCATCTCGGAGTGGAAGAAGCCGGGCTCCAGGCAGTTGACGCGGATGCCGCGCCGGGAGGTCCACTGCTGCGCCAGGTCCCGCGTCAGCCCCGCGACGGCGGCCTTGGACGCGCTGTAGGCCGCCTGCGGCAACCCGGCGGTCGTCTCGCCGAGCACGCTGCCGATGTTGACGATCGCCGACCCGGGCCGCATGACCCGGGCGCACGCCTGCGCCATCCAGTAGGTGCCGTGCAGATTGACGTCGATCACCTGGCGGAACTGCTCGGGCGTCTCGCGCAGAGCCGGTACGGCCGTGCCGACGCCCGCATTGTTGATCAGGATGTCGACCTGGCCGAATTCGGCGACGGCGGCGTCGACGAGGGCCTGGCACTGCTCGGGGACGGCGACGTCGGTCGCCACGGCAAGGCAGCGGCGGCCGGTCTCCTCGACCAGCCGCCGCGTGTCCTCGAGCATGTCGAGACGGCGCGCCCCGATCACGACGTCGGCGCCCGCCTCCGCGAAGCCGCGGGCGAAGGCCACGCCCAGACCCGACGAGGCCCCGGTGACGATCACGACCCTGCCGTCCAGCCGGAAGCGTTCCAGCACCACGCCGACCTCCTTGGCCCCGGGGGATTCCCGTCCCCGGGATCGACCGAACGTGATCCTAGAACAGCGACCGGCGGAGGGTCACAGCCCGTATTCCTTGGCGATGCGCTCGTGCCGCTCGACCTCGACGCCGACTTCGCGGGCCAGGTCGACCCAGGTGATCGGGTGGGCCCACTGCTCGGTGGCGTCGTCGAGAACGGCGTCGAGCTCGGAGGGCTGGACGGTCGGCGGCACCGCGATCCAGCCGAACACCCCGGGCAGGCGCTCGCCGGTCGCCGGGTGGACGACGCCGTAGGTCTCGTCGCTGTAGACCCACATGGGCCATCCGCGCTCGGCGAGCACCTCGTTGAACTCGGTCCACTCGTGCTCGGTGGGCGCGACGCCGTCGAAGAACCAGCTCGTGAAGCCGCCGGGCCGCAACATCGTCACCGCCGCGAACGGGATGACGAACTCCTCCTGCGCCTTGGGGTCCTCGGGGATCGGCTCCAGCGGACTGGGGTCGAAGACGATCACGTCGCCCGCGTTGTACTCCATGCCGCGCGGCTGCGGGACGGCGAGGCGTGCCGTCGCGGGCCCGGTGCGCAGCGACAACACCTCGCGGCGGCTTCCGTCGGGCGCCGGGAGGACCGCGCGCATGAGGTGCCACTGCTCGTCGATGGGCCCCTCCTTCGTCTGCACCGGGAGGTTCAGCCTGGCGGAGGCGGCGTGAACGGTCGGCCAGTCCTCCGCGGCGGTGGCGACCACGATCAGCCGCCAGATGTCCTCCTCCTCGGCGTCCTCGGAGTCGAGCAACGGCCGCAGGATGTCAGCCGCGGCGGCGTTGTCGCCGAGGTGCTGCGTGGCCACCGACCACAGGCGGCGGCCCTCCGGCGTCTCGTGAGCGGTGACCGCCGCCTCGGCCTCCGCGGCGGTCTCCGCCCAGCGCTCGCGGGCGCGGTAGAGGCGTGCCAGGGCGAGGTGGGAGCCGGACTCGGGCAGTCGTGCCGCCAACTGCTCGACGCGATCGTCCTGCCCCGACTCGATGAGCAGGCCCGTCAGGTAGGCGACGTCCTCCTCGCTCGCCGCGGCGGGGTCCCGGTCCTCGACGATCGCCTTCCAGTAGATGCCGGCTCCGACCGAGGCGTATCCGAGGAAGCCGAGCGTGGTCGTGTAGCGGCGCGTGATCTCCAGGTCCTCGCCGGAGTGCGGCGCGAGCCAGCCGACCCACCGCTCCGGGTCGGCGCTCTGGCCGTCGGCGGCGTCGAAGAGGGCCACCAGCTCGTCCGTGCCTCCCGGCGCGGGGAGCTCGGCGGCGGCGTCGGCGGCGGCGCGCAGCCCGGCGATCCGCTCGGGCAGGCCCTCGGTGCTCCTGAGGTCGGCCAGCACCGCCTCCGCCTTGTCGGCCAGCAGCCGGGCCTGCCAGATCCCCTGACGGGCGACGGCGAGGTGACCGGCGGCCAGGGCCAGCTCGAACCGCGCGCGGTGGCCGCCCGTCGTCTCGAAGTAGGTGATCCACTGCTGGAGGATGCGGCCGAGCTGCCAGGTGTTGGCGATCGAGCCGCTCCCGGCCAGCAGGGTGATGGCACGGGACCATTCCACCCACTCGCGCGGGTGGTCGCCGACCACGTCGAGGTCGGGCAGGGCCTCGAAGGCCCCGTCCATGCGTCCGAGGGTGCCCAGGATCAGCGAGGTCAGCAACGCCTCACGACGGCCCTTCGCCACGGGGTCGTCCGGCTTGAAGCCGGTCGCGGACTGCAAAGCGGACAGGGCGGCCTCTCCGCGTCCGGCGGCGAGCAGCGCGCGGGCGGACTCGGCGCCGAGCTCCCAGCTCGCCTCCCGGCCCGCCTGCCCCAGCCGCTCGACCGCCGCCTCCGCGTAGGTCACGGCCTCCTCGGGACGTCCGGCGTCCAGCAGGGCGGCGACGTACTGAGTGGTCAGGCCGGAGAAGGCGAGCGAGCCGGGCTCGACCCCGTCCAGTGCCTCGCCGAGGGCCGCGAGCCGCTCCTCGGCGTACCCGGGGCCGTCGGTGTTCGCCTGCGCGATGGCCAGCGCCTCGACGGCCGCGGGCGCGGACGGGCAGTCGCGTACGTCATCACGCTTGGCGAACTCGGCCAGGTCGGCCGCGTCGCCGAGGGCGACGGCGCCGTTGGCCCGGTCGCCTACCCTGCCGAGAAGGTGCCAGTAGCGCACGAAGAGCTCCAGCCAGGGCAGGCCGAGCGTCCCCGCGTTCTCAGCGATGGCGGGCGCAACGACGTCCAGCTGCGCGTAACGCCCCTCCAGGGCCTGCCCGGGCACGTCGCTCAGCGCCATGGCCAGACCGGTGTTGCCGGCTTCGTGCAGTTCCCGCTGGGTGCCGCCGACCCAGGCCCAGATGTCCACGTCCATGGGCAGTCAGTCTGCCAGGTCGCCCAGCGTGTCCCAAACAGCCGCGAGGGCCGTCTCACCGGGGATGTCGCCGAGGGAAACCCTGGGTGTCACCGGGGGAAAGCGGTGGCGGCGGCCACGATCAGAAGATCGGCCAGTTCGGCGCGCTCGGCCTCGCCCAGCACGCCGAACGCGGGGGCCACGAGGTCGTCGGTGATCTCCTCCGCCCTGGCCCGCCGTTCTACGGCGTCACGCGACGGCGTGCCGTACGGCTCCGGCCACTCGAGGAAGCGGGCCACGGAGGCGTTGCCCGTCTGCGGATCCCACGCGCCGGCCCCCTGCGCGCCGATGAGGGTGGCCTCCAGGGGGCCGACCCCACACGCGACGACGGCCGTCGTGTGCTGGGCCCCGCGATGTTCCCGCATGACGTGGAGCATGTGGGCCGCGCGCTCGACGTCGGCCGCCGGGCGCGGCATGGCACGCCAGCCCGCGAACAGGGGCGCGCAGAACACGTTCGAGCCGTCGGCGACCGCGGCCAGCAGCTCGGCGAGGCGTCCCGCGCCCTCGAAGCCGGCCAGCCGGCGCCGCCCCCACTGGTGGCAGGCGGAGGCGTACAGGCTCGCCGCCTCATCGGCGGGGAGCTTCCTGCCGCCCTCCCACCACTCGCGCACGCGGTCGGCGGGGAAGAAGATCGACGCCGCGACCACCACGTCGGGATGGACCTCCCCGAGGACGCCGCACCGCCCGCGGAAGTACATCTCCCTGCTGCTCAGGGCGTAGCGGTCGCAGAGAGCCTTGACCTCCCTGGACATCATGAACCCCCCGCCCAGGGCCCAGATCGCCGCCTTCGTCGCCGCCACCGTGCCACGCGGGTCCATGCGTCCTCCTTCTCGGTCTACTTAGTGAACCGAGCATGAGGCAGCAGAACAACATTCTGCAACCCACCGCCGCAGTGGGGATCGAGACTCAGAGGGCCAGGTCCGGAAGACGCAGCCGGAAACACGCCGCCTGGGAGACACGGACGAGGAGACCGCGGTCTAGATGACGGCGGGGAACTCTCCCGACGCGACGAGCACGGCGGGCCCGGCCAGGTGGCTGGTCCGGTCGTCGAGCGTGACCGTCACCGTTCCGCCGAGGACGCGAACGGCCCAGGTGCCCGTGGTCTCGCCCGCCGCGTGCGCCGCGGCCACGGCGGTGGCCACCGATCCGGTGCCGCAGGAACGGGTCTCGCCGGAGCCCCGCTCGTGGACGCGCATGGAGACCGCGTGGTCACCGACGTGGTTGAGCAGCTCCACGTTCACGCCCGCGGGATAGACCTCGTGGTCGTAGTCCGGCTCCCTGGTCAGGTCGAGGCCGGCGATCGGGTCGTCGATGACGCAGGCCAGGTGCGGATTGCCGACGTTCACGTTCAGGCCCTGGTATTCACGGCCATTGACCTTCGCGCTGCTCACCCCGAGCACGCGCGGCATGCCCATGTCGACGGAGACGTCCCCCGTCGTGCCGAGCCGTGCCCGCTTGATGCCACCGCGGGTGGCGACGGCCAACTCCCCCGCACCGGCCAGCCCCGAGTCGACCAGGTAGCGTGCGAATACCCGCACGCCGTTGCCGCACATCTCGGCGATGCTGCCGTCGGCGTTGCGGTAGTCCATGAACCACTCGGCCTCGTCCGCCTGATCGGCCACCTCGGCGCAGAGCTTGGTCCGCACGACGCGCAGCACGCCGTCGGCCCCGATGCCCGCCCGCCGGTCGCACAGCGCGGTGACCAGCGCCGGGCCCAGATCGAGACGGCCGTCGGCGTCCGGCAGGATGACGAAGTCGTTCTCGGTGCCATGACCCTTCACGAATCGCATGTGAACGAATTCTAGGCGGCCCGGCCGCACCCGCCGGTGGCCGGATCCGCCTCCGGGTTCACCCGGTGACCAGGGCGAGAGCCCGGGCGGTCAGGTCGGGCGCGTCGTACGGCAGCCACACGACCCGAGGGTCCCGGCGGAACCAGGACTCCTGTCTCCTGGCGAACCGCCTGGTGGCCCGCACGGTCTCCGCACGCGCCTCCTCCTCGGTCCACTCGCCGTCGAGGAAACGCAGCACCTGGGCGTACCCGAGCGCCCTGCTCGCCGTCCTGCCCCCGGCCAGGCCCTGCGCCGCGAGCGCGCGGACCTCCTCGACCAGGCCCGCCTCCCACATGCGGCCGACTCGCAGCTCGATCCGCTCGTCCAGGACCGGCCGCGGCACCTCCACTCCGATCTGCACGCTGTCGTAGACCGCGTCGAACGACGGCATGGTGGCGGAGAACGGGCGGCCGGACAGCTCGATGACCTCGAGTGCCCGGACGATCCTGCGGCCGTTGCTCGGCAGGATGTTCTCCGCGGCGGCCGGGTCGAGACTCCTGAGCCGCTCGTAGAGGGGAGCCGGGCCGGTCGCCGACAGCTCCTCCTCGAGCCGGGCCCGGATCCCCGGGTCGGTTCCGGGGAACTCCAGGTCGTCAATGGCCGCTCGGACGTACAGACCCGAGCCGCCGGCCAGGATGGGCACATGGCCGCGGCCGCGGATCTCCTCGATCAGCGGGCGCGCGAGTCCCTGGTACTCGGCGACGCTGGCCGTCCGGGTCACCGGCCAGATGTCCAGCAGATGGTGGGGCACTCCCCGGCGCTCGGAAAGGGAGAGCTTGGCCGTGCCGATGTCCATGCCGCGGTAGAGCTGCATGGAGTCGGTGTTGACGACCTCGCCGCCGAGTTCGAGCGCCAGCTCGACCGCCAGGTCCGATTTGCCTGCCGCCGTGGCGCCCACGACGGCGATCACTGGTAGTTGCCCCACGCCACCAGTCTCCCAGCGCCGGGAGTGCTCACAGGTCCCAGTCGAGCGTGGGGGGAAGACTGCCTTCCAGGGTCAGCAGCCAGCGTTTGGACTCCACCCCTTCACCGCCGCTGAATCCGCCGAGCCCGTTGCCCGCCACGACGCGGTGGCACGGCACGATGATCGGAATCGGGTTGCTGCCCATGATCGACCCGATTCCCCTGGCCGGAACGCCGGTCCCGCTCCTGGCCGCCAGCTCGCCGTAGGTCACGACCTGTCCGTACGGAACCGTCGTGTAGAGGGTGCCGAGGACCCGGCGCTGAAGGTCCGACATGAGCCGCCAGTCGATGGTGACGGCGAACTCCTTGAGGTCTCCCCCGAAGTACGCCCGCAGTTCGTCGCGGGCGACAGCCGTACGAGCGGGGTCGTCGGCGACGGCGAGGCCGACGCGGCCGGCGATGTGCGCCCGGACGTCCGGATCGTCGTTGAAGGACGTGGCCACCACGCCCGTCTCGGTTACGGCCGCGAGCACGTCGCCGAGCCGGGTGGGCACGCTCCCGAATGCCACGGTTCCTGCCATCGGCCCATTCTCCCGCATCGTCCGCTTCTCTCCCACCGGGCCGCAGAGGTCTACCGCGCGCGCCCGATCGCCCGCTTGTGCCCGGCGTCCAGCACCACGATGACGGCCAGGGCGGCGATCGTCGCACCTGCGGCCGCGACGTAGCACCAGGGGGTGGGCAGGTAGTCGGCCGCGGTCAGCACCGTGGGCGCCTTGTCGGTGAACAGCCGGAAGACGATCGCCACGGGCCCTTCCCAGACCCCCGCCGCGAGCGTCAGAAGCATGCCCAGGCGGTACCAGGCCTCACCCATCGCCGTCTCCCTCCATCGCGTGCCGACGTTACGAATGTATCCATCGGTCAACGGACGGATAAGCGATGTGCACGTGATTCCTCGGATTACCTCACGGTTCTCATGGAATTAGACTGCGTAGGTGCGTGACGAAAAGATTGGGGCGTGCCGGATCTGCGGCGCAGCCCTGCCCGCGCCGGCGCGGGGGCGACCCCGGGCGTACTGCTCACGCGGTTGCCAGGCCAAGGCGTACCGGCGGCGGAGGAATCCCCCGACGGCCCCGAGCGAGGCGCCGGCGGCCCCCTCGCCCAGGCGCCGCCAGATAGCGGAGGCGGTCTGGCGCATCGCCGCCGAACGCGGGCTGGAGGCGGCGAGCATGCGGGAGGTCGCCGCCGAGGCCGGCGTGTCCCTGCGCGCGGTGCAGTATCACTTCAACAGCAAGCACCGGCTTCTCGTCGCCGCGCTCCGGCTCCTGAACGAGGACGACGACCGGCACGCGAGGGCGCGCCTCAGTGCCCTGAGCGACCCCGCCGACCCTCGCACCCTGCTGCACGCGATCATGCGCGAGTTCCTGCCGCTGGACGGCCGCAGGCGCATGGCCCTGCGGGTGTTCGCCGCCTACTACGCGCGCAGCTTGACCGACCCCGCGCTCGCCTCGGTCTTCCTCGCCGACTCCCGCCCCCTGGAGCTGCTGGTCGCCGGCATCCTCCGGGAGGCTCAGCGCACCGGAGCGGCCGCGCCGGGACTCGATCCCGACCACGAGGCCGACCTCCTCGTCTCCGGCGTTTCCGGGCTGGGCATGGACGTCCTCCACGGCAGGCGCACGATGGCCGAGGTCCAGCGCGTGGTGGACTACCACCTCGGCCGGATCTTCACCGTGTGATCACCTCGCCGTAGGCCGGCGCCGGGCCGAGCCGGTTACGCCGGTAGAGCGCCCCGCGGATTCGCCGGCTTCGGGCCACTGCCGGCGCCGTCGTCGGCCTGGGCCGGAATCTTCCTGCGACTGCGGGACGCGCGAAGGTTCGCCATGTTCCCGCAGGTGCGGACGTTGTGCCAGACGCCGCTGCCGTTGCGGGACGTGTCATAGAAGGCGGACCGGCATCCGGGCTCGCGGCACAGTTTGAGCTTGGACCACTCGCCGGTCCACTGCGCGAGCAGGATCTCCGACCAGACGGCCGATTCCAGCCAGGCGCCGCCCACGCCGAAGGGGACCATCGCGACCCGCCCCTCGTCGTCGGAGACGAGGACCGCCTGGGCGCGCCGCCTGACGCTCACCCGTGTGCCGGTCGCGGTGGCGGGCCGCTCGCCGACGGGAACGGAGAGCATCTCGTCGACGGTGGCCCTGAGGTTCCGCAGCGCCTCCCAGTCCTCCGGGGAGAGCGACAGGTCCGGGGCGTCGAGCCCCCGGCCACGGGCCCACTCCCGGGCGGCGCCCCGCAGCCACTCCTCCGCCGACGCGCGGTCGGCCAGCAGGTCCGTGCCGCCGCCACGTTCGACGGCATGCGTATTGACCAGCTCCTGCACCAGCGTGAGGCCGGCGGGGGCGATGCGGGCCCCGAATCTTTCAGTCGCCACCCATGACATAGGTAAGAGTCTATTTGACTACGTCACCCAAGACGGGCATCGTTTCGACAGAGGCTAAATGCATTACATCTATGTCGCATGCGATGGAGCCTCACCGTTGAAGGAGTGCGAAATGACCACTGTCAGTGGAGCGACCGCCCTGGTCACGGGCGGGCAGCGGGGCCTGGGCAAGGAAATCGTCCAGGAGCTCCTACGGGCCGGGGCCTCGAAGGTGTACGTCACCTCGCGCAGGCCCACGGCCGAGGACGACCCGAGGATCGTCCCGCTCGAGTTCGAGCTGGAAGACCGGCGTTCCGCCGCCGCGCTCGCGCGAACCGCCGGCGACGTCACCGTCGTCGTCAACAACGCCGGGATCATGACCTTCGGGCCACTCCTCGAGGACGACGACGAGGAGGTCGGTCGCGTCTTCGAGATCGTGGCCTTCGGCCCGCTGCGTGTCGCCAAGGCGTTCGCCCCCGTGCTGGCGGCCAACGGGGGCGGCGCGTTGGTCAACCTGCACTCGCTCACGTCGTGGATCGCCGGATTCCCCGGCTCCGGCACCTACGGCGCCGCGAAGGCCGCTCTTATCTCGATGACCAACACGCTCCGGGTGGAACTCGCCGCGCGGGGCACCCAGGTCCTCGGCGTACAGCTGGGCCTGACCGACACGGACCTGGTCAGGCAGCTGGACGGGCCCAAGAACGATCCGCGCGCGGTGGCCGCGGACATCGTCTCAGCCCTCCAGAAGGGAGAGTCGGAACTGCTCGCGGACGACTTCAGCCGTCACTTCAAGGCCGCGCTCTCGGGCCCGGTCGAAGGATTGGCCGTATCCGGCTGATGCTCGGCGGCCGGTGCGGGAGCAGGACCGACGCCCGCACCGGCCAACGGCCACACCGCACAGGCCGTACGGCAGGCGGTATTTTGACGCGCATGACGCGCGAGCTTGTGGTCCTCGGCACGGCGAGCGCCGTGCCCACGCGACATCGGAACCACAGCGGGTTGAGCTTTCATGGTGCGACGACTCGCCTGGCGATGGGCGGTCCGTGGAGCACACCAGCATGTGTGTGATGACGGTCTACGAGCTGATGTCATACAGCGGGATCTACAGACTCAGACGGACGACTTAACGACACGACGGCCACTCCGTGTCGTATGCCGGCGGATGGCGGCGGGCTGACGCGTATGTCTGGTGGTCACGTTTGCCGGCGGGTCTCGCACGTTAGCGATCACAGATTCGGTGCTACGGCCCGCGCTGCACCTTTCCGGGGTAGCGGCGGAGCGCGTGGCGGCGGCGGGCGCGTACGGCCCCCAAGGCCGCATGCGCAAGCCCGCCAGGCCGCCGAATGCGCGGGCCGCCAGGAGCGCAGCAATGCTCGGAGATTACATCGCCCTGGGCCTTCGTCCGTGTAGCGGGAAAGAAAACGAAACGCACTGTCAGTTTGCGAAGTCTTTCAACTTCATGGTTTCAGACCTACAGGAACGCCGACCAGATTCACATGGGGGGGTGACCATGAGCTCGCCGGCTGGTCCCTTCGCTCACATGCACCGTTTATAACGCCGCACAAAGGGATGCCTGGAGCCGGAAGATGAGCAAGCGCCCACCTCAATGCGTTGAGCAGTTGCACGAGGACGAGGAAACCGATCTCACTGCCCATCGTCAGCCCGGTTACGGCAATCCACTTGCCGCGCTTCCTCCCCTTCGTATCTCTCAACCCGAGAATTCCGGTGATTATCGCGATGACGGGCGGCACCACGAGCACCGCAGTGAAGATGCCGGCCAACCCGCAGACAAAGCTGGCGATCGCCATGCCAGAGAAGCGCGCTTGCACAGGCTGCATGTGCGGCGGATACCCGTACGCGCCGGGTGGCGGCGGCGGATACGGCTGGCAGGGCGAACCGCTGGGCTGGTGGCCATGCGGCCGTGCGGGGTCGTCGGGGAAGAAGGGCAAGGCGATATTGCAGGCATTTGGATGCACAAAAATGCGACATAATGATATTCTCGAATAAAACGGATAACGTTGACCGACTTTATCAATAAAGCGATAAGTAGCAGGGCAAGAGGCGCTGAGCTCCGTTTGCTGCTCTAACGGCGTGGAAACCATTCCGAAGCAAGATGATCCGCGACCGGCGTCCAAGTCGACATTTCCGATCAATTTGGTTGATGCCAGACGTTTAGGGCGGAATTCCTTCCAAGGGGGAATGAAGTTTGCTCAAGCCCTGCAAACCACTCGGGGTCCTCGCCATAAGTACCCTGTTGATCACAGGTGCCATCGCCCTGGCCAGCGCCATCACCACCACTTCCGCCGGCGCCGCAACCGAAGACGTCACTGGCTCAGCCTTTCGCCACGATGCCCTCCTCTCCAATTCCAATCCAGGACCCACCAGGAATAAGAACAGGAACAACAACAGACACAAGCAGCGTCAGCACGAACACCAACACGGGCACCAACGCCAGCACCTGCTGCGCGACTTCACCCACGTCGTGACCCCGTTCCAGAAGACCGACAACCAGTCCAATCCGGTGCAGAAGCAGGACACCGAATCTAAGGCGAAGGCGGCCTACCCGCCCGCTCCGGCGAGGCCTGCGCCGTTCGTCACCCCGCACAAGATCCCGACTTGACGTCGTGATCGATGCCTCCCCGGTGGCTGCCGGGGAGGCCTCGTCATCCGTTCGAACGGCAGGAACGGCTAGCTGTACTGCCGCCTGTGATGGTGAACCGCCGGCAGAGGCGACCCGCTGAGTTTCGGCTACGGCTCGGCGGTCCAGGTCGTGGCCGACCCCGCGGGCCGGCTCGCCGTAGTACTTGGCGGCTGTTCCAGCTCAGCTCGGCGCCCCTGTGCGCGCGGACTTGTATTGTCGCCTGGCGGCCCATCGCCTTGTCCGCGCCAGCCGTCCGGCGTTCCTTGCGCGCTGTCCACCGGGAGCGCCAGCGGTAGGCGGCGGCGTGCGCCGTGACGGCGGCGTGTGCGGCGCGGTCAGGCCGTCTCGGCCTTGTGCCTCATCCGCCTGAGGGCCACGCAGGTGGGCGCTTAATTGATGTGAAAACCAACACCCTGCGACGGTAGCTTGGCGCGCATGACGCGCGAGCTTGTGGTCCTCGGCACGGCGAGCGCCGTGCCCACGCGACATCGGAACCACAACGGATACCTGCTGATGTGGGACGGCCAGGGCTTCCTGTTCGACCCCGGCGAGGGCACCCAGCGGCAGATGACGATGGCGGGGGTCAGCGCGCACGACGTGACCTGGATCTGCGTCACGCATTTCCACGGAGACCACTGCCTGGGTGTGCCCGGCGTCGTGCAGCGCATCGCGCGCGACAAGGTGGGCCATGCCGTACAGGCGGCCTATCCCGCGAGCGGCGAGGAGTACTGGCGGAGGCTGCGCCACGCCGCCGTGTTCGCCGACACGTCCGTGATCACGCGGCGCCCGGTCGCCGGTGACGTCACGCGATTTCCGGCGGGGCCCGTGACCCTCACCGCGCGGCCCCTCTCCCATCCCGTCGAGTCGTACGGCTACCGCGTCGACGAGCCCGACGGCCGGCGGATGGTGCCCGGCGAACTGACCAGGCACGGGATCGCCGGGCCCATGATCGGCGAGTTGCAGCGGGAGGGCTCGGTGACGCTGGACGACGGCTCTGTCGTGTCGCTGGAGGACTGCAGCGTGCCGAGGCCGGGGCAGAGCGCGGCCTTCGTCATGGACACCCGCCTCTGCGACGGCGTGTACGCGCTGGCCGAGGGGGTCGACCTCCTGGTGATCGAGTCGACGTTCCTGTCGGAGGAGGCGGCGCTGGCGGCCGAGTACGGCCATCTGACGGCGGCCCAGGCGGGCCAGGTCGCGCAGGCCTGCGGAGTGCGGCGCCTCGTGCTGACCCACTTCTCCGAGCGGTACTCCTTCGCGGACGAGCCGCGCTTCATCGGGGAGGCCGCCAAGGAGTTCGACGGCGAGATCGTCACCGCTCGCGACCTGACGCGGGTTCCGGTCCCCCGCCGGCGTCCCTGAGCAGGCCGTCCCGCTCAGGCGCGAGCCGTGGGCGCGTCCGCTGACGTGGACACAGCCGACGTCGACGCGTTGGCGGACCGGTAGCGCGAGGGCGGGATGCCGTACCGGTCGACGAACGCCTGGCGCAGAGTCTCCGCGGTGCCGAAACCGCAGCGCGCAGCCACGACGGCCACGGGGAGCGACGTGGAGGCCAGCAGGTTCGCCGCGGCCTCGATGCGCGCCTGCCGTACGAACCGGCCCGGGGTACGTCCCACGTGCCGCAGGAACAGCCGGGTCAGATGCCGCTCGCTCACCCCGGCGGCGGCCGCCAGCGTGGCCGTGGTCAGGTCCGCCGACGGATCGCCCTTGATGCGGTCGACGATCCTCTTGACCAGGCCGTCCGCGACCGGCGGCGCGGCCGTGAACACGCTCATCTGGGCCTGGTTGCCCGGCCGCTGCATGTAGGTCACCAGGGTCCGGGCCACGCGGCGGGCGAGTTCGGGGCCGTGGTCCTCCTCGATGAGGGCGAGCGTGAGGTCCAGCGCGCAGGTGACCCCCGCCGAGGTGATCGTGTTCCCGTCCCTGATGAAGATCGGGCCCGGATCGAACAGGACGGCCGGATTGCGGGCGGCGAGCTCGTCCGCCCACTCCCAGTGAGTCGTGGCCCTCCGGCCGTCGAGGAGTCCCGCCGCCGCCAGGATGCCGGCTCCGGTGCACACCGACGCCACGCGCCGGCTCTCGCGTGCGAGGCGGCGGACATGACCGAGGATCGACCGGTCGCCGGCCGCGGCCTCGTGCCCGATTCCGCCGACCACGATGAGCGTGTCGAGGGGACCGGTGACCCGTTCGAGCGACTCCTGGACCTGGAGCGTCAGGCCCGTGCCGCAGGTGACGGGCCGGCCTCCCGGCGCGGCCAGGCGGACGCCGTAACGGGTCGTGGCGCCCTGCCAGTTCGCCGCCTCGAGCGCGGTGGTCACACACGCGATGTCGAGCAACTCCGCCGCGTCATACCCGATGACGATCACGCGCCGTTCCGTCATCCGGCGAGACTATGCCGGAAAGACAGGGTGCCCAAGTATTCGGACGGGCACATCTCGCTTCCTTGGCCGCCGCCCCGCGGGGAAAACACAGTGGGGGCATGACTTCGACGACGTCGAAACCCCGCTCCCACTGGCTGCGATTCACCTGGCACTACATCGAGATGCTCATCACCATGTTCGCCGGGATGATCCTGCTCGGACTGCTCCTGGGCGCCGCCGGGCTGGGATTCTCACACGAACGGGATCCCGAGCTCGCCTACCTGCTCATGGCGTTCGAGATGTCCGCGGGCATGGCCGCATGGATGCGGTATCGCGGGCACCGCTGGGCGCCGACCCTGGAGATGTGCGGCGCCATGTTCGCTCCCGCGCTGCCGGTCTTCCCGCTGTTGTGGCTCGACGTGATCGACGGCGAGTCGCTGATGGTCGTCGCGCACATGGCGATGTTCCCGCTCATGCTCGCCGCGATGTTGTGGCGCCGCGACGAGTACATCGGGCACGCGCACTGACCTGTGACGTCCTCACGACGGCGTCCCTTCGAAGGACCACCGGGCGACGAAGTAGCCGACGCCGTACGGGGCGTCGTCGTAGAGCGGCGCGCAGACGCACCTGCCCGCCGCTTCGGCGGCGGCCGCGAGGACCTGGAACGACGCCCTTCCGCCGACCCACAGCTCCTCGGCCTCCGCCGGGTCCAGGCCGGCGAGCGGGCCCGCCTCCCCCGACGCGATCGCCCTGCCGATCATGTCGTTGTACGCCACGGCGCCGGGATGCAGGTAACCGGGGGACTTCTCGGTGAGCCTGGCCGAGCCGTCCCCCATGGCCAGGATCGCGACCCGATCGGCGGACCGGGCGATCTCCCCGCCCAAAGCGGCGCAGTCTGCGGGAGACGCGTCCGCCGCGACGGCCTCCACGCGCAGCACGGGCAGAGCATCGGGGTCGGGGGCGTACCTGTCGAGCAGCCATCGGCCGACGGTCAGCGAGAGCGGGAGGACGGGCTCGCCTCGACCAGTGCGTACGTCCGCTCCCCAGGGCCTCATGGTCCCGGCCGCGTCGCCGGGATATGCGGCGGACCTCTCGGCGGGCCCGACGACCACGAGCAGATCGGGATCACACCCGACCAGGGAACGGATCACTTCCGCACAGGCGGCGCGGAGATCGTCGAGCTCTGACGCCGCGGCCCCGGCAAGCTCCGGCACGATCAGCGGAGGATGCGGGCAGACACCCGCTGCGACCAGCACCCGCCCAGCCTACCCACCCCCTCCCGCGTGATCATGCACAAGTTCGCGCGAATGCCCGCCGACCACCACACCCCTGTTCGTGATCATGCACAGGTTCGTTTATGGCGGCACTCACCTGGAGGGGCTTGAGTCTTGGGAATTCTGGGGCGCGGGCGGAGATGGGCCACCACACTGGGGAGATAACAAAACAGTCACTGGATAATTACGGAAGAATCACGACATTGTCGAACTTTTCTCCCCCGCCACGTCCCGGGCCTCCCCAACGAGCTCGTACGGCTCTCGCCCTGGCGGGTGTCACCACCATCATCGGCCTCGCCGGCCTGGGCATCGTCCTTGCCCTGTCGTCGAGCGCCGGTGTCGTCCGCGGACAGACGACGCCGGCGGCCGCCCCGGCGTCCTTCGTCGTCCCAGGGCCGGCCACACCTCCGGAGACCCCGGAAGCCCCGGACGTCCCGGAGGCGACATGGGCGCCCGGCGTGATCGCCGGGGAGGCGCCCGGCGCGCAGGACGCCGCCGAACTGCCTCCCGGCGCGGTCAACCTGGCACCGGACGACCCCGCGAGACAGCAGGGCGACCCGGCGAAGCGACGGCGGGGCTCCGGCCATCCCGGTCACGGCGAGTTCACCCCGAGCCGGACACCCGTCCCGGTGGTGCCCCCGCGCATGCCCGGCAAGAAGCCCGCCCGGCCGACTCCAGCGGCCCCGGCCGCGCCAGGCGCGGGAGCGCCCCCAGGAGCGTCCCGGGGCGTGGCTCAGGGAGTGACCCAGGCTCCGCCCGGCGCCGCGAGATCGTCGGCACCACGGCCGGTTCCCGGCGAGCCGGGGCCGCAACCCGGAGCGCCTCAACTCCGGCCAAGCTCGACCGCATCCGGACCGGCCACCGCCGCGCGTCAGCCTGAAGCACCTCAGCCCGGTCCGAGCCGTCTTCCCGACCCGTGCGCGACCTACCACGACGCCCGCCGCGACTACTGCTATCGCGTCGTCGCCCAACTGACGACCGGCGGCTAGTTCCCGATAGTTCCCGAGCGAGCGGGTCAGTGCCCGAGCGGTGACAACACGGAGCAGCCGTCCGACGCCTCGGGAGAGACTGCGGGACGCCCGATGGTGGGCATGCCCAGGCTCACCGCGTTGCCCGTCGCGGGCCGTCCCTGCCGCGCCTCCCAGGCGTCGCCCGCACGGGTACGGCGCACGCCCAGGACCTTGTCGGCCACGAGGTGGTGGGGCGCGGCGTAGGTGACCTCGACCGTCACCATGTCGCCGGGACGCGCGTCGACGGCGGCCAGGTGCACGAGGCGGCTGTCGGCGGCGCGGCCGGACAGTCGCCGGGTCGCGTCGTCCTTGCGGCCCTCGCCCTCGGCGACGAGCACCTCGAGCGTGCGGCCCATCTGCTTCTTGTTCTCCTCCCAGGAGATCTCCTCCTGGAGGGCGACGAGACGCTCGTAGCGCTCCTGGACGACCGCCTTCGGCACCTGGCCGTCCATGGTGGCCGCCGGAGTGCCGGGGCGGATGGAGTACTGGAACGTGAACGCGTTGGCGAACCGCGACTGCCGCACGATGTCGAGCGTCTGCTGGAAGTCCTCCTCGGTCTCGCCGGGGAAGCCGACGATGATGTCGGTGGAGATGGCCGCGTCCGGCATGGCGGCGCGGACCCGCTCGATGATCCCGAGGTAGCGGTCCGAGCGGTACGACCGGCGCATGGCCTTCAGCACCCGGTCGGAGCCCGACTGGAGCGGCATGTGGAGCTGGTGCATGACGTTCGGCGTCTCGGCCATGGCCGCGATCACGTCGTCGGTGAAGGCCGCCGGGTGCGGCGAGGTGAAGCGGACCCGCTCCAGGCCGTCGACGTCTCCGCACGCCCGCAGCAGCTTCCCGAACGCCAGCCGGTCGCCGAACTCGACGCCGTAGGTGTTGACGTTCTGCCCGAGCAGGGTGACCTCCAGGACGCCCTGGTCGACCAGCGTGCGGATCTCGCCGAGCACGTCGCCGGGGCGGCGGTCCTTCTCCTTGCCCCGCAGCGACGGCACGATGCAGAAGGTGCAGGTGTTGTTGCAGCCGACCGAGATCGCCACCCAGGCGGCGTAGGGCGACTCCCGCTTGGTCGGCAGCGTGGAGGGGAAGGTCTCCAGGGACTCCTTGATCTCGACCTGGGCCTCTTCGGCGATGCGGGCCCGCTCCAGCAGCACCGGAAGCGAGCCGATGTTGTGCGTGCCGAAGACCACGTCGACCCAGGGCGCCCTGCGGACGATCTCGCCCTGGTCCTTCTGCGCGAGGCATCCGCCGACGGCGATCTGCATGCCCTCGCGGGCCATCTTGATCGGCCTCAGGTGACCGAGGTTTCCGTAGAGCCTGTTGTCGGCGTTCTCACGCACGGCGCAGGTGTTGAACACGACCACGTCCGCCGTCTCGCCGTCGGGGGCGCGGACGTACCCGGCGTCCTCCAGCATCCCGGCCAGTCGCTCGGAGTCGTGCACGTTCATCTGGCAGCCGTAGGTCCGCACCTCGTACGTCCGGGTCGCGCCCTCGGGGCCCTGAGTGGTCACAGTCATCGCAGTACAAGGTTAGGCTCTCCCCCGCCCATCCCGTACGGGAGGCGAAGCCCGCCCCGCTGAACGGTTCCTGAGCGGTGGCCGCAAGTCCGATGTGGGCGGCCCGAAATCCCCGGTTCCCCGCATGGGAACGGTCCTGACAAGCGCCGCGGCACCTCGGGGGCCGCCCGTCGCCCCGCCCGGCCCCACCCCGTCAGCCGCGAGGACAACCGCCCGGATCCCCCGCAAGTGCGCTGGCTGTGATCGGATCGGTACCGAGGGATTAGTGACTTGGCGATATTTACGCCCCTACGTTGTTGACCATGACCGAGGCCGGTGGCTCTTCCCCTCTAGTCAAGCTTGAGGCAGTGAACAAACACTTCGGCACCTTGCATGTGCTGAGGGACATCGAGCTGAGCGTGGCGCGCGGCGAGGTCGTCGTCGTGATCGGCCCCTCGGGCGGCGGCAAGTCGACCTTATGCAGGGTGATCAACCGGCTTGAGACGATCGACTCGGGCGGCATCACGTTCGACGGGCAGGCGCTCCCCGCGGAGGGCAAGGCCCTCGCGAAGCTGAGGTCCGAGGTCGGCATGGTGTTCCAGTCGTTCAACCTCTTCTCCCACAAGACGATCCTCGAGAACGTCACCCTCGGCCCGATCAAGGTCCGGGGCATCGCCCGGCAGCAGGCCGAGCAGCGCGGCCTCGAACTGCTCGAGCGGGTCGGCATCGCCTCGCAGGCCGCCAAGTACCCGGCGCAGCTGTCCGGCGGTCAGCAGCAGCGCGTCGCCATCGCCCGGGCGCTCGCGATGGACCCCAAGATGATCCTCTTCGACGAGCCCACGTCGGCGCTCGACCCCGAGATGGTCCAGGAGGTCCTGGACGTCATGGTCGGCCTCGCGAGCGACGGCATGACGATGCTCGTCGTCACCCACGAGATGGGCTTCGCCCGGCGGGCCGCCGACCGGGTCGTCTTCATGGCCGACGGCCAGATCGTCGAGGAGAGCGCGCCCGAAGAGTTCTTCACCCAGCCCAAGTCAGACCGGGCCAGGGACTTCCTGTCCAAGATCCTTACGCACTGACCACATATGTGTCGGCCCTGAACGGCCAGGCGCAGGGAAGAGATGAGGGGAAGGTATGCGACTACGCCGAATCGGGGCGGTGCTCGCCGTCACGGCCATGTCCGCGAGCCTTGCGGCGTGCGGAGGTGACAAGACGTACGCCACCGTCGCCGAGAAGGTCAAGGACGGCAAGACGGTGGTCGTCGGCACCAAGTGGGACCAGCCGAACCTGGGTCTGAAGAAGGGTGCCGAGCCGGAGGGCTACGACGTCGACGTCGCCAAGTACGTCATCAAGGAGCTCGCCGGAGGCGCCGACGACGTCGACATCACCTGGAAGGAGTCGGCCTCCTCCAACCGTGAGGCGTTCCTCGCCAACGGCACGGTCGACATCATCTTCGCGAGCTACTCCATCACCGACAGCCGCAAGGAGAAGGTCACCTTCGGCGGGCCCTACGTCGTGGCGCACCAGGACGTGATGGTCCGCGGTGACGACACCGCCATCACCAAGCCCACCGACCTGGCCGGCAAGCGGATCTGCCAGGCCGCGGGCTCCAACTCCTACAAGCGGATCACCGACCCGCCGCCGGACGGCGAGCTCGACCTCGACGCCCAGCTCGTGGGCGCCGCGAACTACTCCGAGTGCGTGGCCAAGCTCACCGGCAACAACCTGGACGCGGTCACGACCGACGACCTGATCCTGGCCGGGTTCGCCACCCAGGCCGCGGAGCAGGGCGGCGGCAACTTCAAGATCCTCGGCCAGCCGTTCACCGACGAGAAGTACGGCGTGGGCCTCAAGAAGGGCGACACCGCGACCTGTGAGGCCGTCAACAAGGCCATCACCAAGATGTACTCGGACGGCACCGCGCAGCAGCTGTTCACCAAGTGGTTCGGCAAGGCTCAGGGTCTGACGGCCCCGACCAGTGCCCCCACATTCGAGCCCTGCGCCTGAGCACGTCGCCTCATGGCGGCCGGTGACCCGGTCACCGGCCGCCGCCGTACCCGTGGTGGAGCACGATGGATGATCTGATCGAATACGCGCCCGACCTGGCCGCGGGCTTCCTGGTGAACGTGAAGATCGCCCTCGTGTGCGCGGTGATCTCCCTGGTCCTCGGCACGGTCCTCGTGTCGTTCCGGGTCTCGCCGACGCCGGTCCTGCGCGCCGCCGGAACCGTCTACGTCAACGTCGTGCGGAACACGCCGCTGACGCTGGTGCTGGCCTTCTCGGCACTCGGCCTGAGCGACACCATCGGGCTCACCTTCTCCGACGAGCCCTCGACCAACGGGTTCTGGCTGGTGGTCCTGGGCCTGTCCGCCTATACCGCGACCTTCGTCGGGGAGGCGCTGCGCTCCGGCATCAACACCGTGCCGCTGGGGCAGGCCGAGGCGGCACGCGCGATCGGGCTGACCTTCCTGCAGTCGCTGCGGCTGATCATCCTGCCGCAGGCCTTCCGGGCGGTCGTCGCCCCCCTCGGCAGCGTGATGATCGCGATGATCAAGAACACCACGGTGGCCCTCGCGGCCGGTTATCTCGCGGACTCCGCGTTCGTGATGAAGGACACCTTCGACGACACCGGGGTGTCGATCCCCATCTTCATCGGGCTCGTCCTGGCCTTCATGGCCGTCACCCTCCCGGTCGGCTTCTTCACCGGCTGGCTGTCGCGTCGCCTGGCGGTGGTCCGATGAGCTCGACTGTCCTTTTCGACGCGCCCGGCCCGCGCGCGCGGCTGCGCAACAACGCGCTGACCCTGGTCGCCGTCATCGCGCTCGCCGCGGTGGCCTACTTCGTCTACGTCAAGTTCGACCAGAAGGGCCAGTGGCAGGGCAAGATCTGGAAGCCGTTCACCGAGGCCACGACCTGGACCGAGTTCATCATCCCGGGTCTGCTCGGCACGTTGGAGGCCGCCGGTCTCGGCGCCGTGTGCGCACTGGCCTTCGGTGCGGTCTTCGGCCTCGCGAGGCTCTCCGACCATCGCTGGATCAGGATTCCGGCCGGCACGGTCGTCGAGACCTTCCGCGCGATCCCGCTGCTGCTGCTGATCTTCTTCCTCGCCTATCTGGCGCCCAGTGTCCTCGGCAGCGGCGACTACACCCTCCCGGCCCTGGTGCTGGGCCTGACCCTCTACAACGGGTCGGTTCTCGCCGAGGTCGTCCGGGCCGGCGTCCTGGCCGTGCCGAGGGGGCAGTCGGAGGCGGCGTACGCCATCGGGCTCCGCAAGGGCGGGGTGATGCGGCTGGTCCTGCTCCCCCAGGCCGTGACGGCGATGATGCCGGCCATCGTGAGCCAGTTGGTCGTCCTGCTCAAGGACACCGCGCTCGGCTACATCATCGCGTACGTGGACCTGCTGAACTACGGCTTCAAGATCATCCCAGCGGTCTTCTTCGGCTCTCTCGTGCCCGCGGCCATTGTCATCGGCGTCATCTACATCGGCCTCAACATGGCGCTCAGCGCCCTGGCCACCTGGCTGGAGAAGCGCAGCAGGCGCAGCCGGAAGACCGGCGCCAAGCCGATCGCCGCACCTGGAGTCATCGGGATGGGCGCCGGAGCCGGCCTGCCCCAATGAAGCGACGCAGTGATCGGGTGGGACGGACCGCACCTCTCCATTAGAGGAACTTGCCGTGTCGCTGGTTGGCGCCTGCCGTACGGGACCTCGATATTGAGCAGGTGTGGCGTGGCGTCAGCCTGGTGAACTGCCTGGTGGCCGTGTTTCTCGCAGGGTTTCTCACCGGGAGTCTCACCGGATGCGGGATCGGCGGCGGCCCCCTGGTCATCGGCGTGCGCCAGGGAGAGCCGGGACTGGTGACCCGGCTCCCGGACGGAAGGTACTCCGGCTTCGACATCGCCGTCGCGACCTACGTCGCCCGTGAGCTCGGATATCGCGACGACCAGATCAGCTACACCTACGATCCCGCCCAGGCCGACATCGTGATCGGCCCACAGGGTCCCGGCCCCACGGCGGGTCCGTATCTCGTGACGAGCACCGACATCCTCGTCCGCGCCGGCGACCTGTCGATCAACGGTGCCGGGGACCTCTCCCGCAAGCGGGTGTGCGCCACCCGGGCGTCGGCCAAGCCGCTCGTCGCCCGTTTCGGCACGAAATGGCGGGACGTCTTCCTCGCCCAGGCCAACGTCCCGGCGGCCTGCGCGCCTCTGCTCGCCGACGGCAGGACCGACGCCATCGTGGCCGACGCCCCCGTGCTGGCCGGTCTGGTGGCCCAGTACCCGGGCCGGTTCCGGTTCAGCGGAAGGCCGCTGACCGCCCAGCGGTACGGCATCGCCACCGGGTCAGTCGCCCTCCGCGACCAGGTCGACGACGCGTTGCGCCACATGTTCGACGACGGCACCTGGAAACAGGCGGTCATCGACTATCTCGGCGTCCTGGCCACCCGATACACCGCTCCCCCTGCCCTTGAATCTCCCTCCGCTCCCGAAAAGGGATAACCGGCCTCGCGTGGACCCGGTTTCCGGCAGGATGCGGTCATGCCCCCCGAGTCCCAGGCGCCCTTCGCTCCCTGGCAGTCACCGATCTCCACGACCGACGTCGCCCGTTCCGGTCTGGGTCTCGGCTTCCCCACGGTCCTGGGCGAGGAGGTCTGGTGGGAGGAGAGCAGGCCCGCCGAGGGCGGACGGCGCACGGTCGTGCACCGCGCCGCCGACGGAACACGCAGGGAGTTGCTCGCCGCGCCGTGGGACGCGCGCACCCGCGTGCACGAGTACGGCGGGCGTTCCTACGCCGTCGTCCCGGGCCGCGGCATCGTCTTCACCCACCATGCCGACCAGCGGCTCTATTTCCTGGAGGAGGGCGCCGAGCCCCGCGCCCTGACCCCCGAGCCCGAACTGCCGACCGGCCTGCGCTACGCCGACCTGCTGGTCCACGAGTTCCCCCACGGAACCGAGGTGTGGTGCGTCCAGGAGCGGCATCATCCGGACGCCAAGGTCAGCCGCTCGATCGTGTCCGTCGCGCTGCCACCGGCCGCTCAGCCGGACGCGGTGCCGGACGGCAGGCCCTCCGCGATCGTCGAACGGGCGAGCGGCAGCGACTTCTACGCCTCCCCCACGATCTCCCCCGACGGGGAACACGTCGCCTACATCTGCTGGAACCACCCGCGCATGCCGTGGGTCGGCACCGAGCTGCGTATCACCAGCGTCGCCGACGGCCGGTCGTGGACCATCAAGGGCGGCGTCACCGAGTCGGTACTGGCCCCGCGGTGGCGCGACGACCGCAATCTGTACCTGATCTCCGACTGGTCGGGTTGGTGGAACCTCTACCAGATCGGCATCTTCGGCACCTCGCCGCTGGCCCTGTTCCCCGCCGAGGAGGAGTTCGCGGGGCCGCTGTGGCAACTCGGCGGTCTGCCGTACCTCGTGCTGGAGGACGGACGGCTCGCCGTCGTCCACGGGCGGGGAGACCTGCGCCTGGGCGTCCTCGACCCCCACACCGGTGTCCTCACCGACGTCGACGTGCCCTACCAGGGGTGGATGCCCGCGTTCAGCGCCGACGGCACGGTCCTCGCGGGGATCGCGTACGGCCCGGACACGCCTCGTTCGGTCGTCCGGATCGACATGGTGACCGGCAGGGTCGAGGGACTGCGCCGCGACATCCCCGAACTGCCCGATGTCGCCTACCTGCCCCGCCCACGGGCCGTCGAGATCGAGGGCGGTCTCGGCCGCCGCGTCCACGGCCACCTCTACCCGCCGGCCAATCCGGGCCACACCGCGGACGGGCCCTCGCCGTACGTCGTCTTCGTGCACGGCGGGCCGACGGCGCACGCGACCACCGCGCTGAGCCTGGACAAGGCGTTCTTCACCAGCCGCGGCATCGGGGTGCTGGACGTCAACTACGGCGGCTCCACCGGGTACGGCAGGGCCTACCGTGAGCGGCTGCGCGGCCAGTGGGGCATCGCCGACGTCGAGGACACCGTCGCGGCGGCCAGGTGGCTCGCGTCCGAGGGTCTCGCCGACCCCGCGCGCATCGCCATCCGCGGTGAGAGCGCCGGAGGCTGGACGGTCATGGCGGCCTGCTGCGCCTCCGGCGTCTTCGCGGGAGGGGTCTCGGTCGCGGGCGTCAGCGCCCTCGGGCCGTTCGTGGACGCCACGCACGACTTCGAGTCCCGTTACGTGGAATGGCTGGTCGGACCGGAGTCCCTGTACGGCTCCCGCGAGCCGTTGTCCCGCGCCGACGAGGTCGCCTGCCCGATGCTGCTCATGCAGGGGCTCGCCGACCCGGTCGTGCCGCCGTCCCAGTCGCAGGCCTTCGCCGACCGCCTCACCGCCCGCGACATCCCCTGCACCTATCTCACCTTCGAAGGCGAGGCTCACGGGTTCCGCCGGCTGGAGACCAGGACCGCCGCTCTGGCCGCCGAGTTGTCGTTCTACCTGCAGATCTTCCAGTAGACCGGCTGTCGGGGGGCTTCGGGGGCTTCGGGCCGGGATTTCACGAGCTCCCGGGGGCTTCGAGGGGTCAGCGGGCGAACTCGGTCGCCCGGGACTCGCGCACCACGGTGATCCGGATCTGACCGGGATACGTCAGCTCCTCTTCGACCTGCTTGGCCACGTCCCTGGCGATGACCTGGGCCTGGATGTCGTCCACGGAGTCGGGACGGACCATCACCCTGATCTCCCTGCCGGCCTGCATGGCGAAGACCTTGTCCACGCCCTCGTAGGACTGGGCGATCTCCTCCAGGCGCTCCAGCCGCTTCACGTACGCCTCCAGCGACTCCCTCCGGGCCCCGGGGCGGCTGCCGCTGATCGCGTCGGCGGCCTGGGTGAGGACCGCCTCGACCGTGCGGACCTCCACCTCGTTGTGATGCGCCTCGATCGCGTGCACGACGTCCTCGTGCTCGCCGTACCGCCGGGCGATCTCGGCGCCGATCAGGGCGTGGCTGCCCTCGACCTCGTGGGTGAGCGCCTTGCCGATGTCGTGGAGCAGCGCGCCCCGCTTCACCAGCTCGCGGTCGAGTCCCAGCTCCGACGCCATGATCCCGGCGAGGTGCGCCGACTCGATCAGGTGCTTCAGCACGTTCTGACCGTAGGAGGTGCGGTAACGGAGCTGGCCGAGCAGGGTGACGAGCTCGGGGTGCATCTCGGTGATGCCGAGCTCCACCAGGGCGTCCTCACCGGCCCGCACGCACAGCTCCCGCACCTCCTCGCGGCTGCGCTCGTAGGCCTCCTCGATCCGCTGCGGATGGATGCGGCCGTCGAGCACGAGGCGTTCCAGCGTCAGCCGGGCGGTCTCCCGCCGCACCGGGTCGAAGCAGGACAGGAGCACGGCCTCGGGGGTGTCGTCGATGATGAGGTTGACGCCCGTCGTGGACTCGAAGGCCCTGATGTTGCGGCCCTCGCGGCCGATGATGCGGCCCTTCATCTCGTCGCCCGGCAGATGGAGCACGCTGACCACCGACTCGGCGGTCTGCTCCGTGGCGACCCGCTGGACGGCCAGGGTCACAATCTTGCAGGCGCGCTTCTCGCCCTCCTTGCGGGCCTCGCCCTCGATCTCCCTGACGATGAGCGCGGCCTCCCGCTTGGCCTGGTTCTCGATCTCCTTGACCAGCTCCGTCTTGGCCTGTTCCGCGGTGAGCCCGGCGACCCGCTCCAGGATCTGCCGGCGCTTGTCCGCGACCCGGTCGAGTTCTTCGCGACGGTCGGCGAGCTCGGTCTCCGTCTCGGCCAGTTTGCGCGCCCGATCGGCCTGCCGCCTGGCCTCCTCGTCGAGCCGCTGCTCGCGCTCGCCGAGCCGGTTCTCGCGGCGTTCGAGATCGGAGCGCAGCTCCTTGAGCTCGTTCTTGAGGAGGCGGGACTCCTCCTCGACCTCCTTGCGCGACAGCGCGGCGCCCTCGGCCAGGGACTCCGATCGTTTGAGGATCTCCCCCGCGTCCCGCTCGGCCTTCGTGCGGATCTCCTCCGCCTCCTGCCTCGCCCGCTCGAGCTCCTCGTTCATCTCGGCCTTGGCCTCGGCGAGTTGCTCGGGTGAGGGGCCTGACAGTTTGCCGGAGGCGGCGGTTCGGCGGACGACGACGAGGAGCGCGGCTATCGCCACGAGAGCCAGCAAGACCACCGCAACCGCCAGAACGATCACGATCGTGTTCATGCTCGCTCACCCCTCTCGCCTCAGGACTTCCCGGCAAGCGAAGGGTCACACGCGCAGCACAGCTCCACCCGGTGGCGTCACCAGGACAAATATCGTCACGATATCCGGACGGCCGGCAGGCCACCCGATATGACCCGAAGGCCCGTCTAACTCTCTTGTCCGTCGTTCACCGTTATGGCAAATCCGCGCTGTGCGGAGTAACTCCTCACTGCGGTCGAGATTAAGCGTCAGAGAGGTAACGGGCAAGCAAAGACGGTCTGTCAAGTCACTTTGGCCGGGCGTTCTTGGTCAACCGAATTCCCCGGGAAGGTCGTCCGTGTCCATGCCTTCCGCCTCCAAAGCCTCCCGGACCACGCGAAACGCCAGGCCCGGGGAGTAGCCCTTGCGGGCGAGCATCCCGGCCAGCCGGCGCGTGCGGGTTTTCGGATCCGCTCCGCGTGTGGCGGCCAGCTTCCGGGCCACCAGGGCGCGGGCCGTCTCGACCTCCTGATCCGGATCGAGCCGGGCGACCGCCTCCTTGACGGTCTCCTCCTCCACTCCCCGGTGACGCAGCTCCTGGGCGAGCGCCCGGCGGGCCAGTCCCCGCCCGATGTGCCGGGAGATGACCCACGCCGCGGCGAACGCCTCGTCGTCGATGAGCCCCACCTCGGAGAACCGCTCGAGCACGGCCTGCGCCGCCTCCTCGGGCACCTCCCGCTTGCGCAGCGCCTCGGCCAGCTGAGCTCTCGTCTTCGGCGCCATGGTCAGCAGGCGCAGGCAGATCGCCCTGGCCACCGCCTCGGGGTCCGCATCGGGCCCCTGGCTCGCCGCAGAGCCCTCCTGAGGGCCGTCGGGCGACCATCCCCGCCGACGTCCCTGCCTGCGGTCACGGCGGGCGCCACCGCCACGCCGTTCATCCGAGGCGCGAGCGGATCGGCGGCCGCCGGCTTCGAAGAAATCGTCACCGGCGTATCCGTCAGGCCCGCCGGCGCCACCGGACCTGACGCCCTCACCCTGCCGGATCCGCTCACGGAGGCCGTCGAGCGTCGCAGCGGTGTCACGCGGGCGGTCGTCGCCGGAGGAGCCGTCCCACGGACCTGAGTTCCAGTCCCCCGGCCTGATCTCGTCGGCCGGGCCGGGGGTTGTTTCGTCAGGCCTCATCGCGGAGCTCAGACATCACCCGGCTTGGGCGCGGCGGCGGCCTTGGCGCCCCGCCCGGTCGACGGAGCCGCCGCGGGGGCGGCGGCCGCCGCCGGCTCGCTGGGCGTGTCCAGACGCGGCCCGACCCCGAGCTTCTCCTTGATCTTCTTCTCGATCTCGTTGGCGATGTCGGGGTTGTTCTTCAGGAAGTTGCGGGCGTTCTCCTTGCCCTGCCCGAGCTGGTCGCCCTCGTAGGTGTACCAGGCGCCCGCCTTGCGGACGAACCCGTGCTCGACGCCCATGTCGATGAGACCGCCCTCGCGCGAGATGCCGAGGCCGTACAGGATGTCGAAGTCGGCCTGGCGGAAGGGCGGGGCCATCTTGTTCTTGACGACCTTGACCCGGGTCCGGTTGCCGACGGGCTCGGTGCCGTCCTTGAGCGTCTCGATCCGCCGCACGTCCAGCCGGACCGAGGCGTAGAACTTGAGCGCCTTGCCACCCGTGGTGGTCTCCGGCGATCCGAACATGACGCCGATCTTCTCGCGCAGCTGGTTGATGAAGATGGCGGTCGTCTTGGTCTGGTTGAGCGCGCCCGCGATCTTGCGGAGGGCCTGCGACATCAGGCGGGCCTGGAGGCCCACGTGGCTGTCGCCCATCTCGCCCTCGATCTCGGCCTTGGGCACCAGCGCCGCCACCGAGTCGATCACGATGATGTCGACCGCGCCCGAACGGATCAGCATGTCGGCGATCTCAAGGGCCTGCTCGCCGGTGTCGGGCTGCGAGACGAGCAGCGCGTCCACGTCCACGCCGAGCTTCTTCGCGTATTCGGGGTCGAGGGCGTGCTCTGCGTCGATGAACGCCGCGATCCCGCCGCCCTTCTGGGCGTTGGCCACCGCGTGCAGCGAGACCGTGGTCTTGCCGCTGCTCTCCGGACCGTAGACCTCCACGATCCGGCCGCGGGGGTAGCCGCCGATGCCGAGGGCGACGTCGAGGGCGATCGCCCCGGTCGGGACCACCTCGACCGGGGCGCGCGCGTCGTCACCGAGGCGCATGACGGAGCCCTTGCCGAACTGCCGCTCGATTTGCGCGAGGGCGGTCTCAAGGGCCTTCTCGCGGTCGTTGATTGCCATTGGTGCCCCCTGGAAGGGTCGTCGTCTGCTCGGTCACCGGAAAGCTACGGGGTGCCGCCGACATTTTCCCGGGCTTTCGTGTCACGCCTCGGGATGAGGTCTCCGGTCGCCGCACCCCGGCGGCGGTTCCAAATATAGCCGAACGACTGTTCGATCACATCCGGAACGCGCCGCCGGCCACTGGTCTACCGCAGGACCTCCGCCAGTTTGACCCGCGCCCCGGTGCGGACGACGGCCCTGTTGTAGACGCGGGCGCCCGCGAACAGCACCGCGACGACCGCCACCACCATGAGCCCCGCCGACAACACGATCTCCACGATCGGCACGTCGGCCGCGGCCGTGCGGACCGGCATCACCATCGAGGAGAAGGGCGGCACCACCGACAGGATCCTGGCGAGCGTGCCCTCGGGCTCGACGGCCGCGAAGTAGGCCACCAGGTAGGTGAGGGTCATCAGCATCGTCATCGGCGTCAGCACGCTGTTGACCTCCTCCTGGCGGGACACCAGCGATCCGAAGGCCGCGGCGAGCGCCGAGAAGAAGGCGTAGCCGAGCACGAACCACACCACGGTGCTGATCACGATGCCGCCCATGCCGGGCGGGAAGTCCGCGGCGAGCCCCGTCGCCGAGGCGGCGATCAGACCGCCGCCGATGACGACCGCCAGGTTGAGCAGCCCCAGCAGCCCCAGGCCGACGATCTTCCCGCCGAGCAGCTGCCAGGGCCGTACGGCGGCGAGCAGGATCTCCACGATCCGGCTGCCCTTCTCCTCGACGACCCCCATCGCGACGTACATGGACGAGTAGATGAGCAGGAAGAACAGCACCATAACCAGCAGCGTCGCGATGCCGGTGCGCACGCTCTGGTACTGCGCCGTCGCCCCGGTCTCGACCTGCAACGGAGTGATCACCAGGCCGGAGGCCTTGATCTTCCCCTCGCGGTGCGCGCTCTCGAGGAGCAGCCCGAGGCGCTGGTCGAGCTCCCCCTCGCTGACGACCTTCTGGTCGTCGATGAGGGCCGCGTCGGCCTTCCCGCCGGAGACGGCCTTGCGGGCCGCGGCCTCGTCGGGATACTTCGTGTACGTGACGTCCTGGGCGGCCACGGGGACCGCGCCGACGACCGCCACCTCGTAGGCGTCCTTCCCGCCCAGGAGCTTCGGCACGAAGGCCAGGGCGACCACGAGCAGCGCGCTGAGCCCGAGGCTGATGAGGAAGCCCCTCGTCCGGATGCGCGTGCGGATCTCGCGATCCGCGACCAGCCACAGCCCGTTCATGCGACGGCCTCCCTGAAGATCTCGGCGAGTGTGGGCCGCTGCCGGCCGAAGTGCTCGACCTCCCCGGCCCGCATGGCCGAGCGGAGGATCTCCTGATCGTCGCCGCTCTCCACGAGCAGCACCTGCCGGTCGCCGTCGGTGGTGACCTCGCCGAGGCCGTCCGCCCACCCCGGGGACGCGCCGCGTACGACGAGCTTGAGAAGCGTGCGCCCCTCGGTGTCCCGCAGCTCGTCGACCGCGCCGGAGGCGACCATGCGGCCGCCCGCGATGATGCCGACGGAGTCGCAGAGCCGCTCGACGAGCTCGAGCTGGTGACTGGAGAAGACCACCGGCACCCCCGAGGAGCAGCGGTCCTTGAGCACCTCGGCCAGCGCGTCGACCGCGATCGGGTCCAGGCCGGAGAACGGCTCGTCGAGCACCAGGACCGCGGGACTGTGGACCAGCGCCACCGCGAGCTGGACCCGCTGCTGGTTGCCCAGCGACAACACCTCCACCGCGTCGTCGCGCCGCGCGGCAAGGCCCAGCCGTTCGAGCAGTTCGCCCGCGGCGTCGCGGGCGGCGGCCCGGCCCAGGCCGTGGAGCCTGCCGAAGTACTCGACCTGCTCGGCGACCTTCATCTTCTGATACAGGCCGCGCTCCTCCGGCATGTAGCCGAACCGGCGGCGGGCGTCGTACGTCAGGGGCGTCCCGTCGAGGCGCACCTCGCCCGAGTCGGCGTCGAGCACGCCCATGACGATCCGCATCGTGGTCGTCTTCCCAGCGCCGTTCGCCCCGACGAAGCCGAACATCTCGCCCGGCCGCACGGCGAAGCCGACACCGTCGAGGGCGACCTTGTCGCCGAAGCGTTTGCGCAGATCCTGGACCTCAAGCATGGGGGATTCCTTCGGTGATCCGTCGGAGCACATCGGTGTAGGCGTTGAACGCCGCTCGCCCGCGCTCGGTCAGCGACAGCCACGTGCGGGCCCGCTTCCCGACGAACGTCTTCTCGACGCGGACGTATCCGGCCTCTTCGAGGGTGAGGATGTGTTTGGACAGCAGGGAGTCGCTGACCTCGATCGTGTCGCGCAGGAACCGGAAGTCGGCCTTCTCCGACACGGCCAGAGCCGCCATGATCGACAGCCTGACCGGGGCGTGGATGACCTCGTCCAACTCGTGGCGAGGATGAGTGGTCATCGCACTTCCCGGATCCGCCAGGCGGCGTACACCAGGGAGGACCCGGCGAGCACGGAGAGCGCGACGAGCGCGGCGATCCAGCCGAGACCGCGGTCGTCGGGGAGGACGAGCGCGACGAAGGCGAACACCACGACGGTGGCCAGGACGTACATCGCGCTCACCCGGCTGTTGATCCGCATCGTGTAGCTGTCGCGCACGCGCATCCGCGACCAGTAGACGCAGGACGCGATCGTCAGCACGATCCAGCCCGCACCCGCCAGACCCGCGACCAGACCGCGGCCGAGGGACACCGCGGGCCAGTAGACCATGGTGCACAGCCCCAGGATCAGGAACAGGCGGGCCACTCCGCGCGCGGATCGCCGCACCTCCTGGTCCACCCGGTCGATCTCTTCAAGCGCCTGGCCGGGCGACAGCCCTTCCTCTGCGTTCATGGGCTTCCTCCCCACTCAACCCATCAACAAGGTAACAAGTACTCAACCGCCATTCAAGTGATAGCGCGCGAGGAAAGAAGGGTTCCAGGAAGAAAGAAGTGGTCAGCGCAGCCGGGAGTCGACGTCCACGACCTGGCAGACGGCGTGCCAGACCTGCTTGGCGGACACGCCCTCGGCGAGTGCCTGCTCGACGGTCCGCCCGCCCAGGCCGGAGATGACGTAGTCCTTCGCCCACGACTCCGCGTACACCTCGCCGAAGTGGCGGTGCATGCGGTTCCAGAAGTCCGTGAGGCGCATGGGTCCCAGTATGGCCCCGTCCGGGGGCGGCCCAGGCCCCGCGCGGGACCCGGGGCACGCCTCCGGGCGAGCGTCACATCACGCGGGTGCCGTACATCTCACCGAGCGGGTCCGCGAGCAGCTCCAGCCGCGCGCCGTCGGGGTCGAGGAAGTAGATCGAGGCGTCGCTCTCGACGTGGTACTGCACGCCGGCCGCGTCGAGCTTGCCGCGCAGCCGCTCCCACGTGGGCCGCTCGACCGAGATGGCGATGTGGTGGAGCCCGCCGAGGACCTCCTGGTACGGCCCCAGGTCGAGCCCTGGCAGGTCGAAGAAGGCCAGCAGGTTGCCGTTGCCGATGTCGAAGAAGAAGTGGTTGGAGCCCTTGTAGTCGCGGTTCTCGAAGATCTCCGTGAGGGGGAACTCCAGCAGCTCGTGGTAGAAGCGGATCGTGCGCTCGACGTCGGATGAGATCAGCGCGAAGTGGTGCAGGCCCCTCGCGCTGCTCGGGGGACGGTTCTCGCTGATGTAGCGCTCGCGGATGCTCACGCGCTCCGCCTCGATGGCCGCGTAGTCGATTTCCATAGATAGATGATGATTCAACCAAGCGCGGGCATACAGACCGGGTTGGAAGTAAATCAGAGCGAATCCGCCGGTAGATCGCTTCGGTGGGTGGGTGCACGGAGGAATCGGGCGCGGCGCATTCTGTCGGAGGCCGGATGCATGATGGGCGGGTGAGTGCGCTCGACGGCTTCAGCCCGGTGACCAGACAGTGGTTCACCGGAGCGTTCGCGGCGCCGACGGCCGCGCAGGAGGGCGCCTGGTCGTCCATCGCCCGCGGAGACAACACGCTGGTGGTCGCGCCGACCGGGTCGGGCAAGACGCTGGCCGCGTTCCTGTGGGCGATCGACCGGCTCGCGATCGAGCACGCGGCGGCGCCGGAGGCGGCCGCCGAAAGGCCGGCGCGCGGAGGCCGCGGGAAGCCCGCGGGACCGGCTCGCCCGTGCCGGGTCCTCTACGTGTCGCCGCTCAAGGCCCTCGCCGTCGACGTGGAGCGGAACCTCCGGGCCCCGCTCGCCGGAATCAAGCAGACCGCCCGGCTCATGGGGAGCCCCGCGCCCGAGATCTCCGTGGCCATCAGGTCGGGCGACACGACCGCCGACGACCGCCGGCGGTTCGCCGCCCGGCCGTCCGACATCCTGATCACCACGCCGGAGTCGCTGTTCCTGCTGCTGACCTCGCAGGCGCGGGAGGCGCTGCGCGGCGTCGAGACCGTCGTCATCGACGAGGTGCACGCGGTCGCGGCCACGAAACGCGGCGCCCATCTGGCGCTGAGCCTGGAACGGCTCGACGCCCTGCTGCCGCGGCCCGCCCAGCGCATCGGCCTTTCCGCGACCGTCCGTCCCGTCGGCGAGGTCGCGGCGTTCCTCGGCGGGGCCCGTCCCGCCATGGTGGTGCAGCCGCCCTCGGAGAAGGTCATCGAGGTCGAGGTCGTGGTCCCGGTTGAGGACATGACCGAGCTCGCGCCGACGGCCCCGGGCGCGGAGGGCCAGCCCGCGGAGCACAGGCGCAGCATCTGGCCGCACGTGGAGCAGCACCTGCTCGACCTCATCGAGGCGCACGACTCGACCATCGTGTTCGCCAACTCCCGCCGCCTCTCCGAGCGCCTGTGCACCCGGCTCAACGAGCTCGCCTGGGAGCGAAGGTCGGCCCCCGCGGCCCCGGACGAGTCCGGCGGAGCGCGTCCCGGGGGGTCCACGGCGACGCCCGCCGAGTTGATGGCGCAGGCCGGGGCCTCGGCCGGGGTGATCCCGGAGATCGTGCGCGCCCACCACGGGTCGGTCTCCAAGGAGGAGCGGTCGCAGATCGAGGAGGCGCTCAAGTCCGGGCGCCTGCCCGCCGTCGTGGCCACGTCCAGCCTGGAGCTCGGCATCGACATGGGCGCGGTCGACCTGGTCGCGTGCGTCGAGGCGCCGCCGAGCGTGGCGAGCGGGCTGCAGCGGATCGGCCGGGCCGGCCACCAGGTCGGCGCGGTGTCCCGGGGCGTGATCTTCCCGAAGTATCGCGGCGACCTCGTGCAGACGGCCGTCGTCGCCGAGCGGATGAAGAGCGGGCAGATCGAGGAGCTGCGCTACCCGCGCAACCCCCTCGATGTGCTCGCCCAGCAGATCGTTGCCATGACCGCGCTCGACGAGTGGACGGTCGACACGCTGGAGGCCGTCGTCAAGAGGGCCGCGCCGTACGCGACGCTGCCGCGCAGCGCCCTCGAGGCGACGCTGGACATGCTGGCCGGACGCTACCCGAGTGAGGAGTTCGCAGAGCTGCGGCCGCGCATCGTGTGGGACCGGGTGACCGGGACGCTCCAGGGCCGTCCCGGGGCTCAGCGGCTGGCCGTGACCAACGGCGGCACGATCCCCGACCGCGGCCTGTTCGGCGTCTTCCTCGTCGGCGACAAGGCCTCACGCGTGGGTGAGCTCGACGAGGAGATGGTCTACGAGTCACGCGTGGGCGACGTGTTCGTGCTCGGGGCGACGTCCTGGCGGATCGAGGACATCACCGCCGACCGGGTGCTGGTCTCCCCCGCACCCGGACAGCCGGGCAAGCTGCCGTTCTGGCACGGCGACTCCGCCGGGCGGCCGGCCGAGCTGGGCCGCGCCATCGGTGCCTTCCTGCGCGAGCTGTCCGGCGCCGCGGCCGCCGGAGCGGGCGACCGGGTGCGCGCGGCCGGGCTCGACGAGTTCGCCGGGGGCAACCTGCTCTCCTACCTCGCGGAGCAGCGGGAGGCGACCGGCTACGTGCCCGACGACCGCACCCTCCTGGTGGAGCGGTTCCACGACGAGCTCGGCGACTGGCGGGTGGTGATCCACTCCCCGTACGGCGCCCGCGTGCACGCCCCGTGGGCACTGGCCGTAGGGCGGCGGCTGCGCGAGCGGTACGGCATGGACGTTCAGGCCGTCCACTCCGACGACGGCATCGTCCTGCGCATCCCCGACACCCTCGACGAGGCGCCGTCCGACCTGGCGGCCTTCGATCCGGAGGAGATCGAGCAGATCGTCACCGAGGAGCTGGGGGGATCGGCGATGTTCGCCTCCCGGTTCCGCGAGTGCGCCGGGCGGTCCCTGCTGCTTCCGCGCCGCAGCCCCGGCAAGCGGACCCCCCTGTGGCAGCAGCGTCAGCGCGCGGCGCACCTGCTGGGCGTTGCCAGCCAGTACGCCACGTTCCCCGTCGTCCTGGAGACGATGCGCGAGTGCCTCCAGGACGTCTTCGACGTGCCCGGGCTCGTCCAGCTGATGCGGGACATCGCCGCCCGCCGGGTCAGGATCGTCGAGGTGGAGACCTCCCAGGCCTCCCCGTTCGCGGCGTCGCTGCTGTTCAACTACGTCGGCGCGTTCATGTACGAGGGCGACGCGCCGCTGGCCGAGCGGCGGGCGCAGGCGCTCGCCCTCGACACGGCGCTGCTGGCCGAACTGCTCGGCCAGGCCGACCTGCGGGAGCTGCTCGACGCGGACGTGATCGCCGAGGCCGAGCGCGAGCTGGCCCGGCTGGACAGGCCGCTTCGCGACGCCGAGGACCTGGCCGACCTGCTGCGGTCGCACGGCCCGCTGCTGGCCGAGGACGTGTCGATCCGGCAGGGCGATCCGACCTGGCTGACAGGCCTCGAGAAGGCGCACCGGGCGATCCGCGTGCGGGTCGCGGGCCACGAGCAGTGGGCGGCCGTCGAGGACGCGTGGCGGCTGCGCGACGCGCTCGGCGTGCCGCTCCCGGTCGGCGTGCCCCACGAGTTCCTGGAGGCTCCCGCCACAGGAGGCCAGGCGAGATCAGGCCCCGCGCCCGATCCGCTGGGCGACCTCGTCTCCCGCCACGCGCGTACGCGCGGCCCGTTCGCGTCCGGTACGGCCGCGACGCGTTTCGGCGTGGGCGTCGCCGTGGTCGACGACACGTTGCGCCGGCTCGCCGCGGCGGGGCGGGTGGTCTCCGGCGAGTTCCAGCCGGGCGGACGTGGCGAGGAGTGGTGCGACGCCGGTGTGCTGCGCCTGCTCCGCCGCAGGTCGCTCGCGCGGCTGCGCAAGGAGGTCGAGCCGGTCCCGCCTGAGGCGCTGGCCGCGTTCCTGCCCGCCTGGCACGGCATCACCCCGGCCCGCACGCCGGCTCCCGGCCTCTCCCCGGGGCGGGGATGGGCGGAGGGCACGGACAGAGCCCACGCCAGACCTGGTCCGGGGCGCTCGATGGACGCGCTGGTCAGCGCCATCGAACGACTCCAGGGGGCGGCGGTCCCCGCCTCCGCGCTCGAGACGCTGATCCTGCCGGGGCGGGTGCCGGGCTACTCCCCCGCGCTTCTCGACGAGCTGACGGCGTCCGGTGAGGTCGTCTGGGCCGGTCAGGGATCCCTGCCCGGCGGCGACGGCTGGGTGTCGCTCTACTTCGCCGACACCGCCCCCCTGCTGCTCCCGGTGCCCGGCGAGATCACCATGACCCCCCTGCACGAGCAGGTGCTGGAGATCCTCAGCGGCGGCGGGGCGCTGTTCTTCCGCGAGTTGTCCAACCGGGTGGCCTCGGCGGCGATCGGCGCGGGACACGAAGCGGGCCCAGGGGACGGATTCGGCACGGGCCCACGCCACGGACGAGTGATCGGCACGAGCCCTGGCGACCGGCCAGGGATCGGCGCGAGCGCGGCCGACAGCGCCGGGAGCATCCCGGCCCCGCACGCGCCGCGCGGCGAGGGAGTCATGGGAGCCGTCCCGGACGACATGGTGCTGGCCGCCGCGTTGTGGGATCTCGTCTGGTCGGGCCGGGTGACGGGAGACACCCTCGCCCCCCTGCGCTCAACGCTCGGCACCGGGCGGCCCGCTCATCGACCGGCGACGACCCGCCGGCGCAGGGCCGTGCTGCCGACCAGAAGCGGACCGCCGACGGTGAGCGGCCGCTGGTGGCTGCTGCCGTCCCCGTTGGAGAACGGCACCCAGCGGGCCCAGGCCCAGGCCGAGGTGCTGCTGGAACGGCACGGCGTGATCACGAGGGGCGGCGTCGCCGCCGAACGCCTTCCTGGCGGTTTCTCATCCGTCTACCAGGTGTTGCGGGCCTACGAGGAGAGCGGCCGCTGCCGGCGCGGCTACTTCGTGGAGGGACTGGGAGGGGCACAGTTCGCCCTGCCCGGTGCGGTCGACCGCATGAGGGCGATGTCGTCGCGGACGGCCGCCCCCTCCGATGAGGAGGATCTGTGGGCGACACCGGCGCCCCAGGCGCCGCCCCGCACGGTCGTGCTCGCCGCCGCCGACCCCGCCAATCCCTACGGCGCGGCGCTGCCGTGGCCGGACCGGTCCGGAGAGGTGACGCACAAGCCGGGCCGCAAGGCCGGCGCGCTCGTGGCGCTGGTGGAGGGACGGCTCGTGCTCTACGTCGAGCGAGGCGGCAAGACCCTCCTGTCCTTCGGGGCCGAGGACGACCTGCAACCGGCCGTGGACGCGCTGGCCCTGGCCGTACGGGAGGGCGCGTTGGGCAAGCTCACCGTCGAACGGGCGGACGGCGCCGCCATCATCGACTCACCCCTCGCCTCGGCGCTGGAGGCGGCCGGATTCCATCCGACGCCACGCGGGCTCCGCATCCGCGGTTAGCACGTGTCGTGCGAGACAGACAGGCCGGCCGCCGCCCGGGAGGCCGTTGCGCCGCCGCTGACGGCGCACGCGTGAATTCGCCACCAACGGGCGACGGCATCCGGGACAGGCTGCCGCAGGTGACCTGCCTACGCGAAGGTCTCCCCTGGCGACTCCAGCAGTGCCTTGAGCGCCCGCAGGAACAGCGCCGCGTCGCGGCCGTTGATGAGCCGGTGGTCGTAGGCCATGCCGATGTTGACGACGGTCCGGGTGACGACCTCACCCCCGTCGAGCCGGAGCTCGGCCTGGGGGGACGTCACCGCGAGCGCACACGCGTGGCCTGGGAAGATCAGCGGGACGGCCAGCGTCACGTCGCCGTCGTGATGCAGGGTGACCGCGATGTTGGCCCCGGTCAGGTCGTCCTCCCGGAAGTCCCCGGTCAGGGCGGCCAGCCGATACTCCATCAGACGGGTCGCGATCTGCTTCACCGAGCGGCGGGCGGCGTCGTGGACGACGGGCACGTACAGCCCCTCGCCCGCGTCGATCGTCACGCCCACGTGCGGGGCGTCGGAGAGTACCGCCGACGTGTCGTCCACCAGGGTGGCGAAGCACAGCGGGAAGTCGGCGTGCAGCCGGGCGACGGCGGACGTCACCAGTTCGGGCAGGCCCACCGGCCGCCTGACCTCCCGGGTCATCCGCGCCGCGAGCTCCAGCAGCGGCCCCGCGTCGGCCTTGACCACCGTGTACGCGGCCGGAATGGTCGCGTGCGAGACGCGCACGACCTTCGCCACGGCCCGCTGCACCCTCGTGAGCTCGTACGGCCGGCCGGTCACGGCCTGCCCGGACTCTCCGGGCTCCGCGACCTCCTCCCGGGGCGCCGGTACGGAACGGGAGGCGAGCCTTTCGATGTCGGCGCGCCGCACCACGGCCACACCCAGGGCGCGCACCTGGGCCGGGTCGACGCCGAGCTCGTCGATCAGCGCCTGCGCGGGAGCCGTGATCAGCGGACCGGTGCCGGCTCCGTCCGCGGAGCCGTCTGTCGCACCACCGGCCGAGGAGCCCCCGGCCGTCGCACCACCCGCCGAGGAGTCACCGGCCGAAGCTCCGCCGCCCGCCGAGTCACCGGCGGCAGGAGACGCTCCGGGAGACGGCGCGACGGGCCGGCTCTCGTCGGCGGTGAGGCGGGCCAGCACGGCCCCGGGGGCGCAGTCGGCGTTCAGCGCGAGGACATGCCAGACGAAACCGTCCTCCTCGCTCTCCAGCTCTTCGGTGGCCTTCGAGGTCTCCAGGACCACGATCGGGTCTCCGGCCTTCACCTGCTGCCCGTCGTCGACCAGCCAGTCGACCAGGACATACGTGGAGTCGTTGTTGTTGAGCTTGGGCACGCGGATGTCAGTCACGCAGGGCCTCCAGCACCGCGTCGTGAATCGTGGAGTCCTGGACGAGCACGGCGCGCTCGAGGTGCGCGGCCGTAGGGATCACGCTGTCGGCCGAGCTGACCAGCGCCACCGGGCGCCGCAGGTCGTTCCATATCAGCCGGTGGATCCGGTGGGCCACCTCGCTTCCCCACGTGCCGCCCGCGGTGCCCTCCTCGGCCACCAGTACGGCTCTCGCACCGCGGAGCACCGGCAGCAACGGCTCCGCGTCGAACGGATACAGCCGTGAGGGGACGAGCAGGCAGCAGGTGACCTCCTGCTCCAGCAGCAGGCCGCGCATGGCCCGGACCGCCCGGTCGACCATCCCGCCGGGAGCGATGATCACGCAGTCGGCCTTCTCGGGGTCGTCCAGGAAGACCCTGGCCACGTCTTCGGCTCCCGGCATGACGTCGTGCCGGAACAGATCGCCGACGTCGTTCATGTGCCGCGTGTAGAGGATCTTGTCCTCGAAGAACACGCAGGGCCCGCCGGACGCCAGCATCGCGTCGAACACCTGCCGGTTGTCGTGCAGGGGGGACATCTCGTAGACCGACAGGCCCGGCACGCCCACGAAGTGTTTCTGCAGGCTCTGGCTGTGCGTGGGCCCGTATCCGCGTCCGCCGCCGGTCGGGCACCGGACGACCATCCGGATCGGCACGCGGGAGCCGTACATCGTGACGGACTTGGCGGCGAAGTTGACGATCTGGTCGAACGCGAGCGCCACGAAGTCGCCGAACATGATCTCGACGACGGCCGCGTCGCCGCACAGCGCGAGCCCGGCGGCCAGGCCGGTGATGCCGGACTCGCTGATCGGGGTGCCGAGCACCCGTTCGGGGAAGCGGCTGGACAGCCCTTTTGTGATCTTGAAGGCTCCGCCGTACGGGTCGAGGATGTCCTCGCCGATCACGTAGGCCGACGGGTCCGACTCCAGCAGCCCGTGGAGGGCGGCGTTGAGGTTCTCCCCCACCCTCATGGTCGCCACCTCGACGGCGGGCGGGCGGAGACCTCACGCACGATCGCGTCGACGCGGGCGCGCTGGGCCTCGTCGGCGCGGGCGAACCGCTCGGGGTCGGCCTCGGCGTACAGGCGGTACCAGTCGTTGTCGCGGGCCTGCCGTACGGTCTCCGGATCGCGGGTGTCGTCGCCCTTGCTGTGCGGGCCGAGGCGGTGGGTGGCGAACTCCACGACCAGCGGCCCGCCTCCGGACCGCACCCCGGCGACAAGCGGCGCGAGCTCGTCCCTGATGGCGCTCAGATCGGAGGACTCGATGCCGTGGTGGCGCACGCCGAACGCCTCTGCGCGGGCGCGGACGGTACCGGCCATCTGACGGGTGGTGGGTGTCGACTGGGCGATCCCGTTGTTCTCGACGATCACGAGCAGCGGGAGACGCCAGAGCGAGGACAGGTTGAGCGCCTCGTAGACCGCGCCCTCGCCCCACGTGCCGTCGCCGATGAAGACGCAGGCGAGCGCGCCGGGCTCGGTGCGCTTGAGGTGCAGCGCGACGCCCGCGGCCACCGGGAGGCTCTCCCCCTGCACGCCGGTGGAGACGTATCGGTCGCGCAGGATGTGCTGGCTGCCGCCCACCCCGCCGCAGACCGCGCCCTCCCGCCCCATGATCTCGGCGAGGAGCCCCGCCGGGTCGTCGAACCTGGCCAGGTAGTGGCCGTGCCCCCGGTGGTTGCCGAAGACGTGGTCGGCGTCGGCGAGCAGCCGCCGGAGCGCGACGGGGACGTACTCCTGCCCGAGGCAGGTGTGCGTCGTGCCGTTGAGCTCGCCGCGCCCGAACAGGTCGAGCAGCGCCAGTTCGAAGTGCCGGATCAGGAGCAGCAGGGCGAGGTCGTCGTCATCGGCCCGCCGCGCGTGGAGGACGGCCGCGCCCGTCTCGGTCACCGGCGGCTGCCCGACGCGTCGGGCAGTCCCGGCTCGGTTCCGGCCGCCGCGATGGACTCAAGGACACCCGCGATGGTCGGCGCGTCGAAGAAGACGTCGAGCGGGACCTCGATGTCCAGGCGCTTGCGCATCCGCGCGATGATCTGGGTGATGGTCAGCGAATGGCCGCCGAGATCGAAGAGGTCCTCCTCGTCGCCGATCTCGTCGATGCCGAGCACCTCTTGCCAGATGGCCCTGATCTCCTCGGCGAGGTCCGTCTGGCCGGTACGGCCCGCCGCGATGTCCTCGATGACAGTGTCCGGATTTTTCATGATTGAAGTGAGGTCCTTCGCTATGAGAGTGACATCCGGAAGCGTGCGCGAGCTGTACTGCATGATCACGTCGAGCCCGTCGGGTCCGTCGACGGCCTGGAGGTGCAGGGTGCTGCGGACCGCGTGGTTGAACGCCGTCCAGTCCACGGTCGTGTCCACTCCGGCGAACTCGGGCGCCTCCCGCCTCCGGCGATAGCTGACCGAGACGGGCGCCAGAGCCGTACGGGGCCGCAGCCCACGGACGGCGCGGGCGAGCGGCACCTGGCGGAACCGGTACATGAGCCGCAGGTCGTCGTGGAACCGCCCGGCGAGCCCGGCGACGGTCATGCCGGGGGCGGGCGCCGACCACACGGGAAGCTCGTTGACGAACAGGCCGATGTGGTCGCGTACCTCCGGCGTGCGTGTGGACATGTCGACGGCGCACACCGGCTCGGCGTTGCCGTACGAGAAGAGCAGGGCGTGCACCGACGCGAGGAAGACCTCGAACCGGGAGACGCCCGGAACGTCGCGCAACTCGGCGCGGAAGGCGTGGACGCCGCCTTCCGCGGCCCCACGTGACCGTGCCGCTCCGGCGGACCCGCCAGACGCCCCAGGCCGTCCGGACAAGCTGGATGCATCAGGCCGTCCGGGCAGACCGGACCCCGGGCCTGACGCCCCGGACCCGCCGGATCCCCCTGGCGCCCCGGGAAGGACCGGAAGCACGACCTCGCCTGGCTCCCGCCAACGCCCGCGCCAGTAGTCGCCGGCCTCGCCGAGAACGGCCTGGACCCGTTCCCGCTCCGCCGCCGCGTGGTCCGCGTACGACATCGTGAGGCGGGTGAGCGGTCGCCCGTCGTAGAAGGCGGCCAGATCGCGGACGAGCACGTCCTTGGACTCGCCGTCGAAGACCAGATGGTGCGCCACGATCAGCAGCACGTGGCGGGAGGACGACACCCGGACGAGCGTGAACCGGGCGAGCGGCCCCTTCTCCACGTCGAAGGGCAGCAGGGTCTGCGCGCGCACCAGCGGGCCGAGGTCCTCCGCGGCCGTGACGACGACCTGGGGACGCTCCGCGGGCACCTCGACCGGTATGCCGTCCCGCTCCTCGATGGCGGTGGCCAGGACCGGGTGGCGCCGCACCAGCGCCTCGCACGCCTGGATCAGCGCGCAGGCGTCCAGCGGTCCGTCGAAGGTGATCAGCAGCGGCATGTGATAGGCGGATCCCGCCCGGCCCATCCGCTCGGTGAGCCACATCCCCACCTGGGCGAACGAGGCCTGCCTCAGGTCGGCGCTCATGCCCGGGCCCGCAGCGCGCGCTTGTCGACCTTGCCCCCGCGATTGCGTGGAAGGGACTCCATCCTGACGATCTCCGAGGGGATCTCGTGCTGGGCCAGCCGGTCGCGCAGGAAGGCCCGGATGTCGGCGTCGGGCACCTCGGTCCGCAGGACGACGGCCGCGGCTACGGTCGTGCCGAGGACGTGATGGGGAAGGCCGTAGGCCGCGGCCTCGACCACCGCGGGATGCTCGTACAGCGCGTTCTCGACCTTCAGGGTTGAAACCTTGAAAGCGCCCGACTTGACGACGTCGCCGTCGCGGTCGACCAGGTAGAGGTAGCCGTCGTCGTCGAGATACCCGAGGTCGCCCATGCGGATCCAGCCGCCTCGGAAGACCTCGGTGCTGGCCGCGGGATCGTCGTAGTACGAGCGGGGCGCGGCCGGTGAGCGCATCCACACCTCGCCGGTCTGGCCGGGCGGGAGGTCCGCGCCCTCCGGCGAGGCGATGCGGACGTCGCCGCCCGCCGCCGACCTGCCGACGGAATCGGGCCGGTCCGGGTCGAAGAGCATGATCGTCTGCGCCGGGGCCGCCTCGGTCGAGGTGTAGTAGTTGGTGATCGTCGCCTTCGGGAACATCCGGGTCAGGCCGGACGCGACCGCCGGCGGAAGCGGCGCGGCGGCCGAGCCGAGCAGCAGCACGCTCGACAGGTCCGGGCCCTCCTGGAGGTTGAGCAACTCGACGGCCATGGCCGGCACGAGGAAGACCGTTCCGGCCCGGTGCCTTTCGATGAGCGCGGCGAACCGTCCCGGTGTGAAGCGGGGCAGGGTGACGACGGCGGGGTGCGCGGTCAGCGCGTTGACGAGCATCATCTGCCCGGCGTTGGTGCCGATGGGGAACGCGTGGACCAGATGCCGGGAGTGGGCGAACGCCCGGCGTCGCGGCTGGGTCCGCGCGCCGAAGGCCAGGTTGGCGTGCGTGGCCGCGACGCCCTTCGCCTTGCCGGTCGTGCCGGACGTGTAGAGGATCTGCGCCATGTCGGCGGGCCTGAGCGTCACCTCAGGCGGCGACATGGAGCCCTCGAGCGGCGGCCTGGAGCCCTCGGGCGGCGACGTGGAGCTGCCCGCCCTACCCTCGGGCGGCGACGTGGAGCTGCCCGCCCCGCCCTCGGGCGGCGGGCCGTCCCGGCCGGTGAGGATCACGGACGCCGAGCAGTGTGCGGCGATCTGCTCGATCTCCGCGGCGGGCATGCGGTCCGACATCGGGACGGCCACCGCGCCCGCCTTCAGCACCCCGAGGAACGCCACCGCGTAGTCGATCCAGCCGGAACCGGGGTACACCAGTCCGACCCGGTCGCCGCGGCGCACGCCGCGATTCAGCAGGTCGTGGGCCACGGCGTTCGACCGCGCCTGCCATCGCCCGAAGGTGAGTTCTCCGGACCCGTGCACGATCATCGCAACGGTTTCCGGCTCGGAAGCCGCCCGCGCGGCCAAAATGTCGGGAAGGGTTGGCGTTTCGAGCACGCTTCTCAATTGGCTGCCCCCCGAATGGTTCGGATGATTATCGGACGACCGACGCGCTAGACCATGCCTTACTGAAAAGGTTGTTTCCAGTTTCCCCAGAGAGCCAGTCTTACATGGGGCACCAACTGGAGACAAGCGATTCCGCACTTCGCGAGGACGCCGCCGCAGGCTTCACGGATTGACCAGCGGGTCTTGAGACTGCGACGGAGCCGTGCAAGACTTACGGCCATCCACTAATTGCAAACCTTCTTTTCAGTTAGTAACCGACAAGGCCTTCGGCCTGGCCATTTCGTCTGCATTCATCCGACCACATGGGGGATCATCCCGGAAATGCATGCCATCTCAGAGATTCGCGCCCTTATGCGCAGGAACGGTCTTCTTCCCGCGTGAACACCGCCCAGATGAGACCGATCCCCCATGGTCTGGCGAAATCGACCAGCGGTCCCGCGGCCCGGCGATCTCTCCGATCCCCCGACGCCGGGACCCGAGGACGGACCCGCTGAGAACGGATCCCTGAGAGCGGAGGCGGAATGCTCAAGGAACGACTGGCGCAACTGGTGTCGGAGGCCTGCGACGGGGAGATCACGGCGGCCGAGGCCCTGGGCGCCACCGTCCCCCTGTCCTACCTCGGCGTCACCTCACTGGCCCAGATGCGCCTGATCGACGCGCTCGAGCGCGAGTACGACATCGAGATCGACCTCGCCGACGACGTCTCGTTCCTCGACAGCGTCGACGGCCTCGCCGCGTGGGTGTCGGCGGCCCGATGATCACTTTCACGGGGGCACGCAAGGGCACGGCGCCCCTGACCTGGGGCCAGCGGGCCATCTGGGACGCCATCCAGCGGACCGCGCCCGACGACCACTACTTCAACTTCGGGCGGATCCTCGAGACGCCGCGGGGGGCGCGGCCCGCCTCGATCGCCCACGTGGCGCGGAGCGTCGGCCTGCTCGTCGAGCGGCACGAGGCGCTGCGCACGCTGATCGGGCCCGGCCCGGTCCAGGACCTGCGCGAGCGCGGCGAACTGCCCCTCCGGATCGCGGTGGACGCGGAGCCCCGCGCCGTCCTCGCAGAGTTGTCCGCGACCGCCTTCGACTACGCCGCCGAGTGGCCGGTCCGGGTCGCCTTCGTGACCAGTGGCGACGAGGTCACGCACGTCGTGCTCGTGTTCTGCCACCTGGCCGCCGACGGGATCGGCGCGGAGGAGGTCGTCCGCGATCTGCGACTGCTCCTTCTGCGCGGAGGCCTGGGCGGCGGCCCTCCCCCGCAGCCGTTCGACCTCGCCGAGTGGCAGGCGTCGCCCGCGGGCCGGCGGCAGGCGGCGGGCGCGGCCGCGTTCTGGGAGCGCGAACACCGCAGGATGCCGCCCACGATGTTCCACGTCCCCTCGGGAGCGGCGGAGCACCCGCCCGTCTGGCGGGCCACGCTCAGCTCGCCGGCGGCCGACCTGGCCGCCCAGCGCCTTGCCGTACGGCATGGCACGAGCACCTCGACCGTGGTGCTCACCGCCGTCGGGACGCTGGTCGCGGAGGTCACGGGACACGAGACCGTCACCGTGCTGCCCATCGTCAGCAACCGCTTCCGTGCCACGACGCGCACGGCGGTGACCACGCTGTCGCAGGAAGGGCTGTTCGTCCTCGAAGCGGGCAAGTCCCGGTTCACCGACCTGCTTGCCGCGTCGGGCCCCGCGGTGTTGCGGGCCTACCGCAGCGCCTACCACGACCCGGCCGACCGTGAGCGGGTCGTCGCGGGGGCGGCCCGCGAGCGCGGCACCCCGATCCACCCGTACTGCTGTTTCAACGACATGCGCTTCGTCGAGCAGGCGGTCTACCGCGACGAGGAGCTGATCCGCCGGGCGCTGCCCGAGACCTCCCTGTCCTGGCCGCTCAGCCAGGACAAGCTGAACTGCCGTTTCTGCGTGCACCTCGCGGGCGCCGGGCAGATCTCGCTCACCGCCGACACCCGGTGGTTGTCCCGGCCGGACATCGAGCGGTTCCTGCTCGGCCTGGAGAGGATGCTCGTCGAGGCGGCTCTCCGGTGACGGTCCGCGCCCACGCCACCGCCACCTCCTGCGCGCAGGGCGGGGAACTGGGCTTCCGCCTGGACACCGCCGAGCCGGTGGGCGTGACCGTCCACGACGCGACCAGCGACCGGCTCGTCCTGGCGGCCACGGTCCGCGGCCCGTCCTGGACGTTGCGCGTGCCCGGGGACTGGCCGAGCTCGCTCTACCGGGCGCGGTTCGTCGCCGGCCCTCCGGAGCCGGACGTGCTCGTCCCCCGGCCCACGGGCGACCTGCCCGGTGTCGGCACGTCGCCCGACGACGAGGTCTACTTCGTCGTACGGCAGGCCACTCCGGGGTCGACCTCGCCCATCCTGGTGTCCGTCCCGTTCACCACGTGGCAGGCGTACAACCGGGCGGGCGTCCCCGGGGAGAGCCTCTACTGGACCGAGCAGCCCGACCGCGCGTCCCGTGTGACGTTCGACCGGCCCGGCGGCGGGCCGCCTCCCGAGCGGTGGGAGGACGGGCTGCTGCGCTGGCTCGCGCCGGCCGGGTACACCGTCGAGTACTGCTCCGGCCTCGACCTGGAGCCCGGCCTGCTCGCCGCGTACCGCCTGCTGATCGTCAACGGGCACGACGAGTACTGGTCGGCGGGCATGCGCGACGCCTGTGAGGGGTTCGCCAGACGCGGCGGGAACATCGCCTTCTTCTCCGGGAACACGTGCTGGTGGCAGATCCGCGTCGAGGGCCGCACCATGGTGTGCCATCGCGATCCGCTGACCGATCCCGTGGACGACCCCGCCCTGACCACGGTCGAGTGGTCGAGCGCGCCCGTCTCCCGGCCGGAGAACTCGCTGACCGGGGTCAGCTTCCGTAACGGCGCGGGCACCTGGGGGCCGTCCATGACGCTGATGCGGGAGGAGTCGTACACCGCGCGGTTCGCCGCGCACTGGGTGTTCGAGGGGACGGGCCTGACAGACGGCGACAAGTTCGGGCAGGGCTCGCTCGGCTACGAGACCGACGCCGCCGAGTTCGCCGAGGTGATGGGGATCCCCCGGGTGACCTGCCGGGACGGCACGCCCTCGACGTTCGTCGTGCTCGCGACGGCCGACCTGCGGCACTGGAGCTCCGGCGGGCAAGGCGGCTGGGCCACGATGGGCGTCTTCTCCCTCGGCCGCGGCACGGTCTTCAACGCGGCCACCGTCAACTGGGGGAACACCATCCACGATCCAGTTGTGGAGCGGATCACGCGGAACGTCATAGACCGGCTGTCCCGGCCGCCCGCACCCGGCTGGGAGGTCATCGGCCCGGTCGCCGACGTCCGCGCGCTGGCCGGCTGCGGCTCGGCGCTGTACGCCGTGAGCGCCGACGGCGTGCTGCTCGCCCGCGAGTTGTGCGGCCAGAACATGCAGTGGATGCCGACCGGCCGTGCGGGGGGCGTTCTGTGCCTGGACGCCCCGCGCGAGGCAGGCTCCGGCTTCGGCACCGGCCTGTACGGTGTGACCGCCGAGGGCGTGCTCCGCTACCGCGAGGCCGCGCCGAGCCCGGCGGGCACAGCGATGGACACGGCGACGGGCATGTTGACGGGCATGTTGACGGGCACGTTGACGGGCACGGCCGGATCACCGGGGTGGGCCGGGGGCACGGGCGAGTGGACCGACCTGGGCACGGCGCCCGACGGCACGATCGCCCTCGCGGTGCAGGACGGGACGTTCTTCGCGGCCACCTCGGCGGGACGCCTGTGGGCGGTGACCTTCGCCGAGCTCGCCGCGTCCCCGCGAGCCGATTGGCACGACGCCGGGGACTCGGCCGGCGCCGTCTGCCTGAGCGGGAGCAACGGCCGGGTCTACTCCCTGGGAGCCGACCACCTGATCCGCGCCCGGCTGCCCGTCCCCGTCCCCGCCGCGTGGTCGCTCGTCGGCGAAGCCCCCGGAGCGGCGGTCCTGACCGCCCACGCGGGGCTGCTCGTCACGGCCGCGAGCGGCCAGCCGTTGCGGTGGCGGCCCGCCGCGACCTTCATCGCCCGCTAGCCCTTCACCGGGCTAAGCCGTGTCCGCCCGTGAATCACGGGACCGGGAAGACGTTCAGAGAATCACGGGACCGTAGAGGGCGGAGCCCGCGCGCCGGGTCATGGCCCAGTAGCGGTCGCCGTACGACCAGTGCCACCACTCCGTGGGATAGTTCACGAGCCCGGCCGCCTCCAGCGCCACCCCGAGGACCTTGCGGTTCTGCCGGGCGTCCGGGCTGATGCCCGGCGCGGCGGTGTAGCAGGCGCCGTCGCTCTGCTCCGGGTTGGCGTTGACGGCCGTGCCCATGTCGAGCTCGACCCCGTCGTCGTCGCACATGGTGAGGTCGACGGCCGCGCCCGCCGTGTGGGGGGCCACCTCTATCGGAGAGACGTACCGGCTCGCCGCGACATGCAACTCCTCTTCCGACATATCCGGAAAAGTCATGCGCAGTTCGGCCTTGTAGTCCTCGAAGTACCGCCGTTGCAGGAAGACCGGCCGATACCCCTCGACCACCACGATGTGGAATCCGCCGGGAAGCCTGCTCTGCGCGTCCTCGAGCCTGGTCAGCACGCCCTGCCTCAGGTGGGCGTAGGCGCCCTCGGGGTCGGCGAGGCGCGCGTCCACCCGGAGCCGTCCGCGGACGTCGGCCAGCGGCTCCCCGCATTCACGGACCGGTATCGACGTCACCCGGGTGTCCGAGATCAGGGTGATTCCAGCGGCGTCCGCCGCCCGCGCGGGACCGTGCGATGAGTCAGGCATGAGGAGCAACCTACCGTCAGACGGTGTCGGAGAAGACCTCCTCCCTGGCTCGCGCCAGGGCCGCGACCATCGCGCCGCGGAGGACGGGATTGCCCTCGACCTGCGTCACCGCGACCGTCGGCCGGCTGGGGCACACCCGCGCGACGGCCTCCTCGACCCGGGCCGCGAGCTCCCGCCCTCCGGCCCGGCCGACGTCCCCGCTCAGCACGACGAGACCGGGATCGAGCACGACGGACACAGCGGCGACCCCGACGGCCAGGCGATCGGCCAGGTCGTCGACGAAGGCGTCATTGCCGGTGGCGAGAGCCGTACGGACCAGGTCCGCGACGTCGGCTCCGGACGACAGGCCGTGGGTCTCCGCGAGGCCGGTGAGGGCGTCGCCGCCGACCAGGCGCTGGAAGGAGCCCGACTGCGGCTCGGTGACGTCGGTCGGGAGCGGCTCCCCGGGAACGGGCAGCCAGCCGATCTCGCCGGCGCCCCCGGTGATGCCCCGGTGCAGCCGGCCGCCGAGCATGACGCCGAGCCCCTGGCCGATCCCGGCCCACAGGATGGCGAAGTCGTCGACGCCCCGGGCCGCGCCGTGCTCCTGCTCGGCCAGGGCCGCGAGGTTGACGTCGTTCTCGATGATCACGTACTCGCCGAGCAGGGTCCGCAGCCCGGCGAGCACGCCGACGTGCCACGCGGGCAGGTCGAAGGAGTAGCGGATCTCGCCGCTCACGGGGTCCACCACGCCACGGGTGCCGATGACGAAGCAGCGCAGCCGGGTCAGCGCGACGTCCGCGGTCTCACAGGCCCGCAGGACCGCGCCGTACACCGTCCGGACCGGGTCCCCCGCGTCGGTCGGATCGACGGTGATCTCGGCGACGACCTTCCCCGTGATGTCGGCCACGGCCGCGGTGACGCTGTCCGGCAGCACCTCGAGACCCGCCACGTAGGCGCTCGCGGGGTTCACGCCGTACAGGGCGGCGTTGGGGCCGCGCCCTCCCGGCCGCTCCCCCGCCGTGGTCACCAGGCCGCGCGTCTCGAGGCGGGACAACAACTGACCGGAGGTCACCTTCGACAGGCCGGTGAGCTCTCCCAGCTCCGCCCTGGTCAGCGGGCCGCGGGAGAGCAGCAGTTCCAGCGCCGCCCGGTCGTTGATCTGACGGAGCAGCCGAGGTGTTCCCGGTCGTAGAGGCACTGGCTGGCTCCCTCTCGTCACGATCCGCTAACACGGGTTTTTTTAAAGAAACTTTCTTGTTAGTTTAACGGCAGCCACCCCGGAGGCAAGCGATCAGCCCTCGGGATGCCACGAGCGCCGACCGGACGGAATGCGTCATCCAGCAGGTGGAGGTCCGCCGACACCCCGCATGAGCGCACCCCCGACGTGAAGCCGGGAAGGGAGAAACCCATCGTGAAGATCGTGAAGATCGCGGTCGCGACAAGCGTCACCGCCGCACTGGCCCTGGGTCTCGCCGCATGCGGCAGCGACTCAGGAACGACCGAGCCGACCGGCGCGCCGGCGGCCTCGGGTCCCAAGTTCGCTGGTCAGACCCTCACGGTCTGGCGGCTCGGCGCGCCCACGGACGTAGCCGACAAGTACATGAACGACCTCAACGCGAAGTTCAAAGAGGTGACCGGCGCCGACGCCAAGGTGCAGTGGATCCCCTGGCCTGACGCGCAGAAGAAGTGGACCGCGGCGCTCGCCGGCGGCGAGGGCCCGGACGTCACCGAGTTCGGCAACGACCAGGTCGCGGCCTGGGTCGCGCAGGACGCGCTGACGGACATCACCGACGTCGTCAAGGGCGACAGCGAGCTCCAGCAGATCCCGCAGAACCTGTGGAGCTACGAGACGATCGACGGCAAGGTCTACGCGGCCCCGTGGGGCGGCGGCACCCGGGCCGTCCTCTACCGCAAGGACTGGTTCGACAAGCTCGGCATCCAGGCGCCCAAGACCTGGGACGAGCTGGTCGCCGCGGGCAAGACGATCGTCGACAAGGAGGGCAAGGACGTCGACGGCTTCGCCTTCAACGGCGGGTCCGACGCGAACATGTCCCTGTCCCCCTTCGTCTGGTCGGCGGGCGGCGACTTCGCCGCCTTCGAGGGCGGCAAGTGGGTGGGCAAGCTCACCCAGCCCGGCTTCAAGGAGGGCTTCCAGTTCTACACGGACCTGGTCGCCAAGGACGGCGTCTCCGGTAAGGGCCGCCTGACGCAGAACTCCGTCGACATCGCCCAGCGCTTCGCCGCCGGCAAGGTCGGCATGTACGTCACCGGTGGCTGGGACATCGCGGCCATCAAGGAGCAGAGCAAGGGCAAGATCGACGAGTCCAAGATGGGCTTCTTCTCGCTCCCCAACAAGGACGGCAGCGGCCCGGCTCCGGCCTTCCAGGGTGGCAACGACATCGCCATCTGGAAGGACACCAAGAACGTCGAGCTCGCGGCCGAGTACCTGAAGCTGGCCTCCGGCAAGGAGTTCGGCGTCCGGTACGCCAAGGAGGGCGGCCTGCTCCCGCTCTACCCGGACGCGCTCACCGAGATGGGCACCGACCCGGCGCAGAAGCCCTTCACCGACACCTTCGCGGTGGCCAAGGGCTTCCCGGCCAGCCCCAACTGGGCGGAGGCCAACGACACCAAGGCGGTGCTGCAGAACGCCGCCCGCTCGGTGATCGACGGCAAGAAGACGGTCGACCAGGCTCTGGCGGACGCCAACGGCGAGCTTGAGACCATCCTCAACCAGTAGGCATTGATGGCTCAGACGTCAACCGTCGCCCGGGGCGGAGGAGACCCCTCCGCCCCGGCGCGCCGGCACAGCCCCCGGCCAAGACGCAGGACCGGCCTGCCCAACTGGCTGGTCCCCTACGCCCTGCTCCTGCCCGGACTCCTGGTCATCGCGGCGCTGTTGCTCTACCCGCTGTACCAGATGGTCGACATGTCCTTCCATCAGGTCGGGCTCCGGCAGATCAGGGCGATCAACCCCACCCCTGCCGAGTTCGTCGGGCTCGACAACTACAACAGCATCTTCGAATCCGACCTCTTCTGGACCTCGCTGCGCAACACCGTGGTCTTCGCGGTCGTCACCGTGGCGCTCACCCTGCTCCTCGGGACGCTCGTCGGCCTGCTGCTCAACAAGCTCGGCCCGAAGATGTCGACGTTCGTCGTCGTCGGCATCATGGCAGCCTGGGCCACCCCGCCCACGGCGCAGGCGGTCGTCTGGAAATGGTTGTTCGACTCCGACGCGGGCGTGGTCAACTGGACGCTGAACCTGCTGCCCGACTGGCTGTCGAACCTGGTTTTCGGCCGGTCGGACTGGAGCGGGCAGCCCTGGTTCAACGACACGATCACGCTCTATCTCGTGCTCATCGTCGCCGTCGTGTGGGCGTCGTTCCCGTTCATCGCGGTGTCGGTGCTCGCGGGACTCAAGAGCATCCCCTCGGAGCTGTACGAGGCGGCGCGGATGGACGGCGCGACCGCGTTGTCCACGTTCAGGAAGATCACCTTCCCGCTGCTCAAGCCGGTCTTCTCGGTGCTGGTCGTCCTGTCGACCATCTGGGACTTCAAGGTCTTCACCCAGCTCTACCTGCTGGCGGGCGGCACGGTGAATCGTGACGCGTTCAACCTCTCGTTGTGGAGCTACGCCGAGGCCTTCAGCAGCCCGCCGAAGATGGGACTCGGCGCCGCGATCGCCGTCGTGCTGACAGGCATCCTGCTGGTCATCACCTTCGTTTACGTCCGCAACATCATCAAGACGGAGGACGTGCGATGAGCCCGCTCGCCAGGAAGAGGCTCGGCCGGGTCGCGCTCAACGCGGCCGGCGTCGCGGTGTTCCTGTTCGCCGTCTTCCCCGTCTACTGGATGGTCGCCACGGCCTTCAAGCCGAACGACCAGATCTTCACCACCAGCTTCATCCCGTTCCCCGACCCTCCGTCGATGGACCACGTGTCCCGCGTCTTCACTCAGGGCGTGGCCGGGAACTCCATCTGGCGCTATCTGCTCAACAGCACGATCGTGGCCCTCAGCGCGGTCGTCATCGGCGCGGTCTTCGCACTGCTCGCGGCGACCGCGGTGGCGCGGTTCCGGTTCCGGTTCCGCACCTCGTTCCTCATCCTGCTGCTGATCGTGCAGATGGTGCCCGCGGAGGCGCTGCTGATCCCGCTGTTCACCATGGTCAAGCGGCTCGGCCTGTACGACCAGTTGCTCGGGCTGATCGTCATCAACGTGGGCCTGACGCTGCCGTTCTCCGTGTGGATGTTGCGCACGTTCGTCGCGGCGGTCCCGAAGGAGCTGGAGGAGGCGTCCTGGATCGACGGCGCCGGCCGGTTCACCACCTTCTGGCGGGTCCTGTTCCCGCTGGTCGCACCTGGCCTGGTGGCGACGAGCATCTTCTCGTTCATCACCACGTGGAACGAGTTCGTCTTCGCCCTCACCCTCATCGGCGACCAGGGCAAGTACACGATGCCCGTCGCCCTGCAGTTCTTCGTCGGCCAGCGGTCGACGGACTGGGGCGGCATCATGGCCGCCTCGACCCTGATGACCATTCCGGTCCTCATCTTCTTCCTGCTCGTCCAGCGGCGCATGGTCTCCGGACTCGTCGCGGGCGCAGTCAAGGGATAACCCCGCTACGGGCACCCGTACGGCCCCGCCCCACGAAGGCGTGGCCCGTACGGGCATGCCCGCGACATCCGCACCTCCTACAGGTAAGGAGCCGAGACAGCATGTCTGCCTCATCCCGCGATCTCCCTCCGTCGGAGGGGATCGCCGGCTTCTCCGCGAACATCAGCGATCGGGGGCTGCATCGTCTCGCGGCCGGCACGCTGCTCGTCGCCTTCCACGGCACCACCGCCCCCGACTGGGTCCTCCGGGAACTGGAGAACGGCCTCGGGGGCGTCACCCTGTTCGGCTTCAACGTCGCGGACTCCGCCCAGCTCACCGCCCTGACGGGACAGCTCACGGATGCCGGGCGCCCGATCATCTCCCTCGACGAGGAGGGCGGCGACGTCACCCGGCTGGCCTACCACACCGGGAGCCCCTATCCGGGCAACGCGGCGCTCGGGGCCGTCGACGACGTCGAACTGACCGAGCGGGTCTACCACTCCATCGCGTCCGAACTGGTCCGGTGCGGAGTGAACCTCGACATGGGACCGGTCGCCGACGTCAACACGGCCGACGACAACCCGGTGATCGGAACCAGGTCCTTCGGCCCGTCTCCGGACCTCGTGGCACGGCACACCGTGGCCGCGGTCCGCGGCCTCCAGTCGCTCGGGGTGGCCGCCTGCGTCAAGCACTTCCCCGGCCACGGAGCGACCCGGCAAGACTCCCATCTGGAGATCCCGGTCGTCGACGCGTCCCCCGAGCTGCTGCGGGCGCGCGAGCTCGTCCCGTTCCGCGCGGCGATCGAGGCCGGCACCAAGTCGATCATGACGGCGCACGTCTCCGTCCCTGGACTGACCGGCGCCGTCCCCGCCACGCTGAGCTCGCAGGCGCTGACCGGCCTGCTCCGCGAGGAGATGGCGTACGACGGCGTGGTGATCACCGACGCGCTCGACATGCATGCGATCACCAAGAGCGTGGGGCTCGGCGGCGGCGCCGTCATGTCGCTGCGGGCGGGCTCGGACCTGCTCTGCCTGGGGCCGTTGCCGACGCCCGAGGAGATCCAGGCGATGCTCGCCGAGATCGTGGCCGCCGTCTCCGACGGCCGCCTGCCCGCCGCCCGGCTGGAAGAGGCGAACGAGCGCGTCGAGCGGCTGCGGCGCTGGTTCTCCGCACCGCGGCAGGGTATCGGCGAGGGCAACGTCATCGGCCTCGACGCCGCACGCCGCGCGGTCTCGCTGACGGGATCGGCGGCGCCGCTGGTCGACCCCCTCGTGATCGAGGTGGACACTCCGCCGACCATCGCGGTGGGCGACGTGCCGTGGGGGTTCGCGCCCTGGCTGCCGGAGGCGGAGGTCGTCCGGGTGAAGCCCGAGGAGGCCGACGGCGTGGCGCTGCTGGGCCGTGCGGCGGCCCGGTCGCTGGTCATCGTGGTCAAGGACGCCCACCGCCATGCGCGTACCCGGTCGTTCGTGTCCGACCTGGTCGCCGCACGCCCCGACGCGGTCGTCGTCGAGATGGGCCTGCCGGTCTGGCGCCCCGAGGCCGCCGCCTACATCGCGACGTACGGCGCCGCCCGGCCCAACGCCCAGGCGGCGGCGGAGTTGCTGACCGCCTGAGCCGCCACCCGCGGCGCCAGCGGGGGCTGCGCCGCGGGTGGTCCACCCGCCGCCTCGTCAGGAGGCGAAGATGTCCTCGCGCGCCTGATCCAGGGCGGCGAGGACGGCGCCCCGCAACACCGGCTTTCCGCCGACCTCGCTGGTGACGACCTCGGGACGGATCGGGCAGATCCTGGCCACGGCCTCCTCCACCCGGGAGGTCAGGCCGGTTCCCCCCGCCTGCCCCACTTCCCCGGCGAGCACCACGAGCCCGGGGTCGAGCACCACGCACACCGACGCGACGCCGAGCGCGAGCCGGGAGGCGATCTCGTCGAGCAGCCGGTCTCCTCGGGCGCCGGCCGCCACGGCCTGGGTCACGCAGTCGGCGGCGCTCGTTCCCGAGAAGCCGAACTCCCTGGCGAGCTCGGTCACGGCCTCCGCGCTGATCAGCGACTGGAGGCCGCCCGAGAGGGACGGCAGCCGGCCCGGAGTGGCCTTGACGTCCTCGGCCAGCGGCACGCCGGGCACGGGAAGGTACCCGATCTCCCCCGCGCTGCCCGAACGGCCGCGGTGCAGCCGCCCGCCGAGCACGACCGCGAGGCCGATGCCCCGGCCCACCCACAGGAGGACGAAGTCGTCGACCGTCTGGGCGGCCCCCCTGGCCCGCTCGGCGATCGCGGCGAGGTTCACGTCGTTCTCGATCGTGAGGTCCCGGCGCAGGTCCCTGGCCAGCGCCTCGTGGATGCCCTCGTGCCAGTGCGGCAGGTCGAAGGAGAAGCGCACGTCGCCGGTGCGCGGATCCACGACTCCCGGAGCGCCGATCACCACGCCCCGCAGCCGCGACAACGCCACCTTGGCCGAACGGCACGCCTTGACCACGGCGTTGTGCACGACGGACACCGGGTCGTCCTGCCCGTCGGGCACAGCGGTGACCTCGGCGATGACGTCGCCGTTGATGTCCGCGATCGCGGCGGTGACCGAGTCGGGGCCGACCTCGAGACCCGCGACGTAGGCGCACGACGGGATGACGCCGTAGAGGGCCGCGTTCGGCCCGCGGTTGCCCGCCTGCTCCCCGACGACCTCCACCAGACCGCGCTCCTCGAGGCGGGCAAGCGTCTGGGAGGCGGTGACCTTCGAGAGCCCGGTCAGCTCGCCGATCTGGCCGCGCGTCAGCGGCCCCGAGGCGAGCAACAACTCCAGTGCGGCCCGGTCGTTTATCTCCCGGAGCAGCCTGGGCACGCCAGGACGTCGCTCCATGCTCCTGCTTTCTATCGTCGCCCCCGTGGAACCGGCGCCATCGGCGCCCGCAAATCGTCAACAAAGTTTCCTGCAAGCTTAGCGAGCGGACAAGGCCGCGCAGCTTTCGGTGGACGCCGTTCACGTCGCCCCCGCTGTACGGCGCCGCGCGAAGGCCGGCTCACGGTGGCGCGTCCCCGCGGTCCGCCTCGATCGCGCGGACCTCGTCGAGGTCGGCCAGCCGGCGCATCCCGTGCACGCTGCGCGACGTGCGGGGGTTGGCGGCCAGGAGCTCCTCGTTGCGCGCGACGAAGGACCAGTAGCCGGTGGTGAAGGGGCAGGCGTCGGCCCCCGTCCGCCGGTCGGGCCGGTACCGGCAGTCATGGCAGAAGTCGCTCATCCGGTTGATGTACGCCCCGGCGGAGGCGTAGGGCTTGGTCGCGAGCAGGCCGCCGTCGGCGTGCTGGGACATGCCGACGACGTTGGGCGTCATCACCCAGTCGTAGCCGTCGACGAAACACCGGTGGAACCAGTCCGTGAGCCGCTCCGGCTCGAACGCGCGCTGCAGGGCGTAGTTGCCGAGCACCATCAGCCGGACGATGTGGTGGGCGAACCCGTGGTCGCGGACCTGGCGGAGCGCCCACGACAGGCAGCGCGCCTCCACCGCGTCCGCGTCGAGTTCCGCGAACCACGCGGGCAGCGCGGTGTGGGCGGACAGGCGGTTCTCCCGGCGGTAGCCGGGCCCCAGATGCCAGTAGAGATGCCAGACGTAGTCCCGCCACCCGATGAGCTGCCGGATGTAGCCCTCCGCGCTCCGCAGCGGCACATGGCCCTCCTGATAGGCCGTCTCGGCCTCCCGGACGCAGTCCATGGGGTCGAGCAGCCCCAGGTTGAGCGCGGGCGACAGCAGGCTGTGCGCCATGACCGGATCGCCTGACGACATGGCGTCCTGGTACGGCCCGAAGCACGGCAGCCGGTCGGCGACGAAGCGGGCCAGCGCCTCGGCGGCCTCGGCCCGGGTCGCGGGGAAGGCGCGCGGGCCGTCCCTGCCGACGAACGAGACCACGCCGTCGCGTTCCCAGCGGTCGAGATCCCGCCGGACCTCCTCGTCGATCTCGTCCTCCACCGGACGCCACGGCCCCGGCACGCCGAGGCCTCCGCGCGGCGGCGGTTCCCGGTTGTCCGCGTCGAAGTTCCATCGGCCGCCGGCGGGTTCGGCTCCGTCCATCAGCACGCCCAGGCGCCGCCGGGCGTCGCGGTAGAAGTCCTCCATGAGCAGCCGGCGGTCACCGCGTCCCTCGGCCCAGGCCGCGAAATCCTCCCGCGAAGTGGTGAAGCCACGGGCCGGCAACACGGTCACCCGCGCCCTGCCGGAGACGAAGGCAGCCGCCGCGTGGCTGGTCGGGTGGCACACGGTGAGCGGCTCCCCGGCCGCGTCGAGTGCCTCGCCGTACGTGCGGGTCCTGGCGAAGATGACCCGGTCTCCGAGCTCCGCCGCCCGGTGGCGCAGAGCGGACAGGACCAGGTGGGCCTTCTGCCGGTGGAAGCGCCTGCGCTCCAGCACCGAGCGGGCCTCCACCAGCAGCACCGGCTGGTCGTCGTCGTCGAGGAAGTGGTCCCCGAGTTGGTCGGCGAACAGCCAGCGCCTGTGTCCGTTCCCCATATCTCATGCTAGGCGGGGGCCGTCGGCGATCTCCGGGGCGTCAGTTGCGAGGTTGCCGTCTAACCAATGCCAACCAGGCGGGATAATCGAATACATGCGACTTTCTGCCCGTGTCGACTACGCCCTCCGTGCCGCCGCCGAGCTCGCCGCCGCAGGCGAGGGCCCCACAACGGTGGGCGAGCTGGCAAAGGGGCAGGAAATGCCCCCCAAATACTTGGAGAACATCCTCCTGCAGATGCGCCGGGCCGGGCTCGTCCGCGGTCAGCGCGGCCCCGAGGGCGGTTATGTGCTGGCCCGCCCCGCGAGCCAGATTTCGCTCGCCGACGTGATCCGGGCCGTCGACGGGCCGCTCGCCAACGTCCGGGGCGAACGGCCGGAGCATGTGGGCTACCTGGGCGCCGCCCAGGCGTTGCAGCAGGTGTGGATCGCGCTTCGGGCCAGTGAGCGGGCCATCCTCGAGGAGGTCACGCTCGAGCAGATCGCCAAGGGTGAGCTGCCCGCGCGCGTGACCGAGCTCTCCTCCGACCCGTCGGCCTGGAATTCGCACACTCCGGTCTGATCCGCCGGTCCCCCTTCTCGCAGGTGGCGCGGTGACGCGCCGGAGAGACGGTCCGCATGCCCGAAGGTGACGCGGTCTACCGGACCGCGAAGCGGCTCAGGGAGGCACTCGACGGGCGGGTGCTGACCCGGTCGGACTTCCGGGTCCCCCGGCACGCCACCGCCGACCTGCGCGGCCGCGCCGTGATCACGACCGTCTCGTACGGCAAGCACCTGCTCACCCGGGTCCAGGGCGGCGTCACGGTCCACACCCATCTGCGGATGGACGGCAGCTGGCGGGTGGTGGCGACGGGGCGGCCCGCCCCTCGGGGCGACGTCGTCCGGCTGATCCTGGCCAACGAGGAGTGGACCGCCCTGGGCCTCAAGCTGGGAATGGTCGATCTCGTTCCCACGGATCGGGAGGATCGGGTCGTCGGCCATCTGGGGCCCGACCTGCTCGGCCCGGACTGGGACGCGGCGCGGGCGGCGTCGAATCTGCGGGGGGATCCGCGGCGCACGATCGGGGAGGCGCTCCTGGATCAGCGCAATCTGGCGGGGATCGGCACGATCTGGCGGGCCGAGACGCTCTTCGCCGCGCGTCTGTCGCCATGGCGGTCGGTGGAGTCGATTCCACCCGGTGATCTGGACTCGCTGATGACGCTCGCGCACCGGCTCATGGACGCGAGCAAGGACGCACCGCTACCGGTCACGACGGGCGATCTCCGGCCTGGGCGCTCACTCTTCGTGTACGGCAGGGCCCGCCGCCCCTGCCGCGTCTGCGGGTACCCGATCAGCAGCGGAGAGATGGGGGAACAGCCATACGAACGGTTGATCTTCTGGTGCCGCGTCTGCCAGCCCGGCTAGGCGGCGACCATGTCCTTTACCTCGGGGAAACCGTCGAAACCGGAGTCGGAGATGGCACCCGGCACGGTCTCGGGGACGGGCAGCCTCTCGTGCTCCGGCACATCGGCCATCACAGGAGCGGCCTGGAGTTCGGCGAGCGCGAACTGGTCGGACACCTCACGCAACACCTGAGAAAGCGGCACACCGAGGGCGCCGCAGATCGAGGCGAGCAGCTCCGACGAGGCTTCCTTCTGGCCGCGCTCGACCTCGGACAGGTACCCGAGCGAGACGCGCGCGAGCGTGGAGACCTCGCGAAGGGTGCGATTCTGCCGCACCCTCAGCCGCCGCAGCACGTCACCGAGCAGCTGACGCAGCAGGACCATCTGTCGCTCCCTCCCCAGCGGGGGCGCCTTGACGACGCCTCGCGCGGTGGGCTCATGTCGCCCGTTCTTCGAACGCCCTTCGTACATGCTCCTCGCCGTCATCATCGATTCGTTCGGCCCCTTCGCCGGACGCGTGCCTGACTTGCTCCTCGCCGATGGCTCACGGACCTCACTCACACATCCACCGTACCTGTAGAGGGCAACACCGCGGCAGACCGTGGTGAGCATGTTCGCTGGTGACGTAACGCGGTAATCACCCAGAATGTTCCCCCGTATTTGCCTCCAGCACACCTGCGAGCAGGCCCAAAGCCTCCGCACATGTCCCTGTTCGTATGGCTTCGCGATCTCCGTCAAGGCGCAGATCCCGGTGCCAGACGCGGTCTCCGGGACCCCGCAGGGCGATGTGGACCGTGCCCACCGGCCTGCCGTCCTGAGGGTCGGGTCCGGCCACCCCGGTCACCGCGAGCCCGAAGTCGGATCCTGTGAGTTCGCGCACTCCGGCCGCCATCGCCGCCGCGACGTCGGGGTGGACCGCGCCCTCTCTCTCCAGCAGTTCCGGGGGAACCCCGAGCAACTCGGCCTTGAGCTCGGTCGCGTAGGCGATGACGCCGCCCCGGAACGCCGCCGACGCCCCCGCCGGGCCGGTCAGGGTCGCTCCGATGAGACCACCCGTCAGCGACTCGGCCACGGAGATCGTGGCGTTGCGCCGGATCAGCGACGCGAGGATCCGCGTGGCGTCGGCCGTCATTCGGACCGCGCCGCCTTGGCCACCCGCCTGAGCCGGATCGCCCGGAACACGTAGTCGGCTCCGGTTCCGACGGTCACGAGCAGAGCGAGCCCCAGAGTGATCCACCGGAGCGGGCCGGGGACACCGGGGAGGATGTACAGGCCGATGGCGACGATCTGCAGCACGGTCTTGACCTTGCCGCCGTAGCTCGCCGGGATGACGCCGTGCCGGATCACCATGAAGCGCAGGAGGGTGACGCCGGCCTCCCTGGCGATCACGACGATGGTCACCCACCAGGGGATCTCCCCCAGGATCGACAGGCTGACGAGCGCGGAGCCGATCAGCGCCTTGTCCGCGATCGGGTCGGCGATCTTGCCGAAATCGGTGATCAGGGCGTACTTCCTGGCGAGCCAGCCGTCGAGCTGGTCGGTGACCGAGGCGACGACGAAGACGCCGAGGGCGGCGTACCGCCACCCCTGCCCCTCGACGAACAGGAAGACCGTGAAGACCGGGACGATCGCCAGCCGCGCGATGGTCAGCACGTTGGCGATGTTCCACGTGCTGACGCGCCGGATCAGCGGCTCGGCCGGCGCGGGCGCCACGGAGGGGGGCTGAGCCGCCGTCGCGGCTTCCGGCGGGCTCGGGGCCGCGCCGGAGGGGGGTTCGATTCGATCCGTCATGCGCCTGCCTTGATCCGGGCGATCAGGTCAACCCCCTCCGAATCGACGACGACCGCCTGGACGATCTGACCGGGGATCAGGCCGATGCCCTGAACCGTGACCGAGCCGTCCACCTCGGGCCCCTGATGGGCCGCACGGCCTTCGTAGCCGCCGTCTCCCAGGTCCTCCTCGATCAGGACCTCGAGCTCGGTTCCTATGCGCTCCTCGGCCCGCTGAGCGGTCAGCTCCTCGGCGAGCTCGCTCAGCGCCGCGACCCGCTCGTCGACGACGTCCTGGTCGAGTTTGTCCTCGAAGGAGAACGCCTCGGTGCCCTCCTCGTCGGAGTAGCCGAAGACGCCGATCACGTCGAGCCGCGCCTCCTCGAGGAACGCCGTCAGCTCGTCGAACTGGTCCTGGGTCTCCCCCGGGAAGCCGACGATGAAGTTGGACCGCACGCCCGCCTCGGGCGCGAGTTCGCGGACGCGCTCCAGCAGGTCGAGGAAGCGCCGCGGGTCGCCGAAGCGCCGCATGCGCCGCAACACGGGACCGCTCGCGTGCTGGAAGGACAGGTCGAAGTAGGGCGCGACGCCCTCGGTCGAGGCGATGACCTCCAAGAGGCCGGGGCGCAGCTCGGCGGGCTGGAGGTAGCTGACCCTGACCCGCTCGATCCCCTTGGTCCCGGCGAGCTGGGGCAGCAGCTTCTCCAGTGCCCGCAGGTCGCCCAGGTCCTTGCCGTACGACGTCGAGTTCTCGCTGACGAGCACGAGCTCGCGGACGCCCTCGCCGGCCAGCCACTCGGCCTCGGCGAGCAGTTCCTCCGGCCGCCGCGAGACGTACGAGCCGCGGAAGGCCGGGATCGCGCAGAACGTGCACCTGCGGTCGCACCCCGACGCGAGCTTCAGCGCGGCCACAGGTCCCCCGGTCAGCCGCTTCCTGAGCGTCCTGGGCCCGCTGGCGGGCGCGAGGCCCTCGGGGAGGGTGTCCGAGGGCGCGCCGTGCCCGGGGATGTGCGCGTGCACGGCGGAGCGGTCCACGGGACTGATCGGCAGCAGCGTTCGCCGGTCCCGTGGGGAGTGCGGCGTCAGCGCCCTGCCCTCGAGCACGTCGTCGAGGCGCGCCCCGATGTCGGTGTAGTCGTCGAAGGAGATCACGGCGGCCTCGGGCAGGGCGCCGGCCAGCTGCTCGCCGTACCTTTCCGCCATGCAGCCGGCCGCCACCACCTTCGCGCCCGAGTCGGCCGCGGCGAGCAGGGTGTCGATGGAGTCCTTCTTCGCCGAGTCGATGAAGCCGCACGTGTTGACGACGATGACGTCAGGGTCGTCGTCGTGCATCTGCCAGCCGGCAGCCTCGAGCCGGGCCGCCAGCTCCTCAGAGTCGACCTCGTTGCGTGCGCAACCCAATGTGACCAGCGATACGGTTCGGCGAGAAGACATGATGAACCTACGGTATCGGGAGTAGGCCCCTAACGGGCACTCGGGATGCCGAGCCCGAATGACCGCCGCACGGTCTGGCCGTCCCTCCCGAGGGTACCCAGGTCCTTGCCGTTGACCTCCAGCCGGACCGCCCCTGCGTCACCGATGACGACCTTCACCTTGTCCTTGGCCGTCCACGTGACCGTCTTCCCCTGCTCGAGAGTGCCCTGGAAGATCCGGTGGTTCTTGGCGTCCCTGACGTTTATCCAGGCCGGCTTCACGGCGGACGCCTTGACCACGACGACGTCCCGGGCGACCTGCGGCGCCTTGGCGTGGTGGACCTTGGCGTCGGACGCCCCCACGGGAGCCTCGGCCGCCGTCGTCTTCGCGTCCGAACCCCCGAGCAGCCGCACGATCGCGAAGATGACGACGATCGCCAGGGCGACCGCCGCGGCCATCGTCCAGTTCGGCATCCGGCGCCCGTGCTTGCCGGGGAAGAGGTTGTTGACGTTGAACACGGTCGCCGCGCGGACAGGCGGGCGGGTGTCCGCGTGGACGTCGTCGTATTCCCGGATGATCGGATCCGGCTCCACCCCCAGATAGCCGGCGATCGCCCTGATGTGCCCGCGCGCGTAGAAGTCGCCTCCACACGCGGAGAAGTCGTCCCGCTCGATGCCGTGGATGATCGTTTCTCGGATATTTGTGCGATCACTGAGCTGGCTAACGGTCAGTTCGGCGTTCTGTCTCGCCTCCGACAGAGCAGCGCCAACACTCATTAGGTCACGCCCCCTCGCCCGAGCTTCTAGTTGTCCTACATTGCGTAGTTAATCACATTCAACCAGTAATCGCTACGCAGAGTACAGGCGAGAACACCCAAAGCATTCATCGGCACGCCGGGCGGTTGTTCTCACTGTCCTCGCAGGTCGGCCAGGAGACCGGGCAGATCGTCGGGTTTGACCATGACCTCGCGAGCCTTGGAGCCCTCGCTCGGCCCCACGACGTTGCGGCTCTCCAGCAGGTCCATCAGGCGGCCCGCCTTGGCGAAGCCGACGCGGAGCTTGCGCTGGAGCATCGAGGTCGAGCCGAACTGGGTGGAGACGATCAGTTCGGCGGCCTGGATCAGCAGCTCGAGATCGTCGCCGATCTCCTCGTCGACCTCGCGCTTCGCCGCGGCCGGCGCGGCCACGTCGTCGCGGTACTCGACCTGCATCTGCGTCTTGCAGTGCGCGACGACCTCCGCGATCTCCTTCTCGGAGACGAAGGCGTTCTGCAGCCGGATCGGCTTGCTCGCGCCCATCGGCAGGAAGAGCGCGTCGCCCTGCCCGACCAGCTTCTCCGCGCCGGGCTGGTCGAGGATGACCCGCGAATCGGCGAGGGACGAGGTGGCGAACGCGAGACGCGACGGCACGTTGGCCTTGATCAGGCCGGTCACCACGTCGACCGAGGGGCGCTGGGTGGCGATGACCAGATGGATCCCCGCGGCTCGGGCCAGCTGGGTGATGCGGACGATCGAGTCCTCGACGTCACGCGGGGCGACCATCATCAGGTCGGCGAGCTCGTCGACGATCACGAGGAGGTAGGGGTAGGGCTGGTAGACCCGCTCGCTCCCGGGCGGCGGCACCAGCTTGCCCGCCCGGACGGCCTTGTTGAAGTCGTCGACGTGCCGGAAGCCGCTGGCCGCGAGGTCGTCGTACCTGCGGTCCATCTCCCCCACGACCCACTCGAGGGCCTCGGCGGCCTTCTTCGGGTTCGTGATGATCGGCGTGATGAGGTGGGGGATGCCCTCGTAGGTGTTGAGCTCGACCCGCTTGGGGTCCACCAGCACCATGCGGACCTCGTCGGGCGTCGACCGCATGAGGATCGAGGAGATCAGGCCGTTGATGCAGGTCGACTTGCCCGCGCCGGTGGCGCCGGCGATGAGGATGTGCGGCATCTTCGCCAGGTTGGCGACGATCGTGCGGCCCTCGACGTCCTTGCCGAGGCCGACGATCATGGGATGGTGGTCGGCCTGCGCCACCTGCGAGCGCAGCACGTCACCCAGGGACACGAGGTCCTTGTCGGTGTTCGGGATCTCCACCCCGATCGCCGACTTGCCGGGGATCGGGGACAGGATCCGGACGTCCGCCGACTTGACGGCGTAGGCGATGTTCTTGGTGAGGGCGGTGACCTTCTCCACCTTGACCGCCGGGCCGAGCTCGATCTCGTAGCGGGTGACCGTCGGCCCCCGGGTGAACCCGATCACCTGGGCGTCGATGCCGAACTGCTCGAGCACGCTCGTCAGCGCGTTCACCACGACCGTGTTGGCCTTGGTCTGCGGCTTGGGCGCGCTGCCCGGGCGCAGCAGCTTCGGGTCAGGCAGCGTGTACGGCCCGGCCTGCGGGGAGAGCACGAGCTGCTCGACCTTGCGCGGGGCGGGTGTGGGGAGGGGCGGCTGGGCGGGCGACTTCGCCGGCTCGGCCTCGACGCCCTCCATCGCCTCCGCGTCGTCGACCAGGCCGGGCACGATCTCCGGGGAGTGGTCCTTGTCCGACAACACCGGGGTGTCGTACGGCTTGACGTTGTCGCCGACCTCGCGCTTGTCGTCCGCCTGCTTCTTACTCCGCTTCCTCGGCGGCGTCGCGGGCTTCGGCTCGCCGTCCTCGTCCGGCCGCTGGAAGAGCAGGTGCCTGATCTCGTTGAACCGTTCGGGGATCCGGTGGACGGGCGTGGCCGTGATCACCAGCACGCCGAACCCGGACAGCATGAGCAGGAGCGGGATCGTGATGAACGCGGGCAGGATGCTCGACGGCGGGGCCGACACGATGAACCCGAGCATGCCGCCCGCGGCCGACACCTTGTCCATGCCGTCGGTGGGGCCGCCGGAGGGATAGGGCGTGCCGTGCGCGACGTGCACGACGCCGAGGACGCCGACGAGCAGCGCCGTCCAGCCGATCCCCATCCGGCCGGTCTCGGCGTTCTGGTCGGGGTGGCGCAGCAGCCGCCACGCGAGCAGTGCGAGCAGGACGGGCACGCACCAGGCGAACGACCCGACGACGCCGCGCAGCGCCGCGTCGACGACCAGGGAGATCCCGCTCTTGGTGTCGCGCCAGACCATCGTCGCCAGCACGATCGCGCCCGCGAGCACCGACAGGCCGACGCCGTCGCGCCGGTGCGCCGGATCGAGGTCGCGCGCGCCCTGGCCGAGCGCCCGGGCCGCCGCGCCCATGCCGTGCGCGAGCAGCAGCCACAGGCCGATGACCAGCTTGCCGATCATCAGGAAGACCCAGCTGATGGGATCCTGCCCTGTCGCCACCGCGCGCTTGCTCGCGGGCCGGGAGGATGTCCTGCCCCGGGCCGGTGAACGCTTCGCGGAAGTCGTGCGAGACCCGGAGCGCGGTGTCGGGCGCTTCCCGGAACCCTTTCCGGACGTACGGGTGGCCATGATGCCGAAGGTACCCGGGAGGCCAGGAGATTTCGGGAAGACTCGCCGAAGGCGGAACGCTCTACACTGGCGTTGCATAGGGGCGTGGCAGCGTTTCACTACACGGGACATGGGAGAACTCATGGATGTCGTGGTGCTGGGCGAGCCCCTGGTGGAGTTCTCGACCGCGGCCTCCCTCGACCGGGCCGACCTGTTCCACCTCTCCTTCTCCGGTGACGCGCTGAACGCGTCCGTGGCCGCCGCGGCCACGGGTGCGAGCGCCGCGCTGGTGACCCGCGTGGGGGCCGACGAGTTCGGCGAGCGCCTGGTCCGGTTCGCCGCCGGCCACGGCGTGGACACCCGGTGGATGGTCACGGGTGAGGGCTCCACGGGCGCGTACGCCCTGGGCGCGGACCCGACCGGCAGCCGGGCGTTCGCCTACATGCGCGCGGGCAGCGCGGCCTCCCGCATGGGTCCCGGCGACGTCGACCGCTCCCCCGTGTCGCAGGCCGGGGTCGTCCTGCTGTCCGGCGTCACCGCCGCCCTGTCGCCCTCATGCGACCAGGCCGTACGGCATGCGGCGGCGACCGCCCGGGGCAAGGTCGTCTACGACCCCAACTTCCGGTCGAGGCTCACCGGCCCCGAGGCCGCGCGGGACGTCCTGGAGGCGGTGGCGCCGCACGCGGCCCTGGTGGTGCCGTCGTGCCCGGGCGACAGCGGGCCGCTGTTCGGCACCGACGATCCGCAGGAGGTGCTCCGCGCCTGCCTCGGTCTCGGCGCGCGGGCGGCCGCGGTGACGATGGGGGCCGAGGGGGTGCTCCTCGGGACCGAGGACGGCTCCGTGCTGCACGTCCCGGCCATCCCCGCCGAATCCGTCGTCGACCAGACGGGCGCGGGCGACGCGTTCGCCGGAACAGTGGCGGGCTGGCTGGCCAGGGGCGCCGACCTGGTGCAGGCGGTCCGGGCGGGCACGGCCGCCGCGGCGATCTCCCTGCACGGTCAGGGCGGCACGGGCCGGGTCGCCACGACGGAGGAGATCCACGCCCTCATCGGCGAAGCGGCCTGAGCGCCGTGTAGACCGCGGCGGAGATGACGAACCCGACCTCGAACGCGATGTCGCCCACCTCGGGCACCCGCGAGGGCACCAGGCCGACGTACTGCTCCTGGTTGGAGAACAGCCACACCGACAACACGACGCCCGCGACCATCGCGATGGGCCCGGCCCAGCTGACGTGCGAGGTGTTAGGTGCCCATTTCTCGGCAACACGTGTCACCTCGCCCCGCCACGGCGTCGGGTCGAACGCGGGCACGGCTGCCCGCGACACCCCGCCGCACGGTCGCGATGATGGACGGTGCGTTCAGGATTTGGTGAGCGCGCGCTTGATGAAAGCGGCGGCGCGTACGGGCTGTGCGATGAAGGCGGTGTGGGAGCCGTCGATCTCCTCGATGGTCGACCCCATCCGCTGGGCCATGAAGCGCTGAGCGTCGGGCGAGATGGCGTTGTCGTGTTGAGCGACCTGGTACCAGGAGGGGATGGACTTCCAGCCAGCGGCGGTGGCGTTCTCGGTCAGCGCGGCGACCGCGAGCGGACGCTGAGCGGCACACATGATCTGTGCCAGGTCGACGGGGACGTCGGCGCAGAACGTCTCACGGAACTTGGCCGGGTCGATGTAGAGGTCGGGGCCGCCGGCGGCGCCGGGCGCGTCGTACGGGGTGGGTTGCGCGGTGGTGGCGAGCATCGATGCCGGGAACGGTGCTTGCACGCTTGCGCAGCTCTCGCCCTCGTCGAGGCTGAAGGCCGCGAGGTAGACCAGCGCGGTGACGTTGTCGAGGCCGACCGACGCCTGAGTGATCACCGCGCCTCCGTAGGAGTGCCCGACGAGTACGACGGGGCCGTCGATCGACGTGGCCACGGCGCGGACGGTAGCCGCGTCGTTGGCCAGGCCGCGGAGCGTGTTCGGGGGCGCGACCACGCGGTAGTCGTCGGTGGTGAGTTCGCGGACTATTCCGGCGAAGCCAGAGGCGTCGGCGAACGCTCCGTGGACGAGGACGACCGTGGGTTGGGTTGGTTCGGACATCGCGTTGTCTCCTTCATGATCTGTGTGTGTCGGGGCGCGTCCCGAAGGCCGTGTCTTGCTGGTGCGGGGGTGCTGCTTCGATGTAGGGCTTGTCGCGCGCCGGTGCGACCTGGCTAATGGCGATCCCTGTTCGCGCGTGGCCGCTGCAGTGGCCCCGCTGCCAATGCGGCGACGCTGGGAACCGACAACAGTGAATGGTTCGCCCAGGGTCCTGCTACTTGTTCAAGAACTTTCCCTGTTCAACCAGGTTCAGGAACTTCTCGGCCGCGAATGCGGCGTGGGCACGCAATTCGGTGAGGTGTGTCGTCGGCGAATATCAGTCCCTCAATGAGGTCGCCTTGGAGGAATGCCACCATCACTCGTGCTCCGTGCCGATGGTCCTGCAGCTGGGCGCGTAGGCTTGCCGGCCACTCGGCGGCGCATTCGTTGAAGATTGCTTCGCGGGAACGCATCACCTTTTCGCGATACAGCCGGTAGAGATCTGGAACGCGGTGCGCGTCTTGGGCCATGACGCGGAACAGTGCTCTGCGTTCGGGGCTGTAAATGTGTTTCAGGTAGGCCGTGCCGAGTTCCGTTCCGGACCGCCCCCGCGTTGGTCCGGATCCCGGGTTCCCGGCGAGATCTCCCGCCGGGGTTCCGGGAGAAGGCTCAGTGGACGGTTGCTGTGGCGGCCTGCTCGATGAGGTGAGTCACGGGCGCCGGATTGGTGAACATGATCAGGTGGGGACCACTTTCCTCGACGGTGTGCGCGTGGGCGCGGGAGGCCATGAAGCGCTCTAGGTCCGGCGAGATGGCGCGGTCGTCCTTGGCGACCATGTACCAGGACGGGATCGACTTCCACGCCGGGGTGCCGGTCGTCTCGGTGACGGAGTCGAGGCTGAGCGGCCGCTGCTCGGCGGCGAACGCCTGGGCCTCGTACTTCGGCAGCTGGTTGTCGAGGAAGACGTTGCTGTATTGGGCGGGATCGATGGTCAGCTCGGTGCCTGCGCTGCCGTCAGGCTTCGGGTAGGTCGTCTGCAGCGCGGGAACCGGGGCGATGGGATGGGGCACCGGTCGGGCGTTGAGGCTGGCCAGCGAGTCGCCCTTGTCGGGCGCGAAGGCGGCGATGTAGACCAGCGCCTTGACGTTGGGGTTGCCGACGGCCGCGTTTGTGATGACGGCTCCCCCGTAGGAGTGGGCTACCAGGATGACCGGGCCCTTGATCTGCTGCAGGACGCTCGAAATGTACTGCGCGTCCGAGGTGAGGCTGCGCAGCGGGTTCGGCGGTGCCTTCACCGTGTAGCCGTCCTTCTCAAGGCTCTCGGCGACTGGGGTCCAGCCTGCGGCGTCAGCCCACGCCCCGTGCACCAGCACGACAGTTGGCTTCGGGGCCAGTGGGGTCGAGTGGGCGTCCGCGCCCGGGCTCAGAACTAAAGAGGACAACGCGGCGACCCCAGCCAAAGCGGCGACGAGACCAGTGATCCGCGAGCTGCGTTTCATTGAGAGTTACTCCATTTCGGTGTGACTTGCGTGCTGATACGACGGTTCCGCTCGCCGCAAGAATTCGTGACCGATTCCTAAAGGATGACGGTTCGAATTGGCATGGCATACTCCAGATCGTTCGCATGGAATACCACGATGGGCTCAGAGCATCTCCGGACCGACGCAAGCAAGCAAGCTGGCCATATTTCGGTTCCGTGCTAACGCGGGACGCTTTTCCGTCCCGTCCCGTCTCATCGCGCGGCGCGAGTGTGGCACAGCCTCAATCGTGCGAAAGTACTTGCTTTCGTGACCGGGACAACATCGACCCGAGTGGCTGCATTCAGGATCGCCGGAGGCTCCCTGCCGTCGCATCGGGAGGATGCCGTATATCTGAGCCGTCGCGGCGTCCTGATCGTGGCCGCCGGCCGCGCCGTCTCGGGCGAAATCCTTAGGCGAGGACGAATTCCCGCGCTTCGCGTGAGTTCTCACGTGTGCCGCGGTTGGCGGGGCGCAGACTCATTGGAGTGCGGGCCGGCCGGGCGGCCATGTCAAGGCCTTCCACGTCGTCCCGGCCGATCCACCCCGCCTTGCGGGTACGCGGGTGGAAGGACAGCCCTTCGCCGATCTCCAGGCGAGTATCCCGCCTGCGGACAGCCGCATACCCACGCGGCTCACCCCTGTGCCGTACGCGCGACGTAGCCCCTTGCGCGTCTTTAAGGCATGGTTCGATCAGTCATTCACGAGGCCGCGGCGGTAAGCGATCGCCGCAGCCTCTGTCCGGCTCGAGACGCCGAGCTTCGCCAAGATATTGGACACGTGCGTGCTGGTGGTCTTCTGCGTGATGTAGAGCTTCTCGGCGATCCGGCGGTTGCTGTATCCAGCGGCGATGAGCCCCAGCACCTCCGACTCCCGCTGGGTGAGCCCGAGGGACTGCGACTCGCTCGGCTGTGGTGCACTGGCCGATTTGTCGGCCAGCGCGATGTTCGCCTGCTGCGCCAGTGCCTCGACATCGCGGCTCAGCAGTCCAGCCCCGAGTCGGCCGGCGATCCGGTGGGCCACGATGAGTGCATCGCGTGCCGTGCCCCGCTGATGGGCGGCGAGGAGAGAGCGGGCGTGTCCCAGATGAGCGACGCCCAGCTCATATGGGCGCTGCAAGGCGTCGAAGGCGGCAACCGCCTCCGCCCACAGGTCGATGCCGTCGCCAGTCTCTGCCCATTGCAGCTGCGCGTCGAGCAGGCAACGGAACGCCCGGGAGGTGGGGAACACCACGTCAAGTCGAGCGGTGGCCCGGCGGATGGCGGCGAGGATCTCCGGTCGCGCCTCGGCGGCCGTGGCCGATCCACGGTTGTCAGCCTCGATCGCCGCAATGGCGCACAGCATCGGCAGGCTGTAACGCACCGGACCGGTGGTCAGACCCGTGGTGTCGGCGCGGAGGAACTCGGCTCTGGCTTCGCCGAGCTGCCCTTGCCGACCGGCCAGCTCCATCGTGGTCTGAACCAGGCCGAAGAGTAACTGAGGCTGGAAATCCTCGGTCCCGAGTAGCCGCCGGGCCACGGCGAGCTGGCTTGCCGCCGCATCGACCTCCCCACGGGCGAGCAGGATGTGAGCCCGGCGATGCGTGATGAGTCCTCGGGACTTGTATGACTGGGCGACGGCCGCCGCCTCATCGAGGGCGGCATCGGACTCGGCCCAGCGCCCGAGCGAGAAGAGGGACACCGACAGGTTGCCGTGCACCCACGCCTCGGCCTCGGCCAGGTTGAGGGAACGGCACACCTCGATGCCGTGGTGCGCCGCGGCGACCAGCTCCTCAGAGCGGCCCATCCCCTCCAGGATCGACACCAGGTTCGTGTTGACGCGACCGATCATGCCAATCGCGCCGAGGCTCTCGGCTCGTCGCCGAACCTCGTAGAGCTCGGCGAGGCTCTCGCCGTCGACGTCACGCTCGGCCTTGAGCCGGCAGCGTGTGATGCGAGCGTTGAGCTCCAGGTCTTCGGCACCGACCCGGACGGCGCAGTCCACGGCGCGCTCGACGTCGGCCATGCTCTCCGGGCCCGCCCCATGGAGCACACGCCAGTTGGCTACCTGGACGAGGACCTCCGCTTGGACCGCGGACGGCGGCGAGTCCCGCACCAGATCCAGGGCCGTGTTCAACTCCTGCCATCCGTCGCTTCGGTTCAGTTCCTGCATCACCAATGACTGCTGCGTCAGGAACCAGGTCGCACGCAGCGGTTCACGGTCCGGGGAAAGGAGTTGCAGCGCCTCACGGGCCAGATTCAGCGCCCGGTCGGGATCCCCGCTCTGCCGGGCGGCGGTCGTCGCGGCGGCGAGCAGGTCCACATAGCACACTCGCGCCTCGTCCTCCCGGTTGTCGCGGGCGGGGTACACCTCCGTAGGTCCCAGCGGCGGCAGCCGGAGGCGTGCTTGATCCGGCACCTTGTTCCACAGGTCCATCGCGCGTTCCAGCGACCGCAGCTGCTCGGCGTACGCATAGCGGCTCCGCGCTTCGACGGAGGCGGACAGACTCATCTGCAGGGCCTTCACGTCGTCGTGCGCGTGGTACCAGTGATGGGACAGACGGGTGGCGAGCTCCCCCGTCCGGGCGAGAGAAGCATCCGCCTCCAGCGCCTCGGCGTACCTCCGGTTGATCAGGGAACGCTCGCCCGGCAGGATGGTGTCGCTCACCGCCTCACGAACCAGCGAGTGGCGGAAGCGGTAGCCGGATATGTCCGGGTCCGGCACGAGGATCTGTGCGAGGACGCTGCCGCGCAGGGCCTCGACCAACTCGTCTTCGGGTAAGCCGGCCACTGCCTGCAACAGCCGATACCCGACGGCGGAACCACCTTCGGCGGCGAACCGGGCTACCCGCTGGCTGCTCTCCGTCAGCGACTCCAGCCGCACCAGCAGCAGATCGCGGAGGTCGTCCAGTCCTACCTGCCCGCGCTCGAGGTACGAACGGGCGAGCTCTTCGACGAAGAAGGCATTGCCGTCGGATCGCTCGAATATCTCACTGAGCAGGTGGGGGTCCGGTTGGACGTGAAGGACCCCGGTGAGCTGCTTGAATACCTCGACGCGGTCGAACCGGCGTACTTCGATGCGCCGCACCGATCGCAGACGGTCTACTTCGGCGAGCAGAGAGCGCAGCGGATGGCGACGGTGGATGTCGTCGGAGCGGTAGCTCGCAATGATCAACAAGCAACCGTTGCGCCGGGAACGGAACAGGTAGCCCAACAGGTGGCGGGAAGAAGCATCCGCCCACTGGAGGTCCTCGATGACCAGGACGATGAGACGGCTCTCCGCGAGTCGCTCCAAGATCCGGGCGGTGAGCTCGAAGAGACGGACGTTGTCGTCGTCGCCGTGCCCGACGAGCGCGGAGGGCCTCAGATCCGGCAGCATCCGGGCGAGCAGTTCCTCCTGACCCGCACATGCCGCACGGACCTCCTCAGGTAACTGCTGCCAAAGGGCTCGGAGAGCTGAGGAGAACGGAGCAAAAGGGATGCCATCGCCGCCGACCTCCACGCAACCACCGACCGCCACGACCGCCGCGCGGGCCTCGACGGTGCGTAGCAGCTCCTCGATCAGCCGGGTCTTTCCGACACCTGCCTCGCCGCGCACAAGCACGGTCTGGGGTGTCCCGTTGTCCGCCGCTTCGACCGCCCGGGTCAGCTCGGCGACCTCGGGCCCCCGCCCCACAAAAACAGGGCTGGCTGATCTGACCTCCATGGACCCAAGCATGCCACCACCAGCGATGACGACCGCCGTCCGCGTTCGATGATCGCGAACGCGTGAAGTCAGACATTCGTCCTCGCCTCGGGATTTCGCCCGAGACGGCGCAGCCCCGCGGTGTCCACCACCTCCACTATCCGCCTTCCGGGACGTCCGGGAGAAGATCTCCGGACGTCCTGAAAGGGCCCAATGGCCGGCCATGCGATCCGCGCAACATCCGTGACACGAATCCGGTGGCGGGTGCACGCGGCGCGACCGCCGGGGGTGCGGACGTCGGCGCTGGGGCGCGGGTTCAGTAGGCGCGGCGCTGCCGCAGGGCCGACCGTTCGATCCGCTCCCGCGCCTCCAGGAGGCACGCGACGATGTCCTTCTCCCTCTCGGCGGTCAGCCGGGGCACGGGCACCGAGCAGCTGATGGCGTCACGGGGCGGCTCGGTGATGTGCAGGGCGACGCCGAAGCAGCGCAGCCCTTCGGTGTTCTCCTCGCGGTCGACGGCGTAGCCGCGCTTGCGGACCCGGTGGAGGTCGGCGATGAGCTTGTCGTGGTCCACGATCGTGTGCCGGGTCAGCCCGGGGAGCTCGGCCGGCAGCAGGGCGCGTACCTCGGCGTCCTCCCGCGTCGCCAGGATCGCCTTGCCCAGGGAGGTGGTGCTGGCGGGCAGCCGCCTGCCGACCCGGGAGAACGGCCGCAGGTAGTGGCGGGAGGCCCGGGTGGCGAGGTAGACCATGTCGAAGTGGTCGAGCCTGGCCAGGTGGACGGTCTCCCCCGTGGTCTCGGCCAGCCAGTCGAGCGCGTCGTGGGCGATCTGCACGAGCGGGTCGCCGTCGATGTAGGTCGCGCCGACGAGCAGCGCCCGCATGCCGATGCGGTAGAGCGTCCCCGTGGCGTCCGTCTCGATCCACCCGAGGTCGACGAGGGTCCTGAGCAGGGCGTGCAGACTGCTCTTGGGGTAGCCGAGCTTGCCCTGGAGGTCGGTGAGGCTGTGCTGCCCGGGATACTGCGCGAAGAAGTCGAGCAGCTCGACCGTTCGCAGCGCCGACTTCACGTGGGGCACCGGTTCCGCCATGTGTACCTCCCTGACCCGCCTGTCCGCCTCCTATTGTGAGCGGGTTCCCCAGGAGGCGACCGCGTGGGCGGCGATGTAATCGTGGTCGAGATCGTCGCCCAGCCCGGGAGCGGTGGGCATCCGGACGTTTCCGCCGATCAGAGGGTCGACGATCGACCGCAGATGCGGCGGCGCGGTGTCGTAGTCGGTATGGGGGTGGAGCAGCCCGCGCTCGTACCAGTGCCCGCACGTGGTGGCGCCGATCACCGCCAGCGCCCCCGAGCCGTTGCCGTGGATCTCGCACTCCATCCCGAACGACTCCGCGAGATGCACGGCCTTGAGGGCGGGGATGACGCCGCCGGATCCCACCACGCCCACCCGGAGGATGTCGCACGCCCCCGCGGCGACCCACTCGGCGCGGGCCATGTGCTTGCCCCAGGAGGTCTCCGGGCCGAGGATCGGCGTCGCGAGCTGATCGGCCAGCCATCGGTACGACTGGACCGACGCCTCCTCCATCGGCTCCTCATACCAGGCGAAGCCGAGCTCGTCGAGCGCCCGCCCGAGGGTCAGCGCCTCAGACCGGGAGTACCAGTGGTTGCTGTCGAGCATGAGCGCGACGTCCGGCCCCACCGCCTCCCGCACCGCGGCGCACGCCGCGATGTCGCGGGCCACGCCGTACGGCATGGGCGGCATCCAGGTGTGGAGCTTGATGGCGCGGTAGCCGCGGGCCACCAGGTCCTTGGCGAAGGCGGCGTAGTCGTCCGGGGTCGCCAGCCCGCCGGGGATGTCGTCGCCGCACATCGTGCTCGCGTAGGCGGGGACCTCGGACCGGGCGCCGCCGAGCAGCTTCCACACGGGCAGGCCGACGGTGCGCCCGGCCAGGTCCCACAGGGCCTGGTCGGCGGTGCTGAGCGCGCGGTCGGAGAGGTTGCCCTGGGCGCCGCGCTGCCGGCGGGCGATCCGGTGCCACAGACGCTCGCGTTCGAGGCTGTCCTGCCCGAGGATCGCGGGCCCGATGTGGCCCCGCACCACGGCCTCTCTGACCGTGTCCGGCTGGGTCAGGCAGTGGCCGGTGACGCCGTCGCTGTCGGTGACGGTGAACAGCGCCTCCTGGACCTCGCGCGGCGGTCCGGGGTGCCGGTGCCCGTGCCCGTCGACCACGGATCGGGTCACCGTCGTGAACACCGTGACCGCGACGTTTTCGACGACCGCCATGTGCCTTCTTCCTCTCTCGGTGGTCTCGCCTGGTCGTCCCTGAGGGCCGGTGCGAGGTCAGGGTCGCACCGGCCCCGTCCAGGGTCAGCCGCCGTGGACCTTCTTCCATTCGGCCTGGGCGTCGGTGAGCTTCTGCGCCATGGTGTCGAGGAACTCCTGGGGCTTCATCTGCCCGAGCAGGACCTTCTGGAAGAGCGGCTCGGTGTCGGCCTTCGTGATGGAGGAGAACTGCGGCAGGTAGTAGGGCGGCGAGACGACCGAGGTGTTCGGGTCGTTGAGCGCGTCCACCGCGGTCTTGAGGTGCGGCAGGCCGGTCAGCCAGGAGTCGCCCTGCGCCTCGGTGTTGGCCGGGATCTGGCCCGTCTCCTGGTTCCAGTAGCTGTTGCTCTCCTTGGAGACCAGGAACTCGACGAACTTCCAGGCGGCGTCCTTGTGCTCGCTGCCCTTGAAGACCGCGAAGCCGTCGACGGGGTTGGCGACGATCGTGCGCTTGCCCGAGGCGCCGACCGGCAGCGCGAACGCGCCGATCTTGTCGGCTCCGTGCGCCTTCACGTGGTCGTTGTACGAGCCGAGGTTGTGGTGCATCATCGCGATCTTCCCGGTGCCGAACGCCGCCACCATCTTGGGGAAGTCGTTGGTGACGTCGGCCTCGGGAGTGTCCTTCTTGTACAGCGCCGCCAGCTTGGTCAGGTACTCGACGTTCTTGGGGTCGTTGACCGTGCTCTTGCCCGAGGCGTCGAAGAACTCGGTGACGCCCGAGTAGGCGTACATCTCGGCGAGCACCTGGAAGATCGAGCCCGCGCCGCCACGGATGGTGTACCCGTACTGGTCGGGGGCCTTGGTGAGCTCGTGGGCGTCGGTGAAGAACTCGTCCCACGTCTTCGGCGCCTCGGGGAGCTTGTCCTTGAGGTACCAGACGACGTCCAGGTTGGAGGTGCCGGGAACGAGGTACAGCTTGCCGTCGGGCACGGTGTCGCGGACCGAGTCGAGCATGGGCGCGGCCAGCTTGCCGTTCACCGCGCTCTTGCCGAACCAGTCGTCGGCGGGCTCGAGCGCCTGCTGGCCGACGAGGTTCGCCAGATAGGAGGTGGTCACGCCGCCGACGTCGGGCGTGTCCCCGCCCGCGATGGCGGTGTCGTACTTCTGCTGCACCGACGCGATCGGGATGCCGACGTACTCGACGTGGATCGTCGGGTTGGCCGCCTCGAACCGTTTGATCAGCTCCTGGTAGATCGGGGTGCGGGTGCCGCCGTTGTTGTCCCAGAACGTGATCGTCGTCTTGCCGGACTCCCCCGAGCCCGGGTCGGATCCCGAACCGCAGCCCGCGACCGCGACCGCGAGGACGGCGACCGCCGCCCAGGCCGTTGTTCTCTTCATGGTTCCTCCTGCTGATGGTGGCGGGGGGAGCTATCCCTTGACCGCCCCGGCGCTGATGCCGTGCACGAGATAGCGCTGGACCACTGCGAAGACGCAGACCACGGGAACGGCGGCGACGACGCCCCCGGCCGCGAGTGCCCCGAAGTCGGCGCTGTACTCCCCGATCGTGTAGCTGAGCCCGACGGGGATCGTGAAGCTGTCCTGCCGGCTGACGAACATCAGCGCGAACAGGAAGTTGTTCCACGTGTGGATGAACGCGAACGATCCGACGGCGATGAGACCCGGCCGCAACTGGGGCAGGACGACGGCCAGGAAGGCTCGCAGCCGGGTGCAGCCGTCGACCATGGCCGCCTCCTCGACCGTGAAGGGGACGGCCGCGATGAATCCGCTCATGAGGATGACCGAGAGCGGCAGGTTGAACACCGTGTCCGCGACGATGAGGCTGCCGAGGTTGTTGATCAGCCCGAGCGTCTTGAAGATCGTGAACAGCGGGATGAGCAACATCGCGCCGGGGATGAACTGGGTGCACAACAGCACGACCATGAACAGGGTCCGGCCCCTGAACCGGAACCTGGACAGGGCGTACCCGCCCATCACGGCGAGCACGGTGGTGGCCAGCAGCGACCAGACCCCCACGATCACGCTGTTGCGGAAGAACACCGCGTAGCCGATGTCGTTCCACACCGTCTCGAAGTGCTCGAAGGTGATCGGCCAGGGCACGGGCGTGGTCGATCCGGAGGGCCGCACCGCGAAGACGAGCATCCAGTAGAAGGGCACGAGGGTGAAGACCAGGTACAGCCCGAGCGGCACGTAGAGCCGCAGGACGCGGCCGCGGTCCCGCTTCGGCCGGGGCCGCCGGTGCGGCCGGTCTCCCGCCACGTGCGCCCGTCCCGGCCGGATCACGACGTCAGTGCTCATGCCGGTCGCCCCGTCTCCTCGGCTCCACCCGTCATCGGTCCTCCCCGAACCGGCTGAGCCGGAGATAGAGGAGGGAGAAGAACAGCAGGATCACGAACCCCGCCATCGTCAGCGCCGAGCCGTACCCGAAGTCCTTGGAGTCGATGGCCCGCTGCGCCACGTAGAGCGGCAGCGTGGTCGTGACCTGCGCCGGGCCGCCGCCGGTGAGCGTGTAGAGGAGGTCGACGTTGTTGAACTCCCACACGGAGCGGAGCAGCGTGGCCAGCACGATCGCGTCCCGCAGGTGGGGCAGCGTCACATGGCGGAAGCGGCGGACGCGGCCGGCGCCGTCGACGGCCGCCGCCTCGTAGAGCTCGCCGGGGATGCCCTGCAGACCGGCGAGCAGGAGGATCGCGAAGAACGGCACCCCGCGCCACAACTCCGTCACGACGACGGCGGGGAAGACCGTGTCGAGGTTGCCGAGGACGGCCGTCTCCGGCTGCCCGAGGAACCGCAGCACGCCGGTCCCCGGTGTGTAGAGCAGGATCCAGATGCCCGTCGTGAGCACGCCGGAGACCGCCCAGGGAGAGAAGACCAGCGACCGCGCGAGCCCCCTGCCGATGAAACTTTCATTGACGATGAGCGCCAGCGCGAGACCCAGCAACAGTTGCAGGCCGATCTCCGCGACGACCCATTTCGCGGTGAATCCCAGGCTCTGCCAGAAAAGCTCGTCTTCGACGAGCATGCGGCGGAAGTTCTCCAGCCCGGCGAACCCGTCGGCCCACGGCCGGGTCAGGTTGCGATTCTGCAGGCTGTAGTACGCGACGCTGCCGATCGGGTAGACGAGGAACGCGGCGATGAGCGCGACCGTCGGGGATATCAGCAGGTACGGCACCGCTCTGCGGCGCAGGGACGCCATCGGCACCCACCTCTCCATATGACACATTTCTGAACCGAGTTCACAAACGTGGACGGCCTCCACGGTGATGTTCGGTCAGGAGGTTGTCAAGGAGTCGTGTCCTATTCGAAATGTTTCCGATCGTGGCATTTGCGATTTCGGCCGGATGTCTTGACCGCGGGCCGTACCGGGCTTACCGTCCGGATGTTCATGTATATGAATTCTGTCCAGAAACATGTCAGGGGTGCCAGGTGTCGTTCGACGGCCTGCTGTTCTTCCCGGTCACACCGTGCGACGAGGAGGAGCGGCTCGACCTCGGAGCCTTCCGGCGGCATGTGCGCCAGGGCGTCGAGGCGGGCTGCGGAGCCGTGTTCGCCTGCTGCGGGACGGGCGAGTTCGCCGCGCTGAGCCCAGCCGATTACGCCGCCTGTGTCGCGGCCGCCGTCGAAGAGGCGGGCGGCCGGGTGCCCGTGGTCGCCGGCACCGGGTACGGCACCGCGATGGCCCTGGAGTTCGCGGCGGCCGCCGCGGACGCGGGGGCCCAGGCCCTGCTGGCGCTCCCGCCGTACCTCGTGCAGGCCGGCCAGGACGGCCTGCGCCGCCACTACGAGGCGCTCGCCGACGGCAGCCGGCTGCCGATCATCCTCTACCAGAGGGACAACGCCGTCCTCGAGCCGGAGACCGTGGCAGAGCTCGCCCGGCATCCCGGGATCATCGGCCTCAAGGACGGCCACGGCGACCTGGACCTGATGCGCCGGATCATCGAGGCCTCGCCCTCAGGCCTGCTCTACTTCAACGGCCTGCCGACCGCCGAGACGTCCCAGCGGGCCTACCGCGACCTCGGGGTGGTGCGGTACTCCTCCGCAGTCTTCTGTTTCCTGCCGCACCTGGCGCTGGCCTGTCACGACGCGTTGCGCGACGGACGGGACGACGTCGTGGACCGTCTGATGAAGGAGTTCTATCTGCCTTTCGTCGAGTTGCGGGGCCTGGGCCCCGGATACGCCGTCTCCCTGGTGAAGGCGGGGGTGCGCCTGCGTGGTCAGGACGTGGGACCCGTCCGCCGGCCGCTGGTCGATCCCGCCCCCGAGCACCTGAGCAGGCTCGCGGAGCTGATCGAGCGCGGCCTCGCCCTGATGGAGGACCTGGAGCGATCCCCGGCCCCGCCGTAAGGCCGCCGATAGGCGACGATCGCGGGAGCCGGCCCCGGGCCACCGGAAACGGAGTCAGCTCATGCGCAACACCACCCTCCTCCTGTCGGCCCTCCTGGCACTCGCGACCGCAGCGCCGGCCGGGGCGGCCGCGGCGACGACCGGCGCCGTCGACGCCTCAGGCACGGCTCGCATCGCCGGTACTGCCGGCACGGCACACGGCGGCGACACGTCGCACGGCGGCGGGCCATCTCACGGCGGCGGACCGGCGCATGGTGCCGGGCTCGGCCGCCAGACCCTGCCCGCGAACGACGGATGGGCGTCCGCGGGAACGGGGACGACCGGCGGGGCCGCGGCGCCACCGGCGAACGTCCACACCGTCACCACCCGCGCGCAACTCGCGGCGGCGCTCGCCACTCCCGGCCCCCGGATCATCTACGTCAAGGGCAGCCTCGACAGCGGCAAGACGTGCGCCGACTACGCGACCGGCGGATACACGCTCGCGGGCTACCTCGCGGCCTACGACCCGGCCGTCTGGGGGCGGGACGCCGAGCCGTCCGGGCCCCTCGAGGACGCCAGGGCCGCCTCGGCGGTGAACCAGACCGCCCACATCAAGCTGAAGGTGCCGTCGGACACCACGATCGTCGGGCTGCCCGGCGCGACCATCCGGCATCTCAACCTGCACGTCGACAAGGCCGACAACGTCATCATCCGCAACATCCGGTTCGAGGACGCCGCCGACTGCTTCCCCCAGTGGGACCCCACGGACGGTGAGACGGGCAACTGGAACTCGCTCTACGACAACATCTCCGTGACCGGCTCGACGCACGTCTGGGTGGACCACAACACCTTCACCGACGGGGCCAACCCCGACTCGGCCCAGCCGCTCTACTTCGGCCGGCCGTACCAGGTGCACGACGGGCAGACGGACATCACCAACGGCTCCGACTTCGTGACCGTGTCGTGGAACGAGTTCTCCGGGCACGACAAGACCATGCTGATCGGCTCGACGAACAACCCGGCGGCCGACACCGGGAAGCTCAGCGTGACCGTGCACCACAACCACTTCTCCGACACGCTCCAGCGGCTGCCCCGGGTGCGGTTCGGGAAGGTCCACGTGTACGACAACTACTACGAGGTGCCCGACGCCGCCACGTTCGTGTACGCGATCGGCGTCGGCGTGCAGTCCCAGATCGTCGCGGAGAACAACTACTTCCGGCTGAGCCGCGCCGTCGACCCAGCGGGCCTGCTCTACGACTGGGGCGGCACCACGCTCACCGCGCGCGGCAACCTGCTGCGCGTCGGCGGCAAGGAGCGGCCGATCGACCTCGTCGGCGTCTACAACGCGGCCCACGACCCCGATTTCGGCGCCGACGCCGGGTGGACACCGACGCTGCACACCCGGATCGACCCCGCGAACACCGTCAGGCGCGAGGTGTCCCGTCACGCGGGCGCGGGTCACCTGTCCTGACCCCAACCCGGCAGGACCCGCCCAACCCGGCGTGATCATGCACAGGTTCGGGCCGTGCATGATCACGACCGGAGATTGCTCTGGTCAAGCGGCAACTCGGCGAACCCGTGCATGATCACGCACCAGGGGGACGCCGGCAGGGCGCACGGTAGGCGAATCCGTGCATGATCACAGCCGGAGGTTACGGCCAGAGGATCGGGGGCGGAGATCTTGACAACCATGGGCCGCATCGGCAGATTGACAACGTTGTCATCCCCTGGGAGCCATGATGTCCGAGTTGTCATCCGTTTCACGCCGCACCTTCCTGTCGGCCGGGGCCACCCTTCTCGCCTCGTTCGGCGTGGCCGCGGCCGTGCCCGGCGCGGCCGAGGCCGCGGCTACCTCACCCGCCGGGCCCACGCCCGGCCTTCCGGGCGCCGACCTCGCCCTCCACCGACCGGTCACGGTGTCGTCCACGGACTACGCCCCGACGCCGGGCGCCTTCGCCGTGGACGGGCTGCCGCAGGTCGGCGTGCGCGGCAGCGGCTGGCGCGCCGCGCAGGGCGATCCGCAGTGGATCTCGATCGACCTGCAGGCGCCGTGCCGGATCGAGGCCGTCACCCTGGTCTTCGAGGCCACCCTCGCCGACGGGCCGTTCAACGGGAACTACTCCGACACCGACGGCGACGAGATCCGGTCGAGCGCAGCCGTCGCGTACCGGCTGGAGGTCTCGTCCGACAACCGCACGTGGCACACGGTCTACGAGACCACCGACGGCCGGGGCGGCGTCGAGGCGATCAAGCTGCCGGAGCCGGTCGTCGCCCGGTGGATCCGGATGACCGCGACGAAGCGGTCCAACAGCAACCCGGTGGGCCTCAACGGCTTCCAGGTGTACGGCACGGCCACCAAGCAGCAGCCGCCCGCCCGCGGCTGGACCGACTGGAGCGGCGGCGACCGGCCCGCGCCCGCGCTCACCGTCGCCGCCGACGGCACGGTGCCGCTGGAGTCCGGCTGGTCGCTCACCATGGACGATTTCGCCGGCACCGACGACGGCGCCGCCCTGTCCGCGGGCGGCGTCGACGTCCGGTCCTGGCTGCCCGCCACCGTCCCCGGCACGGTGCTCGGGTCGCTCGTCGACCAGGGTCACCTGCCCGACCCGGTGTCCGGCTACAACAACATGCGGATCCCGGAGGCCCTGTCGCGCCACTCCTGGTGGTACCGGCGGGCGTTGCGGCTGCCGAAGGGGCTCGACACCTCGGCCGGCCGGCGGATCTGGCTCGAGTTCGACGGGATCAACCACGAGGCGACGACCTGGGTGAACAGCGTAAACGTCGGCACCGTGGCCCACCCGTTCGCCCGGGCCGCGTTCGACGTCACGGACGCACTGAAGGGCCACACCGAGCACGTCGTCGCGGTGCACGTCACCCCGATGCCGCACCCCGGCACTCCGGGCGACAAGGGCGCGGACGGCAACACGTTCCTCCAGTCCGCCCACCACTACCTCGACTCGCCGACGTACCTCGCGGTGTCGGGATGGGACTGGATGCCCGCCGTACGTGACCGGGTCACGGGCATCTGGAACCACGTCCGGCTGCGCAGCACGGGCGTGGCCGTCATCGGAGACCCGCACGTCACCACGAAGCTGCCCGGCCTGCCCGACACGGGCACAGCGGAGATCACCATCGCCGTGCCGGTGCGCAATGTGGCCGGCACCGCGACCGCCGTGACGGTGCGGGCGTCCTTCGGCAAGGTCGACGTCCAGACGAAGGTGACCGTCCCGGCTGGGGAGACCACGACGGTGACGTTCACGCCGGACCGCTTCTCCGCCCTCAAGCTGAAGAACCCCGAGCTCTGGTGGCCCAACGGCTACGGCGACCCCACGCTGCACGACCTGCGCCTCACGGCCACCGCGGGCGGCGAGGTCAGCGACCGGCGCGACCTCCGCTTCGGCATCCGCGAGTTCGGCTACGACTGGGACCAGCCCATCGTCGTGTCGCCGCCCGGGAAGCCGCCGCTGGAGTTCACCGGCGACCGCGCGACGCAGACGGTCACGTTCGACCGGCAGCACGCCCAGCACGTCCGCATCCAGGCCGGCAAGCGCGCGACCGGCTGGGGCGTGTCGATGTGGTCGTTGTCGGTTGCCGACGGCGCCGGCGCGGACCTGGCCCTGCACAAGACCGCCACGGCGTCCTCGACGGACGGCAACGGGCCCGGCAACGCCGTCGACGGCGACGACGGGACCCGCTGGTCGTCGGCGTACCAGGACGATCAGTGGATCCAGGTCGACCTCGGCGCCCCGGTGGACTTCGACCGGGTCACCATCGTGTGGGAGCAGGCGTTCGCGCTGGACTACCGCGTCCAGGTCTCCGGCGACGGCGACGCCTGGACCGACGTGAAATCGGTGACCAACGACACCCCGATCGGCAACACCGCGACCCAGGTGGAGACGTTCCCGTCGCAGACCGCGCAGCATGTGCGCATCCAGGCAGGCAAGCGCGCCACCCAGTGGGGCGTCTCGATGTGGACGCTCTCGGTGCAACGCCAGGCCGACCCGTCCGTCGACCTGGCACTGAACAAGACCGCGCGCGCGTCCTCCTCGGAGAACGACACCAACGTGGCCGCCAACGCCGTGGACGGCAACCCGCGCACCCGCTGGGCGTCCGCGTACCAGGACGACCAGTGGATCCAGGTCGACCTCGGCACCCCGGTGGAGTTCGACCAGGTCACCATCGCCTGGGAGCAGGCCTACGCCCGCGACTTCGTCATCCAGGTCTCCCACGACGGGGACAAGTGGACCGACGTGAAATCGGTGAACAACGCCGTCCGTCAGCTGAAGATCAGCGTGAACGGCGTGCCGGTCTTCTGCCGGGGCGGCAACTGGGGCTGGGACGAACTGCTGCGCCGGGTGCTCCCGCACCGACTGGCGGACACCGTCGAGATGCACCGCGACATGAACTTCACGATGATCCGCAACTGGCTGGGCAGCAGCAACCGCGAGGAGCTCTACCAGGCCTGCGACGAGCAGGGCATCCTCGTGTGGAACGACTTCTGGCAGGCGGGGCAGTTCCTGCCGAACCCGCCCGGCTACGTCGACATCGCCGCCGACACGATCCGCCGGTTCCGGCACCACCCGAGCATCGTGGTGTGGTGCGGCGCCAACGAGGGCGACCCGCCTCCGATCGTCGACGCGGGGCTGAAGCAGGCGGCCGCGGACGAGAACCCCGAGATCCTCTACATCCCCAACTCCGCGGGCGGCATCGTCAGCGGGCACGGCCCGTACCGGTGGATCGACCCGCCGACCTACAACGACAAGAACACCTACGACACGGGCGCGTTCGGATTCCACACCGAGATCGGCATGCCGGTGGTGCCGGTGGTCGAAAGTATGCGCAACCTGGTCGGCGACGAGCCCGGCTGGCCGATCGGCGAGGTGTGGAACTACCACGACTGGTCGACCATCGGTAACCAGCACACCGACACCTACCTGGCCGCGATCGACGACCGGCTCGGCGCGTCCGCCTCGCTCGAGGAGTTCGCCACGCGGGCGCAGTTCGTCAACTACGAGAGCCACCGCGCCATGTTCGAGGCGTGGAACGCCAACCTGTGGCAGGACGCCACCGCCCTGCTGCTGTGGATGTCGCATCCCGCCTGGCACAGCACGGTGTGGCAGACGTACGACTACGACCTCGACGTGAACGGCGCCTACTACGGCGCGCGCAAGGGCTGCGAGCCGCTGCACGTTCAGGCCGACCCCGGCACGTGGCAGGTCCGCGTCGTGAACCACACCACCGCGGCGCTCACCGGCGCCACGGTCACCGCGAGGCTCTACGACCTGGACGGCAGGCAGCTGGGCAAGGCCCAGAGCCGGCGGGTGGACGTCGCCAGGTCGGCGACGTCGGCCGTCTTCGCCCTCACCGCGCCGGAGGGGGTCCCGCTGCACCTGGTCCGCCTCGAACTGCGCGACGGCCGCGACCGTCTGCTGTCGGAGAACACCTACTGGCGGTACGAGCAGGCGCAGGACATGCGGGCGCTCACCGGCATGCCGCGCACCAGGCTGTCGGTGTCGGCCACCGACCCGCGCTCGTCCGGCGGGCGTGACGCACTCATGGCGACGGTCGCCAACCGGGGCCGTTCGGTCGCCGCGCTGGTCCGGCTGAGCGTGCGCGACTCCCATGGCGAACGGGTGCTGCCGGCCCGGTACGACGACAACTACTTCTGGCTGCTGCCCGGCGAGACGCGCCGGGTGGAGGTCTCGTGGCCGTCGCGCGGGGACCGGCCGCACGGGGTCCACGTGTCGGCGCAGGCCTACAACTCGGCCGACTAGGAGTGGCGCCCTTCTCCCCGGTCCGGCCGAGGACCGGGGAGAAGACGCTTGGACGGCGTCAGGCGCGCAGGCGGCCGTCCACACGCTGGGGGACTCCGAGCGGGTTCCCGTCCTGCAACTCGGGCGGCAGCAGGGCGGCCGGCCAGTCCTGGTAGGCCACCGGGACCAGCCACCGCCTGATCGCGGCCGCCCCGACCGAGGTGTGGGCGGGGGCGGTGGACGCGGGCCAGGGGCCGCCGTGGTGCATGGCCCAGGTGACGGCGACCCCGGTCGGCCAGCCGTTCCAGATGAGGCGTCCCGCGAGCCGCCGGAGGACCTGCACGACGGCGCCGGCCTCCTTGGGCGCGGCTCCCGGCCCGGCGTGGACGGTGGCCGTCAGTGAGCCCGGCAACCGCCGAAGTACGGCAGGCAGATCGGATGGGTCACGATATTTCACGACTATCGCGGCGGGGCCGAAGCACTCCTCCCCCAGCTCGGGCAGCCCGTCAGCGAAGGCCTCCAGCGGAACGGAGAAGACCTGGGGGGTCACCGCGTCCGGCGCCGTTCCGGCGGCACCGGACGACAGCCTGGCCACACCCGGTCGTCCGGCCAGCCGGTCGGCCGCGCGGAGGAATCCGTCATGGATCTTGGCGGTGAGCATCCGGCCGCCGGTCGTCGCGGCGACCGCGTCCCCGATCGCCCGCTCGAACGCACCCGCGTCCCCCTCCCGGCCCTCGGGCACGAAGACCAGCCCGGGGTTGGTGCAGAACTGCCCCACGCCCAGCGTCAGCGACGCGGCGAACCCCGCCGCCACGGTGGCCGGATCCGCCGAGGGCAGCACGATCACCGGGTTGACGCTGCCGAGCTCCCCGTAGAAGGGGATCGGGTCCGGCCGCTGGTCGATCAGCCCCTTGACGGCCGTGCCGCCCGCGAGCGAGCCGGTGAAGCCGACCGCCGTCACGAGCGGATGCCGGACCAGCGGCCCGCCCGCCTCGAAACCGTGCACGAGCCCGAGGAGGTCGGGATCCGGCAGGGCCTGCCGTACGACGGAGGCGGTCAGGTCCGAGGTCCGCGGGTGGCCCTCGTGCGCCTTGACCACGACGGCGCAGCCCGCCGCGAGGGCCGAGACCGTGTCGCCGCCCGCCACCGAGAACGCGAACGGGAAGTTGCTCGCCGCGAAAACCGCCACGACCCCGATCGGCTGGTTCATCCGGCGCACGTCGGGGAGGGGAGGCGTGGCGTCCGGATCCGCGTGGTCGATGACGGCCTCGGCCGAGCCTCCGTCCCGCAGGACCTCGGCGAACAACCGGAACTGCGAGGCGGTCCGCCCGATCTCGCCGCGCAATCGCACCTCGCCGAGGTGGGTCTCGGCGTCGGCGACCGGCCACAGTTCGTCCAGATTCTTCAGCAGCGCGTCGGCGACGCCCTCGAGGATCGCCGCGCGCTCCGCGGCCGGGGTGGCCCGCCACTTCGCCCCCGCCGCGTCCGCCCGTTCCACCACCGTGTCGATGCCGGTCATGTCAGCTCTCCCGTGTGAGGTTGTCGGCGTCGAGCGCCGGTCCGCAGAAACGCCCGCCCAGCAGAGCGTGCTCGATGCTCTCCGGATCGGGCTCGCCCAGCTCGGCGATGAGGCCCGGCGCGTAGACCTCGGCGTCGTCCTTGGGCTCGTAGCCGATGGCCCGGCCCTCCTCCAGCGACCACCAGCCGCGGGTGTTGGCGGACACGCCCCAGACCACGTGGTAGCCGTCGGCGGCCAGCGACGCCTCGGCGAGCCGGGCGCAGTCGTCGGGCGACAGCCAGGTGGACAACATGCGCAGGTCCCTCGGACGTTCGAAGCACGACCCGATGCGCAGGCACGTCACCGCCATGCCGTACCTGTCGTGGTAGAGGGAGCCGAGCGCCTCCTTGGTCACCTTGCTGACGCCGTAGTAGGTGTCCGGGCGCGGGAACAGGTAGTCAGGGGCCTCCGCCTCCCGGGGGTGGAAGCCGACCGCGTGGTTGCTGCTCGCCAGCACGACGTGCCGGACGCCGGCCTTCCTGGCGGCCTCGAGCACCACGTACGTGCCGTTGATGTTGATCTCCAGGATGTCCTGCCAGGGTTGCTCCACGCTGTGCCCGCCGAGGTGCAGGACGGCGTCGACGCCGTCCATCGCCTCCTCCATGGCCCGGGGATCGGTCACGTCGGCCGTGACCGCCTCCTCGCCCTCACCGGGCTCGACCGCGACGAGGTCGAGCAGGCGCACGACCCGTCCCTCGCGGGCCAGCCGGGGGCGCAGAAGGGTGCCGACGCCGCCGGCGGCTCCCGTCATGAGAATTCGCATGGTTCTCCCGTCCGACGTCGGTTCCGCCGCGCCGGGGCCTCGTCGGCCCGTCGCGGCGGCCTCACCCGTAGTCTCCATCTGCCAGATATCAGCATTTATGTCCGCTTATTTGGGGAATCTTGACACCGTTAGTACCGATTCTTACAGTTGCCGACGGTGGTTCACAATCCTGACTCTGATTCATATATATGAACAGCGCCAGGCTTGCGCCGACGGTGACAGTTACGAAGATTGCGTGGATTGATGCGTCTCGATGGTGTCTTGTTCTTCCCGGTCACTCCTTTCACCGCCGACGGCGCACTCGACGAGGAGGCGCTGCGCCGGCATGTCGCGGACGGCGTGCGCGCGGGCGCCGGAGGGGTCTTCGCGGCCTGCGGCACCGGCGAGTTCCACGCCCTGAGCCCGGAGGAGTACGAACGCGTGGTGCGGGTCGCAGTCGAGGCGACCTCGGGGCGCGTCCCCGTGTTCTCCGGCGCCGGAGGTCCGCTACCGTTCGCGCGGGCGTGCGCCGAGGCCGCCGCCCGGGCCGGCGCGGACGGCCTGCTGGTGTTCCCGCCGTACCTGGTGTCCGCTCCCCCCGCCGGCCTGGTGGGCTACGTCCGCCGAGTCTGCGCGGTCACGGACCTTCCGGCGATCGTCTACCAGCGCGGCAACGCGGTGTTCACCCCCGACACGGCGGCCGAGCTCGCCCTAGAGCCGAACATCGTGGGGTTCAAGGACGGCCTCGGCGACCTCGACCGGCTGCAGCGGATCGTCCTGGCCGTACGGCAGGTCGCCGGCCGCGACTTCGCGTTCTTCAACGGGATGCCCACGGCGGAGATGACCGTCCCCGCCTACCGGGGACTCGGAGTGAACCTCTACTCCTCGGCCGCCTTCTGCTTCGTGCCCGAGGTCGCGCTGGCCTTCCACCGGGCTGTCACCGAAGGGGACGAGGCCCTGACGGAACGGCTGCTCGCCGAGTTCTACCGCCCACTCGTCGAGCTCCGCGATCTCGTGCCGGGGTACGCTGTCGCGCTGGTCAAGGCGGGGGTCGCGCTGCGCGGGCTCGACGTGGGCGGGGTCCGGCCGCCCCTGGTCGACGCGGCGCCCCGCCACGTCGACCGGCTCGAACGCCTCATCAAGAGGGGATTGGAGATCGTCGAATGCTGATCCGCGAGGTCACCGTCACACCGGTCGCCTTCAGGGATCCCCCGCTGCTCAACGCGGCGGGCGTGCACGAACCCTGGGCGCTGCGCACGATCGTCGAGGTGGTCACCGACGAGGGCGTCACGGGGCTGGGCGAGACCTACGGCGACCTCGACCACCTGGCCAAGACGCGGACGGCCGCGCGGTCGCTGATCGGGCTCGACCCTTACAACCGGAACGCCGTGTACACGGCCGTGGCCGCCTCCGTCGGCGCCGACGTCGTGACCGACGCGCACGGGCTGACCGGGGCCGCCACCCTGGAGAAGACCGTCGACCGGGTGTTCTCCCCGTTCGAGGTGGCGTGCCTCGACATCCAGGGCAAGGCCGCGGGACGGCCCGTCGCCGACCTGCTGGGCGGCAGGGTCAGGGACGCCGTGCCGTACAGCGCGTATCTCTTCTACAAGTGGGCCGCGCACCCGGACGGGCCCGACGACGCGTTCGGGGCGGCGCTCGACCCCGCCGGGCTCGTCGAGCAGGCCCGCCTGCTGGTCGGCCGGTACGGCTTCCGCTCGATCAAGGTGAAGGGCGGGGTGTTCCCTCCCGCCGAGGAGATCGAGGCCGTGCTGGCCCTGCGCGAGGCCTTCCCCGAGCACCCCCTGCGGCTGGACCCGAACGCGGCCTGGAGCATGGACACCTCGATCGAGGTCGGCCGGGCGCTCGACGGCGTCCTGGAGTACCTGGAGGACCCCACCGGCGGCATCGACGGCATGGCGGCCGTCGCGCCGCACGTCCCCATGCCCCTGGCGACGAACATGTGCGTCGTCACGCCGGAGCACCTCCCCCCGGCGATCCGGCAGGGGGCGATCGGCGTGCTGCTCCTGGACCACCACTACTGGGGCGGGCTCGTGAAGTCCTCCCACATCGCCACGTTGTGCACGACCTTCGGCATCGAGCTGTCGATGCACTCCAACTCCCATCTGGGGATCAGCCTGGCCGCGATGACGCACCTGGCCGCCGCCACACCGGCGGTCACCCACGCCTGCGACACCCACACCCCGTGGCAGGACGGCCAGGACGTGGTGGCGCCCGGCGCGCTGCGTTTCGTGGACGGAGCCGTCCCCGTGCCGGACGGCCCGGGACTCGGCGTCGAACTCGACCGGGACGCCCTCGCGGTCATGAACGAGCAGTATGAGAAGTGCGGGGTACGCTCCCGCGACGACACGTCGTACATGAAGCGCTTCCACCCGACCTTCTCCCCCCGGAGGCCACGCTGGTGAACGTCATCTATGCCTATCCCTGGGACCTCGTCGGCGACGACGCCGCCGCCGGACGCCTCAAGGCACTCGGCGCCGACGCCGTGGCGCTGGCCGCCTCCTACCACACGACCAGGGCGGCAACCCCGATGCATCCCGCCCATCGCCTGGTCGACGCCCTGCACTCCGCGTGTTACGTCCCGGTCCGGGAGGAGGCGTGGAAGGGCAACCGCCTGGTCCCCGGCACGCCCTCCTGGATGACGTCCGCCGACCCGTTCGGCGAGGCCCGCGACGCCCTGCGGGCCGAGGGCCTCGCGGTCCACGCCTGGACGGTGCTCACGCACAACTCGCTGCTCGGCTCGGCCAACCCCGACCTCGTCGTCAGGAACGCCTTCGGAGAGCCCTACCGGTACGCGCTCTGCCCGGCGTCGGGCGACGTGCGCGAGTACTGCCGGACGCTGGTCCACGAGATCGTCGAGCTCGGCGCGCCCGACGCGCTGATCCTCGAGGCCTGCGGCGCGCTGGGCTTCCGCCACGGCGGCCACCACGAGAAGACCGACGGGACCGACTGGTCCGCCGCCCAGCTCGCCCTGCTGTCCCTGTGCTTCTGCGCGGCGTGCGTCACCCGCTACGAGTCGGCCGGCCTCGACGTCACCGTGCTGCGCTCGAGGGTGCGGGCGGCCGTCGACCGCGACCCTCGGTCCGTGACGTCGGTCGAGGAGGCCCTCGGCGACATGGCGGACGCCGTACGGGATCTGCGGACGGGGCTGGCGGGCGAGTTGCGCGACCTGCTCCTCGCGGAGGCCCGGTCGACACGGCCGGGCATGCCCGTCACCCTGCACGCGAACGCCGACCCGTGGGCGACCGGGCCCTTCGCGACCGTGCCCGCGGGGGTCGACGCCGACGTGCTCGTGGGCAACTGCTGGAACGCCCTCGAGGTCGACGAGGCCGGCCTGCGTGCGCTCGGACGGCTCGGCCCGCGCGTCGGCGCCTATCTGCTGGCGCTTCCTCCGCGGCCCGCGGACGCGGAGGCCCTGTCGTGGCTGGCCGACGCCTACACCGCGGCCGGAGCCGAGGAGATCCACTGGTACCACGGCGGCCTCGCCTCGTCCGCCCGGCTGGAAGCGATCTCCGCGACCATCGCCCGGTGAGCGACAATCTCTGTCATGCGGTTCGGCATCCTCGGCCAGACAGAGGCCTGGCTCGACGACGAGCGCCCGGTCTCCATCGGGGGACCGGGCCTTCGTGCGCTTCTCGGACTGCTGCTCCTCGGCGCGGGCCGGGTGGTCACCGGCGAGCGCCTGATCGACGGCCTCTACGGCGCCGAACCTCCGGCGAGCGCCACCAACGCCCTCCAGGCCCAGGTCTCCCGGTTACGCCAGCAGATCGGCGACCTCGTGGTGCGTCACCCGGCCGGCTACCGCCTCGCCGTCGACCCCGACGACGTCGACGCGCTCCGGTTCGAACGGCTCGCGGCCGAGGGACGGCGTGCCCTGGGGTCCGGCGACCACCACGCGGCGGCGGCGCTCCTGCGTGAGGCACTCGGCCTGTGGCGGGGCCCGGCCCTCGCCGACGTTCCCGACGCGCCGTTCGCCGCGACGGAGGCCGCGCGGCTGGAGGAGCTGCGCCTGGACGCCGCCGAGGACCTCGCGGACGCGGTGCTCGCACTCGGTGAGCACCGCGACCTCCTGCCCGAGCTGCAGCAGCGCGTCACGGCCCATCCGCTGCGCGAACGATCACGCGGCCAGCTCATGCGCGCGCTGTACGCGAGCGGACGGCAGGCGGAGGCGCTGACGGCCTTCGAGGACGCGCGGCGCCGGCTCGCCGACGAGCTGGGCGCCGACCCCTCGCCGGAACTGGCCGCGCTCCACCTGGCCGTGCTCCGCTCCGACCCCTCCCTGTCCCCCGCCACGACGGCCCGCCGGTCGATGCCGGCCCAGCTCACGACCATGGTCGGACGGGCGGAGGAGTTGCTGCTCATCGACGCCCTGCTCGACGAGGCGCGGCTGGTCACCCTCACCGGGCCCGGCGGCACCGGCAAGACCCGGCTCGCGGCCGAGGCCGCGGCGCGCCGGCCCGGCGGCGTCTGCTTCGTCGAGCTGGCGCCGCTCGGCGACGGGACGGACGTGCCCCAGGCCGTGCTCGCCGCGCTCGGCCTCCAGGAGACCGGCCTGCTGGCCGGCTCGGCTCCGGGACGGCAGGCGGCGCCTCCCGATCCGCTCGCCCGGCTCGTCGCCGCCCTCAGCGACCGGCCCCCGCTGCTCGTGCTGGACAACTGCGAGCACGTCGTGGAGGAGACCGCCCGGCTCGCCGACCGGCTGTTGGCCGCCTGCCCCGCGCTCCGCGTCCTGGCCACCAGCCGCGAGGCGCTCGGCATCACCGGCGAGCGGCTCTACCCCGTTCCCCCGCTGGCCCTACCGCCCTCGGGAAGCGCCGACGTCGACGCGCTCTCCTACCCGGCGGTCGAGCTGTTCGTGGAGCGCGCCCGCGCCGTGCGGCCCGGGTTCGAACTCGACGCGTCGATCATCGAGGACGTCCTGCGGGTCTGCCGCGCGCTCGACGGGTTGCCGCTCGCCATCGAGCTGGCCGCCGCCCGCCTGCGCTCGATGAGCGCCACCGAGATCGCCGCCCGGCTCGGAGTGGCCGTGCGGGCCGGCGCGGAGACGACGCCGGGAACCGGGGAGGACGCTCCCGCCGACCGGTTCGCCCTGTTGTCGCGCGGAAGCCGTACGGCTCAGCCGCGGCATCGGACGTTGCGCGCGGTGGTCGAGTGGAGCTGGAACCTGCTCGACGACACCGAGCGCGCGCTCGCGCGACGCCTGACGGTCTTCGTCGGCGGAGCGACCCTGAACGGCGCCGAGCAGGTGTGCGGCCTGCCGGACACCGACGGCGTGCTCGCCTCTCTCGTGGAGAAGTCCCTGGTCGAGGTGGTGGGCGACCGCTATCGGATGCTCGACACCATCAGGGCCTTCTGCGCCGAGCGGCTCGTGGAGGCGGGCGAGGAGGAACGGCTCCACGACGCCCACTCCGCGTACCTCCTCCGGTTCGCGGAGACCGCGGACGCCCACCTGCGCCGGTCGGAGCAGCTGGAGTGGCTTCGCCGGCTGGACGACGAGCACGACAACCTGCACGCGGCAGTACGCCGGGCGACCCGCTCGGGTGACACCGCCCGCGCGCTGCGCCTGTTGTCCGCCTCGACCGGATACTGGCTCCTGCGCGGACTGCGGAGCGAGGCCACCGGCCTGGCGAGGGACCTGCTGGCTCGGATCGGGCCGGAGGTCCCGGCCGGGCTCGACGAGGAGTACGCGCTGGCCGCGCTCTTCGCCGTATGGGGCGGCGGTCACGACGCCGGGCTCGGGCCCTCCATGGAGACCGCCCTGCGGCTGGTCGACGGCCGGGAGACGATTCCCCGCCAGCCGTACGTCTTCATGGTCCGCGCGACCGTGGGCGGCCCCCCGGAACGGGGCACCGTGCTCGAGGTCCCGCCCGGCCTGCTCGACGCGGATCCGTGGGTGAGCGCGCTCATCAGCTTCGGCAGCGCGTTCCTCCAGGCCTTCAACGGGCAACTCCAGGAGGCCGAGCGCCAGGTCGTCGCGTCGGTCGCGGCGGTCAGAGGCATCGGCGACCGCTGGCTGCTGGTGACCATGTTGTCGGCCCTCGCCGACCTGGTCACCCTGCGGGGCGACTACGGCGAGGGCGAGGCGATCTGCAACGAGGCGCTGGAGCTCGCCGAACAACTGGGCGCCGTTCTGGACGTGGCCGAGATCCTGTGCCGCCGGGCCGGGGCACGGATCCGGATCGGCGACGAGGCCGGAGCCCGGGCCGACTACGAGCGCGCCGCCGTCCTGGCCCGCCGCGCGGGCGCGCCGGAACTCCTCGCCATCGCGCATCTGGGGCTCGGCGAGATGGCGCGCCTGCGCGGGAACCTCGATCAGGCCCGCTCGCTGTTCGAGACCGCGCTGTCGGAGTGCACCGCGGACTCCTACGGCGCCGAGGAGGCCCGAGCGCGCCTGTTCCTGGCCCTCGGCTGGATCGCGCAGATGGAGGGCGACGCCGCGGAAGCCCTCTCCTGGCACCGGCGCGCACTCGCAACCGTGGTCAGCGACCGGGACCTCTCCCTGGCCGCCCGGGTCGCGGAGGGGCTCGCCGGTGTCGCCCTGCTCCACCACGACGGCGAACGAGCGGCCCTGCTGCTCGGCGTCGGGACGGCCCTGCGGGGCTCGGCGCCCATCGGAGATCCCGACGCCGCCCGGGTGGTCGCCCGCTGCCGCGCGCTCCTCGGCGAGGGCGCCTACGACGACGTCTTCGAGCGTGGCACGCGGCTGACGGCCGAACGGATGACCGCCGTCGCCGGCGCCCCGGAGCCCGCGCTGACCGTCCTCGCAAGGCACCTGTCAGCGTTCGGTGGCTGACTCGTCAGCGCTCGCGGAGACGCTGACGCCATGAACGACACCCGTAAATGGGGCACGCTCGTGATCGCCTGCCTCGCCATGCTGTTGCTGTCCATCGACCTCACCGTCTTGCACCTCGCCGTCCCCAAGCTGGTCGCGAGCCTGAACCCGTCGGCGACCCAGTTGCTCTGGATCGTCGACATCTACGGCTTCGCACTGGCAGGCCTGCTGGTGACCATGGGCAACGTGGGCGACCGGATCGGCAGGAAGCGGCTGCTGCTCATCGGCACCGTCGCCTTCGGCGCCGCGTCCGCGGTGACGGCCTATGCCCCCAGCCCCGGCCTGCTCATCGCGGCCCGGGCCCTGCTGGGCGTCGCCGGGGCGACCATCATGCCGTCGACGTTGTCGCTCATCCGCAACGTCTTCACCGACCCGCGGCAGCGGACCACCGCCGTCGGCATCTGGAGCAGCGTCTCGGCCATCGGCTTCGCCCTCGGGCCGATCATCGGCGGTGCGCTGCTGGACGCGTTCTGGTGGGGATCGGTCTTCCTCATCAACCTGCCGGTCGTCGCGATCATCCTCGTCGCAGGGATGTTCGTGCTGCCGGAGTCGCGCAACCCCCGCCCCGGCCGGATCGACCCGGTCAGCGTCCCGCTCTCGGTGATCGGGGTGCTCGGGCTGGTCTACGCCCTGAAGGAGGCCGCCTACCACGGTGTCGCCGAGGGCTCCGTCGCCGTCTCCGCCGTCGTCGGCCTCGCCGCGCTGGTCGTGTTCGTCAGGCGGCAGACGAAGCTGGCCGAGCCCCTCATCGACGTGCGGCTCTTCCGCCGGCGGTCGTTCTCCGCGGCGGTGGGTGCGGAACTGGTCGCGATGTTCGCCATGCTGGCCATGTCGCTCGTCTTCGCGCAGTACTTCCAGCTGGTCGCCGGTTGGACGCCGCTCGTCGCCGGCCTCGCGGGCATGCCGGGCGGGCTGGCCGGCGGCGTCGGCGGCGCCCTCGCCGGGCCGCTCGTCCAGAAGATCGGGCGGGGGCCGGTCGTCGCCCTGGGCCTGCTCCTGGTCGCCGTCGGGTTCGCGCTGTTCAGCCGGATCGGGGTCGAGGTGAGTTACCCCTATCTCCTCGTCGCCATGATCATCCAGGGTGTGGGCATCGGCTTCACCTTCGCCGTCACCAACGACACCGTCCTCGCGACGGCGCCGAAGGAGCGGGCCGGGGCCGCGGGCGCGATCTCCGAGACCGCCCACGAGATCGGCGGCGCGCTGGGGATCGCCGTTCTCGGCAGCGTGCTCAACACCGCCTACCGCAACGGCCTCGAGCTCCCCGCGGGGGTGCCCGCGGCCGCGGACGGCCAGATCCGCGACACCCTCGGAGGGGCGATCGAGGCCGCCGCCGCGCTGCCCCGTGACCTGGCCGCGGCCGTCACGGGCGCGGCCAGGCAGGCGTTCGTCGACGGCATCCAGGTCACCGTGCTCACGGCGGCGGGGATCCTCGTCTGCCTCGCGGTCGCGACCCTGTTCGCACTGCGCGGAGTGCCCAAGGTGATCCCCGAGCACGAGGAACCCGCCGAACCCGCCGAGCCCGCCGCGGTCAGGTGATCAGTGACAACCACGGGGTGTGCGCGCCGCCGAAAGGGCCGGACGCACGCCCCACGGCGTCCATCAGCCAGGCGGCCGACCGCTCCGCCTGGCCGATGACGTCATTCGGATACGAGTACCGCACCTGGTGCTCGGCGAACTCGTCCTCGTCGTCCAGGTGGAGACGGCCGTCCCGGAACCGGATGACGTCGAGGTCGAGGTCGACCATGCTCACCTCGTCGCCGTGCCATCGCGGCACGGACGTGACGTCGCAGTAGATCTCCATCTCGTGGGGGGCCGCATAGAACACGGCGGTCCACCACGCGTCGCGCGGGAACAGGCCCACGAACGCGTGCACCCACGTCACCGGCGGACGGTATCCCCTCCGGGCCACGGTCCCCGCGGGACAGCCGACCCACACCCCGTGCTCGTCCTCACCGAGCAGCCGCCCTGCATGGTTCCAGTGCAGGCCGCCGCCGTACTTGCGGTAGACGACCCGCACCTCGCCCGTGCTCACCTCAGACATGGGCGGCACGCTATGGCAGCGTCCTGATCGGACGCAACGGCGTCCGCCGTGCGGGGGCCACACCGGAGTGCGGCCCCGGCGGAACTAGACCTCGACGATCACCGGGATGATCATCGGCCGGCGACGGTAGGTGTCGCTGACCCAGCGGCCCACCGTGCGGCGGACCGTGCGGCGGATCTGCATGATGTCCGCCACCCCGGCGGCGGCGACCTCCTGGAGGGCGATCTCGATCTGCGGGATGACCGCGTCGAACGCCTCCGGGTCGATGCCGGACCCGCGCGCGGTGATCTCCGGTCCGCCTGCCAGCTTCCCCGTGGTGGAGTCGACGACGATGACGATGGAGATGAACCCCTCGTCGCCGAGGATGCGACGGTCCTTCAGCGCCACGTCGGTGATGTCGCCGACCGACGTGCCGTCGACGAACACGTAGCCGCAGGGCACCGCCCCGACGATGGAGGCCTTGCCGTCGACCAGGTCGACGACCACTCCGTCCTCGGCGATCACGATGTTCTCCTGCGGGACCCCCGTGAGGCTCGCCAGTTGCGCGTGCGCCCGCAGGTGACGCCACTCCCCGTGAACCGGCATGAAGTTCGACGGCTGCGTGAGGTTCAGCACGTAGAGCAGCTCACCCGCCGCCGCGTGACCCGAGACGTGGACGCGCGCGTTGCCCTTGTGGATGACCTTCGCGCCCCAGCGCGTGAGCCCGTTGATGACCTTGTTGACCGCGGTCTCGTTGCCGGGGACCAGCGAGGACGCCAGCAGCACGGTGTCACCCGCCGCGATCCGGATCGGGTGGTCCCGGTTGGCCATCCGCGACAGCGCCGCCATCGGCTCGCCCTGGGAGCCGGTGCAGATCAGCACCACGTCCTCCGGCGGCCACTCCTCGATCTCCCTGGAGTCGACCAGCAGGCCGGCCGGGATCTTCAGATAGCCGAGGTCGCGGGCCACCCCCATGTTGCGGACCATGGACCTGCCGATGAGGGCCACCTTGCGCCCGTGGGCCTCCGCCGCGTCCATGACCTGCTGAACCCGGTGGATGTGGGAGGCGAAGCTCGCCACGATGATGCGCTTGTCGGCCGTGCGGAACACGTCGTCGATGACCGGCGCGATCTCCCGCTCGCTCGTGACGAACCCGGGCACCTCCGCGTTGGTCGAGTCCGACATCAGCAGGTCGACGCCCTCGGCCCCGAGCCGGGCGAAGCCGCCGAGGTCCGTCAGCCGCCCGTCCATGGGCAACTGGTCCATCTTGAAGTCGCCGGTGTGCAGCACGATTCCCGCGGGCGTGCGGACGGCAACCGCCAGCGCGTCCGGGATCGAGTGGTTCACCGCGAAGAACTCGCACTCGAACGGCCCGAACCGGCGCCGCTCCCCCTCGATGACCTCGGCCTTGACCGGCTGAATCCGGTGCTCGGCCAGCTTGCTCTCGATCAGGCCCAGGGTCAGCCGCGACCCGACCAGCGGGATGTCGACCCGCTCGCGCAGCAGGTACGGCACGGCGCCGATGTGGTCCTCGTGCGCGTGGGTCAGCACGACCGCCTCGACGTCGTCCAGGCGATCCCGGATGTAGTCGAAGTCGGGCAGGATCAGGTCGATGCCCGGCTGGTCGGGCTCGGGGAACAGCACCCCGCAGTCGACGATGAGAAGACGGCCTTCGAACTCGAAGACCGCCATGTTGCGGCCGATCTCCCCCAGACCACCGAGCGCGACGATGCGCAGGCCGTTCTCGGGCACAGGCGGGGGCGGCGCGAGTTCAGGATGCGGGTGGCTCATGAGAGCTCCCTCCCGCGCTCGTGCCGGTGGCTATCTCTGGTATTTCGCTCGCTCATTCGGCTCCATATGACTCACGGATTGTGGACAACGTGCTGAACGCCGCGACCCGGTTCCTTGGGGGGAGGGGACACGGCGCAGGGGCCGGAGCCGGGCTCCGACCGAAGACGATGGGGCGCGGCACCACGAGGGCCGCGCGGTGCGGGACGCGACGCGTCCCGCACGGCTCAGCTGTCGGCAAGTTTGAGACCCCCGGCGATGAGGTCCTCGCGCAGCAGGGCGACCTGCTCCTGGGTGGCGTCGATCAGCGGCAGCCTGACGAAGCCGGCGTCCTGGCCGACCAGCTTCAACGCGGCCTTAACCATGATCGCGCCCTGGGTCCGCTGCATGATGCCGGTGACCACCGGCAGCAACTGACGGTGGACGGCGAGAGCGCCCGCCACGTCACCGGAGCCGTACAGGTCGATCAGCGAGGCCAGCTCGGCGCCCGCGACGTGGCCGACGACGCTGACGGCACCGGCCGCGCCCACCGACAGCCAGGGCAGGTTGAGCAGGTCGTCGCCGGAGTAGAACACCAGGTCCGTCGTGGCCATGACCTGGGACCCCGCGAACAGGTCGCCCTTGGCGTCCTTGACGGCGACGATGCGGGGATGCCGCGCGAGCCGTACCAGGGTCTCGGTCTGGATCGGGACGCCGGAGCGGCCGGGGATGTCGTACAACATCACGGGAAGCCCGGTCGCGTCGGCCACCGCCGTGAAGTGGCGGAACAGACCTTCCTGCGGGGGTTTGTTGTAGTAGGGGGTCACCGCCAACAATCCGTGCGCCCCAGCGCGCTCCGCGGCGCGGGCGAGCTCCACGCTGTGGTGGGTGTCGTTCGTCCCCGCGCCGGCGACCACGCTGGCGCGGTCACCCACGGCTTCGACGACCGCTCGCAGAATGCGGTCCTTCTCCTCGTCCGTGGTGGTGGGGGATTCCCCCGTGGTGCCACTGACGATGAGACCGTCATTCCGTTGCTCGTCCACCAGGTAGGTGGCGAGCCGCTGGACACCCTCGTAGTCGACCGCGCCGTCGGAGGTGAACGGCGTGACCATCGCAGTGAGCATGCGGCCGAAGGGGGCGTCGGAGGTTCCAGTTGGCGATGCCATAGACGGAACGCTACCTGGATCCCGACATGCCCGTGGACCCCGCCACCCCGTTATGTCGAAGTCGTCGCCGCCGCCGCGACACGCGGGACGATGCAGGGCGATCCACATCACACGCGGGCAACGAAAGAGACCGCCGATATGTGCTCGGGGGTACACACATCAGCGGCCTCTACCGGAGAATCGCCGCGTCTTACGCGGGCGTTACACGCTCCTGGCGAGAATTTTTCGCAAGCTCTCGGCGGGGCGGCGGAGCCTCAGCGCGCCTGCCCAAGAATCAGCCTCATCCATAGATCTTCCATGCGGACGGTGATGAGCCGGTCGGTTTCGTGGGCGACCCGACTGTCGAGCTCGCGAATGGTCCGCCGGATGAACAGCAGCCCGCCCGCGTAGCACAACTCGTAGATCGTCGCCATGCAGTCGCAGGTGTGCTTGCGGACCCGCACGCGGTCGCTCCGCCGCGTGTCCTTCAACCACCTGATCTTCTCATGTTCCGGCTGAAGGGGGGCGACGTGGATGCCGTGGTACGGCGGCGCGTCCGTGATCGCCCGGCGGTCACGGGACTTGGCCGAGCCGCGGCCTCTCGACGATGTGCCCCGCGAGACGGAGCGGGCCGCGCCAGACTTCCCAGCCGCGCCAGACTTCCCGGCGGCGCCCGATCGCCCAGTGGAATCCGATCTGCACATGGCGCCCGGCACGGGTCTCCACAGATCGCCTCCGGCGAGATTCCGCCCTTCGACGAGGCTGCCGCGGCCCGGATCGCCCGGCGAGCGCATGCCGTCGTTGATCACTGCGAGATTGCACGAAGAATCCTGAAATTGGGGACCTGACCGTGGAGCACCACATTGGACCATTAGGAGACCTTTCGGCGGGCAAAGTTGGAGCCACAGGCGAGCTTCATTACTCAGGGTTGTCTCGCGAATACGCCAAGATTGGGGTTCCGCCCAGCCCCCGAGGGATGGATTGATGGCCAACTCTGATCCGGTTTACCTGCGCGTAGTCGAGGACCTCCGCCGTCAGATCGTCGATGGCACGCTTCCGCCAGGAGCTCCGATCCCTTCGCGGCATCAGATCACCAGGAAGTACAGCGTCGGCGAGACCGCGGCACGCCACGCACTGCGCGTGCTGGCCCAGGAGGGTCTGATCGTCGGACGGGTGGGCTCGGGCCACCGGGTCCGCGAGAAGCCCACGCTCCTGCCCTCCTACCGGAGCCGCGTTCCCGAACCCCACACCCCGTTCGCCATGGACATGCAGGCCAGCGGCCGGCAGCCGAGCTGGAACTGGCGGAGCGAGCTCGCCGAGGCGCCACCGGAGATCGCGCAACGCCTGCAGCTCAGCCAGTGGAGCCCGGTGATCAGGGTCCGCTTCGTCTTCCGCGGCGACGGGAAGCCGATGCAACTCGCGACGTCCTACGAGCTGATCGAGTTCGGCCAGAGCCAGGCCCCGGAAGAGGGCACGTCCGAGCGCAGGAGCACGGTGTCCCGCATGGCGGCGAACGGCACCAAGATCACGGAGATCAGTGAGAGCGTTCACGTGCGCGTGCCGCAACCGACCGAGAGCGACCTGCTCGAGCTCCCCACCGGAGTGCAGGTTCTGCACGTCGAGCGAACCCACTGGGCCGCGGACCGCCCGGTGGAGACCAGTGACATCGTGATCCCGGGGGACAAGTTCCGCCTGGTCTACGGGATTCCCGTCTCCCTCTGACTGTCGGTGACCGCTGGTACAACCGTTCCGGATCCCCCCTCCGGAGGTGCCGATGCGCGTCAAGGACCTGCCCCCGGCCGACCAGCCTCGTGAACGGCTCCTGAGCTCGGGCGCGACGGCCCTGGCCGATCGGGAGCTGCTCGCCCTGCTGCTCGGCTCGGGCAGCAGGGGCGTCAGCGCCGTCGAGCTCGCCTCCCAGCTCATCGCCCACTGCGGCGATCTCGGCGAACTCTCCCGCTCAGAGGCGCACCGCCTGCTCGCGGTGCCCGGCGTGGGGCCCGCCAAGGCCGCGCGCGTCGCGGCCGCCTTCCATCTCATGCGGCGGGCCCAGGCCGAGCCCGAGCGGGTCCGCGTCCGCTGCACGGCCGACGTCGCGATGGTGGCCGCTCCGCTCCTCCACGGCTGTCCCCGCGAGAAGCTCGTGATCGTGATCTGCGATCCACGCGGGGCGGTGATCAGGCGGACCGTGATCAGCGAGGGCGGCACCGACCACACCTCCGCGCCGGTCCGCGACATCGTGACCACCGTCCTCGTCTCCGGCGGGGCGGCCTTCGCCCTCGCGCACAACCACCCCAGCGGATCCCTCGAACCGAGCGCCGCCGACCTCGACGTCACCACCCGGCTGAGCGAGGCCGCCGAGACCGTCGAGCTGCGGTTCCTCGACCATGTGATCGTCACCGACACCGCCTGGCGCAGGATCACTCTTCCCTCTGACACGGATCGACGATACGTCTAGTTGTATGCTCCCGTCTAGTAGAAAAGTTCGGTCTAAATAGACATAGCCCTACGATTGGCCTCGTTCCGGGTCGCCTATCTTTCGAGCGTGCTCGACCATGACGGTGACACTCATCTGTACGTGCAGATCGCCGAGATCATCCGGCAGCAGATCCTGCGCGGCGACCTCGCGCCCGGACACGCCGTTCCGAGCGAGGCGACGATCCAGAGCGAGTTCGGCGTGGCCAGGACGACCGCACGGCGGGCGTTCCACCTTCTGCGCGAGGAAGGCCTGATCTACACGGTGCAGGGGGAGGGCACGTTCGTCGGCCCTCCGAGCGAGACCGTAAGGGAGCCGCGCCGCACCCCTCTGTACCGGCAGATCGCGAACGACCTCGTCGACCGCATCCGCGGCGGGGACCTGCGCCCCCGCCGCCCCGTCCCGAGCGAGACCACACTGGTCCAGCAGTACGACGTCGCCCGGGAGACCGTGCGCAAGGCGATCGCGGTCCTGCGCGAGGAGGGCTGGATCTACACGGTCCCCCAACGGGGCAGCTTCGTCTCTCCCGAGGACAAGCAGCCCCGCACGTAGACCGCCGGCCGGCCAGGCGCCCCGAGCGCGGGTGTCGCCTGGTCGCGACCCGGCGGCCCCGGTCAGGCGATCAGCTGGAGGGCGCGGCCGGCCAGTCCCTCCGGGGCCGTGGCCGGCGAACCGGCGTCGAACGGCGGCTCGGGGGCGTACTCGATCGCCAGCTGGACGGCCTGCGCCGTCGTCACGTCGCTCATGCGCGCCAGCAGGGTCAGCGCCATGTCGATGCCGGACGAGACGCCCGCCGCCGTGACGACCTTCCCGTCCACGACGACGCGCTCGCTGACGGGTTCGGCCCCGAACCCGGCGAGCTGCTCCAGCCACCCCCAATGGGTGGTCGCCCGCCGGCCCGTGAGCAGGCCCGCCCCGCCCAGCAGGAACGCGCCGCTGCAGACGGACGTCGTCCAGGCGGTGTGCTCGTGCGCCGCGGCGATCCAGGCGAGCAGATCCGCGTCCTGCAGCGCCTCCACCGTGCCGGGGCCGCCGGGAACGATGATCACCTCCGGCCTCGGGACGTCCTGGAAGGACGCCGTGGCGGTCAGGCTGAGGCTCCCCCGGTCGTCGACGACCGGCCCCGTCCGCGCGGCCACGAACGTGACCGTGCAGCCCGGCGCGAACGCCATCACCGTGTACGGCCCGACGGCGTCGAGGGCGGTGAAGCGGGGATAGAGGGGGATTGCGACGTGCACGATCGGTTCTCCTTCGATTGGAACCGGCGACGGTAGTCGCCGGGTGAGATGCGCCAGTGGCGGCGGAAGACGCGGTAGAGGGTCTCCGGAGCGCCGAGCCCGGACTCCCTCGCCACCCGGTCCAGCGGGTGGGCGGTGACCTCGAGAAGCCTCCGGGCGATGTCCGCCCTGCTGTGCTCGACGTACCTGCCGGGTGACATGCCGGTCTGCTCGGTGAAGACGCGGGAGAAGTGGCGCTCGCTCATCCCCGCGCGCCGCGCGAGGGCGGCCACGCTGAGATCCTCCGCCGGGTTGGCGTCGATGAAGGCCTGGAGCGCCCGAAGCGGTTCCAGGCGTGGGACGACGGCTCGCATGGCCGTGCTGAACTGGCTCTGCCCTCCGGGTCTGTGCAGGTAGACCACGAGCCCGCACGCGATGTCCCGCGCGAGCGCGTGGCCGTGGTCCTCCGCCACGAGGGCGAGGGCGAGGTCCACGCCGGCGGTGACGCCGGCGGAGGTCCACACGTCGCCGTCTTTGACGTAGATGGGATCGGCGTCCACCTCGACCTCGGGATACTCGGCGTCCAGTTCGGAGGCCGTCAGCCAGTGCGTGGTCGCGCGCCTGCCGTCGAGCAGCCCGGCCTCGGCCAGGAGGAAGGCGCCGCTGCATACCGAGGCGACCCTGCGGGACACCGTCGCCAGGCGGGCGATCCCCTCGACGAGGTCCCGATCCCGCCGCTGCTTCTCCGCGGACAGGCCGCCCACGACCAGGAGCGTGTCGATCGGCCCCTCGATCCGGCCGAGCGGGGTCTCCACGACGGTGACGATCCCGTTCTGCGCCGCCACCTGGCCGGACCGCACCGCGGTCACCTCGATGCGGTAGCCGTGCTCGGCCGCGAGCAGCCTCGCGGTGTCGAACACGTCGGCCGGCCCGGCCAGGTCGAGCAGTTGAAATCCGTCGAAGACCACGATCACGACGCGCCGTTCCATGCGTCCATCGTCGTCAGAAGGACGGCATGGCGTCCACGACGCGTGTATTGCAGATCACGCCATCGAGGCGCCCGGGTCAGAACACGGGGATGATGTGTTCTGAGATCTCACATCGCCCCAGGTCAGCGCTCAACTATCAGTGATCACCGGATGATCGTGCGTCACTGATGCGTCGCCGGCCCTCAAGACGGTTCTTCCACGCCCGCTTGATATCCGCGTTCGCCTCAGGATCATGATGCGAGTACTGCATCGTCGTAAGGATCGACTCGTGCCCCAGGATCTCCTTCACCTGGATGATCGGTACGCGATCCTGTACCAGCCGCGAGGCGGCGGTGTGCCGGTTGGTGTGCGGCGGCGCGTAGGGCACGTTCGCCGCTTCCCGTGCCCGCCGCCAGTGCCAGTAGAACGTCTTGTAGTTCAGCGGCCGCTCTGGGCCCGCCCGCGGCACGAACACCAGCGACTTCTGCGCGCGCCCCTCCAATAGCCGAGCCATCGCCCGCAGGACGTGCGTCGGCACCGGGACGATCCGGTCGGACTCGACGCTCTTCGGGTGCGGCCGAAGCCCTTGCGGAGTGAGGACCCACTGGATGCTCGCGTGACCAGTCGACGATGGCCGTCGACGGTCTTCACCCCGCGCCGACCCTCGATCATCAGGGCTCCTGGGCGGTGGACAGTGGGAGGCGGAGTACGAAGCGGGCGCCATGAGGGCTGTCTTCGATCGTCAGGCTTCCCTGGTGACCTTCAGCGATCTGCCTGGCGATGGAGAGACCCAGTCCGGAGCCGCCCGCGTTTCTGCTCCGCGCTGTGTCCAGCCGGGTGAACCGTTGAAAGACCGTCTCGCGCTGATCAGGCCTGATCCCCGGGCCGTCGTCGAGCACCTCCAGGATCGCCGCGCCGTGGAGGAACCGCAGATCGGCCGCATCACCGGCCTCGCGTCGCACGGTGATAGTGACGGTGTGGGAAGCATGCCGCTCGGCGTTGTCCACGAGGTTCGTGAGCGCCCGGGCGAGAGCCGACTCCTGGCCCATGACGAGCACGCCCGGCGACAGGTCGCACTTGATCTCCTTGCTCGGATGCTGACGCCTTTCCACTTCGGTGGTGACGAGTGCGGCAAGGTCCAGCGGTCGGCGGGCGACCGATGCTCCCCCCTCCAACCGGGCGATCATCATCAAGTCGGTGATGATCGCCTGTAAGCGGTCCAGGCTCGGCAGGAGTGCTCCGCCCAGCGTCGGCACGGTGGTCTCCTCCGGCGCCAGCAACGCGTCTTCGATCTGAGCACGCATGGCGGCCACCGGAGTGCGTAGTTCGTGGGAGGCGTCGGAGGTGAACCGGCGAAGCTGTCCCATCGCGGCCTGGAGCCGTTCAAGGGTGCGGTTCACACTCTCGGCCAGGTCGTGGATCTCGTCACGGGACGGCGACACCGTGACTCTCCGGCTCACGTCGGTCGCCTCGATCTCATCGAGTTCGGACTGCATGCTGTGCACCGGCAGGAGCGTCCGGCCCAGAATCTGGTACCCGCCGAAACTGATGGCGACGACCAGGGCACCTGCGCTGCCTGCCACCAGGGCGGCCAACCATGGGTGGACATAGAGCGGAATCACCGGTGCGGCGCTGTAGACGGTCCAGTGCACCCCATCGCGGTATACGGACACGGCCGCCACAAGATCGCATCTGGCCGGCCCGAAGATCCCGTCGCACACTTTCTCGACGACATGCCCGGCTCTCCCCGCCGAGAAGTCCCCCATGGGAGGCTTCCCCTGGAGATCCGTCGTCGCCGCGATGACCCTTCCGCGTTGATCGACCACCTGAACATCCCGGATATGGCTGTGCGGAATCGGGTTGTGCCACTCGCCCTGCTCAACCGAGGCGGCTACCCGGTCGTCCGCCCCGACGAGCTGGTCGATGAGCTGTTCCGTCGCCAGATAGCGGATGCCCACGAGGAGGATCACGGCGAGCAGCATGCATAACCCCGCAACCACCGCGCTGCCCAAGATCGTTAAACGGGTCCTTATCGACCAGCGATGAACCTCCACAACGGCTCCCCATCCCATTCCATCACTGCCCGGCTTCAGCCGAAGAGGGGTGCACCATCACCGCTACGAAGGCCACCATGCTCGCCACAGAAGCCCTACCCACCATCCTGGTCGGCCCCGACCGCCACAGTCGCCCGCTGCGTCGGGGTGCGGACGACCTCGATGGCCTCGGCGCGACATCCGGTCCGAGGTCACCACAGTGCCCGCCCCCGCGCCGGCCGAGATCCCCGCCACCGGCATGTTCGCCCCACATGGCGTGTCGCCGTCACCACCACCGACGGCCGCACCTGGGAGAGGGCACCGTCCAGCGCTTCGCCGGCCACGACGAGTGCTGCGACCAGGAGCGGGTCATCCTCAACCTGTCCTTCCGGGTCCACCTCGGCAAGGTCCCCGGCCTCGTCAAGGTCATTCCCCTTGCAGCCATCAGCAAGGTCCTCGAGTACGCCGGCACGGCCGCCCCCCGCGCCGGTGGGCATGGGGCGCTGAAGCATGATCGAGACGCACGCGCTGTCATCGCCCGTGCGTCATCCATGCGTCATGATCTTGTCGGACTGTGGAGGAACCTGGAGGATCGTGGAGGGTTGTTTCCCAGTTCGGACCACATATCGCCCTCCTGGTCAGCATCGTTAGAACACCGGGATGATGTCCTCGGGGTCGATCACGTCGACCGTGACGCCCTCGATGTCCAGCTCGGGGATGGCGGGGAACTCGATCCCCCACCGCTCGACGATCGCCCGGACGCGTGCCATGGCGACCCGCCAGTTCTCGGCCTGATCGTCGTAGGACAACACGCCGAGGCCCGCGTCCCGCGCGTGGTCCATGAGCACCCGGTGGTTGTGCAGGAAGTACGGCGGGAGCTCCCAGAAGCCCTCCGGCGGCTCCCAGAGGATCATCGACAGGAACACGAAGCCGGCCCGGAGCTGCCTGGTGATGAGGCCGCGCACGTCATCGGTCAGCCCCGGCCACTCGTTCTCGAGGATCGTCATGCAGATCTGCAGGTGGCGCGACTCGTCCCGGCCGATCTTGTGGAACATCTCGGAGAACACCGGGTGGGCGGTCGCGGAGGCCATCCCCCGGAACAACGTCGAGGCCGCCATCTCCCCCATCATGAAGCTGGTGAAGAGCACGGCCAGCGAGTACTTCCCCACGGCCGCGTTGTAGCCCGTCCAGTAGCGGCCGCCGTTGTGGTAGAGCCAGGCGATGTTGTTGTGCGCGGCGCGCTCCAGGTCGGTGGACGGCTCCCAGTCGAGCGGACCGCCGGGCCACAGGCGGGCGATCGAGCGCTGGCAGCACTCCTCGTGGTTCATCTCGTCCCGGGTGATCGAGAAGAAGCACTTGCGGACGGGGTCCTCCTCGTGCTTCTCGAACGCCTGGATCGTCGCGCGGGCGAAGACGGCGGGGCCCGACGCGTCGAAGTTGGCCAGCACGGAGAACCAGTACATGATCCCCAGCCGCTGCTCATGCGTGAACGCCGCCGGATCGAGGAGATCCCAGGGAAGGTCGGCCGGATTCCACACCATCCGCTTCGACTTCTCGTAGATCGCCGCCAGCTTCGCCGTCTCGACCCGCCACTCCATCGGGTAGATGTTCGGCTGCGGGATCTCGGGTGCGGGCCACAGACCGCCTTCGGGAATCGTGACGTCCGCCATCGCTTCACCGCCGCTCGCAAGATGTGACAGTTTCACACCTATCCTGCGCCGACCTGTTACACGATTCAAGCCCTTCCCCACCATGCTTCGCGCTCATCCGGCGGCAGAGCGGCGGACGGCGGAGCAGCGACCGCGGAGCAGCGGACGGCGGAGCAGCGGACGGCGGAGCAGCGAGTGGAGCGGCGGGGCGGCGCCGGGCTCAGGCCGACGTCCCCCGGTCCCGCCCTGGATTGGCGGCCCGCCGGCTGCCCTGGCTCACCGCGACGCAGACGAGCACGGCGGCCGCGGCCACGACCGTCGCGACGCCGAACCGCTCGTCCAGCAGCAGCCAGGCCCAGGCGAGAGTGAGCAGCGGCTGTGCCAGTTGCACCTGCCCGGCTCGGGCGATCCCTCCCATGGCGAGCCCGGCGTACCAGGGGATGAAGCCGAGGAACATCGAGATCAGGCTCACGTAGGCGAAGCCCGCGACGGACGCGGCGGTGAGCCGGGGCTCGGTGACCAGCGCCAGCACGACGGTCGCGGGCACAGTGACGGGCGCCGCCACGACCAGCGCGTACGAGATGACCTGCCAGCCCGGCTCCGTGCGGGCCAGCCGACCGCCCTCGGTGTACCCGACGGCCGCCGAGAGCAGGGCGAGGACGAGCAGCAGGTCGGCGACCGCGAACTCCCCGCTCCCTCGGGTGAGGGTGAACGCCGTGATCGACACCACTCCCCCGGCGCACGCGAGCCAGAAGAGCGGCCGCGGCCGTTCCCCCGCGCGCAGGACGGCGCAGGCGGCGGTCGCCGCGGGCAACAGCCCGATGACGACCGCGGAGTGCGCCGTGCTCGCGCCGCCGTGCAGGGCGAGCCCGCTGAACAGCGGGAAGCCCACGGCCACTCCGAGCACGATCAGCCCGTAGGACCGCAGATGCGCACGAGGCGGCAGCATCGGCGCGCCCGCCGTCTTGAGGCAGACGGCCGCCAGGATCGCCGCGAAGGCCGCCCGCCCGATCGCCACCAGGTAGGGATCGAGGCCGCGCATCGCGAAGACGGTCGCGGGAAACGAGCCGGAGAACGCGATCACTCCGAGACCGGCGAGCAGAGTGCCCTGCCAGGCACGCCGCCGTCCCTCCGCGAGGGGCAGCGCTACCGGAGGGAGAACGATAGCGCTATTGTCATTTTTCATGAATGACGATAGCAGTATCGTGCGCCTTGCCGCGATCCTCCGCAAAGAGGTGGACGCGTCGCGGCCCGGCGAGCGGCTGCCGTCGAGCCGGGAGATCATGCGCCGCCACGGGGTGAGCCCGGTGACGGTGTCCCGGGCCATCGCCCAGCTCGCCGCCGAGGGACGGGTGGTGACCCGGCCGGGCAGCGGAGCGTTCGTGGCGCCGGTCCGGGCGCCCGCGGCCGAGGCTCCGGACCTGTCGTGGCAGACCGTCTCTCTCGGGGACAGGGTCGTGGACGACTCCGGCGTCGTGAGCCTGCTCGTGCAGCCTCCGGACGGGGTCATCCCGCTGACGGGGGGCTACCTCAACGCCGAGCTCCGGCCGGTGCGGGAGTTGTCGGCCGCGGCGGCGAGAGCCGTACGGAGGCCGGACAGCTGGGCGGTGCCGCCCCTCAACGGCCTCCCGGACCTGCGGCGATGGTTCGCGAGCGAGGTAGGCGGCACGGTGACGCCGAGCGACGTCCTGGTGGTCAGCGGAGGCCAGTCGGCGCTGACGCACGCCTTCCGCGCGCTGGCCGCCCCCGGCGAGGCCGTCCTGGTCGAGACCCCCACCTACCCAGGCGCGCTCGCCGCCGCGAAGGCGGCGGGGCTGCGGGCGACCGCCGTGCCGGTCGACGTCGACGGCGTGCGGCCCGACATGCTGGCGGAGGCCTTCGCGCTCACCGGCGCGCGCGTCTTCCTCTGCCAGCCGACGCTCCACAATCCGACCGGGGCGACGCTGCCCCTCGATCGCAGGGAACAGGTGCTGGCCGTCGCCACGGCCGCCGGGGCCTTCGTGATCGAGGACGACTACGCGCGATATCTCACGCGGGGCCCGGTGCCGCCTCCCCTGGTGACCCTCGACCGGCACGGTACGGTCGTCCACATCCTGTCGCTGAGCAAGATCACTGCCCCCAGCCTGCGGGTGGCCGGGCTGATCGCTCGCGGCCCGGCGGCCCAACGGCTGCGGGCGAGCCAGGTCGTCGAGTCCTTCTTCGTCGCCGGCCCGCTTCAGGAGACCGCACTGGAGTTCGTCGGTTCGCCCGGATGGCGCCGCCACCTGGCGACAGTCGGGCGCGAGGTCGACGCCCGGCAGGAGGCACTTCTCACCGGCCTGGCCCTCCACGCCCCCGAGGCGATTGTCCATCTCGTCCCTAAGGGAGGCCTGCACGTCTGGTTGCGGCTGCCGGCGGAGACCGACGAGGCCGCGCTGGTGGAGGCGGCGCGCAGGGAGGGCGTCCTGGTGAGCCCCGGCCGGATCTACTACCCCTCAGAGCCGCCCGGGCCGCGGCTCCGGCTGACCCACATCGCGGCCGTCACCCTCGCCGAACTGGACGAGGGTGTGCGACGCTTCGCGGTCGCGTTCCGAGGCCTCCTCGAGGCTGCCGTCCGAAACGAACGGGCCGGTTGAGACGATCATGGAGCTCGTCCGTGGCGCCGTTTCAGCGGGCGGCGGGCTTCTTTCGGGCGACGGGCGCACGTCTGCGGTCGCGGCGGTTCTTCTCCTGCATGGCGAGGTAGGCCAGGTAGCTGATGCGCATCGTTCCTCCAGAGATATCGACACCAGCGAAACACTTACACTGGTGTTGAGTATTCCGTGACGGCGACTCCCTTACAGTGGTGGCAGGAGGCGATCACTCAGATGACGAGTCCGGCGGAGGTGCTCCGCGACTTCGTGAACACCTACGACGTCGAGGGGGACGCCGATGAGCTGTCCTCCCCCGCCGAACTTTCCATGTGGCTCCGCGAGCGGGGGCTGATCGACGCCGCCGACAGCGCCCTGGAAGGCGACCTCCTGGTGGCGACCCGGCTGCGCGAGGGACTTCGGCAGGTCCTGATCGCCGGCCACGACGACGTCCCGTACGACGTCTCCGAGGATCTGGCCTCCGCCCTGCGCGCGTTGCCCATGCGGGTGACGCTGATCGGCGGGTCGCCGGCGCTGGAGCCGGCGGTCACCGGAGCGCCGGCCGGGCTGGCGAAAATCGCCGCCATGATCCCCGCAGCACACGCCGACGGGACCTGGCCGCGACTGAAGGTGTGCGCCGAAGGCACCTGCCAGTGGGCGTTCATCGACTCCTCGAAGAACCGGTCCCGCTCCTGGTGCTCGATGCGCGTGTGCGGGAACCGCAGCAAAACTCGGACATATCGGGCGCGACGTCGGGCGGACGACTCATTGGAGCACGCCGACCAGTACGGTGATACGGGCAAGGAAGGGAGTTGAGCCGGATGGGTGTCAGGACTGCTCGTCTCGAGGACGTCGAAGCGGTGACGAGCACCCAGATCCGCGCATGGAAGTACGGGTACCGTGACTTCCTGCCTCTCGGTCCGCTGGAGCAGATGACGGGGGCGGCCGCCGAGAAGATGTGGCGCCGCCAGTGGGACGAGGCGATCACCTCGCCGCCCACTCCCCGGCACCGCGTGCTCGTGGCCGTGGAACGCGTCATGCCCGACGGCGACACCTCGGACGCCTCGGAGGCCGAGGAGGTGCCCGACTCCGACCGCGTCGTCGGACTCGCCTCGCACGGTCCGGCCGAGGACCCCGACGTGAGCCCCTCCACCACCGCCGAGTTGCTGACCCTGCTGATCGACCCCAATCACATCCGGCGGGGTCACGGCAGCAGGCTCCTCAACGCGACCGTCGACCACCTGCGCGACGACGGCTTCCGCACGGTGGTGACGTGGGTCTTCGCCGACGACCACGCGATGGTCGGCTTCCTCGAGTCGGCGGGCTGGGGCGAGGACGGAGCGGAGCGCGTGCTCGACATGGGCCGCCCCATCCGGATGATCCGCCTGACCACCGATATCAGCTGACTCCCCCACCCCTTCGCCGTGATCATGCACACCTTCGCGCCCACCCCCTCCGACCTGCACACCCCCCAGGCGTGATCATGCACAGATTCGTGCATACGGCCTCCGACCTGCACACACCTCGAGCGTGATCATGCACACTTTCGCGCGCGCGGCTGTGACCTGCGGACATCCAGTCCGTGATCATGCACCTGAGGCGTCCCTTCCGCGGTCCCGCGAAGGCAAGACAAGCAAGAAAAGGTAAGAAAGTGGCCACACCAGCTCAGTGGTTAGCGGGCTCGCGCCCCCGTACGCTCCCCGCGGCCGTCGTCCCCGTCGTCGTCGGCACAGGGGCGGCGATCTCCCAAGGCGGCGCGGTCTGGTGGCGGGCCGTGATCGCCCTGTTCGTGGCGCTGGCCCTGCAGGTCGGGGTGAACTACGCCAACGACTACAGCGACGGGGTCAAGGGCACCGACCGGGACAGGGTCGGCCCGATGCGGCTGGTCGGCTCGGGCGCGGCCGCGCCGAAGGAGGTGCTCGCCGCCGCTCTCGCGTGTTTCGCCGCCGCGGCGGTCGCCGGACTGGTCCTGGTGATCGCGACCGGCGCGTGGTGGCTGCTCCTGGTCGGGCTCGCCGCCATCCTGGCCGCGTGGTTCTACACCGGAGGATCCCGTCCGTACGGTTACCGCGCCATGGGCGAGATATCCGTCTTCGTGTTCTTCGGCCTGGTGGCCGTCGCGGGCACGACCTACGTCCAACTGGAGCGGGTGACCTGGCTGTCCCTCGTCGCGGCGATCCCGGTGGGGCTGCTCGCGTGCGCCCTGCTCGTCGTCAACAACCTGCGCGACATCGGCACCGACGGGGTGTCCGGCAAGCGGACTCTCGCCGTGGTCCTCGGTGACAGCCGCACCCGCACGCTCTACTCGGCTGCGTTGATCCTGCCGATCGTGATCGCGCTGCTTCTGGTGCCGGCGCGGCCTTTCACGCTGCTCACCCTGCTGGCCGTTCCCCTGGTGGCGGCTCCCGTCAAGGCGGTCCGCTCCGGCGCGACCGGCCCGGCGCTCATCGCCACGCTGCAGCAGACCGGCCGCCTCCAGCTCGTCTTCGGCGCCCTGTTCGCGCTCGGCCTCGCCCTCTGACCCATGTGCGTACGGCTGCCGCCGCCGAAAACGCCGGCAGCCGTAAAGGCCCGTTCTACAGGTCGAGAAGCCGGTCGAGGCCGACCGTGAGACCGTCCAGACCCTGAACGCGACGGACGCCGAGCAGCACTCCCGGCATGAAGGACGCCCTGTTCATCGTGTCGTGCCGGATCGTCAGGATCTCCCCGTCGCCGCCGAGGATCACCTCCTGGTGGGCGATCAGCCCGGCCAGCCGTACGGCGTGCACGTGGACGCCGTCGACCGAGGCCCCGCGCGCGCCCGCCAGCTCGGAGGTCGTGGCGTCGGGCGACGGGCCGAGCCCCGCCTTCCCGCGCGCCTCGGCGATCAGCTCGGCCGTGCGGCGGGCCGTTCCCGACGGCGCGTCGGCCTTGTTGGGGTGGTGCAGTTCGACGATCTCGGCCGACTCGAAGTACTTGGCCGCCTGCTGGGCGAAATGCATCATGAGCACGGCGGCGATGCCGAAGTTGGGCGCGATCAGCGCGTTGGTCCCCGGGTTGGCGGCGAGCCACCCGCGCACGGTCTCGAGCCGTCCCGCGTCGAAGCCCGTGGTGCCGACCACGGGGTGGATGCCGTGGCCGATGCACCATTCGAGGTTGGCCATGACGACGTCGGGGTGGGTGAAGTCGACGACCACCTGCGCCCCCGCCAGAGCGTCGAGGGGGTCGTCCTTGTCGACCGCACCCACCAGCTCCATGTCCTGCGCCGCGTGCACGGCCTTGCAGACTTCCACACCGACGCGCCCGCGAGCGCCCAGAACTCCGACCTTAATCACGCGCCCAAGGCTATATCGGCCCCGCGGCCGGACATGACGAAGCCGCGCGGGCGACAGGCGCACGCGCGGCTTCGAGACGACGACGGACCTCAGGCGATGGCGAAGCCGAAGTCCTTGTCGGAGTAGGGACCGATCACCGCGAGCGTCAGCGGCCGGTTCAGGATGTCGCCGGCCACGGCCGCGAGGTCGTCCGGCGTGACGGCCTCGATCTTGGCCAGGACGTCGTCCACCGACATGAGCTCCTCGTAGACGAGTTCGCTCTTGCCGATGCGGGACATGCGGGAGCCGGTGTCCTCCAGCCCCAGCACGAGCCCGCCGCGCATCTGGCCCTTGCCGCGGGCGATCTCCTCGGGGGTGATGCCCTCGGCCACGACCCTGGCCACCTCGTCACGGCAGATCTTCAGCACATCGTCGATCTTGGACGGCAGGCAGCCGACGTAGATGCCGAACTGGCCGGTGTCGGCGTACTGCGAGGTGTAGCTGTACGCGCTGTAGGCCAGGCCGCGCTTCTCCCTGATCTCCTGGAACAGGCGCGACGACATGCCGCCGCCGAGGGCCGCGTTCAGGACGCCGAGGGCGAAACGCCGCTCGTCGGTCCGGGACACGCCCGTCATGCCGAGGACCAGGTTGGCCTGCTCGGTGGGACGGTCGACGACCCTGATGCCGGAACGCTCCTCGACGCCGGGACCGCCGAGACGGGGCGGCGCGGGGCTGGCCACGCTGCCCAGCGCCCCCGCCCGCTCGTAGGCCGCGGCCACGAGTTCGACCACCCGCTCGTGGCTCACGTTGCCGGCCACCGACACGACGGTCTGCGGCGGCACGTAGTAGCGCTGGTAGTACTCGACGATGCGGTCACGGGTGAGCGCGTTGATCGAATCCTCGTTCCCGAGGATCGGCCGCCCGATCGGCGTGTCGCCGTACAACTCGGCGGAGAACTGCTCGTGCACCACGTCGGACGGATCGTCGTCGTGCATGGCGATCTCCTCGAGGATCACGCCGCGCTCGGACTCCACGTCCTCGGCGGTGACCAGCGAGGAGGTCACGACGTCGGCGAGCACGTCGATCGCGACCGGCAGATCCTCGTCGAGCACCCGCGCGTAGTAGCAGGTGTACTCCTTGGCGGTGAACGCGTTGATCTCACCGCCGATGCCCTCGATGGACGCCGAGATCTCCATGGCGTCCCGCGTCGGAGTGCCCTTGAAGAGCAGGTGCTCGAGGAAGTGGGTGGCCCCCATGTGCTCGGGGGCCTCGTCGCGTGATCCGATGCCGACCCACATGCCGACCGCGACGCTGCGCACGGTCGGCATCGTTTCGGTCACCACCCGGAGACCGCCGGGAAGGACGGTGCGGCGGATTACGCCCGCGCCGTCCTTACCGGGGTGCAGAGTCGTGGTGGTCACGAGTTGCGGTCATCCCGGCCGCCGCGGGTGCGACGACGGGGCCTCTCGGCACGCGGCTCCTCCTGCGGCTCGTCCGCGGCGACGGGCGCGCTCTCGCCCTCGGCGCCGCCGGCGGCCTTCTCCGCGGCCTCCTTCTCGACGACCTCGACCGGCACCAGGGACAGCTTGCCGCGGGCGTCGATCTCGGCGATCTCGACCTGGATCTTCTCGCCGACGCTCATGACGTCCTCGACGTTCTCGATGCGCTTGCCGCCGTGCAGCTTGCGGATCTGGGAGACGTGCAGCAGGCCGTCCTTGCCGGGCAGCAGCGAGACGAACGCGCCGAAGGCGGCGATCTTGACGACCGTGCCCAGGTAGCGCTCGCCGACCTCCGGCATGTGCGGGTTGGCGATGCCGTTGATCAGCGACCGGGCCGCCTCGGCTGACGGACCGTCGGTGGCGCCGATGTAGATCGTGCCGTCGTCCTCGATCGTGATCTCGGCGCCGGTGTCGTCCTGGATCTGGTTGATCATCTTGCCCTTCGGGCCGATGACCTCGCCGATCTTGTCTACCGGGACCTTGATCGTGATGATGCGCGGCGCCGTCGGGTTCATCTCCGCCGGAGAGTCGATGGCCTCCTGCATCACGTCCAGGATCGCCAGGCGGGCGCCGCGCGCCTGCCGGAGCGCCGCGGCCAGGGCGCTGGCCGGAATGCCGTCCAGCTTGGTGTCGAGCTGCAGCGCGGTGATGACGTCCTTGGTGCCGGCGACCTTGAAGTCCATGTCGCCCATGGCGTCCTCGGCGCCGAGGATGTCGGTCAGCGTGACGTACTGGTCGCCCTCGCTGATGAGGCCCATGGCGATGCCGGCCACCATCTCCTTGAGCGGGACACCCGCGTCGAGCAGCGCCATCGTCGAGGCGCAGACCGAGCCCATCGAGGTCGATCCGTTGGAGCCCAGCGCCTCCGACACCTGCCGGATCGCGTACGGGAACTCCTCGCGCGAGGGCAGCACGGGGATGAGCGCGCGCTCGGCGAGCGCCCCGTGGCCGATCTCGCGCCGCTTGGGCGAGCCCACGCGGCCGGTCTCACCGGTGGAGTACGGCGGGAAGTTGTAGTTGTGCATGTAGCGCTTGGTGCGCTCGGGGTTCAGCGTGTCGATCATCTGCTCCATGCGGAGCATGTTCAGCGTCGTGATCCCCAGGATCTGGGTCTCACCACGCTCGAACAGAGCCGAGCCGTGCACCCGCGGCACCACGTGGACCTCGGCGTTGAGCTGCCGGATGTCCTTGGGGCCGCGCCCGTCGATGCGGACGCCCTCGCTGAGGACGCGCGCCCGCATCAGCTTCTTGGTGACCGAGCGGAACGCGGCGCCGATCTCCTTCTCCCTGCCCTCGAAGTCGGGCAGGAGCTTCTCCGCGGCCAGCGCCTTGACCCGCTCGATCTCGAGCTCGCGCTCCTGCTTGCCCGCGATGGTCAGCGCCGAGGCCAGCTCGGTGTTGACGGCCGCGGTGACGGCCTCGAAGACGTCGTCCTGGTAGTCCAGGAAGATCGGGTACTCGGCGGTCTCCTTGGCGGCGACCCCGGCGAGCTTCGCCTGCGCGTCGCACAGGACCTTGATGAACGGCTTGGCCGCCTCGAGGCCCTGGGCGACGGTCTCCTCGTTCGGAGCGACCGCGCCCTCGGCGACCAGCTTGAGCGTGTCACGCGTCGACTCGGCCTCGACCATCATGATCGCGACGTCGCCGTCCGGCAGGACGCGCCCCGCGACGACCATGTCGAACGTGGCGTTCTCGAGCTCGGGATGCGTCGGGAAGGCCACCCACTGGCCCTCGATCAGCGCGACGCGGACGCCGCCGATCGGGCCGGAGAACGGCAGGCCGGCGAGCTGCGTGGACAGGCTGGCCGCGTTGATCGCGACCACGTCGTACAGGTGCTCCGGGTGCAGCGACATGACGGTCGCCACGACCTGGATCTCGTTGCGCAGGCCCTTGACGAACGACGGGCGCAGCGGCCGGTCGATCAGGCGGCAGGTGAGGATCGCGTCCTCGGACGGACGGCCCTCCCTGCGGAAGAACGAGCCGGGGATCCGGCCCGCGGCGTACATCCGCTCCTCGACGTCAACCGTGAGCGGGAAGAAGTCCAAGTTCTCCTTGGGATGCTTGGACGCTGTGGTCGCGGACAGGACCATGGTCTCGTCGTCGAGATAGACGACGGCACTTCCCGCCGCCTGGCGCGCGAGGCGACCGGTCTCGAACCGGATCGTGCGCGTGCCGAAGGAGCCGTTGTCGATGACGGCTTCCGTGCTGTGGACACCCTCCACGGGGGACCTCCTTCTCGGGTCGGTCTCCCGCGTCCTACCGTTTGCCGGGCTCCCCGTTCAGGTGCAGTGCCGGTCTTCGATCGAAGCGCCCGGTTTCGTTGTACGGCTGTCGCCGTACCTACCGGGGGCCACTACCGAGGACCGGCCCTCTCACGCCGCGGGATCGCGCGTGCTGCTTTGCTTGCGGACGCGGGGCACATGTTCTGGCGGGTCGAGGCGCCCTCCGGCGCCCTCTCCCTCTCGGCTATTCAATTGTCTCAGTCGTCCCGGTACCAGCTCTTTCGACCACCGGCTTGCCCGGGACCGTTCTCGTAGCAGGCCCAATTGTGGCCTGCTACAAGAAAGGAGCGGCGAAGACTCGCCGCTCCTCGCTCACGCTATCGGCGCAGACCCAGCCGCTCGATCAGGCTGCGGTAGCGGGTGATGTCCTTGGCCTGCAGGTACTTGAGCAGCCGACGGCGACGGCCGACCAGCAGGAGCAGACCACGACGGCTGTGGTGGTCGTGCTTGTGGGTCTTCAGGTGCTCGGTGAGGTCGCTGATGCGCTTGCTCAGCAGCGCGATCTGGACCTCCGGCGAGCCGGTGTCGCCCTCGCCCGTGCCGTACTCGGTGACGATGGCCTTGGTGGTGGCGGTGTCAAGCGACACTGCTTCTCCTTCTCATGGGAAGGCACGCGGCATACTCTCAAGCCCGCGAACGACCGTGCGTGCCTACAGTCGCCGTGACAGGCCAGCCCGGTGGCGTGGAACACCATCTGAACGTGGCTGACATGCAAGGCTACCACCGCAGTTCAGCGGGCCGCACACTTGCGATCACGGAGGGGCCCGGACGGCCTTCCCCGCCGGGCCTGCGGGGTCATCGTGCCTGATCGTCCCCGACGGTCAGGTGGCGGGCCGCGTCGACGTCCGCGTGCATCTGAGCGATCAGCGCCTCGATCGAGTCGAACTTGAGCGTGTCGCGGAGCCGCTCGGAGAAGTCGACCGCCACGTGCGCGCCGTAGAGATCGAGATCGTCGCGGTCCAGCGCGTACGCCTCGACCGTGCGCGCCACTCCGTCGAAGGTCGGATTCGTGCCGATGGAGATCGCCGCAGGCCACCGCTGCCCCGCGTACGCGGACGGCTCCTGCGTGCACTGCAGCCACCCCGCGTAGACGCCGTCGGCCGGAATCGCCGTGTGCTGAGGCGATTCGACGTTGGCGGTGGGGAAGCCGAGCGCCCGTCCACGCTGGTGACCCCGGACCACCACACCTTCGACGCGGTGGGGCCGCCCGAGCGCCGCCGCCGCGCCGACCACGTCGCCCGCGGCCAGCATTTCGCGGATCAAGGTCGACGAGATCGCGTCGCCGTTGCGGACCAGCGGCACACCTTCGATCACGTAATCGTATTTTTCGCCCAGCGTCCGCAATGTCTCGATATCGCCGGAGGCCTTGTGGCCGAAGCGGAAGTTCTCCCCCACCACGACCCCCGCCGCGTGCAGCCGGTCGACCAGGGCGGTCTGGACGAACTCGTCCGGCGACATCCGGGAGAACTCCAGCGTGAACGGCAGCACGCACACGGCGTCGACGCCCAGCTCGGCGAGCAGTTCGGTGCGCCGATGGGGAGTGGTCAGCTGCGGCGGGTGGCTGCCCGGCCGCACAACCTCGTCGGGATGGGGGTCGAAGGTCACCGCGACGGCGGGAACGCCGAGGTCGCGGGCCAGGTCGACCGCTCGGGACACCATTCGCTGGTGACCGTGGTGCACGCCGTCGAACACGCCGATCGTGACGACGGACCTGCCCCAGTCCTCCGGAACGTCGTCCAGTCCGTGCCAGCCCTGCACCTCGACCTCGATTCCTGTACGGCTTGCGCCAACCGGCCGAAGACAAGCCTGCCATGCCGTCCGGCGATTGCGGGAACCAGCCCCTGAACAGTCTCGCGCAGGACCGCGATCAAGGTTCCCGTCCGTGACGTCAGGGCACGAAGACCGCGAGCGGCCTCGCCGTGCCTCCACCCTCCTCGACCAGCGCGAGCAAAGTGCCGTCGGGACCGAAGACCCCGATGGGCCCGGATCCGAGGCCTGCCGCGGCAAGACGGCCTCCGTGCGCGACCAGCCGGGCCTCCTCCTCCGACACGTCCCTGCGGGGGAACGCGGCGGCCACGGCCTCGGCCATGGGCAGGATCACACACTCTCGTGACAGGTCCTCGATGGTCCGCGCCGAGTCGATGCCGTACGGCCCGACCCGCGTCCGGCGCAGGTAGGTGAGATGGCCGCCCACGCCGAGGGAGGCGCCGAGATCGCGCGCGAGGGCGCGGATGTAGGTGCCGCTGGAGCAGGTGACGGTGGCGTCGACGTCGACCGTCTCCTCCTCCCGGCGGATCCCGGTCACCTCGAAGGCGTGGATCGTGACCGGACGGGCCGCGAGTTCGACCTCCTCGCCGGCCCTCGCCCGCTTGTAGGCCCGCTCCCCGTTCACCTTGATGGCACTGACCTGCGGGGGAACCTGCATGATCGCGCCGGTCAGCGCGGCGATCCCCTTGCGGACGTCCTCCTCGGCGACGTGTCCCGCGGGCGTGGTGGCGGTCACCTCGCCCTCGGCGTCGTCGGTGTTCGTGGTGACGCCGAGACGCATCGTGGCCTCGTAGACCTTCTCGGTGAGCGCAAGGTGCCCGAGGAGCCGGGTGGCCTTCTCCACGCCGACCACCAGGACCCCGGTCGCCATCGGGTCCAGGGTGCCCGCGTGGCCCACCTTGCGGGTCCCGGCGATGCCGCGCATCTTGCCGACCACGTCATGGGACGTCCAGTCCGCCGGCTTGTCGACGATGATCAGCCCACTGGGGGGCGCGGGCCGGCGCGGCCTAGCCGTACTCATGAGAGGTCCAATGCATGGTCACGAATCGAGGGTACGCAGGTCGGGGTGCATGTTCGGGAATTCGCGCATGATCACGAACCGGTTCGTCGCAGGTCAGACGGGTCACGGCCGAACCTGTGCATGATCACGCGGAAGGGTGCGGAGGGCGGAGGTGAGGGCGGAGGGCGTCCATCGTCTCTTCGGGCGACACGTGGGAGGAGAAGCCGGCGGCACTCCGGTGGCCTCCCCCGCCGAGGGCGGTGCAGGCCCTGCCCACGTCGATGGCGCCCTTGGATCGGGTCGAGACGTTCCAGACGCCGTCGTCGGCCTCCTTGAGCACGACCGCGACGTCCGCCTCGTCGACCCGGCGGACGACGTCGATCACGCCCTCCACCTCGTCGTACGGCAGGGCGTGGGCCGCGCGGTCGGCCCTCGTCACATAGGTCCACACGATCCCGTGGCCTGCGGCCTCGGCGGGCTCCAGCGTGACGTGGTCGAGCGCCGCGCCCAGCACCCGCAGGTAGGCGAACGGCGACCGGTCCCACAGTTCGCGGGCGATCTCGTCCGGGCGCAGGCCCGCGGCGATCAGTCGCCCGGCCATGGCGTGGGCGGCGGGAGTGGTCGCCGAGTACCGGAAGGACCCGGTGTCGGTCACCAGCCCCGTGTAGAGGCAGGCGGCGACGTCCCGGTCGATCACGAGCCCGAGCCGGTGGATGAGCTCCTCCACGATCACCGTGGTCGAGGCCGCGGACGGATCGACGAGGTGCAACGAACCGAAGCCGGTGTTGGACACGTGGTGGTCGATCACCACCAGATCCCCGGCCTTGCCCGCGTTGGGGACGAGCAGGCCGAGCCGAGCCATGGTCGAGGCGTCGAACGTGATCATCAGAGGCGGCTCCGGCGGATAGGCCGCCGGCTCCACCAGGAGATCCTGACCGGGAAGGAACCGCAGGAGCCTGGGCACCACGAACTCCCGGTCCCCGAACGAGGCGACGACGTCCACGCCCGCCCGCCGGAGGGCCAGGCCGAAGCCCAGCATCGACCCGAGCGCGTCTCCGTCCGGGGACACGTGGCAGGCGAGCGCGACGGAGCCCGCACCGCGGACCAGTTCGACGGCCCGCTCCCAGTCCGTCTCGGCGACGGCCGTACCGTGCGTGGTCACGTTGTGCGGTGCCCCGCCCGGTCCGAGATCTCGTCCTCGTCCTCCTCATCGGCCTCGCCGTCCAGTTCTTCGTCGAACCGGTAGGGGTCGGCGTCACCGGCGAACTGCGCGCCCTCCGCCCGCTTGGCGATCTCCGCGTCCCTGGCCTTGGCCACGGCGAGCAGGTCGTCGAGATGGCGCGCGCTGTCGGGCAGCGGGTCGTGGACGAACGTCAGCGTCGGCGTGTGCCGCAGGCCGGTCTGGCGGCCGACCTCGGACCGGATGATCCCCTTCGCGCTCTCCAGCGCGGCGGCGGTGCCGCCCCGGTCCGCCTCCGAGCCGAACACGGTGTAGAACACCGTCGCGTCACTCAGATCAGCGGTGATCTTCGCATCCGTCACCGTCACGAAGCCGAGCCGCGGATCCTTGATCCGCCGCTCCAGCATCTCGGCGACGATCTGCTGGATGCGGTCGGCCAGCTTCCTGGCGCGGGCTGCGTCCATGCTCACGCTCCCTCGTTCGATGTACGGCTGACGCGCCGGCCGTCCGGTCTATTCCTCGTGGTCGTTGAACAGCCGCTGCCGGGCGGACAGCAGCTCGATCTCGGGGTGGTAGGCGACCACTCGCTCGCACGCGTCGAGCACCTCGTCGCAGTTGGCCGCCGACGCGGAGACGACGGCGACGCCGATCTCCGCACGGCGGTGCAGGTCCAGGTGGCCGGTCTCGGCCACGGCCACACCGGGGAACCGCCGCTGCACCTCAGCGATGAGCGGGCGGATCACGGAGCGCTTCTGCTTCAGCGAATGCACGTCGCCGAGCAGGATGTCCAAAGAAAGTGCACCTACATACATGGGTGATGTCCACGTCTCAGACGGTTCGGCCGCCGCCCGGTGAGGGCGGCGGCCGAAGGCGTCAGCTGCGCGGCTTCTCCCGCATCTCGAACGTCTCGATGACGTCGTCGAGCTTGATGTCGCTGTATCCGACACCGATACCGCACTCGAAGCCCTCACGGACCTCGGTCGCGTCGTCCTTGAACCGGCGCAGCGACGAGACGGTCAGGTTGTCGGCCACGACGACACCGTCGCGGATGATGCGGGCCTTGCTGTTGCGGGTGATCGTGCCCGAGCGGACCAGCGCACCGGCGACGTTGCCGATCTTCGGCACCTTGAAGACCTCGCGGACTTCGGCGGTACCGGTCTGGACCTCTTCGAACTCCGGCTTCAGCATGCCCTTGAGGGCCGCCTCGATCTCCTCGATCGCCTGGTAGATGACCGAGTAGTACCGGATGTCGACGCCCTCGCGCTCGGCCAGGTCGCGCGCCCGAACCTCGGGGCGGACGTTGAAACCGATGATGACGGCGTTGTCGTCGGCGATCGCGAGGTTGACGTCGTACTCCGTGATCGCACCGACGGCGCGGTGCAGCACGCGGAGGTTGACCTCCTCGCCCACATCGATCTTGAGCAGCGCGTCCTCGAGGGCTTCCACCGAACCGGAGACGTCACCCTTGATGATGAGCTTGAGCTCGTCGACCTGGCCCTTCTCGAGGTCCTTGAACAGCTCCTCGAGGGTGCGCCTGCGGCCGGACTTGGCCATGTCCGCGATGCGCTGCCGGGCCGCCCGCTGCTGGGCGATCTGACGGGCCATCCGGTCGTCGGTGACGACGATGAAGTTGTCACCGGCGCGGGGGACGGCGGTCAGACCGAGCACCAGGACCGGACGCGACGGGTCGGCCTCTTCGACCGGGTCCCCGTTGTCGTCCAGCATCGCCCGGACGCGGCCGAAGGCCTCGCCACAGACGATCGAGTCGCCGACCCGCAGGGTGCCGCGCTGCACGAGCACGGTCGCCACGGGACCGCGGCCCCGGTCGAGGTTCGCCTCGATGGCCAGGCCCTGGGCGTCCATGTGCGGGTTGGCCCGCAGGTCCAGCTCGGCGTCCGCGGTCAGCACGATGGCCTCGAGCAGGTTGTCGATGCCGGTGCCGTTCTTCGCGGAGATGTCCACGAACAGCGTGGAACCACCGAACTCCTCGGCCACCAGGCCGTACTCGGTCAGCTGGGCCCGGACCTTGGTCGGGTCCGCACCCTCCTTGTCGATCTTGTTGACCGCCACCACGACCGGCACGTCCGCCGCCTGGGCGTGGTTGAGCGCCTCGATGGTCTGCGGCTTCACACCGTCGTCGGCCGCGACCACCAGCACCGCGATGTCGGTGGCCTGCGCACCACGGGCACGCATGGCGGTGAACGCCTCGTGACCCGGGGTGTCGATGAAGGTGATCTTCCGCTCTTCACCCTCGTGCACGGCCGACACCTGGTAGGCACCGATGTGCTGGGTGATGCCGCCGGCCTCGCGGGCGACGATGTTGGTGTTCCGGATCGCGTCGAGCAGCTTCGTCTTACCGTGGTCGACGTGACCCATGACGGTCACGACCGGCGGACGCGGGGCGAGGTCGGTCTCGTCACCCTCGTCCTCACCGAACTCGATCTTGAAGGACTCGAGAAGCTCCCGGTCCTCCTCCTCCGGGCTGACGACCTGGACGACGTAGTCGAGCTCGGCGCCGAGAAGCTGCAGCGTCTCCTCGTTGACCGACTGGGTCGCGGTCACCATCTCGCCGAGGTGCAGCATGATCTGCACGAGCGAGGCGGGGTTCGCGCCAATCCTGTCGGCGAAGTCGGCCAGCGACGCGCCGCGCGGAAGGCGGATCGTCTGCCCGCCGCCACGCGGAGCCTGCACGCCACCGATCGCCGGGGCCTGCATGTTGTCGAACTCTTGACGCCTCTGACGCTTCGACTTGCGGCCACGGGTCGGCCGGCCGCCGGGACGCCCGAAGGCACCCGCCGTACCGCCGCCACGACCACGGCCGCCACCACCGCCGGGACGGCCGGCGAAACCGCCGCCGCCGCCACCGGGACCACCCGTGCCGCCACCGGGACGGCCGGTGCCCGCGGCACCCGTACGAGGACCGCCGAAGCCGCCGCCCGGACGACCGCCGCCGCCGCCGGGACCGGGACGGCCACCGCCGCCACCTGGGCCGGGACGACCGCCACCACCTGGGCCGGGACGGCCACCGCCGCCACCACCCGCGGGACGGCCCTGCGGCATCATCATCGGGTTGGGACGCGGACCACCGGGGCGAGGACCACCGGCGCCGGGACCCGGGCGAGGACCGCCCGCGCCGGGACCGGGACGGGGACCGCCGGGACCGGGACGAGGACCACCGGCGCCGGGAGCGCCCGTGCGGGCACCCGGCGGACGCGGCATGGCTCCGTCGCGGCCGCCGTCACGACGCGGCTCGCGGGGACCGCGGTCTCCACGGTCGCCGCGATCGGGCCGGTCGGTCCGCTCGGGGCGCTCGGCGCCGTCGCGGCTGCCGGGCCGCGCGGGACGCTGACCCATGCCGCTCGCGGTCGAGGAGAAGGGGTTGTTACCCGGACGCGGGCCACGGGGACCCGGCTTGGGACCACCGGGACGCGGGGCGCCTCCGGTGGGCGCGCCCGGACCCGCCGGAGCGGCACCCGACGTGGGCCGGGGAGCCGGCGCCGGCCGAGGGCCGGGCTTCGGCCCTCCGGGGCCGGCCGGCCTGTTGCCGGTCGCCGCCGGACGCTGAGGCTGGGCCGGAGGCCGGACGGCCTCGGGACGCGCGGCCTCGGCCTGGCGCATCTCGGGCTGAGGAGCCGGCTGGGCCGGCTGAGCCGGATGAGGCATGGGAACGGGACGCGGCGCGGGCCGCGGACCCGGCTTGGGGCCCGGCTTCGCCACCACGTCAGCCGACGGGGAAAGCGGCGCCGACGGGGCGCCACCGGCCAGGCTCTCGGCGGGCCTCGGCGTGGGCCTCGGCGCCGGACGCGGGGAAGGCTTGCCGCCACCCCGGGAGGCGTCGCCCTTGCCGAACGCCTCTGTTAGCTTGCGGACGACCGGCGCCTCTATCGTTGAAGACGCCGACCTCACGAACTCGCCCATCTCGGTGAGCTTGGCCATCACGACCTTGCTCTCTACCCCGAACTCCTTGGCGAGCTCGTACACACGGACCTTCGCCACTGCACTCCCTAACTCGGCCCGGGAGGCTCGCAGTGCCGCCGGACCGTCGCTACCTGGACATACTCATCGCCGCGTGCTCATCAGGCGCTCATAGCAATCTGACTCCGCCCATTCAACTCGGCGTCCTACATGACAGTTCTTCTTACGTCGGCCCCAGGCCGAATTCAGGGGCCAGCGGTAACCATTCACCCGGCGCTCACCCTCAGTCAAGCCCCTCAAGGTGAGCACGCAGACGCGCCACATCGAGCGCTCTCTGCGCGCGGAACGCGCGAGAGAACGCCCGGCGGCGTTCGGCGAGCTCCAGACAGCCCAAAGACGGATGCAACGAAGCACCGCGCCCCGGAAGCCGTCCTCGTAGGTCGGGGACGATGACGTCATCGACCACTACCAGGCGGAGCAACTCGGACTTTACCGTGCGAACCCGGCACCCCACACACGTTCTCAGCGGGGCAGCCTGGTCACCGCTTTCCAGCTTACCTTGCCGAGGCATCGGCGGGATCAGCCGGTACCTCCTGAGCGTCCGACCGGATGTCGATACGCCATCCGGTCAGGCGCGCGGCGAGGCGGGCGTTCTGGCCCTCTTTGCCGATGGCCAGCGACAACTGGTAGTCGGGCACGGTCACCCGCGCCACCCGGCCGTCCAGGTCGATGACCTCGACCCGGGAAACACGGGCCGGCGAGAGCGCATTCCCGACGAACTCGGCCGGATCGTCCGACCAGTCGATGATGTCGATCTTCTCGCCGTGCAGCTCGGTCATCACATTCCGGACACGGGATCCCATCGGCCCGATGCAGGCGCCCTTGGCGTTCACACCGGGCTTCCTGGACCTCACCGCGATCTTCGTGCGGTGCCCCGCCTCGCGGGCGATGGCCGCGATCTCCACCGTGCCGTCGGCGATCTCCGGCACCTCCAGGGCGAAGAGCTTCTTCACCAGGTTCGGGTGAGTGCGCGACAGGGTCACGGAGGGACCCTTCGGCCCCTTCTTCACCTGCACGACGTAGCAGCGGAGGCGCTCGCCGTGGGTGTACTCCTCACCGGGGACCTGCTCGTTGTGCGGGAGGATCGCCTCGATCTTGCCGAGGTCGACCAGCACGACGCGCGGGTCCTTGCCCTGCTGGATGATGCCGGCGACCAGCTCACCCTCACGGCTGGCGAACTCGCCGAAGTTGATCTCGTCTTCGGCGTCGCGCAACTGCTGGAGGATGACCTGCTTGGCCGTCGTGGCCGCGATCCGGCTGAAGTTGCCCGGAGTGTCGTCGTACTCCCTGGCGACCTCGCCGCCCTCGTCGAGCTCGGCCGCCCAGATCGTCACGTGTCCCGAGACCCTGTCGAGTTCGGCACGCGCCTTCTGCGCCGCGCCCTCCGTGCGGAAGTAAGCGATCAGCAACGCGTCCTCGATCGCCTTGACGACCAGGTCGAAGGAAATGTCCTTCTCCCGCTCCAGGCTGCGCAGGACGCTCATGTCAATGTCCACAAGGTTCCCCCTAGCCCTCGTCGTCGATGTCGTCGTCGCCGAGGTCGTCCAGGCCGTCGTCCGCGTCGTCGTCGAGATCGGCGCCTGGGCGGCTGAACTCGACCTGCACGCGACCCCTGACCAGTTCCTCGAACCCGAGGCGGCGCGTCCCGTCCAGCTCTACGCCGGAATCGTCCGCGCCGGTCACGCGGCCCTCGGCCGACGTGCCGTCCTTCAGGTCCGCCTTGACCAGGCGGCCGGTCGCGCGCCTCCAGTGGCGCGGCTCCGTGAGCGGACGGTCGACTCCCGGGGAGGTGACCTCCAGGACGTAGGGCCCTGAGCCCAGCGCGTCCGCCGCGTCGAGCTCCTTGGAGATCGACAGGCTGACATCGGCCACGTCGTCGAGGCTCACGCCACCGTCGCGGTCGACCACCACACGCACCAGCCTGCGCTTGCCCGCCGGAGTGACCGTCACGTCCTCGAGATCGAAACCGTCGGCGGCGACCACCGGGCCGAGCAGCTCCGCAAGGCGGTCGCGTCGAGCACCGTCGCCCATACCGACCTCCCATTTGTTCGTTTGACTCGCCCGATGTGCCAACAGCCTATCGACACTATGGGGCGGAAAGAGCGCCACACCCGGCGGCTACCCGACACGAGCACGACCATCCGCGCCAAGCGGTGACCAGTGGGCGCCGAGCCGTACGATCTATGACGTGGAGCACACGACCCGGGGACACCTCACGAGGCGCGCCCTGCTGGGCACGACCGTATCCGGGTTGATCGTCTCCGGCTGCTCGTCCCTGTCCTCGGGGCCGGCCGCACCGAAACCGGTGGATCCCCAGGTCGTGCTGCTGAGGTCGCTCATCGCGGCGAAGGAGCAGATGATCCAGCTCTACCAGCGGGGGGCGCTCTCCGAAGACGTGCCCGCAGCCGCGCTCGCGCCGTTCCAGGAGCGCCACGCCGCCCACCTGGCGGCCTTCCGCAAACTGCTCCCCCCCGACGCGACGGCGGCTCCCTCCCCGGCGGTAACCCCGTCGCCCGCGCCGACGTCCGCGGTCTCCGTCAAGAAGCTGCGCGACGCGGAACGCAAGGCGGCGGCGGGACGGCCCGCGCAGATGGCCCAGGCCTCTCCCGCGCTGTCCCAGCTGCTCGCCAGCGTCGGGGCCTGCGAGGCCGTGCACGTCATGGCCCTGGGAGGTCTGCGTGGCTGACTCCCTGGCCAAGGCGCTGGCCGCCGAGCACGCCGCGGTGTACGCCTACGGTGTGATCGGCGCGAAGACGGCGGGCAAGCTGCGTGTCAGGGCCACGACGTCGTTCGACGCGCATCGGGCCCGGCGCGACCAGCTGCGCATGCTGATCACCCAGCAGGGCGCCAAACCGGCCGAGCCCTCCCCTACCTATCAGCTGCCGTTCGAGGTGACGAGGCCTTCCGACGCCGTCCGCCTCGCCGTACTCGTCGAGCAGCGGCTCGTCACCGCCTATCTCGAGCTGGCGGCCGACGAGGACGCGTCCGTCCGCCGCGTCGCCGCGCTGGCCGCCCAGGAATGCGCCACCCGTGCGTACGGCTGGCAGCCCGCGGTGACCGCGTTCCCCGGGATGCCCGGGCAGACGGCCTCACCCGCGCAGCCGGACGGCACGGGCGAGGCGACGGAAGAGACCACGGACGGGACCGGCGAGACGAGCGCGACCACCGAGACGATCGACCCCACGCCGATCGCCTCGGAGCCGTCCGCCCCCCAGTGAGCCGGCGCGCCGGCGGTGTGATCAGGCCTGGGCGGCCGCGAGGACGCGGTCCACGGCCTCCTCGAGCGGGATCTCCTGCTTGGTCCCCGCCGCGCGGTCGCGCAGCTCCACGACGCCCTGGGCGAGCCCGCGGCCGACGATGAGGACCGTCGGCAGCCCGAGCAGCTCGGCGTCCTTGAACTTCACGCCCGGCGACACCCCGGCACGGTCGTCGACCAGCACGCGCAGCCCGCGCGCCTCCAGCGTCTCGGCGAGCTGGGTGGCCACCTCGATCTGGTTCTCCTTGCCGGTCCCGACGATGTGCACGTCGGCGGGGGCCACCTCACGGGGCCAGACCAGACCGAGCTCGTCGTGCCGCTGCTCGGCCAGTACGGCCACGGCACGGGAGACGCCCACGCCGTAGGAGCCCATGGTGATCCGGATCGGCTTGCCGTCGGGCCCGAGCGCGTCGAGCCCCGCCGCGTCGGCGTACTTGCGGCCGAGCTGGAAGATGTGGCCGATCTCGATGCCCCGGTCGATCGACAGGGGGTGGCCGCAGCGCGGGCAGGCGTCCCCGGTCCTGACCTCGGCGGCCTCGATCGTGCCGTCGGCCTCGAAGTCGCGCCCCGCCACCACGTGGGCGGCGTGCTTGCCCGGCTGGTTGGCGCCGGTGACCCACGCCGAGCCCTCGACCACGCGGGGGTCGACGAGATAGCGGATGCCGAGCGACTTGAGAACCTGCGGGCCGATGTAGCCGCGCACGAGACCGGGGTGGCGGGCGAAGTCCTCCGCCTCGAAGATCTCTGGCACACCGGGCGAGAGCGAGGCCTCCAGCCGCTTGAAGTCGATCTCACGGTCGCCGGGGACGCCGATGATCAGAGTCTCGATCTTGTCCGATCCCGGCGTGCGGACCTTGACCACGATGTTCTTCAAGGTGTCCGCCGCGGTGATCCCGAGGCCGAAATGCTCGTTGACGTGGTCGACGAGAGACTCGATGGTGGGCGTGTTCGGCGTGTCGAGCACCTCGATCGCGGGCTGCGCGGTCCTGACGGCGGGCGGCGCGGGGGTGACGACCGCCTCGGCGTTGGCCGCGTAGTCGCAGTTGCGGCAGGCGACGAACGTGTCCTCGCCCGTGGGCGCCTTGGCCAGGAACTCCTCCGACGCCGAGCCGCCCATGGCGCCCGACATGGCGAAGACGACGCGGTAGTCGATGCCGAGCCGCTCAAAGATCCGGATGTAGGCCTCGCGGTGCATCTCGTAGGAGCGCTTGAGGCCGTCGTCGTCGAGGTCGAAGGAGTAGGAGTCCTTCATGACGAACTCGCGCCCGCGCAGGATGCCGGCCCGGGGACGGGCCTCGTCGCGGTACTTCGTCTGGATCTGGTAGAGGGTCACCGGATAGTCCTTATAGGAGGAGTACTCCCCCTTGACCATGTCGGTGAACATCTCCTCGTGAGTCGGTCCGAGGAGGTAGTCGGCGCCCTTGCGGTCCTTCAGGCGGAACAGCGTGTCGCCGTACTCGGTCCACCGGCCGGTCGCCTCGTAGTAGTCGCGGGGCAGCAGCGCGGGGAAGAGCACCTCCTGGGCGCCGATCCGGTTCATCTCCTCACGGACGACCCGCGCGACGTTCTCCAGGACGATCTTGCCGAGCGGCAGCCAGGAATAGATTCCGGGGGCGACCCTGCGGACGTATCCGGCGCGGACGAGCAGCTTGTGGCTCGGCACTTCCGCGTCCGCCGGATCCTCACGCAGGGTGCGCAGGAACAGGGTCGACATACGCAGCAGCACGGCTACTCCTTGCTCGTGAGAGCTCTCATGCCGCGTCCTGCGGGTAGCTCGCGGAGACCGGCGTCTGAGAGACGACGTGAGTACGACGTGCACCAAGGGTATCCAGTCCCGGCCGCGCGGCGCCTCTCGAAAAGCGTCCCGCGGGGCGCGCCGCGCCGCAGGCCATCCGAGTCACGCTCACCGGACCCCGCGACCGCCCCCGTCCAACGGGATCCCGACCCCCGCGACCGCCCGCTGCCGCCCGGGATCCGGGCACTCCCCCCGCACCCGTCCGCCAGGACCGGCCTCCGCCGGATGACCGCTCTCCCGGCCGGGGCCTCAGCCGCCGAGAAGCTCTTCCCACTGCTGCCGCGGGGTGGCGCGCCTGCCCGCCGTCACCGCGCCGTCGAGCGTCGCCGACATCCGCCACAACCCCGGGCGAGCCCGCAGGCGGGTCATCCCGATGGGGTCGACGGCCCGCAACACGAAGCTCACGCCCATCACGTCCAGTGTCGCCATGGAGGCGGTCACGAGACCCGCCGGGCCGGCCAGCGAACCGGCGAAGCCCGGCTCCTGGACGCGCTCCACCAGCAGAGCCGCCACCTCGGAGGCGTTCGGCCCGTCCCGCCACTCGATGTGCCAGGAGTGGTCGCTCCCCCGCCACCAGGCGAGGTCGCGGCAGGCCTCGAGCATCTCCGCCTCACCCGCCAGTACGGCCATGACGCGGCCTAATGCCTCATACCGCCGTGCGTTCGGTATCCGGGCGTCGTCACGATCGAAGGCCGCCTGCGCCCCGATCTCGTCCCGCCCCCCGCGGAGTGCCGTCATGCCTGGGAGGGTTTCATCAATCGGCCGCCTCGTCCCGGAGTTGCCGTCTTTTGGGCCGCGGCAGGAATTCCCGTGGTCTGAGCCTCTCCCGGCCAGTGCGGCCCGCGCCGGGCCGTGGACGTGAACGAACCGCACGTCCGCGCCCTCCCTTCAGCCCTCCCCCCGTACGGCGGGCCGCGGCGGCCCGGGGAAACAGCCTGCCTGGACGGAAAAGTCGCGACCGAAACGGCCTTTGCGGTCGTCGCCGAGGGCGGGCAGGCATTTCCCTCAGGTAAATGACTGACGCCTTTTATTCAAAAGGAGCATTATTTGCGCGGAAATTTCCTCCCATTGCCCGACCATAGTCGGACGTGATACTCACCACGTGCGTCTCACCATTCGAAGAGCCGCACGGAGGAGGGCCGAATGGGCGAGCGGATCCGGACCCGGCGCGCGACTCGACGCGCGGTGGGCATCGACCTGGGAACCACCGACTCCGCCGTCTCCGTCCTCCGGGGCGGCGCGCCGAGTGTGATCGTCAACGCGGAGGGCTCGCGGACCACACCGTCCGTCGTCGCCTTCACCGAGACCGGTGAGGTCCTCGTCGGCGAGGCCGCCAAGCGGCAGGCCGTGCTCAACCCCGGCAGGACCGTCAGTTCGATCAAGCGCCGGATGGGCACGAGCTGGACCGCCGAGATCGACGGCAGGACGTTCACGCCGCAGGAGATCAGCGCCTTCATCCTGCGCAAGCTCAAGGAGGACGCCGAGGCCCGCCTGGGCGAGAAGGTCACCGACGCGGTGATCGCCGTCCCGGTCTGCTTCGGCGAGGCCGGGCGGCAGGCCACCAGGGAGGCCGGTGAGATCGCGGGCCTCAACGTGCTCCGCATCGTCAACGAGCCCGCCTCCGCGGCTCTGGCCCACCGGCTGAGCCGGCTCAGCGCGAGGAAGCAGCAGACGGTCCTGGTCTTCGACCTCGGCGGCGGCACCTTCGACGTGTCCCTGCTCGACGTCGGCCCCCGCGGCGTGAGCGTGCGGGCGGCCGCCGGCGACGCCCGCCTGGGCGGCGACGACTGGGACCGGCGCCTCGTCGACGAGCTTCTGACGCGCTACAGGACCATGCACGACGTCGACCTGTCCGGAGACGAGCAGGCTCTCCAGCGCCTCGGGGAGGCGGCGGAGAGAGCCAAGATCGAGCTTTCCGACAGGTCGCAGACCAGCGTGCACACGGCCTACCGGAGGTCGCGCCAGGGATTCCCGCTGTTTCTGGACCAGACCCTGACCAGGGGCGAGTTCGAGGCGATCACGGCCGACCTGCTCGATCGTTGCAGGGCCCCCTTCCACCAGGTCACCGCGCAGGCGGGGGTGAGGGCCTCCGACGTCACCCATGTGGTGCTGGTCGGCGGCGCGACGCGGATGCCCGCCTTCTCCGCACTGGTCAGGGAGCTGACCGGCAGGGAGCCCGTCGGTGCCGGCGCGAACGAGTCCGTGGTCCTCGGCGCCGCCCTCCAGGCGGGGGCACCCGTGGACGAAGGCGCGGAACGGTCCTCCACGGACCGTCTGACCAGTTCGATCGGCATCGAGACCAGGGGCGGCGTGCTGACGCCGGTCATCGGGCGCGGCGCGCCGCTCCCCGCGAGACGGGCGGAGATCTTCACCACGGCCGAGGACGGCCAGAGATCGATCAAGATCGCGGTCTTCCAGGGGAACGACGGACGTGTCGCCTCCGCCGCGGAACTGGGCAGGTACGAGGTGACCGGGATCGTCCCCGCTCCGCGAGGCCTTCCGCAGATCGAGATCACGTTCGCGGTCGACGCCGACGGGGTCTTCAGCGTGTCCGCGCGGGACCTCGGCACGGGGATGCCGCAGCCGGTGACGCGCCTCGATGGCCCCGCCGGCCGGTGACGACCGGGTCGCGGAGCAGGGCCGCGCGGCCCGGCACGGGAGCCCGGGAAACGGGCCTCGGGACACGAATCTCCGGACGCGAGGACCCGGCTGGGCACGACGCCGGGCAGATCGCACCTCCAGGTTCTGGCCCGGAGGGGTGCCGATGATTGAGAATCATGAGGAGGACGCCTGCACAGTGGAGGCCAGGATGGCGTTGCGCGTCGCGGTCGTCGGATCGGGTCCGGCCGGGATCTACACGGCGGAAGCGCTGACCAAGCAGGCCCAGGGGCCTGTGGAGATCGACGTGCTCGAGCGCCTGCCGACCCCCTACGGTCTCGTGCGGTACGGCGTGGCCCCCGACCACACCTCGATCAAGTCGATCGCGGGATATCTCCGCCGCGTGCTCGAGGCCCCGGGCGTGCGTTTCCTCGGCGGCGTCGAGTTCGGCTCCGACGTGTCGGCGGACGACCTGTTGTCCTGCTACGACGCCGTCGTCTACTGCACGGGCGCCATGGTGGACAGGCACCTCGGCGTCCCCGGGGAGGACCTTCCGGGGAGCGTCGCCGCGACCGACTTCGTCAACTGGTACTGCGGGCACCCCGACGTGCCGCCCGACGCCTTCACCCTCGACGCCGAGGACGTGGTGGTCATCGGGGTCGGCAACGTCGCGGTCGACGTCGTCCGGGTGCTCGCCAAGGGGGCCGACGAACTGCGGGGCACCGACGTCCCCGAGGAGGTCCTGCGGCGCCTGGAGGCCTCGCGGGTCCGGCGGATCCACATGGTCGGCAGGAGGGGCCCCGAGCACGCCAAGTTCACCCTCAAGGAGCTGCGTGAGCTCGGCGAGCTGATCAACGCCGACGTCCTCACCTTCCCCCACGAGGTGAAGGTCGAGGACCTCACCCCCCTGTCCCGACAGATCCGGGGGAACGTCGACGTCCTCCAGGCGTGGTCCGGGCGCGTGCCCTCGGACCGGCCGAGGCGGCTGGAGGTGCGCTTCTGGCTGCGCCCGGCCGAGATCCTGGGCGTCTCCCACGTCGAGGGCATCCGGCTGGAGCGGACGCGTCTGCAGGACGGGCGGGTCGTGGGGACGGGCGAGTTCGAGACCATCCCCGCCGACATGGTGATGCGATCGGTCGGCTACCAGAGTGTCCCGCTGGCCGGGCTGCCCTTCGACAGCTCCACGATGACCGTGCCCAACGTGGCCGGCAGGGTGTCGGACCGGCAGTACGTCGCGGGCTGGCTCAAGCGGGGGCCGACCGGGGTCATCGGGACCAACAAGTCCGACGCGGCGGAGACCGTCCGAACGCTGCTCGCCGAGACGACGCCCGGGACGGCCCGCGTGCGGCTCGACGACCTCCTGAGCGCCCGCGGCGTGACGCCCCTGACCTACCGGGACTGGCTCGCGATCGAGGCCGCGGAGGGCGAGCTGGCCACGGCGCTGAAGCGGGGCGAGCGCGTCAAGCTGGTCGGCCGCGCCGCCATGCTCGCCGCCTGCGGGCGGGTCGCCCAGCCCGCGCCGGACGCCCTGCCCTGATCGCGGCGGACTCTGCGAGGATCGGGACCATGGACACGACGCTGGCCGGGCCGGACGGGCTGCTCGAGGGATTCGACGCGGCTCATCGCGAGCAGTCGGAGCGCTATCCCGCCCGGGAGATCGCCTGGCAGCCGGTGCACACGGTCTACGTACCGGCCGACCGGGTGACGCCGGGGACCGTGACCGAATGGCGGCAGGCCGCCATGGACCTAATGCACCGGCACGTCTTCGCCCCCGCGGAGCTGGCCTCGCTGTTCGATCTCGACATCGACCTCGCGACCCCCGTCCACGACCGACTGCGCAAGAAGCTCGCCGCGGAGCCGATCGAGGACCTGCGCGTCGACTTCGAGGACGGCTACGGCTTCCGGCCGTGGGATGAGGAGGACCACCACGTCGAGACCGCCGCCGCCGCGATCGCGGCGATGTACGAGGCGGGCGTGCTGCCCCGGCGCTGGGGGCCGCGGGTCAAGTCCTTCGCGGACGGGGACCCGCGACGGTCGCTCCGCACGCTGGACGGTTTCCTGACCGAAGTGCTGAAGCGCACCGGAGAGCTGCCCGGCGGGTTCACCGTGACCTTCCCCAAGGTCCTCGTCGAGGCCTACCTCGGGCAGTTCGCCCGGTGCCTGGAGGCGCTCGAGGAGTCCCTGCGCCTCGGCCGCGGCACGCTCAGGTTCGAGATGCAGGTGGAGGCGCCGCAGACGGTGATGTTCCTCCAGCGCTCCGCCGACCTCGTCCCCTCACTGGGCGGACGGCTGGCCGCGGCGCACTTCGGCGTCTTCGACTACACGGCCTCGATCGGCCTGCCCCCGCACGAGCAGCGGCTCGACCACCCCGCCTGCGACCACGCCAGGCACGTCATGCAGACGGCTCTCGCCGGGACAGGCGTGGAGCTCTCCGACGGTTCGCTGGCGGCGGCTCCGGCCTCCGACTCCCCCGAGGACGTCGCCGACCTTCTCCGGCGCCATTCCGCCCTGGTGCGCCACTCGCTGGCGCACGGTTACTACCAGGGCTGGGACATGCATCCGTCCCATCTCGTCAGCCGGTTCGCGACCGTCTACGCCTTCCACTACAAGTGTTACGAGGCCTTCGCCGAACGGATCTCCGCCTGGGAGGACGAGCGTGCCGCGGTGGGCGGCGTGCTGGACGAGCCCGCGACGGTCAAGACCCTGATGGCGGCGCTCGCCCGCGCCGACCACGCGCTGTCCTGACCCGCGTCCGCCCCGAGCCCGCCCTGCGGCGGATCTCAGGCGAGATCCACGAGTTCCCGCCACGCGCGGACGCGGGCCGGGTCGACGGGCAGGCTCCACGAGTCCCGGACGGCGCTGCCGACGTGGAAGGCCCTGATGCCGTAGGTGAGCAGCACGGGCACGTGCTCCGTCCTGAGCCCTCCCCCGGCGAGCACGAGCGGGCCGTCTCCCGCCTCCGCCCGTGCCCGTAAGACCGCCAGGCCGTCCCCCACTCCGTCGGGCGAACCCGCCGAGAGCACGGTGGCGAGGTTGGGCAGGAGCCGTACCGCGCGCCACGCCGCGCGGACGTCGGCGGCGTTGTCCACGGCCCGGTGGAACGTCCACGGCAGCGGCGCGACGGCGTGGATCAGCGCTTCGGTGGCGACCAGGTCCACGACGCCGTCACCGGTGAGGAACCCGAAGACGAATCCGGCCGCGCCCGCCTCGGACAGCTCCTTGACGTCGTGGCGCAGCCGGTCGAGTTCCTCGGGCGTCACGCCGAAACCCGCGTTGCGGCGCAGCATGACCATCTGCGGCAGGCCGCACTCCGCGGCGATCGCCGCCACGGTGTCCGCCGAGGGGGTGAGTCCGTCGGAGCTCATGTCGGCCACGATCTCCAGGCGGTCCGCACCGCCCTCCTCGGCGGCCACCGCGTCGCGCACATCCAGCGCGATCACTTCCAGGAGAGATCCGGTCATGATGCGAACAGTATCGGGTCCCTTTGGGACGCCGTACGGCATCCGCCCCTGTTCAGACCTGGATCAACTCCTTGTGAGCCGTGATGTCAAGGGCGTGGCCGTACCCGGCCTCGCGGGCGGGGCGCTCGAAAAGCGCGCCGGAGGCCCGGTGCGGCAGGTCCACCGTGCGCACGTGACGGAACCCGAGCCCGCGGTAGTACGCCTGCAACCGGGCGTTGTCCTTGGCGCAGTCGAGGCGCAGCCAGCGCCGGCCCGTCCCGGCGGCGCGCGCGACCGCCCAGTCGAGCAGCATCTCGCCGAGGCCCTGCCCCGCGTAGGCCCTGCTGACGGCGAGTTTGTGCACGTAAAGGGCGTCGTGCGGCCGGTCGGGCGCCGTCCAGAACTCCGGGTCGGCGTGGCCGTCCACCGCCATGGTCGCGGCGGGGACGGGATCGACGCCGTCGTCCAGCAGGTACATCGTGCCCTGGTCGATCAGGGGCTCGATCCGCGCGGCCGGGAAGCCTCCGACCGGCCACTGCCGAACCCCGGAGGCGTTCAGCCACTTCGCCGCCTCGGCCAGGAGCGTGAGCACGGTGGGGAGATCGCTCGCCGTCGCGCGACGGAGCGTGAGTTCGGCGGGCAGACCGAGGGTGTACGTGGGCATGAGTGAGTCCTTCCGGTGCTGAGCGAGTTGATGTGAACACGAAGAGTGACGGCCGCACGCCGCACGGCGGCCGCGTCAGCGAAAGGCGGTGAGCAGCGTCAGGGTGCCCGAGCGTTGCGCGGTGATCGCTCGCGGCGGGCGCACAGCCAGAGACGACCCCTCCCGTGAGGGGTCATCCGTGTTTCGTCAATGACGTTCCAGCTCGTATCTGATCAGGTGCTTGTCGGCGGGGAGAACCGACACGGCGACGCGCACTGGCGTATCGCCCGAGTCATAACCAACTCGGACATAAACGACAACTGGAGTACCCGGTTCCAGCTGAAGTTGCAATGCTTCATCCGGAGTCGGCATACGTGCGGAAATGTCGTCTACAACCCGGACCTGGTGATGTCCGAGCTCCGCCAGCACGCGGTTGGCCCCGCGCTTGATGTCCCCCGGCCTCGCGATCTCCGAGTCTCCGACGAGATCGAGCGGGAAATACGAGTCATACGTGTTGTACGGCTGGCCGTCCACGAAACGCAGACGGCGGCGGACGACGGCGAGGGAGTCGTCGCCCAGGGCGAGACGGATGGAGACGTCCTCCGGGGGCTTGACGATCGAGACCTCGATGTTCTGGTCGGCCCGGCGGCCCTCCGAGGTGACCGCGTGAACGAACGAGTCGAAACGGGGCTCACTCTGGTCGAGCGGGAGGAACTCGTCCTGGGGACGCATGAGAAGAGGCCGGCGTTCGCGGACGAACGTTCCGCGCCGGCGCATCCTGAGGATGAGACCCTCGTTCTCCAGCTCGCCCAGTGCCAGCCGTACCGTGTTGCGGCTGACGCCGTGCGCTTCCATGAGGTCGGTCTCGGTCGGTATCTGGTCGCCTGGCGCGAGATCACCCGTGTAGATGGCCCGGCGCACTTCGGCGGCCACCTGTTGGTAGAGCGATGATCGTGCCATCTTTCCTCAATCTACCCTTTTGTTCCAACAAATCTAGACGATCTCGGTCTGCCGGGGAACAACCCCTTGACCTGACCCCGTTGCGCCGCGCATTATCCAAACGTTGGTACAAATCCATCAAATGGGGGTGAGCGCCGGTGCTAGCGGTCCGCGCGGGTACGCCGTACCTGCCCTGGCGCGATCCCGGCGAGGCGACACGTTTGCTTCGCTACGCCCTGCACCGGCAGGGATTCACCCACACCTACCAGAGCAACGGGAACGGCATGTCCGTGCTGTCGGTATCTACCGAACTGACCGTCTGGTGCAAGAACGGATGCTTTGTGTGGAGCGAAGGTGATCTGGTGGTCACGCATCCGTCCGACGATCCCGACGGCGCGACACGCCTGATCATGAGGCATTACCGCGTGCCGGAGCAGCAGTCGGAGGACGGCTGATCCCCCCTGAACTCCGCGCGATCAAGCGAGGCTTCGACCCCAACCCTCGCCGGGGTCGAAGCCTCCCGCCGGGGAGGTGCGCGTCCTGGCGGGTCCCCCACGCCCGCCAGGACGCGTCGCCATCTCGATGACGCCCTCTCTGAACGCCTCTGAGGTCGCCCTGACGCACGACCGACCGGTCGGTATGCTTCGGGCATGACTCTGTTCTCGGTGGAAGGCAAGACGGTCGTCGTCACCGGCGGCTCCCGCGGGATCGGCAGGATGATCGCGGCCGGTTTCGTCGACGCGGGCGCGACGGTCTACATCTCCTCGCGCAAGAAGGACGAGCTCGAGGCCACGGCGGCCGAGCTCGGATGCCAGGCCGTCCAGGCCGACCTGTCGACACCCGAGGGCGTGGAGACGCTCGTCGAGGCCGTTTCGGCCCGCGAGGACCGGCTCGACGTGCTGGTCAACAACGCCGGAGCGAGCTGGGGCGCACCGCTGGAGGAGTATCCCGAGCACGCCTTCGACAAGCTCTGGAACATCAACGTCAAGGGCGTCTTCTTCCTGACCCAGCGGTTCCTTCCCCTGCTCCGGGCGTCCGCGTCGGCCGACGACCCGGCCCGCGTGATCAACATCGGCTCGATCGACGGCATCCGCGTCTCGGCGATGGAGCACTACGCGTACTCGGCGGCCAAGGCGGGCGTGCACATGCTGACCCGGCACCTCGCCCACCGGCTCGCGCCGGAGTCGATCACGGTCAACGCCATCGCACCGGGCCCGTTCGAGTCGAAGATGATGGCGTTCGTCCTCGACGACCCGGGCACGCGGTCGCTCGTCGAGAACTCGGTGCCGCTCGGACGGATCGGCCGGCCGGACGACATGGCGGGCGCGGCGATCTTTCTGGCCTCCCGCGCCGGCTCCTACCTCACCGGCACGGTCATCCCCGTCGACGGCGGGATCTCCACTCAAGGCTGAGCCGCGGCGAGCCGCCTCCGGGGCGGGGTCCCGCCGCCTAGGATGACCGCCATGACGCAGGTCGCGGTGTGCGGACCGGCCGACTGCACTCCCGACGAGGCGGCGGCCGCTCGTGAGGTGGGCCGTCTGCTGGCCGAGCACGGCGCCGTGGTCCTGTGCGGAGGCTACGGCGGCGTCATGGCCGCGGCCGCCGCGGGTGCGCGCAGGGCCGGCGGCGTCGTCGTCGGCATCCTCTCCGGCCGGGACCGCACGGGGGCGAGCCGCGACCTGACGGTCGCGATCCCCACCGGCATGGGTGAGGCGCGCAACGCCCTCATCGTCCGCGCCGCCGACGCGGTCATCGTGGTCGGCGGCTCGTGGGGCACGCTGTCCGAGCTGGCGCTGGCCCGTCGCGGCGGCACTCCCGTGATCACCCTCGGCGGATGGCGGATCCTCGACTCCGCGGGGAACGCCGTTCCCGGGCCGGTCCCCGCCGACGATCCGGCAGGCGCCGTGCGCCTCGCCCTGGCCTAGCCGTACGCCCCGGGGACGCGATCAGAGGCTGTCGGCCAGCACCCGTGCGAACAGATCCGGCGCGTCCAGCTCGTAGCGCAGGAAGAGGTACGGCTCGGCCGCCTCGAGCTCCATGAGCACCGGTTCCCCGCCGGGCATGCGGACGAGGTCGACGCGGGCGTAGAGCAGGCGCTCCCCCACCTTGCTCAAGACGAGCTCCGCGAGGGTGAACTGGTCGTCGTCGGGATCGCGCAGGCGAGCCCGGTTGGTCTCGTCGATCGCCGTCTCGGTCAGCATCGGGTGGCGCCGCACGGCGTGGCTGAACTCGCCGCCGAAATAGAGGAGGGACAGCTCCCCCTCGTGCTCGACCGCCTCGATGTACGGCTGCACCATGGCCGTCCGGCCCGCGCCGACGAGCTTGGCGACGTGCGCCTCGGCCATCTCGCGGTCGGCGGTCCGCACCGTGTCCCGCGCTCCCGCCGAGATCGCGGGCTTGACGACGTACTCGTCCCAGTGGGGAAGCTCCGTCTCCGTCCCCGGCTCGGCCCAGTGGGTCGGCACGGTCGGCACGCCCAGGCCGCGCAGGTAGGTCTTGTCGGTGTTCCACTCGAGCACGGACGCCGGATTGAACAGCCGCGTCACCTGCTCGACCCGCCGGGCCCAGGCCGTGAAGTCGTCACGGCGCTCGACGTAGTCCCACGCCGAGCGGACGACGACCGCGTCGAACGAGGACCAGTCGGCCCGGGGGTCGTCCCAGGCGAGCGTCGTCCCCTCGATGCCGGCTCCGAGCCAGGCGCCCAGCAGGATCTCCCGCTCGTCGTCGAACCGCGCCACAGGATTGTCACAGGTGACGTATGCGACCTTCATCGAGTTCTCATCTCCCCGTCGTCGGCGACCATCGTACGGACCGGGGACGAGCGGGGAGAAACGGCGTCACACCTGACCGGTCAGCACCTCCGCGGCGGCCTGGCCGCACACCCGGGCCGAACCGTGGGTGGCGATGTGCACCGCACCGAGGTCCGTACGGCCGGGCAGGCCCATCTCCACGATCACGCCGTCCGGGCGCGCGGCGAGGACGCGTTCCACGAAGTCCAGCTGCCAGAGGTGGCGGTGCGCGTCGCGCACGACGATGACCAGGGGCCGGTCGGTAGCCTCGCGGAGCACGCGGGCGGGGGCTCCGTCCATGGTCTCCGGCTCGCTCAGCCGGGTGACCGTGGTGCCGGGCAGCAGCTTGCTCAGCGGCTCGCCCGCCCCCCACGGCATGCCCTTGTCGATGGCCAGGTTGGTCTCGGGCGCCAGCTCGACCACGTGGGAGGCCACCTGCAGGGGCAGTACGGCGGGGCCTCCGGGCCTGCGGGTGACCCTGACGGCCCGCCGCGCCGCGGCGAGGCCGATCTCGTCGGGAAGCTCCGCCTCGGCCTCGGCGGCGTGCCACGAGGCGAGCTTGCGCACCCGCGCCGCCGCGTCGGCCAGCCGCTCTTCGGGCATGGCGCCCTCCACGACGGCGTCCGCGATGGCGTCGCGGATGAGCTCGACCGTGGCCTCGTCGGAGTTCTCCCCGCCCACGCAGATGGAGTCCGCTCCCGCGGCGATGGCGAGCGCGCTCGCGCCGCCCAGCCCGTAGCGCCCGGCCACCGCGGCCATCTCGATGCCGTCGGTGACGATCAGACCTTCGAAGCCGAGCCGGTTCCTGAGGAGGCCGGTGAGGATCTTCGGGCTGAGGGTGGCGGGGAGCTCCTCGTCGTACGCGGTCACGAGCAGGTGGCCCGTCATGACCGAGCGGACGCCCTCCTCGATCGCGGCGCGAAAGGGCCACAACTCCACCTCGTCCAGTTCCTCCGCCGAGGCGGTGACGCGGGGGATGCTGTGGTGCGAGTCGACCGACGTGTCGCCGTGGCCGGGGAAGTGCTTGGCGCAGGCGGCCACTCCGGCGGACTGCAGGCCGCGGATCCAGGCCGCGGTGTGCCTGGCGACCAGTGCGGGGTCGGCGCCGAACGACCGGAGGCCGATCACCGGGTTGTCGGGGTTGGAGTTGACGTCGGCCGCCGGCGCGAAGTCGATGTTCACCCCCGCCGCGCGCAGGTCGCGCCCGACGTCGCGGGCGACCTGCTCGGTCAGGGCCACGTCGTCGACCACGCCCAGCGCGTAGTTCCCCGGGCGGGAGCTGCCGGTGCGGGCCTCCAGGCGGGTGACCTCGCCGGCCTCCTCGTCGATCCCGATGAGGATCTCGTCGTTCTCCGCGCGCAGGGCCGAGGTGAGGTCGGCGAGTTGCGCGGGGGTGTCGACGTTCCGGGAGAAGAGCACGACTCCGGCGAGTCCGTCGGCGAGCCGCCGGCGCACCCAGTCGGGGGCCGCGGTTCCCACGAAGCCGGGGAGGAGGACCGTTTCGGCCAGACGGAGAAGGTCCGGGCTTCGTCTCATACTGTGCCCACTGGGCAGCGCTCTGGCATGCGAGAAATCTAATAGGAAACTTTCCTATTCGCCAGTCTATTGACCTCGGATTTTACAGATCGACACGCGACAGCTTGCTCCGCCTTGGGAGGAAGGTCTGTGATCGTCGACACCGAGGCCGTCCCCCGGCCCGGGAGGCCCGGCCGCACGATGGCCCATTCCGGACCGGGCCCGCGCCCGCCGCGCCGGGCGCCCCCCGATCGTCCGGCGGGTGGCCCGAGGAGGCCCGGCGCCCGCCATGACCGCCGGTAGGCCGCGAGCCCGGCGCGCACCTTGACCGCCGTCCATCGGCCGTCCTGCGGGCCGCCCGGGGAGACCTCCGGGCGACGGCCCGGTGATGTCGCGTGTACGCTGTGGGCCCGCCATACCGGCCGCCTACCAGGGATGGAATGCCGAAGTCGTCCGTGATCGCACGGTTATGTCCTTAAGGAAAGGTCAGGGCGTTCAAGCAAGAGCTTGCTTGAAGGCTCATAATGGTCGGCGTGAACCAGCGTAAGAACTCCGGCGCCACCGCCGCTCCCGTACGAGCGAAGCGGGCCGGCGCGACCGGCCCGGCGTCGGAGCGGCGCGACCATCTCGTGAAGCTCGCCGCCGAACTCTTCGCCCGCAAGGGCTTCCAGGCCACCACGGTCCGCGAGATCGCCGACGAGGCGGGCATCCTCTCCGGGAGCCTCTACCACCACTTCGACTCCAAGGAGACGATCGTCGACGAGGTGCTCCGCACCTTCCTCGAGGATCTGATCGCGCGCTACCGCGCCGCGCTGGCCGACGCCGCGGACGCGCGGGCGGCCCTGTCCCAGCTGGTCTCCATCGGGTTCCACACACTCGAACCGCACCGCGCGGCCATCACCGTCATGCAGAACGACTGGAACTACCTCCGTTCGCTGCCCGGCGACCGCTTCGACTACCTGGTCCGGGCCGAGGACGAGGTCGAGCGCATGTGGATGGAGCAGATCAGGCGCGGCCAGGCGAGCGGCCAGTTCCGCGCCGACGTCGACCCCAAGCTCACCTACCGCATGATCCGCGACGGGATCTGGGTGGCGGTCCGGTGGTTCCGCCCCGGCGGACGGCTCGACACCGACGCCCTCGCCGACCACTACATCAGGGTGCTGTTCGACGGACTCGCCACCGGGGACCGGACGACGCAACCGGCATGACAGACGCAGCCGGCATGACACTCGTCGAGAAGGTGCGGGCCGCGCTCGCCGAGGTCGCCGATCCCTCGCGTGCCCCCGCCATGCAGGCGTACATGAAATCGGCGATGCCGTTCCTCGGGGTGACGGCCGTCCCCCGGCGTGCCGCCCTGCGGCGGGTCTTCGCCGAGCACCGGCTGGAGTCGGCCCCCGAGTGGCGCAGGACCGTGCTCGCACTGTGGCGGGAGGCCGAGTTCCGCGAGGAGCGGTACGCCGCGATCGAACTGTCCGGCTTTCGCTACTACAAGCCCTGGCAGACCCTCTACACGCTGCCCATGTACGAGGAGATGATCGTCACCGGAGCCTGGTGGGACTTCGTGGACGAACTCGCCGTCCACAGGATCGGGCCGCTGCTGCGGCTGTTCCCCGAGACGATGCGCCCGCTGATGCTGGAATGGGCCCACAAGCCGGACCGGTGGAAGCGACGCACGGCGATCATCTGCCAGAACTCGTTCAAGGCCGGCACCGACCTCGGACTCCTGTACGCCTGCATCGAGCCGAGCCTGCCGGACATCGACTTCTTCACCCGCAAGGCCATCGGCTGGGCCCTGCGCGAGTACGCCAAGACCGACCCGGCCGAGATCGTCCGCTACGTCGGCCACCAGGGCATCTCCGGGCTGTCGCGGCGCGAGGCCCTGCGCAACGTCCCCAGCCAGGGCTGAGCCCGCTGGGTTGCCGCGCAGGAACCCGGGGCCGGCGGCCTCGCGCCGCCGACGGCTCGCGCGCCCCGAATACGCGCGAGCCGAGCCACTCAGCGCCGGTCAGGCGGCAGGAACCGTGTCGACCCACGTGGTCGACGCCGTACGGTAGCCGTTGACCCGGTTGACCACGTCACCGGGCGCGACGACCTCGTTCTTCGCGTGGTAGAACCAGTCGACCTGCTGGACGTACGTGCGCGGGGTCGAACTGCCGATCTGGCCGCCGCTGATGAACCACAGGTTGAAGTTCACCGACTGCACGGTCTCGGGGTAGTAGACGCCGCCGTGCTCCGCGAAGAGCGCGCCGTCGATGTAGTACCTGATCGTGCCGCCGGAGACCTGCAGGACCAGGTCGTGCCAGCCGTCGTAGCTCTGCCGTACCTCGTTGTGGACGTTGACGGCCAGCCAGGGCTCGTTCTGGTAGGTCTCCCACGACGTGGCGTACATGATGCTGGAAGGCTCGCCCCAGCCTCCGTTGGGCAGGTACTCGAAGTCCTGCTCGCTGTAGTCGGGGTCGAGGTCGCGGTTGAGCGGCGTGATCGTGAAGAAGGTCTCCACGATGGCGTCGCCGTCCGGGCCGCTGACGGGCGCGTCGGAGAACTTCACCCGGGCGGCGTAGGTGCCCTCGAGGAACTTGCGCTGGTTCAGCACCTCCGACTGCTGGGTGCCCGAACCGGTGCCGTCGGTGACCGACTTGAGCTGCAGCGCCTTGTTGGAACCCGAGACGACCGGGAAGGAGATGTTCTCCTTGGGCCAGGAGGCGCCGGGGATGCCGGGACCACCCTGGTTGGTGCGGATCGTCCAGTTGTGCGCGTTGATCCGCGTGTCGTTGGCGTCGGTGTAGGAGAAGTCGTCGAACACGACTCCCGCGTTGCCGCCGGTGGGCGGCGGGCTGGGCGACGTGGGAGGCGTGGGGGTCGGCGTCGCCGTCGGATCGCCGCCCGCGGGGGCGTCGCCCCAGACGAGCGTGCCGTTCTGGTAGGCGGTCACCTTCGCCCAGTCCCCGTAGGTGGTCCTGGAGGCGCCGAAGGAGTAGTCGTCGCTCTGCGTGATCCGCTGCCAGTCTGTGCGGTAGAACCGCAGCTGCAGGTCGCTCGTCTGGGCGCCCGGAGCGAGCGTGCCCGAGGTGAAGCCCACCTCCAGGTAGCGGTCGGCGGTCGCCGTCCCGGGTGAGATCGTGCCGAACGTGCCGGTCACGGTCGAGCAGGAGACGACCGCCCACGAGCAGGCGAAGCGGTACTGCTGCGTCGGCGAATCGGCCTTGAAGTAGTACCGGATCTTCACCGAGCTCAGCGGCACGGAGGTGGTGCCGCTGTTGACGACGTTGAACCACGGTTCGACCTGGTCGGCCGTGGCCCCGGAGGCGCTCGTCTTGTACTGGACGCGGAGTGAGGTCGCGGCGTCGGCCGGGAGGGCGGACACGCCGATGAGGGCGAGGGCGGACACGAGTCCGCCGGCTAACCACTTCTTGCTGGACACTTTCGTCCTTTCCTTGGGTGCGGTCCCCCGTGGTCTGCGGTCCCCCCGCGCTCTCCCCCGTCTCTTGGTCGTCCGTGGCCGCGTGGTCTACGGGATGAGCGGCCCGACCCGGACCCCCTGGGCCTCCAGCCGGGCCAGGTGCGGGTGCAGCCGCCGGAGGAAGTCGGAGTAGTCGCCCGCGGATCCCCACGCGACCTCGGCGAACGCGCAGAGCCGGGGAAAGGCCTGGCGCTCGACGTCGGAGGGCGTGGGCATGTACTCGGTCCACAGTTGGGCCTGGACGCCGAGGATCCGCCCGCCCGCGCGCTCGGGGGCGGGCGGCGGGTCGAAGTGGTAGGCCTCGGAGAGCGAGAGCACCCGGTCGGGCGCGAACGGCCCCGGCTCGAGGACGGGCGGATAGTCGAGATAGGTGCGCAGGTGGGGGGCGAGGACGACGTCCCGGCCCTCCAGCGTCGCCTGCGGGCCGCTCTCCTCGTCGAGCCAGGTCATCGTGGTCGCCCCAGGCGGGCCGTCCGCCTTCTCGTACCAGTAGACGAGCTTCCTGCCGTGGGCGGCGAGGTGCTCGGCCATGCGCGCGGTGATCCAGGCCCGCGCCGCGTGCGCGCCCGGCAGACCGAGCTCGCGGATGCGTTCCTGGGCCCGCGGCGTGCGCTCCCACTCGCCGTTCAGGCACTCGTCCCCGCCGACGTGCACGTACTCGTCGGGGAACAGCTCGACGACCTCGTCCAGCACCTCGTGGAAGAAGGCGATCGTCGACTCCTCCAGGTTGAGGGTGTGCTCGCTGATCCCCCACCGGTCCCAGACGCCGAGCCGTCTGCCCGGGTCGTTGCCCAGATGCGGGTAGGCGGCGAGCGCGGCCTGGACGTGCCCGGGCAGCCCGATCTCCGGGACGACCCGGACGAACCTGTCGGCCGCGTACGACACGATCTCGTGGACGTCGTCGTGGGTGTAGTGGTCTCCGCTGACCTCGGTGAGCCGGGGATGACGCTTGATCTCCAGACGCCAGCCCTGGTCGTCGGTCAGATGCAGGTGCAGCACGTTCAGCTTGAGCTCGGCGATCAGATCGATCAGCCGCAGCACGAACTCCTTGGGCATAAAGTGCCGGGCGACGTCGAGCATCACGCCGCGCCACCCGAAGCGCGGGCCGTCCTCGATCGTCCCGTACGGCACGGCCGGGCCGAGTTGCCGCAGGGTCTGCCGTCCGTAGAACTCGCCGGCGGGCCCACCGGCGGTCAGCTCGATCACGCCGTCGGAGACGCTGAGGCGGTACCCCTCCGGTCCCAGGCCGCGTTCATGCGACAGCCGTACGGCGTTGCCCGTGTACGCGACGAAGCCCCCGAGGACGGCCAGTTCCCTTGGCCGCGGAATGATCACGTTGAGAATCCCTCCAGGCAGGATTGACGGCGGCCCGGCGGTGGGCCGCACGATGACACACGAGCTGTTCAGCTCAGCCCTTGACGGCGCCGGCGATGAATCCGGTGGTCACACGGCGCTGCAGGACCAGGAAGATGAGCAGGACCGGCACCATGAACAGGGAGGCGGCGGCCATCGTCGCGCCCCAGTCGGTGCCGAAGACGTTGCCGAACGAGGAGAGCCAGACGGGCAGCGTCCGGTCGTCCTGGTTCTTGATGATGAGGGCGTTGGCGAAGGCGAACTCGTTCCACGCGGTGATGAACCCGAACAACGAGGTCGACATCAGGCCGGGCGCCAGCAGCGGGAGCACGACCCGGCGGAAGGCCACCGCCCTGCTCGCGCCGTCCATCTGGGCGGCCTCCTCCAGCTCCGCGGGGATCGCCGCGAGGAAGCCCCGCAGCGTGACGATGGTGAACGGCAGCGTGACGATGAAGTAGACGAGCGTGAGCATCGACAGCTTGTCGAGCATCCCCGTGTCGCGGGCGATGATGAACATCGGGATCAGCAGCGCCTCCCACGGCGCCATCTGCGCGATGAAGACCATCAGGATGAAGGCCTTGCGCCCGCGCCAGCGCATGCGGGCCACCGCGAAGGCGGCGAGCAGGGCCACGACCAGGGCCAGCAGCACGGCGGTGACGGAGACGAGCAGGCTGTTGCGCCAGAACAGCAGGAAGCCGTCGGCGCCGACCGCGGTCCTGAAGTGGTCGAGCGTGGGGTGCAGGGGCAGGAACTGCGGGGTGTCGGCATGGATGTCCCTGGTCGGCTTGAACGCGGTGACCGCCATCCAGTAGACGGGGAAGACCGACACGACGAGCACGCCGAGGGCCGCGAGGTTGAGGGGCAGCCGGCGGAGCTTCACAGGCCTTCTCCTTCGTGCTTGTACATGCGCCTCAGGTGCGCCACGAGGACGACGAGCAGGATGAGCACGGTGAGCGTGGAGATCGCCGAGCCGAGGTCGTACTTGTGGAGCGACTGGGCGACCTGGAACGCGTACACCGGCAGGGTCGTGGTGGCGTCGTCGGGACCGCCCTGGGTGATCGCCCAGATCTGGGCGAAGCACTTGAACACCCAGATCACCTCGAGCGAGGTGATCAGCCCGAACAGCGGCCGCAACATCGGGAAGGTGACGTCGCGGAAGATCTGCCAGGCGCCCGCGCCGTCGATCCGCGCCGACTCGTACAGCTCGGCCGGGATCGTGGTCAGCCCCGCGTAGAGGGTGAGCGCCGCGAAGGGGACCGACTGCCACACGACGAGCAGCACCATGATGGCGAAGGTCGCCTGGCCGTTCGCGAACCAGCTGAACCCGTCGAAGGAGTCGAAGCCGAGGGAGACGAGCGCCCAGTTGACGACCCCGAGCCTGGACTGGAACAGCCACTGGAAGACGGTGGTCGCGGCCAGGACCGGAGTGGCCCAGGTGAGGACCAGGCCGCTCATCACCGCCAGCCGCATCCGGCGGCCGAGCCGGGCGATCATCAGCGCCGTGAACGTGGAGATCACCATGATGAGGACGACGTTGACCGCGGTCCACACGAGTGTGCGGCGGACCACCGTCCAGAACTCGGCGCTCCCGAGCACGTCCTGGTAGTTCTCCAGACCGACGAAGGCCGCCCCGCCACGGATCAGCTCGCCGGTCCGGAAGTGCTGGAAGGAGATCACCACGCTGCGCAGCAGCGGATAGAAGAGCAGATACGCCGTGCCTGCCACGGTGGGCAGGACCAGGAGGTACGGCCAGGCCGCGGCGATCGTGCGTGCGGCGCCCCGGCCCGAGTCCCTGCGCCGGGGGTGCACGCCGGAGGGCCGGGCCGCCGGAGACCGGCGGCGACCGCCGGTGCCGTCCGGCCCGGGACGTGACGGCTCTCCGGCGCCGAGCCGGCGCCGCCCCGGAGGTACGGAGATCCCGGCGGGCGCGAGATCGCCGGGGGTTTGCTGAGCCTCGGAGGCCACGACTTTCCTCTCAGACACGGGCCTGCCCGTTCCGCCCCCGGGAAGGGAGGAGAGGGGGCGGAACGGAACAGGCTGCTCTCTCAGGACACCCGGCTCTCAGGACTTGGTGTTGAGGATCTCGCCGATGGTCTGCGAGGCCTTGCCGCCCTCCGCCGCGGCGTCGCCGGTGAGCGCGGCGGTCATGTACTCCTTGATGACGTTCTTGGCCTCGACCGCCGCCCAGTTGGGCGAGGTCGGCGTGGCGTGGCCGTTCGCGGCGCCGACCGCCATGGCCGCCGCCCCCTCGCTGCCGCTCAGCACGCCGGCCAGCGACACGCGGTTGGGCACGTACGACATCTCCTTGGCCATGTCGGTCTGGAACTTCTCGCCGGCGAGGGCCTTGACGACCTCGTAGGCCGCGTCCTGGTTCTTGGACGCCTCGGGGACGATCAGGTCGGAGCCGCCGGTGAACACCGCGCCCGGCTTGTCCGCCGTCTTGCCCGGGATCGGGAAGAACCCGAGCTTGTCCTTCAGGTCGGGGTTGGCCTTCTCGATCGCGACCGCGCCGCCGGGTACGGAGATCAGCTGCGCGACGTCGCCCTTGGCGAAGACGTCGGCCTGCGGGGGGTTGGCCTCGTCGGAGTCGCGCGGGCCGTCACCCAGGGCCTGCAGCTTCTTGTAGAAGTCCATGCCTGCGAGCGCCTGCGGCGTGTCGAGGCCGCCCTTCCAGGTGGTCCCGTCGTTGACGGCCAGGTCGCCGCCCTCGTCCCAGATGAAGCCCGCCAGGGTGTACCAGTTCTGGCCGGGGAGGTAGATGCCCTGGTCGCCGCCCTTGTTCAGCTTGGTGGTGATGTCGATCCACTCGTCGCGGGTCTTCGGCGGAGCGGTGACGCCCGCCTTCTCGAAGAGGTCCTTGTTGTAGATGACGACGCGGTTGGCCGCGTACCACGGGATGCCGTACTGCTTGCCCTCGATCTTGCCGGGTTCGGAGAGGCCCGGCAGCCAGTCGGCGCCGCCGAGGTCGGCGACCTTGTCGGTGAGGTCCCTGACGCCGCCGCTCGCCGCGTACTCCGCGACCTGGGTGTTGCCGACCTCGATGACGTCGGGCGCGTCGTTGCTCGCCAGCGCGCTGGTGACCTTCTGCCCGATGCCGTCCCACTCCTGGATCTGGACGTCCAGCGTGGTGCCCGCGTGCGCTGCCTGGTAGTCCGAGGTGAAGCGCTGGACCAGCGCGTCGGAGATGCTGTCCCGCATGATCCACACGGTCAGCTTGGTGGAGGCGGTGCCGCCCGCCGAGCCGGGGCCCTGACCCTGGGTCTCGGTGGAGGAACTGCACGAGGTGAGACCGGCTGCGATCGTGAGCACCGCGGCCGCGGCGAGAAGGCGCCTCATGGCTACTCCCAGTGGTCATATATTGGTAAGGAATCTGCCTGTTGCGGATAGAGTGGTCTTAACCAGTTGCGTCGTCAAGACCCATGTTTGAAGGGAAATGTCGGCGAACTGGTAAGGCTTTGGTAAGGTCAGGGCGTGACTCTGAACACGGGAGCCGGACTGAAGCGCGACCGCGTGCGGGACTTCCTGCTGGACTTCGTCGCCGACATGAAGGCGGGCGAGGCGATCCCCTCCGAGCGAGACCTCTGCAAGGAGCTGGGAGTCTCCCGGCCGACCCTCCGTGCGGCGATCGACGACCTCGTCCGTTCAGGTGTGCTCGTCAGGGAGCACGGCCGCGGCACCTTCACCGGCCCGCACCGGGTCACCCAGGCCCTGGCCGCGACTCCGAGCGGATCGTTCTACGCGCCGCCCGCCGAGGGCCACTGGCTGAGCCGGATCCTGGAGTTCGGCGCGGCGCCGGCCGGTCCACAGCTCGCCAGGCGCCTGCAGCTCGCTCCCGCCGCGCTCGTGCTGCGCGTGGTCAGGCTGCGTGTGGTGGACGACGAGCCGATGGCGATCGAGCGGCTCCATCTCCCCCATGTGCTGGTCGACGGCCTGGTTCCCGACGACATGGAGTCGGGCTCGTTCTACCGCGTGCTGCGCGAGCGGTTCGGGGTCGACGTGCGCAGCGCCGTCCAGACCATCGAGGCCACGGTGACCGACGAGACCGAGGCCGCGCTGCTGAGCGTGCCCGAGCACTTCCCCGCGCTGATGGTCGAGCGCACGACGCGCGACGTGAACGGGGGAATCGTGGAGTTCACCCGGTCGATCTACAGGGGCGACCGGTACCGGGTGACCTCCGAGCTGCACTTCGACGCCGCCTCGGGCTGACCCCCGGCCCGGCTCGGGCAGACGCCCCAGCGCGGGCCGGCACCGCAGCGCGGGCAGGCGCCCCGGCCCGGGCGTCAGGCCGGGCGGAAGGAGTCGCGCGCCTGCGGTGCGGCGTGCTTGATCATCAGATGCCGGGTGACCGAGTACTCCTGAACCGCTTCCTGGCTCATGTCCTTGCCGAAACCGCTGCCCTTGACCCCGCCGTGCGGGGCCTCCGACGCGATGGGGAGATGGTCGTTGACCCACGTCACCCCCACGTCGAGCCGGTGGGAGACGCGCAGGGCGCGCGACACGTCCGCGGACCACACCGACGAGGCGAGGCCGTACGGAGTGTCGTTGGCGAGCCGCACGGCCTCGTCCTCGCCGTCGAACGGGACGGCCACGAGCACGGGACCGAAGATCTCCGCCTGCACGATCTCGCTCGACTGGTCGGCGTCGGCGATGAGCGTGGGGGCGTAGTAGAAGCCGGGCCCGTCGATCGGCGTGCCACCCCAGACGACCCGCCCCGAAGCGCGGCGCACGAAGCCGTCGACACGGTCGCGGTGCGCGGCGGAGATCAGGGGGCCGATGTCGGAACCCGGCTCCCAGGGATCGCCGGGCCGGACCCGGGACAGGGCGTCCCGCAGCGCCTCAACGGCCTCGCCGTACCGTGACCTGTCGATGTAGACGCGGGTGGCGGCCGTGCAGTCCTGCCCGGTGTTGTACGTCGCGCCCATCACGACGCCCGCGGCCATGTCCTCCAGCGCCGCGTCCGCGAAGACCAGGGCGGGCGCCTTGCCGCCCAGTTCGAGGTGGACCCGCTTGAGGCCGTCGACCGCGCCGCGCATCACCGCCCGGCCGGTCTCCGTCGAGCCCGTCACGCTGACCATGTCGACGCCCGGATCGGTCACCAGCGCCTGGCCGACGTCGGCGCCGCCGGTGACGACCTGGAGCAGGCCGTCCGGCGCGCCCGCCGCCGCGAACAGCTCGGCGAGCCGCAGCGTGGTGCGCGGCGTCCGCGGCGCGGGCTTGATGACGACGGCGTTGCCTGCCGCCAGGGCCGGCCCCGCCTTCCAGACCGCCATGATGAACGGGAAGTTCCACGGCGAGATCGATCCCACGACACCGATCGGCCGCCTGACCAGGACCGACGTGTACCCCTTGCTGAGCACGCCGGCGCCGGTCCCCTCCAGCGACCTGGCCGCCCCGGCGAAGAACCGCAGGTTGTCGATGGCGAACGGCAACTCCCCGTCCCTGAACACGGCCGCGGGCTTGCCGGTCTCCTCGACCTCCAGGCGGGTCAGCTCCTCGGCGTCGCCCTCGACCAGGTCGGCGAGCCGCAGCAGCACACGCGCCCGCTCCCCCGGCGTCGCGTCCCGCCACTGCTCGAAGGCCTCCCGAGCCGTCTGGACGACTGCCGCGACCTTCTCGGCACGGGTGTCGGGGATTTCGGCGACCGGGCGCCCGTCCGCGGGGTTGATCAACGTGGTCATCGACGTCACGCGATCTTCTCGATCACGTCGGCGGCGAGGCGCAGGCCGTCGCGCGCGCGGATGCGCTCGCCCTCCGCGTCCAGCCGTGAACGGAGTCCCGCGTCGCCCAGAAGGCGGTCCACGGCGCCCACCAGTTCCTCGTCGGTGAAGCCGTAGGTGTCCAGGCGGACGCCGCAGCCGGTCTCGGCGACCCGCTGGGCGTTGTCGTACTGGTCCCAGAACAGCGGCAGAACGATCATGGGCTTACCGAAGTGCAGCGCCTCGGTCGTCGTGTTGTTGCCGCCATGGGTGATCACGAGGTCGACCAGGGGAAGGATCTTCGTCTGCGGCAGGAACTCCGCGCCCCACATGTTCGGGGCCAGCTCGATCTCCTCGTGCAGCGGCCCCTTGGAGACGATGTAGCGATGGGGCGTCCCGGCCAGGACGGAGATGACCCGGCGCATCAACTCGACGTCGGCCGATCCGAGCGAGCCGAGGGAGAAGTAGATGAGCGCGCCCTCACCCGGGATCTCCGGCAGGGTGAACTCCTCGTCGGTCTCCCTGACGGAGGAGTCGAGCCGCGTCCAGGAGTCGGCCAGCGGCCGGTCGGCGACGTAGTCGACGATCTCGGGGAAGACGTAGAGGTTGGCGTCGCCCTTGTGGACGAACTCCAGGTCGGGAAGGGCCGACGCGCCCTGCTCGACGACCCACTCGTTGAAGGAGGCCCACAGGTCGCGATGGGTCCTGTCGTACTCGGCGCGGAAGTCCGCCCAGCCGGTCCCGTCGGCGGGCAGCCCCGAGAAGACCGGGGCGATCCCGGGGCCCTTCACCTCGAGCGGGTTGCACGACACGATCCGCACGAACGGCACGCCCGCCGTCACCAGGGCGGGGAACGCGATGACGTTGTCCTCGACGATCACGTCGGGCCGTACGCGCCGGATGATGTCCTTGAGCTGCGGCTCGCAGTACCTCGCGCCGTCGGCGAGCGCCTCCCAGATCGGCTTGGTCACCGTCTCCAACTGCTCCAGCGTGCTCTTGCGGTACTCGGGGGCCGTCTCACGGATGAAGTCCTTCCAGAACTGCCCCGGGTCCTGCTCCTCCTCGGCCGGCGGGGCGAGAGCGACCAGGTCCTCCTCGAAGCCCAGCGCCTCCAGCTTTCCCTTCCACGACGCCTCGGCGGCGAACACCACCCGATGACCGCGCCGACGCAGGACGTCGCCGATCCCGATGCAGTTGTTCGTCGGGCCGTAGGCGCTCTCCGGCATGAACAGGATCGTGAGTCGCTTGTCTGTCACGTGGGGGCTCCCTGAGTATTGTTGAATCGAGATTCAAATACGCGGCCGGAGAACCCGTCAAGGGCTGGGGCGGCATGCTGCGGGTGCGGATGGATCGGAGTGACATGACCCAGCGCAAGAGCAGGGCGGACCGCAGGGCCGACCTCGTCGACGCGGCCCGCAGGGCGGTGATCCGGCACGGCGCCGAGGGCGTCCATCTCAACCAGATCGCCGAGATGGCCGGTCTCACGTCGGGTGCCGTGCTCTACCACTATCCCGACCTGCGCGATCTGCTGATCGAGGCCCACCACGCCGGGATGGAGCGCTTCTACGAGCAGCGGATCAGAAAGGCCGGCGGCATCGCCGACCCGGCACAGAAGCTGGTCACCACGATCCGCTCGGGTCTCCCGGAGGGCCCCGACGACGCCGGCGTCCGCCTCCTGTGCGAGCTGGGCGGCGCCGCCGGGCGCAACCCGGTGTACGGCTCGCTGCTGACCACGTTGTTCGACCGGCAGGTGTCGATGTACCAGGCCATCTTGGAGACCGGGGCGGCCCAGGGCGTCTTCACGCTGGCCGGGGGCTCCGAGACCATCGGCCGCAACCTCGTCGCCCTCGAGGACGCGTACGGCTACCGCGTCATCGCCCGTCATCACTCGATCGACGCCGAGGCCGCCGTGGAACTCGTCCTCGGCTACGCGCGGCTCGCGACGGGCCATCCGCTCGACGGCGCCGTCCCTCAGCCCAGGTGAGATCGTGTTGCGGCGCCGCTCGCAATCGTGCTTCCATCGTGAGCTCGAGGCCAGGCTTCGCAGTTGAACCCTGATTCAGGAGATCACGTGGAACACTCGCCGTGGCCGGTCGTCGAACGGCGGCCGGACGGCACGCTCACGCTCGAGGCGGGGGCGGGAGTCACCGAGTCGGTGGTGCGCGACCTGGCGGACGGCGCGGTCCCTCCGCCGCCCTTCACCGTCTGGACGCTCGCGCCGCTGCCCGCGGTGCCGCCCGGCGAACGGGCGATCACCGTCGACCAGACCAACCACTCGGTCATCGCGGGCGAGGCCATGGTGGTCAAGTGGTTCCCCGCCCCCTCCCGGGCGCCCCATCCCGCTCCCGCCCTGCTCACCCATCTCGCTGGGTTCGCCGGCACGGCCACGCCGTACGCCGTGATCTTCTGGGAGGACGTGCTGGTCGCCCTGGTCACGGCTTATCTGCCGGGCTCACGCGACGGATGGGAGTGGTGCGTGGACGAGGCGGCCGCCGGCCGCACCGGCTTCGCGACCGGCATCGGACGGCTGGCGGCCGAGTTGCACGCGGCGATGGCGTCTCCGTCGGCGACCTTCCCCGATCCCGTACGGCTCCCGCCCCCGCCCGCCTTCGCGGCGCGGGCCGAGGGGGCGCTGCGGGAGGCCCTGTCGCTCACCGACGGGGAAGACGGCGAGTGGCTGGCGCGTCACGCCGGCGAACTGCTCGCCGAGCTGGTCCCGCTCGCGTCCGCCGGCCGTACCCCGCTGATCCACATCCACGGCGACCTGCACGTCGGCCAGATCCTGCAGTGGCGGGACGGCTACGCGGTGGTCGACTTCGACGGCAACCCGACTGTCGCGGAGGCCGAGGTGTTCCAGCCGGCGGCGCGTGACCTGGCGCAGTTGCTGACCAGTCTCGACCACGTCGGCCAGGTGGCGGTGCGGCGCAGGTCGGCGGACCCGGCGGCCACGGCGGCCTGGGTGCGGGCCGCCAGGACGGAGACGGAGACGGCCTACGTGAACGGCCTCGCGCACGCCGGACGGGCGGACCTGCTCGACCGGTCGCTGCTCAGGCCGTTCGAGGTCGAGCAGGAATGCCGCGAGCTGATCTACGCGGCCCGGCATCTGCCGCGCTGGCGGTACGCCCCCATGGGCGTGCTGCGAGGGTGGTTCACGTGATCACGGCGAGGAGCGGGTGTGGACGCTGAGCGGTTCGTGGCCGACCTGGAGGCCAAGCCGGAGGCACTGGGCAGGCTGGCCGACCTCCTCGACGCCGGCGACCCGTTCGGCGGGCTGCCGGACAGCTTCGACCGGATCGTCTTCCTGGGCATGGGCAGCTCGCGGTACGCGGCGGGAGTGGCCGCCCAGAGGCTGCGTGCCGCCGGGGTCGACGCCGTGGCGGAGTACGCGTCCGCGTCGGCGGGCACCCTCCCGGGGCCGCGGACCGTGGCGGTCGCGATCTCGGCGTCGGGCGGCAGCAGGGAGACCCTCGACGCGCTGTCCCGCCACGCCGGGAGGTCGTTCGTCGTCGCGATGACCAACCGGCCGGGGTCCGCCGTCACGGAGGGCGCCGACCTCGTCGTGCCCATGACCGCCGGAGAGGAGGCCGGGGGCGTCGCCTGCCGGACGTTCCAGCACACCCTGGCCCTCCTGCTCGCGATGACGGGCCGGGCCGGGGTCCCGGCTCTGGTGCGCAGGGCGGCCGACGCCACGGCCGACCTGCTCGACCGGCGGGGCGACTGGCTGGACGAGGCCGTCCGCCTGCTGGACGGCCCGAACGGGGTCTACACCGTCGCCCCCGCCGAACGGCTGTCGTCCGCCGAGCAGTCGGCGCTGATGTTCCGCGAGGGGCCGCGCCGTCAGGCCGACGCCTGCGAGACGGGCGACTGGGCCCACGTGGACGTGTATCTGACCAAGACCTACGACTACCGGGCGATCGTGTTCCCCGGGTCGCGCTACGACGAGCAGGCGATGGAGTGGGTCCGCGAGCGGGGGTCGGCCGTCCTCACGGTGGGCGGCGATCTCGCTGGACAGGCCGGCTCCGTCCGCTATCTGCACGACGACGATCCCGACGTGGCCCTGCTCACGGAACCTCTGGTGGCCGAACTGGTGGCGGCCTCCTACTGGCGTGCTGCCGAGCCCTCCTAGCTAGCGCCCGATTGCGCCGGGGCCGGTCGGAGTCGCGTCCCTGGCCGCGGCACGGGCGTCGAAGTCGGCGCGCGCCTTGTCCATCTGGTCGAGGTTTTGGTTGGTCCACCTGATCAGCGGCGCAGCGGCTGCGAGCAGGGTGACACCCAGCGGGGTCAGCGCGTAGGTGACGTGCGGAGGCATGACCTCGTGCACGGTGCGGATGAGGATGCCGTCTCGTTCCAGCGCGCGCAGGGTCACGGTGAGCATCCGCTGGCTGATGCCATCGATGCCGCGCTTGAGCTCGGTGAAGCGCTTGGTCTCGCTGCCCAGGTGGGACACCACGTAGAGCGACCACTTGTCGCCCACCAGGTCGAGGACTTCCCGCGCCCGGCACGCGTCCCCCTCTACGAGCGCCTCGACCGTGTAGCACGCGCCCGCTTCGACGTCAGTCGTCTTCTCCATGGTCACCTCCACAGAACCGAGGCATTAAAAAGTGCCTTATTGCCGTTGGGTCGCCCAGACGGACACGATGTTCTCGGTTCCCAAAGAGTACCGAGTAATCATGTGGAACCGCGATACCCAACTACAAGGAGTCAACCGTGACCGTCATCGATCTTCAGATTCCGGGATACGTGGCCGGCACCTGGGTCATCGACCCAGTCCACTCCCACGTCGGCTTCGTCATCAAGCACATGATGGTGAGCAAGGTGCGGGGCCACTTCGGCACGTTCACCGGAGAGATCACCACCGCCCCGAACCCACTAGGCTCGCGGGTCACCGCCTCGATCGACGCGACCTCGATCGACACGAACAACTCGATGCGTGACGACCACATCCGCTCCGCGGACTTCTTCGACGTGCCGAACCACCCCACGTTCGAATTCGTCTCGACGGGCGTCCGGTTCGAGGGCGGCGAGTTCTTCATCGACGGCGATCTGACCATCCGCGGCGTCACCCGGCCGGTGTCCCTGGCCGCCGAGACACCGGAGTTCGGCCCGACACCCGAGGGCGGCACCAAGGCCGGCTTCTCCGCGACCACCGAGATCAAGCGCGCCGACTTCGGCATCGACTACAACGGCCCGATCCCCGGCGGTGGCACCATCATCGCGGACAAGGTGCAGATCGTCCTCGAGATCGAGGCGGACCTGCAGCCTGCCTGAGCCGCCCAGGGAACGTCCATTGGGTACACCCACGGCTCAACCCAGTGAGGCCTTCACCGCAGCCGGTCTCCCAGCGGGTCCGCACGCCGCACTGGGTGATCGCACGGATGCAGCCGCCCGCCGAGGCGGCGCCGTACAGCACGATCAGCGCCAGCCCAAGAGGGAGGCCGCGCCGTCGGGGACGTAGCCGTCGGATCCGGCCTCGCCGATCCACAGGATCTCGTCGTACTCGGCGAGCGGGCCGACCGTGTACCCCATGGGCATGCGCGGCTGGATGGCGAATCTCACCTCGAGATCCGAGTCGTACCGTTCCAGCGCCTCGATGAGATCCCCCACGGTGTGGATGCCCTGCGTCTTTCCACGCCTGTGCCTGCCCATGGGTTCTCCGCGCGTTTCTCCGGTGTCCTCGATCGGCCGGTGCCCGGATCGACCGGTGCTCAGATCAAAGGAGTAGACGGAGCGTAGCCCATCGGCCGCGAGAGTGACCATGGTTACCGAAGGCGCATCGGCCACCCCCACACCAAGGCTGGATAGTTGAACTATCCACTAGGATCTCCCCATGCGGATCTCCCAGCTGAGCACCGAATCCGGGGTTCCCATCCCGACGATCAAGTATTACCTGCGGGAGGGACTCCTCCCCCAGGGCGAGCAGACGTCGGCCACCCGCGCGGAGTACGGCCCCGCCCACCTGCGCAGGCTGCGTCTCATCCGCGCGCTCCTCGAGGTGGGACGGGTTCCGGTCGCGGCGATACGCACAGTGATCGAGGCGGTCGAGGACGAGCGGACCGATGTCCACACCATGCTGGGGACCGCCCACTACGCGCTCGCCTCCCGGCCAGAGCCGCACGCCGACGATGAGGAGTGGACGCGGGCGCGCGAGGCCGTCGACCGGTTGATCGCGGATCTCGGATGGCGGGTCAGCCCGCTCGCGCCGGGCCGCGACGAGCTCACGCAGACCCTTGTCACCCTCGCGCGCCTGGGCATGCCCGCCACGGACGCCGACCTGCTCGTCTACGCCAGGACGGCCATGAGCCTGGCCCACGACCACGAGATGGCCAAGATCCCCTTCGACGGGCCGCGCGACGTCGCGGTGGAGACACTGGTGATCTGCACCGTCATGTACGGCAAGGCCTTCGACGTCTTCCGCCGCCTCGCACAGGAGTCGGAGTCCGCCAGGATCCTGGAGGCGTGAAGCCCGGCTGTTGCCGGCCGTGACGTTGTCGACAGTGGGAAGTCGGTGGCGAGCAGGTTCAGCAAGTGATGCCGGAAACGCGCCTGGGTTGTGAGTGTTACCGGCGGTGCGAGGTGATGTCTCCGTCGCGGCGACGTGGGGTCGCCACCCAGGATGGGAGCCATGTCGTCTCGGGGAGGGGGGCCAGGCTTCCGAAGTGGTTGATGATCGCCCGTAGTCCTGGGTGCGGATTCGCCCTGGGGAGGATGAGCGAGATCGGGTAGGCGATCGTCGGGTTCACGATCGGGATGCGGCGCAGGTCGTAGCTCGTCGGCCAGACGTACCGGTCCCGCGAGCCGACGAGCGTGGCCACGTCTGCGGAGTCCGCGAGGGTGTCGAGGAGTACCTCGTTGCCGAAGTTCGGGCCGGCGGCGTCGACGCGGAGATCGAATTCGGTGGTGAGCTGATCGTAGAACTCGGCCCATTCGCTTCGCGGCGCGATGCCCGGCACCCAGATCCGGTGCCGGCGCAGTTGGGCCGGCGTCAGTGCTCGTGCGGAGGCGAGTGGATGGCGGGGGCCGACGACGAGTTCCAGCGGAGAGTCGAACGCGCGGATCATCTGTAGGTCGCGCGGCAGCGCGGCGGGGTCGGTGATCGTGCGGAACGTGGCGTCGACGTCGCCTGCTTGGACGGCGGCGACCGCCGCGCGCGGGTCGTCGACCCTGAGGGTCACCACGTCGAGCTCGATTCCGGGATGCGACCGCCAATAGTCGTGCAGGATCACGGCCTGCGCGGATCGGAGGCCGAGAACGTCGATCCGAAGGGCCCGCGAGCCCGGTCTGATCGCGGTGATGGCGCGATCGACACCCGCGACGATGTCCCGGGCGTGCGGGAGGAACGCCTGTCCGTCGAGCGTGAGCTCGACCCCTCGGGCGGTGCGGGTGAACAGGCGCACGCCGACTTCGCGCTCGAGGGCGGCGATCCGCTTGGAGACGGCCTGCTGCGTCACGCCGAGCTCGTCCGCCGCCTGTTGCAGTTGTCCGAGCTCGGCGGCGCGGACGAACGATCGCACCGCCTCGGTATCCACTGATCCAGCCTATGGGTGCCCAACTGTTGGTTGTGGCGCACCGGGCAGCCGGTTGTTTGATCGCGCTCCGAGCTGGCTGGTGTGATTCACCGACCTGAACATCGGTTGTCGCAAGGAGTCGCATGCGCGCGCAGTTGGGACGCGGTTTCGGTTGGCTGTGGTCGGCCTACGCGGTGAGCACTTACGGCACGTGGATCGCTTTCGGAGCGTTCCCGCTGATCGCGGTGCGCGTGCTGCACTCGCCGGCATTCGCCGTCTCGCTCCTGGAGGCCGCCGGCCTCGCCGTCGCGGCGGTCGTCGCGGTCCCGCTCGGTCCGTGGATAGAACACCGGGCCAAACGCCCGGTGATGATCGGGATGGACCTGATCCGCTTCCTCGCCATGGCGAGCGTTCCGATCGCGTACCTCCTCGGGCTGCTGTCCTACGGCCAACTCCTCGTCGTCTCGGTCATCTCGGGAACCGCGAGCATCGTGTTCACCGCCGCCTCCGGCGCGTATCTGAAGCACCTCGTCCGCGGCGATCGTCTCCTTACCGCGAGCGGGAGATTCGAAGGCACGACCTGGGTGGCCACCGCGGCAGGACCGCCGCTCGGCGGCGCGCTCATCGGGCTGCTCGGCCCGGTCGTCACCGTTGCGGCGGATGCCCTCAGCTACCTGCTCTCCGCGCTCGCGGTCCGCCACATCCGCGGAGCCGATGTCGCGGTATTTCGCGACCCTGCGACCAGGTTGCGCGCCGCCGACTTTCTGGCCGGTTGGCGGTGCATCTTCCACGACCGGGTGATGCGGCGCCTGTTCCTCAACCAGATGACCGTCAACGGCCTGATCATGGCCACCGGCCCGCTCCTGGCCGTCCTCCTTCTCGGCCAGTACCACTTCCCGGCCTGGCAATACGGTCTCGCCTTCGGCATCCCGGCACTCGGAGGCTTCGTCGGCGCCCGCCTGTCCGCGCGCTTCGCCTCCCGCTACGGGCGGCACCGCGTCATGATCGTCACCGGCTGGCTGCGCTCGATCTTCCCGCTCGGCCTCGCCTTCACCCGTCCCGGCACCCCCGGCCTTATCACCGTGATCATCGTGGAGGGCCTGCTGATCGTCTGCATGGGCGTTTTCAACCCCGTCAGCGCGACAGAACGCCTGCAACGCGCTCCCGCCGATCACACCGCCCAAGTCCTCAGCGCATGGAGCATCAGCAGCAAACTCGCCCAGGCCACCCTCATGGTGATCTGGGGCGTGATCGCGACACTCACCGGCCCCCTTGCCGCGATCACCATCTCCGGCATCCTCCTGCTCGGCACACCCCTCCTGCTGCCCAGGCAGGCGCACGTGCCCGACCCGGTGGCAGCACCACCGTTCGAAGACGTCCGATCCGCATGACTCACCGCAATGCCCCGCTCACACCTGAAGGCAGGCGCCGACTCGTCGAGCGCCGCCAAACAGGTGGAACCTGCACTACGACTACCACCGGCCCCACGGCGCACACGGTGGCCAGCCGCCCGCCTCACAACTCGACTCAGGCGTCAATAACGTTCTGACTCCGACACCTAGCGCGGGCAGAGCCCGGCCATGAGCGTCGCGACGAAGCCGGGCGCCGCGTCGCCGGGCCCCAGATCGACGAGGCTGGTGAGAACGGCCCGGTGGAAGCACGCGCCCATGAGCATCGCCGCCGCCGCGTCCGGGTCCGCGCCCGTGCCGACCCTGCCGATCTTCTGCTCCTCCCGCAGATACGTCCCCAGCAGCATGATGGGCAGGTGGGGGCCTCCGCCCGTCTCCGCGAGCATCGCGCGGAAGCTCTCCAGCAGGGACTTCTCCGCGAGCAGGCCCGCGCTCAACGGCAGCGACCTGCGGTAGAACGCGATCGCCGCCCGGGCGAACTCCTCCAGGTTCTCCACCACGGTCGCGACGCCGACCTGCCCGCTCAGCCTGACCACGGCGGGCGTCAGCGCCGGCATGCGCTCGAGCAGCACCGCGAGGAAGAGGTCCTCCTTGCGGCTGAAGTGCTTGTAGAGGAGGGCCTCCGAGCAGCCCGCGGCCCGGGCGATCTCCCGGGTGGTCGCCCGGGCGAGGCCGAGCTCGTTGATGACCTGATCGGCCGCGGCGACGATGCGGTCGCGAGTGCCCACGTATCGGCTCTTCCGGTGTTGACGGGTGAGTGAACACTCACCACTATAGAGGTGAGTGAGTGCTTACTTACGACCACTGGAGGAACAGTGCGCATCATCGTCTTCGGTGCCACCCGCGGCACTGGACGCCACTTCGTACGGCTCGCGCTCGCGAAGGGGCACGAGGTGGTCGCGGTCGCCAGGAGGCCGGAAGCGGTCACCGAGCGGCACCCGAACCTCTCCGTCCGGCAGGGCGACGTGCTCGCGCCGGAGACGCTCCACGTCAAGGGAGCGGACGCCGTCGTCTTCCTCGCGGGGCCGAGCGAGTCCGGGCCCACGCGGCTCTACTCACAGGGAGGCCGCAACGTCATGGACGCCATGGCCGGCCAGCCGGACGGAGAAGGCGTCCGGCGGCTGGTGGTGGTGACCAACGCGCTCGGCGACAACCCGTCGGCCGCGCCCCTGCAGCGCCTGCTGACCCGGATGGTGCGGGCGACCGTGCTGCGTCACGTCCATCGTGACGCCCGCCTGCTCGAACGGGAGATCCGCGGCCGCGACCTGGACTGGACGGTGGTCCAGCCCCCGCGCCTGACCGACAGGGCGGCCACGGGCGTCTACCGCACGGCCGTGGGCGACTGCGTCCGGGGCGGGCTGACCATCTCCAGGGAGGACCTCGCCGACTACGTGCTCGCGGCCGTCACCGCGCCCGAGACGATCAGGGCGACGGTCGGGATCGCGTACTGAACGCCGCTGCTCCGGCGGCCGCGTTCCCGCGGAAGGGCGTCAGGACTACATCCATGCGGTGACATTATGCTCCGGTGACAATCCGCCTTTCGGGTGAGACCTTGGTTCAGGGCTATCCGAAGGGGCCGCATGAACGCCTGGTCGGTTCCCGGATACCGGGAAGTGCGAGAGCTCGGCGCCGGTGGTGCCGGCAGGGTCGTGCTGGCGACCTACTCGACCACCGGGGCCTACGTCGCGATCAAGTATCTGCATGACCGGCTGCGCGGCGACCCGCGTTTCCTGATGGGGTTCCGCCAGGAAGCCCGCATCATGGTCGAGCTGAACGACCCCGCCATCGTGCGGCTCTACGAGTACGTCGAGACGCGCGACGGCGCCGCGATCGTCATGGAGCTGGTCGACGGGGTCCCGCTGCGGCGGATCCTGAGCGAGCACGGCGCGACCAGCCCGGAGGCGGCGCTGGTGGTGCTCAAGGGCTCGCTGACCGGCCTGTCCCTCGCCCACGCGTCCGGCATCGTGCACCGCGACTACAAGCCGGAGAACGTGCTCGTCCAGGCTGACGGGGCGAGCAAGCTGTCCGACTTCGGCATCGCCACGCCCAGCACGGAGCCCGGCATGCCCGCGGGCACGCCTCCCTACATGGCGCCCGAGCAGTGGGACGACGGCGCGGTCAGCCCGGCCACCGACGTCTACGCCGCGACCTGCGTGTTCTTCGAGTGCCTCACCGGGCGCAAGCCGTACCGGGCCGATCACATCGCGCGGCTGCGCCACCTGCACAAGACGGCTCCGATCCCGGCCGAGGAGGTGCCGAGCGCGGTCCGTGGGCTGGTGTCGCGGGGTCTCGCCAAGAACCCGGCGGACCGGCCGCCGACCGCGGGAACGTTCCTCGGCGAGCTGGAGGACGCCGCGGTCGCGAGCTACGGACCCGACTGGGAGCAGCGTGGCCGCAGGCGGCTCGCGGAGCTGGCCACCCTCCTCGCTCTGGCGTTCCCCCTGGCCAAGCCGGCCGAGCCGGTCGAAGTGGCCACCTCGGTCGCCCGGACGGTGCTGACCGGCAGGCTCCGCTCGTTCGTGCCCCGGTTCGCCCTCGGCGGCGCTGTGCTGTCCGCGGTGGTCGTGGCCGCCCTCATCGCGGCGAACCGGCAGACCCCGGTGGCCGACGACTCGCCGATCGTGCCTCCCGTGCACGCGGAGGACGCCGGGCCGTCCGCCGAACCATCGGCGACCACGTCATCTTCGCCGTCTCCGTCGCCGTCCCGCTCTCCGTCCCGCTCTCCCTCGCCCACCGGAACCGGCGCCTCGCCGGGCGATCCGCCGGCCGGCGCCCCCTCCGGCTCCACGTCCGCCTCTCCCACCGGGCAGCCGTCCTCACCGGGCGCCACGCCCCCGGGCACGCCGAAACCGGTGCGGCCAGAGGTGACGCGCCTCGGCATCACCGGATTCGACGGGCAGTCGGCGACGGTCCACGTGCGGGCGGCCAACGACAAGAAGGTCACGCTGACGGTCCGCTTCCTCGAGGGCACGGGGCCGGACGACCTCAAGCCCCTGCCCCCGCAGGTCATCCCCCTGGCGGGCGCGACCTCATATGACACGGGAGTGCAGCAGGCCTTCCCGACCCCCGAGTGCGACACGACCGTCTACCGCCGGGTGGAGGCCGGGACCTCTCCCGCGGCGCCGGGCGGCACGCAGACGGATTCGGTGCGCGTCACAGGGGCGCCCTGTCCTCCTCCCCCGGTGGACAGCGTCAAGATCTCCGACTGGGACGGCACGGAGGTCGACGCCGACATCAGCACCGGCGGCCCCGGCCCCGTCCGCGTGACCGTCCAGTTCGGCCGGAACGGCGAAGTCGTCGACACGGTGACGCGGACGCTGCACGGGCGGACGGCCTACTCCTTCAGCGCGAGCGCCGACCTCGGCCCGGCCGACTGCCGGCGGAAGGTGACGGAGTACACCGCGGTGATCACGACCGAGCCGGGCGCCGCGAACGGCGCGCAACGCGCGTCGATCCGGAAGGTGTGCGTTCAGGAGTCCGGCCCGCCGACCAGGGGCGAGCCCGGCCTCCCGGCGTGATCACACCAACGCGCCCGCGCCCGCGCCCGCCTAGGCGGGCGGCGCCGTCCTCGTCGGCGGCGGCCCGGTCACCGGCGCCGGCTCCTCACCGGGCTCGGCCGGTCGAATCCACATCTGCGGGGTGACGAACAGTCCCGTCGCCTCGACCAGCGGCGTGCCGTCGGGAAGGGCGATCGAACCGTCCGCCCACGTCTTGCGTCCTTCGCTGCGGGTGACCGCGGCCGTGGCCACGACCCGCTCGCCGTACGGCACCCGCCTCTTGTAGCGAATGGTCAGCGTGCCCGTCACGCCCCCTCGGCCGGAGGCGGCCACGGCGTCCCCCAGCAGGTGATCGAGGATCATCGCGCTGACGCCGCCGTGCACCCCGCTGGGCGGACCCTCGTGGGCGGGTCTGAAGTTCACATCCGCGCGGGAGCCGCCCTCCAGCGAGCGCTCGACCTCCAGGGGCAGGGCATGGGGGTTGCACGCGCCGGTGACGGCGTTGCCGAGATGCCGGAACGTTCCGTCAGGGGCGAACTCGTGCGGCAACGGGGTGTCGCGCCGGACAGCCCGGAGACGCTCGGTGATGGCCACGAGCTCGGCGGTCACGGCCGCGATCTCGGTCTCGTCCACGTCGGTCAGCACGACCGCGTCCATCAGTTCCCTGGTCTGCTGGGACAACACCGCCAGGGCCGCCAGTTGCGCTTCCCCATTGGCGAGTTCGATCGTCATGGCGCCGATTCTAGAACATGTTCTAGCTCTACCTGGCCGGTTTGTTCATGTTTAGGTAGATAAATTTGACTTTGTCTAGATATAGCCCGTTTTGCGAAGGTAGCCTCCCACGTCACCGGAATTCCCTCGCAGAACGGCAGGCCCATCCTTCGCATGAACAGCCCCGAGATGAAGAAACTCCTCCACCTCCTGCAGTCCCAGGTCGGATACAGCGAGCACGCGGGCGGGTCCACCAAGTTCGGGCACTGGTACAACACCGTCGAGAACGACGCCGAATACACCAGCCAGCCGTGGTGCGACATGTTCCTGTCATGGGGTGCGCACAAGCTCGGCTACGCCCACTGGTTCGGGCAGTTCGCCTACACGGTCAGCCACGCGCGGTGGTTCAAGCAGCACCATGCCTGGGGATCCGTCCCGGTACCCGGTGCCGTCGTCTTCTTCGACTGGTCCGGGACGGGCACGATCGACGGCATCGACCACGTGGGCATCGTCGCCTCCGTCGACGGAAAGAAGATCCACACCATCGAGGGCAACACCGGCGGCGGGCAGGTGCGCGCGCAGGTGCGCGACCAGAGCTCGGTCGTGGGCTACGGGTACCCGGAGAAGATCAGGGCACTCCAGGAGCGGAAGGTCGAGGCGGAGGGGCGGGCCACCGCCGCCGCGACCGCCCACCAGACGATGTCACTGCCTCCGGCCACACCCCGGCCCGCCGAGGCGCCCGCCCCCGCGGCCGCGCCGCACCACCTGTCGCGCGCGAGCCAGGCGACGTTCATCGGGACCGCGTCCTCCGCGCCCGCATCTCCCACTCTGACCGTGGAGACCCTGGCGGGCAGCGCGTCGGCGACCGTACGGGCCGCGGTCGCAGGCACCTCGCCCGGCATGTGGACGGCCGCCCACAGCGATCCGGACGCCAAGACGGTGTCCCGCACGAATTCACACCCGGTGTCGCACACGGTGCCCGCCATCACCACGTACGAGCCGGCGACGACCAGAACCGTCGCCGATTTTCAGCCGCTCCCGAGCATCCCGCCGCAGCTCGGCGACACGGCGGTCATCACGCCGCTGCTCGTCGCCGTGCTGGCCGCCGCCTACTTCAAGGTCCGGCGAGGTTCCGTACGGCATGCCGTGGCCGACGGGGACGCGCAGGCGATCCTCGAGTCACCGGCCCCGAGCCGTGCACCGGGGCACGGGACGTCAGGAGAGCCGGGCGGATGGTTCACCCCCGTCCGGATGAACACCGTCGCCGACCGCGCGGACAGGCCCGGACCTCCGCCATGGCCGTCGATGCCCGTGGACCGCCCGGGCACGGCCTTCCCGCCGCCGAAATCGCATCCGGCCGACGTATTTCCGGGCCACGCGTCCCCTGCCGACGGAGACTCAGCGAACGGGGACTCAGCGAACGGGGACTCAGCCGACGCGTTCCCTACGGACGTGTTTCCGGCCGACGCGTATGCGGCCGAGGCATATGCGGTCGCATCGGCCGCCCCTCCACACGCGGATCCCCTCTACTTCATGCCCGACCGGCGCCCCACGCCCGAGCAGCCTGATCCGAGCGACACCCCGGAGCCGCCGTCGCACCCCAGGCCGAGCCTCTACCAGGGCAGCGACGGTTTGGCCGACGCGCTCGAAACCTTCTGGAGCACGAACCTGCACGAGGAGCACACCGGTGGTCCCGCCGCCCCGATCCCGGACGGCCGGCCCGCCCCGACCGGGCCGTCGGTGCCGGTCGAGCAGCGGGCATCCGCCGACGAGAACAGGCCGGCCGTGTGGGAAGAGCCTCGCGCGCGATGGGCGACGGACAGGTCGCCGGCGGCGTCCGAGCAGCCCCCGCCAGAGGAGCGGCCCAAGCCAGAGAAGCAGCCCGCACCTCAACGCCGCACCAAGGGCGGGCGTCACCGCAAGTCCTGACCTCTCGCTCCGCCCGAGCCGTCCCTCGCGACTCCGTCCCATCGCCGAGCCGACCCTCCGTGAGCCGACCCGTCACCGGCCGGCGCGAAGGGCGGTCCGGCGGTCACAGAGCCCGGGGCAGACCGGAGAAAGCGGCGGGATTGCCCAGGACGGCGGTGCGCAGGCGAGCCCGATGGACCCCCGTGTCACCGTAGGCCGAAGCCAGCGACCACACCCGGGCGAGCCATAACCGCAGGTCGAGTTCCTCGGCGTACCCCACCGACCCGTACACGCGCAGCGCCGTCTCCGCGGCCCGTGTCGCGGCCTCGCCCGCGCTCGCCTTGGCTGCGCTGACCGCCCTGCCCAGCCCCGTCGGCTCGACCGCACCACGTGCCGCCCGATCCACGACCGCCGCTGCCGCGTAGACAAGGGGCGCGGCGAGGTCGATCGCGGTCGCGACGTCGGCGAGCCGCCGCTTGACCGCCTGGAAGGCGGGGACCGGCATGCCGAACTGCCTCCTGCTTCCGGCGTGTTCGACGGACACCTCCAGCACGTGCCTGGCCAGTCCCACCAACTGCGCGGCCACCGCCACGGTCGCCCCCGCCACCGCGGGCGCGGCCATGGCCGTGGCCGTCAGAGGAAGACGACGAGCCGTCAGGGGCAAGGCCGTCCCCGCTGGGCCGAGCTCTTCGCCGACGGCCACGCTGAACAGGCGGCGCACGGGATCGGCCCCGGCCTGGGGCGTCAGCCGCACCTCTGCCGTGGGGACGACCTCCGTCTCGCCGTGCCGTTCCACGACGAGCAGGTCGGCGAGGTCGGCGTCCGGCGCGTGGACCTGGTCACCGAGGCGGGCGGACACGCACAGCTTCCCGGCGGCCAGCTGGACGAGCAGGTCCTCGTCCCGAACGAGCAGTGGAGCCACGACAGCCGTCTCGACGACCGGGCCGGGCAGCGCAGCCCGGCCGGTCTCCTCGAACGCCAGAACGGAGGCGGCGAGCCCGCGGCCAAGGCCCTGGTGCTCCTCCGGCACGAGCACTCCGAAGAACCCCATGTCCGCGAGTTGCGGCCACGCGGGGAGCCGCTCGTCCCTTCGCACGGCCTGGCCGGCTTCCCGTACGGCTCCCGCGGGACAGTTCTCCGCGAGCACCTCCCGCACCGCGTACGCGAACGCGAGCTGGTCGTCGGGGAAGGGGAAGTTCGTCTCCACACTCCGACATGTACGGCGTCACCGGGGGACGCGCCATGGCGAAGGCTGCCAAGGCTGCACTGAGAGCCGGACAGTGATCCTCATTTGCGGATAAATCGGCATCAGTGTGCGCGGCGCCCGGGGGCCGAGGCCTGTCGTCACAGCCGGATCAGTCGTTGAAGTAATGGCCTTCTTCGAGGTCGGGGATGAGCTCGGAGTGCACGGGATGCCAACCCAGCTGCTTCCGGGTCAAGGCGCTGGAGGCCGGAGTGTCCATCGAGACGACGGCGCCGAGCCAGCCGAAGTGGCCGTCCGCCTCCTCACGGGAGACCGCGGTCACCGGCAGGTTCAGATGCCGGCCGATGACGTCGGCGACGGCACGGATCGGCACGCCCTCTTCGCCGATCCCGTGCAGTCGGGTGCCTGCGGGCGCCGTCTCCAAGGCCAGCCGGAACAGATGCGCGGCATCGAGCCGGTGGACGGCGGGCCACCGGTTGGAACCGTCGCCCACATAGGCAGAGACGCCCTTCGCGCGGGCGATGTCGACGAGGCGCGGGACGAAACCGTGATCACCCTCGCCGTGCACCGTCGGCGGGAGCCGCACCACAGAGACGCGCACGCCACGCGCGGCCAACGGCAGCGCCGCCACCTCCGACATCCGGGGCGCGGCAAGCGGTGCGGAATCAGGCACGTCCTCCTCGGTCGCGAGACGGCCCGCCGTGAGACCGGCGGTCCCGGCGGCCACGACGAGGGGGCGATCCGATCCCGCCAGCGCCTCGCCGAGGGTCTCGATGGCGCGCCGATCCGTCTGGGCGGCGGCCGCGAAGTCGGAGAAGTCGTGGATGAACGCAGTGTGGATCACTCCGTCCGACCCGGCCGCCGCGCCGCGCAGACCGTCGAGGTCGTCGAGGGCACCGCGGTGCACCTCGGCCCCGGCGGTCGTCAGCGACACGGCCGCCGTGTCCGAGCGGGCAAGACCGACAACCTGATGTCCGGCATCGATGAGTTCGCGAACGACGGCGGAACCGATGAAGCCGGTTGCGCCGGTGACGAATACACGCATGGTGGACTCCCTTAGGTGAAAGCGTGACCCGGCCCCGGGCTGTGTGGAGGGACGCCCGGAGCGGTGCTTCCATCGTCGGAGCGGGGAGTGGCCCGCGTCCAAGGCTTGTTCCGCACCGGGCAATGCGATTCAGGCATCACTCCAGGTCAGCGAGGTCTTTCCGGAGCTGACGGCTCCTGTCGCGGACTACGCTTCAGACATGTCCGACTCGGTTTCTTCCGCTGACCTCGATCTGCGGCTGGTGCGGTACTTCACGGTGGTCGCCGAGCACCGGCACTTCGGCCGCGCCGCCGAGGCCCTCCACGTCACCCAGCCGTCCCTGAGCCGTCAGATCCGCCGCCTCGAACAACAACTGGGCGCCCGGCTGCTCGACCGCACCCCGCAGGGCAGCCGGCTCACCGAGGCCGGGGACGTCTTCCTGCCCCGCGCGAAGGCGCTGCTGCGCTCCGCCGCTCAGGCCGCGGCCCACACCCGGGCCGCGGCCGAGCCCAATCGGATCGCCATCGGCTACACGACGGGGATCATCGTCACCCCGGCGGCGCGCGAGCTGCGTCACCGGCACCCGGGCGCCGACGTGCACACCCTGTTCCTGGACTGGAACGATCGGCGCGAGGCGCTGCTCGATCACCGTGTGGACGCGGTGGTGACCCGGCTGCCGATCGACACGGGGCAGCTGGACGTGACGATCCTCTATGCCGAACCCCGGGTGCTGCTGGTCCCCCTCGACCACCGCCTGGCCGGCAAGGAATCCGTCACCCTCGACGACATCGCCGGCGAACCCCTGCCCCGGTTGCCCGACCCGGCCTGGAACGCCTTCTGGCGTATCGACCCCCGGCCCGACGGAAGCTCGGCACCCGACGGTCCCCTCGTCGAGGCCGTCGAGGACAAGTTCGAACTCGTCGCCGCCGGGCAGGCCGTGGCGATCGTCCCGGCCCTCCGCGCCGGCAGCCACCGCCCGGACCTCACCATGATCCCCCTTGACGACGTCGAGCCCAGTCACGTCGTGCTGGCGACCCGCGCCGGCGGCCACAGCCGCCTGGTGGCGGCCTTCCGCAAATACGCCCAGTCCCACCTCACCGGTCCCGGCTCCGCCGAACCAGCTCGCATCCCTCCCGCACGATCCGAGGAATGACCGCCGCCGTCCTGGCCGTCCCGGAGCGCCGCGCGACGCCGCACAGGTTTCCGCGGAATTATCGACACCGTGTTGAGTCTTGTAGGCGAGTACTGAGACGCACATCAGAGGGAGACGACACCATGTCAGCGATCTACACCGCGGTCGGCACCGCCACCGGCCGCGAGGGCCGCGCCCGCACCAACGACGGCAAGCTCGACCTGCGGCTGTCCCGGCCCGTCGAGATGGGCGGAGACGGCGAGGGCACCAACCCCGAGCAGTTGTTCGCCATGGGCTACTCCGCCTGTTTCGCCAGCGCACTTTCGCTCGTCGCCAAGCGGATGAAGGTGGACGCCTCCGACGCGTCCGTGACCGCCGAGGTGAGCCTCCTTCCTCAGGAAGGCGGCCGGTACGGCCTCGGAGTGGTGCTCCGGGTCGAACTGCCCGACGAGCTTCAGGGCGAGGTGGGCACCAAGCTCGTCGAGACGGCCCACCAGGTCTGCCCCTACTCCAACGCCACGCGCGGCAACATCCCCGTCGATCTCGTCATCGAATAAACGCGGAACCGCTTGCGATCACGGCCATCCGGCGTCACATTTCCTGTGAACGTTCAAGCATTGCGCCGCGTCCTACTCGTACACAAGGAACGAGTGTGAAGGGGGTGACCGCCGGCCGTGGATTCGCGGGTGGTCACTGTGGGCCGCGCCGACATCCTGAACAAAGTGGTCTCCGCCCTTTCGGAGACGCCCCGGATGGTCCTCATCGGAGGCGAGCCGGGCATCGGGAAGACGCACCTCCTGGGCGAGGTGATCGAGCGGCTTCCTGACTTCCGCGTGCTGCGCGGCCAGGCCCGGGAGCTCGACGGAGGTCTGGCCTACGCGCCGCTCGCGGGGGCGTTCGCGACGCTGGCCGAGGATGCGCCGGGCGGGCTCGCCGAGCTGTACGGCGCGATCGACGAGGCGGCGCTCGGCCACTCCCCCGTGGCCCCCGCCGTGCTCGCCGCCCAGCTGCTCGAATCTCTGCCGGGGCGCACGCTGGTCGCCATCGACGATCTTCACCTCGCCGACGCGGACACGCTCAGCGTGCTGCGCTGGCTTCCGCGCCGCGTCCCGCGCGTGGCCATCCTGGGGACGGCACGCCGGCCCCCGGCCCTCGACGTGGACCTGGCCATCCGGCTTGAGCCGCTGTCGATGCCGGAGGTGGCCGGGCTCGTCACCACCCTGCTCGGCCGTACGCCCAGCGAGACGATCGTCAGGCGCGTGCACATGATCAGCCGGGGCAACCCGTGGTTCGCCCAGGAGGCGGTGCTGAGCCTGGTCCAGGGCGGCGCCGTGTGGTCGGCCGATCCGGACGCCCGGCGGGGCGCCATCCTGCGCCGCCTGTTCCAGCGCGACCAGGGCGGCCGGACGCTGGCGAAGGTGCTCGCCGCGTTGTCGCGGACGCGGGAGAGCACCGACCTCGAACCTCTCGCCGAACTCGCCGGCCTCGGCGCCCGCGAGGCGGAGCACGCCTTCGACGGCCTCGTCCGCGACGGCGTCGTCACGCGCACGGCCGAGGGTTACGGCCTGGCCCACCCGCTCGTGGCCCAGGCCCTGTACGACGACCTCGGAGTGACCGAACGGCGCAGGGTGCACACCCGGATCGCCGAGTGGCTGCAGCGGGAGGGCCTGACGGGGACGCGGCGCGTCCTCGAATGGGCGGCGCACGTCGCCGAAGGCGGCTCCCCCGACGAGGCGCTCACCGCGATGATGCGCGCCGCCAAGCTCACCCGCTGGACGGCGCCGCTGTCGGCCGCCCACTGGTACGGGAGGGCGGCGGAGATCGCCGACGACAAGGGCGACCTGCTGGCCAGGCAGGCGATGTCGTACTGGAAGGGCTCCCAGCCCGCGCTGGCGCTGAACTCGGGACAGCGCGCGCTCGCCGTGCTGCACCCCGGGCGCAGGCACACGCGCACGGCCTGCACCGCCGTCGCGGCCGCCCACGCGATGGGGTGGTACGAAGTGGCGCTGGCCGTGGCCGCACGGCAGCTTCCCCACGCCGACGACCCGACGGCGCTGCTCGCGCAGCAGGCACTGATCAAGGCCGAGCTGGGCCATCCGGACGCCGACCTGGCCCGGCGCGCGCAGGAGGGCCTGCCCGACTGCCCGCCCGAGGATCGCGTCATCGCCGCCGGCTCGCTCGCCATCCGGGCGGTGATCCAGGGCGACTGGGCGGCGACCCGGCAGTCCGTCGACGACCTCCTCGGATACTCCGCGGCCCTGCCGCCCGGTGCTCGGCTGGCGGCCCTGGAGTCCGCCGCCCACGTGATGTCCGTGGCCGGGCTGCGCTCGCGGACCGTCGAGCTGCTCGACCAGGCCGAGCAGATCCACCGGGGCCTGGGCTGGCACGACATCGCCGGCCAGTACGTGCGGACCATGGCGGTGACGCGGCGGCTCAGCGGCGAATGGGACCAGGCGCTCGACGACATCGCCGCCGGTGCGGGCGCGATGGCGGAGGCCGGGCTGCTGGAGAACCTCGGGCTGCTGCGGAACATCCAGCTCGACATCCTCCTCGACCAGGGCAAGCCCGACGAGGCGGAGGCCGTACTGGCCGAACCTCCGCCCGAGTGCCCCATGCAGACAGGCCTGCGGAGCACGTCGCGGGCCAGGCTCGCGCTGCTGCGCGGCGACTGGGCCACGGCGCGGCGCGAGTTGGAGGACGCCGTCGGATGCGGCATCCCCGACGTGCTTCACCGGGCTCTGGCCGTACAGGTGCTGCTGCATCTGTCGTCGGGCGACGAGGCGTCGGCGCGCGGAGCCGCCGCGCGGCTCGCGGAACACGCGACCACCGGGACGCCGCGCGCGCAGCTCGCCGCGGACCTGGCGATGGGCCGCGCGTTCGGCGACCGGGCCCGGGCCGACGCCGCGCTGGAGAAGGCCCGGGCGGACGGCCTGCCGTTCGAGGAGGCGCAGGCCCGGTTCGTCCTCGGTGTGCTCGGGGACCACATTCAGCTGACCCGGGCTCACTCGATCTTCGTCAGACTGGGCGCGACGCCGTGGCAGCGGGCGGCGGAGCGCCGCATGCGCGAGGCCGGGCTCGCCCCGGCGGCCGACAGCGGTCTGACCCCGAGCGAGCGCCGTGTGATCGCGTTGGTCGCCGATGGTCTCAGCAATCCGCAGATCGCCGAGGAACTGCACTACAGCCGGAAGACCGTGGAGGTCTACCTCACCCGCGTCTACGCGAAGACCGGCCTGCGCTCCCGCGTTGAGCTCGCACTCGCCGTGGAGCGTGGGGAGCTTTAGGGACCTCCCTACTGCCGTGGGAAGCGGACGACCACGAGTATCGAGGACATGACTTCGCCGATCCTCGAATACGCCGACAAGGTCTGGCGTGGGGTGGTGCGCGCCGACGAGGTTCCCCTCGGCGTCCTGCGCGCCGCCGGCGCCCAGGAAGTGACGCAGGGCGTGGCGATGTGGCCGGCGTTCGGCAACGTGTACGCGATCCGGGGCGATGAGGGCCTGGCGCTGTTCGACACGGGCAACGCCGTCGACGCCCCGGCCATGTACCAGGCGATCAGGCAGTGGTCGGACCGGCCCATCAAGTACGCGATCTTCTCGCACGGCCACATGGACCACGTCGCGGGCACCGAGGCCTTCGACGAGGAGGACGGGCCGCGGCCCATCGTCGTCGCCCACGAGGGCATCGCGAGACGGTTCGCCCGGTACGGCAGGACGGCCGGCTACAACTCGGTGATCGACCAGCGCCAGTTCGGCTTCATCCGGATGAGCTGGCCGACCAACTACCGGGTGCCCGACCTGACCTACCAGAACCGGATGAACCTGTCGCTGGGGGACGTCACCTTCCAGTTGCGGCACGCTCGCGGCGAGACCGACGACGCGACCTGGGCCTTCCTGCCCGAACGCGGCGTCCTGCTGACCGGCGACCTGTTCGTGTGGGTGGCGCCCAGCGCGGGCGGCCCGCAGAAGGTGCAGCGCTACCCCGACGAGTGGGCCGTCGCGCTGCGAAAGATGGCCACCATGAACGCCGAACTGCTGCTCCCCGGGCACGGACTGCCGATCGCGGGAGCCGACCGGGTGCGGCAGGCACTCGTCGACACCGCCGACTACCTGGACAGCCTGGTCGAGCAGACGCTCGACCTGATGAACGCGGGCGTCCGCCTGGACGAGATCCTGCACACCGTCGAGCCGCCGCGGGAGCTCGCCGACCGGGTCTACCTCAAGCCGTTCTACGACGAGCCCGAGTTCATCGTCCGCAACATCTGGCGCCTGCACGGAGGGTGGCACGACGGGAACCCCGCCCACCTCAAGCCCGCGCCGGACGCGGTGTTCGCCAGGGCCGTCGCCGAGCTCGCCTCAGGCGCGGCCTCGCTCGCGGGGCGGGCCATCGTGGCGGCGGCCGACGGTGATCTGCGGCTCGCGTGCCAACTCGCGGAGCTCGCGGCGCAGGCCGACCCCGATGACCACAAGGTGCACGAGATCAGGGCGCGCGTCTACGCCCTTCGCGTGCAGGAGGAGACGGGAGCGCTGGCCCGCGGCATCTTCGCCTGGGCAGCGGCCGAGTCCCGTAGCAAGATCACTGGCCTGGACATCCTCGACGTGTATCACGAGGTGGCCGGCGGCCAGATGTGGTGGATACCGGGCACCGCCCGGTGACCCTGCCCGGCGGGCGTGCGGAGGGGTCACGCCCGCCCCGCAGGTCCCCTCCAGCCGTGGGGCGCGCCTTTCACGAACCTGCGCATGATCACGCCGAGGTGGGGGCGGTAGCCTCGTGTCGTGTTGGATCTGATCACGGCGACGAGATACGTCACTCCCCTACGTGAGGGCGGCTCACTCCCCGGCGTACTCGAAGCCGACGACCTCGGCACATATGTCGTGAAATTCCGGGGTGCAGGCCAGGGCCGTCGCGTCCTCGTCGCCGAGATCATCTGCGCCGAGCTGGCACGACGGCTCGGTTTCCTCACTCCCGAGCTCAAGGTGATCGACCTCGATCCTCAGCTCGGCGTGCGCGAGCCCGACGAGGAGATCCAGGATCTACTCACCGCCAGCGCCGGCCACAACCTCGCGGTGGACTTCCTCCCCGGCGCACTCGGTTTCGACCCCCTCGCCTGGGAACCCGACGCCGCCTTCGCCTCGCGGCTGTTGTGGTTCGACGCCCTGATCCACAACGTCGACCGCAGCTGGCGCAACCCCAACCTGCTGGTCTGGCACGGCGACGTGTGGCTGATCGACCATGGCGCCGCCCTGTGGTTCCACCACAACTGGCCGACCGCCGATCCCCAGCGGCGCTACGACGCGAACGACCACGTGCTCGCGCCCTTCGCGACCGAGCTCGCCGCGGCGGACGCCGATCTCAGCGCCCTCGTCACCCGCGAACTGCTCGACGAGGTCATCGGGCTGGTCCCCGACGAATGGCTCGACGACGAGCCCGGCTTCGCCGACGCCTCCGCCGTACGGCAGGCCTACGGCGACCACCTGTTCGCCCGGGCGCAGGGCCCGAGAGGGTGGCTGCCCGACCTCACGGCGTCCCCGCCGGTGCCACGGCGTCAGGAGAGCACCATCGGCGGTTTCTGGCGCGCGACGCGAGGAGGACGGGGATGAGCCGCGACGTCTACGAATACGCCGTGATCCGCGTGATGCCCAGCGTCGAGCGCGGGGAGCTGGTCAACGCCGGAGTGATCGTCTACTGCCAGCCGCGCGGGTATCTCTGCGCCCGCGTCGAGCTCGACGAGGCCCGGCTGCTCTCCCTCTGCGCCACCGTCGACCTCGCCGGCGTACGGCATGCGCTCGCGGCCTACGAGATCGCCTGCGGCGACGAGGCGGGGCCCCTGCGCAAGGAGTCGCTCGGCAGCCGGTTCCGGTGGCTCACCGCGCCCAAGAGCACGATCGTGCAGACGGGCCCGGTGCACGCCGGGCTGACCGAGGACCCCGCGGCCGAGCTCGACCACCTCATGGGCCGGCTGGTCAGAACAGCACGGACATGAACGTGTCGACCTCACGGAAGCCGACCCGCCGGTAGGCCGCCCGGGCCGACAGGTTGTAGTCGTTGACGTAGAGCGTCACAAGGGGCGCGAAGTACTTCAGCGCCTGCTCGACCACGGTGGCCATGCCCGAGACGGCGTGGCCGCGCCCGCGGAAGTCGGGATGCACCCACACGCCCTGGATCTGGCACGCCTGGGGCGTCACCGCGCCGATCTCGGCCTTGAACACGACCTGGCCGTCCTCGATCCGGGCGTAGGAGCGGCCGATGCGGATCAGCTCGGCGACCCTCGAGCGGTACAGCGCCCCGCCGTCGCCGTTGTCCGGAGAGACACCCACCTCCTCGGTGAACATGGCCACGCACGCCGGCAGCAGAACGCCGAAATCCTCGGGCTTGACCCGCCGTACGAGCGGGTCGGGCTCGACCGCGGGCGCCGAGTCGGTCACCATGACGGGCTGGGCCCACCTGATCGCGCGGGCGCTGCCCCAGTGCGGTTCGAGACGTTCCCACAACTGCTCGACGGCGGTGGCGGGCCCGACGATCGAGGAGCAGCGCCTGCCCTGCTTGCGCGCGCGGTCGGCGAAAGCCTGTACGGCCTCCCGGCCGGCGTTGATCGGCACCAGGTTGGCACCGGCGTAACAGAGGGACACGAGGCCACCGCGCGGCCCGACACCCCACATCTGACCGCCGAGACGCGCGGGGTTCAATCCCACGGTTCTGACCCGAGAGGCGACGAAAACGTTGGCGACCGGATCAGCGTCGAGGAGCGCCAGCACCTCTTCGCGATCATTGTCGTCGAGCACGCGCGACGCCGATGTTCGCAGCATCACGGCCCCAAGCCTACGCGAGCATCCAGGCTTTTGAAGTTACCGATCAGACACGAACGGCAGCTCACCGCTCATGGACGCCCGCCGCGGCCTACCGGATCGCGACCACTGGCGAGCCCGCAGACAGGCGGCTCACCGGCCGGGGTTCGGGCTGCGCCGGGCAGGCGCCGTCCGTCCGCCTCGCTCCGCTGCGCTCCGGGGGCAGGCTCGCGTCCCGCAGATAGGCGGCGAGGTGGCGGTCGACGCACGGGTTGCCCGCGAGCGACACACCATGATCTCCGCCCGCCTCGGTGAGCAGGCGCGCGGTCGGGAAGAGCCGGAGCATGCTCAACGCCCCCTCGTACGGCGTGGCCGCGTCGTGGACCGACTGGATCAGCAGGACGGGCGGCACGCGCGAGGTCCCCACCTTGGGCGGCGTTCCGCCGCGTTCGGGCCAGAAGGCGCAGGGCAGGTTGTAGACCGCGTTGGGCCAGGCCATGAAGGGCGCCTTCTCGCTGGCCGCCTCGGCGTCCGCACGCCACCGCTCCCAGCTCCGCGGCCAAGCGGAGTCACGGCACTGGACGCCCAGATAGACGGCGTAGGAGTTCTCCTCCTTCGCGTCCACCTCCGAATCACTGTGGTACAGCGCCACCAGGCCCGTGACGTCGCCCTTGAGGACGTAGTCGGAGAACGCCTGGGCGAGCCTCGGCCACAACCTGCTGGAATAGCCGCCCGCCGTGTAGATGTCGTCCAGTTCGCTGGACCCGACGACGCCTCCGGCCGGCCGCGCGTGGAGCCGGGCTCGCATGGCGTACCAGGCGAAGCTCACCGCCGCCTGCGAGTGGCCCAGGCGGTACACGCTCTCGTTGCGCGCCACCCAGGACAGGAACTCCTTGTGCCGCCGGTCGAAGCTGTAGTCCTGGGCGATGTTCGTGTCGTACCAGTCCCCCGAGGGGTCGACCACGCTGTCGAGCACCAGCCGGCGGACCCGCTGCGGGAACAGCGTCGCGTAGACGGCCCCCAGGTACGTGCCGTACGAGTAGCCCAGGTAGCTGATCTTGTCCTCGCCCAGGGCAACCCGGATCGAGTCCATGTCCCGCGCGGTGTTCTCGGTCGTGAGGTACGGCAGGAACCAGGCGTACCGGTTGCCGCAGCCCTGCGCGTACTCCCGCGCCCGGGCGACCAGCGCGTCCTCGTCGGCCTTGACGCGCGGGATGTTGTCCGCGCGCGGCGGGGCGTAGAAGCGCGCGGGATCGACGCAGCTGAGCGCGGGCTCGCTCGCCCCCACGCCCCGGGGGTCGAAGCCGATCACGTCGAATCTCGCGGCCACGTCCTTCGGCAGGGTGGCCGCCACGTATCTCGCCAGCGACCGGCCGGACGCGCCCGGCCCGCCGGGGTTGACCAGCAGCACGCCGAGATGGCCGGCGTCACGGCCGGCCGTACCCCTGACCCGGGTGATGGCCAGGGAGATCTGCTGGCCGAGCGGCTCGGAGTGGTCGAGCGGCACCCGCACCCGCGCGCACTCCATCGCACCGGCCGGCGGCTCCGAGCGCGGGAGCGGTTGCGGCACCGAGTCCAGGGCCGTGCCCAGCGGCGACGTTCCGCCCCGGTCGCACGGCCCCCAGGCGATCTCCCGGGCGCGCGCGGCCTGCGCCCCGTCCGGCCCGACCCCGAGCACGGCACCCAGCATCGCGACACCCGCGACCAACCCGACGACCCGCTTCACCGGCACGCTCCCTCTGCTCATACGGCAGAGGCCAGCTTCCCGGAAGTGATCGGACGGCTACCCCGCGCACACAAGAACGGTTGACACGATGTAGCCAAGCGGTTGCGTACTGTAAATCAGCGGACGACGACCTCGGGTCCCGGGGCGTCTTCGTCGAGGTCCACCTCGACGCCCATCTCCTCGGCCAGGCGCAGGGCCTCCTCGATGAGCGTCTCGACGATCTGCGACTCGGGGACGGTCTTGATGACCTCGCCCTTCACGAAGATCTGGCCCTTGCCGTTGCCGGAGGCGACTCCGAGGTCGGCCTCCCTGGCCTCGCCGGGCCCGTTGACGACGCATCCCATGACGGCGACCCGGAGCGGCACCTTGAGCCCCTCGAGTCCGGCCTGGACCTGCTCGGCGAGCGTGTAGACGTCGACCTGGGCCCGGCCGCAGGAGGGGCAGGAGACGATCTCCAGGCCGCGCTGGCGCAGGTTGAACGACTCCAGGATCTGGATGCCCACCTTCACCTCCTCGACCGGAGGCGCGGACAGCGAGACGCGGATGGTGTCGCCGATCCCCTCCGCGAGCAGCGCGCCGAACGCGACGGCCGACTTGATGGTGCCCTGGAAGGCCGGCCCGGCCTCGGTCACGCCGAGGTGCAGCGGGTAGTCGCAGCGCTGGGCCAGCAGGCGGTAGGCCTGGACCATCACGACCGGGTCGTTGTGCTTCACCGAGATCTTGATGTCGCGGAAGCCGTGCTCCTCGAACAGCGAGCACTCCCACAGCGCCGACTCGACCAGCGCCTCAGGGGTGGCCTTGCCGTACTTCTGGAGCAGGCGGGGGTCGAGCGAGCCGGCGTTGACGCCGATCCTGATCGGGGTGCCGGCGTCCTGCGCGGCCCGGGCGATCTCGCCGACCTTGTCGTCGAACTTCTTGATGTTGCCGGGATTGACCCGGACCGCCGCGCAGCCGGCGTCGATGGCCGCGAAGACGTATTTCGGCTGGAAGTGGATGTCCGCGATGACCGGGATCTGCGACTTCTTCGCGATCATGGGAAGCGCGTCCGCGTCGTCCTGCGAAGGGACGGCGACCCGCACGATCTGGCAGCCCGACGCGGTGAGCTCGGCGATCTGCTGCAGCGTCGCGTTGACGTCGGAGGTCAGCGTGGTGGTCATCGACTGCACCGAGACCGGCGCGTCACCACCGACCGGAACCGAACCGACCATGATCTGCCGGGACACCCTCCTCGAAGCGATCGGCTGGGATCTAACCGAAGGAATGCCGAGATCAACAGACATTTCAGTCCCTTTTGCGCTGGCTATCGGGCGACGTCATCAGTTTAGGCAATCCAGCGGGCGCGCTGAGCGGCAGCCGGGCGTCACAGGCTGAAGGTTTCATCGCCGTTCACCCTCCCATCCCACCTGACCTGGGCGGACGTCCCCCAGGGGTCTGCCCCTGGCACCCCCGGTTCCTTCGCCCGGAGGCAGTCGACATCAAGATCCGGAACGCGTGAGCGCCCGCCTGACCGACTCCCGGAGCCCGGCATGAACGGCATGGAGCGGCCTGGAGGCCCCGCGGTCCCCCCGTGAGCCCGCCTCGGTCCCGTTCAGCTCGGCCGGGCTCGAAGCCCTTCGCACACCACGGCGACGAGCCGGCTCAGCGCGGCGCCATGGCTGTCGTCGACGTCGCGTGAAAGGCAGCCCGCCATGAGGGCCTTCACGTCCGGATAGGTGATGTCGGCCCGTACCGCGCCCGCCTCCTGCGCACGGGCGAGCATGGCGCGCAGCCGGCCTGACACGTCGTAGCCGGCGTCGGCGGCGGCGGTCTCCACGTCGTAGCCGGCGCCGGCCAGGGCTTCGGCCAGGCCACGATGCGGCGCACCCTCGTGGACCAGCGTGGAGAAGAAGGTGAAGAAGGCCGTTCCGGCGTCGTGGCTTTCGGCGAGCTCGTCCGCTCTGCCGCTGAGCTGCTCCAAGCGGTCGAGCAGGATCGCCGCGAACAACTCCTCCTTCGTGGGGAAGTGGCGGCTGACGGTGCCGGTGCCCACGCCCGCACGGCGTGCGATCTCATGTACCGGCACGGACAGTCCCTCTGCCGCGAAGACCTCGGCCGCCACCTGCAGCACCCGAGCACGATTGCGCCGGGCGTCGGCGCGCAACGCCCTCCCGGGCTTCTGACCGCCGGCGTCGGTCGCGGTCGGCTTTTTCGCCATCGCGGAGCCGTGCCCCCTCTCACCGTAGACAACCGGGATGACCGTCCCGTATATTCACATAAGCGGGACGACCGTCCCGATTCTACCCGGATCGGAGCATCGGATGACCCTGAGCACAAGGCGGCGCTGGACGTCCGCCGACGTACCCGACCAACGAGGACGCACGGCCGTGATCACCGGCGCGAACACCGGGGTCGGCTTCGAGACGGCCAAGCTGCTCGCCGAGCACGGCGCCACAGTGATCCTGGCCTGCCGGAACGCCGACAAGGCGGCGGCCGCCGCGGACCGCATCACCGCCTCGGCGCCGGATTCGACGGTCCGCACGCTGCAACTCGACCTTGCGTCACTGGCCTCCGTCCGGGGCGCCGCCGAACAACTCCGGGCCGACCACCCCCGGCTCGACCTGCTCATCAACAACGCCGGCGGGGTCAGGCCGCGGCACGCGGTCACCGAGGACGGCTTCGAGTCGACCTTCGCGACCAACCACCTCGGCCCGTTCGCGTTCACCGGGCTGGTCCTGGACCGGCTGCTGACCGTACCCGGGTCCCGGGTCGTCACGGTGAGCAGCATCGGGCACCGGCGCGGCACCGTCGACTTCGAAGACCTGCACTTCACACGCGGGTACCGGTACACGCACGCGTACTTCCAGTCCAAGCTGGCGAACCTCATGTTCACCTACGAACTGCACCGGCGGCTTGCCTCGGCCGGTGTGCCGACCGTCGCGGTGGCCGCCCATCCCGGCAACGCGCGCACCGAGTTCGGTCGCGAGATGCCCCTCCCGGTCAGAGTCATGATGCGTCCCCAGCTTCGAATGCTCACCTGGTGGCTGATGCAGAGTCCGCAGGTGGCGGCGTTGGCCGCCGTTCGCGCCGCGGTCGACCCGGGCGTGCGCGGCGGCGAATATTACGGCCCGCCGGGCCGAGCTCAGTTCACCGGACACCCCGCCCGCGTCCAGTCGAGCGCCCGCTCCCACGACACCGCGGCCCAACGCCGCCTGTGGCAGGAGTCCGAACGGCTGACCGGCGTCACCTACACCGTCGGGGAACCGGCACCTGTCACACCGTCCTGAGCGGTCCCGGCCGCTGTTTCCTCCCGGATCACGCTCGCGGCCGATCGACGGCGAGGGCCACGGAGCAAGCCGGCGCGCGCCCCGTCAGCCGGGCTGGGCGGTCAGTTCGGCGGCCCGCGTCCTGGCCCAGGAATCGGCCGCGAGGACCTCCTCGACCGACGACGCGGGACCGGCGGAATGCTCGGCCACGACCCGCTCCACGGTGTCGACGATGCCGAGGAACGGCAGGCCCGACTTGAGGAAGGCCTCCACGCACACCTCGTTGGCCGCGTTGTAGACCGCGGGAGCCGTACCGCCCACGGTGCCGACGTGGCGGGCCAGCGCGACCGAGGGGAACGCCTCGTCGTCGAGCGGATCGAAGGTCCAGGTGTGGGCCGTCGTCCAGTCGACCGCCGGGCTCGCATCGGGCACACGCTCGGGGAAGCCCAGAGCCAGGGAGATCGGCAGCCGCATGTCCGGCGGGCTCGCCTGCGCGATCGTCGAGCCGTCGGTGAACTCCACCATCGAGTGGATCATCGACTGCGGGTGGACCACGACCTCGATCCGGTCGAAGCCGATGTCGAACAGCAGGTGCGCCTCGATGACCTCGAGCCCCTTGTTGACCAGGGTGGCCGAGTTCACGGTGATCACCGGGCCCATGCTCCACGTCGGGTGGTTGAGCGCCATCTCCGGCGTCACGTCGCGCAGTTCCGCCCGCGTCCTGCCGCGGAACGGGCCCCCGCTCGCCGTCACGATCAGGCGCCGTACGGCTTTCGCCTCGGCTCCGGACGGGCCCGCCGCCCACAGGCACTGAGCCAGGGCCGAGTGCTCGGAGTCGACGGGCAGCAGCCGGCCCGGAGCCGCCAGGCGCTTCACCAGCGGCCCGCCGATAATCAGGGATTCCTTGTTGGCGAGGGCGAGCACCCGCCCCGCCTCGAGCGCCGCGAGCGTGGAGGTCAGCCCGAGCGCCCCGGTGATCCCGTTCAGCACGACGTCGCAGGGCCAGGCGGCGAGCTCGGCCACGCCCTCGGGACCGGCGAGGATCTTGGGCCGGGCGCCGTGCGCCGCGAGCGCCTCCGCCAGCGCCGGTACGGCTCCCGCGTCCGCGACGGCCACCGCCTCGACGCCGTACGCGGCGGCCTGGCGGGCGAGAAGATCCACCCTGCCGCCGCCGGCCGCGAGTCCCACCACCCGGAACCGGTCCGTCGCGCGGGCCACCACATCGAGTGCCTGAGTGCCGATGGAGCCCGTCGAGCCGAGCACCACGATCGACCGGGATTGGGAAGTCACCGTCCCATTGTCCCCGAGGAGCGGGACGTCCACTGCACGCTCGGAGCCCGGCAGTGCGGGATTTACCGAAAGTAGTCGCACGGGCACTGTTGGTGGTCCAGACTCGGGTGCCATGACTCCGAGCCTCCCCCTGCTTGCCGTCGTCACCCTGGCCGCCGGGCTTCTGACACCTCCCGCAGGTCAGGGCGATCCCGTAACGGACATCGTGGAGCACGCCGTCGCACCGGCGCTCGGCGGCTACTGGACTCCCGAGCGGATGGCGCGCGCGATCCCGATCGATCTGCTGCCCGCGATCGGCGAGATGGGCGGCGCCGGGAGGATCGGCGGGATGGCCCGGGGCGTGTTGCCCGCACCCGGTGGAGCCCCCCGCGGACCGGCGGAGATCCCGCCACCGCCCGCCGCCGGCCTGGACGGACCCGGCAAGCCGCTTCCCGGCCGCGTCCTCCCCAGCCGTGACGTCACCACCGGCGACCTCACCACCCCTGACCTCACCGCCCCGGCGACGGGACTCTCCCCCACGGAGAAGGCCACGCGGAAGGCCACGCGCGACAGGACCGCCCGCGAGAGGGCACGCCCGGTCGAGACCGGCCCCGCCGCGGCGCTCACCGGCCCCGCGAAAAGGCTCGCGAGACCGGCGAAGTCGCTCGCGAAGCCGGGGAAGTCGCTCGGGAAGCCGGGGAAGTCGCTCGGGAAGCCGGGCAAGAGGCTCGCGACGCCGGGCGAGGCGCTCGCCGCCCCGAGGCGGGCGCTCACGAATCCGGATCTCCTCGCGGCGGGGCGCCTGCTGCCGCCGCCCGCGAAGTTCCTGCGCGACCAGGGCCGCTCGCTCCCCCGGCCGGCGAAGCCCGCGGGCGCCCTGCGGCGCGGCCTGGCCCTGCCCGGCGCGGCGGGACAGGAGAACGGCGACGCGGCGCGCCTGAGGCAGTTCAAGTCCGCCCGGCAGGCCGTGGCTCCGGGCTCGGCGAGGGGCAAGGCCGCGATCGCGGCCCCGGCTTCCACCACGAACGGCTCGCACTGGGCATCGGGCGGCTCGGTGACCAGGACGACCGGCCGGGTCTTCCTCACCATGAAGGGCGTCGACTTCGTGTGCTCGGCCAGCGCCGTACGCAGCGCGAACCGGGACGTCGTCGTCACCGCCGGCCACTGTGTGAAGGACGGCGCGGGGCCCTGGGCGGAGAACTGGACCTTCGTCCCCGGCTACCAGGGGGGTCGGCAGCCGTACGGCGCCTTCTCCGCCCGGCGGATGTTCGTGCCCGGGCCGTGGTCGCGAGGGGGAGATGACGACTACGACGTGGGCATGGTGGCGGTGACCCGCCGAGAGGGCCGGCACCTGACCGATCTGGTGGGCGGGCAGGAGATCGGCTTCTTCCCCCAGCGAGGCGTGCGCACCTACGGGTTCGGGTTCCCCGCCGACCCGCCCTACGACGGCGAGCACCTGCTGTACTGCGCGGGCGCCGTCCATGGCGACCCACAGCGCCAGACCCAGGACCAGGGCCTGCGATGCGACCTGACCGCGGGCGCGAGCGGCGGGCCGTGGCTCACCGACTTCGACCCCGCGACCGGGCGCGGCACGCTCACCTCGGTGAGCAGCTTCAAGTACAGCAACGACCGCGGCACGATGTACGGGCCCTACTTCAGCACGGCCACCAGGGACCTCTTCCAGCTGGCCGAGGGCGCCTGACCGGGCCCGCGGTTCGCCGGGTTCAGGCGAGCGGGTTCAGCGGCTCGGCCTTGTCCTCGTCGACGATGTCGACGGCCGACCTGACGATGACCGGGTCGGGCAGCCCGACGACCGACAGGTCCTTGTCCTCGTACTCGAACAGCGACAACACGTAGCGCATGGCCGCCAGGCGCCCGCGCTTCTTGTCATTGCTCTTGATGATCGTCCAGGGCGCGTCGGCCGTGTCGGTGTTGAGGAAGATGTCCTCCTTGGCGCGGGTGTAGTCGTCCCACAGATCCAGCGAGGCGATGTCCATCGGCGACAGTTTCCACTGCCTGACCGGGTCGACCTGGCGGATCACGAACCGCGTGCGCTGCTCGGCCCGCGACACGGAGAACCACAGCTTGACCAGGTGGATCCCGTCGCGCACGAGCATCCGCTCGAACTGCGGCGCCTGGTTCATGAACTCCACGTACTCCTCGTGGCTGCAAAAGCCCATGACCCGCTCGACCCCGGCCCGGTTGTACCAGGACCGGTCGAACAGCACGATCTCCCCCGCGGCCGGCAGGTGGTTGACGTAGCGCTGGAAGTACCACTGCGTGCGCTCACGCTCGGACGGCTTCTCCAGCGCGACCACCTTGGCCCCGCGCGGATTGAGGTGCTCCATGAACCGTTTGATCGTGCCACCCTTGCCCGCCGCGTCGCGCCCCTCGAAGAGGATCACCAGCCGGCCGCCGGTGTCCTTCAGCCAGTACTGCAGCTTGAGGAGCTCGATCTGGAGCAGCCGCTTGTCGCGGTCGTAGACGGCCCTGGGCATCCGCTCCCGGTAAGGGTAGTGCTCGCGCCAGGTGTCGACCGGTCTGCCGTCGGCCCGTACGAGGATGGGATCGTCGTCGTCGTTGTCCACCACCGTCAGCCCGGGCGTACGGCGCAGGAGTTCCCAGTCGCCCACCTTGTCCGGCAGTTCGGTCATGTAAACATCTCCTGACCTCGAAAGTCCCGCAGAAGTCGGTGACACTACACAACCATCTCAAACAGGAGATTGCGGGCGAGCACCGTCACTTCTTCAACATCACGTACAACCCGAGCGCGGCCCCCGCGACGACGAGCGTGAAGCACACCACCGCGACCGCCAGGCCCGCCGCACCGGCCCGGGACGCCGCATTGGAGGGCATGCGCGTGGACAGCCCGGCCAGGCCCACGGCGAACAGGGCGACGAGGCCCACACCTCCGGCCAGACCGGCGACCAGCACCTTCCAGAGAGAGTCGATGTCGACGTACTGGTTCATGCCACCCGCTCCTTCCGCGGCGCCAGCGTCCCGGTCCACTCCTCGTTGACGTTGGCGTGCGTGACGGGGATCCTCCGCGCCGCCAGATAGAGGGATCCGGCGAACAGCAGCGCGGCGCAGAAGACGACCGCGACGCCGCCCGTGCCGCCGATGGCGTCCGCGCCCTTCCACGCGCCCGCCCCGACGAGCGCGGCCGCGGGGATCGTGACCAGCCAGGCCGTCACCATGCGGCCCGCGACGCCCCAGCGGACCTCCGCCAGGCGTTTGCCGATCCCGGCGCCCATGATCGACCCGCTGCACACGTGGGTCGTGGAGAGCGGGAACCCGAAGTGGGTCGCGGCGAGGATCACGGCCGCCGACGAGCCCTCGGCGGCGAAGCCCTGGGGGCTCTCGATCTCGGTCAGCCCCTTGCCCAGCGTCCTGATCACCCGCCAGCCGCCGATGTAGGTGCCGAGCGAGATGCACAGGGCGCAGGCGACGATCACCCAGAACGGCGTCCCCGCGCCGGGGCTGATCGTGTGGTTGGCGATCAGCGCCAGCGTGATGACGCCCATCGTCTTCTGGGCGTCGTTCGTGCCGTGGGCGAGGGACACGAGCGAGGCGGAGCCGATCTGGCCGAGCCGGAACGCCCGGGACCTGGTCGACTTCGGGACGTTGTGCGTGATCCGGTACACGAGGAAGGTCCCCACGATGGCCACCAGGGCGGCGAAGACGGGCGACAGGAAGGCGGGGACGATCACCTTGGACATCAGGCCGTCCACCTTGACGGCACCGCTTCCCGCCGCGATGAGGGTGGCTCCCACGACGCCCCCGATCAACGCGTGGGACGAGCTCGAGGGTATGCCGAAATACCAGGTCAGCAGGTTCCAGGCCAATCCGCCGACCAGGCCGGCGAAGACGACGGTCAGCGTGATCGCGCCGCTTTCGACGATCCCGCTCGCGATCGTCGCCGCCACCTTCAACGACAGGAACGCGCCCACGAAGTTGAGCACGGCCGACAGGGCCACGGCGACGCGCGGGCGCAGCGCCCTGGTCGCGATCGAGGTGGCCATCGCGTTGGCGGTGTCGTGGAAACCGTTGGTGAAGTCGAATGCGAGCGCCGTGATGACGACTACTCCCAGGAGCAGGGTGCTGGCGTCCATGTCCCGATCCCTGCGCGAACAGTGGAGTAATAATCCCTTTTATCCGATTTTTCGCCTCTCGTTCACCGGCAGTTTCGGCGGGGTGGCGCCCCGGTCAGAGGACGGCGCCTCGGCCGGAGGGATCGCGCCCCGGTCAGAGGGATGGCACCTCGGATCAGAGCGGCAGGCCGGTGAGGACCATGACCTTCTCGTAGGTCAGGTCGTCCATCGCGGAGTGCAGGCCCTCGCGCCCGATGCCCGACTCCTTGACCCCGCCGTAGGGCATCTGGTCGGCCCGGTAGGACGGCACGTCACCGATGATCACGCCGCCGACCTCCAGTTCGCGGTTCGCCCGGAAGGCCGCGTCGAGGCTCCGGGTGAAGACGCCGGCCTGCAGGCCGTACTTGGAGTCGTTGACGGCGGCGAACGCCTCGTCGACGGAGCCCACCCGCTGGATGACCATGACGGGCCCGAAGACCTCCTCCCGGACGACCTTCGCGTCGGAGGGCACGTCGGTCAGCACGGTGGGTGCGACGGTGGCGCCGTCCCGCGTGCCTCCGGCCAGCACTCGCGCGCCGGCCGCGACGGCCTCGGCGACCCACTTCTCCACGCGCACCGCGGCGTCCTCGCTGACGAGCGGTCCGACCTGGGTCTTGTCGTCCTCGGGGTCTCCGGTGACGAGCGCGCCGACGGCCGACAGCAGCTTCCCGGTGAACTCCTCCGCCACGGAGTCCTCGACGATCACTCGCTGTACGGCGATGCAGCTCTGGCCTGCCTGGTAGTTGGAGAACAGGGCGACCCGGCTCGCGGCCCAGTCGAGGTCGGCGTCCCCGAGGACGACCGCGGCGGCGTTGCCGCCGAGCTCGAGCGTCACGTGCTTGCGCGGGACCTGGTCCTTGATCGCGAATCCGACCGGCCCGGAGCCGGTGAACGAGACCACCGGAAGCCGGGGGTCGGTCACGAGCGCTCCGGCCCGGTCGTTCGGGACGGGCAGCACGGAGAACATGCCCTCCGGCAGGTCGGTCTCGGCGAGGATCTCCCCCAGCACGAGCGAGGAGAGCGGGGTCGCGGGCGCGGGCTTGACGATGATCGAGGCGCCGACGGCGATCGCCGGGGCCACCTTGTGCGCGACCAGATTCAGCGGGAAGTTGAACGGCGTGATCGCCAGCACCGGCCCGTACGGCACGCGGGTGACGTAGGCCAGACGCCCCTGGGCCGCAGGCTCGGTGTCGAGGCGCTGTACGGCGCCGCTGAACCGCCGGGCCTCCTCCGCGGCGAACCGGAACGTGGACACGGCCCGCCCGACCTCGCCCCTGGCCCACAGGATCGGCTTGCCGTTCTCCGCGGTGATCAGACGGGCGATCTCCTCCGAACGCTCGGCGAGACGCCGGGAGACGTGGGCGAGGGCCTCGGCCCGGACATGCACGGGAAGCGCCGCGGCCTGTCGGCTGACGGCGTGCGCGGCCGCCACGGCCTCCTCGACCTGATCCGGAGTCGGCACAGAGGCGACGCCGACGATCCGCCCGTCATGGGAGTTGGTCACGGTCAGCTCGGCGTCCCCGGTCGCGGGGCGGCCGGCGAGCCAGAAGGGGCGAAGGTCTGCATCACGGCGCACGTCCATGTTTCCGACCGTATGTCAGCAGGTCGGAACAGGCTCTACGCCTCCCAGCACAACCACTGGTCAGCGGTGTACCGATGTGGACAAGTTTGGTACGTCACAAATGCAGCGCAATTTCAGGATGTTTTCCGTTTCGGAGCGGTTTGAAAGCCGAGCCGCATGGTTAAGTCATCATCCGGGTCCGACCGAGGACCCTAATTCGAGAAGGGCTCGTCGCTGATGGGTACGCCGGCGCCGCTCGGTCTTCAGGGTGCCTACGCGCGCGGCCAGCGGAGCACGTATGACGAGCTCCGCACCAAGCTCCTCGACGTCGCCAGCGGGCTGCTCTCCTCGGACGGCCCGGAGAGCCTCACCGTGCGGCGGATCGCCACCGAGGCCGACTGCCCGACCCAGGTCATCTACACGATGTTCGGCAGCAAGGAAGGGCTGGCCGAGGCGCTCTATCTGGAGGGCTTCGAACGGTTCCGCCGGCGTCTGGAGGGCGTGCCGCTGCGCGGCGACCCGCTCGACTACCTGACGGCCCTCGGCCTCGCCTACCGCGACGCCGCCCTGTCCGAGCCGGGCTACTACAGCCTCATGTTCGAGCGGGCGATCCCCGAATTCGTGCCGAGCGAGCGGGCCAGGACGCTCGCCCGCGCCGCGCTGAACATCTTCGACCGGGTGATCGCCGACTGCATCTCCGCCGGTTATCTCGTCCCCACGCAGCCCAGGAGGGTGGCCGACGCGCTGTGGGCCGCCGCGCAGGGGGCGCTGAGCTTGGAACGTGCCGGTCACCTGCAGGACTCCAAGACCTTCGAGACCGTCACCACCGCGACGATCTCCTCCTTCCTGGTCAGGAACGGCTGATCCTCACAGGCACAGCGCGATCCAGAGCTCGGCCCGCGCCGAGGGATCGTCGAGATCACGGCCGAGCAGCTCGCTGACCCTCTTCATGCGGTACCTGAGCGTGTGCCGGTGGATCCCCAGCCGCTGCGCCGCCGCGTCCCAGTGACCGTTGCTGGCGAGGTAGGCGCGCAGCGACTCGACCAGGTCACCGCGTGAGCCGTACTCGCGCAGCGGCGCGAGCAGAGCGGCCGCGAAAGCCGCCGCCGCTCCGGGTTCCAGCAACGCGAGCAACCGCTGACCGGCCAGCTCGGCGAAGTGCGCCACCGGGTCGGCTGAGGCCAGTGCGCGCTCGGCCTGGTCGAGGCCGAGGGCGAGGTCGACTCCGGGAACGCCCACGCCGACCCGGCCGTGCCCGGCCGCACGTCCGGCGAGCAGCTCCACGTCGCCGGCGGGGGCCAGTGCGACGACCAGCCGGCCCCACGGGGCGGTGAAGCACGGCAACGCCTCCGCCAGCGCCTCCGCGTCGGCCGTCTCGCAGGCGAGCACGGCCACCGCCCCTTCGGGCAGTGTCCCGCCCAGCGCCGCGAGCGCGTCGGCGGCGGCCTCGGTCTGACCGGCGAGCAGCAGGCGGAACACCGCGGCCCTGACTCGGCCGGCGGCGGCGCGCTGGTCGCGGCCCTGCTCCAGGGCGAGCGTGAGCAGGGAGCCCGCCGCGTTGACCACGGTGTGCTCGATCGGCGAGAACGCCCTCGCGGCCCCGACGACGAAGAATCCGCGACGGCCGACCGGCTGCACGATCACGCGCTCACCGGGAGTGGCCAGGGCGAGACTGGCCGGCGACGTCGTCCGTCTCAGCCGGGCCAGCTCGGGGCGCAACGCCGCGGCCTTCTCTTCCGCGGGCGGGCCCGTCCCCGTGGCGTCGGCGAAATGCCTGACCGCTCCCGCGTCGTCGAGGAGGAGAGCCCACCCGGAGACCTCCCGCGCCAGACGGTCGATGATCGCCCCGGTGCCCGAGGGCTGGAGCGCGGCCCGGGTGAGGCGGCCCTGCGCCGCGAAGGCCCGGCTGATCTCCTCGTACTGCTCGGCGGCGATGAGCTCGCTGACGGCCTTGCCGATCGCGATGAACGCGGTGTCCCTCGGCACCTCGACGAGCGGCAGACCGGCGGCCGCCGCGGCGTCCACGTAGGCCGGCGGCACCAGGTCGTGGCCGAGTCCCACTCCGAACCCCAGCCCGGTCGCGCCCCGGGCGACCAGCCGCGAGATGTACGGCACGGCGTCGTCCGGGGTGAGCCGCATGCCGGTCGTCAGCACCAGCTCCCCGCCCTCGAGGAACGGCGTGGGATCCTCGAGCTCGCTGACCGCCACCCAGCGGACCGGCCGATCCAGCTCGTCGTGGCCGGCCAGGACCTCCAGGTGCAGCGGCGTGATCGCCGTCACCCGGCGCAGCGTCGGCGCCACCAGCCCCCCAAGCCCAACTTTGTCCGAGTTGGCCAAAAGTACGGACTTATTCTGCCATGACGACGTATCGGCAGGTGAAGACGGTGGCCGTACCGTCGAAGACATGACCGTCGAAGGCACCACCGGCACCGTCCATGGCGGCCCGCGGCTCCCGCAGGAACGCCGCCTCGTCACCGAGATCCCGGGACCCCGGTCGCGTGAGCTGTTCGCGCGCAAGCAGTCCGCCGTGCCCCCGGGCATCGGCACCACGCTTCCCGTCTTCGTGACCCACGCCGGTGGCGGCGTCGTCGTCGACGTGGACGGCAACTCCCTCATCGACTTCGGCTCGGGCATCGCCGTGACGAGCGTGGGGAACTCCGCTCCCCGCGTGGTCGAGCGGGTCCAGCGGCAGGTGGCCGACTTCACCCACACCTGCTTCATGGTCACGCCGTACGAGTCGTACGTCACGGTGTGCGAGAAGCTCAACGAGCTCACGCCCGGCGATCATGAAAAGCGCACGTTCCTGGTCAACAGCGGCGCCGAGGCCGTCGAGAACGCGGTGAAGGTGGCCAGGCACGCCACCGGACGCCCGGCGGTCGTGGTGTTCGACCACGGCTACCACGGCCGGACCCTTCTCACGATGACCCTGACCGCCAAGAACATGCCGTACAAGGACGGCTTCGGGCCGTTCGCGCCCGAGGTCTACCGGGTGCCGCTGGCCTACCCGTTCCGCTGGCCGAGCGGACCGGAGAACTGCGCGGACGAGGCCGCCGCCCAGGCGATCGACATGATCGAGAAGCAGATCGGCGCGGGCAACGTCGCCGCCGTGGTCATCGAGCCGATCGCCGGCGAGGGCGGCTTCATCGAGCCCGCCCGCGGATTCCTGCCGAAGATCGCCGAGTTCTGCCGGGCCAACGGGATCGTCTTCGTCGCCGACGAGGTGCAGACCGGCTTCGCCAGGACCGGCCACCTGTTCGCCTGCGAGGACGAGGGCATCGTCCCCGACATCATCTGCACGGCCAAGGGCATCGCGGGCGGCCTTCCGCTGGCCGCCGTCACCGGTCGCGCGGACCTGCTCGACTCGGTCCACGTCAGCGGCCTCGGAGGGACCTACGGCGGCAACCCCCTCGCCTGCGAGGCGGCCCTCGGCGTGCTGGAGACGATCGAGCAGGACAAGCTCGTCGACCGCGCCAAGCACATCGGCGAGATCATGCTGCCGCGCCTGCGCTCCCTCCAGGAGCGGTTCGGCATCGTGGGCGACGTCCGCGGCCGCGGGGCCATGACGGCGATCGAGCTCGTGGTCCCGGGCACCAAGGACCCGCTGCCGGCCGGCCCGATCGCGGCCAGGTGCCACGCCGAGGGGCTGCTGGTGCTCACCGCCGGCACCTACGGCAATGTGCTCCGGTTCCTTCCGCCGCTGGTTATTCCTGACCATTTGCTGGAAGAAGGGCTTTCCATCCTGGAGAGAGCAATCAGTGCGGATTAGAGCCCTTAAATAAGATTAAAAGGGACACCCGGCTTGACGTCGAGTGTCCCTTTTGTTGTTGTAACGCCCGCGCCATGCCGCGATTTAACCGCCCCTTGGCCTGACACGCGCCGATCACAGCCCGTAACCGCGTTATAACGGTTTCGATACTCGATCGAGGGGGGACGGGGAATGGGCTGGAATCCGAACGGTGCCGAGCGGCTCATGCTGACGTTCGACCCGGCCGGTCTCACTCCCGTCCAACGCGAGGGCGACGCCTGCGTGGTCTGCCACAAGAAGTGGCCCCGCCCCCGCGTCAAGGTGGGCCTGCTCCCCGACAACGCCCCGGTCCACGCCTGCGACGACTGCGCCGAGGCGCTGCTGCCCGCTCCTGAGGGCAAGGTGCCGCTTCCTCGCCGTTCCCGCGCCGCCATGTCGTGACGCGCGGGCGGCACCGCACGCGAGCCCGAGAGGTGATCTCATGAGACTCGACCGTTTCCACGGGCCGGTCCTCTCGCTGTTCCGCATGGTGGCCGCCATGCTGTTCATGTGCCACGGGGTGGCCTCGTTGTTCAACGTGTTCGGCGGCAACCGCGGCATGGGTCAAGCGGTTGCGTTCGGCACCTGGCCGGGGTGGTGGGCCGCGCTCATCCAGGCGCTCTGCGGGGCGCTCGTCCTCGTCGGGCTCTTCACCCGGATCGCGGCGCTGCTCGCGTCGGGGTCCATGGCCTTCGCGTACTTCATGGCGCATCAGCCGAGAGGCGTGCTGCCTCTGGTCAACGGCGGCGAGTTGTCGGCGCTGTTCTGCTGGTCGTTCTTCCTCATCGCCGTGCTCGGCCCCGGCACGTGGGCGCTGGAGACGCTGATCCGCCGGCGCAGAAACCGCGTGCGGTCGGGCGCTCCCGACCTCGGCGTCTGGATCGCTAACCGTGAGCTATCTGCGTCCAGCGCTCAGCCCACTGAGGGTAGTCGCCTGGACGAGCGGCGAAGTAGACGCCCTTGAATGCCGCCGGGTCTCCCACGTGGTAGTCCACGCACACCCGCTTCGCGTCGCCCGTGCAGGCGGCCGGATTCGCGGGGGCGAGGCCGGTCCAGGCCGCCGCCGGGCCCTGTGCCTGTGCTGAGGCCGTCCACTCCAGCCACTGGTAGGCGCATGACGGATGGGCCGCGCCCGCAGCGACCATCCACGAGTCCGACCAGCCCGTCAGCGGCCGGCCGTCGAGCGCCTCGACGGGCTTGTTCCCGCTCTTCAGCACGTCGAGATGGTACGGCGTGCCCTGCGCGAGCCGCGCGGAGCCGGAGGCGAAGCCCTCCACGACGTCGATGGGGTCACGCCAGAAGGTCCGCTCCCCCGACTTGTTCGAGGTGATGAGGTCCACGGCCTTGTCCAGCTGGGACGGGGTGAGATCGAACGGATCCTTGATGTCCGCGCCCCGCCGCTTGAGGACCAGCGCGGCGTCCGCGATCGTCAGCGGATCGTCCCTGAGCAGCACCGGACCCTTGCCGGTGAACAGGGCCCCCTCGTCCTTCGGCCTGCCCTTGGTGGCGTCGTAGAGCACCTCGTCCACCCCCCACAGGTACGGCACGCCGTACACCTGGTCGTCCTCGGTGTACGCGGGGAGTTCGCGCAGGTGGGTGGGGATCTTCTCGTAGCCCTCGACGAGCGCCGTGTTGATCGGTGCGACCGTGCCCTCGTCGATCAGCCTGCCCGCGATCTCCGGCGTGGCGGACACCACGTCGAAGGGGCCGAGCGAGGCGCCGCCTGGTGTCGCCTCGAGACCGGGGTCGTAGAACGAGAGCGAGACCTTGCAGCCGGTCTGTTCCTCGAAGGGCTTGACCCAGTTGACCGTCGGGTCGGTCCCGCCCCACTCGGCGTATCCGCTGATCGCCAGAACGCGCAGCGCGCCCTCGCCGGGTCCGTGCGACGCCATCGGCGTCGGGGTCGCCGAGCCGCTCGGCGCCGGGGACGAGGCCTTGGGCGAGGCGCTGACGGAGGTCTTCGCCGTGGTGGCGCCGGTCCCCGGCGTGGCCGCGACCACCCGCGAGTTTCCGCCTCCTCCGCAGGCCGCGGCCAGGAACCCCGCGGCCGCCACTGCGACCACGAGTTGCGTACGGCGAAGCCTCACCGGGCTGACCCCCTCACGAGACGGACATCACGAGCCTACTGGCCCCGGTGGCCGCGTCCCGCCCACGCTGTGCCTCAGGCGTTGGTGGGGAAGCCCAGGTTCACTCCGCCGTGGGAGGGGTCGAGCCAGCGTGAGGTGACGACCTTGCCCCGGGTGTAGAAGTGCACTCCCTCGGTCCCGTGAACGTGGGTGTCGCCGAACAGCGAGGCCTTCCACCCGCCGAAGCTGTAGTACGCCATCGGCACCGGGATGGGCACGTTGATGCCGATCATCCCGACCTCGACCTCGTTCTGGAAGCGCCGCGCGGCGCCGCCGTCGTTGGTGAAAACGGCCGTGCCGTTGCCGTACTCGCCGGTGTTGATCAGGTGGAGGCCCTCCTCGAAGGACTTCACCCGCACGATCGACAGGACCGGGCCGAAGATCTCCTCGCGGTGGACGCGCGAGTTCGCCGGCACGTGGTCGAGCACCGTCGGGCCGAGCCAGAAGCCGTTACCGCGGCCGCCGGAGACGGGCGTCTCGCGGCCGTCCACCACGATCTTGGCCCCTTCCTCCACGCCGAGGTCCAGGTAGGAGGCCACCTTGTCGCGGTGCGCCGCGGTCACCAGCGGTCCCATCTCGGACGCCGGGTCGTCGCCCGGCCCGACCCTCAGCCGGCCGACCCTGGAGACGATCTTCTCGACCAGTTCGTCGCCGACCGGCTCGACGGCGAGGACGACGGAGATCGCCATACAGCGCTCGCCGGCCGAGCCGAAGCCCGCGGAGACGGCGGAGTCGGCGACCAGGTCGAGGTCGGCGTCCGGCAGCACCAGCATGTGGTTCTTGGCTCCGCCCAGCGCCTGGACCCGCTTGCCGTGGCCGGTTCCCCGCTCGTAGACGTACCGGGCGATCGGGGTCGAGCCGACGAAGGACACGGCCTGCACGGCCGGGTGCTCCAGCAGCCGGTCCACCGCGACCTTGTCGCCCTGGACGACGTTGAACACCCCGTCGGGCAGTCCTGCCTCGGCCCACAGCTCGGCCATCAGCAGCGACGCCGAGGGGTCCTTCTCCGACGGCTTCAGGATGAAGGCGTTGCCCGCGGCGATGGCCACGGGGAACATCCACATCGGCACCATGGCCGGGAAGTTGAACGGCGTGATCCCGGCGACGACGCCGAGGGGCTGGCGGATCGAGTAGGAGTCGACCCGGGTCGAGACGTTCTCCGAGAATCCGCCCTTGAGCAGGTGGGGGATGCCGCACGCGAACTCGACGACCTCGAGGCCGCGGGCGACCTCGCCGAGGGCGTCGGAGTGGACCTTGCCGTGCTCGGCCGTGATCAGGGCGGCGAGATCGTCACGGTGCCGGTCCATCAGCTCGCGGAATCGGAACAACGTCTGTGCCCGCTTGGCCAGGGACGTGTCCCGCCAGCCGGGGAAGGCGCGCGCGGAGGAGTCCACCGCCGCGTCGACCTCCGCCACGGTCGCGAGGGCGACCTGACCGCTGACCTCCCCGGTCGCCGGGTTGAAGATCTCGGCGGTACGGCCGTCGCCGCCGGTGCGGGCGCCGTCGATCCAGTGACTAACGTGCTTCATCGTCGACGGTCTCCAGCGCGGTGACGAGGATGCCCAGGCCCTCCCGGGCCTCGTCCTCGGTGAGCGTGAGCGGCGGGGCCATGCGCAGGGTGTTGCCGTACAGGCCGCCCTTGCCGATGAGCAGGCCGAGCTTCTTGGTCTCCTCCAGGAACCGGACGGCCAGGGCGGGCGCGGGGGCTCCGGTGGCGGGGTCGACCAGTTCGACGGCGAACATCAGGCCCCTGCCGCGCACGGCGCCGACGACGCCGAGCCGGCGCTCCGCCTCGCGCAGGCCCGCGATGATGATCTCCCCGGTCCGGGCCGCGTTGGCCTGCAGGTCGTGGTCGAGCACGTAGTCGAGGGTCGCGTTCGCGGCCGCCATGGAGATCGGGTTGCCGCCGAAGGTCGACAGGCCAACGGCGTGCGGACCGTCCATCAGGTCGGCGCGGGCGACGACGCCGCCGACGGCGAAGCCGTTCCCCGTGCCCTTGGCGAAGGTCAGCATGTCGGGCGTGACACCGTGGTTCTCGATGCCGAAGAAGGCCGAGCCGGTACGGCCCCAGCCGGACTGGACCTCGTCGGAGATGAACAGGATGCCCTCCTCGTCGAGGACCTCCTTGTAGGCGGCGAACAGGCCGTCGGGCGCCATGGTGAAGCCGCCCACGCCCTGGATCGGCTCGGCGATGAGCGCGGCGACGTCATTGGAGACGGCGGTGGCGAGCACGTGCCGCAGGTCCTCGACGCACGCCTTGATGTAGTCCGCGTCCGACATCCCGCGGAACTGGGCGAGGTGGCGGTCGGCGCCGTGCAGGAAGTGCACGTTGAGCGGCGACAGCGAGTTGTTCTTCCACGAGCGGTTGGAGGTCACGCTGATCGCGCCGAACGACCGGCCGTGGTAGCTCTGCCGCATCGCGAGCACCTGGTCCGTCTTGCGGGCGTAGGTGGCGAGCAGCAGGGCCGTCTCGTTGGCCTCGGTGCCGGAGTTGGTGAAGAAGACCTTGGCGTCCGGGATGCCGGACAACCGGGCGATCTTCTCGGCCAGCTCCACCTGTGAGCGGATCAGGTAGAGCGTCGAGGTGTGCACGACGCCGGTGGCCAGCTGCCGCTCGACGGCCTCCCGCACCTCGGGCACGTCGTACCCGATCATGTTGGTGAGGATGCCGGCGAAGAAGTCCAGATAGCTCTTCCCGGACGCGTCGACGACGCGGTTGCCCTTGCCTCCGACGATCTCGATGGGCTCGTCGTAGTACAGGCCCATCCAGTTCGGGAGGACCGCGCGGTGGCGCGCCAGCAGGTCGGCGGTGCCGGAGGGCGACTCGGAATCACGGGAAGACATACGTCGAGTATCACCGCTCCGAGCCGCCGCTCCCAACCTTCAACATGTCGGCATGCGAGACATTCGCCTTACATGCTGAAAATGATCCGGCGCTGCGGGAAGACGCAGGTCAGACCGCGGCCGCCTCCTTCTGGACGGCCTTCTCGGCGGCCGGGGTACGGCGCAGCAACAGGAATGCCATCACGGCCGCGGCCACGGAGAAGACGAGGCCGACCAGGGAGCCGACCGACATGGCCGACACGAAGGCGTCGCGGCCCGCCGCGGCCACGGAGGGATCCCCCAGCGCGAGCGCTCCGCTGATCGAGTCGCGGGCGGCCTCGGGAGCGGAGTCCGGCATGGAGGCCGTGTAGACCCCTGCGAGCACGCTGCCGAGCACGGCGACGCTGAGGGCCATGCCGACCTGCTGCACCGTGTCGTTCAGCGCCGAGCCCACGCCCGCGCGCTCCGGCGGGACCGCGCCCATCAAGGTGGCGTACGCCGCGGGACCGGCGAGGCCTCCGCCGACCCCCATGATCATCAGGCTGGTGATGAGCATGCCGTACCCGCCGTTGAGCGTGGCGAGGACGCCGAAGCCGCACGCCATCACGAGCAGGCCGGCGACGATCAGCGTCCGGTTGCTGACCTTCTTGCCGAGCGTCGCCCCAAGGCCGTTGAAGACCAGCGCCGCCATGACGTACGGCAGCAGGGCCATGCCGGCCTTCAGCGGTTCGTAGCCGAGGACGAACTGGAGGTACTGCGTCAGGGCGAGCATCAGCGCGCCGGACCCGAAGGACAGCAGGACGATCGAGAAGGACGCCCCGCTGAACGACCGGTCGCCGAACAGCGACAGCGGCAACATCGGCTGCTCCGCCCTGCGCTCCCACACCACGAAGCCCAGCAACGCGAGTACGGCCACCGCCACCACGAGCGGGTTCCACTCCCCCGTCGGCGCGGAGACGACCGCGTAGACGAGGGCGCTCATCCCCACGATCGACAACACGACGCCGACCGGGTCGATCGCCCGGGCCTCCCCCTTCGACTCCGGCATCAGGACGAGCGCCGCGATGATCGCCAGGACCGCGATGGGCACGTTGAGCAGGAAGACCGATCCCCAGTAGTAGTGCTGGAGCAGGAACCCGCCCAGCGTCGGCCCGGCGATCACTCCGGCCATGGCCACCGAACTCCACGCGGCGAACGCCTTCCTGCGCTCACTCTCGTCGAACACGGTGATCATGATCGACATGGTGGACGGCATGACGAGGGAGCCGCCCACTCCCATCAGCGCCCGGGCGCCGATGAGCTGCCACGGCTCGGTCGCGAGCATGGCCGCGATCGACGCGCCGCCGAAGAAGGCCAGACCGAGAATCAGAAAGAGGCGCCTGCCGTACCGGTCGGAGAGACTTCCCGCGGTCAGCAACAGGCCGGCGAACACCAGGATGTACGCGTCGATGATCCATTGGACGTCCGACGGGGAGGCGCCGAGTTCGCGCATGAGCGACGGGATCGCCAGGTTGAGCACGGTGTTGTCCACGACGAGTGTCAGCAGACTCAGGCAGAGGACACCGAGGATCCACCATCGGCGGGGGTGCGACATGAAATCCACCTCGTACAGTGTGCGATAGGACTTGAACACTGTACGGCAGCATCGCACACCGTGCGAGCGAATATTCTGAGGCCGTGTCAGCGAAGCCGTTCTCCTCGGTCTGGACGCGTGAGCGCAAGGGCCCCCGCGACCAGGGCCTGAGTCGTGACCAGATCGTCCGGGCGGCGATGGAGCTGCTCAACGAGGAGGGGCTCGACGCGCTCAGCATGCGCAAACTGGGGGCGCGGCTCGGCGCGGGGGCGACCAGCCTCTACTGGCACGTGGCGAACAAGGACGAGTTGCTCGAACTCGTCATGGACGAGGTCTACGACGAGGTCGTCATCCCCGAGGGGACGAGCTGGCACGACGCCGCGACCGCCTTCGCGTACGGCATGCACACCGCCGTCTCCGCGCATCCGTGGTGCGTGACGCTCATCGGCGTGCTGCCCGGCCTCGGCCCCAAGGCCCTGACCGCCGCCGACCGGCTCATGGCGGCGTTCTCCGACGCGGGCTTCGACGGGCCCGACGTCGACTACGCCGTCGCCGCCGTGGTGTCCTACACCCTGGGCGCCACCATCCCCGAGGTCGCCTATCTCAACGCGCTCGCCCGGGCCGGCACCGACGTGACCGGCGCCCAGGCCGTGATGGAGCCGATCATCCATGAGGTGGCCGCGGACTATCCCCACCTCATCGACCGGTACCGGACCTACGCCGGCACGTCCATCGACCCGCTGACGGCCAGGCGGCTCGCGTTCGACTTCGGCCTGGTCGCCCTGCTGGACGGCCTTGCCGCCCGGCTTCCCCGGGAGGCCCGGCTGGATCACCCTGTCAGGGACTGACCCATCCCCTTTACACAATGATCAGGTAGCCTCTGTACATGCTGCCCACGGTCGCCGACGTGCTCGCGCTGGACGCCGTCCGACGCGGTGATCCGCGCGTCGTGGCGGGCGGCGACCGGCTCGACACCCGGGTCCGCTGGGTGCACGTCGGGGAGATCACCGACATCGCCCACCTGCTGCGCGGCGGCGAGCTCGTGCTCACCACGGGCGTGGCCCTGCCGAGTGAGCCGGACAAGCTCGCCGACTACATCTCCGACCTCGCCTCCGTCGGCGCCTCCGGGCTCATCGTGGAGCTGGGCCGCCGGTTCGTCCGCGAACTGCCCCCGGCGGTGGTCAAGGCCGCGGAGGACCACGGCCTGCCACTCGTCACCCTCACGCGCGAGACGCCGTTCGTGCAGATCACCGAGTCGGTGCACGCGCGGATCATCGACATCCAGCTCCAGGAGCTGCGGGCGTCGGAGCAGCTGCACGAGGTCTTCACCGAACTGTCGGTCGAGGGCGCGTCGCCCTCCGAGGTGCTGGCGCAGGTCGCCCGCTTCTCCGGCCGGCCCGTCGTCCTGGAGAACCTCGCCCACCAGGTGCTCGCGTGCGACGCCTCCGGAGGCGACACCGGAACCATCCTGGCCAACTGGGAGATGCGGTCCCGCGCGGTCTCCCCTGAGGAGCGCACCGCGTACGAGGCCTCCGCCGGATGGCTTGTCACCATGGTCGGCGCCCGGGGACAGGACTGGGGACGGCTCATCCTCATGTGCGACACGTCGCCGAGCCCGCACGACATCGTCCTCGCCGAACGCGCGGCGACGACGCTCGCGCTCAGCCGGCTGCTCGAGCGCCACCAGGAGTCACTCGAACGGCAGGCGCACGGCACGATCATCACCGGGATCCTCACCCACGCCTACTCCGATCCGGACGAGGCGGCGGCCCGGGCCCGGGCGGTCGGGGTGCCGCTCACCGGCCGCAAGCTGATCAGCGCCGTGATCCGGCTGACCGCCTCCACGGGTACCGCGCTGGGCGAGCAGGCCCAGCTCGGCGAGCTGGCCGAGGCCACGGCGGCCGCCTGCCGCGACTCGCGGCTCCCCGCACTGGTGGGGGCGCTCGACCAGAGCCGGGTGGGCGTGCTGCTGCCTCTGCCGCCGCGTTCGCTCGCCGAAGCGGCGCTCGGCGCCCTCGCCGACCGCCTGCGGACCACCTTCTCCACGCCGTTCGTGCTGGCGGCCGGCTCCGTCGTCGAGTCGATCAAAGACGTACGGCGCAGCTTCCTCGAGGCCGAGCAGGTCGCCGACGTGGCGGTGCGGCAGCCGGACGGACGCGCGTTCTACCGCCTTCCCGACCTTCGCCTGCGCGGCCTGCTCCACCTGCTCCGCGACGACGCGCGCCTGCAGACCTTCGCCGAGCGCGAGCTCGGCGCGCTGCTCGCGCACGACGCCCAGCGGCACGGCGATCTGACGCGGATCCTGCGGATCTATCTCGACGCCGGGCGGAACAAGGCGGTCGCCGCGCAGAAGGCGCACCTGTCCCGGCCCGCGTTCTACGACCGGCTCCGGCGGCTCGAACGCATCCTCGAGACCGACCTCGACGACGTCGAGTCGTGCATGTCTCTTCATGTGGCGTTGCTGGCTCTGGAGACATTCCGCCGCGAAAGCCCGTGACCTGCGGATTCACCTCCATGCCCGAATGAGGATCGGGATGAGGCCGCATACGCGGATACAGGTCTGCCTCCCCAGGTGTAAGTCCTATGGCACTCCGCTACTCTCCGTGCACTCGCGCACACGGTACGGATCGTGCTTGTCTCAAAGGGTGCAGATGACGAGCGAACCTCAGATCAGTCCGGCGATCGTGGTGCGAGCCCTGTCCGCCCGGTTCCCCCGGTGGACCATCTGGTGGGGTCAGGCCACCGCGCACTACTGGGGCGTCTCGCGGCGCCGCAACGGTCTGCTCCTCCACGTGGAGGCCAGGTCCGCTCAGGACTTCGTTCAGCAGGCACGCGAGATCGACGCGCAGACGCCGTGATCATGAGCGCGGCCACCGCGCGGTGTCACGGGAAAGTAGTGACCATTTCTCACATTCTTTGGCGTGTACGGCACAAGCCGCCGTCGATCCCCGTCACCATGGTCCTTCAAAGGATCACAAGTGAGGGAAGGCCGCATGCGACGCCATCTGATCGTCGGGACCGCCACCGTGGCCCTGACGACGATCACGCTTTCGGCCTTCGCCAGCGCGAACTCCCCGCTCCCCGGCCCCCGGTACGCCCTGCGTCTGCTTCCGGAGATCCCCGGCCTTCCGGACCTTCCCGCCGCTCCTCCGCCTCCACCGGCGGCCCGCCCCGCGACGTCACTCCCCTCGACCGGCTTCCCCCTCGGATCCGCGAAGGCGCCGAAGGTGGTGACCGAACGGGTCGCACCGGGCATCGACTACTTCACGCTGACGCAGGGCACGCCGACCGACGGCTACAGCGTGAGCGTGGTGGTGCGCGGCAAGGACGCCCTGTCCGAGAAGACCGCGAGCGCCCAGGCGCTCGCGGTGGAGGAGTCCGGTTTCCAGCCCTCCATCGTGAAGTTCACCCGGCCGGCCGTCGCGGACTATCCGGCCGCCGACTTCTGGATGGTCAGAGTCGGCGCCTGGCCGCTCGGCCAGCAGGCCGAAGCCGCCCGCGTGGTCAAGCGGCTCAAGAAGGACGGGATCACCGCGAAGGTCGACTTCGGCGGTGACGACGGGTTCCAGACCGGCGGCCCGTGGACCGTACGGGTCCTGACGGTCGACCCCCGGTCCTTCCAGGGCGTCTTCCGCTCGTCTCTCGGCGCTGGAGTGGCGGCGCGGGAAACGGTCTCGGCGATGGCGTCCTCCGCGGGCGCCATCGCGGCGGTCAACGGCGGATTCTTCGACATCCACACACTGAAGGACTTCAGCGGTGATCCGACCGGGATCTCCGTGGTGGGCGGCGATCTGCTCAGCGAGGCGGTTCCCGGGCGCACCGCGCTGGTCCTCGCGGGCCGGAGGGCTCGCGTCACCGAGCTGTCCTCGTCGGTCGTGGCCCTTTCCGCGGACGGGGCGAAGCTGGAGGTCGGGGGCCTCAACCGGGTCGCCCGGCCCGACGAGCTGGTCATGTACACCGAGGAACTCGGCCGCGCGACTCCCTCCGGCAACGGAGAGGAAGTGGTGCTCGACTCGTCGGGCAAGGTTCTGCGATCACGCGGTCCCGGCGCCCCGGTGGCTCACGGAACCCGGGTGCTTCATGGGAGAGGAACCGCAGCCGACTGGCTCAGGGCGCACGCCGCCAAGGGCATGACGGTCGACGTCACAGCGAAGGTCACCGACCTGCGCACGGGAAATGTCGTCCCGCTGACCCCGGAGACCAGCATCATCGGCGGAGGGATCGGCCTCGTCCGCGACGGACGGACCTCGATCACCGCCGCCACGGACGGCATGGCGAACGTCAACATGATCGTTCGGCGGCACCCGCGGACCCTCGCGGGAGTGACGGCGTCCGGCGGACTGGTGATCGCGGTCGTGGACGGCCGCGCTCCCGGAACCACCGTCGGCGCGTCCTTCTTCGAGTCGGCGGAACTCATGCGATGGCTCGGCGCGCGTGACGCGATCAGCCTGGACGGCGGCGGCTCCAGCACCATGGTGGTCGACGGGAAGGTGGTCAACCACCCCTCCGACGGAGCAGAGCGTGGCGTCGGCGACGCCCTGCTCATCATCGGCAAGTGACCCGCTGAAGCCCAGCGAGACGTGCGGGGGTCAGACGCCCGGGTCAGCGGAGCACGGGCGTCAGCGAGACGCGGAGGGGCAGCGAGACGCTGGGGTCAGTGGGACGCGGCCAGCCGGGCGATCGAGTCGTCGTCGCAGGTGTCCCAGAACGTGCCGACCACGTCCTCCAGGTGATCGAACGACTCCGCCTCGAACAGCACCTCCTGGTACTTGGTGATGTCGTAGTGGGTGGTGCCCATGGCCTTGAGGTCGAGCGGACGGATGTCCATCCCGCGGAACTCCTCGATCTCGCCGGACGAGCTCAGGATGCCCGCGCCGTACGCCTTGGACTCTCCGTCCTCGCGCATGACGCCGAACTCGAGGGTGAACCAGAAGACCTTGGAGACGAACTCCAGCGCCTCCTCGGTCTCGACCCGGCGGGCGGCCCGGCCCGCGAGCCGGTAGAGCGCGGCGAAACGCGGCGAGGCGAGCGTGTTCGCGTGCCCGATCACCTCGTGCACGATGTCAGGCTCGGGCGTGTAGAAGGGCACCGAGTGGTGCCGGATGTACTGGGTGGAGTGGAACAGGCCGTCCGCCAGGACGCCGTAGAACTCCCGCAACGGGACGAGCCCGGCCGCCGGCAGGTATCCGAAACCGGTGAGAGGCTTCAGCAGATCGCTGACCTCCTGAAGTTGCGGGATACGGCTCGCCGGCAGCCCCAGCCGCGCGGCGGCGTCGATGAACTCCCGCACCGCGTATTTGTCGTGCTTGACGGCGAGTTCCTGAGTGACGAGCGCCCACACGTGGTGCTCCTCGTCGGTGTACTCCGCGTGGGGAATGGGCTCACCTGGCTTGTGGCCGAGCGCCAGGGCCGCGATGGCGTTGCGGCGGTTCCGGTACACCGTGTCAGCGAAACCGGGGTGACCGCTGGCCAGCTCGACGACGACCGATCCGTCGTCGCGCGTCGCGACCGGAGCAAAGTACTGTGCTTCCTCGAACATAACCCCATATGACAGCAAGCCGCCGATTCGCTGACAAGAGCGACCAGTCAGAGTGCGCGGAACGCACAATCTGCGGCCAATATGGCAGTTTGTGCTAGCCGATTCGCTCAGTCGGAGCGTAGCCTCGGGCGCATGCTCGACGCGCTCGACAGTCAACTATTGATCACCATGCGTGCTCATCCCCGGATCGGGTTGACCGAGCTCGCCCGCCTCCTGGGGGTGGCTCGCGGTACGGTTCAGGCCCGCCTGGAGAAGCTCACCGCGCGCGGGGTGATCAACGACTTCGGGCCGACGGTGGCGACGGAGGAGATCGGCTACCCGATCCTCGCGTTCGCGTCCCTCCAGATCGCACAGGGAAGCCTCACCGAGGCGGTACGGACACTGGGCGCGATCCCGGAGATCCTCGAGGTGTACGGCACGAGCGGCCAGGCCGACCTCCTGTGCCGGGTGGTCGCCCGGAGCACTCCGCATCTCCAGGAGATCATCGCGGAGATCCTGGCCTCGCCCGCGGTGCAACGCACCGATACGACCATCGCGCTGTCGACTCAGATCCCGTTCCGGATCGAGCCCCTCCTCGGCGCCGCCGTCACCCCTCCGGTGTGATCATGCCGGATCTCGCGGTCGGGCTCTCCACGCTGGGCCGGCCGCTCACGTACACCGGCAGCTCACGTGGACGGGTCACACATGTGGGCCGGCCGCTCACGTGGACCGTGGCGGCCGTTCGAGGACCAGGCAGAAAGGGTGGCCGGCGGGGTCGGCGTAGATGCGCCAGCCGCGGGTGCCGCCGCCATCGTCGAGTAGCTTTGCTCCGTCTGCCAGCACCTGCTGATGGGCGACATCCAGATCCGGCACACCGACGTCCAGATGGAACTGCTGCGGGTGGCTCGATTCCGGCCAGCGCGGCGGGCGGTAGTCGTCCACGCCCTGGAAGGCGAGCACCTGACCGGAGGCCGTGTGCAGGGTCGCCCATTCGTCGCTGAGCGCCCACCGCCGATCGCCTCTGTTCACCGTCCCACCGAGGAGTGCCTGATAGAAGCGTGCGAGTGACACCGGTTCAGGACAGTCGAGCACCACGCACTGCAGATCACCGATCACGGCATGATCCTTCCCGAGGGAAAGGCGGCTCAGGGTTCTCTTACGGGGCCAACGATAATCCGGGTGTGCTGGATTTCTGAGGGGAAAACAAAAATGGGGCCGCCCCTGATCAGGGCGACCCCATTTTGAAAA
>NZ_BOOP01000019.1 GCF_016863295.1 Planotetraspora phitsanulokensis
CCTAGAAAGCGCCGATCGGATCGGGGCGTTCTGGCTGTTCAGGTGCTGTGGTCAGGGGCAGGGTCGAACTCATCGCGGTAGGTGAACGGAGCCTGCGAATCGGCCGCTGGGTTGAGCCGGAGCCCACTGGCACTGGTAGATCCTTCACCCTCTACCTGCTGCTCGCCGCCAGCGCGGCCGGCCGGGGGAAGCGTGCGACGAACCGTGCTCCGGAGGGGCTGTCTTCGATAGTGAGGGTGCCGCCATGGGCTTCGGCGATCTGCCGGGCGATAGGCAGGCCCAGGCCGCTGCCGCCGGCGTCCTTGGCACGCGCGTCTTGCAGGCGGGCGAAGCGCTGGAAAATGATTTCCCGATGCTCGGTCGGCACCCCGCTCCCGTCGTCGTAGACCTCCAGCACCGCCGCGTCGCCCCGGTGCTCGACAGTGACCGTGACGATGGAGCGGGCGTGGCGTTCGGCGTTGTCAAGAAGGTTGTGCAGCAGCCGCTCCAAGCTGATCCGCTCGCCGTTGACCATCACGCCGCTGCTGAACCTCCTGACCACCCTGAGCGTGCTTCTCTGGTGGTCGCGCTGCCGGTGGTCGAGTTCGCCGTCCACCAGGACGGCGAGGTTGAGCAGGTCGTACTGACCGATGATGCCCGCGTCAAGTCGTGAGATGTCCAGCAGGTTGGTCACTAAGTCCTGTAGCCGCTCGACGGACTCCAGCAGCCTGTCGCCGGTTTCCACCCAGTCGGTCTCCTCCGGCTTCATGAGTGCGTCCTCGATCTCGGTACGCATGGCTGCGAGAGGGTTGCGCAGGTCATGGGAGGCGTCCGAGGCGAACCTCAACTGCTGCTGAATCGCCGTCTGGGCCCATTCCAACGTCTGGTTGGTGACTTGTGCGAGTTCCTTGAACTCGTCGTCATGGCGCGGCAGCGGAACCCGCTCGCTGAGATTGGAAGGCCGGATCATGGCGAGTTTTCCGCTGATGGCACACACCGGCTGGAGGGTCTTGCTCATCATCCAGTACGTCCCTAGCGCGGTGGCCGCGATCAGCAGGAGTGAACCGCCGATGAGTCCGGCCAGGACGGCCGCGCTTCCATAGAGCGGAGGCTGGGGGGCGTCCATCAGCAGCAGCAGGGTGGCGGAAACGCAGACCAACGCCACGACCGCACTCGCCACGGTGGTCACACGGGTTTTGATGGAGTAGTGATGCCATGCGCTCAAGGTGATCACCCATAGCCCCGGATGTGGCTGTGGACAGACAGCACAGGATCGAGGTCGACGCCGTGCTCGACGGTACGGGACAGCGTCGCGAGCGCCTGTTCTGAAGGGCTTCCGGGGGCGACTGTCCGGCGGAGACCGGAGTAGACCAGCCCCGCCTGCCTGGGAATGGTGACCTTACGCCGGGCGCGCAAGAATTCCCCGATGACGCCCAGGGCGTGGACCCCGATCCGGGTGGTCCTGCCCTCGTGGGTCACCGTTCGGGCGGCAAGGTTATTACAGCCCATTTAGCGACTGTATGTCGGAATCTGCCGAATAGGGTGTGAGTGCTGCTCCCAGTCAACGTGTTCCGGAAGATCCGGGTTATGCGTGACCCTGACGACGGCGCCACAAGCGCGCCGGCCCCTGAGATCGACGTGCCGGATGGACTGGCCTCCGATCACGTCCCGGAGCCCGATCGGCTCCCCCGCCGCTTCGGCCGCCTCGCCTCCCAGCGATCGCCCACATCTGTCGCAGCGATGAACCGCGAGCCGCCAGAGCGAGCAGCCGTGGTCGGGCGGCTTCTCATTCGCCGCGTGCCCGGCCACGCCGCCCCTTCGTTCAGCCTTGTACGTGGCCGACGGCGTCGAAGACGGCTGCGGCCACTGCGTCGGGCTGGGACGCCCCGATGGCGTGGGAGGCGCCCGCGATCTCGCGGGTTCCGCGCGAGCCGGCGCGTTCGGCCATGAACCTCAGCGCCTCGGCTGGGATGTTGAGGTCGCGATCGCCGTGGACGAACCAGGACGGCTTGGCACGCCAGCCCGGCTCGCTCACCGTCAGCCCGTCGGTCAGCGCCTGTTCGGTCACCGGCCGCTGGGTCGCCGCCATGAGGGCGGCCTCATCGGCGTCGAGATCGGCGCAGAACTGGTGGTGGAACCTGTCCTCGGCGATCCGGAACTCGTTGCCGCCGGAGGCGACGGGGTAGGCGACCAGCGCGCCGCCGAGAGTGCTGCCCTCGAACTTGCCGGACAGCAGCAGCGCGCTCTCTCCGGGCTCGGGCGTGAAGGCGGCGACGTACACGAGGGCCTGCACGGCGTCGTTGCCGGACGCCGCCTGGCTGATCACCATGCCGCCGTAGGAGTGGCCGACCAGGACGACCGGCCGTCCGATGCCGGCGATGACGTCGCGCACGTAGGCGGCGTCGCCCTCCACGCTCCGCAACGGGTTGGCTGCCGCGACGGCGGTCAGCCCGCGGCCGTGCAGACGCTGGATGACGCGGTTCCAGCTCGCCGACTCGGCGAAGGCGCCGTGGACGAGGACGACGACGGGCTGTTCTGTGGTGGTCATGAGTTCGCCTTTCCGAAGGTCAGGGCGGCCTCGAGTACCTCGATGGCCTGGGCGACGGCGGCGCCTGCCGCCGCGGTCGAGCGGACGGGGTTGAGCATCATGAAGTCGTGCAGGGTGCCGTTGTGGCGGACGCTGGTGGTGGGCACCCCTGCCGCGGTCAGCTTCCGGGCGTAGGCCTCACCCTCGTCGCGCAGCACGTCGTTCTCGTCGACGAACGCGGGCTGCAGGCCTTCGAGGTCGTCCAGGGTGGCGCGCAGCGGTGAGACCGTGATCTCGGCGCGGACCCTCACGGCGCTTCTGGCCGCCCACGAACTCACCGACGAGGTGAGCGCCGCCGTCCGCCCGGGTCACAGGGTGCCGATCAGACCGCCGTCGATGACGAAGTCCGCGCCCGTGACGTTGCCGGCGCGCTCGCTGGCGAGCAGGACGACGAGGTCGGCGACCTCGTCCGGGCGGGTGAACCGGCCGGTGACCGAGTCGGCGGCGGCCTGCTTCGCGACCGCGTGCGACTCGCCGCCGTTGTGGCGAGCGAGCGTGGCGGCGACGCCGTCCGCGCCGAGCCACAGGTCGGTGGCGACCGGCCCGGGGCTGACGGTGTTGACCCGGATCCCGTGCGGGCCCAACTCCTTCGACAGGGACTTGCTGAAACTGGCCAGGGCCGCCTTTGCGGCGCTGTAGTCGATCACCAGCGGGTCCGGCAGCGACGCGTTGACCGAGCTGACGGACACGATCGTGCCGGCGCCGCGGCCGAGCATGAGCGGCAGCGCCTCGCGGGTGGCGCGCACCGCGGACAGGAAGTTGACGGTCAGGGTGGCGAGCCAGTCCACGTCGGTGACGGACGCGAAGCCGCCGGTGCGCGGGCGTACCGCGCCGACGTTGTTGACCAGGATGTCCAGGCCGCCGAAGGCCGCACGTGCGGCCTCGACCAGTTCGGCCGGACCGTCCAGGGTGGCGAGGTCCACCGCGACCGGGCGGACGCGGCCCCCCGCCGCCAACTCGGACAGCTCGGCGCTGATGTGCCGCGCTCCGGCGGTCACGCTGACGCCCTCTGCGGCGAGCGCCCGGGTGATCGCCAGCCCGATGCCCTTGCTCGCGCCGGTGACCACGGCGGTCTTGCCTGACAGATGCAGCTCCATGACGGGCCTTTCTGCGGGACGCGGCCCCGCCCCTGGGGCGGGGCCGCGTGCGGGTTCAGCGGACGGACTTGGCGGCGGCGATGATGACGTCCACCACGGCCTGCGGCCGGGACAACATCGACAGGTGCGACGCGGCGACCTCGGTGACATGGCTGTGCGCCCGGTTCGCCATGGTGAGCTGCAGCGACGGCGGCAGGATGCCGTCCTTCGTGCCTACCAGGTACCAGCTCGGCAGCTTCTTCCAGGCGGGCGGCCCGGACGGCTCCTGCAGCGCGCTCAGCGCGATCGGGCGCTGCTCGGCGGCCAGCCGGGCGGCCGTGGCGGCCGGCAGATCACCGGCGAACGCTTGCGGGAACACCGCCGGCTTGATGTAGAGGTCGACGTCTCCGGCCGGCGCCCCAGGGTAGGCCACGACGTCGAACAGCGCGCTGGGGTCGCCGCCGCCCTGCAGCCCGAGGACCGTCTCGCCCTCGTCGGGCGCGAACGCGTTGACGTAGACGAGCGCCTTCACGTCGGGGTCGGTGCCGGCCGCGTTGGTCACGACCGCGCCGCCGTAGGAGTGGCCGACCAGGACGACCGGGCCGCTGGTCCGCTGGGCGAGGAACGCCGACAGGTACGCGGCGTCGCCGCTGAGCCCGCGCAGCGGGTTGGGCGCGGCGAGCACGGTGTACCCGAGCCGTTGCAGCCGGCCGGTCACGTCCGACCAGCTCGACGCGTCGGCCCAGGCGCCGTGCACGAGAACGATGGTCGGCTTAGGGCGGTCGGGACGGCTGGCGGCCGATGCCGGGACGCCGAGCGTGAACAGGGCGAGGACGGCCAGCGCGATCATCACACCGCGCCGGCGGAGGGGGTTCATCATGATGGATCCAGCTCTCAGTCGAGGAAGGCGAGCAGACGCCGGGTGAGTTCGGCCGGATGTTCTTCGTAGATCCAGTTCAGAGCGACTGGCGGGCGAGCCAGGCCAGCGTGAAGTCGGCGACCTCGCGCCAGCCGCCGTCGATGGTGAGCGAATGTGCCCGGTCAGGGAATTCGTGGAAGTCGGTCACCGCGCTGGAGTGCCGGTACTGCTTCAGGGTGGACAGGGTCACGGCCTCGGGCACGGTGTGGTCCCGGCCGCCGGTGATCAGCAGCAGCGGCCCGCGGGCCTCGTTCCCGGTCGCCACCTTGGCGGGCGAGTGCGGGTCGAAGTTGGCCGCCGCGGCCTCGAACAGCGGCTTCCCGGGCGCCGGGATGCTCCAGCGCCGGTACAGCTCGGCGGACTCCTCCTCGGATACGGCGTTGCCGAAGGCGTACCGGAACTGCTCCTCGGTGAGCGACACGGCGCGGTTGCGGTTGGCCGGGTTGCGGAACACCGGCAGCGCCGAGCGCAGCGCGGTCAGCGGCACCGGCAGCACGCCCTTGATCTGCGCGGCGTCGATCGCGACGGCGGCGGCCGCGAGGTCCAGCCCGAGCAGCTTCTGGGCGATCATGCCGCCGAACGAGTGGCCGATCAGGATCGGCCGTTCCGGCAGACCATTGATGATCTTCGCGTAGTGCTCGACGACGTCGTCGATGCCGTGACCGGCGATGGCGTCCGGGTTCGCCCGGGACTCCTCGACGGTCGCGCCGTCGCCGGGCCAGCCGGGCGCGCTCGGCGTGTAGCCGGCCTCCTGGAACAGGTCGGTCCAGGCGGTCCAGGAGGTGGCGTGCAGCCACAGTCCGTGGATGAAGATGACGGGAGTGCTCATGGTGACCTCTCAGGAACGGACGTACGCCCGGAGGATCAGGACGCCGTGCCGAGCGCGGGTGCACCCATCACGCTAGGGATCCGGCCTGCGAGCCACCCCACGTGAACACGTAGTCCTCGACCATCCGGGCCCCGCACGTCGTGAACCCGCGATTTCGGGCTCAGCCGGCCTGGATCGCCATCAGCCGGGCCAGCTCCACCCGGGACCGCACCTGGAACTTCCGGAACACCTGCCGCAGGTGGTAGTCGACCGTGTGCGGCGAGATGAACAGCAGGGCGGCCGTCTCCCGGTTGGTGAGCCCCCTGGCGACGTGCTCGGCGACGGTCCGTTCCGAATCGGTGAGCCGGGACCAGGTCGGCCCCGCCTCGATCGGCCGGCCCACCAGCCAGATCACCGCGGCGGCCAGGACACCGTCGTCGTAGACGCCCTCGCACCGCCCGGTCAGCGTCCCCGACGGCAGGGTCAGCCGCGCGTCCCGCAGCGCCGGCCCGGTGCTCAGCCGCCGCTTGGCCCATTCCCACAGCAGCGTGCTGTCCGCGGACGTCAGCAGGCCCGCAGCGGCGCTGTTCACGAACATGGTGTGGGCGTCGACGACGGCGACGGGCCCCTTCGCCTTCCGGCGTACCTCAAGGAAATGCGCGTGCAAAGCCCGATGCCGGCCGGGCCCGGCGGTGTGCGGATCGTGAGCGAGCACCGTTTCCTCCCCCTACGTTGACCGGTCGTCCTCATGGAACCGCGCCGGGGCGGGCCGCCGAATCAGGGAAACACCCCAGTGTGTCCAGAGGCCGGGGGTCAGCGGGCGGGGCCGTCCGTGAACAGCTCGCGCAACTGCCGCCGGGAGGTGAGCCGCAGCTTCCGGAAGATCTTGGTGAGGTGGTACTCGACGGTCGAGGTGCTGACGTACAGCCGCCGGGCGATCTCCGCGTTCGTCGCGCCCTCGGCGGCAAGAGTGGCGATCTTGGTTTCCTGCGGGGTGAGCACGGGGCCGACCGGCGCGGCCGGGGGCGCGACCCGCTCGCCGGTCGCGGCGAGCTCTACCCGGACGCGCTCGGTGAAGATCCCGGCGCCCATCGCGGCGAACATCTCGTGCGCGGTGCGCAGCTGCGCCCCGGCCTCGCCGCGGCGCCGGTGCCGCCTGAGCCATTCGCCGTACAGCAGGTGGGTGCGGGCCAGGTCGATGCGCATCCGGGTACGCCCGAGCAGCTCCAGCGCCTGCCGGTAGAGCGGCTCCGCGTCGCCGCCGGTCTGCTCGCCGAGCAGCGCTCGGCTGCGCGCGAGCAGGCCGAGTCCCCAGGGCATGGCGCTGATCGGCGCCCGTTCCTCCAGCCGCGCCAGCGCCAGCCGGGCCGTGTCGGGGTCGCCTGCCCGTACCGCCGCCTCGACCAGGTCGGGCAGCACCCGGTTGCCGTTGCCCGGCGGGTCGCGGTCGAACAGCGGGCGGGCCCGGTCGAGCGCCTCGCGGTAGTTGCCGAGGCTCAGCTCCAGCACCGTCATGGCCAGGGCGGCCTGGTTGACCAGGGCCGGAACGTTGTGCACCGCGACGACGGCGATCTGGTCGGCGGCAGCACGGGCCTCCTGCTCCCGGCCCTGCCAGACCAGCTGCTCGATCTGCCACTGCGAGCCGCCCGGCGGCATCACCCCGCTCATCGCGTACAGGTCGAAGTTCTCGGCGTAGTGCGCGTCGGCGACGGCGAGCCGGCCCGCGCGCAGCTCGCTGCCGGCGAGCAGGGTGAGCGTCACCCGGAGCGCGTGCAGCGCCCCGCTCTCCCGGCCGGACGCCGCCAGCCGGTGTAGCAGGGTGGACCGGCCCTGCTCGTCCCAGAGCTCGTCGGCGGCGAGCGCGCCGAGCAGCGCGAGCGGCATGCCCTCCTCGCTGAGCCGCTCCGCCGTGCACAGCTCGGCGACCGCGGCCCGCATCAGCGGCACCGCGGCCCGGTACCCGGCCGTGACCCGGGTGGCGAACGCCCGGGCCAGCAGGTCGGCCACCGTCCCCGCCGGATCGGCCGGATCGGCGAGCACGGCACGGGCCACGTCGAGCGGCGTGGTGCCGACCGTCTGCTCCAGCGCGACCATGGCGGTCTCCAGCGCCTCCCGGAGCATCACCCGGGTCAGCCGCGCGTCCCGGCCGCCGAGCGCGGCGGCGGCGGCCATCAGGATCGCGGGCGCGTGCGCCGCCCCCTCGTCGAAGTTGGTGACGGCGGCGCGCAGCCGCTCCCCCATCGCCCGGGCGACCGGGGTGTGCAGCAGCGGCCGCGCCTGGTCGAGCAGCCGCCGGACCGCCGCGATGTCCCCGGCGACCAGGAACGCCCCGGCCGCGGCGAGCAGCCGGCCGCCGCGCGCCGGTGCGTCCGGGCTGAGCTCGGCGGCGCGGGCCAGGAAGGCGGCCTGGGCGGTGTGGCCGCCGCGCGCTCCGGCCCGCTCGGCGGAGGCTTCCAGGTCCCGGGCGACGCCCTCGTCGGTGCCCGCGGTGGCGGCGGCGAGGTGCCAGGCCCGGGTGTCGGGGTCGAGCACGGGGTCGCTGGAGTCCGCCAGCGCGCGGTGCGCGCGGCGGCGATCGGCCGGTGTGGACGCGTTGTAGACCGCGGCCCGGATGAGCGGGTGCCGGAAGGTGACGCTGCCGCCGGCCAGGTCGCCGAGCAGCAGGATGCCCTCGGCTAGCGCCGGGTCGGCGACCACCGGGGACAGGCCCAGCAGCGCCCCGGCCCGCCAGAGCAGCGCCTGGTCGTGCGCGGGCGCGATCGAGGCGACGAGCAGCAGCTCCCTGGTGGCCGGGGGCAGCGCCCGGACCTGGCCCAGGAAGTACGTCTCCAGGTGCGCGCCCAGCGGGAGCCGTACCGGCAGCTCGGTGTGGCCCGCGAGCTGCTCCGGCGAGAGGGCGGTGGCGAGGGTGATGAGCGCGAGCGGGTTGCCGTCGGTCTGCTCCACCACCCGCTCGGCCACCGAGTCGTCGAGCGGCCCGGCGACGCACTCTGCGAGCAGCCGGCGGGCGGCCGCGTCACGCAGCCCGCGGACGGGACGCACCGGCAGGCCCTCGAAGAGTGCGGCCCCGGATTCGCGTAGCGCGACGAGCACCCCGACCCCCTCGGCGTGCAGCCGCCGGCCGACGAACGCGAGCGCCTGGGCGGAGTCGCGGTCCAGCCAGTGCGCGTCGTCGACGAGGCAGAGCAGTGGCCGGTCGGACGCGATCTCGGCGAGCAGGCTGAGGGTGGCGAGACCGATCAGGAACTGGTCCGGCGGGGGCCCGTGCATCAGCCCGAACGCCCGCCGCAGGGCGTCGCCCTGGGGACCGGGGATCCGTTCGAGCCGATCGAGGAACGGCGCGAGAAGGTGGTGCAGCGCGGCGAAGCCGAGCGGAAGCTCGGACTCGACACCGGAGATGGTGATCACCCGCAGCCCCGCGGCCGAGGCCGCCGCAGCCGCCGTCTGCAGCAGGCGGGTCTTGCCGACGCCCGGCTCGCCGGCGAGGACGAGCGTGTCGCTGAGCCGCGCGCCGAGCCGCCGGATCACCTCGTCGATCGCGTGTCGTTCCGCGTCCCGGCCGTGCAGCGGCGTGTGCGCCGGCCGGGGTCCCTGAGCGGTGACGTCGTCGGACACGATTCCCTCTCGACGATGCGTGCGCATGTGCCGGGGCCCGTTCGACCGGAAGGCGGCACCAGGAGACTATGTCACCATGTCCGGTGAATCCGCCAAATCAGCACTTTTCGGGCGAGAGCCGGAGATCGCCCGGCTTTCCGGCCTCCTCCGCGGGCTTCGCGACGGAGGCAGTTCACTGGTCATCCGCGGCGAGCCCGGCATCGGCAAGTCCGCACTGCTCACCGCGGCTGCGGACGCCGGCCGGGACGCCGGGCTGCGGGTGCTGTCCACGGCCGGCACGCAGGCCGAGTTCCATCTCCCGTACGCGGGGCTGCACCGCCTGCTGCATCCCGCCCGGCTGGACGACGGGGCGCTGCCCGATCCGCAGCGGCGCGCGCTGGCGGCCGCGCTGGGGCTCATCGACGCTCCCGTCCCCGATCTGTACCTGGTCGCGCTCGCCACGCTCAACCTGCTGGTGGAGGCGGCGAGCCGGGCTCCGCTGCTGGTGCTCGCCGACGACGGCCAGTGGCTCGACCCGCCCACGGCCGGGGTGCTGTCCTTCGTCGCCCGGCGGCTGGAGGCCGAGCCGGTGGCGCTGCTCGCCACACTGCGCGACGGCGTGCCCTGCGCGCTGGCCGAGGCCGGGCTGCCCGAGTTCGTGCTGCGGCCACTGCCGGACGCGGCCGCGGCGCGCCTGCTCGACACGCGCGCCCCCGGCATGGATCCGCGGACCCGGCGGCGGCTGCTCGACGAGGGCGCCGGCAACCCGCTCGCGCTGGTGGAACTGACCGGCGAATGGCGCGACCAGGGGGCCGGCCTGCTCTCCTCGCCGTGGCTGCCGCTGACCGAGCGGCTGGAGCGTACCTTCGGCGCCCGGCTGGGCGACCTGCCCGCCGCCACGCGAGCTCTGCTGCTCGTCGCGGTCCTCGACGACGGCACCGCGCTGGAGGAGGCGATCGCGGCCGCCGCCGTCCTCACCGCCGGGCCCGTCGCGCACCACGACCTGGCGCCGGGGATTCGCGCCGGGCTGATCGAGCCGGACGCCGCCCAGATCCGGTTCCGGCACCCGCTCATGCGCTCAGCGATCTACCAGGCCGCGACGCTGCCGCAGCGCCGCGCGGGCCATGCCGCGCTCGCCGAGGCGCTCGCCCGGCAGAGTGGCGAACGCGCCGCCGACCGCCGGATCTGGCACCGCGCGTCCGCCGCCGCCCGGCCCGACGAGGAGATCGCGGCCGAGTTGGACACCATGGCCGTCCGCGTCGCGCAGCGCGGCGCCCCGACCGAGGCGGTGACCGCGCTGGAGCAGGCGGCCAAGCTCACCGAGGACACGCGCCGGCGGGCCGACCGGCTGCTCCGGGCGGCGGACCAGGCCGTCGAGCTGGGTGGCCGCGACGTCGTCGTGCGGCTGCTGCGCCAGACCGAGCTGCTGCCGCTCACCTCCCGGCAGCAGGCCCGGCTGCGGTGGATCCGGGGCACCCTCGACGACGGTTCGGACGGCCGGGCGACCGGCCCGCAGGTGCTCGCCGCCCTCGCCGAGTCGGTCGCCGCCGACGGTCGGCCCGAGGAGGCGCTACGCATCCTGTGGAGCGCCGCGCTGCAGTGCTTCTGGATCGAGCCGGGCGCCGAGGCGCGCCTCCGGATCGTCGCGGCCGCCGAAAGCCTGCCGGTGCCGGCCGAGAACCCGCTGCTGCTGGCGATTCTCGCGTACGCCGCGCCGCTCGACCGCGGCGCCGTGGTCATCGCCGGGCTGCGGAAGCTGGCAACGCAGCCCGTCATCGACCCGCAGGCGGCCCGGCTGCTGGGCTCCGCATCGGTGATCGTCGGGGCGTTCGAGCAGGTGGAGATCTTCTCCGCGGCGGCGCTGCCGGGGTTGCGCGCGCAGGGACGGCTCTACCTGCTCACCCGCTCCCTCGCCCAGCAGGCGTGGAGCGCGGTGCTCCGGACCAACCTGAACGTGGCGATCCCGGCCGCCGAGGAGGCGGCCCGCCTCGCCCTCGAAACGGGCCAGCCGCAGATGTACGGCACCGCCGTGTCCACCCAGGCGATGCTCGCGGCGCTGCGCGGCGAACCGGACCGCGCCCGGGAACTCGCCGCGCGGGCGGAGGCGATGAGCGTCACCCCCGGAGTACGGCCGGTGCTCGCCACCGTGCAGATGGCCCGCGGTCTGGCGGCGCTGGGCGAAGGTCGGCACGCGGAGGCGTACGAGGAGCTGCTCCGGATCCACGACCCCGCCGATCCGTCGTACCAGCTCGCGCTGCGCTGCTATGTGGCGGCCGCATTCGCCGACGCCGCCGCCGGGAGCGGCAACGCTGGCGCGGCGCGGGCGGTGCTGCGCGAACTGGAGGAGGTGGCGCGGACGACACCCGCGCCCGCGCTGCACGTGGGCCTGCCGCTCGCCCGGGCGCTGCTCGCCGACCCGGCGGACGCACGGGCCGCCTTCGCCGACGCGCTCGCCGCCGACCACGCCCGCTGGCCGTTCGCCCGGGCGTACGTGCAGCTGGCCTACGGCGAGTGGCTGCTGGACCAGGGCGATCCCGGCGCGGCCCGGCCGCTGCTGCGCACCGCCCGCGACACGTTCGACGCGCTGGGCGTCGTGCCGTGGAGCGACCGGGCCCGGCGTGGGCTGCGCGCCTGCGGGGAGGCCAGTGCCGACCGCGTCCTGGCGGCCCGCGACAAGCTCACCCCGGTGGAGCTGCACATCGCCCGGCTCGCCGCCGAGGGCCTGTCCGACGAGGAGATCGGCGAGCAGGTCTACCTGTCCCGCCGGACGGTCGGCGCACACCTGGCGCAGCTGCTGCCCAAGCTCGGCATCGACTCCCGGGCGGACCTGCCCTCCCTCCGCCGGGACCGGGCGGACTGATCCGCCGGCGGTACGGGTCGGGCACGGCGTGCTGCTCGGCATCGGGTGTGTCGTGTTCGCGGTCGCCCTGTGGGGTACAGGGACCGAGCGACTGTCTGGTGTGGACAGTCGCCGGAACCCCACTCAGCGGTCAACGTCGAAGGTGACCGCACCGGTACCCCGGCCTGACACGCGGAGGCCGACGCGGGCGGGCTTGCCGCTCCGGTGCGGGCGGCAAACCCGCGCGCTCGTGTCAGTCGATCAGCCGCGCGTCATTTGCCGCCCACGGTCGCGGTCGCGTACCCGTCCGGGTACCACCCCTCGTTGTCATGGAACCGGACCCTCAACGTGGTCGTGCCCTTGGGCAGTGAGTAACTCAGGTTGTACCGGCCGGTCGAGTTCATGTTGCCGCGCCAGATCTCCTTCTCCGGGCCGCCGTTCGTGGACGCGGTGATCCACCAGTAGTACTGCTCGCTCGACACCTGGCCGACCGAGATCGGGGACGTCCACGTCACGGTGATGTTCGCGGTGCCCTTGCCGGAGCCGGAGCCGGTGCTCGCGCTCACGCCGAGGTTGGTTGCCGGCGGGTTGGGCGCGTGCCCGATGCCGAACGAGTGCAGGAGTTGGGTGTCCTGGTACACGTCGTTGTAGCTGACCGCCCACGCCCGGGTGCCGGCGCGGTTGACCAGCAGGGTGCCGGGCCAGAGCACATCACCGTCGCGGAAGTCGACCGCGTACGTCGGCGTCGTGCTCCCCTTGGCGTACATCAGCACGTCCGGGTCGAAGGAACCGGTCTGCGACCGTCCAACCGCGACGGTCGAGCCGTTGCCCGACCAGGCCGCGTCCGCCGGGTACACCCCACTCGGATAGGTGGTGGCGTCGGCCAAGTCGGGCATCCGGTACGAGTGGTGCTCGTACGGGGACCCGGTCGTCTCCACCACCTCCGAGCCATCCGGGCTCAGCGCGTAGTCCTCGAGGTTCTCGCCGGTGTCGTCGCGGTGGGCCACGATCCTGGGGCTGTCGCCGGACACGTCGATGACGTAGGTCGTAACCGGCGAGATGCCGGTGTCCCCGGCGACCAGCAGGCCCGGGGCGCCGCGGCTGGCATCAATCACCGGCTCGTAGTTGGGTCCCTGCGTGTAGACCACCGGCGCGGTACCAGGTGCCGACCACACCAGCAGCCCGCCCGAGCCGATCCCGCAGTCGCGGAACCCGCCGACCACCTTGTCGCCGCTCGGCTCGACGTTGAACACGCACGCGCCTTTGGGCGCCGGGTACGTGGCGCGAACGGTCAGCGACTGCGCGTCCAGCGCGGTGACCCGGTCGAAGCCCTGCGCGGCCAACAGCGTGCTCCCGTCGTCGCTGAGCGCCAGGTCGGATATGTCTGTGACCGAGTCGACCCGGGTCTCCGGCTTGCCATCGAGATCCGTGACCACCAGGGGCAGGCCGCCGCCGACGCCCTGCGCCAGGTAGAGCCGGCCCCGGTCCTCGTCCAGCTCGATGGCGCGGAAGTCCTGCACCGGTAGCTGGGCACCGACGCTCTGCACGGGCGTGATCTCCGCCTGCGCGGTGGGCGCGACCATGGTGACGCCGCCGCCGAACACCGTCGCTACCGCGAGTCCGAGCACGGTAACCCTACGAATCCGCATAAGCCCTCCCCGATCGCCCTTCGGGGAAGAACCCTAGCCGCCTATGAATTCGGGCATGGCATCCTGGTGTATGCGCCTTCACTAGTCCGTTCTCGCGGGCAACGCCATCACTGTTCAACGACGCGTCTGCCGACATGCTTGACGACGACATCAGCTTCCGGTGCGTCACCCCGGCCGAGACCATGCGAGCACTGCTCACCATGACCACCTGACGCCAGCGCCTACGAGAGTTTGCCGAGCCCCGAGACGGCCTGGCGGACACGTCAGCGTTGTCGTCAAACCCATACAAGAACGCACCGGGCGATGATCGCTCGGGGCGTTTGGGCTGTTCAGGTGCTGTGGTCAGGGGCAGGGTCGAACTGCCGACCTTCCGCTTTCCAGGCGTAGCGATCGCCCTGCTGACCGCCCGTGAACTGGAGCTGGATAGTGCTCTACGGTGCCCAGCGTGTGCCTATGGTGGCCGACGTTGCCGTCACTGTTGCCGTCACCTCATGTGCTCGCGGACTGGCAGGGCGCGGTGACGAACGCGGGCAGCCCGGTGATCGCCTGGCCCATGATGAGGGCGTGGATCTCGTCGGTGCCTTCGTACGTCCGTACGGCCTCAAGATTGTTCGCGTGCCGCAGCGGTGAGTAGTCGAGCGTGATGCCGTTGCCGCCGAAGATCGTGCGGGCCTGCCTGCAGATCTCGATGGCCTGCCGGACGTTGTTCAACTTGCCGAACGAGACCTGCTCATGCCGCAGCATGCCGGCGTCCTTCAAGCGGCCGGTGTGCAACGCCACCAGCGTCCCTTTCTGGATCTCCAGCACCATGTCGACGAGCTTCTGCTGGGTGAGCTGGTACGCGGCGATCGGCGCGCCGAACTGGTGGCGTTCCAAGGCGTACTTGAGCGCCGCCTCGTACGCGTCGCGGGCCGCGCCCATCGCCCCCCACATGATCCCGTATCGCGCCTCGTTGAGGCAGGTGAACGGGGCTCGAAGGCCGTGGGCGTCCGGCAGGACGGCCTCGTTGCCAACGCGTACGCCGGTCAGGGTGATGTCGGCCTGGATCGAGGCGCGCATGCCCAACTTGGGCTGGATCGGCGTGGCGGTGAACCCGGTGGTGCCGGTGGGAACGAGGAAGCCGCTGATTCCGTCGGCGGTCTTGGCCCAGATGACCGCAACGTCGGCGATCGTGGCCAGCCCGATCCACCGTTTGGCGCCGTTGAGCACCCAGCCGTCGCCGTCCCGTACGGCCGTGGTGCGCATCTCGGCGGGGTCGCTGCCCGCAGTCGGTTCCGTGAGGCCGAAGCAGCCGATCAGGTCACCGGCGGCCATGCCGGGCAGCCACCGCTGCTTCTGCTCCTCCGAGCCGAACATGTGGATCGCCGTCATGGTGAGCGACCCCTGGACGCTGGAGAAAGTGCGTATGCCGGAGTCGCCGGCTTCCAGCTCCATGCAGGCCAGGCCGTACTCGACGGAGCTGTGCCCGGGGCAGCCGTAGCCGGTCAGGTGCATGCCGAGCAGGCCGAGCGCGCCCATGTCGGGCGCGATCTCCTTCGGGAAGTACGCGTCTTCATACCAGCGCGCGATGTTCGGCGTGATCCGGGCGCGTACGAATTCGCGGACGTGGTCTCGCAGCTTGAGCTCCTCCGCCGATAGCAGGCTGTCGAGATCGAGGTAATCCACTGACAGATCAGGCATATCGGCCTCCTTCCCGTGTGTCGCTCCTCAGTGCAGGAACCCGGCGGAGCGGGCGTCGCGGCGGAGACGGTCGCGGTGGTCGGGATGGGCGATCCGGATCAGCGCGTCGGCGCGCTGGGAGAGACTGCGTCCTCGCAGGCAGGCCACGCCGTACTCGGTGACGACGTGGTCGACGGTGTTCTTCAGGCTGGTCACCGCGCTGCCCGGAGTGAGGGTGGCGGTGATCCGGCTGATACCGCTGCTGGTGGTCGCGTGCGTCACCAGGAAGCCCATGCCGCCTTCGGAGTACAGCGCGCCGCGTGCGAAGTCGGCCTGGCCGCCGGACCCCGACCAGTACCGCCCGGCGATCGTCTCGCTCGCCGCCTGCCCCATCAGATCCACCTCACTGGTGGCGCTGATCGAGATCATGTTGGGCTCCCCGGCGATGACGCGCGGGTCGTTGACCCATTCGACCGGCAGCAGCGCCACGGACAGGTTGTCGTCGATCCAGTCGAACAGGCGACGTGTCCCCAGGCAGAGTGTGGCCACGTGCTTGTTACGAGCCCGCCGGTGCTTGTGCCCACCGGTCAGCACGCCCGCCTCCGCGAGATCCACCATCCCGTCGACCAGCAGTTCGCTGTGGACGCCGAGATGACGATGGTCGCGCAGCGTGGGCAGCAGGGCGTTGGGAACGCTGCCGATTCCGATCTGCAGACAGGCCCCATCGGGGACCCGCTCGGCGATGAACTCGGCGATCCGCCGGTCTCGTTCGTCTGAGGCGGCCGATCTCACCTCGGGCAGCGGGTAGTCCGCCGTGCACCAGCCGGCGACCTGGGAGATGTGCACCTGGTTGCCGCCGTAGGTGCGCGGCATCTGGGGGTTCGCTTCGAGGAAGAACGGGACTTCACCGATGAACGAGGCGACGTAGTCGGCGTTTGTACCGAGGCTGAAGTATCCGTGCTGGTCAGGTGGGCTGGCCGCGGCTAGGACGATCACGTGCTTGGTCGTCTGGCGCAGCAGCAGTGGCACCTCGCTGAAGTGTGCGGGGACCAACTCGACCGTGCCGGCCGCGTACCCGTCACGCGATCCCGGTCCGAGGAAGTAGCTGACGTGCTCCAGCCGGCCCGGATAGGCCCCGTCGATGTAGCGGCGCCGGCGCGACGCGTCCATCTGATGCACCCGTACGCCTTCGAGATCGCTCGCGTGCGTTTCCAGAGTGTCGATCACCGTCTGCGGCTCACCGCAATACGAGGGCACGATGAGATCGGCGCCTGGTGTCACCAGCGCCAGCACGTCCTCCTGACGTCCCGGCCGCATCGTCACGGCCCGCCCGCGCTCCCCCATCATGCGCCCCCTTTTGGCAAAGACCGCACGGGTGTCGCCCACCGCGAAGATGCGTCATCCTCCATGCCGGACGTCCAAGTCCGGTTATCTGGCGCCTCAGTGGTCCACCCCGATCGCGGTCGGGGCAGATCTACCTCTTTCCAGGCTATGGCGGGTCACGGCAAACCCTCATCAAGCGTCAGTATGAGCTTCCTCCGTTCTCCAGAACCGCCTACCGGGCGAAGGCGAAGCCGCACTCAACGCCCAGTCCCTGAGCCGGCGGGCTCATGAGTGAAACGCGTGAGGAGGAAGCCCCGGGGCCGCCTGTCGGCAATGCTCGCCCATGCACCACCACCAAGAGCCTCGGTCTCTTCCTGTCGGATTCCGGAGGCATCACCAGAACAGGCGACCGAATCGGTCCGGCGCGTCAGTCCGAGGCGCCGCTGCGCCGGGCGTAGGCACGGGCGGCGCGGGCGCGGTCGCCGCAGCGGGTGGAGCACCAATGGCGCCGGCCGTGGGTGCGCATGAGGAACCGGTCGCAGGGGGCGGAGCCGCAGGCGGCGAGGATGCCGGCGTCGGGACCGGTGAGCAGGTCGGCGGCGTCGGCGGCGAGGGTCGCCAGTGCGTGGTTGACGGCCCGGTCGGTGGGGTGTGCCTGGATGCGGCGCAGTCCCTGGGCCCCGTCCCAGGCGAGGAGGGGTGCGGTGGGTACAGCCGTGAGTGCCTCGTTCACCGCGCGCAGGGAGTCTTCGGGCGGGGTGGTGCCGTCGACGCGGGCGGCGAACAGGGCGCGTACGTGTGCGCGAAGCGCGCGCATCCGCTGTGCGCACACCTCGTACAGCTGCACGTCCGGGGTGGTCAGGTCGTGGGTGGCGAGCCAGTGCATAGCGGATCCGGGGGTGGCGAGCAGGTCGTAGCTCTGGCCGGCGGGCAGGGTCGCGGCGGTGTCGGCGAAGTCCAGGGAGCGGTACTGGTCGGCACCTGGAGCTGGGGGCAGAGCGGTCTGCGCTGTGTCGGTGGCCAGGATGTCGTCCATGCCTCTCATGGTAGCGATTGCATTTTTCCGTGATGCCCGCCTAGCCTGGTGTCACGTTAAACACCGATTTTTTTCGTGAGAGATGAGGGAGACGTGATGTCCCAGCTCAATGCCGATCAGTTCCCGGTCCGCACGTACGGCGGCCCGACCGCCTTGTTCGAGTACGGCGGCCTGCGGTTTTTGACCGACCCGACGTTCGACGGCCCCGGCGACTACGGCCGCCGCGTGATCCTGACCAAGACCGCCCCCTCCACCGTCACCCCCGCCGATCTCGGCCCCATCGACGTGGTTCTGCTCTCCCACGACGGGCACGCCGACAATCTCGACGCCTCCGGCCGTGCCATGCTCACCGAGGTCCCCCTCACCTTGACCACCCCCAGCGGCGGCGAGCGCCTCGGGCAGAAGGTCAAGGGCCTGGCCGACTGGGAGACGGTCGAGTTGGAGCGCCCGGGCGGCGGCACTATCACCGTCACCGGTGTTCCCGCCATCCACGGCCCCGGCCCGCGCGAGGAGGTTGAGCCCTTCACCGGCCAGGTCGTCGGCTTCGTCCTGACCGGAGAGGGCCTGCCGACGGTCTACGTCAGCGGCGACAACGCCTCCCTCGACGCCGTCAAGGAGATCGCCGAGCGCTTCGCCCCGGTGGACACCGCCATCCTGTTCGCCGGCGCACCTCGTCATCCCATGCTTTTCGACGGCAACCTGCTCGTCCTGGACAGCGCGCAGGCCGCCGAGGCCGCCCGGATCCTCGACGCCCGCCGTGTCGTCCCGGCCCACCACGACAGCTGGGCCCACTTCACCGAGGGCCGCGAGCACCTGGAGGCCGCCTTCACCGCCGCGGGTCTGGCCGACCGCCTGGACCAGGACTGGACGCAGCGCTCCTCAGCCTGAACCGCCGCCCAGAACCGAGACATCATGTCGGGGTCGGGGCCCGGAACACGCCGGGCCCCCACCCCGGCAGCAACCCCTCGCGCCGTCCCCGGCGCCGTGCCAGAACGACAGAGAACGACCCGATCACATGTCCACCGGAACCAATGCCGGCCTCGTGCCCTGCTTCTACCAGGCCCTCGAGCAGGGGAACTACGACACGCTCACCGGCATGTTCCACCCGGACTTCGTCTTCTACCTCCAGGTCGACACCCCCGGCCGGGCGCCGCAGGGTTCATCGACGTGGAGAAGAAACACCTCGACGGCTACGGCCATACCGGGCGGCGTTCCTCCCCGATCAGGCGGCCGTCTTCCCACGTCCACACCGGGAAGTTGGGCACGGCGCTCATTCCTTCCCGCGTCCGCGCGGGCCCGCTCCGGCCCTGAGCGCTTGGGCAACCTCGGCACGCATCCGCTCCACCTCCGCACGCGCGTCGGTTTGCGCCTGCTCGGCCCGGGTCACGCGCTGGTCGGCCGTGGCCACAGCCTCGGCGGCTGCCCGGCGGGTCTCCTCTGCGGCGGCCGCCGATCTTCAGCGCTGGTTCGCCGATCCTGTCGATGTTTCCAAGACGCACAGCATCGAGACGTGTGGAGCCGCGCACGGCCTCTGCTAGCGCAATGGGGCAGCGCGTCCGCCGATGACCTGAATAACGTCGAGAAGTTCCTAAAGCAGTTACACAAGATAGATCCATCAGCCGAGCACTTCCGGTACCCCGAACTGAAGAGTGGGACGCCCACACTCCCGGATCTGGGGCGCCTACACATCCGACGCTTTCACGAGGCGATGGAGCGCATGGCCAGCTTCCTGGATGCTGCCGATGGCTATTTGGCAGAGATGCGGGACCAGAACGCAGAGATGGCTCGCGACATGGGCGGGTGGTAGGCCTGACAAGGCGACATTGTGGTCAATCCCAATCAAAAACGCCCCGGCCGTGATCGGCTCGGAGCGTTCTGGCTGTTCAGGTGCTGTGGTCAGGGGCAGGGTCGAACTGCCGACCTTCCGCTTTTCAGGCGTAGCGATCGCCCTGTTGGCCGCCAATGAGCTGGGCGTGGAGTGTGCTCTACGGTGCCCAGCGTGTGTCTCTGGCGGCGGACGTTGCCGTCAGCGTTGCCGTCAGTTCCACCCGCATCTTGAAGGCATGCGATGGCATCAACCAGTCCGTCACGCGCGACGACTCGCTGCGATCTAGCTCTTGCTGACGGTAGAAGTCCATTGCTACCGTCAGATTATGGATGGCCCGGACTTCCCGATCCTTGGCACGGAACCCATTGCGGTGGAGTTCGCCAACACCCGCTACGGCATCGGTGACGACCGCATCGACTTCCTGGGGACGGCCCGGTGGATCGAGCAGTGGTTCATACTCGTCTCCACCCGACACGGACTCCCACCTTCGGACGAGGGGATGGGTGGCGACGCCGCGCGGGTCCGCGCGCTGCGCGACGCGGTGCACGACGTGCTGTCGGCGACCATCGACGGACAGGTCCCCGAGACGGGGTCCGTCGACAGGGTCAACACCGCCGCAGCCGCCGCGCCTACCCACCCGCGCCTGGACTGGACCGCCGGGACACCCACCGCGCGCCGGCTCGACACCACCGGCGGCAGCGCCGCCGTACTCGGCCACATCGCGACCTGCTGCATAGAGCTGGTGACCCGGCCGCACTCCAGCATCCTGCGGCGGTGCGGCAGCCCCGATTGCTCGCTGATGTTCGTACAAAACCATTCGCGCCGACGCTACTGCCACCCGTCGTGCGCGCACCGAGACCGCCAGGCCCGTTACTACCGCCGCCATCTCAAAGGAGCGACCTCATGACCATCACCTGGCGCCGGCTCGGCGAGCCCGACTTCCCCCTGTTGCGTCGCTGGTTGGAGCGGCCGCACGTAGCTCGATGGTGGAACCATGAGACCTCGGCCGAGGCGGTGCTGCGTGACTTCGGCCCCGCGGCGCGAGGCGAGGAGCCGTCGGAGGACTTTCTCGCCCTGCTCGACGGCCTGCCCCTCGGGCTGGTGCAGCGCTGCCGGCTCGCCCACTATCCCGAGTATCTCGACGACCTGTCCCCCATCGTCGATGTGCCCGCCGGCGCGATGAGCATCGACTACCTCATAGCTGACCAGGCGCGGACCGGGCGCGGCCTCGGCCCTCGCATGATCGCCTCGATGGTCGAGCGCACCTGGTCCGACTACCCCGACGCCGCCTGCGTTCTGGTGCCGGTGGTAGCGGCCAACCGGGCATCGTGGCGGGCGCTGGAGAAAGCAGGCCTGCGACGGGTCGGCGAAGGGAGTATCGAGCCCGACAATCCCATTGATGACCCGCTGCATTATGTGTACCGAGTGGACCGGCCACAGCCGAAGCCGGCCCTCTGATCTGCAGTCCAGGCTGCTGGCCGCGCCCGGGGACAGGATGGAACAAGTCGGACTGCGGTTGCAGGTACAGGCTTGGAGACTCCGGGCGCCAGGTCGTCGACCATGGCCGGCCCTGTGGCCGCCCTGGCCGCACGGTAGGGGTCTGCCCTGCGCGACTATAAGCTGCCCCGGTCACCGCTCCGGCCCGCCGCGACGCCGGGACGACGGTATCGTCCGGCCGAAGGGCTTGTAGTAGCTGAGCAGGATGGTCACGAGCAGCACCCCGGATGCTCCCCCGGAGTCCTTGACCAGCCCGTACGTGTCCGCGGGAACTCCCCCAGCCAGTGCCACGCCGGCGGCTGCGGAGAGCGTGGGCACGAGAACGAACACGGCCAGCAGCGTGCCGCCTGCGGTGAAGACCAGCGAGATGAGCACCCACCAGTAGCGCAGCAGTCCCCACGGGGTGAGCAACCCCAAGGCGATGCCGGTGGAGAGGGCAAGCAGTGCCAGGGGCAGCACGAGGAAGTCGCCGAGCATGTATCCGGCCGGATAGACGGTCAACGGGTTCGACCCCTGCCACCCCGCGACGGCCAGAGCGAGTACAGCGGCGTCGGCACCCAGCAGTCCCAGCGAGGCGACCACATGCACGATCCGCAGGGCCTTGCGCCAAGGCGGTGCCAGCCGCATCCTAGGCCGGCCGCGGGGCTCACGCCTGCTTGCCGGCCCTCCTCCCGCCCGCTCTGAGAACCGGGGGTCGGCGGTGCTGTTCACTGGAGGTCCTTCCTGGTCGGTTACGGCGCGGGCTGCAGGTGGCGCCAGAAGGCGCAGTTGTGACTGCTCATGAAGTTCACCGGATGCACACTCTGTGGACCGGACGCGAGCGAGAGGACCGTACCGCCGGAGTGACAGGCCGCCCAGCGGGGCAGCCCGGGGATCCCAGAGAACGTCTGGTGGTCGGAGCCGGCGAGACCGTGCACGGTGCCCTGGGCGGTTCGCACGAGGGCCGGATCCTGATCGTCGGCCACCCGTGCGTGTGCCACGCCCCCGCCCAGCGGAACCATCACGGCGGCGGCGAGGACAAGCAACAGCGGCCTTCTACGCATGCGGCCAGACTTTCGGCTTCCGGGTTGTTCCGCGTCGTCTCGTAGGTGGTCCCGCGACTACGCCTCCTGTCGTACGCGAAACAGGGGACGGCTGTCTTCGGCCCTCGTGTTCCGCACGGGAGTGTCAACTCAACGGCTGATCTTGGTTGTGGTCAGAGGTTGGCAGGGGTGAGGCGGCCTTCGAAGGCGATCTGTAAGGCGTTCAAGGGCGCCTTCCAGCGCATGGTCCATCTCTTGCGGCCCTTGCCGGCGGCGCTCAGCGCGACCGGCTGGATGATGTATCAGCGAACGAGCAGTACCAATGCGATGAAGGCTGCGAGCATGAGGACCATGGCCGCAGCGATTGGGCCACGAGCGCTGGCTCCGATGACGACGCGGCCCCGCGTGATTTCCTGATTCAACGCACGGTAACGGACGGTGGCGTAGCCAAAGCCGGCGATTGCCGCACATACGAGCACGCCGCCTGCGGCAAATGCGTAGACCTCGTTGTGTGAGCCGAACTTCGCCGCTCCCAGACCGAAGGCCATCATGGCCAAGCTCGTCCGCAGCCAGGCGAGGTAAGTGCGCTCGTTGGCCAGGTGCTCGCGAACCCGGAGATCGCCGGCTGGGATGGACGACTCGTTCACCGGTTAGGCACTCCCCGTCCGACCGATTGGGCCCTCTTTGCGACCCGTTCAGGGCAGGCCGTAATCCGCTAGGGCACGATGTTACAAGAGGTTATGCCAGGTGGGGGCCTCGGGAAGAGGCTCAAGCCAGTGGTGGGAGGCGATGAACCTTGAGTGGTCCCCTACGCGGAAGCGAACCTGATCATCCCTCGCCTGACGGGGTCAGAGAGCGAAAAGTCGTCAAGCCGACTCCGCCCGAGCTCATGGAGGACGCCGGGACCGGTCTGGACTACGGGATTCGGCCGGACCGCGCGCCTGGCTACATCACCCCGATCGACCGCTTCTTCCTTCGCAGCCACGCACCGACCCCCCATCTGGACGCGGCGAGATGGTCGCTCCGGATCGAAGGAAGTGGGGTACGCGAGCCGATCACCTACACCTACGCCGATTTGTGGGATCACTTCCCGCTGATCTCAATGGTCCGAACGATCGAGTGCGCCGGTAACCGCCGTGTGCTGTTCGGCGAGGAGTACGAACGCAAGTTTGAGGGAACCCAGTGGGGCCGCGGCGCGATCAGCACTGCCGAATGGACCGGCGTCCGGTTGCGCGACCTGCTCGAACCGGCGGGGATCACCCCAAAAGCTCGCGAGGTCATGCCGGAAGCGCTCGACGAGATCCAGGCCCGCCGGCCCATGCCGCTGGCCAAGGCGCTTGCCGACGACACCCTGCTCGCGCTGGCCATGAACGGCGAGACGCTGCCGCTCGATCACGGGTACCCGGCTCGGGTCGTGGTGTCCGGATGGCTCGGCGCCGCCAGCATCAAGTGGGTGGGCCGGATCGAAGTCTCCGAACATCCGCTGCACGTTCCGTGGAACACCGAAGACTACGTACTGATCGGTCCGGACTACCCTCCGCAGGCGCCCTCACTCGGTATGCCGATCACCGGCATACCGGTGGCGAGCCTGGTGGAACTGTCCTGGCCGGCACGGCTGCGGCCGGTACCGCAAGTCATCCGGGGGCGTGCATTCGCGGGAGAGAATCAGGTCACGGCGGTCGAATACCGCCTCGACGAGGGTTCCTGGCAGGAGGCGTCCCTGGCTCCGCCGGAGATACCGGGCGCGTGGGTACGCTGGCAGTTCAGCTGGGATCCCCAACCCGGCGATCACATCATCCGGGTACGCGCCACCGACGACCAGGGCCATACACAGCCCGACACCGTCCCATGGAATGAGCTGGGCTACTGCTATCACCCGGTGCTGTCCCACCCCATCCGAGTCGAATCCACGACCTGAGGCCGTATCGGGGCTCGGAGAACAGGCGGGCGAACTCATGACCGAAATCATCGCAGGGGTGGAGGTTCCCGAGACGGCGGCGGTCGCCGAGGCCACCCGCCACATCCAGGGGATGACCAGCCCCCTCATCTTCCATCACTCCCGGCGCGTCTTCTTCTTCGCCGCGCTTCACGCTCGCGAGGTCGGTCTGCGGCCGGACCCGGAGCTGCTCTACCTGTCCGCCATTTTCCACGATCTCGGCCTGCTGACGCCCTTCTCCGACGTGGAGCAGCGCTTCGAGCTCGATGGCGCCGACCACGCACGCAAGTTCCTGCTCGACCGCGGTTTTCCGGCCACGGCCGCCGACGTGGTCTGGGAAGCGATCGCGCTGCACAGCACGCCGAGGATTCCCGGCCGGATGGGCCCAGAGATCGCCGCCACACACCACGGCGTGCTGACCGACGTGCAGGGCGTGGGCTTGGACAAGCTGGATCGTGGCCTGGTGGACGAGATCAATGCTGTTCATCCGCGCGGCGACTTCAAGAACGGGTTCCTGCAGGCCCTTCTCGAGGGAACCAGAGACCGCCCGGACACCACCTACGGCACCATTAGTGCGGACGTATTGGTGCACTTCATTCCCGGTTTCCGTCACGTCAGCATGGTCGAGCGCGTCATGGGTTCGGCCTGGCCGAGCTGATCGGAACATCGAAGTGATCAAACCCCACAGGGAGCAACGTGGTGAGACAGGGCGCTCCTCGTCGCCACCTTGGACGAGGTCCCGCATCCATGGTTCTGACACTTGCGGCCTTGGCGAGCCATTGCAGCTGCAGGTAATCGGCAACGAAAGCCACCACCTCCAAGGGCATCCCGATCAACCCCGCCGAAGGATGCGGCAGGACCCTCCGCTCAGGCGGATCTAGATCGGCAACAGACCACTCCGAAAGGACGTGGCGACGAACACCGACGCTAGCGATCGCCCTGCTGACCGCCCATCAGCTGGGGCTCGACGGTGCTGTGCGGTGCCCAGCGTGTGCCTGTGGTGGCCGACGTTGCCGTCACCGTTGCCGTCACCTCCGCGCGGCTGTCCAGTGGCAAGCCGAGGGCCGTTCGGAAGGAGATCCGGGTCTTCCGCTCAATCAGCGTCGGAAGCGGGCAGCGTTTCGGCGAGCCCCACGGCCATCGCGCGGAGCAGGAGCTTGAGGCGGGGTTCGAAGTCGAGCGCGATGTGCCCCCACGTGGGAACCTGCTCGTACAGTTTGGCCAGGGTTGGCGTGGGATGGGAGACCTGCCAGAACCCGCTGGCGAGCGGAAGCGTGGCTGCGATCATCGACTGCAACTGGCTCGCCGACATCGTGCTCACACGCTTCAGCATGTCGATGATCTCGTCGTGCGCCACGAACGCGTTCGTCTTGTAGCGGCGGGCCCGCTCGATGTCGACGTCGCCTTCCAAGTCCATCGGGACGTGTGCGAGGAGATCGCAGAAGACCGGTAGCGACGCGATCGTCTCCGTGAGCACGTCAGCGACATCGACCGGCTGCAGGCGGGCCCGCCCGGCCACTCGGGCGCCGATCGTGTCGCGCCAGTGGCCCCAGCCGCGCTCGGCGAGCTCCAGCAGGAGCTCTTCCTTGCTCGCGTAGTAGCGCCGCACGCCAGTGCGGTGGAGGCCGGCGCGCTCGGTCACCGCCGCGACGGTCACGAACCGAACGCCGCCGAGCTCAAGCGCGAGCGCCTCTGCGGCAGCAAGCAGGTCCTCCGAACGCTGCGCCTTGTCCTCGGCCGATCTCGCCCTCTCCCGCATCCCACAACAATAACGCACGCGACGATGCGCTATGCGTGGTACCGTCATGCGTAACGCATCACGTAGTGCGCTAACGCGAGGAGAGTCAGACATGAAGGCTGTGCAAGCCACCCGCTTCGGAGAACCGGCCGTTCTTGAGGTCGTCGAGCTGCCCGATCCAGCGCCGGGGCCGGGCGAAATATCCATCGACGTCACCCACGCCGCTGTCGGCCTCATCGACCTCTTCTTCCGCGAAGGTCGCTTCAAGGACCGGCCCGAGATGCCGCAGCCGCCGTTCATCCCGGGCCTCGAGGTCACCGGAACGGTGCGGGCGCTCGGTGATGGAGTGCGCGGGTTCGAGATCGGCGAGAAGGTTGTTTCGATGTCCAACGGCGGCGTCGGCGGTTACGCATCGGTCTTCATCGCGCAAGCACCTCACGCGGTGTCCCTTGAAGGCCACGACATCGACCCCGCTCTCGCGGTCTCTGTCGTGCCAAATGCCGCGATGGCGCACGTCGCACTGACGCGCGTCGCCCATCTGGTCGAGGGCGAGAGCGTGCTGATCCACGGAGCGCTCGGCGGATTCTCCGCGGCGTTCCCCGGGATGGCGAAGCAGCTGGGCGCCGGCCGGGTCGTCGGCACGGTTCGCGCGAGCAAGCTCCAAGCCGCCGCCACCACGAAGCTCCCGTACGACAAGATCGTCGACTCGGCGGAGCTCCCAGCTGCGCTCGGCGAGGAACGCTTCGACGTCGTCATCGACCCTGTCGGCGGAGAGGTGCGCAGCCAGAGCCTCGATCTGATGCGCCCCGGCGGTCGGCTCATCGCCTCCGGCAATGCCAGCGGGGACTGGGGTCACTCGGTCGAGACCAATCGGCTCTGGTTCGGAAGCGTCGCGGTCATGGGCTTCAACGCCGGCGCCTACCTGCCCACACACCCGGACACCGTGCGGCCCGCCCTCGAAGCAGCCGTCCAGGCTGTCGCCGCCGGACTCGGCCAGACCGAGGTTGACGTGCTCTCGTTCAGCGAGGCTGTAACCGCTCACCAACGGATGGCAAGCCGGTCGCTCAACGGGCGCATCGTCCTAACCCCCGGCGAACCGGCGTAAGCGACACCGTTGGTGACGTCCCCCAGACGCGTGCGACACTCAAGGCCGCCACGGAGCACCGACTGTACGCGCTGTACGTCCTGGCGCTCTGCCTTGGCCTGCGGCGCGGAGAGCTCTTCGGCCTCCGCTGAGAAGACGTCGACCTCGACGGCGCGAAGCTCGAAGTGGTTCAGACTCTCCAGCGAGTCGCGGGACGCCTGCAGTTCGTCCGGCCCAAGACAGAGGACTCAGAGCGAACGGTCCCGCTGCCCTCGATTTGCTTGGAAGCGCTGCGGGAGCATCGGCGCGGGCAGTTTGCCGAACGCTCAGACCGGTGGCCCGACTGGGAGGATCACGGCCTCGTGTTCCCGTCTCGGCGCGGCACTCCGATGGAGCCGGACAACCTACGGCGAAGTTGGGGAGCGATCCGCAAAACCGCCGGCCTCGGTGACATGCGGTTTCACGATCTCCGCCACACCTGCGTGACCCTGCTGCTCAACCTTGGCGTCCCGCCAGGTCGTCCGCGACATCGTCGGCCACAGCGGCATCGAGGTGACGATGACCATCTACGCCCACGCTTCTCTCGACGACAAGCGCCGAGCCCTTGGCAAGCTCGGGGATGCATTGAGCTGATCAAACCATTCTGCTGAAGGCCACTATCCAATCTGGAGGTGGCCTTCAGCATGTCGGCCCATAGCGGGGCAATTTACGTGGAACGAGCAGCGGACGATCTGCTTGGCTGTCCACATGACCCCAGCTCTGGAACTCGTCGTCGGATTCGCGAGCCGCGGCCGACTTGGTGAGTTGCACTGTGGGATGACGTTGCAGGGAGTGGAGCAGCTGGTCGGGCCGTTCCATGACCGCATGAAGGACTCCAAGCCTCGCCGGTGGCGGCCTCGTCTCCACTTCTGGGAGGACCTCGAACTCTTGATCTGCCACGGATCGGTGCTCGATATCGGAGTGCCATTGTGGCGGGAACGCGTCGCCCTGCCCGCGGCGCTTTCGGGCTGGCAGGGGCCCCAACCTGCGCTCCTGCACATGCTGGATGTCCTCAATGCCCTGAACCAAGTCGGAGCCGAGTGGGAACCCGCGCCAGGAATCGTGCTTGGCGACGAGGCGCTTGGCATCCGGACCCATCCCCATGACGTCCGCTTGGTCTTCGCTCCCGACGACTCATCGGATACCCCACGCCTGCACAAGATCCATAAGTCGGACTGCCGAGTCGATCTAGAGAACCATTCACCTCGACAAGGAGGGAACACACCATGACGCCGCACGACGTTGCTGTCACTGGAGATCAAAAACGCCCCGGCCGTGATCGGCTCGGGGCGTTCTGGCTGTTCAGGTGCTGTGGTCAGGGGCAGGGTCGAACTGCCGACCTTCCGCTTTTCAGGCGGACGCTCGTACCAACTGAGCTACCTGACCTCGGCGGCTGCCGCCGTACGCGGTCCTGACGGGACTTGAACCCGCGACCTCCACCTTGACAGGGTGGCGAGCACTCCAAACTGCTCTACAGGACCTCTATTGTCCGGAAGATTTCTTCCGTCTTGTTCGGCTCGCCTAGCTTAGCAGCTTCCGGAAGGTCATCGACCTTTCGTTTCGCTGCCACGCTCGGCGAGCGCGCGTGCCCCCAACGGGATTCGAACCCGTGCCGCCGCCTTGAAAGGGCGGTGTCCTAGGCCGCTAGACGATGGGGGCTCAGGGCGCTGCCCTGCTTCCGCGACGCCTTCCGTCGGAGACCTCTGAAGCATAGGGGACGTATGCCCCCGATGCCAAAGCGATAGGCGACGGGGAGCCGGTGATCGTCCCCGTTGGCTGCGGGGGGGTCGTCGACTCGGATGAAGACTCGGGAAGAATTCTACGACCAGGGTCCAGCTCGATATGACGCTCAACCTGGACTCGCTGCTCTCCGAGGCCGCCGACGGTGATGTCGTCCCAGGCCTGGAGCCGGTGCGTGCCCTTGTTGAAATAAAGCACCGAGGCCATCAACGGGGTCGGCTCGTCCCCTTCCAGGCCGCGCAGACCCGCGCCGCCGGTCGACCCCTGGATCATCAGCTGCGTGCCCGTCGGCAACATCTCGGTGGACCGCTGGTGCACATGGCCGGCCAGCACCAGGGCCACCTGGCCGGACAGCCCCCGGCCCACCGTCGGGTCGTGGACCGCCACGATGTCGGTGGGGATCCTGCCCGGGCTCGAGGTCGACCCCGACCTCGGCGTCTCGGGGGGTGCGATCTTCTCGGCCTGCGCACGGCCGAGATCGATGAGCTCCTGGCTGGAGTCGTCGGACTGCTGCACCGACTTGTCCGGCGTGAAGCGCGGATCGCCGATGCCGTAGATGCGCAGCCCGCCGACGGTCGCGGCGTTGCCGTCCAGCACGATCGCGTTCTTCTGCTTGGCGACCGCCCGCTGCGTGCTCATCGAGTCGTGGTTGCCGCGCACATAGACGTACGGCACGCCCAGGCGGCCGATCTCCTCGACGAACTCGTTCTCCGCGGTCGTCCCATGGTCGCTGATGTCTCCCGTGTCGACGATCAAATTGATCTTGAACTGGTCCTTCAGCGACTTGATGACGTTCCAGGCGATCGGGTTGATGTGGAGGTCCGAGACGTGCAGGACCCGGATCGTGCTGGGGTCCGGGTCGTAGATCGGCAGAGTCGAGCCGGCCTCGTAGAGCTGGGAGACGTTGGTCACCAGCTTCGCGAGCTGGCCGCGATACTCCGAGAACCGGGTCACGATCGACTGGGCGCTGCCCACGAGGGACGGCACGCCCGTCAGAAGGCCCGTGTAGCGGGGTTCGGAGATGGACCGGGGGTTGAACGTCAGGGCGGCGACCCCGCCCATGACGACGACCATGACGAGCGATCCCGCCCCGGTCCACGCGGCCCGGGACAGGCGCCGGAAGACCACCAGGCCGGTCAGGAATCCGGCGGCGGCGGCGAAGAGCAGCCCTCGGATGATCAGGCGGCGGAGCCCGTCGGTCACGTCCTGCCCGATGATCGTCGGAAGCCGGTCGGCCCATCTCGGGTTGTTCAGGATCTCCTGGGCCGCGTCCGGGTGGACCGCGTCGATGGTCAGGCTCAGCTGTACCGGACTGTTGTGGGTGTCGAAGCTCAGCGTGCCGAGCGGACGGACGTCGACGACGGTCTCGCCGCTCCATGAGGGACGCAGGGACATCCCGATGTCGGCGGGGCCCACCGGCGTGTCGACGGAGGCGCCGACGGCCAGGCCCAGCCATCCCCCGGCCACCGCGGCCAGGATGATCGCCAGGATCCGCGCCGTGCGGCCCTTACCCAGCCGCTGGGCGGTCTCCTTCCACTTCGAGATCTCCATGTCCTTCCTGCCTATCCGAACTCGCCGCCAGACGCGCACGCATGCCCTCGAGGATCAGGGCCACGCCGTGATCGAAGGCGTCCTGGCTCTGGGGACCGCCGATCCGGATCATCGCTTCACGGAGGTGGGGATACGGGGCAAGGATTTCCAGCGCCTCGTGGAACTGCGACCATTCACCGCTTCCCCGTTCCCTGTCGGCTTGCTCCTCAAGCACGAAGCCGCCGAGGAAGCTCGACAGGGCGGTCACGCCCCACATCGCGTCCTCGACGGCGAAACCCACCTGCGTGAGCGATCCGAGGATCATGTCGACCGTGGACAACATCCCCTGACCTGGGTGTGTTCCCGCCGTCAGCCGCACGGAGTCGCGGTGGGAGTTCAGCACCCGGCGTTGCTCCCGCACCCATTCCGCCAGCCACGCGTCCCACGTCTCCCCCTCGGCCGGCGGCCCGATCCGCGGGCCCTCGTGGACGGTGATGACCTCCGTCATCTCGTCCAGCAACTCCTGCTTGTTCTTGAAGTGCCAATAAAGCGCCGGAGCCTGCACGCCCAGCTCGGCCGCGAGCCTGCGCAGCGTCAGCTTCTCCAGCCCTCCCTCGTCGAGCAGCCGGAGCGCAGTCGCGACGATCTTGTCCCGTTCAAGTGCCACGGTTGACAGCTTAACAACGTTCAATGCACCCTTAACGTTGTTAGATTTAACGACGTTAAGGAGACTTCGTGATCCACGCCGAAGGACTGCGCAAGCGGTACGGCGAGGTCGACGCCTTGAAAGGGGTCGACCTCGACGTGCCACAGGGAACCGTCTGCGGGCTGCTCGGACCGAACGGCGCGGGCAAGACGACCATGGTCCGCATCCTCACCACGCTGCTCCGGCCCGACGGCGGCACGGCCCGCGTGGCCGGCTGCGACGTGGTCGCCGACGCCGACCGTCTGCGCCATCGCATCGGGCTCGCCGGTCAGCACGCCGCCGTCGACGAGCTGCTCACCGGCCGCCGCAACCTCGTCCTGTTCGGCCGCCTCTATCACCTGCCCCGGCGTACGGCGCGGCGCCGGGCGGACGAGCTGCTCGAGCGTTTCGGCCTGGCGGAGGCGGCGAACCGGCCCGTGAAGACCTACTCCGGCGGCATGCGCCGCAGGCTCGACCTGGCCGCGAGCCTGATCGTCGCCCCGCCGGTGCTGTTCCTCGACGAACCGACGACGGGGCTCGACCCGCGAAGCCGCCTCGCCCTGTGGGACCTGCTCCGGGAGCTCGTCTCCGACGGCACCACCGTGCTTCTCACGACCCAGTACCTCGACGAGGCCGACCGCCTGGCCGACCAGATCGTCGTGGTCGACTCCGGAACGGTGGCCGCGTCGGGCTCCCCGTACGAGCTCAAGGGCAAGGTCGGCGGCGGGCGGGTGAGCATCGCCTTCCGCGAGGTCTGCGATCTCTCGGCCGGCGTCGAGGTGGTCCGCGGCGTCCTCCCCGGCGAGCCGGAGATCGACCGGGCCGAGCGGCGGCTCACTGTGGCCGTCGAGGACGGCGCCGCCTCACTCATCAGGGTGGCCGCCGCCCTCGACGCGGCGCGCATCGACGTCGACGACCTCGGCCTGCGCCGGCCGACGCTCGACGAGGTGTTCCTGCAGCTGACCGAGGTGACCGAGGTGAACGCGGCATGACCGTGCTCGAACCGCCTGCCACGCGGGCCGGCCGGCTCGGCTGGGCCGTGATCGACAGCCTCACCATCGCGGGCAGGACCTACTCCCGCCTGCGCGCCCAGCCGGGCGAGCTGGCGGGCTTCCTGGTCTTCCCGATCATCATGACCGTGCTGTTCGGCTACGTCTTCGGCAGCGCGATCACGCTGCCCGGTGGGGGCGACTACCGCAGCTATCTGATGCCGGGCATCTTCATGCAGGTCGCGGCGTTGACCGCGGTCTCGGCTGCGACCTCGGTGAGTGAGGACATGGCTCTCGGGCTCGTCGACCGCTTCCGGGCGCAGCCGATCGCGCGCAGCGCCGTACTGGCCGGGCGAAGCGTCGCCGACCTGTCGATTCACCTGCTCTCCGTCGCCATGATGGCGCTGTGCGGCGTGCTGATCGCCGGCTGGCGCCCCCACGGGTCGGTGTCGGAGACCCTCGCCGGGTTCGGCCTGCTCGCCCTCTTCGCGTACGCGATGATCTGGATCGGCACCTACATCGGGCTCTTCGTGAAGAACGGCGCGCAGGCCGACGCGGCGACGTTCGGCTGGCTCTTCCCGCTGACGTTCCTGGCCAACGCCTTCGTGCCGCTGGAGGGGCTGCCGTCCTGGCTGCGTCCGATCGCGGACTGGAACCCGATGAGCGCGGTCGTCTCGGCCGCCCGCCTGCTGTTCGGCAACCCGGGTTCCGCCGCGGCCTCGTGGCCGCTGCGGCATCCGGTGACGGCGACGATCTGCTGGTCGGTGCTGATCCTGTCGGTCTTCGTGCCACTCGCCGTGAGGCGATACCGCACGGCGACGTCCCGGTGACACGATGGTGAGGTGATCGACGTCCCGCTCAGCAGGTTCGAGGAGCTCGTGGCCGAGGCGCTGGACACGGTTCCGCCCGATCTGGCCAAGGTCATGGACAACGTCGTGGTCGTCGTCGTGGACGATCCACCCGAGCCCGGGCTCCTCGGGCTCTACACCGGCATCCCCCTGACGGAACGCGGCGAATGGTATTCCGGCGTTCTGCCGGACCGGATCGAGATCTACCGCAACCCGACGCTCGAGATCTGCGAGACCGAAGAAGACGTGGTCGAAGAGGTGCAGATAACCGTGGTTCACGAGATCGCCCACCATTTCGGCATCAACGATGAGAGGCTCCACGAACTCGGTTGGTAATCGCATGGTCGCAAAGGGTCGAAACACCCGGGCACCGTAGGTAACATGTTGACCACGGTCTGTCAGGTGCGGTCCCACGCCCGTAGTGCCCGCTCCGTACAGAACGGCGACGGCCCGGCGAAAACGGCACATGTGCCGTACGGCGGGGCCCGGTATGGCACGTGCGGCATCCCCGGAGCTCAGCGGAGTGACATTGGTGGCCACCAAGCCCGGCAGACTTTCCGGAAGGCACCGCCGCCCGCCCGAGGCCCGCATCACCTACGGCGAGGTCGTCGCGATCAGGGAGTTCCGCTCCCTGTGGTTCGGCCAGGGGTTGTCGCTGCTCGGAGATCAGCTCGCGCAGGTGGCCCTGGCCGTACTGGTGTACAGCCGCACCCAGTCGGCGCTCGCCACGGCCGCTGTCTACGCCCTGACCTACCTGCCGCCCATCATCGGCGGGCCGCTGCTGGCCGGGCTCGCCGACCGTTATCCGCGCAGGCGGGTCATGCTCCTGTGCGATCTCATCCGCGCCGGGTTGCTCGCGACCATGGCCGTGCCGGGCATGCCGTTCGCCGTGCTGTGTGTGCTCGTGTTCTGCGTGGTGCTGCTCAGCGCCCCGTTCTCCGCGGCCCGGGCGGCGCTGCTGCCCGAGGTCCTCGAAGGTGACCGCTATGTCGTCGGCTCGGCCATCCAGAACGTGACCAACCAGGCGGTGCAGATGCTCGGCTTCGCGGCCGGCGGGGCGCTCATCGCCGTGCTCGGGCCGTACCGCGCGCTCGCGCTGGACTCGGCCACCTTCCTCGGCTCCGCGCTGGTGATCGTCGCCGGTGTACGGCGGCGCCCCTCGTCACGGCGTGAAGAGGGCGGGAAGTTGTCGATGTGGAGCATGACGATGTCGGGCGCGCGTCTGGTCTTCGGCGATCGCAGACTGCGCACGCTGGTCATGTTCGCGTGGCTGTGCGGTTTCTACGTGCTGCCCGAGGGGATCGCCGTGCCGTACGCCGCGTCTCTGGACGACGGCACGCTCCCGGTTCCGGTGATCACGGGGCTTCTGATGGCGGCGATGCCGATGGGGACCGTGGTCGGGGCGTTCCTTTTCGGACGGTTCGTCACCCCGTCAGGCCGTCTGCGGGCGATGGGGTGGATGGCCATGCTGACCTGTGCCCCACTCGTCGTGTGCCTGATGCAGCCGCCACTGGAAGCCGTGCTGGCCCTGTGGGCGCTGTCCGGGGTCGGCGGGGCCTACCAGCTCGCCGCGAACGCGGCGTTCGTTCAGTGCATCCCACCCGAGGAGCGCGGGCAGGCCTTCGGGCTCGTCCAGTCCGGGCTGCTGGCCGCCCAGGGGATCGGCATCCTCGTCGGAGGAGTGCTCGCCCAGCAGTTCGGTCCAGAGCCTGTGGTCGCACTGGCCGGCGCGGGCGGCTTCGCCGTCGCGGCCGTGCTGAGCATGCTCTGGACCGAAACCCGTACGGAGATCATCGCCAAGGTTCGCGCCGCCACCTGAGATCAGGCCTGCGCCGGATCCTCAGGCTTGGGAGCGGGCGGGTCGTCCGATGCGGGGGCCGTGGGCTCGGCCTCCGTCGTGGCGGCGGGCCGGGGCGCGGCAGGCGCAGCGTCAGCGGCGGGCGCGGAGGTCGGGGTGGAGGGGGCAGGAGCGGCAGGCGCCGGAGCCGGGGCGGCCGCGGGGGCGTCGGGCCGGCCGTACGGGTGCTGCTCATAACCCGTGGTCGGCTGGTACGGCGACTGGGGCTGCTGCTGCGCGGGACGGTTCCAGCCGGCCTGCGACCAGCCCTGGTCCCACTTGACCTTGGCGTCCTGCCAAACGCGCGAGTCCTTGTTCTTGGTGATGAGGTCCTGGGCGATGGACCCCTCCCTGCCCTCCTCGGGAACCAGGATCCACGCCACCGCGTAGACGCCGACTCCGAGGCCGCCGAAGAAGGTGGCGACGGCGAGGACCACGCGGAGGATGTTCGGGTCGACGCCGATGTACTCGCCGACTCCGGAGCACACCCCCGCGATGACCTTTCCATTCCTTGTGCGGCGGAGTTGTTTGACCGAACCGTTGGTGTTCATCTCGTTCATGCCATCAGATTGCCCTTTGCAGAGGCTTCCGCACATCGGGATTCCCCCTGGCCCAACCCCGACGATGCCCGGATACTCTGGCGTTCATGGACGACCTCCTGAATCTCGACGACCAATTGGCGCCCGAGCAGCGAATGGTCAGGGACGCCGCGAAAGAATTCGTCTCCGACCAGGTCCTTCCGCATGTCGGGGGCTGGTTCGAGGATGGCGTCTTCCCTGCCCGTGAGCTCGCTCCCACCCTGGGAGGGCTCGGCATGCTGGGAATGCACCTGGAGGGTTACGGCTGCGCCGGTCTCGACTCCATCTCGTACGGCGTGGCCTGCCGCGAGCTGGAGGCCGGCGACTCGGGCCTGCGGTCGTTCGTCTCCGTGCAGGGCTCCCTCGCCATGTTCCCCATCTGGAAGTACGGCTCGCCGGAGCAGAAGCAGGAGTGGCTTCCGAAGATGGCGGCCGGCGAGGCAATCGGATGCTTCGGCCTGACCGAGCCCGACCACGGCTCCGACCCGGCCGGGATGCGTACCAACGCGAAGCAGGATCCGTCGGGTGACTGGATCCTCAACGGCTCCAAGATGTGGATCACCAACGGTTCGATCGCCGATGTCGCCGTGGTGTGGGCGCAGACCGATTCGGGCATCCGGGGCTTCGTCGTCCCGACCTCGACCCCGGGTTTCTCCGCCCAGGAGATCCACCGGAAGCTGTCGCTGAGGGCATCGGTCACCGCCTCGCTGTACTTCGACGACGTGCGGCTCCCGGCATCAGCCGTCCTGCCGGGCGTGACCGGCCTGAAGGGGCCGCTTTCGTGCCTCTCCGAGGCCCGCTTCGGGATCGTCTGGGGCGTCGTCGGCGCGGCGCGGGCCTGCCTGGAGGCCGCGGTGGACTACGCGACGACCCGGGTGCAGTTCGGCAAGCCGATCGGGGCGTTCCAGCTCACCCAGGAGAAACTGGCCTGGATGGCCGTGTCGCTGGGCCAGGCCGGGCTCACCGCCCTCCACCTGGGGCGGCTGAAAGAGGCGGGACAGCTGAGGCCGCAGCAGATCAGCTTCGGAAAGCTCGCCAACGTCCGGGCGGCGCTGGACATCGCCCGCCAGGCCCGTTCGGTGCTCGGCGCTAACGGGGTGACACTGGAGTATCCGGTCATCAGGCACATGAACAACCTGGAGTCGGTGCTCACCTACGAAGGCACCCAGGAGATCCACACGCTGGTGCTCGGCGAAGCCCTGACCGGCCTGCCCGCGTATCGGTGACCGTGGTGCGGTGTCGTGTTCGGCGGTGACGGGCTATCGTGATCGCCCAGTAAAGCGCGTCGCAGAAGTCGCGGTACTCTCTGTACCCTGCATCTAGCGAGGGGTGCTAGCTCAATGGCAGAGCTGCGGACTTTTAATCCGTAGGTTCAGGGTTCGAGTCCCTGGCGCCCCACCCCTAATGACCTGGGCAGACTCCCAAATAATGATCATTTGGAAGCCTGCCCAGTTGCATTTCTGGTTGCAATTGTTCAGTTGTCCCACAGTGCGCGGCCCATCCTCGCCACCGCGTCACCGGCCAGATTCTCCGTGACGTGGGTGTAGCGCTTCGTTGTGGTGAGCTGGGAGTGACCCAAGATCACTTGAACGACTCTCATGTCAACGCCCCTGTTCCAGGAGAAGCGTCGCGGCCGTGTGCCGGGCGTCATGCACGCGGGCGTCCTTCTCGACCTCGGCCAGTTGGAGAAGTTCCTTCCTTCCACTCCTCCCAGTCATCGCGCGCCTCGATCGGGCCTCCACCCAGCCGGCACCACACCAAATCCCTAGAGCTGCATGGGGAGTGGGCCGCGGAGCAGGCCTCACCCGGCACTCTCACAGTGAGAGATCTACGAGAGCTCTGAGACGCTGTGCGCCGCCGCCGCGATGTCGTCAAGGTCGCCGACCGCTGCGCCGCCGGGGTCGCGCATCACACTCCTGCGGGCCTCAGCGGGGCGCTGAACCGCAACCTCTTCGACGCGCTCACGTCCCGATTCGACGAGGAACGCCGGTCTCGTCACTGCTCAGGCGCGCGGTTGGTGATCGAGCAAAGCGCCTGCTCGATAAACGCGGTCTTTGCCTCGCTGTAGCCGCGACGATCACTGCGGAACCGGGCGGCAAGATCCGCCTTCAGAGCCGCGTAGGCCCTCGCAGTCATCGGGTCCGCGCGGAGTAAGTCACGGAATACGAGGTGTCGAGCCAGTTCGCGGTTGCCGGTTGCGCAGACGTAGAGGTGGTGGGCAGGCGCATCGGCAGGCGTGGTGAACATCTCGCGTCCTTGAATCCCGCCGTCTCCTTCGTGGGCATAGCCGAGGCGACGAAGGGCTGTGATCACTTCGGCCAGATCATCACGGCTATGGATCACCACATCAAGGTCGACGATCGGCTTGGCGGACAGACCGGGTACAGCAGTGCTCCCAACATGTTCGATCCGCCAGGCGAGATCGCCGAGCTGCGCCTTCAGACGTCGGCGCAGTGTCTCGAAGATCTCGGGCCACTTCGGGTCATAGGGCACGACGTCAATGGGTCTACTCAACCTGAGTGCTCCTCGTCGCGGCGGTGGCAGCGGCGGTTTCGATCAGCGTCGACCAGGGGTCGGCGTAGGGCGCGGGAAGCGTGTGCGCATTCCGCGGATGCAGGTGTCGCGGGACGTGGGGCTGTTGAATCGGAGGCGGTCGTAGGCGGTGAACGCAGGCTCCAATGCGTCGAGCTCGTCGATCAGAGCGTGCAGGCGCTCGGACCACTGGAGTGAACCGGCATCCGGCTCGTGCGGCGCGGCGCTGATCGCTGTCGTCAAGTAATCCTTGCGCTGGATATTGGCCGGGTGACCGAGTGCAGACACACGTACTGTCCGCTGAGGTAGGAATTCCACTCCTCCTGCCCAACGGCAGGGTCGGCCCAGTGAGCGGTGAACCAGGTTTCGAGCTGGTCTAAGCCGCCTGCCTCTTCCACGAGAGCGAACAGGTCGGTCGGCACCATCTCGGCATCGTCGGAGCGGAGGTAGCCGGGAAGGGGCAGGCGCTGCTCCAGCATCAGCCGGCGGACCTCGTCGGCATCCCGGCCATGGGCTGCACACAGTTCCTCCAGGACCACGAACTGTGCGCTGACATATGTGTCGTCCGCATCAGACATCGGATGGTCGCCGTTGACCTTGCGGAACCGCTCGGCAAGCCGCTGTTTCAGGTCCGTCGTCGTCACACATAGCCCTTCGCCGTCACTCGCGGGGATCGCCACGCACCATGCTCCGGAGGCTAGCGGTCGGATAATTCTCTGCTCATCGAACTATCCAGACGTGTGGACATCGCGGCGTTGCCATCGTGGCGACTCATGCGGATTCCCGTGCTTCGGCGACGCTCCCGATCTGGACTTCGGCGGCGTTGACGCTTGCCACGACTACACCGACCCAGTCTCGTTTGTTCTCGCCCCATCGGATCAGAGGAAATCCAGCACAGCGCCCAACTGCATGACCTGTCACAGTGGGCACCGTCAGAAGATCCCCAACGCTGAGGTTTCGATCGCGCTGCAGGACGGGACCCGCAAGCAGGGTGCCATCGAAGCCTTCAAAATCCGGATACACCGACTCGATGCGAAACGCGAAGCCGCTCACGTCCAGAGACTGTAAGCGCCACCGTGATCGCCAGAGCCTTCAGTCCGCATCATCGTTCGCCAGGCTGAAACGCGCCTCTTGCACCTTCGATGTCTCCGCTTGCCCTCATGTCTCGCACAGCGTGGACGGCCGCCGCTCTGTCCCTTGCGAGGCAGTCGAAACTCTGTCGACCCTGATCGGTGCCCGGTTTACCCTGGCCGCATGGCCCACGCGAAGACCTCCTTCGTCTGCTTGCCCTGCCGGGCCTCGTACAAGCAGCCCTACCCCGCCTCAGGCATCGACGACCGGCTGTGCCCACGCTGCGCCCAGCCGCTCATCCACGTCGGATCCGCCTTCGCGGCGCCGCGTCGGAGTGATGGTGCCGGGTGGCGAGCGCTGTCGGTTCTGCTGAACGCCGGCGTCCGCTTTCACAAGAGTTGTTGTGGCGGCCCCGGCTATCGCCCACGGACGCTCAGCGAGGTACGCGCACGGGTGGAGCACTCCCGGCGCACCGGAGAACCACTCGCCAAGACGTTGGTGCGCCGCGAACTGCCCCAGACGTCGTGATCACGTCCCCAGAAGAGCCGGAGAACCCGCCCTCTGCAGTGGGGGGCATGGCCGAGATCAGCCGACCTCAGGACGGTCGCTACGCCGAGCTGCGCAGACTCGGCGAAGACGAACGTCGCGGCGCGTGAGGGCGGAACTCCGCCCGAAATCCGGCCCTCGTGTCGTCCGAAGCGCTTCTCGTCTCATGAGAATCGGCTACTGGGAATCGATATGCGGTCACCGCCGTTCTTGGTCGTGCGGCTTCCGCATCGGAAACCGTCCGGACGAGACGCGCCGTACCCGGCCTGCAAAGACGACGCTCCCAAGGAAAGGGAGCCGTCATGGCCTGGATCATGCTTGTCGCCGCCGGTCTGTTCGAGGTCGCGATGGCCTACACGCTCAAGCTCAGCAACGGGTTCTCCGTACCGCTGGCGATCGTGGGTTTCATCGCCTTCGCCCTGCTCAGCTTTGGTCTTCTCACGGTCGCCCTGAAGAGCCTCGACGTCGGTACGGCTTACGCCGTCTGGACGGGCATCGGCGCCGTCGGCACCGCCACTCTCGGCATGATCTTCCTGGGAGAGGACACGTCCCTCCTCAAGATCGCCTCAATCCTTCTCATCCTCGCCGGGGTCGTCGGTCTCAACCTGGCGGGCGGCGGCCACTAACCCTGCCGATGCCCCCAGGCGGGGCCCAAAGCGACGGGGGTTTCGGCCGGCGCCGGCCGGGCGAGCGTGAGTTGCCGGCCTGGACGGGGTGAGGCGAACCCCGCCCCCACCGTGTCCAGACCTTGAGGCGGCTCCATCGCCCACGACAAGGCGCCGGCCGCCTCCAGGGCGGTGCCACGCGATCTCTTTCGGTCGCCGAAAGTCGACCTGACTGCGCTTATCACTCAGTCAAGTCGTAGCTTGTCAATAGGGACCGAGAGAGGCCTCTCGGTGAGTTCTTCCGCGCTCGGCGCCAGGTGACCACCCTTGATCAGGTCGGCCTCATGGGTGTCGACGGCAGGCAGACGCAAGGGAGGACGAAATGACCGCCTTTTACGCACTGCTCGCGGCCTTGGGCGCCGGCATGGCGTGGCTGGCGACGAGCATCCGCGTCGTCGAACAGTTCGAGCGGGGCGTCGTCTTCCGGTTCGGGCGGGTGATCCCCGCGATCCGCGAACCGGGGCTGGCGATGCTCGTGCCGGTCGCCGATCGTCTGCACAAGGTCAACATGCAGATCGTCACGATGCCGGTGCCCGCCCAGGACGGCATCACCCGCGACAACGTGACGGTCCGCGTGGACGCCGTCGTCTATTTCAGGGTCATCGATCCCGTACGCGTGACCGTCGACGTGCAGGACTACGTGTCCGCCATCGGCCAGGTCGCCCAGACCTCGCTCCGTTCGATCATCGGCAAGAGCGACCTTGACGACCTGCTGTCCAACCGGGAGCAACTCAACCAGGGCCTGGAACTGATGATCGACAGTCCGGCGGTGGGCTGGGGCGTGCACATCGACCGCGTGGAGATCAAGGATGTGGCGCTGCCCGAGTCGATGAAGCGGTCGATGTCGCGCCAGGCCGAGGCCGAGCGTGAGCGGCGAGCCCGCGTCATCACCGCCGACGGCGAACTGCAGGCCTCAGCGAGGCTGAGTCAGGCCGCCGAGGCGATGGCGGACCATCCGGCCGCTCTGCAGCTGCGCCTGCTCCAAACCGTGGTCGAGGTGGCCGCCGAGAAGAACTCGACGCTCGTGCTGCCCTTCCCCGTGGAGTTGCTCCGGTTCCTGGAAAGAGTGACACCCGGTGAGGTCGAGCAGCCGGCCGACGCCACCACCACGCCGTCTGAGCCAGCGTCCTCCACGGACAACGGCCTGTCGATTTCGCACGCGCCGCGCATGCCGGGCCTGCGCGACGTCGATCAGCCGCCGTCCCTCGGCGGACGATCCACTCGGTAGGTCTCCGTCCCGGGGAGGACGCATGTCGCCGATGAGCGAGCCGGCGATCTGTTCGGCGAAGGGCTGCCGGGCGGCGGCCATGTATGCCGTGGTCTGGAACAACCCCAAGATCCACCCGCCCGAGCGGGAGAAGATCTGGATGGCCTGCGACGCGCATCGCCAGTGGCTCGCCGACTATCTCGCCGTGCGCGGTTTCCTGCGCCGGGTGGACAGGCTTTAGGCGTCGCCCTTCCGTGGGCGCCGCCCGCCTCCGTTCCGGACGATCCACAGGATCGCCTGATGGATCACTATGCCCACGAGGGCGTTGAGCACCGCCAGTCCGGCCGCGCCCAGCAGGGCCCAACCAGGTCTGGCCGCGTCCGAGGCCACGAGTACGACCGGCCAGACGACGGCGGCGGCGAGTAGCGTCGAGCGCCACCAGCGCCCGAACACCAGGCCGAGAAGGATCATGGTTGGTATCACGGTTCACGCCCCCTGGGATGATCCCTGACACCTTCATCATGGCCTGGCCGTACGGGCCTCCGCCACGAATCACAAATCGTTCGGACGTTCACCAATCCGATGATCCCGACAACTCCGAATTTCAATTCCCAGCGTCTAGAGTCGTGGCGTGAGCGCAGAGTGCGTGCCGCACCCCCCGAACCGTGGATGTCCGACGCCGGCCGTGAGCGGATCACGGAAGGGTCACCCCCGGCCTTCGGCGGGGGCCGGCTCACTCAGGAGGAGTTCGAGCAGCCGCGCGGCGCCGCTGTGGACATGTGGGTGATCAGTGCGAAGACGCGGCATGCCGCCGCGGAGCACGGCCGGTGACGTCACGCCGACGTCCCTCGCGTTCCCCTCGGGCGCCGGCCCGCCGGCCCGCCGGCTGAGACCAGTGCCCGCGTCGCCCGACCCCGAGGACCCGCACCACGCGTATGGAGGAGTTCATGGCCGCAGGCCCGCTGTTGCCGGGAGATCCACAGAATCTGGGAGCGTTCCAGATCGTGGCACGCCTGGGCGAGGGAGGGCAGGGGATCGTCTACGAGGGACGGTCCGCGTCCGGCGAACGAGTGGCGATCAAGGTCCTCAAGGGTGGCGCGGATCCGGACACCCACCGGCGGCTGGCCAGGGAGCTGGAGTCGGCCCGCCGGGTGGCGCCCTTCTGCACGGCCCGGGTGCTGGCCGCCGATCTCGACCGTCCGAACCCCTACGTGGTGAGCGAGTTCGTCGCGGGACCCTCACTGCAGGACCGGGTGCGTGACAGCGGGCCGCTGCGGGGCGGCGACCTCGACCGGCTCGCCGTCGGCACGGCTTCAGCCCTGGCGGCGATCCACGGCGCCGGCGTCGTGCATCGGGACTTCAAGCCGGCCAACGTGCTGATCGGCCCCGACGGGCCGCGGGTGGTCGACTTCGGCATCGCCCGGCCGCTCGACGCCGACACGGCGCCGTCGGCGTTGTCGGGCACGCCGCCTTACATGGCGCCCGAGCAGCTCAAAGGGGTGCACGGGTCTCCCGCCGCCGACGTGTTCGCCTGGGCCTCGACCATGGTCTTCGCCGCGACCGGCCACTCGCCCTTCGGCGCCGACACCATCGCGGCGGTCTTCAACCGCATCCTCACGGAGGAACCCGACCTCACGGGCCTGCCTGAGGGCCTGCGCGGCGTCCTGTCCGCCTGCCTCGCGAAAGACCCGCGGTCACGCCCGTCGGCCCGCTCGCTCCTGGTCAGCCTGGTCGACCCCGGAGCCCCCATCGTCTCGGTTCCCGACGTCGGCCCGGTCCCCACCGCGTACGTCCCCTCCGGCTGGTCCCAGCCCGGTCCCGCCATGCACGGCACCGCCGTTCAGGACCCGGCCATCGAGAGCCCGATCTCATCCGGCCCCGCCGCGACCAGAGTGCTTCCGGCCGACCTGCCGGCGCCCACACGCCGTGATCTCGGCATCGGCGACACCACGCCCTCGGCCGCACCGTACGGCGAGCACGCCGGCCGGAAGGCGAGGCGGGTGGTCGTTCCGGTGGTCGGCGTCGCGGTCGTGGCTCTCGCGGTGGCCGGCGTGCTTTACGCGAAGGGGCTGATCGTCGACACGACCACGGCCGAGCGTCCACGCGTCCAGGCGGGGGCCACGACCGACGATGACCGGACGGCCACGTCCGAGTCGGACTCGGCGCCTCCCCCGGCCACCTCCACGGACACAGCCACGGACACGTCCACGACCTCGCATGTCTCCTCGCCGGGTGTCTCGTCGGGGCCGTCCGCGATCGCGGCGGAGGGGATCACGACGGGCTTCGCGGGAACGTGGACGGGACAGATCGAATCTCAGGACGATCGCAAGAAGACCGTCGACATCACGATCACCCTGCCCCCAGGACGGTCAAGCGGGACATTCGTACGAGAAGGCTGCGAGCAGCAGGCCACGCTCACCCGCGTCAGGAGCGACACCGAGCTCGAGATGGAGGTCGCCCAGAAGGATCTCTGCGTGGGCGGAGGCGTGTCCCTCACCCTGAACGATCCCAGCACGCTCGAGTACGAGGGCCAGGAGGGCGCGGGCTCCCTGACGTACCGCGGGAGCCTGCACCGCTCCTGACCTCGTTCAGCCGGCGCGCACGATCTGGAAGGAGTACGTCCCGGTCTTCGCCGCCGGTGATCTGACGACCAGGGCGTAGCGCTCGCTGCCACCCGAGAGCTGGAAATCGATCTGGTTGCCGCACAGCGGGGACGGCTGCCGCGGATCCGCGATGCTCTTCTCAGTCGCGCTGTAGAGCTCGATGTCGATGCCGGTGCACGCGTCGCCGATGACCTGGATGGCCTTGGCGCCGTCGGCGTCGAACTCGAAACGGTCGATCCGGCCCGGGACGTCCAGCTGTCCCGCTCCGACGGGGCTGTCCTCGCCGATCTTCAGGCCGATCGCCGCGGGGAACGTGCGGACCTTCACCGTCGCGATCCGGAAGCTGTACGGCCCGATCACGTTGGGGTCGCCCCAGACCTCCAGCCGGTATCCGCCCGCCTTGGTCAGCTTGACGGCGAGCGAGGTGCCCGCGGTGAGACTGGTGCCGGCGAAGCCGACAGGTTGGTCGTCGACATCGGAGAACACCTGGAACTGGATGCCGTCACCCTCCATGTCGGCGACGTGGAACTCCCGGGCGTCGCCCAGATCCAGCGTGAACTTGTCCCGCTGCCCGGCGCGAGTCAGTTCGGCCGAGACGGTGCTGCCGTCGACCAGCGTCCCACCGGGGTCGACGGCCGACGAGGCGGTCTGCGCGCCACCGGACTCCGCGGGAGCGGGGGTGCTCTCCGCCTGGTTCAGCGCAGGAGCGGGCGTGCTCTCCGCCGGGGCAGGCAAGCTCTCGACCGGTTCGGCGCTCACACTGCTGGTGATCTGTACCGGGGGGACGTCGGCGCTCTTGACCTGGCCGCTGGCGAGACCGCATCCGGTCACGACCGTCAGGGAGAGGACGAGGAGCGCGCAATACCGAGCCGGCGCGAGACGCACGGGGGAGTTCTTTGCCATGTCAACCATTCTTCGGAGCCACGCTTGCAGCCGGGTTGCCTGACGCTTTCCACCTCTCGAACACGGATGTCCGAGTTCGATCATCTTTCCCGCCCGACGGGCGGCGATCAATGGCGATTCGTCAGACGGGGATACCCGAGAGGTTCCATAACGCTGTCGGCAAAGAGGCCGGCATTCAGGACACCTGGCCGGGCAGGGGGTCCGGCAGTGTCTTGCACGCGGCGACGAACCCGAGCCGGCGCGGCACCGGCACGACGCAAGGAACGGCCGTCACCACTTCCGCTTCCCTGGATCGATCAGCGCTCAAGAGGCGCAGCGCACCCAGGTCTCCGTCCCCATGCGCCGCCCGGGCTGCCCGGCTGAGACGTTCTCGTACATCGTGAAGCCGCGGTCGAGGCCGGTGAGGCGCAGCAGTTCGACCACGCGGTGACGGGGTGCGGCCAGGCCCATGGTGATGCCCCTCGCTCTGGCGCGTCGTTGGATGCCGACCAGGACGGCCAACCCGGTGACATCGCAGAACGACACCCGGGACAGGTCGCAGATGAGCAGGCTCGTGCTGCGTCGCATGGTGCGGAGCAGGCCTTCACGCATAGCGGGACTGGTGAAGATATCGATCTCCCCATCCAGCTCGATGACGGTGGCGACAGAAGCTCCGGTCAGAGGCCCTCGGGAGCCGGCGACGCCGGGGAGGGGTGATGCGATGCGGCAGATGTATGTCGGCGCCATAATCGACTGACCTGTCTCGGTCACATAGAGAAACCGAAGTTGTTTTTCGCCTCGGGCGACGCCGACCCGGATGCCAACGCACGAAATTTCCGCGGTGACACCTAACCTACCCCCTCAGGCACCTGAGCGCTTCCGCCGCAGGTGGCAACCCCTCCAGATGACCTTCCAAAGGCGACCGAAGCCACCGCTGGGACATTTCGCGCCCCAATAAAGAATGATATTCCGAGCGAATCGCCATCGCCGTCATACGAAATCGGACGCTCGGCCGACCGGCCCGGATCCAGCGGCCACCCTCGAAGGTAAAGCGGCTCACAAGATCCCCGGCATAGGCAGGGCAGCTACCTGCCGGGTGATCGGTGACATACAGCCAGCCAGGGTACGTTCACCCTGATATCAGGCAATTCGCGCAATCACGACGTGGATGGGGATCATGGCCAACAGCGAGCCCACGTGCGAGCTCCACCTCCGGATGGCCGGTCAGCCACACGACGTGACCCTGCGACTGCACGGCGACGAGCCGACCGAAGACGATGTCGCGGCGTGGATGAAAGAGGGTTCGGTGATCCGGCTCCACATCTCCGAGACCGGAAGCCGAGTTCCGCACACGATGCTGGTGAACTTCTCCAGCGTCGCCTTCGCCTGGCTCGTGCCGTACAAGGCAGGCAGAGGCGTAGACCTCTGAACCGGCTGCCGTGACCGCGAAGCCCCGGAGAGGCACGGCCTGGCTCCGCAGCCTCCAGCGCGAGGGCGCCGCCCGACGAGATCCCATAGAGGCGCCGATCCGCCTACTTCGGCGATGAGCGCCTCGATGTCCTCGATCCATCGGTCCAGGGCGTACGGTCCGATGGCCGAACGCCGGACGTTCACCCGCTGACGTGGTCGTCCAGCATCAACATGACGTGCTCGTACTCCCCGTGCGTGACCGTGTCGACGGGCCTGAAGCCGCACCTGCCCAGCAGCCGGACCGAGCCGGCGTTGTCCTTGTAGGGATCGGCGTAGAGGGGCCGCGCCTTCTCCTGCTCGAGGAAGAGCGTCAGCGCCCTGGTGCCGACGCCCCGGCCCCAGAACTCGCGGCCGAAGACGTATCCGATGAAGCGCCTGTCCTGCTCCCACCAGGCCACGATGTTGCCGGCCGGCGTGCCGTCCACGGTGACCGTCTGCACGAAGACGGTCGGGTCTCCAAGCACTCGGGTGGTCCAGTGGTTCATGAACGCCTCCCGTTCCCTGGGAGTGAACTTCGACCTCCGGACCGTCTCGGGGTCGTGCTCGTGCTCGAAGAACAGGCTCAGATCTGCTTCGTCGACATCTCTCAGCCGCACGTCGTCGCTCATGTGAGCGAGTCTGTCAGCGGGGACCGACAGTTCGGCCCCGGCCTGCTCAGCGATAGCCGGTCACGTCCGCGGGCCTGCCCGCGTCCTGCACCTCCACCATGTACCGCCACGCGTCGGGCCGGCTGCCGTCGAGGTCGGTGAACCCGTAGACCTGCGCCAACTCGCCGCTCGACAGGGACCGCCCGTTCCAGCGGCCGACCTCGGGATCGGCGGCGAGCGCCGCGACCGCCCTGCCGACGTAGGCGGGGGTCTCCGAGATGGCGAAATGCGGTTGTATCGCCAGCGCGTCACGCCAGTCCGCCTCGGTGACGCGGTAGGCGTCCAGCATGATCTCCGAGCGCATCCATCCCGGTGTGAGCGACACGGCCGTCCCGCCGTACGGCTCGAGCTCCTTGGCCTGGGCGAACGCCATGCGGTTCACCGAGGTCTTGGCGAGGTCGTAGAAGAACGAGATCCGGTAGTTGTCCGCGTTGTACTGCGCGGTGCCGTCGGTCATCTCGACGACCAGGCCGCCCGGGTTCCTGATCAGCAGGGGCAGCGCGTGGTGGCTGGTGATGATGTGGGTGTCGATCGCCAGCCGGAGGATGCGCAGGCCCGTGTCGAGCGAGTGCTCCCACAGCTTCTGATCCCAGCTGAACAGCGACTCGCCACCCCAGATGTCGTTGACCAGCACGTCGAGGCGGCCCTGCTCGGAGTCGATGCGCTCGACCAGCCCCTTCACCTGGTCGGCCTCCAGATGGTCCACCTGCACGGCGATTCCCTCGCCTCCCGCCGCGGTGACCAGCTCGGCCGTCTCCTCGATCGTCTCCGGCCGGTCGATCTCCGAGCGCTGCTCCCGCGTGCTGCGCCCGGTCACGTAGACGGTGGCTCCGGCGGCGCCGAGCTCCACCGCGACACCACGGCCGGCTCCGCGCGTCGCCCCCGCGACCAGCGCGATCTTTCCGTTCAACGGTCCGCTCATGACCCGATGGTCGCATCCGGGTCCGACAGAACCTCCCGGTTCGCGCGGGACGGCATCGTCTAGGCTGCGCTCCGTGGCCGAACCCCACCTGCCAGAGACGCTGCCGGAGACGCTGCCGGACACGCTTCCGGACACGGCCTTCCGCCACGCCGACGGCGCGGTGGTCGCACTGACCGCGCCGAACGCCGGCGTCCGGGAGTTGCCCGCGTCGATCGCCACCCTGACGACGCTCCGCCACATCGACCTGGACGGCAACGAGCTGACCCGTCTCCCGGCCTCCATTGTGGAGTTGTCCCGTCTGAGGACCCTGCTGCTCTACGGCAACCGCCTGACGGAGGTTCCCCCGGAACTCGGGCGCATCACGTCGCTGCGCGACCTGAGTCTCGGCCGCAACGCGCTGACCGCACTGCCCGCGACCATCTGGAACCTCACGGGCCTGCGCTCACTCAATCTCGCGGAGAACGAGCTCACCGAGATCCCGGACGCCCTGGCGAACCTCGTCGAGCTGTCGATGCTGGACCTCGGGCACAACCGGCTCGGTCGCCTGCCGGACGCGATCGGCGACCTGCCGCGGCTCACGGGTTGTCTCTATCTCAGTGACAACGGCCTGACCACGGTGCCCGCGTCGCTGGGACGGCTGAACGTGCTCGATTACCTCAACCTCGCAGGCAACCGCATCGCCACGCTGCCGCCGTCGATGGGCGACATGGCGGCGCTGCGCGAGCTCCGTCTCTACGACAACCTGCTCACCACGCTGCCTGACACGTTCGGCCGGCTCTCGCGGCTGCGGGAGCTTCACCTGAGGGGCAACCGGCTGACCACGCTGCCCGACTCCGTCGGCGACCTGGGCGAGCTGCGCCACCTCGATCTTCGCGACAACCCGCTCGAAAGGCTGCCCGCGTCCGTCGGGCGGCTGAGCCGCCTCACCCACCTCGACCTGCGCGCCTCCCGGCTGACCGAGTTGCCCGACGGCGTGGGGGCGCTGCCCGCCCTGGAGAAACTCGATCTGCGGTGGACCAAGCTGCACCGGCTTCCCGGCTGGATCGACTCTCTGCGGCACCGCGGGTGTGCGGTGCTCCTGTAGCGGAGGCGTGCCGTACATCCCTCACATCGTCGACGGACGTGTGTCCTGCACCCGCACGGGACGTCCCGGCCTCGCGCAGCAGGCCGAGCACCTCCAGCGCCGTACGGGTGTCCAGGGCGCCGGTCGGCTCGTCCGCGAAGATCATGGCCGGGCGGGTGACGAGCGCGCGGGCGATGGCGACGCGCTGCTGCTGCCCGCCGGACAGCTCAGCGGGCCGGTGGCCCATCCGCCCCGTCAGCCACACCCTCTCGATCACCGAGGTGACGAGGGCGTCGTCGGCCCGGTGACCGCCCAGCCGGAGCGGCAGCGTGACGTTCTGCAGGACCGTGAGAGCGGGCAGCAGGTTGAACCCCTGGAACACGAAGCCGACACGCTCCCGGCGCAACCGGGTGAGCGCCTTCTCCCGCATCCCGGTGATCTCGCGCCCTTCCAGGGTGACCGATCCCGAGGTGGGCCGGTCCAGCCCGGCCGCGCAGTGGAGGAACGTACGGCCTCCAGCCGGACCGCGTCTGTGTTCTCCATGAACGGCAGCGTGGCCGTACGCGCTGACAGGTCCAGCACCGTCGGCTGACAGTGCGGGCACGGGCCTGACCGGGGTGCGCCTCAGAGCGCGAGGGCCATAAGGATCTCGTCACGGTCGTCTCCGGGCGCGATCCGCAGGGCGCCGGGCCACCGGCCGATCTCCTTCCAGCCCAGTCCGCCGTAGAAGTGCTCGAGCCCGACGCCGCCCCGCGCGGCGAGGTGGAGCTGTTCGAGGCCCATCTCGTCGCGTGCCACGTCTTTGAGGCGGTTCATGAGCGCGGCGCCGAATCCTCGGCGGCGAAACGCGGTGTGCGTCTGCACGTGGTGGACCGTCCCCCAGTGCGCGACCAACGGGTTGAGGTCCCTGCGGACGTTGAGCCACCCCGCGAGCACTCCGTCGACGGTGGCGAGGAGGAGCCGGCTGCGACGGGGGTCGAGGCCGGAGATGATCCGGTCGGCCACCGCCGCGACCTCGTCGAACGTGACGGGAGGAAACGGGAAACCGGCCGCTCCTCCCGCGTTGCTCACGACGACCCAGCAGTCGACCAGTTCCCGCCTCAGCTCGGACGACATCTCGTTCTCGCCGGTGATCTGCGAGAGCACCGGAACTCCTTCGTCCACCATGGCCGACACCCTCTCAGACGGCTCTCCGGGAGGCCGACCTGCCTCCTGCCGTCTCGGCCACGGGAACGGTCAGCGCAGCTCGCCGTAGAAGGTGCGCAGGTCGTCGGCGAGCACGCCGGGCACGATGTGGGCGGCGTAGTGGCCGCCGCGGTCGTACGACTTCCAGTGCACGATGTTCTTGTGGTCGCGCTCGGCGAACGTGCGCATGGACACGAAGTCGCCGTCGAACATCGCCAGGCCGAGCGGGACGGTGGTCGGCCCCTCGGGGTGCTCGGCGTGCGCGTCCTCGTAGTAGAAGCGGGTGGCCGACGTCGCGGTGCCGGTCAGCCAGTAGAGCATCGTGTTGGTCAGGACGAAGTCGGGGTCGACGTCAACGGTGTCGCCGAAGAGCTGCGCGTTCCAGCCCAGCAGCCCGACCGGCGAATCGAAGATCGCGTACGACAGCGTCTGCGGCTGCTGCGAGTGCAGGGTGTTGAACGACATCTTGTTGTCGTAGAACCACTGCAGCACTTCCAGCGCCTTCTGGTCCTCCGGGGTGATCTTCTCGAACTCGGCCGGATCGCCGGACGGGAACGAGAAGATCTGAGTGACGTGCACTCCGACGACATGCTCGGGATCGAACCGCCCGACCTCGGGCGAGACGAACGATCCGCCGTCGTTGCCGACGGCGCCGTAGCGGTCGTAGCCCAGCCGCCGCATCAGCTCCGCCCACGCCCTGGCGGTGCGGTACCGGTTCCATCCCTTCTCCCGGGTCGGGCCGGAGAAGCCGAAGCCGGGCAGTGACGGGATCACCACGTGGAACGCCTGCGCCGGGTCCTCGGGGTCGGTGAGGGGCTCGATGACCTTCAGGTACTCCACGATCGAGCCCGGCCAGCCGTGCGTGAGGATCAGCGGCAGGGCGTTCTCGTGCCGCGAACGGACGTGCAGGAAGTGGATGTTCTGCCCGTCGATCTCGGTGGTGAACTGCGGGTACCGGTTGATCTCGGCCTCGTGGGCGCGCCAGTCGTACCCGTCGCGCCAGTACTCGGCGAGCTCGCGCACGTAGTCCACCGGGACGCCGTAGTCCCAGCCGGCGCCCGGGATCTCGTCGGGCCAGAGGGTGCGGTCGAGCCGGCTGCGCAGGTCGTCCAGCTGAGCCTGCGGGATGTCGATGCGGAAGGGCCTGATCTCGGTGTTCTCGCTCATGACCAGTACGCTACGGACCCTTCCGGTCAACCTCTGTCCTAAAGTCCTGGCAGGCTTGAGAACATGTTGGAGACCTCGGCGCGGCTGCTGCGTCTGCTGTCGTTGTTGCAGGCCAAGCGGGACTGGTCCGGCGCGGCCCTCGCGGAGCGGCTGAACGTGAGCGAGCGGACCGTGCGCCGCGACGTCGAGCGGCTGCGGGACCTCGGGTATCCGGTGAACGTGACCCGGGGCACCGACGGCGGCTACCGATTGGGCGCCGGCACCGCCATGCCGCCGCTCCTGCTCGACGACGACGAGGCGGTGGCCGTGGCGGTCGGGTTGCGCACGTGTGCCCGAGGCGGCGTCGCCGGCATCGAGGAGACCTCGGTGCGAGCGCTCGCCAAACTGGAACAGGTGCTGCCCTCCCGGCTGCGGTACCGGGTCAACGCGCTGCAGACCTACACCGAGCCCGTGCCCGCGGACCGTCCGGGCCCGGTGGTCGACCCGAGCGTGCTGACCGCGCTCGCCGCGGCCTGCCGCGACCAGGAGCGGCTGCGGTTCGACTATCGCGCCCACGACGGATCGACAGGCGTCCGGACCGTCGAGCCGTACCGGCTCGTTTCGTGGGGCCGCCGCTGGTACCTCGTCGCATGGGACGTCGACCGCCAGGACTGGCGTACCTTCCGGGTCGACCGCGTCGAACCGCGCACCCCCACCGGCCCGCGCTTCCCGCCGCGCGATCCGCCCGAGGGCGGCGCGGCCGCCTACGTCGCACAGGGGGTCTCGGCCGCGGCCTGGCGCTACCGGTCACGAGTGGTCGTCCACGCGCCCGCCGAGGTCGTGACCGAGCGCATCAACCCCGCCGTCGGCGTCGTGGAGGCCTTGGACGGGCACACCTGCGTGCTGCACACCGGCGCGGACGGCCTGAACACGATCGCCGTCCACCTCGGCATGCTCGACCTGGACTTCGAGGTCACCGAGCCCCCGGAACTCGTCGAGCACATGCGCGAACTCACGGCCCGCTACGCCCGCTCCACCGCCGCGAAGGACGATCCGCCTACCTCGCCGTGATCCGCACGGCATGGGCACACGCCGCAGGTGCGTTCAGCCCTCGGGCGTGAGCGCGTACGGCGTCTCGCGATCACGAGGTGTCGCCTGCACGGGAGGCCGCGTCCATCGTCGGCCGAGGCGCTGCGCCGGGGCCTCGATGAAACGGTGGGTCAGGTAGCCGAGCGGCAGCAGGATGAGGAAGAACACCGGCAGATTCGGGCTCACCCGCAGCAGGAGCGGGTGCAGCAGATACAGGGAGAAGCTGATCACCCCGATGTGGGCGAGCCATCGGGGGAACCGCCGGCGCCGCAGCGCGAAGACGGCCGCGAAGAAGGCCGCGGCCAGCACGATCGCGGGCGCCCAGCCGGGGTCGTGCTTGGCGAACACCCCACACGCCAGGACCGTCAGGACGGCGGCGACGGCCGTACGCTTGCGGATCGTGCCCTGCTCGGCCCGGTACACGGCCGTGCCGGCGAACATCATGCCCAAGATCGTCAGGCCCTGCCAGGCGCCGATCCGGCTGCCGAAGATCACCAGCGCCAGGCCGAGGAGGCCGCCCGCCACCGCGGCGACCGTACGCGTCGTGCCGCGCGCCGCCACCGACACGATGACCGCGACGACGACCGCGACGACGAACAGCGCGGCGACCAGGTCGGCGTGGCCGCTGATGGCCGGGCCCGGGAGCAGGAATCCGAGCGGCACGGCCAGCAGTGCCAGGCCGATCGCGATCGGCGCCGACCGTTGTGACTGCCGCAGGGTGAACAGGCCGACCGTCAGCAGGTAGAACGCCATCTCGTAGGAGAGCGTCCACACCACGTCGATCACGGGAGTGACGCCGAGCAGTTCCTGCAGCATCGTCAGGTTGCCCAGGGCCACCAGCGGCAGAGGCCGCGTGCTCAGGGCGGGGCGAAGGGTGTACGCACCGAGGTACGCCAGAAGGAAGGCCAGGCACATCGCGGTGAGCAACAGCGGGAGGAGGCGGAAGGCCCGGCCGATCCAGAAGGCCCGAAGGTCGCCGCGACGCTCCAGGGACGCCGGGATGATGTAACCGCTGACCAGGAAGAAGACGAAGACGCCCCAGGTGCCCACATCGATCCTGCCGTCCACGTGCGCCCAGATGCCGGGCGCGAAGGTCCAGGCCGAGTGGTGCAGCGCGACGGCCAGCGCGGCGGGTCCGCGCAGGGCGTCCAGCCAGGCCAGCCGGGCCGGCTGAGCCGTCCGGGCTGTCCGGGAAGGGGTCGAGGCCACCCGCCCGACTTTAGGCGATGGTCGCCGGCCGCCGGACAGGTCTCCAGGCAGGAGGCTTCTCCCCTGTGGCCGTGTCGCCGCGTGGGGCGAGCCCCGGCAGGCGATCACACGCCCTCCGCTTCGTCGTCGGCTCAGCGGCTCGGGGGCGCCTTCGAACTCTCTCGCGACCACGGCCTATGGACGTCGTGACATAAATTGCATAGATTGTCAGCATGTCAGAAGCCCTCGCGGCGAAACGCGACTCGATCGTGTACGCCGCCCTCTCCGTCTTCGGCCGGTACGGCTACCGCCGTACGTCGATGGAGCTCATCGCCCAGGCGGCGGGAATGTCCCGTCCCGCCCTCTACCAGGTCTTCACCGGGAAGGAGGACGTCTTCCGGGCGGTCGCGCAGAAGATCGTCGACGACGTCACGTCGGCGGCGCAACAGGCCCGGGATCGGCCATGCTCGGTCGCGGACCGCCTGTACAACGTGCTGTCGATCAAGCTGGAGTTGTTCGCGGGAACGATCGAGGCCGAGTTCCGCGCGGAGATGTTCGCCGAGGCGAAGGTGATCGCCGAAGATGTCCTGACCTCGTTCGAAAAGCGCTATCTCGAGGTCGTCGAAGCCGTTCTGCACGCCTCCCGCGACGAGCTCGACCTTCTCGACGTGGCGCTCCCCACCCACGACGCGGCCGCCCTGCTGATCGACGCGCTGACCGGGATCTTCCAGGAGAAGAGGGAACCGGCCGTTCTGAGCACCCGCCTGCGCCAGATGATCGACCTGACGGTCAGGGGTCTCACCACCCGCTCTCGCCCGCGATCGCGGGAATGACGCCCCCGCCCGACGCCCAAGGAGTCGACATGCTGCAGACCACGATCCTCGCGTTCCTCGCCGGAGCGCTCGGCGCGAACGCGACCCCGCACTTCGTGAAGGGCATCACCAAGGAGCACTACCCGACGGCGTTCGGGTCCTCGCCGCTGATCAATCTGATCGGAGGCTGGATCCTGTACGTCATCACGGCGCTGCTCGTCATCCGAGCCGACATGACGTCCCACCCCGCCCCGGCCTTCGTGGCCGCCTCGCTCGGCGTCCTCCTCATGGGCGTCTTCCACGCACATGTCGGAGCCTTCGGAAGGAAGGTCCCCGACGCCGACGGCTCCGGGGACGTTATCGGGCTGTGAGCTTCCCCGTAACGAAAACGGAGAAGATCACCATTAATGTGTGCAGCGATCAGCTCCTGTGACAGATGAGACATTCCAGGAGCAAGGCTGACACAGGAGATGCCCGCCGATGCCCCCTGCCTGGAACTCCATTCGACGCGCCGCGCTCGCGGCACTGGCCGGGACGGCGGTGACGGCCTCGGTGCTGTCGGTCCCCGGCAGCGGCTGGGCCGACGACCGAACGGCGCCCGTCTCCGCGGCAGCCGGGACCGTGACCCCCGCGGACGCGCCCGGAACCAGGACAACCGTGAAACTCGCCACGGGTGAGCGACTGGATGTGATCCGCCGCCCCGGGTCGAAAGTCCAGATCGCCCCGGTGCAGGGAACGAGCGTGGGCCCGTACGCGTATGCGTCCACGGGCGGCGCGCTGACCGTGCAGCCACTGGACCGATCCCGGTCCCTTCCGGCCACGAAGATCGCCACCAACACCCAGAAGCCGCTGGCCAAGGCCAGTACGGCCGCCGCGGCGACCTACCCGGTGAAGTTCGACATCACGAGCAAGGACTGGGTCTACGGCAAGTCCATCTACATCTGGAACACCAAGACCTGGGTCTACTACCCCGTGAAGAACGAATACGGCACGCCGAGAGCGACCGCGAGCCTGCCGGCCGGTGACTACTTCAGTGTGGCCCTCTACGGAGAGTGGGGCAGGCCGAACTATGTGCTCGTCAAGTCGTTCAAGGTGGCCAACGCCGGGCTGACGGTCCAGTTCCAGGAGAGCACGGCGAAGGAGACGGCCATCAAGGTCGACGACCCCACCGCTCGCCGGCACACCTCTGCGGTGTGGTTGTCGCTGCCCAACGGCGACATGGCGGGATTCGCCGGAGGCGGGGCCGCGAACGTCTACGTGACTCCCTTCTCCCGCAACGGAGTCACTCTCCGCGTGAACGACCTGCTGGTGAAGCAGGGCACGTCGGCGTCCACGGCCACGCCGTACATCTACAACCTGTTCCGCGAGTATGCGGGAACCGTTCCCAGTTCGCCGGTGACCCACGTGCGGTCGAGTTCGCTCGCGAAGACCCTCACCTGGGTGCGGGCTCAGGGCGACAGCAGCATCGGGTTGCTCTCCGCCGGACCGATGACCGGCGACTGGAGCGTCACCACCCTTTCCGCCCCTGTGAAGACGGGAAAGTCCGTCACCCAGTACTTCACACCCGGAGTGTCCTTCCTCCGCGACCTGATCTACGGCCAGGGCAACGATCATCGCCTGGAGCTCCCGACGCTGACGGCGCCCGCAGGAACCTCGCCTGGGGAGACACTGGGCGTCGCGCCGTTCGCGCCGCGCCGGATCCCGCACGGAGCCTCTCAGCGCACCCCGGCGAAGATGTACCTGTACGAGCCGTACGCGTTCACCGACGCCAGGGGCAACTCCGGATTCGACGCCAGGGCGAGGATGTCCTACCGCCTGACCTCGAAGGGGCGGACCATCGCCTCCGCCGGCAACCTGGCGCCGTATGACGGGCTGGCGGCCGACGTCACGGCGGACCGGGCGGAGTACGAGCTCGATCACACCGTCACCCGCACGGTTCCCTACTCTCGGCTCTCCACCCGGATCGAGAGTGAGTGGAAGTTCAGCTCCGACAGCACCGGCGCGGCCTACGAAGATCTCCCCCTCGTCGACGTCGACTTCACCCTGTCGGGAATCAACGCGAACAACACGGCGACGTCCTCCACACCTGTCCGCGTCACCGCGGCGGCCGCCACGCGACATTTCCCCAATGCGACGAACACCGTCACCGGACTGGAGTACTCCACAGACGACGGCGCCCACTGGGCGGCACTGCCGGTGTCCGGCTCGAAGGCCAGTGTCTCCGCCGAGATCAAGGTTCCGTCGACCGCGTCCTTCGTCTCGCTGCGCGCCTCGGCCAAGGACGACAACGGGACGAGCCTCAGGCGTACGGTCATCCGGGCGTTCGCCGGCCCGAAGCCGCAGGGCGACCGGACGGTCGGCACGACGAAGATCGCCAATGTGACGGTCAACGGCGGCAAGCCCATCCGGTTCGACGCCTCCGGCAGCAAGGAGATCAAGGCCCGGTTCACCGCCACCGACCCGTCCGGGATCATCGGCGGCGACCTGTACCTCTACCACGGCTCATACACCGCGCCTGACGGTGTGCTGATGGGCTGGAGCCCCGCCACCTGCACCAAGGCATCCGTATGGACCTCGTCCTGCGAGGTCACGTTCTACATCGACGCGCGGGACACCCTCGGCAGGAACGCGCTGGCCGGTCCGTGGAAGGTGGCCGCCTGGGCGAACGCCGGCGACAAGAAGAGCTACGCCGACCTGCATGCTGTGGCGACCGTTTCGATCACGGGCCTGTCCAGGCTGACCGCCAACGCCACGCCGGAACCGGTCCGCAAGGGCGGGACCCTCACGGTCACCGGCAAACTCACCCGGGCGAACTGGGAGACCGGGACCTACACGGGTTACGCCGGCCAGTACGTGAAGCTGCAGTTCCGCAAGTCCGGAACCAGCACATACGTGACCAAGAAGACCGTGAAGACCGACGCGTCCGGCAATCTGCGGACCACCGTCGCCGCCTCCGCGAACGGCTTCTGGCGCTACGTCTACGCGGGAAGTTCGACGACGGTGGCCGTCACGAGCGCGGCCGACGGCGTCGTCGTGCGCTGACCCCGGCCGGGCACACGTGCGTGCTCCGGGCGGCCGACGGCGACGGGCCGTACGGCCGCCTCGGGCCGCGCACCCACACCCATGATCGTCAGGACGGCCGGATCCGAAGGGGAAGTATTCGGCGGAGAAACACCGGCGAAGCCGTGAGGGCGGAATTCTCCACGCCCTCACCTTCCCCGCTTCGGTCACGCCGACGCGAATCGACATGGAATTCGGCGTAGATCTACCGGCCGGGCGGCCATTTCTCCGACCGGCCGGTGGAATTGGCCGCGATTCAGGGAAGGGTGACGTACTTTCCGAGGAATTCCCGGGCCGACGCGGAGTCCAGGCGATAGTCGAAGTTGGTCGACTTGCACGCGTCGTCGTCGCCGCTGATCGTCGTCGCCACGAGCAGGTGGGAGGTGGCCCCGCCCAGGAAGTTCGGCCCGCCCGAGTCGCCGAAGCACGTGCTGCCGTCGGCCGACGACTTCAGCGACAGCTGGAGCCACCTGCCGGTGAGCCTCTTGAAGGAGATCGACGCCAGGTTACGCGTGTCGGTGTAGGTGTACCGGCTCCCGTGCTTGGCGTTGGTCGGGTCCAGCGAGCCGTACCCGACCGGGGTGAACCGGGTCGCCGCGAGCTCGCCGGTGTCCTTGAGCCGATCGAGCAGCCCCGTCTCGGGCAGGACGGCGGGCTTGATGCCCGGGACGGGGGCATTGAAGACCACGACGGCCATGTCGAAGGGGTCGGCCTTGACGTCGAACCTCGAGTCGGGCACGAAACGGCCGGTGTAGACCGGATCGCCCTGCCGGTAGTGGCTGGAGAACGTGACTCGCGCCGTCTTCTGGCCCTTCTCCCCGCAGTGCGCGGCGGTAAGGAAGACGGTCGGGGAGATGAGCGTGCCGGTGCAGTCGGCCCAGGTGCCGTCGCCGTGGGCCTTGGCCGCGAGCATGGCGCCCACCTCAGGATGGCCGGCCCCGTCGGCCGAGCCGTTGGTGATCGCCCACGCGGGTGAGGCGATGACAGTCATCAGGGCGGCAAGAATCACCACAAAGGGGACAAAGCGCATTTAGGAACTGTAAGCGCCTAGACCCGGATATGACAGAAATAGGACAAAAGATCTACGGGAGATGTCAAAGGGCCCCGCATCGCGGATCACTCCGCGATGCGGGGCCCCCTCGGACGACCCGCTAGTTCAGCGGCGGATCACCCCACGTGGCGCTCGCGCATGTGGCCGTGCCGCATGTGCTCGCGGTGCTCGCGGTGGTGGCGCATGTGCTCGCGGTGGTGGCGGCCGTGGCGCATGTGCTCGCGGTGCTCGCGGTGGTGGCGGCCGTGACGCATGTGCTCACGGTGGTGACGCCCCCGCTCGTGACGGTGGTGACGGCGGCGGTCGGGTTCCGGCTGAGCCTTCACCAGATTCGGGGTCGAGGAGGTCATGCCCTGGACGGTGCTGACCACCGCCGGGGTGTGCTGCGCGGTTGACGCTTGGGCCACCTGCCCGGGCCCGAAGGCCAGGCCGGCCAGGAGAGCGGCGCCGAGCGGGAGTGTAAGTCGCTTGCCGAGCATAAGCGTCTCCTCTCGGATTCGCATTCGCGCGAGGCGACTGCGATGTCCATCCATCGTTGGCAGCGATGTCAGAGCGCGTCTAGATGGGTTGACTCACACCGAGAAGAAGAAACCGGCATTCCATTCCGGCACGTGAGGATGCGTTTTCCCGCACGCCGAAGTAACAGAGCGCGTAATTGCCCCGGCCCTACTGATGGGATACGTCCCGTGGATCAATGTCCGGGCCTGGAACGGCGGATTCTCGTGGGCCGATCCCGGCCCGCCGAGGGAGCGCCCGGCAATCACTGATCGCGGAAGCGCAGGCCCCGCTCGTCGAGAGCGGAGCGCAGGGCGGCCATCGCGTTCGGTCCCATGCCGTGCAACTTCAGCACCTCGGCCTCGGTGGCCTGGCTGAGCTGCTCGAGAGTGGCGTATCCGGCGCCGGCGAGCGCACGCCGGGCGGGCGCCGACAGTTTGGGCAGATCCGTGGCACCGAACTCCATCATGCCCTCCGCATCCTGTTGATCATCTGTTGATGTCGTCTGTCAGACTACGGCGCGTGGAATTCCGCGTGCTCGGTCCGCTCGAAATCATGCACAACGGGCGGACCGTCGCCCCTTCCGCCGCCAAGGACCGCGCGTTCCTCGGCGAACTGCTCGCCCACCCCGGGCGGTTCGTCTCCACCGACCATCTCGCCGACGCCCTCTGGCCGGACCGCCTGCCCGCCGATCCGGCGAACGCCGTACAGGTGCGGGCCTCGCGGCTGCGCGCGACGCTCCGGTCGTTGACCGGGCAGGAGGACGGGGGCGGCGTGCTCCGGACGCAGTCGGGCGGGTACGCGCTGGATCTCGACCGGTCGGCCACCGACCTGGCCTGTTTCGAGGCGGCGGTGCGCCAGGCGGAGGACCGGCCCGCCGCGGCGAGCGCCCTCCTGGCGGACGGGCTGGCGCTCTGGCGGGGCACGCCCTTCGCCGATGTGCCGTCTACTCCGTGCGTGCGCGTGCAGGCCGCACGGTCGGAGGAGTTGCGCCTGAGCGCGGTCGAGGCCTACGCGGACCTCTGTCTCGGCGCGGGACCGCCCCCCGCCTCGCTCGTGGCCGATCTGGCCGAGCAGGCCGCGCGCAGTCCCCTCCGCGAGCCGCTCCAGCATCGCCTGATGCGCGCGCTCCACATGTCCGGCCGTCCGGCCGAGGCCCTGGCCGTCTACGACGTCCTGCGCACCACCCTCGCCGAGGAACTCGGCACCGACCCCCATCCCGACCTGCGCCGGCTCCACCAGGAGATCCTCGCCGCGGTGTCAACGGCGTCGGCCGCGTCCGCGGCGTCGACGGCGTCTCCGGCGTCCACGGCTCCGGCGGCCGGGGCTCCCTCCGCGTCCACGGCTCCCGCGGAGCTCGCTGATCTCGCACCGGCCGCCGCGCCCGCGGCCCCCCGTGCGGTGTCCCCTCCACCGGTGGACGGCGATCAGGACGAACCTGAGGCCGAGGAGGCCGGACGGCAGGACCGCGGCCTGTCGCGGCGGACGCTGGCCTTGGCGGCGGCCGGCCTCGCCGTGGCGGCGGGAGTGTGCGGGGCGGTCGTGGCCCGGCTGTCCGAGCCCCCGGTCGTGGTCATGCCCGACGTTCAGCGGCCGATCCCGGGCGACAGCTCCCGGCTGGACGCGGACGTCACCTATCCGGACGGGACGAAGGTGCGGGAGGGCGCACGGTTCGAGAAGGTCTGGCAGCTGACCAACGACGGCATCGTGTTCTGGCACGGCCGCTACCTCGATCGGCAACTGCCGTGGGACGGGGACGACGTGTGCCACTCCCCCCGTCGCGTGCGGATCCCCGACACCCGGCCCGGCGAGTCGGTGCTCGTCCGGGTCCCCGTGGTGGCCCCCGATGTACGGGTGCGCTGCAAGGTCTTCTGGAAGATGGTGGACGACCGCGGCATCCCCTACCTGCCGCAGTTGAGGGGCATCTTCTTCGATGTACAGGTGGTCCCTGACCTGTGACTTCGGGTGTCAGACCCGGCCGTACAGGAAGAGTGCAGCGGTCCCCGGCACGCTGACCGACGGCCGCCGCCGTGAGGTGGCGCCGCCGAAACGAAAGGGATCACACGATGTCGAACTGGATGCCGTTCCGCCGCGCCGTCACCGGGGCAGCCGCGGCGCTCGCCCTGTCCATGACTCCCGCGCTGATCGCCACCCCCGCGTCCGCCGCCACGGCGAGCTGCGGATCCGGATACGCGTTCCTGGACTCGTACCCGATCAAGGGGCTGGACACCAACCGCACCGGGGGCTACGTCTCGCTGTATTACAACAGCTCGACGGGCAAGAACTGCGCGATCGCCAAGCCGATCAGCTCCTGGTCGGGCCTGGTCAACCACCTCGACGTGCAGCTGACGACGAACTCCTACCCCGGGTTCGTCGACGACGGCCTCAACGCGAACTACCACCAGTGGGCGGGCCCGATCTACATCCCCGCCCGTGGTGAGTGCGTCGACGTCGGCGGTTACTTCGACTACGGCGGCGAGCGCTTCGCCGGTCACGCCTACCAGGTGCACTGCGGCTGACCTGGGTCCGGCCCGTCTTCTCGGAAGGCGGGCCGGCCGCCTTCCCGGCTCCGCCTGAGACGGCTTCCCGGCCGGTCTTCTCGGAAGGCGGGCCGGCCGCCTTCCCGGCTCCGCCTGAGACGGCTTCCCGGCCGGTCTCTCGCCTGAGACGGCTTCCGCGTGGGCTAGCTGCCGGGCCGGCCGTTCTCCGCCCGCCGTCCCGGAACAGCGGGCTCGTCGCCGGACGCCGGAACCGCGTAACCCGCGACCGACGGCCAGCGAACGGTGAGCACCACCGAATCCTCCTCGGCGTACCACGAGTGATCGACGCCGTGGCCCCAGACGATGTAGTCGCCCTGCGCCGCGAGCACCACGCTGCGTCCCGGCAACTCCACCCGGAACCGGCCACTGATCAGTATCAGCAGAGCCGTGCGATGCTCACCGGTCACCCACTGCGAGCGCTCGTCCCCGCGCGGGTGCACGCCCCACTTGATCTCGACGTCCTCGCTGTGCCGCACGTCGCCGAGTGGCTTGAAGTGCCCGAGCAGCCAGCCGCGGTCACCGGCCGCGTCCACGTCCGCGCGGCCCACGTACACGTTCTTCAGCGCCGGGTTCTCCGCCAGGTCCTGCGCCAGGTTCTCCGCCACGAGCGGCGACGCTAGCACGGCTCCCGTACGGCTCGGCGCGGCCGTTCACCCCCCGGAGATGCCGACCGGCCGCCGTCTGGCCCCCCAAGCGGCCCCGACCCGTCCAGAAGCCCGGGACGTCACATCGTGCCGGAGACGGCCGTCGAGTGAGTCCGTATGCGAGATCGTCGTGATCAGATGCACAATGAGCGGCGATGTCAACAGATTCCCTGATGCGCGCGACCGCCTCGCTGTACGGCCTGGCCCTGGGGGACGCGCTCGGATCCCAGTTCTTCGTTCCCGCCAACCGCACACACCTCACCGCGCACACTCCGCCGCCCGGACCGTGGCAGTGGACCGACGACACCGAGATGGCCTGCTCGGTCTATCGCGTCCTGGCCGACCACGGCTCCGTGGACCAGGACGCGCTCGCGGCCGGTTTCGCCGCTCATCACGACTTCGACCGAGGCTACGGCCCGGCCACCGGGCGCATGCTCCGCCTCGTCCGTGAAGGCGGCGACTGGCGTGCCCTGGCCGGCGGGCTGTTCGACGGCAAGGGTTCCTGGGGGAACGGCGCGGCGATGCGCGTCGCGCCTCTCGGCGCCTGGTTCGCCGGCGATCTCGACGAGGCGGTACGGCAGGCGGAGCTGTCCGCCACCGTCACCCATGCCCATCCTGAAGCGATCGCCGGCGCCGTGGCGGTGGCCGTCGCCACGGCGGCGGCCACCCAGCCCGACCTCTCTCCCGGCCGATTCCTGGACCACGTGCTCGATCACACGCCGCTGAGCATGGTCCGCGACGGCATCGCCGAGGCACGTGCGCTGCTGACCATCGGCGACCCTCTCCTCGCCGGCCGCACACTGGGCAACGGGCGCAACGTGTCCGCTCACGACACCGTCCCCTTCACCCTGTGGGCGGCGGCCCGCCACCTCGATGCCTTCGAGGCGGCCTTCTGGGCCACGGCGTCGGCGGGCGGCGACGTCGACACCACGTGTGCGATCGTCGGCGGCATCCTGGGCGCCCGAGTCGGCCTCGACCGTCTACCGGCCACCTGGTCCCGGGAGGCCGAACCGCTGCCTGAATGGGCGGGGGCACCGCGTCACCCCAGCCGGTCGTGAGAGAACGCCGACCCTGAGCCCCGCGAGCGCTATGGGCGCGGTTCGCGGGGCTCGTCGTCGATGCCGAGGTCGGTCTCCACGTCGTAGCCGACCGCCGTCTGGTGTGCGGTCGGGTGCCCGATGTCGGTTTCGAGGTCGAAACCCGCCTGCTCAGCCGCCTCGGCCAGCGCCTCCTCCTCGTGGCGGCGCACGGCGCGGTCGTGATGCTCACTGATCATCTCGGACAGGCCGTGGAGAGGGCCGTGGTGGTGCTGAGGCTGCGCCTCGGGGTCGCTCATGACCGCCATCGTGGGCAGCCGGCGGCTCCCTGGACAACCAACGCGAGATGAAGGTTCGGGGTTCGCGGCGGTCGTCCCCGGCGGCTTCTCACAGCTCGGACTCGCCCCACGCGGTGACGATCACCTCGTCGCCCACGGACAGCTTGCCCGTACGGAGCACCGCGAACTTGGCGCCGAAGGCGACACCCCGTGTCGCACGCCGGTAGTCGGCGAGCGTGCGGAGGGGCTCCGGGCCTGCCTTTCCGCCCGACTCCTGGTCGACGGTCGTGACGGCGCACCTGATGGCGAGTTTGCCGTAGGCGAGCTCGGCGTCCCCCACCCCGAACCGGCGCACCCGGTCCTCGGTGTGCGTCGTGTCCCAGCCGTCGATCACGATGTTCGGCCGGAAGCGGGTCATCGGCACCGGCTCGGCGCCTCGTGCCTCGATCCGGGCATTCAGCTCGGCCAGCGAGCTCACCGTCGTGACGAGGACGGCGCCGCTGTCGGCGTATCCGCAGGTGCCCGGAGTGAGCCCGTCGGTGACGCGGTCATGCTCCGGCGGCACCCGTACGAGCCTGCTCGGGCGGCCGAGCATCTCCGACAACCATTCCGCCGCCGTGTCCCCCTGGTCGATGCCCGTGTATCGCACACCGAACATTTCCACGTCACGCCTGGCGGAGGTCAGATCCACCTCGACCCTCGCCGGGTCCATGCCGTCCGCGTGGAGAGTGAGCCCCTCTCCGCCCGCCTCGATCGCGGGACGGACGCGGGCGAGCCGGGGGTCACGCCGCTGGCTGCGGAACACGCCGCCCTCGTCGATCACCATGAACGCCCGGTCGTGCGCGAGACCCGCTCGCGTCATGTCCGCATCCGGAAGGGGCGTTCCGGCACAGCCCTTGATCGGGTAACAGGTCAGTCCGGTCACCGTCGCCATCGTCTCCCCCTGACACCGCCTGCCGTACGCGTTCCCGAACCCGTCCAGACGGTATGCCGCAACTGGGTAGACATGGTGAAAAATCAGCAGTTTCTACCACACACTCGTCAACTTCCCGCTGACTCCGCGCGCTCGGATTCTCCGCCGATCTTCGCAGCCGGTCAGGACTCGACTCGATGGAGCAGGCCGCTCCCCGAAGAGCTTTTAAGCTCCCGCGGCCGGGGGATCACCGGTGCAGGGGCGGACAGCCGAACGGCCTGGCCGCCGCCCCCCAGGAGGCGACGACCAGGCCGGGGTCGTCCGGGCGGATCAGCCGGCGACGCGTACGACGATCTTGCCGACCGTCTGCCCCGTCATCACCCGCTCGATCGCGCCGGGCACCTCCTCGAAGGGGACGACGGCGCCGACGGGAGTCCGGATGGCGCCCTGCTCGGCGAGTTCGCAGACCCGGTCAACCGTGGCGGCGTCCTCCTCCGGCGGAATGCCGCCGCCGAACACCCCCACGACGCTGAAGTTGCCCAGCAGCAAGCCCATGGCGTCGATGTGCGGGAAGGAACCGGCGGCGTACCCGATCACTCCGAACCGGCCGGAATGGGCCACCGCGCCCAGGACCCGCGTGCCCAGGTCGCCTCCGACCGGGTCGTACACGACGTCGGCACCCCTGCCCCCGGTCAGCGACCGGATCTCCTCGACGACGTCCGAGGCCGCGTGGTTCACGGCGTGATCGGCGCCGATCTTCCGGCAGAAGTCCGCCTTCTCCTCGCTGCCGGCCACCGCGATGACCGTGGCGCCGAGCGCCTTGCCCAGCTGGATGGCCGTGGATCCGGAGCCGCCGGAGCCGCCGAGCACGACCAGCACCTCACCCTCGGTCAGGCCGAGGCGGCCGACCAGGCCGTAGTGGGCCGTCTTGAAGCCGATGAGGAAGCCCGCCGCCTCCTCGCCGGTCAGGGGGGACGGGATGCGCCGGGTCTGCGACTCCATGGTGTAGGCGTACGTCCCGTGCGCGCCCAGGGACTCGAAGAAGGGCGTCATGCCCATGACGCGGTCGCCGACGGCGAACGCCGAGCCCTCGGGAACGGCGACGACCTCTCCCGACACCTCCTGCCCGGGGAACGCAGGAGGCTGTGTGACGCCGGGGAAGTGCCCTCCGAGGATGATGGCGTCGGGATAGCCGATCGCGCTGAAGTCCACCTTGACGAGCAGACGCCCTTCCGACGGCGCCGGCCACGTGGTGTCCACCAGCTCCAGCACCTCCCTCGGGGTGCCGAACGTGGACGCCTGCCAGTACTTTCCGTGGAACATGTCCGCCCTGCCAAATGTCTGCGATGGGGAGCCGTCGGAGGGGCGCTCTTGGGGGTCCGCGCACCCAGCCACTCAGGCTAGGGACGTCCGTGGACGAGGACCTATCGCGAACGTCCGGAATACATGAGGGATCGTCTGAACTTTCCCGACGCTCCTACCGGGTCTTATAAGGGTTGACGTATATAAGCAGAACCGAGTAGTTTCCGTCGTGCGCGCGGCTGGGCGTGCAGAACAGGGCCGTGGGCCCGCTCCCGGAAGGGCGAGACTCCATGATCGATGTCACCCATCAGATCAACGCCGTACGACGGCACCTGGGCACCCGCGTGCTGGAGGCGGGTGAGGCGCGCGTCCTGACCATCAGCCAGACCTACGACACGACCGTCGACGACCTCTGGAACGCCTGCACCGACCCCGAGCGCATCCCCCGATGGTTCCTGCCGGTGTCGGGCGACCTGCGCGTCGGCGGCCGCTACCAGCTCGAAGGCAACGCCGGCGGCGTGATCGAGCGCTGCGACCCGCCGAAGAGCTACGCCGCCACCTGGGAGTACGGCGGGATGGTGAGCTGGATCGAGGTGCGGCTCACGGCCGACCCCGAGGGCGGCACGCGGTTCGAGCTCGAGCACGCCGCACCCGTCGACGACCACTGGACCGAGTTCGGCCCCGGCGCCGTCGGCATCGGCTGGGACATGGGCCTCATCGGCCTGACCCTCCACCTGGCGTCGAAGCAGGCCGTGGATCCGGCCGAGGCCGCAGCCTGGTTCGCCACCGAGGAGGGCAAGCGGTTCATCACGCTCAGCAGCGAGCGGTGGGGTGACGCGGACATCGCGGCGGGCACGGACGAGGCCGTGGCGCGGGCCGCCGCCGAGCGGACGACGGCCGCCTACACCGCCGGTTCCTGACGGCGCCGCCCGGCGGTCACCATCGGCACCAGTCGCGGACGTCCGCGGAGTACGCCGTGACGAGGCCGATGACCGCGGACGCGGCCATGAAGAAGGTGATCCCCTCCGGCCGCACGACGAGCGCCGCGAGGCCGAGGACCACGCTCGCGCCCACGGCCCAGGCGAGCAGGCGGAGCGTCCGCGGCTGATCCTTGGTGGCGCCTCGGAACACCAGATAGGCGATCACCAGCGTCGTGACGGTGGCCACGAGCGCGGCGGGGAAGTTCAGGAAGGGGACCCGGTAGCTGGAGTTGCCGTGGTCGTAGCTGTCGCGGTTGATCAACTCGTCCAGGTACATGTACGTGATGAGGACGCCGAACAGCCCCCATACCCCGAGCACCAGGGCCACGCGCCACACGACCGCGGGACGACGTCGTGGTGCATCGCTTGCCGTAGTGCCGTCCGCCTCGGACACGGTGTCCTCCCGATACGACCAATATCAACATCGGTTGTACCAAAGCATCCGTTCGCCGTCATCACACGTTTTCCACGTACTGCGGGCCGGACCGGAATGATCCGGCCCGGCCCGCGCGACGGACGTCCCAGGTCAGGTCACGGGTAGCTGACGATGGTGCTCGTGCCGTACGAACCGACGACGGGGGTGCCCGCGTCGTTGATCGTCCGCTCGATGCCGCCGCTGCCGTCCAGGAAGACCGTGATCATGTCGTTGAACCGGACCTTCGGCGTCTTCGGCGCCTCGATCCCCCGGTCCGCGCGGATGTCCACCCCCTGGTTGAAGTAGGAGTAGACGCCGAGGCCCCACGCGTCGTGGGACTTCACCCGGGGACCCACCTTGTACGACGCGTAGCCCTTGCCGGTCGGGCTGGTCCACGCGGCCTGGCTCGGCGGGTCGTAGGGCATCTCGCTCTGATAGAAGATCGTCCGGCCGCGTTCGCCGTTCCAGATCGTCTGGTACTTCTGGTAGTGCTCGACGAACAGGCCGTACGCCGTCACGTCGTCACCGTTGATCACGACGCCCGTGTCGGCCGTGTTCTGCGTCCAGCCGATCCCGTTGCCGTGGTCGCCGCGCCACGCCCAGATGTTGTCGATGATCGTGTCGTCGCTGTTCACCACGAGGCTCTTTTCGGCCTTCCCGACCCACGGGCCGCCGATCCGGAAGAACACGTCCTGGAGCGAGGTCGGGTTGGCGGAGTGATCCCGGTGGCTCAGCCCGCTGCCGACCTGCACGAGCGTGTCGGACTCCTTCTTGCCCGCGTCGACGAGGACGCCCGCGACCCGGACGCCGTCCACGTCCGCGATCTGCAGCGCCGCCTTGCCGGTGTCCGGCGCCAGGCTCGGCATGCCGAGGCCCAGGATCACCGTGTTCTTGCGGAGCACGTGAATCGGCTGGTCAAGGTGGTAGACGCCCGGCGTGAGCAGGAGGTTCTTGCCGAGCAGCAGAGCCAGGTTGATCCTCGCCGCACTGTCTCCCGGCTTGGCGATGTAGAAGTCGTCGATCGACACCGACGAGCCCTGCTGCTGCTGACCGGCGTCCCAGGTCGTCCCTGAGGTGTCGTGCCGCAGGGCCGGCAGGAACACCCGGTAGCCGCCCGCGTCGTCCACGTACAGGTACGGCTTCTCCCGCGTCACGGGACTGGTCGCGAGCGTCGTGTACGGCGGGTTGGGGAAGCCCTGCTGGGGTGCGCCGGTGACGCCGGAGAAGACCTGGTTCCACACGCCGTTGGTCCAGACGTCGCCGAGCACGCTGTCACGGGTCAGCCACTGCTGCTGCGAGCCGTTGATCGTGATTCCGTCGATCTGGGAGTCGGCGATGTAGCCGCCGCTCGAGAATCCGCCGTTCCCCGGCTCCAGCCAGAGGATGCCCTTGATGTGCACCCGCCGCATCGGGGAGGCCTGCGACACCGCCCACTGGTTCGACCAGTCGGTGGGCGTCACCGACAGGTTCTCGGCGGAGCGCCAGAAGTTGGTGAGCGCGGAGATGCCGGCCGCGGAGCCGGGGTCGGGCTGCCCGACGACCCGCACCGCGCCGTGGATGTTCACGTCGTCGGGAGAACGGCCGAGCCCGCCCACGGTGGTGTAGTAACCGAGTCTCGCGTCGACGTCGTACTGCCCCGGCTTGAACAGCACGGCGTACCGGTTGGTGCCCATCTCGTTGTGCTCTTGCTGGGCGAAGATCTGGTCGAACTTCGCCTGGATCTCCGCGACGGGCGTCGACGGGTCGTACACGAAGACGTTGGGGCCGAAGTCCGGTTGCCTGCTCGTGTGCGCGGCCGCGGTGCCCGTCAGGGGCACCAGGCCGACGGCTGTGAGCGCGACCGCCGAGGCCGCGACGCCGACGAGCCGGCGTAAGGAGGTGCCTCCGCGTGCGCGCGCCATCGTCCGCGCACCCTGATCACGTACTGTTCTCATCGACCTGCCTATCGAGAACGGCGGCCTGACGCGGGTCCACGAGAGAGCGCTCCCTGGTCAGTGTGAACTCACGTCAGGCCTTATTAGAAGTGATGAGTTATTTCTAACCGGTCGATCCCATTCGCGCCATGGCCACTTTTCTGTAATCGCCGCCCGGCCGCACGACGGGGTGGTTCGAGCGCCTTCACGGGAGAATGCCGCGGGCATTGTTCCCCAGGTCAGGGAGGAATGACCGGAGCACTCCCGATCATCCTGATGCCCTGACCTGGTGGAGGAACCTGGACACGGAGGCGTCGACGTGAAACTTCCTCACGGCCGGCTGGACACCGCCGGTTTCGCGGCCCGCCGGGATTCCTGGACGACAATCACATCGACTCGCGCACCATAAATGACACGGCACCCGTCGGCGTCGCGAATTGAGGACGGTCGTCGTCGCCAGGTCCGAGTACGGTTCCAGAGAGCGTTTCCCCAGGGCGGCCGGGGTCAGTGGTCGGAAAGCGCCAACTCCAGGCCGAAGCCGATGAGAACCGTCCCGGTGACCCCGTCCATCGAACGCCGCACCGCCCGCCTGCTCAGCTTGAAGCGCCGCAGCAGTGCTCCGATCTGCTGCGCGCCCAGGATCAGGAGGGCGAACCACACCAAGCCCTCGATGTCGTGGACCAGCGCCAGCAGGAGACCCATGGCCAGATGCGAGGCGTCCGGCGGGATGAACTGCGGCAACATCGCCGTGTAGAAGACACCGATCTTGGGGTTGAGCAGGTTGGTGGTGAGGCCGCGCAGATAGGAGCCGGACAGCCGCGCCGACTGCGGATCCTGGCGGACGGCGAGCACCTGCTCTCGGCGCAGCGACCGCAACATCCCGACGCCCATCCAGACCAGATAGACCGCGCCCGCGATTCGCAGGACCGTGTAGGCGCCGTGCGAGACCGTCAGCAGGGCGGTCGCTCCGCCGGCCGCGGCGGCTCCCCACGCCAGGGCACCCGTGCTGATGCCCAGGGCGGTGGCGAAGGCGTGCCTGCGGCCGCGGCTTGCGGCGCTGCGCAACACCAGTGCGGTGTCGAGACCCGGGATGATCGTGAGCAGGCCGGCGACGACGGCGAAGGAGGCTATGGCCGAGGGGATGGTCATGGCGTCATTGTGCTCCCGCCCCGCGGCCCGGCCGCTCGGGGGCCGGGTGGTCGCGGCGGGCACGTGGCCGGGCTTCCGCATCGCCCCACGCCCATGGAACGCCTTTTCGCGCCGCCCCACCCGTGGAACGGCTCTCACAGCGCCCCGCACCGACCGGGAACATGCGATCAGCGACTGCATCGGCGGACGATCTCCGTCAACGAGTCAGCAAGGCTGTGCGAGAGCGCTCTCCCAGCTGCCGCGTCACATCGGCGGCGGAAGGTGCGGGGTGCCGAGGCGGATCGGCTTCGCCTCGGCACCCCTGATCACTAAGGTCCGAAGACCTGGAATTCCCAGAGCGAGTAGCCGTACGGCGTCGCCCGCTGCGTCCCGTTCACCCGCACATAGCGGCCCGACCCCGAGACGTTGATGCTCTGCACACCGCCCGTCCCGGTCGTGGTCGAGTAGACGGTCGTCCAGGAGGTTCCGTCGTTCGAGGTCTGGACCTGGAACGCCCTGCCGTACGCGGCCTCCCAGTTCAGCACGACCCGGTTGATCGTCCGTGTCGAGCCGAGGTCGACCCGGATCCACTGCGGATCGCTGAACCCGCTCGACCACCGGGTTCCGGTGTTCCCGTCCGTGGCGTTCGCCGCGGCGAAGCCGCCGTTCTCGACCGAGGAGGCCGTGGTGGGCCTGCCCTGAGCGAGGTTCGACCCGCCGCCGCCCCCGCCGGGAGGCTTGTTGTAGACGGCGACGTAGTCGATGTTCATCTGCCCGCCGGAGACGGTCGCGGCGTTGGGGCCGCCGCCGAAGGCCGCGGGGAAACCGCCGCCCATCGCGAGGTCGTAGATGATGAAGAACGGGTGGTCGACGGCGTTCGCCCAGGTCGTGGCGTCCACGCGGTTCGCCGAGAGGGAGAAGTAGTTGTTGCCGTCGAGATACCACCTGATCTGTTCGGGCGACACCGAGCGGTCGATCTCCACCGCGTAGGTGTGGTAGCCCGTCTGGCATCCCGGGCAGGGCCGTTCACCACTGCCGATGCCGGTCGACTCGTTGCAGACGCCGCCCGGGTTGGTTCCGCAGTGCAGTGTCCCGAACACCGAGCTGCGGCCGTTGATGTCCTCCAGGATGTCGATCTCGCCGCTGGTCGGCCAGGGGGTGCCGGTGCGCAGCGGGGCGCCCAGCATCCAGAAGGCCGGCCAGTAGCCGGCGCCGTTGGCGGTGGTCACGTTGGGCTGCTGGATCGAGGACTCCATCCGCACGACGCCGCCCGGTGGTGCGCCGAACGTCGCCGCCTGCGTCTCGATGCGTCCGGACGTCCAGCCCGCGGTGGGGTTGCTCCCCGAATGCAGGGCCCTGAGGACGAGATGCCCGGCGCCGTCGTGGAAGACGTTCGCCGTGCTGTTCGTCATCGTCTCGATCTCGCCGGTGCCGAAACTGCTTCCCGGACCGGTGTCGTACTTCCAGGTCCCCGTGTTCACGCCCGTTCCGGCGGCGGCGCTGAAATCGTCGCTCCAGGTGAGGCTGAATCCGGGGGGCGGGGCGGGAACGGCGGCGTTCGCGGCGCCGGGGACGGCGACGGCGGTCACGAGTGCGACGCCCACCGTGGCCACTCCGAGGAGGACGGCGGAGGCACCCGCCTTGAGACGAAGTCCCAGCCTCCGGCCGGGGCTTGCTCCCACGTCTGCGCGCCCGCGCATGGTCGACATGGGCACTCCCTTCGTCGAGGACCGATCGGAGCTCGGCGCGAGTCCCAGGCCGGGACGGATGTCGCCCTCCGGTCCCGGGGCGGGGACGGAGGGGTACACCGGCGCGACTCGCCTGCGCACGTCGCCGGGACGTCGATCGGTCGTACTCATGAAAGAGAGCGCTCTCTGCGCGAGAGTACCATCGGTTCGCACAGAACTGTCAATGCCGGAGTAAATTTCCTCACCCGGTCGCAGTCGGCTTCGTGAGCCCGGACCCCCGGCCGAGCCCGGACCCCCGGCCGAGGGCGGCCGTCTCAACGCCGTGTCAACGCCGCGACACCGTCTCAGGCGTCGCGGCACCTGACTCAACGCCGCGGCACCGGCTGGGCATCGCGGCGCCATCTCTCAACGTCGCGGCACCCGACTCAGCGTCGCGGCGCCGGCTCCCGGAGCAGGTGGCGCAGGAGGAAATCGTGCGACGCGGCGATGTGCAGGCGGGTCAGCTCGGCCACTTCCGCGGGGTCGCCCGTCTCCACGGCCTCAAGGATCCGGCGGTGCTCGAGGTTCAGACGCCCCGTCTCACCGAAGATGTCGACATGCAGGTACAGGTAGCGATCGGTCAGCCGCCTGAGCTGCGTGGTCAGCTCGATCATGCGCGTGCGGTCGGCCCGCGTGTAGATCAGAGCGTGGAACCTCGCGTTGGCGCCGAGCCAGTCGATCGCCGACGGGTGCGACACCATCTCGTCGAGGAGGGCCGTCATCATGGCGACCTCGGCCCGCCCGACGTTCGGCACGGCGATCCTGGTCACGAGGGGCTCGATCGCCTCACGCAGCTCGTAAAGCTCCTGGAGCTCGGCGATCGACGTTCCCCTGACGACCGCGGTGAACGCACCGAGGTCCACCAGGCCCTCCGCGGCCAGAGTCTGCAGCGCGTCGCGTGCGGGGATGCGGCTGACGCCGTACTCGGCGGCTACGCGCGATTGGGACAGGGGTTCTCCGGGCTTGAGCTCCCCGGTCAGCACACGCTGACGCAGCGAACCGGTGACCCGCGCCGCGGCTGACTCCACCGTCGGCACCCCCTCCCGACGTCCTCCCTCGATCCCTTCCACCTCGAAAAAACGACAAACAGAGCATTACAAGACATATGGTAACCTGTATACAGATAGAGCCATCGGTATACGGGCGAGGAGGCGACGTGCGATGTCCGGCGACGGCAGCGACACGATGCTCGACGAGCTCGCCACGGGCCTGCGGATAGGCGGACGCGTGGCCGAGGGGCACGCCACTGCGCTCGACGTGACGAACCCGGCGACCGGAGAGGTGTTCATCCAGGTCATGGCCGCGACCGGCGAGGACGTCGATCGTGCGGTCCAGACGGCGGACAGGGCGTTCCGCTCCGGGGTGTGGCGGGACACGTCCATCCATCACAGAGCCCGCGTGCTCAACCGTTTCGCCGACCACATCGAGGCCAGGATCGACGAGCTGTACCGCCTCGAGACCATGACCAACGGGCGGCCGATCACCGAGACGAGGGTCCAGATCTCCCGGCTCCCGGACTGGTACCGCTACAACGCGGCGCTGCTGCTCGCCGAACGGGGAGCCGTGTTCCCGATGGGGGACGGCTACCACTCCTACACGAGCCGGTTCCCGCTCGGGGTGGTCGGAATCCTGTCGTCCTTCAACCACCCGCTGATGATCACGTCCAAGAGCCTGGCCCCGGCGCTGGCGACGGGTAACTCCGTCGTGCTCAAGCCGTCGGAGCACACGCCGCTGACCGCCCTTCTGCTCGCCGACATCGCGGGCGAGGCCGGAATCCCGGACGGGGTGCTCAACGTCGTCCCCGGGTTCGGCCCGATCGCGGGGGCCGCCCTGGCGGCCCACCCCATGGTCGAGAAGGTGGTGTTCACGGGCGGGACCGCGCCCGGCCGGTCGATCTTCCTCGCCGCAGCGAGGCGCTTCGCCAAGGCGACGCTCGAACTCGGCGGCAAGACCCCCATCCTGGTGTTCGACGACGCACCCGCCGACTCCGTCGCCCAGGGGGTCGCCTTCGCCGCCTTCGTCGGCGCAGGGCAGACCTGTGTCGCCGGCAGCCGGCTGCTCGTGCAGCGCGGCGCGTACGACGCGGTGGTCGAGGCGCTCGCCAAGGTCGCCGGCTCGATCCGCATCGGCGACCCGGCCGAGGAGCTCACCCAGCTCGGCCCGGTCATCTCGGCCGCGGCCAGGGATCGGATCCTCAACTACGTCCGCATCGGGCTGCACGAGGGCGCGCGCCTGGTGACGGGCGGGCGCCCGGCCGAGGTTCCCGGGCTGCCGGGCGGCTTCTTCGTCGAGCCGACCGTGCTCGCGGACGTCCGCAACGACATGCGCGTCGCGCAGGAGGAGATCTTCGGTCCCCTGGTGGTCGCCATCCCCTTCGACGACGAGGACGAGGCCGTCTCCCTGGCCAACGACTCCTCGTACGGCCTGGGCTCGGCGGTCTGGACCCGCGATGTCGCCCGGGCGCACCGGGTGTCGGAACGGCTCGAGACCGGGATGGTCTGGGTCAACGACCACCACCGCCTGGACCCGTCCGCGCCGTGGGGCGGCGTGAAGGCGAGCGGCATCGGCCGGGAAGGCGGCCGGGAGTCGTTCGACGACTTCACGAACATCCGTGTCATCACGGTGCGGACGGCCCCCGACGACGTGGGCTGGTACAACGGCGCGAACACCGGCAGGCTCAACTGACGGCGGCCGTCAGACCCCCAGATGATCACGGAAGTCGTAGGAGGCCAGGCGGAAGCCGTCCTCCTGACGTTCCCAGGTGGTGACCGAGCCGTTGCCCGCCAGGCCGGTGGACGCGATCCGCATGATCTCGTCGCCGGACAGCTCCTCGATGATCTGCCGGAGGAACAGGACGACCGCGTCGTGCGCCACGACCAGGACGCGCTGGTGGACCATGTCGCCACTGATGTCCTGCCAGACCGTGCGCAGCCGCGCCGCGACGTCCATGAACGACTCGCCGTCCGGCGGCCGGTAGCGCAGCATGCCTTCTCGCTCCTCGCGCCCCGCCTCCTCGGGGAAGCGCTCCCTGACCTCGGCGGGCGGCAGATGGTGGAGCAGGCCGCGATGGCGGTCGCGGAGCCGGGCGTCCACCCGCACACACGGCACGCGCCGTCCCGTGGCGATCAGTTCGCGCCGGGCCAGCGACCAGGTCTGCCCGGCCCGCAGGTACGGCGAGCACCACACGATGTCGGGCACACGGTCCGGGGCCGACAGCCAGCGCCCCACGTCGGCGGCCTGGCGGCGTCCGAGTCCGGTGAGCGCGATCTTCATGTCGTCGGCGGGGAAGGTCGCCGCGCGGCCGTCCCGAGACGTCGCCGCATGATCCGCCCGAGACGTCGGTGCATGATCGGCCGGGAAGGTCGCCGCATGATCCGCAGGGGGCGTCGCAGCATGATCGGCCGGGGGCTGGGCCCAGGCGGCGTTCGCCGTGCTCTGACCGTGCCGCAGCGCGCGGAGGACGACGGGACCGGACGATGCCGCGTGGCCGCACGGTGAGACGGAGACGGTCACCACTCGACGCTACGTGGGGCCGGGCCGAACATCCAGCCCCAGCCCGTCCGCAGGTCGTTCACCAGGGACTACGGCACCGCGACGGAGGGGCGTCGTCAACCACGCGTCAACATTCCCCGCGTCCGCGTAGGGATCGCGTCTTGATCACGAATTCGCCGCCACCCAGGATTTAGCGTCCTTTTTGTAACCATTGGGGTGATCCTGGAGGAGTCCATGGCGGCAGAGGAGGCCGAATCCCCGGCCAGGCGCGCGAAAGTCGTCGACGACGTCGACCTGCGTCTACTGCGTGCGTTGTGGATGGACGGGCGTGCCCGGGTCCGGGAGCTCGCCCGCGAACTCGCGCTCGCCGACAGCGCGGTGTCGGTACGGCTGCGCCGCCTGCGTGAACGGGGTGTTCTCGCGGGCGTACACGCCGACTTCGATCCCGCACTGCTCGGCCTCACGACTCAGGCCCTCGTCGGCGTCAGGCTCGCCCCGCACACGTCGTCCCACGTCTACGAAGGACGGCTGCGCACCATGCGATCGGTGCTTGGCGCAGTCAGCCTCGTCGGGGACTACGACCTGGAAGTCCACCTCGCCTGCCGCGACATGGTCGATCTCGAGCGTGCCGTCACCGAACTGCGCGCAGCCGGCGCCGAAACCACCCACACCCAACTCATCGCACGAACCGTCGTGGGCCTGGGGCAGGCCCTGCTCACCGAGGAGGAGCCCGCATGACTGTCATGACCGAGACCGCTCATGGTCCGTGGTCGGCCACCACCCGCTTCCGGCACGACGGGACTGCCACCGTCGGCAACGTGTCGCTCATGGAGATCGTCCACCGGTTCGGCACGCCGCTCTACGTCATCGACGAGACCGACGTCCGCCTGCGGGCGCGCGCCTACCGGGCCGCGCTGCCCTCGGCGGAGATCGCCTACGCCGCCAAGGCGTTCCTGTGCCGCGCGATGGCGAGCTGGCTGAGCAGCGAAGGCCTGAGCCTCGACGTGTGCTCGGCGGGCGAGCTGGCCGTCGCGCGTTCCGTCGGCTTCCCCGCTTCGAAGATCATTTTTCATGGCAACGCCAAGACGCCGCACGAGCTCCACCTGGCCGTGGAGCAGCGTGTGGGACGGATCGTCGTGGACAGCGTGGACGAGATCCACCGGCTGGCCGCGCTGGTCCCCGCCGGCTACCGCCAGAAAGTCCTGATCAGGGTCATCCCGGACATCGAGGCCGGGGAGAGCGCAGCGGTCCGGACCGGAGGGGAGAACCAGAAGTTCGGCCTGTCCGTCGCGACCGGAGGCGCGGGAGACGCGGTGAGCCGGGTGCTCAGGCAGCCGCGCCTGCAACTGGTCGGCCTCCACTGCCACCTCGGATCCCAGATCACCTCGGTCGAGCCGTTCGAGAGGGCCGCCCGTGCCATGATCGAGCATCTCGCGGGGGTCTGGAAGACCCATGGCGTGGCCCTGCCCCAACTCGACCTCGGCGGCGGCCACGGCATCGCCTACCGGCCGGGAGACTCCCGGCTGAACCTGGACGCGTTCGCCGCCCGGGTGACCGACGCGGTCGAGGAACGCGCCGCCGGACTCGGGCTGCCCGTCCCCCGCCTGACCATCGAGCCCGGCCGTGCGATCGCGGGAACGGCCGGCGTCACGCTCTACCGGGTGATCTCCGTCAAGAAGGGCCTCGGGCACACCTACGTGGCGGTCGACGGAGGCATGAGCGACAACCCCCGCCCTGCCCTGTACGGCTCTCGCTACGAGGTCAAGCTCATCGGCCGCGCGTCCCACGAGGGCGACCGCGAGGTGACCGTGGTCGGGCACCACTGCGAGGCGGGCGACGTGATCGCGGAGGACGTGCCGCTGCCGGCCGACCTCCACCCGGGCGACGTCCTCGCCGTCGCCGCCACGGGCGCCTACCACCACTCCATGGCGTCCACGTACAACCTCACCTGCCGCCCGCCGGTGGTGGCCGTCGGCCAGAGCAAGGCCAGGCTGGTCGTCCGCCGCGAAAGCCTGGAGGACCTGACGCGCAGGGACGTCGGCCTCTGATCCCCACGAACCGGTCAGCCGGTTCGGGATGGCGAGTCATCCGTACGTAGACCACGTCCTGGCCGATGTCACAGTGGCACCCGGCCAGGACGTCGCTTTTGCGCGTGATCATGCACAGGCTCGCGGACGTGGGCCGTGAACCGGGCCGACCTGGTTGGTGATCATGCACAGATCCGCTCACATGCCACGTGACCTCGCGAAACCTTCTTCGTGATCATGCACGCGAGCCGGTACGGCGGCGCATGGCGAGCTCTGCCAGGTCGCGCCGGCGCCGCAGTTCCCCGTCGTTTCCACAGCCCCCAGGGTTTCCCCAACTCCCCAGGGCTGCCGCAGTTCTCGGGTTTCCACAGAATCCGGGAGACGACCACACCGCAATAGGCCTCATAGCCCGGTGACACAAGGGACGTCCCCGCGGCCCGCGCGCGAGCTCTCAGATAGGCCGGTTGCAGAGACTCCCGCGCCTGTCCGCGCGAGTTCTCAGACGGGACGCCGGACTCTGGCCGGCACCGGCGAGCGTGACGCCGTCCGGGAGCGACGTTCACCGGAAAGCATGGCGTCAGGCAGCGTGGCGTCGAGGATCATGGCGGCGGCGGGAAGCAGCGAGTCGTCAGGGGCGATCTCGATGACCCTCGCGGCGGCGGCGCGGCGGGCGATCCGGATCCGCCCCCAGAGCGTCCCGGCCATGACGGCCGCGACGAGGACGCCGAGGCGCAACAGATCGGGCCAGCCGGCGAGCCGGAGCTCACCCTCGTGGTTCACCAGGAAGCCGGTGGCCACCAGCCAGCCCATGACGGCGGTGGCCAGGGCCGCGAGAGGATCGGCCGTCCGGGCGGCGAACACCGTGAGAACGACGGCGAGAACGGCGATACGTCCTGTGGTCTCCCCCGGGGAGAAGATCGCGGTCGCCAGCAGGCAGCCCCCCACGACCACGGCGAATCCCGCCGCGACCAGCAACTCGGTGTGCCGGGGACCTGCCGGACCTACGATCCTCATGTGTCCAGCCAAGTACAGACAAGCTGGCAGATCGTCGGTCTTGACGCACTTCCTACGTGTCCAGGCCGGATATTGATGAAATCCCTATCATCCGGGATTCGATGTTGACCTTCCTCAGACGTCGACTCGGGTGCGGCGCCGTCCGTTGTTCGAGCACGTCGGCTGAGGCCCGGGTCGCCGTCTGCTCGGCGCTTGCCCGCCGGGCAGCCACGAGTGGCATGCTGGACGGACGGCGATCACGAGGAGATCATTGATGACCCACCCTCCCAGCACGCAGCCCGCACCCCGGCGCACCCCTCTCAGCGCGGAGGAGAAGGCCCGGAGCGAGGTGAACTTCGCCCCCCTCGTCGCCGAGACGCTCGTCGCCAAAGGGCGGTTCCGAGTGACCGCCGAGACGCCGGACATGGTGGAGATGTTCCAGGGAGTCGCCCGGAAGGTGGGCGACCTGCTCCAGCGACCTGTCGTCAGCTACGCCAACGGCCGGGACATCGTGATCACCTTCGCCCAGACGGACACCCCCGGCCTGACCGGCCGAGAGTGACCACTTCGTCCGTGTCCCGAGCTGACGGCCGGGGCCCCGACGTCCGGTGAAACCCTTCCGGCCACAGCGCTAGCCGACATGAACATGCGGCCGTCGCTCGACGTCGGGCTCGGCCTGGCGCAGCACCTCACGGGTCAGGGGCGGCACGTCCCCGCCGCCGAAGAGCAGGTAACGGAGCATCGCGGCGATCGGGTTGCCCTCGGTCCAGTGGAAGTAGATGTGCGGCACCTGTCCCGTGCGGTCGCGCAGGTAGAGAAGAAGGGCGGCCAGCGCGTTCGGCACCGTCGAGCTCTCGATGCGCAGGATGCGGTGGCCGTACAGTTCCTCGCCGCTGACCCGGAGCTCGGTCTCGAACTCCGAGGCGTCCGGCACGGTCACCTCGACGAACATGATCGGTTCCGAGCTGGGCAGCCGATGGTTCAGCCACTGCTCGCGGCGCTTGTCGGTGTACTCGCTCTGGTCGCGCTGGTTCGGCTCGTTCGCGATCAGGTGAACCTCGCCACATGCCTCGACGACGAACTTCTCCGCGAGCGGGTCGAGATGGACCTCCGTCACCCGCAACTCGGTGGAGCGCGTGGCACGCGAGACGATGGAGGTCACGATGATCGCCACGATGAAGAAGAACGCGATCTTCACGCCGTCCGGCCGTTCGATCACGTTGGCCACCAGCGTGTAGACGAGCACGACGCCGATCACGGCGAACGCGCCCATCAGCTTCTTCTGCCCGGCGCGGGCGGCGGCGACGGCCACCGCGACGGCCGCGGAGAGGATCAGCACGAGCACGCCCGTGGCGTACGCGCCGCCCTGGGCCTCGACGTCGGCGTGGAAGATGATCGTGATGGCGAACGCGATCGCGGTGAACACCAGGACCAGGGGCCGGACGGCCCGGGTCCAGTCGGGGGCCATGCCGTACCGGGGCAGGTAGCGGGGCACCAGGTTGATCAGGCCCGCCATCGCCGACGCCCCGGCGAACCACAGGATCGCGATCGTGCTGACGTCGTAGAGCGTCCCGAAGTAGTTGCCCAGGTATTCGTGGGCGACATAGGCCAGGGCACGGCCGGAGGCCTTGCCCCCCTCATGGAACTCCTTCTCCGGGATCAGCACGCTCGTCGCGAAGCTACTGAAGATCAGGAAGACGCTCATGATCAGCGCGGCGACGGTCAGCATGCGCTTGGTCCCGGCGATCCGGCCCTTCAGATCCCCCTTGACCAGCGGCATCACCGCCGCCCCCGTCTCGAACCCGGACATGCCGAGGGCCAGTTTCGGCATCACCAGCAACGAGACGGCGATCATCGCGAGCGGACTGCTGTGGTCGGTGGTCAGGGCCGCCTTCCAGTTCACGACCAGATCGGGCTGCTCCAGAACATGTGTGAGCGCCGTGACCACGACCACCGCGTTGAGCGCCAGGTAGACGCCGACCAGCACCACCGCGATGCCGATGGCCTCCTTGAAGCCCTTCAGGAACACCGCGCTCAGCAACGTCAGCAGGCCGAGGGTGACGAGGACCTGATGGCCGTCGAACAGCCGGGGAACGAACGGGTTCTCCAGGATGTGCGCGGTGGCGTCGGCCGCCGACAGGGTCATCGTGATGACGAAGTCCGTCGCGGCGAACCCGAGCAGGACCAGCACGAACAGCTTGCCCCACCACTGCGGGGCCAGCCGTTCCAGCATGGCGATCGACCCCTGACCGTACGGGCTCTCCGCCGCCACCCGCCGATAGACGGGCAACGCCCCGAACAAGGTCAGCAGTACGAGGAAGAGCGTGGCGATCGGGGACAGCGCGCCCGCCGCGAGCGCGGCGATGCCCGGCTGATAACCCAGCGTCGAGAAGTAGTCGACGCCGGTCAGGCACATCACCTGCCACCACGGATGCCGTACGTGCGGCGCCTCGGGACCGTGCGGCCCCACAGCCTTCAGGTCCTCCTGCTGGAGCCCGTCGAGCAGCCACGTCCGCAGATCGCCCGCCACCGGGGACCGCACTAACCCGGCCACTCGGTCACCTCCCCGTCAAATGCGCATAAAGCCGAATGCACACTACTAAGGCCGGAGAGGGTTGTTACCGCCACAGGGCGTCAAGAAAACGTATATATCGCCACCTCCCTCCCGGCGTGATCACGCCCCCCCTTTGGGGTGATCATGCACAGATTCGGCAACACACGGCCCACACCCGCGTGATCATGCACAAGAAACACCTCGCGAGCAGGCCGTTCACATTTCGTGATCATGCACGGGTTCGGCAACGCACGTCCCGACCTGGGCATTCGCATTTTCGTGATCACGCATTGCAACCGGCCCGACAATCACGCGCCATTACATGATCACGAAACGAATCACGGCAGGTCGGAGCGGCATTGACAGAATCCGTGCATGATCACGCAAGACGTTCGCGCAGCTCATCCGGCCAACGCCCGAACGTGAGCATGATCACGCGCGAGAAAGGGCGCGAGAGGTGAGGCCCGGGGCGCAATGAGCCCCCGAACCCCCCGTACCCTCAGGCGATCTTGTCGCGGGCGTGAAGGGTGGCCAGGTCGGCGGCGGCCCTCCCGGACACCCAGCCCTCCCGGTCGTTGACCGACATGACACCGGTCCGCGACAGGCGGGGGAACAGCACGGTGACGGCCTGGTCCACCGCCAATTCCCGAGCGGCCAGCACCGGCAGAAGATCACTTCCCGCCTCGGCCACGGCCTGCCGTACCGCCTCACCCGAAGCCGCTCGGAGCCGCTCCCCGATGCGCTGGGCGTACGCCGCGAGGAACGACTGGCGGAACGACCGGGTACGCGACCGGCCGGCGAGGTCACGGCGGGCGCCGGCCTGGACCATCCCCGAGGTCGCCTGCACCAGCAACGATGTGAACAACAACTCCACCGCGTCGAGGTCGGGGTCGAACCCGAGCACCGTGGAGAACCCGAGGTCCTTGCTCCAGACGGCGCGGCACCGGTTGGCCGTGGCCACGACGTCGAGCAGGATCGCCTTGGGCTTCTCGTAAGGGGGATCGATTCCCACCCGGCGGCCGGTCGGTTCCTCCGCGCCGCCCGGCTCGGCGGCAAGCATCGCGGCGTCGATGCTGTGCTTGGCCATCAACGACTGCGCCGCCGACGTGAAGGTCTCCGCCTCCGCGGGGAACTCGGTGGACTCGGCCTTGGCCAGCAGGGCGCGGATGCGGGCGAGGGTCCGCTCGCCCGCCGCCCGGCCCGAGACGTGTACGGCACGGCGGGCCATGCCGGGCAGCGGGCAGAGCCGCTCCAGCCGGGGAAGCATGGTCAGCACCGACAGGACCTCGACGGCGCGGGTCACCATCGCGAGCCGGTCGCCCTTCTCGCGCAGGATCTCCTCGTCGGCCTCCCACCACACGTGGGCGTCGAGCGCGGAAAGCTGCGCCAGCCACCGGTCGGCCACGGTCGCGGCGGCGTACGCCCGCATCTCCTCGGCCATCGCGTCGACGGCGAGTTGCACGTGCTCGCCGCCGAATGCGCGGCGAATCCTCCGGGCGACGTCCGCGGGCTGCCAGCCACCGTGCCACGCCGCGGTGACGGTCTGCCGCAGACCGGACAGCAGCGTACGGTCGACCACCCGCTCCCACCCCGCATGATCGGACCGATCGGCCAGAACCTCCACCGACCGGCGGAACCGGGGCTCGTCCCAGTGCCGCCAGGTGCGCAGCGCCTCGGAGACGAGCGCCTCGGCCTTGCGGGTCATCGCGGCTGCATCCATCTGGCCCATCGGCCGACCCCCTCGAACGTCCGGAGACCGCATCCTCGCAGACGCCACCGACGGTCTCGGGTGTGCGCCGCAAGCCGGGCAGATCATGTCCTACCAGGCGTTCTTGTCTTTTTGGGGAGTCAATTCGGTCGAACTCCAGGGCATGTTCCAGCCAGAACCGCAGGCGGGCTAAGGAGATCGTTGTCATGTCGGAGACCATCGCGGGCGTCGCCGTACCCGACTCGCAACTCGCCGCCGAGGCGACCGAACTCGTCCGGGACGCGGCGCCTCCCCTGCTCTATCACCACTCCCGGCGGGTCTACCTCTTCGGGATGTTGCAGGGCAGGCGACTCGGGCTGTCGGCCGACGCTGAGTTGCTGTACATCGGCGCGATGTTCCACGACCTGGGGCTGACCGAGACCTACCGCCGCACCGACCAGCGGTTCGAGCTCGACGGGGCCGACGAGGCTCGCCGGTTCCTCGACTCCCACGGCGTGCCCGCGGCCGACGTCCGCAGGGTTTGGGAGGCGATCGCCCTGCACACCACGCCGGAGATCCCGTACCGGCTGGATCCCGAGATCGCCCTGGTGACAGCGGGTGTGGAGACGGACGTCCTCGGCATCGGGTACGGCGATCTCGACCCCGGCGACGTCGCTGCGGTCGTCGCGGCCCACCCGCGTCCCGACTTCAAGCGCCAGATCCTGGCGGCGTTCACCAACGGGTTCAAGGATCGGCCGGCGTCCACGTTCGGCACGGTCAACGCGGACGTGCTCGAGCACTTCGTCCCGGGCTTCCGCCACATCGACTTCGTCGACGTCATCCGGAATTCCGCCTGGCCCGAGTGACCCGCTGTGATCATGCACGGCCCCCGCACGTGCATGATCACGGGGTCGGTCTTCCCAGCTCAGCGCGTCATCTTCCGAATCCATGCATGATCACGCCGTGTATCTCCGCAGCTCAACGCACACTTCGCCGAACCTGTGCATGATCACGCTGGGGTTGGCGGCTCAATCACCTTGAAGGTCAGGCGGCGCCTGGGGCTAGGGCCGCTCCGCCGCCGTATCCCTCCGCTCGGCACTGGTTCTGGATCTTCTCGATGTCCACGCCCTCTCCGGGGATGCTGTCGTACGTCCACCCGATCGCGTTGGGGTCGGAACCCGTGGCCGGCGTGATGTGCACCTTGAACCCGTGCCGCTTCAGGCACGCCACCTCTTTACGCACGTCGTCGGCGTAGTGGGGGTTCGTCTTGGGGCTGAACTCCGGCGGCATGAGCGGCATCTTGTTCACGCAGGCCTTCCTCGCGGCCTCGTACGCCTTCACTTCCGCCTTGGTGGGCTCGCCGCTCGTCTTGGTGGGCGATCCATGGTCCGTCAGACAGTCGGCGTAGGCCTTCCGGTACATCGCCACGTCCTCCGCGGTGCTGTCCAGGCGCAACTGGGGCCGCTTGGACTCCGAAGAGGAATCGGAAGAAGAAGAGGAATCTCCCGCCGGATCGGCCTTCGCCGTACCGGACGTACTGGCGGGAGACTCGGTCACCAGGGATGCGACGCCGTCGTTCTGCGTCGCCGCCTTGCCGTCCGAGCCCCCGCACGCGGTGAGCCAGCAACAACCGACGAGCATCACGGCGGCGAGCCGGACGGTGCGATCAGTGAGGGAAATCATGGGGCCGAGCATCTCCAGGAGTTGTGAGGAACCTGTCAGGGAGCGATGAGGTTCCCGTCGTGGTCAGAGAGCGAAAAATCACGAAAAATCACGGCGCGGAAAGAGCGTCAGTCGGGGTCAGGCGGGACGCGCGGATCGAGGGGTAGACCCCGGCCACCATGCCGACCACCACGGCCCCGCCGATGCCGCCGAAGGCCGCAGCCGGCGGGATCACCGGCGGCCACCCCTGGTACGCCGAGTAGCCCACGGCCACCGCCACCCCCAGCAGGGTGCCGATCACACCTCCCAGCCCGGAGAGCGCGACCGACTCGGTGAGGAACTGGGCCCGGATGTGGCCGCGGGTGGCGCCCAGCGCTCGGCGCAGGCCGATCTCACGGCGGCGTTCCAGGACCGAGACCACCATGGTGTTGGCCACGCCGATGCCGCCGACCAGCAGCGCGACGCCCGCGAGCCCCAGGAACAGCGCCGAGAACGTCGTCTCCGTCACGCGCTTGGCCGCGAGCGCGTCCGAGGGACGGCTGACCACGACCAGGTCGGGAGTCTCCGGGTGGAGGGTGGCGGGCAGGACGTCCCGCACGTCCTCCAGAGCGTCCTCCCTGGCCTGCACGTAGACGACCGTCGGGTGCCCGTCGAAGTGCAGGTACCTCCGTGCGGCCTCCCAGCCGACCAGAACCGAGCGCTCCAGCTCGGGAGCGAGCGGCATCGGCCGCAGAATGCCGATCACGGTGAACCAGTGGTCGCCGACGAACACCTGCGGGGGCTCCTGGCCGGGCACCAGCTCGTTGACCCCGAGACGTGACGCGGCCTCATAGCCGAGGACGACGGTCGGGAACCTGTCGGTCGAGGTGGTGAGGAATCGTCCGTACTGGACCGAGCCGTTGACCGCGGCGAGCAGGTTGACGCGGCTCGCGAGCACGCTGATGCCGGCGGCGTCGCCGGCGTCCACCTTGTCCGACCGGGCCACGACGGCGTGCGTGTTGGCGACCGCGCTCGCCACGGTGACGGGGGCGATGCGGGCGGCCATGCCGTCGGCCGAATCGGGCAGCAGGACCGGGGGGTCCTGGTTGGGCATGGGTTCCGCGCGCAACATGTTGGTGCCGAGCGCGGACAACTCGTTCATCAGGGCCTTCTGGCTGGAGGCCGGGATCCCCATCACGATGATCAGGGTGGCGATGCCGATCGAGATGCCCAGCGCGGACAGCGCGGCTCGCATCTTCCTGGTGCGGATGCCCAGGAGCCCGAGCCGCAGGATGTCTCCCGGGGCGAGACGGACGGGATCGGTCCGGGTGGCCCGCCTCATGACCTGCCTCCCGGAGGCGTGACCCGCCTCATGACATACCTCCTGGAGGCGTGACCCGCCTCATGACCTGCCCCGAACGGGTGTCGCGCACGATCCGGCCGTCGAGGATCTCCACCCGCCGGGGCACCCGTGCCGCGATGTCCCTGTCATGGGTGACGATCGCGATCGTGGTGCCCTCGGCGTTCAGCTTGATCAGCAGTTCGAGTACGGCCTGGCCGTTGGCCGTGTCGAGGGCGCCCGTGGGCTCGTCCGCGAGGACCAGCGCCGGTTCGTTGACCAGGGCCCGCGCGATGGCGACCCGCTGTCTCTCCCCGCCGGAGAGCTGATGGGGCAGATGGCCGACCCGATGGGCCAGCCCCACCCGCGCCAACGCCTCAAGCGCCATGGGGCGGCGCCTGCGGTGCGGCACCCCGGCGTAGAGAAGCCCGGTGGCCACGTTCTCGGCGGCGCTCAGCCCGTCCGTCAGGTGGAACTGCTGGAAGACGAAGCCCAGGAGCCTGCCCCGCAGCGCGGAAAGCCTCCGGTCGCTCAGGGCGGCGACGTCCTGGCCGCCGATCTCCACGGTGCCGCTGGTCGGCAGGTCGAGCGTGCCCATGATGTTCAACAGCGTGGACTTGCCCGATCCCGACGGCCCGACGATCGCGAGCAGCTCACCCTCGTCGATCAGCAGCGAGACGTCGTCGAGAGCGGTGACGCCACCGGGATGAAGCTTGCTGGCCCGATCGACGCGCATGACGGGGACCCCAGGGGTCATGAGCTCGTCACCACTTCGAGGCCCTCGGTGACGCCCTTGCCGGTGACCTCCACCATTCCCCTGACGAACATCCCGGTCTCCGCCGCGACCAGCTTCCCGTCGGGGAGTTGGAGGGCGTAGCCGCCCTCGCGCAGGGCCAGCAGCGCACCGACGGGAACGGCGAGCACACCTCGCCGGACCTGGGAGGTGAAGGTCACCTCGACGCCCGCGGCGTCCAGTGCCTTCACGTCGGCGGCCTTGCGCGGGGTGACGGTGATGTTGAGCTGGGCCGTGTTCTGGCCGGAGCCGTCCGTCACGTCCTGAACGGTCCTCCCGATCGCCGTGACCTGCCCGACGATCTTCTTGCCGCTGGGGAGCACGATGCTCACGCGGGCCTTCGGGCGGATGGTGCCCACGTCGGTGGCGTCCACCGGCACGGTCACGACCTTGGCCGTCGGGGTGACCGTGATCAGCTCTTCCGCGACGGGGTCGCCGAGCTGGGCCTTCACGGACGCGACCCGCGACGGTCCGGAGAGCACGACGACCTGGCCGACGTCCAGCGTGCCGGTCGGCTGCAGTCCGGCGGCCACCTGCCACTGCTTGAGCGCCGACTTGAGAGAGGCGGTGAAGACGTCACCCGGCACGGAGGGCTTCCCCGTGACCGGCGTCTGGGGCGGCAGGTAGCCGATGGCGTACCCGAGGGCCCGCAGGTTGTTCGCCACCACGGTCACGTCACGGCCCCGGGTCCCCACCTTGTCCAGCTTGCGGAACAGCGGAGTGTCCCCCACGAACGCCGGCACGGGGTGATCGTCCACCCAGTAGAGCGGCTTGCCCCTGACCACCGTGACCCCCGCCTTCGGCAGCCGGGTGACCAGTCCGGTGCCCGCGCCTCGCACCGAGCGTTCGGCGCCGAAGCCCAGAGTGCCCGGGAGGGTACGGGTGTCCGAGAGATCGGTCTTGACCACGGAGGCTGTCGCCACCGGAGCCTTGGCCGCCCCGGTCTTCTCAGGCTCGCCCCCGTGGCCGATCACGACGACCGCGGCCCCGCCGGCGGCCACGATCGCGAGCAGGGCGACCGCTCCCAGGAGGACCCGCTTCCTCCCCCGCCGCGGCTCGTCGTCACTTTCCGCCACGGAAGGCCTCCATCATGCAGTCCTCATCGATCTCGTTCATCGCGGCCGCGGGGCGCAGGCCGGCGGACGGCGTCCTGCGGATTCGGCCACTGGTTCTCGGCATGGCGGACAGGATGGGCCGGGGTTGTTAGAAACCTGTCAGGAACCCTTAGCGCTCCCATGAACCACCAGGCAGGTGGCGTTCGAGCGCGCCCTGACCGCGCCTAGGATCGCCGTTATGTGCGCATACGTCCTGGTCGCGGAGGACAACGTGAAGCAGGCCGAACTGGTCCGCCGCTATCTGGAGCGCGAGGGACATTCGGTCGTCACCGTGCACGACGGCCGTGAGGCACTGGACACCGTCCGCCGCACGCCCCCCGACCTCCTCGTGCTCGACGTGATGATGCCCAAGGTCGACGGGCTGGACGTGTGCCGCATTCTCAGGGCCGAGTCGGACCTCCCCGTGCTGATGCTGACCGCCCGCTCCACGGAGGACGACCTGCTCCTCGGCCTCGACCTGGGCGCCGACGACTACATGACCAAGCCCTACAGCCCGCGTGAGCTGACCGCCCGCGTCCGCACCCTGCTCCGGCGGACCCACCCCACGGCCCCGAAGATCGACCCGATGCTCCGGGTCGGCCCGCTGGCGGTGGATCCGGTCCGCCATGAGATCAGCGTGGACGGCCGGCGCATCGAGTGCACCCCCGGCGAGTTCCAGGTGCTGGAGTTGATGGCCGCGGAGCCCGGCCGGGTGTTCACCCGGACGCAGATCCTCGCCCACCTGCACGGTTTCGACCGCTACATCACCTCGCGAACGGTCGACGTGCACGTGATGAACCTCCGCCGGAAGATCGAGCCCGAGCCCCGCCGTCCCGTCCGGCTGGTCACCGTCTACGGCGTGGGCTACAAGCTGACCGACGGCTCCCACGGCGCCGAGAACGGCGTGAACGGCCGGCGGGACACCCACGATGCGCCGTGACGTGCCGTTTCGCCGCAGCCTGCTCATGCGGTTGCTGGCGGTGTCCGTGCTCGTGTCCGTCTGCTCCATCGCCGCGACCGCCTGGCTGACCGTACGGAGCACCACGGTGGCCATCCAGCAGGAGCAGGGCCAGGCCCTCGCCGACGACGCCAGGACCTACGACGCGCTCGTCGGCTACGCGGCCACCCACCCCGACTGGGACGGGGCACGGCAGGCGGTGAGCGACCTGGCACGGAAGATCAAGCACAGGATCACGCTGACCACCGAGGACCGCACGCCGATCCTCGACTCCGACACCGGCCCGATCTCGTTGCCCGCGAAGCCGACGGCGGTGATCGACCCGCTGTCCGTCGACGGCGCCCTGGTGGCCGATTCCCCGGCCGACCACATCGATCCTCGCGCCGTCGGCCCGTACCGGCTGACCCGCGCGGAGCGTGACACGCTGCGCGCGGCCGCCCTGCGGCGCGCGGCATGCCTGCGTGACGCCTTCCTCGCCCTGACCACGAAGATCGTGGAGAGCCCCAACGGGCGGCCGCACGTCGAGACCTCCAATTCGAGCCTGGATCAGTCCAGTAGGTGCGCCGCCCCGGTCCTGGACGCGCCGAGCCGCACCGAGGCGAAGGCGCTCACCCGGCTCAGCGATCTCGTCCACAGCTGCCTCGCGCATCAGGGGCAACCGGACGTGAAGCTCGCCCTCGACTTCAGCTGGTCGCTGATACCCGCACCGGCGAGCGTCACCACCGCCAGGGAGACGGCCCCCCGCCAGGACAGCGCGAAGAACCGGAAGATCGTGCAGGACTGCGTCACCTCCGGCAGGCGCGAGCAACTCGCGCCGTACGTCGCGCCCACCACGCTGATGTTCGTCAGCAGCCGCAGCTCCGCACCGTCGACGATCTTCGACCTCTCCTCGGCCAACCAGGCCCGCATCGCGGGGGTGGCGGCACTGGTGCTGCTGATCACCGTGACCGTCACCACCCTGGCGGGCATCCGGCTGATCGGCCCGCTGCGGGCGCTGACCGGCGCGGCCAGGCGGATGGCGGAGGGCGACGTCTCCGCCCGCGTCGACGTCGAGCGTGGCGACGAGATCGGCAGGCTCGCGACGGCCTTCAACGCGATGTCGGAGCGGCGCGAGCAGTTGGAGAACCTGCGCAAGGCGATGGTCAGCGACGTGGCGCACGAGTTGCGCACCCCGCTCAGCAACATCCGGGGCTGGCTCGAGGCGGCGGAGGACGGCGTCGTCGACCCCGACCGCACGTTGACCGCCTCACTGCTGGAGGAGGCCGTGCTCCTGCAACACGTCATCGACGACCTGCAGGACCTTGCGATGGCCGACGCGGGCGAGCTCAGACTGCACAAGGAGCCGGTCGGCGTGCCCGACCTCGTGGCCCAGGTCGTCACCGCCCACCGAGGAGGCGCGGACGCCGCGGGCGTCACGCTGACCTCGCAGGCGGAGGGCCGTCTCGAGATCGTCGCCGACCCGCTGCGGTTGCGCCAGGCCGTGGGCAATCTCGTCTCCAACGCCGTACGGCACACGCCTCGCGGGGGATCCGTTGCCGTGCGCACCCGTCTCGAAGGCGATCACCTCGTGATCGACGTGGAGGACACCGGCTCCGGGATCGCCGCCGAGGACCTCGCGCACGTCTTCGAGAGGTTCTGGCGGGCCGACAAATCGCGCAACCGGGCCACCGGCGGCAGCGGGCTCGGCCTGTCCATCGTCCGGAAGCTCGCCGAGGCGCACGGCGGGACCGTCTCCGCGACGAGCGAGCCGGGACGGGGATCGGTCTTCACCCTGCGCCTGCCCGCCTGAAAGGGTTGGGTCCGTGCTGAAAGGGACCCCGAAGGGGACACTGCTGGTCGCCGGGACGACTTCGGACGCGGGCAAGAGCGTGGTGACGGCCGGAATCTGCCGGTGGCTGGCCCGCCAGGGCGTGCGGGTGGCGCCGTTCAAGGCGCAGAACATGTCGCTGAACTCGTTCGTGACCGCCGACGGAGCCGAGATCGGGCGGGCCCAGGTCGCCCAGGCGCAGGCCGCCGGGCTGGAGCCCACCGCCGACATGAACCCGATCCTGCTGAAGCCGGGCGGCGAACGGCGAAGCCAGGTGGTCGTGCTCGGCAAACCCCTGGCCGACGTGGACGCCATGGAGTACCTCGCCTACAAGGACCGGCTCAGGTCCGTCGCCCTCGAGTCCTACCGGCGGCTGCGCTCGGAGTACGACGTCGTCGTGTGCGAGGGCGCGGGCAGCCCGGCGGAGATCAACCTGCGCAGGGGTGACATCGCCAACATGGGGCTGGCCCGCGCGGCGGACATCCCCGTCGTCGTGGTCGGCGACATCGACAGGGGCGGCGTGTTCGCCTCGCTGTACGGCACGCTGGCCCTGCTGGAGGCCGAGGACCAGGCCCTGATCGCCGGCTTCCTGGTCAACAAGTTCCGTGGGGCGCGTGAGCTGCTCGAACCCGGGCTCGACACGCTCAGAGAGCTCACCGGACGCCCGGTGTACGGCGTGCTGCCCTGGCTCGACGGCCTGTGGATGGACCTCGAGGACTCCCTCGCCCTGGACAACAGGCGGACCGCGGAGCCGCCGGCCGAGCCGTACGCCGGATCACACACCGGGGGGAGCCTGCGGGTGGCCGTGGTGCGCTATCCGAGGATCTCGAACTTCACCGACATCGACGCCCTCGCGGCCGAGCCGGGGGTCGTGGTCAGGTTCGTGTCCTCGGCCGCCGAGGCGGCGGAGGTAAGGGAGGCCGACCTGGTGGTCCTGCCGGGGTCCCGGGCGACGGTGAGCGATCTCGACTGGCTGCGCCGTACGGGCCTCGCCTCGGCCGTGGCCGCACGGCGGGGTCCCGTCCTGGGGATCTGCGGCGGCTACCAGATGCTCTCCCGCTCGATCATGGACGACGTGGAGTCCGGCGAAGGGCTGGTCGAGGGGCTCGGGCTGCTTCCCACCACCGTGGAGTTCGGGCCGGAGAAGATCCTCTCCCGCCCGGTCGGCGAGGCGTACGGCCAGCCGGTCGCGGCCTACGAGATCCACCACGGGGTCGTGTCGTTCGACGGGGAGGCCGAGCCGTTCCTCGATGGGTGCCGGGTGGGCGCGGTCTGGGGCACCACCTGGCACGGCGCGCTGGAGAACGACGCCTTCCGGCGGGCCTTCCTGGCCGAGGTCGCCTCCATGGCCGGGAAGGACGACTTCTCACCGGCTCCCGGCGTCTCCTTCTCCGCGCTGCGGGAGCGCCAGCTCGACGCGCTGGGGGACATGATCGAGAGGTACGTCGACACCGACGCGCTGCTCGCCCTGATCGAGAAGGGGGTCCCGGCGGGGCTGCCCGCGCTCCCGCCCGGCGGGGGTTCCTGAGTCGCGGCAACCGATCACCGGATCCGTCTCGAAGAGAAGTGTGTGGAGACGGTCATCGTGCTGCTCACCAGGGATCTGCGCGTCCACGACAACCCGGCCCTGGCGGAGGCGTGCGAGCAGGCGCGGCACGTCGTCCCGCTGTTCGTGGTCGATCCGGCCATCGAACCGCGGCACCGTGCCGACTTCCTGTACGCCGCCCTGCACGACCTGAGGGGCCGCCTCCGCGAGCTGGGCGGCGACCTGGTGGTACGGCACGGCGAACCGGTCGCCGAAGCGATCAAGCTGGCGCGTCAGGTGGAGGCGGGCGGAATCTGGGCGGCGGCGGACGTCAGCGCGTTCGCCCGCCGGCGCGAGGAGCGCCTCGCGGACGCGTGCGCGGGCGAACGGCTCGACTTCCGGCTGTTCCAGGGCCTGACCGTGGTCCCGCCCGGTGACCTCGTGCCCATCGGGGGTGATCACTACCGGGTGTTCACCCCCTACTGGCGGGCCTGGTCGCAGGCCCCCAAGCGGCGGGTCCTCGATCCCCCCGCCCAGGTGCGGCTGCCGGCCAAGGTGGCGACCGGGTCGCTCCCCGAGCCGTCGCGGAATCCGTTCGGGCTGCTCAAGGGGGGTGAGACCGAGGGAAGACGCCACCTGGACGAATGGCTGCGCGGCGGGCTGGCCGGGTACGCCGAAGGCCGTGACCTGGCGGCCGGGCGCACCTCGATGCTGAGCCCCTACCTGCGTTTCGGGTGCGTCTCCCCGATCGAGGTGGTGGCGAGGTCGGCGGACCGGCCCGGCGGCGAGGAGTACGTGCGGCAGTTGTGCTGGCGCGACTTCTACTACCAGGTCGCCCACGCCTTCCCCGAGCTGCCCCGGCGGGACTACCGGCCGAGGCGGGCGAAATGGGAGGACGACGAGGAGGCCGCGGAGGCCTGGCGTCAGGGGATGACCGGCGTGCCGATCGTGGACGCCGGGATGCGCCAGCTCAGGGCCGAGGGCTGGATGCACAACCGGCTCCGGATGATCGTCGGTTCCTTCCTCACCAAACGGCTCGGTGTCGACTGGCGGGTGGGCGCGGACCACTTCAACGACCTGCTGCTGGACGCCGACATCCCCAACAACTGCGGCAACTGGCAGTGGGTCGCGGGCACCGGCAACGACACCCGGCCGAACCGCGTGCTCAACCCCCTGCGCCAGGCCAAGAAGGTCGACCCCGACGGCGAGTGCGTGAGGCGGTACGTCCCGGAGCTCGCCGACCTTCCCGGGTCGGTCGTCCACGAGCCGTGGCGGCATCCGGCTCGTGTCCCCGGGTACCCGGCGCCGATGCTCAACGAGCGGCTCCTCTCGTGACCTCGGGCAACGTCCCCAGGTCATGGGTGTACAGCCAGGACGTGGCCCTCGTGTAGAAGAGACGGAACGCGACGGGCATGAAGACGTCGCTCAGGCGGCGGCCCAGGGGGCCCGCCTTCTTGGCCTCGCGGTTGGCGCTCGCCATCTTCACCATCTTGCCGATCCTGGCCCGCCTCAATCGGTCGTAGTCCGCCAGGGCGGCGGCGGTGGAGGTGTTCCGCTTCAGCGCCTGCGCGAGGACCACCGCGTCCTCGATCGCCATCGACGCCCCCTGCCCGGCGCCGACCGGGTGCGCGGCGTCCCCGACGAGCACGATTCGGTCGTCGTGCCAGGCGGGGACCTCGGCGAGGACGTGCATGAACGTCGGACGGTGCAGCCGGCCGGTGGCCTCGATGATCGCCGAGGGCGTCTTCTCGAAGCGGTACAGCTCCGCGAGGTGTTCCAGCCAATCGGCGTCGCCGACGCCCGACGTCTCCGGCTGCCGTGGAGCGATGACCTGCGCCGACCACCAGACCGTGCCGTCGGGTGCGGGGATGTGGATGAAGGCGCCGTTGCGTGCGTAGACCATGGTGAAGACGGGGGGCCGACCGGACACGCCGGGGACGCCCTCCGCGACCCCGGAGACGCTGTACATCCCCGCGTAGGCGGGACGAGGGGCGTCCGGATCGAGGATCGAGCGGGTCGCCGACCACAGGCCGTCCGCGCCCACGAGCAGGTCGGCGCTCGCGGCGGAACCGTCGGAGAACTCGGCCTCGACCCCGTCGCCCGCCGGGGCCGCGCCGACCAGCCGCCTTCCGGTGACGATCCGCGCACCCGCGTCGATCGCCTGGTCGCGCAGCGTCTCCACCAGCCGGCCGCACATCAGGGCCACGCTGAGCAGTCGGGCGTCCGGCATCCGCCCGCGGGCCATCTCTCCGAGCACGCGGCCCGAGCTCGCGATCATCCGCTGGGTCGGTACGGCGAAGCCGAGTCCCTGGACCTCCCCCAGGCACCCGAGCACCTCGAGACCGCGCAGGCCGTTGCTCGCCAGGCTCAGGAACGAGCCCACCTCTCCCGCCGGGTCGGGGTACGCCTCGTAGACGGTGACCTCCGCGCCGATCCGCCGCAACGCGATCGCGCTCGCCGCCCCGGCCACGCCTCCGCCCGCCACGATGACTTCCATGAGCCCTCCTGAACACCCATTCACTGAATCTCTATTCGGTGAATATACATTCAGTATGGAGAGCCGCCAAGATGGATGTCAACCCGTTGAGGGACAGGGAAGGGGAGCACGCCGGTGGGAGTGCGCAAGGAGAAGGCGGCGGGAACCGAGGCCGCGCTCAAGGAGGCGGCGCGGCGGCTCTTCGTCGAGCGCGGCTACCTCAATACGAAGATCACCGACATCACCCGGGCCGCGGGCCGGGCCACCGGCTCGTTCTACGACCACTTCAGCAGCAAGGAGGACCTCCTCCAGTCCCTGCTGGCCGACATGGAGTCGCAGGTGGACGCAACGATCGGCGCGGGGCGCGCGGCCGAGCGTCCCCACGAGCACGATCTCGCCGAAGCCGGCCCGCTCCGCGAGCACGTGGCGGTGGCCTGGCGCACCTACCGGGACCATCTCCCGGTGGTCGTCGCCCTGACCCAGTCGATGATGACCGACCCGCCGGGCTCGGGACGCGCGTGGCAGAGCCTCGCCGACCAGACCGGTGACCTGCGGGAACACCTGGAGTACATGCGTGATCAGGGCCGCGCGCTTCCCGGCGACCCCGCGCTCGTGGCCGCCGCCATGGGCGCCATGATCTCGATGCTGGGATATGCCGTCCTCACGGCGGGCGAGCACGGCCCGGGGGCGGCGGACGACGAGATCATCGATGCTCTCACCGCCCTGCTGCACCGCGGCCTCGCCGGAACGCCGTCCCGCCCGTCGTGATCGGCTGAACGCGTCAGACGTTGATCAGACCGTGCGGGTCGAGGACGTACTTGCGCGCCGCGCCGTGGTCGAACTCCTCATAACCGTGCGGCGCCTGGTCGAGCGGCAGGACGGTCGGGTTGACCGCGTTCGCGATCTGCACGCGGTCGTTGAGTATCGCCATCATGAGCTTGCGGTGGTACCGCATCACCGGGCACTGGCCGGTGACGAACGCGTGCGCCTTGGCCCATCCCAGGCCCAGCCGGATCGACAGCGACCCCTCCTTGGCCGCCTCGTCCTTCGCTCCGGGATCGCCCGTGACGTACAGCCCGGGGATGCCCAGCCTGCCGCCGGCCCTGGTGACCCGCATCAGCGAGTTGAGCACGGTGGCGGGCGCCTCCTCGCCTCCCGGGCCGTGTCCCTTCGCCTCGAAGCCGACCGCGTCGACGCCGCAGTCCACCTCGGGCACGCCGAGGATGTGATCGATCTGCTCGCCCGGGTCGCCGTCCGCCACGTTGACGGTCTCGCAGCCGAAGCTGTGCGCCTGGGCCAGCCGGTCCTTGTTGAGATCGCCGACGATGACCACGGCCGCCCCGAGGAACTGGGCCGAGCACGCCGCGGCGAGCCCCACCGGGCCGGCGCCCGCGATGTACACCGTCGACCCGCTGGTCACACCGGCGGAGACGCAGCCGTGGTAGCCCGTCGGGAAGATGTCCGCGAGCATGGCCAGGTCGAGGATCTTCTCCATCGCCTGATCCCTGTCGGGGAACCTGAGCAGGTTCCAATCGGCGTAGGGCACCAGGACGTACTCCGCCTGGCCGCCCGGCCAGCCGCCCATGTCCACATAGCCGTAGGCCCCGCCCGGCTGCTCGGGGTTGACCCGCTCGCAGATGTGGGTGTCGCCCGCCTTGCAGTTGCGGCAGCGGCCGCACGCGATGTTGAACGGCACCGACACCAGGTCGCCGACCTTGACGACCTCGACGTCGGGCCCGACCTCCACCACCTCACCGGTGATCTCGTGTCCGAGCACCAGCCCGGGCGGAGCGGTCGTGCGGCCCCTGACCATGTGCTGGTCGCTCCCGCAGATGTTGGTGGCGACCGGTCGCACGATCGCGCCGTGCCCGACCTTCCTGCCGACGTTGGCCGGAGGCACCCCCGGTCCCTCTTTGAGCTCGAACTCGGGATAGTCGGTGTCGACGACCTCTACACGTCCTGGCCCCTCGTAGACGACAGCCTTGTTGCCCGGCATGATGGCGGCCTTCCTTCCTTGCCGAGACTCCGGCCGCCGCCTGCGACGAGCACGGGGGGTGGGGGGCGGCCGCGAGGCCGTCACCGGGCCCTCGGGCGACGACGGCCCCTTGAATCGACGGTATACCTGCCTGTCAGGAGCCGCCTACCCGGCATATGCGCAGGTAGTCGTCCACCCGTTCGGTGAACCCGCGGCGGTCGAGATGCTCCAGGAGGGGCACCGCGACCCTGCGGCTGGTGCCCAGTGCGACCTTGGCCTGGCTGACCGTGAAGGGCTGCGGCAGCTCCGCCAGCACCGCCGCCGCCCGCGCGTCCGCGCCCGGGAGCAGCACGATCCCGTCGGCCACTCGCAGCAGCGCCCCGGCCCGTACGGCGGCGGCCACCTCTCGGGAGCCCAGGCCGAGAGTCGTGAGGCGTCCCGCCTCCGGCGCGAGGAAGGGGTGCTCGGACAACTCGGCTGCCAGCCGCTGAACGGCTCCGGCCACGGACGCGGGAAGGCCGCCGGACGGTCCCGAGACGATCCGGCCGCCCGCCGTCTCCAGCGGGGGGCGGATGAGCGCGGTGACCAGCCTCCGGTCGGGCAGCTCCAGCTCGTGGCGGGCCGCCTCCAGTGGCATCCCCCGCTCGAGCGGGTGGTCGTCCCCGTGCCTGCGCACGGCCTCGGCCAGCCGTTCGCCCAGCCGGGACCAGTGGGCCGGGTCCGCGTACCAGTCCCCCTCCACCGGCGGGCCGGGGAGATCGCAGCCCATGGCCAGGAGTTGCTCGCCGCGGAGCAGACGGTGCACGCGGAGCAGGGACTCCGCGTCCAGGGTCGCCGCGGCGAGCTGGGTGGCGCGTGCCCGGGCCGCGCCCCGCCGTACCAGATCGGGCGGCCGCGGATCGAGGACCCGCGCCCCGGCGAGCACGCGCGGCGCCCGGTGTCCGCCGGGATCACGCAGCAGCAGGAGATCACCGAGGTGGAGCGGCACCCGCCGGCCGAGGCGCAGCCGCGCGACCTGGCCGCCGAGCGGCCGCACGTCGCACGTGATCGCCGCCGAGCCGATGTGGGCGGTCAGCCGCCTCGGCAGCGGACCGTCGAAGCCCGGCGCGGCGTGGATCCGCACGTCGACCAGGTCGGTCGAGGTCCAGGCGCCCGCGGTCACGAGGGCACGTCCCCGTTCCGGCGCGACCCTGCCCCGCAGATTGAGCGCCACCCTCGCCACGCCGGTCGCCGAGTCCACCGGCTCCTTCAGCGACTCCATGGCGCGAATCCGTACGGCCTCGCCGTCGATCTCCAACTCGTCGCCGGTGGAGACGCGGCCCGCTGGGAGCGTCCCCGTCACCACCGTCCCGCTGCCGCGCACGCTGAAGACCCGGTCGATCCACAACCGCACCGGCGCCCCGGGGTCGGGAGCGGGCAGGCCCGCCACCAGCCGGTCCAGCGCCGCCCGCAACTCGGCCAGGCCCTCACCCGTGCGACCACTCACGGCCAGCGCCTCCGCCTGACCGAGACCGCCCCGCGCCAGACGCGCCCGGGCGTCCAGGAGCGCGGGCCCGGGGTCGGCCAGGTCCGCGCGGGTCACGACCAGCAGGCCCAGCCGTACGCCGAGGGTCTCCAGCGCCACCAGGTGCTCCTCCGACTGGGGCATCCATCCCTCGTCGGCGGCCACCACGAACATCACGACCGGAACCGGGCCGACTCCGGCGAGCATCGTGCCGAGGAAGCGCTCGTGGCCGGGGACGTCGACGAAGGCGATCCGCTCCCCCGACGGCAGGGCTGTCCAGGCATGGCCGAGCTCGATCGTCAGCCCCCGCCTGCGCTCCTCCTCCAGCCGGTCGGGCTCCATCCCCGTGAGGGCCCTGACCAGGGTCGACTTCCCGTGGTCGACGTGGCCCGCGGTCGCGATGACATGCATCAGCGGCTCGCCGTCACCACGGCCCGCGCCACGTCGCCGTCCCGGTCCGCGGGGACGGCACGCAGGTCGAGCAGCAGCCTGCCGCCCTCCACCCGCCCCACGACGGGCGGATCCCCCGTCCGCAGCGGCGCCGCGAGCCGCTCCGGCAGGCTCACCGCCGCACTGGCCAGGCGCGCTCCGGGAGCCGCGCCGCCGCCCACGGTCGCCTCCGCCGGTACGGCTCTCGCGTCGATCCCCGACTTGGCCAGCACGCTCGCCAACGCCTGGGCGCGGTCGAGCAGCGCCCGAGAGTCCGCGTGCAGCGCCTGGTGGAGAGGGGTGACGGGACCCCGGAGGGTGGCCTCGAGCGCCGCGAGCGTCACCTTGCCGACCCGCAGCGCTCTAGCGAGCGGATGCCGCCTGCACCGCTCGACGAGGTCGCGCCGCCCGAGCAGAAGCCCCGCCTGGGGACCGCCGAGGAGTTTGTCGGCGCTCGCCGTGACCAGGTGGGCGCCGGCCTTCAGGGTGCTCGTCGCGTCGGGCTCGCCGGGGAGGAGTGGCTCCCGCTCCAGCAGCCCCGAACCGATGTCCGACACGACCGGGACGCCGAGCCCGGCCAGCTCCGCCACTGCGGGCGAACCGGTGAACCCCTCGATCCTGAAGTTCGAGGGATGGACCTTGAGCACGAACCCGGTCTCCGGCCCCACGGCGGCGCGATAGTCGGCGAGCGCGGTGCGGTTGGTGGTGCCGACCTCGCGCAGGCGCGCCCCGGTCGAGACCAGGAGGTCGGGGATGCGGAAACCGTCCCCGATCTCCACCAGTTCGCCGCGGCTGATCACGATCTCCCGCCCCGCCGCGAGGGCGGTGGCGACCAGGACCAGCGCGGCGGCGTTGTTGTTGACCACGTGCACGTCGTCCGCCACGGGCACGGCGTCGGCGAGCGCCGCCAGGGCGGTCCTGCCGCGCCTGGCCCGGACGCCCGCGGCCAGGTCGAACTCCACGTCGACCGCACCCGCCGCCACGGCCGCGGCCTCGACGGCCGCCGGCGACAGGGGCGCCCTGCCGAGGTTGGTGTGGAGGAGCACCCCGGTCATGTTGATCACAGCACGCAGTCGGGCGGCGTGCCGGGGAAGGGCCGCCAGAGCCGCGTCGGCGACGTCCTCGGGCTCGATCTCGCCCTGCCGTACGCGCTGCTGGGCGGCGGCGACCGCGTCCTTGACCACGGCGCGGCCGAGCCGCTCCGCCGTCGCGGCCAGGCGCGGGTCGGCGAGCACGGCGTCGGTGCGCGGCACGCGCCTTCGTCGGTCCACACCTCAACGTACAAGCGCCATCCCGCTTCACCTGGGAAGACGCGCAGCCTCTGCCTGATGACGGACGGCGGTTCGGAGGTGGATCAGACAAGCGGCGATGCGAACACCCGGCCTCCGGACGGGTGAGGCACATGCTCACCACCGCCTCGCCGTTGGTGAGCGTCGCGGTGATGTCGGGTTCCTCAACTGGAGGTCAGGCCGCTGAAAGCACTTTGCAAGCGGCCCGGCTTATCACTGGTGATGCAAGCCCCGACCCGACTCCGGAATTCTCCCGTCATCACCCCTATGTATGAAAAGGATGAATCATGAACGTCTTCAAAAAGTTCACGCAGGCGGCGATTCTCGCCGGCGCGCTGGCGTTGGTCACGGCTTGCGGAGGCGGCGGTGGCTCGGAAGATTCCAGCCCGGTCGGCCTGCCCGGTGTGGAAGCCCCCGCCGGGGAAGGCTCCGGAAACAGCGACGGCAGCTGCGATTTCCTTACCGAGAACGAGGTCGCCGACGTGATCGGCCCGAATGACGGCGGCCAGCACGACTACATGTTCGGCGGATGCGTCTGGACGGCCTCAAGCGCCAAGGACGGCATCAACGAGGCGATTTACGCGGCGGTGCTGCCCAAGGCGCAGTACGAGTCCGTGGCCGAAATCGGGGAGCCGCTGGGCGGATTCGTCGAGGGCGCCACGTACGACGAGACGCACGGCGAGCTGTGGTTCCCTTGCCGTGGCGGGGACTACTGCGGGATCAAGGTGAGAACCGCCAGCTCGGATGGGCGCCAAGAGGCCGGGCTGGGATTGGCAAAGATCCTTCAGGGCCGTGTATAGGACATCTCAGACGGTACGCGGCGGAGCCATCGCGCCCACGCTCCGGGCGTCACCGCAGGTAGATGCACATGGCGGAGGCGGACGGGAATCGAACCCGCCAGGCCGAGGACCTCGGCCTCGTCGGTTTCGAAGACAGCTGCTGCCGTCATCGGCTGACGTCGGCAACCGTTGGTTGTCGTTGACTGTGCTGCTCTGCCGGGAAAAAGACCGTTGGTTGTCGTTGACTGCGACCGGTTGTCTTCGGGCCTGTTGTGCCCATCGTGTTCCCATCGGGAACCGATCAGCCGTCCGGCTGGAGGCCGACGGCTTGGGGCATCCAGCATCACGATCGGACGACTCCCCCGTCCGCCGACCCGCTTCACGGCATGATCGGCAGCTTTGGACGACTGGGCCAAGGTGATCGACTCGATCGCCGGGCTGGTGGATGCAATCGCCTGGCCATTAGCCGTCATCGTCGCCGTGTGGCTGATCATGCGCCGGCACCGCAACGCGATAGAGCGCCTGATCGACCGCATCACGAAAGTGGGCTTCCCGGGAGGCGAGATCGACCTCTCCGGAGTAATCGCCGGCAAAGAGGCCCAGGTGGAGGAACTAGAGCAAGAGGTTGTGGCACCTGACCGCGACGAAGAGGAGCGGCGGGAGGCGGCGCGCCGACTGGCCGCAGAAGCGGAAGAGCTGGGCCGAATCCGAGAAATCCGCACCGTGTATGTGGACCCCTCGCGACTGGACGCCCTAAAAACGTATCGCTTCCTGGCAGCCCTCTCTCAGTCGTCTAGCGACGATCCGCCCGCCGAAGCCCCAGTCGGGAAGCCTTCGTAGCTCGCCCGGTTACCCGCCGCAGCAGCCGTACAGCCAGGGCGGCTACGGCGGGGGCGGCTACCCCGATGCCGGGTACGTGCAGGCGCCGCCGTACGGTCAACCTGGTTACCCGCCGCCTGGCTACCCACCTCCCGGGTACGCGCAGCCGTACCCCCAGCAGCCGATGCAGGTGCAGCAAGTCGACAAGTCGGTCACCAAGCCCGCGTGGACGGTCGGCCAGACGCCATCATCGTCAGGGCCGGGATGGCGTGGCCGTTCATCTGGCTCAGCCGGCGCAGCAAGACCACAGTCACCCGCCACCGGTAGGTGCCGACACTCCTTGTAGGCAGGCGGCCCGCCGGGAACCTGCCGGCCCCAGGTAGGGACGGACCATCAACGGCGCGGAAGATAGCGGCCCGGATGACGGCCGAGGAACCAGGTGAATCATTCGGAGAAGCAGCGGATCGGCCGAGGTCGGCGTTCATATGACATGGACGGTGAAACCTTACGACTGACGGAGCGGGTGCCCCAGGCGCCCGCTCCGTCGGTCCTGACCCCCGACTCCCCCGACGTCGAGTTGGTCGCCCTCTACCGCGACCACCGGCTCGACCTGGTCCGACTGGCGGTGCTCCTCGTCGGCGACCAGGAGACGGCCGAGGACATCGTGCAGGACGTGTTCGCACGACTGCACGGCAAGTGGCGGCCGGGCGTCACGACACTCGCCTACGTGAGGACCTGTGTCCTTAACGCCGCCCGATCGGTGCTCCGCCGCAGGGCGGTCGCCTTGCGGCGGGCCGAGCGGGCCACGGACCTGGTCGACTCGGCGGAGACCGCCGCGTTGATCGGAGAGTCACGACGAGAGGTGCTTCTGGCGCTCAGCCGGCTGCCGCGCCGCCAGCGAGAGGCCCTGGTCCTGCGCTACTACCTCGACCTGCCCGAGGCCGAGATCGCGGAGATCATGCGCGTCAGGCGGAGCACGGTCAGGTCCACGACCGCGCGGGCTCTGGCCAGATTGCTCCGCGAACTGGGCGACGTACAAGACGAATCCGGAGAGAACCCATGAGCGACATCGAGGATCGGCTGCGCGACGCCATGGCGGCCCGTGCGCGGACCGTCCGGGACGACGACCTCCCGTTGCCCGCACCGCGTACCGCCGGAACAGGCCGAGTCAAGATCGCCGCCGCGGCTCTCGCCGTCACTGTGACGGCTTTCGGGTTGGTACGGCTGGCGTCACCGGCCCCGGAACCGCAGGAGGAGACCACCCTCGCCGTGTCCCTGAGCGCCGTCGAGTCATCCGGTAGGCCTGTGGTGTCGGTCTTCCTCTGCATGGAGAACGACGTCTTCGCGAGTTGCAAGGGCGGCAAGGCAACCGATGCGGAACGGGAGAAGCTTCGGCGGGCGCTGGAAAGACGGCCCGATGTGGAAGTCGTCTCCTTCGAAGATCAGCAACACGCATGGGAGAACTTCCGCAGGAACATGACCGACAAGCCGGAACTCCTCCGGACGGTCGTAGCGTCGGACCTGTCCGAGTCCTTCCGCGTCCAGATCAGGCCGGATGCGGACTTCTCCGCCGTGGCCCGTGCCGCGAGCGAGTTCCCCGGCGTGTCCAACAGCGTCGACGGTGCCTGCATCGCCGACAGCCTCTCCGCGTGGGGATCCGTCAAGAGGTGGCTGGGATCGAAGGACGAGTGTTCCTTCGGGGGCACAGGACGGTGACCCGGACCATCTGCTGAATTCAAGAGGATGCGGTCTGTCCATCGGCCGCGATGTCCGGCGCCGGGATGAATCGTTTCCGGTGCCAGAGCGGGCAGCATGGCGCCATGCGACGCCGCGAATACGCCGGTCCTGTGGCGGTGCGCGCCATGCAGGCCCTGGCCGTCCAGAGTTTCCCGGCGACGGGATACCGGCACATCGGGGACCTCACCTGGAACTGGTGCCTGTCCCTCGACAGGGAAGGGGAATGCCCGACGGCGATCTGGACCCACGGGGACCGGACACTGGCGTGGGGGTGGCCCCGGGCGACAGCCGAGCAACCCGGGGGAAGACGATGGCCGAGTCGACGTACGCGTTTCCGGCAGACCTACTCCAGGCGCAGCGTGACTTCTTCGCGGCCGAGGCCCGCGTGAAGGAACTCTGCGACGCCCTGCCGTCGTCGATCGACGTCGCCAACATGGAGGCCGAGATCACCGACGAGCAGCGGGAAGCTCTCCAGGCGGCCCGCGCGGAACAGCTGGACCTCGTCATGAAGCTCCACAGGCACGAATGGTGGAGCACCGTCGACAACCGGCACCTAGCGGGGCTCGAACTCCGGAAGGCAGCCAAGGCCTGAGGCCTGACGGTTCAGACTTCGATCGCCTCGGCCTCCGCGCGGAGACGCAGCGCCTGCTCTGCCACCTCGGCTGGCACGATAGCGGCCGTCCGACGGTCGCCGTCGTCGAGGATGAAGGTGAGCGGCCCCGCGGGCCCGGGCTTCTCCAGCGAGGTCTGACAGCTTCGCGGCGGCCTGGTCGACGTCGAGCTCTTCCATGGCCGGACCGTAACTCTTGGCTCTGGTGATGCCAATGGGAACGCCCGTTCGGCTACCGGGCAGGCAACTCCACGACCTCGACGAGATCGGCCAGGTCAAGGTGGCGAGCTCCGCGTCCTGGCCCACTTCGCGAGCAAGGCCAGAGCGGCGGCGGACGGAGACTCGGGGTCGGCGGTGTGGACGCACATGTACTGGTCGGGGTCCGCCAGTGTCAGACCTTGATAGTTGAGGCTGAAGTCTCCGGCGACCGGATGGTGGTAATGCTTGATTCCCGAGGGGCGGTCGTGAACGTTGTGATTGGCCCACAGTCGGCGGAAGGCGTCACTGGATGCCAGGAGTTCCTCGATCAGATCATTGAGTACGGGGTCCCGAGGATGCCGGCCGATGCCGAACCGCAGCATGGCGGTGACGTCGCCCGACACGATGTCCCAGTTCCGGAGCAGTATGCGGCAACTCTCATCCAGGAAGGTGAGCTGCGCCAGGTTCCGATTCTGCGGCGGGCCGTCGTCCCACATCAGCAAGGCCCGATACAACCGGTTGGTGGCCAGGAAGTTCGTGTAGCGGCCGAGCACGGCGGCCGGGGTGTCGCCACGGTCGAGCGTGTCGAGCAACTGGAGGGTCGCGGGTCGCACCGTCTGGGCCACGGGGGCGCAGCGGGTCGGGTTGCAGACGGGATTGGCCAGGTCGAACAGATGCGCGCGTTCCGTCTCGCTGAGCCGAAGGGTGCGGGCGATGGCGTCGAGCACCACCGGTGAGGCGTTCGTGCTGCGGCCCTGCTCCAGCCTCCTGTAGTAGTCGACGCTGACGCCGGCCAGCTGTGCGAGCTCCTCGCGCCGCAGCCCGGGGACACGTCTATGTCGCTGCACCTCCATCCCGACGTCCTCAGGAGTGAGGCGGGCCCGGCGTGAGCGGAGAAAGTCCCCCAGTCTCACGAGGCGGTCCATATGTCCAGTATGTGCTTTATTTGTCGCGGTGAGGGTGGCTCCGCGTCCTGGCCCATTTGAGTCTCCCTCGCTTTGCATGGCTTTGACCTGGCTCTTCGTATGCTCTCCGCTATGCGGAGCCCCCTTGCCGAGTTCCTCCGTGCTCGGCGTCAGCTCTTGTCCCCCGATGAGGTCGGTTTGCCAAGCGGTGACGACCGCCGGCGCACGCCGGGCTTGCGCCGCGATGAGGTGGCCTTGCTGGCGGGGGTCAGTCTCGACTACTACACGAGGCTGGAGCAGGGCAGAGAACGCCGCCCGTCGGATCAGGTGCTCGACGCCCTGGCACGCGTGTTTCACCTTGACGCCGAAGCCGCCGAGTATCTTCACCAGCTCGCCCGTACCCGGGCGCGCAGGTGTGGGGTCGATGGCGAGGACGAACAGGTCAAGCCGCATGTCCTGCGACTCCTGGACAGCTGGAACTACGGGCCGGCGCACGTGCTGAACCGTCGAACGGACGTGCTGGCCCAAAACGCGCTGTGTGTCGCCCTCCTCGACGGTTTAGAGCACACGGACAACGTTCTGCGGATGCTTTTTCTCAACCCGGCCGCCAAGGGGTTCTGGACGGCCTGGGAACAGGAGGCCCATCGCGTGGTGGCCCACCTACGTGCCGTCGTGGGGGCAGACCACGAGGATCCGTCCCTTCTCGAGCTGGTCGAGGAGCTCTCAGAGGAAAGCGAAGACTTTCAACAGATGTGGGCTCGCCACGACGTACGCTACAGGCGCGGCGACGCCGTTCACGTTCGCCACCCCCTTGTCGGCGACCTGATCCTCTGGCAGGAGTCGTTCTCCGTCGACAGCGCCCCCGGCCAGCGTCTTGTCACCACCCAAGCGGAGCCAGGCAGTCCCTCCGAAGAGGCTCTGGCCAAGTTGGGCGCCATGATGGGCCTAGTCTGTACTAGTCACAGGCGGCGATAGGCGCTGAAGTCCGTCACCTCGACCAGGTCCGCCAGGTCGACGTGGGCCGCCACCTCCGCGGGCGTGCGGCAGTACGCGATCAGGTAGCGGCGGCCGCCCACCATCCGGGAAACCCGCGGCCGCCGCCGGCCGTCGAGGTTGCTCGCTTCGACCTCGTACCTACAGGGCGTCGAGCGCGGCCAGCTCCAGATCGTCGTCGAAGCGTAAACACGCTGCTCCCCTTTTGCTCCCCTCGCGCCCTGTTACGGGCCGGAGAGGAGCCGACAAAAGAAGCCATCGCGCCCACGCTCCGGGCGTCACCGCAGGTAGATCCGCATGGCGGAGGCGGACGGGAATCGAACCCGCCAGGCCGAGGACCTCGGCCTCGTCGGTTTTGAAGACCGCGGGGGCCACCAGGCGCCCAGACGCCTCCGGGAGAAACCTAACTCGACCGGGTACGGCTCTTGCGGCACGCCACGACCGTGTCGTGCCATGTCAGAGGCGGAGCCGATGAATCCGCGGACCTGAGGAGTGCGGCATGACCGACACGACGGCGCCCGCCGGAATCCGGCTGACCCAGTACGCGCACGGAGGCGGTTGCGCGTGCAAGATCCCGCCCGGCGAGCTGGAGGCCGTGGTCTCCGGCCTCCTCGCCGGCTCAGGACCGCCCCGCGACCTGCTGATCGGCCTGGACGACGGAGACGACGCCGCCGTGGTCCGGGTCGAGGGCGACCGCGCGGTCGTCGCCACGGCCGACTTCTTCACCCCCGTCGTGGACGACCCGTACGACTGGGGGCGGATCGCCGCCGCGAACGCGTTGTCGGACGTCTACGCGGTGGGCGGCGAGCCACTCGTCGCGGTCAACCTGCTGGGCTGGCCCCGGGAGACGCTCCCGCTCGACCTGGCGAGGGAGGTCCTGCGCGGGGGCTTCGACGTGGCCGCGACGGTGGGATGCCATGTCGCGGGCGGCCACAGCGTCGACGATCCCGAGCCCAAGTACGGCATGGCGGTGACCGGCCTGGCCGACGCCCGGCGGCTGCTGCGCATCGACGGGGGACGGGCCGGGCTGCCGATCTCCCTGTCCAAACCCCTCGGCATCGGCGTGCTGAACTCACGGCACAAGGCCACCGGTGAGGTCTTCCCTCAGGCCGTCGCGGCGATGACCACGCTGAACGCCGCGGCCTCCTGGGCCGCTCTCGCGGCGGGCGCCCGATGCGCCACCGACGTCACCGGATTCGGCCTGCTCGGGCACCTCTACAAGCTGGCCAGGGCGAGCGGCGTCACCGCGGTGGTCGACGTGGCCGCCGTGCCGTACCTGGAGGGGGCACGTGAGGCCCTGCGGGACGGCTACGTGAGCGGCGGCACCCGGCGCAACCTCGCCTGGGTGGAGCCGCACCTGGACTCCGGCCGGGTGGACGGGGACGAACTCCTGCTGCTCGCCGACGCGCAGACGTCCGGCGGGCTGCTCGTGGCGGGCGAGATACCCGGCGCGCCCGTCATCGGAGAACTCGTCCCCAAGGAGGGCGCGGCGCTGCGGCTGCGCTGAGCCGCCTGAACCGACCTGAGCCGACCTGAGCCGGCCTGAGCCGACCTGGCGCTACGGCGTGTGCGAGCCGTTCTCCTGGTCAGGGACGACGGCGAGCCTTCTGCCCGCGGCCCGCTCCCGCTGGGGGACCACGGTGTACTTCGGGTCGAGCGCCGACGCCTTGCCGGCCTCCAGCATGCCGAACCGGGTGCACAGCACACCCGCGGTGATGGCGAGGCCGGAGGCCGCGGTGAGCGTCCGGCTGCGCCCGGCGACCGTGGCCAGCAGCCCGCCCGCCAGGGTCAGAGCGCGTGACGCCTTCATGAGCAGGCCCGCCTTTCCCCGCTGGTACGGCTCGCCCTCCAGGCCGAGACGCCGCTCGATGACGGCCGCCGCCGCGGTCTCCATCACGGCCCCCAGCGCCGCCGCCGCCCTGGCCGGCCCGGCCTCGGCGCGGGGGGTCGTCAGCATGCCGACCGCGCCCGCGCTCGCCAGCGCACTGCCCGCGAACAGGAAGGGCAGCTCGCGCCGGGCGGCATGCCACGCGGGCACGGCGGTGTCCGCGAGGAGCACTCCGGTGTAGGTGGCCATGACGGGACCGGTCAGTGCGCCGGCCAAGACGGCCGCGTCCCCGGCGAGAGGGAGGAGGCCGGTGACCGCCGAGGCGGCTCCGGCCGCCGTGAGACCGCCGTGCACGGCGAGGGTCCAGGATCCGACACTCATCGGAGAGGTGACCTTGAAGACGCGCAACATGTTGAGGAACCGCTCAGGTCTGCCCAACTCGGCCACGAGGAACCCGGAGCCCAGGCCCGCTCCGGCGAAGGCCGTCACCCCGGCGGCGAGGGCCAGCCGGTCGTGCCCGGACAGGCGGGCAGCGGCGGCGATCACCGAGGAGGCCCCCGACAGCCCGCCCAGATAGAGGTAGAGCGGCATGTGGGGCACGTGCCAGACCGGAGGCTTGAGCACCGGCTGCCCGTAGTAGGACCGGAAGTCGGCCTCGGGCACCGTCGCCGTTGAGTCGCCGCCCCGGCTCATCGACGGCTCCCCAGGAAGCACGCCGCCACGGCGCCGACCAGGGCGATCGACGCTCCGCCCGCCCACCGCCACATCTGCGGCAGGTCACGCGTCGTCACGACCGGTTCCGGCGGCAGTCCGTAGACCTCCGGTTCGTCCAGCAGCAGGAAGAACGCCCCGGTGCCGCCCACACCGTCCTCGGGGCTCTCGCCGTACAGCCGGGCCTCGTCCACGCCGTCCGCGTGCAGCCGTTCAAGGCGGGCCGCCGCCCGCTCCCGCAGCTCGTCGAGCGGCCCGAACTGGATCGAGTCGGTCGGGCACGCCTTCGCGCAGGCAGGCTCGAGCCCGCCGCGCAACCGGTCGTAGCACATGGTGCACTTCCAGGCCCGGCCGTCGCGCTCCCGGCGTTCGATCACACCGAACGGGCAGGCGGGCACGCAGTAGCCGCACCCGTTGCAGATGTCCGGCTGCACCACCACCGTGTCGAACTCGGTGCGGAACAACGCCCCCGTCGGGCAAACGTCCAGGCAGGCCGCGTTCGTGCAGTGCTTGCACACGTCCGACGACATCAGCCACCGGCCGTCCTGCTCGATGAACGCCACGTGCCGCCAGGTGTCGGCGCCGAGTTGCCCGGTGTTGTCGTAGGAGGTCGCGCGGAAGACGAACCCGTCATCGGGCACGCCGTTCCACTCCTTGCACGCGACCTCACAGGCCTTACACCCGATACAAACGGACGAATCGGTGAAAAATCCGACGCGTTCAGCCATGGCGATACTCCTCGATCAGATCGAGCAGCGCCTGCCCTCGGGGCCGCCTGCCCGGCAGGACGGCACAGGTGCCCGCCTTGCTCTCCTGGATGTAGACGTTCGGGTCGAGCACGACCGGCAACAGGTCGTTGGCGACGTCTCCCGTCACCAGTCCCTCGTGACCCCAGTGGTACGGCACGACGACCTGGTGGATGATCTGCCTCTGCACCCGCAGCGGCCTGACCCGATCCGTCACCAGCACACGCAACTCGATCGCCGTGCGGCTGGTCACGATCGTCGCCCAGCCCCCGTTGACCAGTCCCACCTCCCCCGCGAGCTGCGGCGACACCTCGCAGAACAGTTCCGGCTGCAGTTCGGCGAGGTAGGCGAGCGTCCGGCTCATTCCGCCGGCCGTGTGGTGCTCGGTGAGCCTGGAGGTCGTGAACACGTAGGGGAACCGAGCCGCCCCCGACGGGTTGTACGGGTTCTCCGGCCGGTCGTAGATCCGGCGCGCCGGATTGGCCTGCCGGCCGTACAGGGTGTTGAGGACGGGAGACTCGTGCGGCTCGTAGTGCGCGGGCATCGGCCCGTCGGACAGGCCGGAGGGCACGTACAGCCAGCCCTTGCCGTCCGACTGCATGATGAACGGGTCGGTCCCGGCGAGTGCGGCCTCGGCGCGGGCGCCCTCGGGCGGCTCGTAGTCCGGTGGTTTGCGCAGGTCGAAGTCCGGTACGTCGTGGCCGGTCCACTCACCCCTGTCCGCGTCCCACCAGACGTACGCCTTGCGCGCGCTCCACGGCCGGCCGTCGGGATCGGCGGAGGCCCGGTTGTAGAGGATGCGGCGGTTGGCCGGCCACGCCCAGCCCCATTCCGGCGCGACCCACGACTGCCGGCTCCCCGGCTCGCGCCGGGCCGCCTGGTTGACCTCGTCCGCGTAGACGCCGCAGTAGATCCAGCAGCCGCACCGCGTCGACCCGTCGGGCGCGAGTTCGCGATAGGACGACAGCGCGCGCCCGTCGGGCCCGGTGCCGTTGATCTCCCGGAGCACGGCCGCCGCGGACGGCTCCCGGTGCTCGCCCTCTTCGGGGTAGTCCCAGGTCAGCTCCTTTGCCGGCCGGTCGATCTCGTCGTCGCCCAGGCGCTGCCTGATCCGCTTGCCGAGGTGGTAGTAGAACCACAGGTCGCTGCGGCACTCCCCGGGCGGATCGAGCGCCTTCTCCCGCCACTGGAGGAGCCGCTGGGTGTTGGTGAACGTGCCCTCCTTCTCCACATGACTGGCGGCGGGCAGGAAGAAGACCTCGGTGGCGATGTCCTCGGTTCGAAGCTCTCCGGTCTCCAGTTCGGGTCCGTTCTTCCAGAACGTGGCCGTCTCCACCAGGGTCAGGTCGCGCACCACGAGCCAGTCGAGGTTGGCCAGGCCGAGGCGCTGCGCCTTGCCGTTCGCCGAGCCGACCGCGGGGTTCTCCCCGATGACGAAGTACCCCTTGACGGTCCCGTCGATCTGCCCCATCACCGTGGTGTAGTGCCCGTGGTCGCCGGTGAGCCGGGGCAGGTAGCCGAAGCAGAAGTCGTTGTCCTCGGTGGCCGCGTCGCCCCACCACGCCTTGAGCAGGCTGACCAGGTAGGAGCGCCTGTGGCCCCAGTACCCGGTGTCCGCGCCCTCCGTCTCGAGATAGTGGGCCAGGCCCTCGTGCCGCTGCGCGTGCGGCATCGCGAGGTAGCCGGGCAGCAGGTTGAACAGCGTCGGGATGTCGGTGGAGCCCTGGATGCTGGCATGGCCGCGCAGGGCCATGATCCCGCCGCCGGGGCGGCCTATGTTGCCGAGCAGGAGCTGCAGGATGGCCGCCGCCCTGATGTACTGCGCGCCCACCGAGTGCTGCGTCCAGCCGACCGAGTAGACCCACGCGGTGGTGCGCTCGCGTCCGGAGTTGGCGGTGATCGCCTCGGCGAGTTCGGCGAAGTCCTCCGGCGGGATCCCGCACAGCTCGGCGACCATCTCCGGCGTGTAGCGGGCGAAGTGGCGTTTCAGGACCTGAAGGACGCAGCGGGGGTGCCGCAGCGTCGGGTCGGTGGGCGGGGTGGCCGACGCCCCCGCGCCGCGGGCTCCGTACGAGTCGGACCCGGCGGCCTCGGCGTGGCACACGCCGCCCTCCCGCATCTCGTCCGTCGTGGCCCCCTCGTCGCCCTCGTAGGCCCAGCTCGACGGGTCGTACCGGCGGGTCTCCGGATCGAAGCCGGAGAACAGGCCGTCCAGGTCCTCGGTGTCCCGGAACCGCTCCGACACCAGCGTGGCCGCGTTGGTGTAGGCCAGCACGTATTCGCGGAAGTAGAGCTCGTTGCTCAGCACGTGGTTGATCAGCGCGCCGAGCAGCACGATGTCCGTCCCCGCCCGGATCGGCAGATACCTGTCGGCGACCGCGCTCGTCCGCGAGAAACGCGGATCGATGTGGAAGACCTTGGCGCCCCGAAGGCGTGCCTCCATCACCCACTGGAAGCCCACGGGATGGCATTCGGCCATGTTGGAGCCCTGGATGACGATGCAGTCAGCGCCCGCCAGGTCCTGCTGGAAGGAGGTCGCGCCACCGCGTCCGAAGCTGGTCCCCAGACCGGGGACGGTGGAGGAGTGTCATATACGCGCCTGGTTCTCGACCTGGATGGCGCCCAGGGCGGTGTACAGCTTCTTCATCAGGTAGTTCTCTTCGTTGTCGAGCGTCGCCCCGCCCAGGCCGGCGATGCCCAGCGTCCGGCGTACCTCCTTGCCCTCGTGTGTCTCCTCCCAGGTCTCCCGCCGGGTGCGGACGACTCTGTCGGCGATCATGTCCATCGCGGTCTCGAGGTCGAGCGGCTCCCACTCGGTGCCGTACGGCCGGCGGTAGAGGACCCGGGTCTGACGTCCGGGGTGGGTCACGAGCTGCTTGCTCGCCGAGCCCTTGGGGCACAGACGGCCACGCGAGATCGGCGAGTCGGGGTCTCCCTCGATCTGGGTGACCTTGCCGTCCTCGACGTAGACGAGCTGACCGCAGCCGACCGCGCAGTAGGGGCACACCGATCGGGCGATCGTCTCGGCCTGCTCGGTGCGCGGCCGAAGGGCGTCGGTCCGCGCCGAGCGCGCGGCGTCGCGCCTGCCGTCCTCACCCCTGAGCTGCCGGAGCACCGGCCAGCGGGAAATCCACCCACCGTCCGCCATGATGCGTGTTTTGCCCCGCTTGGATGGCCGTTAACCGGCCGACCGATCCGGGAGTCCCAGGTCAGACGGCACATGCGCTGCACAGGCGTGGCCGCCCAGGGTCAGGCCGCCCAGGGGAACGGCGCCACGTCAGGCTCCACCCAGCCGCGGCGCGCCTCGGCGGCCGCCAGGGTGGTGGACCGGTAGTGCCTGGTGAGCAGCCGCTTGTCCAGCAACGCCGGATTCCGCTGGACGAAGACGTCGAACTCCGGACCGTCGGGTTCGGCGGCCACATGATGGGCGACGAGCTCCACCCAGGCCCGCGAGACGGTGTGGTGGTACTTCTGCGGCGCCTTCTCGTACGCGGTGATCTGCCGGAGCCAGCCGCAGACCTTCTCGGCGGCCTCGGGCATGCCGTGGCGGCGTACGGCGACGAAGGCGAGGTGGATGTGCTGCCGGTGCCCGAAGGCGCCGTCGGGGGCCACGATGAGGGAAAGGATCTCGCTCAGTTCGGGATCGTGATCGTGTCCGTGGTCCATCAGGAGACCTCCTGCAGTGCGGCGATGACCGCGTGGTAGCCGGACAGTTGCCGAGGGGACAGCCCGGCGAGCGCGCGGGCTTCGAGGTCGGAGAAGGCGGCACTCACCTGGGCGGCGACGTCCCGGCCCGAGTCCGTCAGGGCGAGGCGGAAGGAGCGGCGGTCGTCCGGGTCGAGCTCGCGGGTGAGGAGACCACGCCGTTCCAGCCGGTCCAGGACGCCGGTCAGCGTGGTCGCCCGGGTCCCGGTGTCGGCACTGAGCGCCCGGACGTTGCGCGCCCGGCCGTCGGCGAGATTCGCGAGCGCGTTGATCTCGGATGCCGTCAGGTCGAGATCGGCGAGGGCGGCGGTCAGAGCGTGCAACGTGCGATGGGTGGCTCTCTGCAGAGCCAGCACCATCGACGATTCACCGCTTTCGGATATCACGAAATCGGACTATACGAGTTCGGATCACTGACCGCATCTCCATTTCCCCTCGCCTGCGCCGCTCCGGCGAAAAAGTCCGGATCAGGGGGGTGTTAAGGTCGCCCGCATGGCCGAGCTCATCTCCCCCACGCGACGACTGCGCACGTCATGGCTCGCCGCACGCGACGAATGGCATCCCGGTGCCCATCAGGACGGGGCCGGCCTGCACCTGGCCCCCGGCGACGACCTCGACACTCCTGAGGGCTTCTCGGCATGGGTCGACCGGCTGCTGAGGCAGTCGGACGAGTCGGTTCCCGTCGGGGCGGGGCTCGTTCACGCCACCTACTACTGGATCGTCGAGGGTGACACCTACCTGGGCGCCATCGACCTGCGCCACTCCTTGAACGCCGTTCTGCTCGAACTCGGCGGGCACATCGGATACAGCGTCCGTCCTTCCGCCAGGAGGCGCGGCCTGGCCACGTGGGCGCTGGGGGAGGTTCTGCCCCAGGCCCGCAAGCTCGGTCTGGACCGGGTCCTGGTCACGTGCGACCCCGACAACACCGGCTCGGCGCGCAGCATCGAGCGCAACGGCGGGGTCCTGGAGGACGTGCGGACGACCGAGGCGGGCGTCAAGCGCCGCTACTGGATCGACCTCTGAGCATCACGCCGACCCCGTCCCGGCACGCTGCGGTTCGGTGGGCGTGCGCTTGATGCCAGTCGGCGCCGTCCCCGGTGAGGACTCTCGCGGCCTCGCCTCCGCCCCTCAGCTCAGGGCGGCTCTGGTCTCCTCGGCGAGCGACTCCACCACCTGGGCGGCTGGAAGATCACGCGCGCGGCGGAAGCCGACACCGGCCCACAGCGCCATCCCGTGCGGATCGCCCTGTTCGGCCGCCGCCCGGCGCAGGCCCGTCGTCAGCCGGTGGACCTGGGGATACAGATGCGGCGCCGACCCCTCGTGCTCGGCCATGAAGCGATTGGCCAGGCCACGGGCCCTGCGTCCGGTGAACGCGCGGGTGAAGGCGGTTTCCGTGAAGGCGGGGTCGGCCAGCGCCGCCTTGTGCACCGGATGCGCCCCGCTCTCCGGCGTGCGCAGGAACGCGGTTCCGAGCTGTGCGGCGACGGCTCCCGCCTGGAGAACGGCTGCGATGTCCCGGCCGTCCATGATCCCGCCCGCCGCCGCCACCGGAAGGTCGACGACGCCTCGGATCTCGGTCACGAGCTCAGGCAGTCCTGACGGCGGAGACCAGTCCGACGGGAGGAAGTCGGCCTGATGACCTCCCGCGCCCGGCCCCTGCACCGACAGCGCGTCCGCGCCGGTCTCGGCGGCGGCGACGGCCTCGGCCGGGGTGTTCACGGTGATGACCACGGTGCTTCCCGCACCGTGCAGGCGGGAGACGATCTCAGGCGACGGGCAGCCGAACATGAAGCTGACGACCGGCACCCCCTCGGACACGAGAACGTCGATCTTCGCGTCCCACTGGTCGTCGTCCCAGGCGACCGTGTCCGGCAGGGCCACGCCGTACCGCTCCGCCTCGGTCGCCAGTTCCTCTCGGTAGGACGCGAGATCCGCCTCGACCTCGGTGAACCCCGCGCGGGCCGGGTCGGGTCCGGGCACGAAGACGTTCACGCCGAAGGGCTGACCCGTCCGCGCGCGGACCTCCGCGATCTCGTCTCGCACGGCTGAGGCCGTACGGGATCCGGCTGCCAGGAACCCCAACCCGCCGGCCGCCGACACCGTCGCGGCGAGGGCGGGCGTGGACGGGCCCCCGGCCATCGGCGACTGGATGACGGGCAGCGCCATCCCGAAAGGACGAATGCGACCGGCCATGGGGCTCCTCACCCGTCACCCGGCTCATGAGCCCGCAGTGCGCGGTCCACGAGCGTGCCTGCGACCCCAGTGTAAGCCGCGGGGTCCACAAGATCGGCGATGTCCTCCCTGGTCAGACGCTCGGAAACCGCGGGAATCTCCGCCAGCAGATCGGCGATCGGCCGCCCCGTCGCCACGGCGTCCGCGGCGGCCCGGCCGACGATCCGCTTGGCCGCCGCCTTGCCCAGGATCGGGGCCAGGACGGCCGCGACGCGCTCGGTGACGGTCAGGCTTCCGGTGAGCTCCAGGTTGGCCCGCATCCGGTCGGGGAACACCCGGAGCCCCTCGGTGAGCTCGGCCGTCGCCTCGGCGGCCCCGCCGACGAGGCGCAGGCACTCCCTCAGCGGCTGCCACTCGGCCTGCCAGGCGCCGGCGGGCCGCTCGTCCTCGGCGAGCATGCACTGGCCCAGGGTCGCCGCCAGCATCGGCACCTGGATCGCCGCCGAGCGGACCAGCGTCGCGAGGACGGGATTGCGCTTGTGCGGCATCGCCGACGAACCGCCGCGACCCGCCGCGGACGGCTCGGCGACCTCCGCGATCTCGGTCCTGGACAACACCTGGACGTCCACCGCGATCTTCCCGAGCACGCCCGCCGTCAGGGTGAGCACCCCCGCGAGGTCGGCGATCGGGATCCGCGACGTGTGCCAGGGCAACACTGGGGCCTTCAGCCCGACCTCCGCGGCGAAGGCCGCCATCAGACGCTCGGGATAGGCGTCCGGATCCGGCGCCCCGGCGATCCGGGCGTACTCCAGGTAGGCGGAGAGCGTGCCCGCCGCCCCGCCCAGCTGGGCGGGAAGATCCGCACGCACGCGGCGCAGGCGCTCGCCGGCGGCCACGACGGAGTGCAGCCATCCGGCCGCCTTCAGCCCGAACGTGCTGGGAACCGCGTGCTGGGTGAGCGTACGGCCCACCATGACCGTGTCGCGGTGGTCGCCCGCCAGCCGGGCGAGCGCGGAGGCCGTCCGGTCGAGGTCGGCCTGGATCAGCGCGAGAGTCCGGGCGGCGACCAGCATCGCCGCGGTGTCCATCATGTCCTGGCTCGTTGACCCTCGGTGGACGTGGTCGGCGGCGCCGGCGTCCACCGCGGCGACGGCGGCCGTAAGGTCCTCGACCAGCGCGACGACCGGGTTCCCCGACTCTCGGGAGCGTACGGCCAGGCGCGCCGGATCGACCGCCCACTCCGCCGCCACCCTCGTGACGGTCTCCGCCGCGGCGGCCGGGGCCGCCCCCAGCCGGGCCTGGGCACGGACCAGGGCGGCCTCGGCGTCCAGCAACGCCCGGAGCCAGGCCCGGTCGTCCGTGGACCGCTCGGCCGTGCCGCCCGCCCGCACGGGGGATAGCAGGCCGGTGTCCGGGCCGGGACCGTCGTCTTCCGAGTTGCCGGTCATCGAAACTCCTTGAGGCTGGAGACCCCGGGCTTTAGCTGATCGGGCGCCGCGAGGATCTTCGCATCCCCGCGGCGCCTGAGTGCGTCAGCTGAAGTCGAGCTCGCCCGTGCGGGTGCGCTTCAGCTCGAAGAAGTACGGATACTTGGCGAGCGCGTACGCGCCGTCGAAGACGTTCAGGGCGTCCTCACCGCGGGGGATGCGGTTCAGCACCGGCCCGAAGAACGCCACACCGTCGACGTGGATGGTGGGCGTGCCGACGTCCTCGCCGACCGGGTCCATGCCCTCGTGGTGGCTGCGGCGCAGCGCCTCGTCGTAGTCCGAACTGCCGGCCGCGTCAGCCAGTTCAACGGGCAGGCCGACCTCGGCCAGCGCCTCCTTGGCGACGAGTTCGAAGTCCTTGTTGCCCTGGTTGTGGATCCGGGTGCCCAAGGCGGTGTAGAGGTCCCGCAGCACCTCCTCGCCGTGCCGCTCCGCGGCGGCGATGCACACCCGCACCGGCCCCCAGCCCTTGTCGAGCAGGTCGCGGTACCACTGGGGAAGATCGTCCTTGTTCTCGTTGAGAACCGACAGGCTCATCACCCGGAACCGAAGGTCGATGTCCCGCTGCTTCTCGACCTCGAGGATCCACCGGGAACTGATCCACGCGAAGGGGCAGATCGGGTCGAAATAGAAATCGACCTTGGGCCGGGCCGCCGGCTCCGCTTCTGCTTGGTCGGTCGCCGTCATCACGTCTCCTTACTGGAAGTCTCGCCGAGTCGGGCCCGGATCCGCCTCGGCGCGTCATCAGGATCGCCGGGGGCCGGCATGGCACGGACACCGCCTCAAGATTCTGCAACCACCGCTGATCATCCCTTAATTCCCGTGAACACCCCGAGTCTCTCCGGCGGCCGAACGCCCGCCTGCCCCGGTGTCCGCCGCCCTCCGTATGGTGGTCTTTGCCGGCAGGCTGGGCATACGGGGCAGACGGAGGGCACTGGCACGATGAGCATGACAAGAGCCGAGAAGGCGGCGACGCTGCGCGCGTTGCACGTTCCGGGCGACCCGCTCGTCCTCCCGAACATCTGGGACGCGGCGTCGGCGCGCATCGTCGAGTCGGCCGGGTTTCCCGTGGTCGCCACCGGCAGCGCGGCGATCGCCCCGGTGCTCGGCTACGCGGACGGCGAGGGCACGCCGCCCGCCGAGATGATGGCCGCGATCGCCCGCATCGCCTCGGCCGTCGGCGTCCCGGTGACCGCCGACGTCGAGCGTGGATACGGGCTGTCCCCCGCCGAGCTGGTCGAGCGGCTGTGCGCCACGGAGGCGGTCGGCTGCAACCTCGAGGACTCCGATCCCGTCACGGGGGCGATGGTCGACGCCGGCGAGCAGGCCGACTTCCTCGCCGCGGTCCGCGGCGCCGCGACCGCTTCCGACTCCGACCTGGTCGTCAACGCGCGGGTGGACAGCTTCCTCCACGGATCGGGGACGCCCGAGGAACGGCTCGCCGACGCCGTCGAGCGTGGCCGCCGCTACCTGGCCGCCGGAGCCGACTGCGTGTACCCGATCTTCGTCACCGATCCCGGCATCATCCGGACACTCGTGGAGGAGCTGGGCGGCCCGGTCAACGTGCTGTTCCGGCCCGGCGTGCCGAGCATCGCCCGGCTCGCGGAGCTCGGGGTGGCCCGGGTGAGCTTCGGGCACGGGCTCCACGCCGCGGCGCAGGACTTCACCGCCCGGATGGTGGCGGAGATCAAGGCGGGCCGCAGTCCCTACCCGCCGAAGGAGACCTGACAGTCGTCTCCCCTACCATCGACGGCATGACCAACGTGCTGGTCGTGGAGGACGATCCGGCGATCGGTTCCGAACTGACCGATGCTCTGTCCGACTACGGGTACGAGACGGCCCTGGCCGCCGACGGCGAGACCGCGCTGGATCTGGCGCTGCGCGCGACACCCGACCTCGTGCTGCTCGACCTGGGCCTGCCCGACGTGGACGGCGTCTCCCTGTGCCGCCGGCTCCGCAGTGCCATGCCGTACGCCGTGATCGTGGTGCTGACGGCGCGCACCCAGGAGTTCGAGGTCGTGGTCGCGCTCGAAGCGGGGGCGGACGACTACCTCACCAAGCCGTTCCGGCTGACCGAGTTGCTGGCCCGGTTGCGGGCGCATCTGCGCAGGCAGACGGTCCCGGCCGACCCGCGCAGCAGCATGTCGGTGGGCCGGGTCCGCCTGGACCTGGCGGCCCGCCGGGCGTACGTCGCCGGGACGGAGGTCATGCTGCGTCCCAAGGAGTTCGACCTGCTCTCGGTGCTCGTACGCCGGGCGGGCGAGGTCGTGACCCGGGAGCAGCTCATGGAGGAGGTGTGGGACGCCAACTGGTTCGGCCCCACCAAGACGCTCGACGTCCACGTCTTCGCCCTGCGCCGCAAGCTGACCGAGGAGGGCGAGGATCCCCGCCGGATCACCACCCTCAGGGGACGCGGCTACCGGTACGAGACCGACCTCTGATCATCTGGCCGGCAGCAGCAGGCTGAACACGGGCGAGGCGGCCCGTCTGAGGATGAGACGGCCGCCTTCGGCCTCCGCGAGCGACCGGGCCAGCGCGAGGCCGATCCCGTGACCGTCGCCTGCCCGGCGCGCGAACACGTCGGCACCCTCCGGGATCCCCGGGCCCTGGTCGGACACCTCGACGGCCACCCCGTCTCCGAGATCGGACACCTCGACGGCGATCTGGCCCTTGCCGTGGATCGCCGCGTTGTCGAGCAGCACGTGGAGGATCTGCCGGACGGCGGCGGGCGAGGCGGCGACTCCGGGCAGTTCGTCGGGGACGGCGACCGTGAGGCCGCGGCCGATCTCGGCCAGCGCCGCGCGGCGGTCCGCGCTGATCTCCTTGACCAGGGCGCGCACGTCGAATGGCTCCAGCCCGCTGGTGTGCCCTCCGCGGGTCAGCCGCACGAGGTCCTCGATGGTGGTCTGCAGCCGCTCGCCGCGCTCGACCGCCGTGCGGATGGCACCGGCGAGGTCCGCGTCGGGACGGTGCAGCGCCGACTCCAGGCCCAGCAGCATGCCGGTGAGCTGCGTGCGGAGCTGATGGGACACGTCGACGCTGAATGCCCGTTCCCGGCCGAGCACGTCGCCGAGCCTCCGTGCGGTCGCCTCGAGCGCGAGCCCGGCGGCGTCGGCCTCGCGCACGTCGGACCGCGGCGCCCGGATGGAGAAGTCGCCCGAGCCCAGAGCCTGCGCCGAGCTCGTCAGGTGCTCCAGCGGCGCGGACAACCGCGCCGACTGCCGCAACGCGACGACCGCCGCCAGGCCGATCACGGCCACGGCGAGCCCCGCCATGAGGAGCCAGGCGCGGTACATGCGGTCGCGCACGACCTCGTACGGAACGGCCACCCGGACGGACCCGGCGAGCTTCCTGTCGGAGGGGAAGGGCGCGGCCACCGCGAGGAAGTCCTGCTCGACCCCCTCATGGACGTGGCCGTCGCGGGCGTCGTCCGCGATCCGCGACGTGGCCGGCCCCTCGCCGGACAGCTTGGCCCCGCCGGCGCCGAAGAAGCCGACGGTCAGCGTCGACGGCACACCCCGGGGAAGCGGGAGGTGGACCACGCCGTTCCGCACGACGTCCTCGTGGACGACGGCCGCGATCCAGGTGGCGTTGCGGTCCAGCGACGCCGTCATGTCGTCGTGGTAGAGCCGCCCCATGGAGACCGCCAGAGGGATGGCGAACAGGGCGACGGAGAGCGTGGCCACTCCGACGATGGCTCCCATCACTCTGAGGCGCAGCGGCCTGCCGTACGGCTCCCGCCGACCGGCCGGCTTCCCCGGGTCTGTTGTGATGTGTCGCCTATTTCCCCATATCACCAGCTCAGCGTCCCAGAGTTCCGGGCACGCGTGCGCGCCGGGGACGAGAATCGATTTCCGCGCTGATCCGCTTCGGGCCGGCTCCCGTGGCGGAGGCCGATCCGGTGGTCGCCGTCGCCCTGCCGGCGGGCTCGGCTGACGACGTCGTCGGACCCGTCAGAGGCGGTCCGAGTACGCCCAGCCGGACCAGCGTGCCACCTCGACCAGGACGGCGGGCCCCGCCGGTGGACGGTCGCCGTACTGGGCGTACTTCGCCACCAGCCACTCCACGGCGCGGTCCCGATCCGGGCCGCGTTCGACGACGCGGGCCAGCCCGTCGGCCCTGGCCCACCACAACCGCTCCCAGTCGTCCTCGTAGTGATCGGCCAGGAGGCAGACCCGGGGATTGCCCGCGATGTCGCGGAGACGGCGCAGATCGGCGGTCTCCTTGGGCTTGTGGTCCACGGCGGTCACCACCAGGTCACCGACCACGGCGAAGGTCACCGGCACGAGTCTCGGCACCGCCGCGGCCGCCTCTTCCGCGCCGACCGTCGCGAGCCTGGCCACCCGGGCGGCGGCGAAGAGCTCACGCGCGCGGTCCGCCGGCATCCTCACGCCGCCAGGCTACGGCCGTGCCGTACGGGCCGCTTCGCCGCCGGACCGGCCCCACTTGATGATCTTCCATGGGCAACCTAAGGTTGTCGGAATGGAGCCCCCCGATTTACTGGCGCGAGCCCGCTCACGCTCTACCCATCCGGAAGACCCGCTGGAGACCCTTTCGGCAGCGATCTCGCTCAGCACCGAGCTCAGCGACGACGCCGACGCCCTCCTCGACCTCGCGGTGCGCGACGCCCGGGACGCGGGAGCGTCCTGGACCGCGATCGGCGAACGATTCGGCTTCTCCCGGCAGGCGGCACGCAAACGCTTCACCCCGCCCTTCGCCGGCAAGACGCTGGAGAACCGCCGCAAGAAGCGCGACGCGGCGTGCTCCTTCTGCAGGCAGCGTCCCGGCCCCCGGGTCCACATGGTCCACGGCGAGGCCGGCCGCATCTGCGACAAGTGCGTCGCTCTGGCCGGCGAGATCGTGGCCGACCTCGCCAAACGCCGCTGACGACCCGGCCGCCGCTCACCCGGGCGGCGGGCCGGTCAGGTGACGGTCAGCCGCCGCTGGTACTGCTCGTCCCGCCACAACTCCTTGCTCAGCACCTCGGCGAACGTCGTCGCGGCGTCGTACGCGTCGACGTGGCGGAGGTACAGCGGGGCGAAGCCGAACCGGATGATGTCGGGTTCGCGGTAGTCCCCGATCACCCCCCGGTCCACGAGCGCCCGGACCACCGGGTAGCCGTCGGAGTGGCGGTAGCTCACCTGGCTGCCGCGCCGGTCGGCGTCGCGCGGGCTCGCCAGGGTGAGCCCCGGGCACAGTTCGTCGACCAGGTCGATGAACAACGACGTCAACGCCACGCTCTTGGCGCGGAGCGCGCGCAGGTCCACCCGCTCCCAGATGTCGAGCGAGGCGTTGAGCGCCGTGTAGGACAACACGGGCGGGCTGCCCGAGGCGAACCTGCGGACCCCGTCGGCGGGCCGGTAGTGCGGCTCGAAGTCGAACGGCGCCGCGTGGCCGTGCCAGCCGGATATGACGTTGCGGACGTCGTCGTGGTGACGCGAGGCCACGTAGATGTACGCCGGCGCGCCCGGACCTCCGTTGAGGTACTTGTATGAGCAGCCGATCGCGAAGTCCGCCGCGCTAACGTCGACCGGGACGGCCCCGGCACTGTGGCACAGGTCCCAGACCATGAGCGCCCCGGCGGCCTGGACCTGCGCGGTCACCGCGGCGACGTCGTGCGACGCTCCGGTGCGGTAGTCGACCTGGGAGAGAAGGACCATCGCCACGTCGTCGCCGAGAGCCTCCTCCAGGCGCAGTGCGCCGTCCGCGGTGCCGATGTCGCGGATCTCGTAGTCGCCGAGTGCGGCGGCCGCGCCCTCGACCACATAACGATCCGTGGGGAAGTTGTCCAGGTCGGAAATGATCACCCTGCGACCGGGACGCAGAGGCAGCGCGGCGGTGACGGCCTTGAAGATGTTCACCGACGTGGAGTCGCCAGCGAGCACCTCGCCGGGGCCGGCGCCGATGAGCGGGGCGATCCGGTCACCCGTCGTCTGCGGCAGATCCCACCAGCCCGCCGTGTTCCAACTCGCCCCCAGGTGGAGGCCCCACTCGCTCTCCACCGCGTGCGCGACGCGTGCGGCCGTACGCCGGGGAAGCGCCCCGAGCGAGTTGCCCAGAAGGTAGACGACCCCCGGCGGAAGCGTGAACTCGTCCCTGAAGTCTCTGAGGGGATCCTGCTCGTCGAGGGTCTCGCACTCCGAACGGCTGATGACCACCTGTCGCTCCTTCGCTCACCGCATTATGTCCCCAAATATCTTCATATCGTCACAAATGAGACCCGGTGGAGGCGACCTCGCACCCTTACCTCCGGGTTACTTCCGTACGCCCCGGGGAGTCCGGCGGTCACCCCCGTCCAGGAACGGCGCACCCGGCCTCGGAAGGACCGTATTCGCAGCGTTAATGACTCAGTGTTGGCATGCCGGTGAAATACGGACCGGGATCGTTCCATGGTTACGGACTGCAATAAGTCACGGAGATCGCCACACGGGCACGATCCGCTCAAAATAAGCACGGGACCAACCAGAGACTCTGTGCGATCGTGGACAAGACGGGGCAAGTTCTCTGTAGACGCCAATCCCCCGTTGGTGACAGAGGGTGATCAAACGTGACGGAGTCCCCGGTGCATCACGAGCCCCCGATCTATCGCCGCATCGCCAACCGGCTGCGCGACCAGATCCTGTCGGGCGAATTGAGTGATGGGGATCGACTACCGGGCGAAAACGCGATCATGGCTGAGTACGGCATCGCGCGAGCGACGGCGAGACAGGCGCTCGCCGTGCTCATCAACGAGGGCCTGGCCGTACCGAGAAGAGGATCGGGCGTCTACGTGCGTCTGTTCCGCCCGATCAGGCGGCACGGGTCCCGGAGGCTCTCAAGGGAACAGTGGGGCCAGGGCCGGGCGATCTGGGACTCCGACACCCGAGGGCGCTCCTACACCGTCGACGAGGTCAGCATCGAGCGGACCCCCGCGAGCGAGCACGTGGCCCGGGTGCTCGACTGCGACCAGGCATGGGTGCGCCGCCGCCGCTACTCGGTGGACGGCCGCCCCGTCCAGTTGGCCGTCTCCTACTTTCCGGCCGACCTCGTCGAGGGCACGGCGGTGACCCTGCCCGACACCGGACCCGGTGGGGTCTACGCGAGGCTCGGCGACCTGGGTTACTCGCCCGCGCACTTCACCGAGGAGGTGCGCGCACGCATGCCGCAGCCGGGGGAGGCGAGCCTGCTCGGCCTGCCCGCGGGCACTCCGGTCATCATCATCAGCCGGGTCGCCTACGCGGCCGGAGGTATTCCGATCGAACTCAATGAGATGACTCTCGACGCCGCATCGTATGTACTCCAGTACGACTTCGATGCGTAGGTCAAGGGGCTAGGTTGACCTGTCCATCCCGATCATTGATTTCTCTAGAGATGTCCCGCACCTTGAGAAAGAGACGTCAAGAACAACCGGACACGGCGAGGGAAGGGTGGACGGATGTCCTTTGACCGACACCTCGCCGAGATTGCCCGGGAGTTTCCGGAATGGACGATCTGGCGGAGTGACGCGGGCCGGTGGTGGGCTACCCGGCATCACCCGCTGACCATGGAGCAGCGGGAGGCCGGCTGCGCGATGACCATCGACGCGGACGACCCCGAAGGGCTGCGCGGTCAGCTGCGTGAGCAAGAGGAACGTGCCACGATCGCCGATCCGTGAGCGCGGAAGCCTCCGACCCTATCGGGGGCGGAGGCTTCCGCTCGTTCTCCCGTGGGGGCGTCGCCACTGGTGCCAGTCACAACGACGCCCTCACGGGTCAAGCTCTCACTTGTTGTGGAACGGCCCCTGGTCGTCGTGCGACTGCCGGAGCCGGCCGAAGTCGACCTCGGTGTACTCCGCGACCTCCATGACCATCGGGGCCGGGGCGAGGGGGTCGGCGTGGCGGACGTCGTCCACGATCACGCGGATGTCCTCCTGGGCGTCGCCCACGGAGTGGTCCACCGCCCGGACCGGGCGGAACATGTCGACGCTCTCGTGGGCGGGCGCGTGGCCTGCCGCGTATCCGGCCTCGTCGGCGGTCGCGACGTCCAGGCTTTCGACCTCGACCCGGCCACCGGACCGGTTCACGTCGTCTTCCTGGACGTCCTGGTCGCCGCCCTGGTCCGCCGGGCCGCCGTCGGCCAGAACGTCCTCCTGGGGCTCCGGCTGGGCGAGGACGTCGGCGACCGGCTGCTCGGCCTGCTGCGCCTGGCGGAACTGCGGGGCGGGGGGCACGACCGCCGCCTCGTCGATCAGCGGACCCGCCGCGGCCTCGCGGTGCAGCAGGTCGCCGAGGACGGAACCGATCTCGTTGAGGCGGCGCATGACCTCCGTGTGCGTGTCGGTCAGGTAGACGACCCGGCGGCCGGTGTGCTCGTCGAGCGCGGTGACCCGCTGCTCGGCCGCGGCGAGGGCCGCGGTCGCCTCCGCGTTGGCGTCGGCCACCTGCCGCTCCGACTCCAGCCGCGCGGCGGTCAGCTGCCGGTCCGACTCCGCGCGGGCCGAACGCAGGGTGTCCTCCGCCTCCGCACGAGCCGTCCCCAGGGTCTCCTCTGCGTCGGAACCCGCCTGCGACAGCAGACGCTCGGCGGCGGCGGTCGCGTCGGCGACCCGGCGCTCGGCCTCCTCCTGGGCGGCGGCCCTGATCGACTCGGCCTGCTCGCGTGCCATCATGACGAGCCGCTCGGACTCGGCCGCCGCGTTGTCGCGCATGCGGGCGGCCTCGGACTCCGACGCCTCCTTGTTGGCCGCCGCCTCCTCGTGGGCCAGCTTGAGGATCTGGCTCAGGCGTTCGCCCAGCTCGTCGGGGTTCTGCGGCGCCTCGGTCATCTTGCGGCGCGCGTCGGCGAGTTCTATGCGGCTCTGCTCGGCCTGGTCGATGGTGCGGGCGAGCCGTTCTTCCAGGTCCCGGATCTGGTTGCGCGTCCGGATCATGTAGTCGTGGACCTGCCGGCGACTGTATCCACGCATGACGACTTCGAAGGAGTCGTCGCTCATGAGGTCGGGGAAGTTCTCGGTCTGGTTGGTCATGACAAGCCCTGGGGGTCGAAGATAGAGACGGTACGCACGTCAGGACACGACTTTCCTGCCATCGGGCGGACATCGCAACCCGAACGCCTCAAGCGCCCGCTGGAAAATTGCAGGACACCGGCCCTCAGGCGGCCGCGGGGCGCGTGGAATCATGACCCGCATGCCGTACATCGCAGCGCTGGACGACGACGCCGTGCCGACGATCCACCCCGACGCGTGGGTGGCTCCGGGGGCGGTGGTGGTCGGGCGGGTACGGCTCGGCCGGGCCACCAGCGTCTGGTACGGCTCGGTCCTGCGCGGTGACGACGAGCGGATCGAGGTCGGCGCGGAGTGCAACATCCAGGACCTGTGCTGCCTGCACTCCGACCCCGGTGAGCCCGCGATCCTCGAGGACCGCGTGAGCCTCGGGCACCGGGCGATGGTGCACGGCGCGCACATCGGCGCGGGGGCCCTGGTCGGGATCGGCGCGACCGTGCTGGGCCGCGCCGTCGTCGGAGAGGGCTCGCTGGTCGCGGCCGGCGCCGTCGTCACCCCGGGCGCGAAGATCCCCGCCGGGGTGCTGGTGGCCGGCGTGCCGGGCCGGATCATCCGCGAGCTCACCGACGACGACCACGCGTCCTTCGCACGCACGCCGGCTAACTACCAGGCGAAGGCGCGCCGGCACGCCGCTGCGACCGAGCTTTCCCGATGAAGGTCCCGGTCAGGACGAGGTGGTCGGAGAGCTCGGGATCGGTCCTGATCACCTCGGCTCCCGCGGCCATGAAGTCCGCCTCGGTCGCGAAGACGTAGTCGATCTTGCGGCCGCCCCTGGTCGTCGGGGCGCCGGCCCGGCGCTGCGCCCGGTACGGCCCGGCCCCCACCTCCGTGTACCTCCCGGTGCCGAGGCCCCGGCCGTACACGGCGGTGAGCTGGGGGTCCTCCGGTTTGCGGTTGAAGTCGCCGCCGAGGATCACCGGGCTGCCTCCCGCGTACTCGGCGACGAGGGCCTCCACCTGCCCGGGAGACTCGGTCTCCGAGATGTGCGTCACACAGCTCACCGACCGGCGCGGTCCCACCATGCTCCGGGCGCACAGCAGGCCGCGGGGATGGACTCTCGAGCCGGCGCCGGGCGCCGCGTCCACGGCGAGCATCCGCCGGAGCGGCCGCCCGGTGACCGGCCCCTTGAGCGCCAGGGCCAGGCCGAACGTCTTCTTGTCCGGGGGCGTCGTCCGAGGCGTGAGGTCGCCCCAGAACCGGCGGCACTTGTCGCCCTTGCCGTCCCGCGCGTGCGCCCGGTCGATCCCGAACCACACGATCCGGTAGCCGGGCAGCTCGCGCTGGAGCAGGTCGACCTGCGCGAAGCACATCTCCGTGAACGAGGCGACGTCGATGTCACGCCGGTGGACGAGTGCGGCGACCTCCCCCGCCCACGCGCGCCTGCGGTCGGGCTTCAGGCTCTCCGTGCAGGTGTCGTCCCGGTTGTTCGCCGCGCAGACGTTGTAGGTGAGCACGTTGACGCGGTACGGACCCGGCCGGTCCGCGGCCGACGCGCCGGTGAATCCCCCCGCCAGTACGACCATCGCCGCCGCCGGCACCGCGCCGCGCCGACGCCATCCCGCCTTCCGCACGCACCACACCCCCCGATTCCGGGAGCCCTCGCGGGCATCCGTTCAGGAGGTCATTTGCGACAAATCCCCCCATAGGCGGTGACAGTAGCCGAATCTGGATCATCCAACCCATGCGCCTGTGGTGAAATTTCCTACATTGATTGCCATAACGGGCGCGGCGACGGCCAGGTACGCCATGAAGACCCACCGCCTGCGCGCACCGGTGATGCCGATCGACAGGTACAGCGGCCACCACAACAACGACGCCCGGCCGACCGACATGTAGAACGACGACATCGCGAGCAGCGCGACCGCCTGGGGCGCGAGATAGGCGAGGTTCCCCCACCGCCGCCCGACGGCCTGCCAGACGACGAGCGCCGCCAGCACCAGGGCCGCGAGGATCTCCTCACGGTAGGACGTGCGCAGGACGCTCTCCTCGAGCGACCGGTTCCAGGTGTTGACGAAGACCTGCCAGGGCCACTCGGCGAAGCGCCCCCAGTAGTCGGCCTCGGCGTGCTTCCACGCCAGCAGGTCGCCCGTACGCGTCCAGAGGTAGCCCATGTAGGCCAGCACGGGCACGGCCGGCAACGCCAGCCACGGCGCCGTGCGCCATCCCTTCCCCCGCAGGCCGTTGTCCGCGACGAGGAACTGCACGACCAGTCCCGCGAGGAGGAACAGGCCCGAGACGCGGATCGAGGAGGCGAAGGCCGCGCACACCGCCGCCGCCTCCCAGCGGCCCCGCCTCGCGAGCAGCCACGCGGGGATCGCCAGCGCCAGGAACGGCGCCTCCGAATAGCCCGCCAGCATGAAGACGGCGAACGGGCTGAGGAAGAAGGCCAGGACCGTCCACGTTCCCGTGCCCTCTTTGAACGACTCGCTCAGCCGGGACAGCGCGACCGCCACCACCGCGCTCGCGACGAGCGACACCAGCACGATGGCGAGGCTCCAGTCGGAGACGAACACGTGCAGGTAGCGCAGGAGCAGCGGAAGCCCGGGGAAGAACGCGGCAAGCTTGGGCGCGTCCGTCATCCCCGGCGACCCGTCGTAGCCGTACTGCGCGATGGCGATGAAGTTGTCGGAGTCCCAGGGCGTGAGCCGGTCGAGCAGCGGGGCGTCGGTCCGTCTCGGAGCCGCGAGGACCATGTAAATGTACGTGGCCACGTGCCAGAAGAGCCAGATCAGCAGTGCCGTGCGGTCGCTCGGCGAGCCCAGCCACCACGGGCGATCCGGACTCGTGTCGGAGGCGCCGCCGGTCGCGGGCCGGCTCGCCGGAGCCGGAGCGGCAGAGGCCGGGGCACCCGGCGTCGCCTCCGCCTGCACGGGGTCCGCGGCGGCCACGGGCTGGTGGATCTCTGTCACGACCACCTATCGAATACGTCCGGAGTGTCCATGCCAAGGGTCAGCGGCACGTGTTTGTGAGCTTACGCGGCATTCATCAGCGTTCACGCAGCTCATCGCCTTTCCGGACGCGGAAACTTCCACGTCCGTCCGCGGGATCGCGCTTCCGCCTCCGGTGTCGGTGACCGGAACTAGCATTGCCGCGTGCGATGGGACGGGTTCACGGCGATGGAGCGGGATGTCCGCGCTCTCGTCGGCGACCCTCGGTGGATCACACTGCCCCCCGTCACGCGCGCCCAGGTGATGGCCCAGCGGATACTCGAGACCCCTGACGGGTCCCGCTGGCTGTTCGGCGCCCACGCGCGGTGGCACCGGTTCGGCCCGGCGGACGGCCGCTGGCACCTGTCGGCGCCGCCGTCGCACGCCGGCGTCCGGTCGGCCGCCCGGCTCGTCCCGCCGCCGCCGGCGATCACGCCGCTCCCGCTTCCCGCCGGGCCCGACTTCGCGTACGAGCGGGGATCCACCCAGGGCTTCGTCGGGCCGGACGTGCCCGAGGGGATCACCGAGGGGGTCCGGGCGCTGCTGCAGGCCCACCGGGGCCTTCGCCGCGACGAATTCCCCCTGCCGCCGGGCGGCTTCCACGAGACGTTCGCCCGCGACGTGACCAGTCCGGTCGCGGCCGTCTGGTGCACGGTCATGTGGTGCGCCTACGCGCCCGCCTTCGACGGCAACGAGGTGCTGCTGTCGATGTTCGGGGAGTTCCTGGCCCGGCCGCTCCCCGGAGACGACTGGGTGCGCTGGCTGCCGCCCACTTCGCTCGACGCGCTCATCGCGCTGTACTCCGATCGGATGGGCGCGGGAGCCGCACAGGCCGGGCTCCGCCTCGTGCGGCTGATGACGGACACCGCCGCCGTTCTCCGCGCCGACACCCGGTTCCGGCCGCGGGCCGAGGCCCTGCTCGCGATGGCCGGGCCGATCCTGGCCCAGCCGTGGCTGGACCACCACGCCCTCGCGGCCGGCGCCGTACGGCAGGCGTGGTTGTCCCGGTGCCCGCCCCACCTGATCGGCGCCACGCTCACCGAGACGTCGCCTGGCGAGCACTTCCGGCACAGCCTGTACGACCTGGTCGAGTCGTTGTCGTTCACCGCCGTCCGGGGGGTGGACCCGCGGGCGGCGGCCGCCGCCCTGCTCGCCGCGGACCTCGACGGTCGTTTTTCGGGGTCGCCCGCGGCAGCGGACGCCGTGAACCTGCTCTATGCGTGGCTGGACGAGGAGTCACGCCACCAGCTCTACGTGGCGCTCTCGGATCCGTCCCATCCGCTCCGCGGCTTCTGGCCTTCCCGCGGCGCGCTCCCCCCGGCGCTCGTGCCGCCCGACCGCCGGGCCGCCTCCGCCCTCCTCGGGGCCGCGTACGCCACGGGGCTGGCGTGGTGCCGGCTCACCGGGACGGCGCCGCCCGCGAACGGCTTCGCGGCCTCTTCGGCCGTGGTCCCGTTTCTGATCCACCAGCGTGATGATCCATTTCCCGCCGGCGGACCTGATAGCGTCGGCTCACCACATGATCACGGACGGCTGCCCGACGGGGCCTGGCAATAAGATCACCGGCATATCGGGGCGATCCCACCGGCCTCCGTGGTCGCAATGCGTCACGTCAAACGTCAAATTCGGATATGTCATCCTTACTACTCCTTTAGCAATCTCTTCCCATCCTCACCGCCTTTTTCACCGAATCGTGATCTCGCTATCTGGGAAATGGTCAGAGGGGGACACGATCGGGTCGCGGAATGGTCCCGATGGGCCATGTCGCGGAAAGGAGCCCCGACGTAACCTCGTGGTGGGTGTGGGCTGCGGAAGGAAGGACGACGCGGTGGGGCACGATGACCTGGACTCTCGGGTCCACGATCGTGTCGCGTTGGACGAGATCGCGCTGTACGCCGAGGTGCTGGAGGCCGTCAACTTCACCGATGACCGACTGACCTTGGAGGAGCTCGACAACGCGCTCGGATTGCGGACTTCGGCGAGCCGCTGAAGGGATTCTCAGCAGAACCGGTCCGGACTCCTCAGGGGTCCGGGCTGGTTTTTGTCCGGACCTAGTTCAAAACACCCAATAGGTGCATAACCCTCAAGACCGTACAAGTCGGGCGATGGCCGCAGAGGCTTCCTTGACCTTGGCCTCCGCCTCCGGGCCGCCCGCGCTGACGGCGTCGGCGACGCAGTGCCCGATGTGGTCCTCCAGCAATCCGAGCGCGACCGCCTGAAGCGCACGCGTGGCCGCGGACACCTGGGTGAGGACGTCGATGCAGTACGCGTCCTCGTCGACCATCCGCTGCAACCCGCGGATCTGCCCCTCGATCCGGCGAAGGCGCGCGAGGTATGCCTGCTTGTCGCCGCTGTAGCCGTGCATGCCTCAACGGTACCCGCTACGGGTATCGAGACGCCTTCCCGCGAGCTAGGCCCGGGAGCGCAGGCCGTACATGAGCTCCTGCCAGCGGGCGGCGATCACTTTGGCCGCGCGCGCTGACGCCGATTCAAGCGCTCCCGCCGCGAGCGCGGCGCGGCGTCGCTCGTCGTCCACGAGCGCCAGCAGCGCCGCCGCGTACGACTCGATCTCCCCCTCGCCCTCCGCGACCAGGACGCTGTCCTCGCCCGGCCGCAGGAACTGCGCCGGTCCGCGCGGCGAGTCGAACGCGACGATGGGGACCCCGCAGCTCAGCGCCTCCACCACGGTCATGCCCAGGGGCTCCTGCCGGGACGGCGCCGCGACGATCGACGCCTTGGCGAACTCTCCGGCCAGGTCCGACGTGGCGCCCATGAAGTAGACGTGGTTGTGCAGATCGAGGTCGGCGACGAGCGTGCGGAGGCGTTTGTCCTCCGGCCCGCTCCCGTACAGGCGCAACCTCCAGTCCGGCCGTTTGTCCGCGACGATCGCGAATGCGCGGATGAGCCTGTCGTACGCCTTCTGCTGCACGAGACGGCCGCCGGCGCAGACGATCCGGTTGTCCATGCGTGAGCGCGGCCACGGCCCCGCCGGCAGTGGATCGGGTATCGCGTGGACGGAGAGCTCGTCGTCGAGCAGCCGGACCCATTCGTCCCGGCCGCCCGGGCCGCTGGCCACGACGGCGTCGAGGCGGGGGTAGAACCGCCGGATCGGTCCCGGCACCGCGGGCCGGTTCCACTCCCGGGCGATGCGGACGATCTCTCGTGGCGCGTACCTGGCCGACTGCACGCTCAGCCCCGGCCGCGCCGTGACCAGGACGTCGGCCCGCAGGTTGCGGAGCAGGCGCCACAGCGCGACCTCGGTCCGCATCTGGCCGCGCGGCAGCAGATGGGGCACACCGGGCCGCGCGTCCACGAGCCAGCGCATGGCGATGCGCGGGCTGACAGGGAAGAACGGCTTCTCCCTGGTCCGCTTGACGCTCACGACCTCGACCTCGTGGTTGCGGGCCAGCTCGGTCGCAAGGTTGAGGATCGCCCGGACGTCACCACGCATGCTGTACGCGGAGGGAACCAGGAAGGTGATCCTCACGCGCCCACCTCGAGCCGTAACTCGTCGTCGGAGGTGAAGCTCGGCACGATCGGCACGCCGTCCACGAGCGCCTGCGGGTAGTGGACGCGGCGCCGTTTCCCCTCGATGTCGTCGAGTCTGGCGCCGAGAGGAAGCACTCCGTCGACGCCGTCCACTTCGAGCGAGGGCTCCCAGACGCCCTCCGACTCGGGGATCGCGTCCAGCACGTCGCACAGCGAGAGGGCCGCGTGGAAACGGACCCCCTGCACGGTGGCGGCGACCGTCACGGTCGCGGCCGGGTCGTCGTGCCGCAACGCGAGCCTGGCCTCGTGGTGCCGGTCGTCGTCGTCGAGCCCGGTGTAGGCGAGCAGCCCGGTGACCTCGAACCTGCCCTCGCGGAACCAGACCGCACGGACGTCGGCGACCGGCTCCGCCTCCTCGATCTTGATGGCGAGGAACCCGTTCCTGGTCCGGTACGCCCGGTAGGCCATCGTCCGGCGGTCCAGCGCGTACGCGTCGAGACGGTCGAGCGAGAAGCCGGGGTCGACGCTCTGGATCCGCGTGCGCGTCGCGTCGGCCTGGAGATAGGCGTCCCAGCGGCCCGTGGTGAGCGACAGGGGGGCGAGCGAGACGGCGACGCTGGCGTCGCCGGACGTGCCACCCGGTGTGCCGAGCGGCACCTCCCGTTCCACGCCGGTGCCGCGATGTCGCAGCACGAGCTGGGTGCCCTCGGCGAGCGGCTCGTCGATCGCAATGCGAAGAGAGAGGACGTCGGCCAGTGTGACCTCAGCGCCGGTGACGACCACGCCCACCCTGCAGCTCCCTCCCCGTCGATCGAGCCAACGTTGAGGTTACCGTGATTTTCCCGTTATGTGGAGAAAGGGTTTCATGCCCTTCCTAGCGAAGTAGCGCTTCTTCCTTCTTTACTGAAAGATTCCACAAATAGTTCGCCGATCATGAAAAGTCGCTGCTATACGCCTTTCACGGATTTGATCAGCAACTGGGCCACGTCGACCACTTCGACGGACTCCTTGGCCAGGCCCGAGTTCTTCTTCTCATTGATCGCGTCGCCGAGCATGACGAGGCAGAACGGGCAGGCCGTGGAGACGGTGTCGGGATCGGTGGTCAGCGCCTCCTCGACGCGCTCGGTGTTGATGCGCTTGCCGATCCGCTCCTCCATCCACATGCGCGCGCCGCCGGCGCCGCAGCAGAACCCGCGGTCCTTGCACCGGTGCATCTCCTGCGTCTGCACGCCGGGCACCTTCGCCATGATGTCGCGCGGCTGGCTGTACACCTTGTTGTGACGGCCGAGGAAGCACGGGTCGTGGTAGGTGATCTTCTCCTCGATCGGGGTGATCGGGGTGAGCCTGCCCTCCTCCACCAGGTGCGACAGCAACTGCGTGTGGTGCACGACCTCGTAGTGCCCGCCGAGCTGCGGATACTCGTTGGCCAACGTGTTGAAGCAGTGGGGACACGTGGCCACGATCTTCTTGACCCCGGCCTCGTTCAGCGTCTCGATGTTCTGCTGCGCGAGCATGTTGAACAGGAACTCCATGCCCAGACGGCGGGCCGGGTCGCCTGTGCACGCCTCCATCGGGCCGAGCACGCCGAACTTCACCCCGGCGATGTGGAGCAGCTCCGCCACGGCCTTGGTGGTCTTCTTCGCCCGGTCCTCAAGGGCGCCGGCGCAGCCCACCCAGAAGAGGTACTCGACGTCCTCGGGCATCTTCTCGTCGATGAGCGGGACCTCGAAGTCGAGCTCCTCGATCCACTCCGCCCGCTTCATCTCGGACATGCCCCACGGGTTGCCCTTGTTCTCGAGGTTCTTCAGCATCACGCCGGCCTCGGAGGGGAACGAGGACTCGATCATCACCTGGTAGCGGCGCATGTCGAGGATGTGGTCGATGTGCTCGATGTCGACCGGGCACTGCTCGACGCAGGCGCCGCAGTTGGTGCACGACCAGAGCACGTCGGGGTGGATGACGCCGTCCTCGCCCACCAAGGGCTTCTCGAGCAAGGCCAGGACGTCTTCGCCCTGGTGGGCGCGCTGCTCCTCGCTCATCATGAGATAGGGAGCGACCTTGAAGGCGTGGTCGCGCTGGTCGAGGATCAGCATCTTGGGCGACAGCGGCTTGTCGGTGTTCCACGCCGGGCACTGCGACTGGCAGCGGCCGCATTCCGTGCACGTGTAGAAGTCGAGGAAGCCCTTCCACGTCGTGTCCTCGATCTTGCCGCGGCCGAACACGTCGACGTCGGGGTCGGCCTCCTCGAAGTCGAGGACCTTGCCGTTGCTGCGCATCTCCTGCGCGGCGCCCAGCCCGTCGGGACGGCGCGAGAACAGCACATTCATCGGGGCGGTGAAGATGTGCAGGTGCTTGGAGTTCACGACGATCACGAGGAACACCAGCATCACGCCGATGTGCAGCAGCAGGCCGACGTTCTCCAGCGCCTCGCTCGTCGGGAGGATCTTGGCGACCAGGTCCGAGGCGAAGGCGCCGGACTTGTACGGGAAGTTGCCCGTGTTGACCGCCGCCCCGCGGAACAGGAACATCGTCCAGATCACGTTGAAGATCATGAAGAGGACGAGCCACGCGCCGCCGAGGTGCGAACCGGAGAACCGGGACTCGCGGCCCAGCTTCTTCGGCGACCTGGCGATGCGGATGGCGGCGAACGCGATCAGGCCGATGAGCGCGGCGACGGCGATGAAGTCCTGCAGGAAGCCCAGGACCGCCCACGTCCCGACGAGCGGGATGTGGAAATCGGGCTTACCGGTGACGGCACCCTGGATCAGCGCGCCGTACGCCTCGAGATAGACGGTGGCGAGAATGAAGAACGCCCACATGACGAAGAAGTGCGCGGTGCCCGAGGGCGTCCACTTGAGCAGCTTCTTCTGCCCGAAGACCTCGACGAGTTGGGCCCTGATCTCCGCGCCCACGTTCTCCCTGGCGTACGCGATGCGCTCAGGGGCGGGCTGGCCGCTGGTGGCGAGCCTGTAGAGGAACAGCACGCGACGACCGGCCACGGTGACCGCGACCGCGGTCATGACCAGCCCGATGATCGCTACCCAGAGCACGGGCCCTCCCATATCCAGCATTGGCTGCCAAGCGTATGACCGCCGCCCGTCCACGGTGGTCAGGCAAGTCCGCCCGGACCACTACGAATGGTACCCGCCGGTAACTTATGCCCTTTCACCGTGTGACGACCAGTACGCTCCGATACTAGAACAAGGCTCTGGACCGGATTCGCGCGAGGCCTCAGCCGCCGAGATATCGCTGGATGGTGGGCGAGAGGATCTCCACCAGTTCCTCGAGGTCCGCCGACGCGAGCGGCTCCAGCTTGAGGATGTACCTCATCATGATCACGCCGAACATCTGCGAGAAGGCCACCTGCAGCCGGATCGGCGGGATGCCGAGCCCCTCCGCCACCCGCCCCAGCACCGCCTGGGTGAGGAACTCGCGGAGCATGGCCACGGCCTGCTCGTTCGCCATGGCCGCGCGCAGCAGCGCCACGACGGGCTCGCGCGCCTGGGCGTCGGCGGTCAGCGTGAGGATGAAGCGCACCAGCCGCTCGCCGACCTCCTCGCGCGGCCCGGACAGGATCGTGGGGATCACCGTCGCCGGGTCCATGGGCAACTGCATGGCCTCGACGAAGATGCCGTCCTTCGTGTCGAAGTAGTGGTGCACCAGCGCGGGATCGACGCTCGCCTCCCGGGCGATGCCGCGGATCGTGGCCTTGTCGAAGCCCTTCTCCGCGAAGACCTTGCGCGCCGCGGTGAGGATCTCCCCACGGGTGTCCGCGGCTCCGGGCCGGCGTCCGGGTCTGCGCCTCTTCTCCGGTGCGCGGTCCTCCGACGAGGCCGCGCGCCCGCCTGCCGGGCCCCTCGTCACGACCGATCGCCCGCCTTGCGGCCGACCGCCAGGTAGACCCGCATCGGGACGGTCATCCTGCCTTCGCCGAAGACCTTGGTGAGCTCGGCGCGCTCGCGGATCATGAGGTCCTCCATCGCCTCCTGGTCGAGCGTGGCGACATAGGAGTGCGAACGCAGGTCGGTCAGGAAGTCGTCGAGGAGCACCCCACGGGTCCAGTGGACCCATGTCTCCTCGACCCGCAGGCCCACGTCCGCCATCGCCTCCGCGATGGGAGGCATGCTCCATCCGGGAAGCGCAGGGCCGGTGTACCCCTCACACGACTCCGCCAGCCGAACCTGACAGGCCGCCAGCCAGTCGGCCTTGCCCGCGTCCACGGAGTTCCACCAGCCGGCCACCGCCCCCTCGGGCGTGACCACCCGTACGGCCTCGGCGATCGACAGGACCGGATCCAGCCAGTGCCAGGCCTGCGCGTACGTGACGAGATCGCTCACGCCGTCGCGGAAGGGCAGCGTGTTCCCGTCGGCCAGCAGCGCCTCGCACGCCGTACGGGCGCGTAGACGCGCGAGCATGCGGTTCCCGCGATCAAGCGCGACGACCCGCGCTCCGCGGTCCATGAGTCCGCGGCTGGAGATGCCGGTGCCCGCGCCGACGTCGACGATCCGGGAGCCCTCGAGCCGGACGCCGGACAACTCCTCCAGCGCGACATAGAGCGCTTCCGGATATTCGGGCCTCGCCGCGTCGTAGGCCTCGGCCACCCGGTCGAAGACCTGATGGCTGTCTTCCCGCGCCCTGGTCATGTGGCCGTCGTGGACGCGGCGAAGTTCAGCCTGGCGAAGGCGAGCGCCTCGCTCAGATCGTCGATCCGCTCGCTGCGGCTGATGGCCTTGCGGGTGTTGATCTCCAGCACGATCAGCCCGCGGTATCCGTTCCCGGCAAGCCGTTCGAGGAGTTGCGCGCAGGGCTGCACGCCCCGGCCGGGCACCAGGTGCTCGTCCTTGTTCGTGGTGCCGACCCCGTCGGCGAGATGCAGGTGGGCGAGCCGGTCGCCGAGCTTGCCCGCCATCTCCATCGCGTCGGAGCCGGACACGGCGGTGTGGGACAGGTCCAGCGTCACATGGGGGAAGTCGTAGTCGACCGGGTTCCAGTCCGGTGCGTACGGCACGACCTCGTTGCCGCGCGCCCGCAGGGGGAACATGTTCTCCACCGCGAACACGACGTCGGTCTCCTCCCGCATCCGGGCGAGCCCGACCTCGAAGTCTCTGGCGTAGTCGCGCTGCCACCGGAACGGCGGATGGACGACCACGGTCTGCGCGCCGAGCCGTTCGGCCGCGTCACGCGCCCGCTGCAGTTTGACCCACGGGTCACGGCCCCACACACGCTGGGTGACCAGCAGGCACGGGGCATGCACCGCGAGGACGGGCATCGAGTAGTGGTCGCTCAGCCGCTGGAGCACCTCGACATCCTGACTTACCGGGTCCTGCCCCACCATGATCTCGACGCCGTCGTACCCGAGGCGCGCCGCAAGCTCGAAGGCGTCCGGCGTACGCTCCGGGTACACCGAGGCCGTCGACAGCGCCACCTTCGCGCTGGGCACGCGGATCACACTCATCTACGCCCGCCTCCCCTGGCGGCTCGACGGGCACGTCGCTGTGGCAGTTCCGTCGTCTGTACGCTGCCGGCGCCCGTTCACGGATCCAGCCTAAGCCGGACCGGCACCGTCTGCCGCTTCGCCACAATGATGGCACGCAAGATCACGAACTATCGTGAACCCATGGCGCGGATCGTGAACGGGGCCGTACCCAGCCCGAACATCTGGAATTCCCCGCAGATCTACGAGGTGGAGAACCGGGCCGTGGATCCCGGCGGGCTCGTCGACGCCGCCATCCGCGAGATCCGGTCGTGGGACGGCGCCGCCGTCCTCGACATCGGCTGCGGAACGGGCTTCCATCTCCCCTCATACGCCGCCACGGCCGCGCGTGTCGTGGGGATCGAGCCGCACGCGGGCCTCGCGGCGCGTGCCGCCGCCCGATGCGCGTCCCTGCCGAACGTCGCCGTCCGCACGGCCACCGCCCAGGAGTTGCCCCTGCCTCCCTCGTCGGTCGACGTGGCGGTCGCGCGATGGGCCTATTTCTTCGGCCCCGGCTGCGAGCCCGGCCTGCGCGAGCTGACCCGGGTGGTCTGCCGGGGCGGCGTGGCCTTCGTGGTCGACCTGGACGGCTCTCGCGGCGACTTCGGCCGGTGGTTCCGGCAGACGGTCCCCTCGTACTCCCCCGAGACCGTCGAGGAGTTCTGGTCCCGCCAGGGGTGGCAGCGCAGGGAACTCGACCTGACGATGGAGTTCTCGTCCCGAGCCGACCTCGAGGCCGTGCTGGCCATCGAGTTCACGCCCTCGGTGGCGGCCAGAGCCGCCCAGGAGACCCCCGGGCTGGAGATCTTCTACCCCAACGTTCTCAGATGGCGGCGTTTCTGAGGCATATCCGCCGCCTCCCGGCGCTTGACCCTGACACCGGCGTCAACGCTTACGGTCGTGCCGAGGAGGGCCGATGCGGATCGGAGAACTGGCCCAGCGGTCAGGGGCGAGTCCCCGGGCGCTGCGCTACTACGAGCAGCACGGGCTGATCAGGGCCCGGCGGTCCACGAACGGCTACCGCGAGTACGACGAGGCCGACGTGCGGCTCGTCGCGGAGATCCGTTCACTGATCGCCGTGGGCTTCACCCTGGAGGACGCCCGTCCCTTCGTCGAGTGCCTGCGGTCCGGGCACGAGTCGGGGGGCTCCTGCCCGGAGTCCGTCGTCGTCTACCGGCGCAAGCTGGCCGACATCGACGCCGAGATCCGCTCTCTGCTGGCCCGCCGATCCGAGGTGGCGGCCCAGCTCGCCCAGGCGTGCCCGGGCTGCCTGTTCACGCGAGGAGAACCATGATCACGTTGACGGCGGAGAACTTCGAGGAGCAGGTGCTGCGCAGCGGCAAGCCCGTTCTCGTGGACTTCTGGGCCGAGTGGTGCCCGTCCTGCAAGATGGTCGCGCCCGTGCTGGAGGAGATCGCCGAGGAGTACGGCGACCGGGTGACCGTCGCCTCGATCAATTTCGACGAGCATCCCGAGATCGCCGCGAGGTACGGCATCCTCGGCCTGCCCACGCTCAACCTCTACCGCGACGGCGAGGTGGTGCAGCAGATCAGGGGGGCCAAGCCCAAGCGCCTGCTCCTCGCCGACCTCGAGCGCCACATCTGACGCGATTGTCGGCGGCGACCGGTAGCCTCCGGCACGTGAGCAAGGCAGCGAGGCCGGCGTACCGGTGCGGCGAGTGCGGGTGGACCACCGCCAAGTGGGTCGGCCGGTGCGGGGAGTGCCAGGCGTGGGGCACGGTCGAGGAGGCGGGTGCCCGGCAGGGCGTCCACGTGGTCAAGCCGGGGGCGGTGACGGCTCCCGCGGTCCCCATCGGCCAGGTCAAGGCCGAGACGGCGCACGCCAGGCCCACAGGGGTCGCCGAGCTCGACCGCGTCCTCGGCGGCGGGCTGGTGCCGGGCGCGGTCGTCCTGCTGGCGGGCGAGCCCGGCATCGGCAAGTCGACCCTGCTGCTCGAGGCCGCCGCCCGTACGGCACAGCACGAGACCGTGCTCTATGTGACGGGTGAGGAGTCGGCCTCCCAGGTCCGGATGCGGGCCGACCGGATCGGCGCGATCGAGGACGGGCTCTACCTCGCGGCGGAGACCGACCTGGCCGCCCTCGTGGCCCATGTCGAGAAGGTCCAGCCCCGGCTGCTGATCGTCGACTCGGTCCAGACGATCGGCTCGGCCGACGCCACGGGCGTGCCCGGCGGGGTCACCCAGGTCCGGGAGGTCGCCGGAAACCTGGTCCGGCTGGCCAAGGAGCGCGGCATCTCGACCGTGCTCGTCGGCCACGTGACCAAGGACGGCACGATCGCGGGCCCGCGCGTGCTGGAGCACCTGGTCGACGTGGTCCTGCAGTTCGAAGGCGACCGCAACTCGCGGCTGCGCATGGTCCGCGCGGCCAAGAACCGGTTCGGCCCGATCGAGGAGGTCGGCTGCTTCGACCTGCACGAGCGCGGGATCACCGGGATCTCCGACCCGAGCGGGCTGTTCGTCTCGCGCCACCCGGAACCGGTGCCCGGCACCTGCGTCACGGTCACCATCGAGGGCACCCGGCCGATCCCCGCCGAGCTGCAGGCCCTGGTCGGGCCGACGGAGGCGCCGCAGCCCCGGCGCACGTCCTCCGGGCTCGACTCCTACCGGGTCGCGATGGTGCTCGCCGTCATGGAACGACGGCTCAACGCCAAGATCGGCAAGTGTGACGTGTTCACCGCCACGGTCGGCGGGATCCGGCTGACCGACCCCGCCGTCGACCTGGCGCTGATGTTGTCGGTGGTCAGCGCGGCCGGGGACAAGGCCCTGCCCGCCGGCATGGTCGTGCTCGGCGAGGTCGGCCTGGCCGGCGAGCTGCGCGCGGTCAGGGACGTGCGGCGGAGGCTGGCCGAGGCGTCCCGGCTGGGGTTCACCCGGGCGCTGGTGCCCGCGGGCTCGCTCGCGAACGACACCCCCCGGCTGGAGCCGCCGAAGTCCCGGGGCGGATTGGTCGCGGTGCGCGAGCCCGCGTCCCGCACAACGAACTTCGCGCCGGGCTTCGACGTCACCGAAGTCGAGAACGTCTGGGATGCACTCGCACACGTCCGGTGAAGAAGCCGTTACGCCGGTAAACTGGACGGTGTCATGAGCCCGCAGGGGCGTCGCAGGGGCCAGGGAGCCGCCGAGCACGGGGGTCACGTGCAACACGACAAGGGACTGGACGACCGGAGGAGAACCGTGCTCGCCGCGGTCGCTCCGGGCACCGCCCTGCGTGACGGACTGGAGCGCATCCTCCGCGGCCACACCGGGGGCCTGATCGTCCTCGGCTACAGCGACGTCGTCAAGGAGATCTGCACCGGCGGATTCGAGCTCGACGTCGAGTTCGCCGCCACCCGGCTGCGCGAGCTGGCGAAGATGGACGGCGCGATCGTGCTCGACAGCGACGACCTGCGCATCGTCCGCGCCGCCGTCCACCTCGTGCCCGATCCCGCCATCCCGACGGAGGAGTCGGGCACCCGGCACCGGACCGCGCAGCGGGTGGCCAGGCAGACCTCGCTGCCCGTGATCGCGATCAGCAAGTCGATGCGGATCATCGCGCTCTACCTGGACGGCACGCGGTACGTCCTGGAGGAGTCGGCGGCGATCTTATCCAAGGCCAACCAGGCGCTCGCCACGCTCGAGCGCTACAAGCTGCGGCTCGACGAGGTGGCCGGCACGCTCTCGGCTCTGGAGATCGAGGACCTGGTCACCGTGCGCGACGTGACGGTGGTGTTGCAGCGCCTCGAGATGGTGCGCAGGATCGCCGGGGAGATCGAGGGCTATGTGGTCGAGCTCGGCACGGACGGCCGGCTGCTCACCCTTCAGCTCGACGAGCTGGTCGCCGGCGTCGACGCCGACCGTGAACTGATCGTCCGCGACTACCTGCCGTCCGCGCTCGAGGGCGGGCCGCGAACCTTCACCGAGGCGATGCGGGAGCTCGACGACCTGTCCTCGACCGACCTGCTCGATCTGTCCAGAGTCGCCCACGTGCTGGGCCACTCCGGCACCGACGGCCTGGAGACCGCGGTCAGCCCGCACGGCTTCCGGCTGCTGGCCAAGGTGCCCCGGCTCTCCGACACGATCGTGGACCGGCTGGTCAGCCACTTCGGCGGCCTGCAGAAGCTCCTGGCGGCGAGCACGACCGACCTCCAGGCGGTCGGAGGAGTCGGGGAGACGCGGGCCCGCAGCGTCCGCGAAGGGCTCTCCCGCCTGGCCGAGTCGTCGATCCTGGAACGTTACCTCTAGCGGCCACGGCCGAGCCTTCACGTCCCCGGCGAGGCGCCGCAGGGACATCGCCGGAGGCCCGGCGTCGAGCCTTCACATCCCCGCCGAGGCGCCGCGGATGAACCGCGGAGGTATCGCGGAGGCCTGAGGTCGCGCCGCTCAGCGCAGGTGGAAGACGACCTTCGGGCTCCTGAGGGGACCCGCGTAAGCCGACGCGACATAGGTGCCCGCCGCGGCGGACGATCGCCTGCTCGAGCAGTCGCTCCCCGAGAGCCGGCGGTCCCACTGGATCGTGCGGACGTAGGGGACGCCTCGCTGCAGCGTCTGCGTGTCGACGCCCGGTCCGCTGACGCAGTCGGCCGTCGACCAGACCCGGTCCGAGCCCGAGGTGACGCGCATCTCCAGCGCCCGCGGCCCCACGTCGACCGTGCACGCGACGCGGGCGGTGCTCACGATCGTCAGCAGGAAGTTCGGCGTCACGCCTCTGTTGTAGTAGTCCTGACCGGCCTGCAGGGCGACTACGAGGTCCTTGGCGTCGCACGGGTCACCCGCCCCCCTGGTCCGCGAGCCGGCCGACGCGCGCGAGGACGGCGTGGCCGACGCGGAGGGCAGCCGGCTGCCCGGCAGCAGGGCCGCGCTCGATGGGCCGGGAGACTTCGAAGCGAGCGGCGAGGGCAACGACACGACCATCGATTCCCCGGCCCCCGGCGAGGCCTTGACCCCGGTCGGACTCTCCGGCTTGCTGGACGCGCTCGAACACGCCCAGGCCACGACTGCGACGACGACGAGCATGCCGGTGAGCACCGACACCCGGCGCCGCCAGTAGACGTCCCCGCCCTCTACACCGACATCACCACGGAACGTGTCCGGATCCATACGCACAGTATGGTGAGTCATGGGCCGCCAGGGGAAACGGCTCGCCGCGCCGGCCCCCGACGGAGGCGCCGCGCGCGTGGCTTCCGTCCGGACCTGCTCCGGAATGACCGGCGATAAGGTCGGACGGTGGCCGCCTCATTGCGTGAACCGATCCTCGACTGGTACGCCGAGCACAACCGCGACCTGCCCTGGCGGCGACCCGACGCGACCCCCTGGGGGATCCTCGTCAGCGAGATCATGCTCCAGCAGACCCCCGTCGTCCGAGTGTTGCCGATCTGGGCCGACTGGATGGACCGCTGGCCCACCCCCGAGTCGCTCGCCCAGGAGCCGCCAGGCGAGGCCGTACGCCATTGGGGGCGCCTCGGCTATCCCCGCCGGGCCCTCAACCTGCACGCGTGCGCCAAGGCCATCACCGTGGAGCACGGCGGCCGGGTGCCGTCCGCCTATGACGAGCTGCGCGCCCTGCCCGGCATCGGCGACTACACGGCGGCCGCCGTCGCCAGCTTCGCCTACGGGGGCAGCCACGCCGTCCTGGACACCAACGTCCGCCGGGTTCTCGCCAGAGCCGTACAGGGTGAGGAGTACCCGCCGAAGGCCCCCACGGCGGCGGAGCGGAGGCTGGCCGAGTCGCTGGTGCCGCCCGTCGGCGCCCCGCGCTGGGCGGTCGCCGTCATGGAGCTGGGCGCCCTGGTCTGCACGGCTCGTGCTCCCCGGTGCGACGACTGCCCCGTGGCCTCCCGGTGCGCCTGGAGGCTGGCGGGCCGACCGGCCCATGCGGGTCCGGCGCGGGTGGGGCAGACCTACGCGGGCACCGACCGCCAGTGCAGAGGGCGCCTGCTGGCCGTCCTGCGCGAGGCGTACGGCCCCGTGCCGAAGGAGGCGCTCGACGTGGTCTGGGACGACCACGCCCAGCGGGAGAGGGCGCTCGACGGCCTGCTCGACGACGGTCTGGCCGAAGTCCTCGACGACGGCACCTACCGCCTCCCCACCTGACCACACCCCCACCCCCGGGCGTGATCATGCGCAGGTTCGGCGAGATCCCGCCCGACCTGCGAAAACCCTGATCGTGATCATGGGCAGGTTCGGTGGAACCCCGCCTCACCTGCGAAAACCAGGTGCGTGATCATGCAGCGACGGAGTCAGGCGGCGAGCTTGAGGCCGAGATCGGTCAGGTTGCGGCGGGTCCAGTCGAGCTCGTCGGCGAGCCTGGCCACCAGGGCCGCCGGGCCCTTCGACTTGGGGGCCGTCCACTCGTGCGCCTCGACCTCGACATGGGCCGTGCCGTTGACCGCGCCGGACAGGATCGCGTTGAGCGTGTCCTGCAGCACCGGCTGCGTGCTCGGAATCTCCTGGCTGTGGTTGTGGACGTGTCCCAGCTTCACCACCGGAGCACCCGCGAGAGCGAGCCCCCGCAGGGCGGCGCCCCGCTCCTCCGTGCCACAGGACAGGTGGCAGGCGTCCAGGCAGACGCCGAGGTGCTCGGAGTCGATCCCGCCGACCCGCGCCAGCGCCTGCTCCGTCGTTTCGAGGACGCAGCCCGGCCAGGGCTCGAATCCGACGCGGATGGTCTTGCCGGTCACGCTGTAGAGACCGCGCAGCTCACGCGAGAGCCGTTCGAGGCGGCGCGAGGCGATCGAGTGGAGGTCGGCGGGCCAGTCGCGACGCCAGCCGATCGGGATCGTCGAGATGCTGCCGAACCGCACGTCCTCGGGGAGCAGGAACGCGAGGATCTTCGCCAGCGCCATCGTGTAGCGGTACCGCTCGGGCTTGGCCCAGTCCGGCCCCGGAACCTCCTGGTTGTGACCGCCGGCCCCGTTGAGGCTGACCACCTCCAGGCCACGCTCCTCCAGCGAACGGCGCAGCCGTACTAGCTCGATGCGATCGGCGATGAGATGGTCGGCGACGGCGGGCGCCAGCCACAGACCGATTCCGAGCCGATCGACGCCCAGCTTCCGCCGCACCGGCACCGCGTAGCGGGTGAGGTGGGCGATCAGGTTCTCCAGGTCCTCGGCCGGATGTACCCCAGCGTTGTAGGCCAGGTGAACGAGCGTCCCGTCGTCGTGCAACAGGCGCATCAGATGCCTCCCAGACGTTGTGCACTCTCCGACCATGATCCACACGATCTGTCCCGATCGCATGGGGCCGAGGTCCTACTGGCACCGGGATCTTCCCGGCCTCGACCGAGCCTCCCGCGGATGCCCGGGTTCCCGCGTCCATCCCTCGGCGGATACGACTACTCCATCGGGATGATCTCGAGAGCGGTCTCGCCACGTTCGCCAACGTCATGATCCGCACCGAACCAGGCCAGACTCTACAGAGTGTAGTACTACGTTCGGTGGTGGGATACCCCGATCTCACGCAAAACCCGGAGCCGAGGTGAAGTCGTGCACGCGTCCGGCGCGAGGGCGCGGAGCTCGGCCACCGAACGCCCGGCACATGCGAAAAGGGGCGCCCCCGGTGGGGGCACCCCTTTTTCGGTCGTGCGGTCTAGCTCAGTTCTGGATCGGCTCGACGATCGAAGCCGCCGAGTCCGGAACCGCGGGAGTCTTGGACTCGCCGACGAAGGTGAACTTCGCCGCCTCGCCCTCTCCCTCGATGTCGATCTTGACGATCTGACCCGGACGCAGGTCGCCGTACAGGATCTTCTCGGACAGGGAGTCCTCCAGCTCGCGCTGGATCGTCCGGCGGAGCGGACGGGCACCCATGACCGGGTCGTATCCGCGGTCGGCGAGCAGCTGCTTCGCGGCCGGGGTCAGCGCCAGCGACATGTCGCGGTCCTTCAGGCGCTCGTCCACCTGGGCGAGCATCAGGTCCACGATCTGGATGATCTCCTTCGGCGTGAGCTGGTGGAAGACCACGATGTCGTCGACGCGGTTGAGGAACTCGGGCCGGAAGTGCTGCTTGAGCTCCTCCTGGACCTTCGACTTCATCCGGTCGTAGTTGCTCTCCGCGTCGTTCGTCTTCGCGAAGCCCACCCCGATGCCCTTGGAGATGTCCCGGGTGCCGAGGTTGGTCGTCATGATGATGACGGTGTTCTTGAAGTCGACCACGCGACCCTGTGCGTCGGTCAGGCGACCGTCCTCGAGGATCTGGAGCAGCGAGTTGAAGATGTCCGGGTGGGCCTTCTCGATCTCGTCGAAGAGGACCACCGAGAACGGCTTGCGCCGCACCTTCTCGGTCAGCTGACCACCCTCCTCGTACCCGACGTAGCCGGGCGGGGAGCCGAACAGCCGCGAGACCGTGTGCTTCTCCATGAACTCCGACATGTCCAGCATGATCAGCGCGTCCTCGTCCCCGAAGAGGAACTCGGCGAGCGCCTTGGACAGCTCGGTCTTGCCGACGCCGGAGGGACCGGCGAAGATGAACGACCCTCCAGGCCTTCTCGGGTCCTTCAGGCCGGCACGCGTCCGGCGGATGGACCGGGACAGGCCCTTGATCGCGTCGTCCTGGCCGATGATCCGCTTGTGGAGCTCGTCCTCCATGCGGAGCAGCCGCTGCGACTCCTCCTCGGTCAGCTTGAAGACCGGGATGCCGGTGGCCGTCGCGAGCACCTCGGCGATGAGCTCCTCGGTGACCTCGGCGACGACGTCCATGTCGCCGGCCTTCCACTCCTTCTCACGGCGCTCGCGCTTGAGCTGGAGCTGCTTCTCCTGGTCACGCAGGGCGGCGGCCTTCTCGAAGTCCTGCGCGTCTATCGCGGACTCCTTCTCACGCCGCACGTTGGCGATCTTCTCGTCGTACTCGCGCAGGTCCGGCGGAGCGGTCATCCGGCGGATGCGCATCCGGGACCCGGCCTCGTCGATGAGGTCGATCGCCTTGTCCGGCAGGAACCGGTCGCTGATGTACCGGTCGGCCAGCTGGGCGGCGGCCACGAGGGCGCCGTCGGTGATGGAGACCCGGTGGTGCGCCTCGTAGCGGTCGCGCAGGCCCTTGAGGATCTCGATCGTGTGGCTGAGGCTCGGCTCGGCCACCTGGATCGGCTGGAAGCGCCGCTCGAGCGCGGCGTCCTTCTCCAGGTGCTTGCGATACTCGTCCAGCGTCGTCGCACCGATGGTCTGGAGCTCGCCGCGGGCCAGCATCGGCTTGAGGATGCTCGCCGCGTCGATCGCGCCTTCGGCGGCGCCCGCTCCGACCAGCGTGTGCAGCTCGTCGATGAACAGGATGATGTCGCCGCGGGTGCGGATCTCCTTCAGCACCTTCTTGAGGCGCTCCTCGAAGTCACCGCGGTAGCGGGAGCCGGCCACCAGGGCACCCAGGTCGAGGGTGTAGAGCTGCTTGTCCTTGAGCGTCTCGGGCACCTCGCCCTTGACGATCTTCTGCGACAGGCCCTCCACGACGGCGGTCTTGCCGACGCCGGGCTCTCCCACCAGAACCGGGTTGTTCTTGGTCCTCCGGGAGAGGACCTGCATGACCCGCTCGATCTCCTTCTCCCGGCCGATGACCGGGTCGAGCTTGCCCTCCCGGGCGGCCTGCGTCAGGTTGCGGCCAAACTGGTCCAGCACAAGCGAGGTCGAAGGAGCGGCCTCCTGCGGCCCACCGGCCGCAGCGGGCTCCTTCTGGTAGCCATGGAGCAACTGGATGACCTGCTGCCGCACTCTGTTGAGATCGGCCCCCAGCTTCACCAGCACCTGGGCCGCCACACCTTCACCCTCGCGGATGAGACCGAGCAGGATGTGCTCGGTGCCAATGTAGTTGTGGCCGAGCTGCAGGGCCTCGCGGAGCGACAGCTCAAGGACCTTCTTCGCGCGCGGGGTGAAGGGAATGTGCCCCGACGGCGCAGACTGGCCCTGGCCGATGATCTCCTCGACCTGCTGGCGCACACCCTCAAGGCTGATGCCCAGGCTCTCCAGAGCCTTGGCCGCAACGCCCTCACCCTCATGGATCAAGCCAAGAAGAATGTGCTCAGTACCGATGTAGTTGTGGTTGAGCATCCGGGCCTCTTCCTGAGCCAGGACGACAACCCGCCGCGCACGGTCGGTGAACCTTTCGAACATCTCGTCGCTCCTCACAGAGCGGTCAGGCGGACCAGGGAGATCCGGCCCGTCGTTCCGCATGGTAGCCCCGACCCAGCGACCGCTCCCATAGCAGAAGGGTTCCCCGAGAGCGAGGCGTTCACCCTCTATCCAACCCCGTGATGGGCGCCAGATGTTCCGGATACGCCGCAAGCGAACGAGGTTTTAGCAGACTACAAACAGAATCGCGCGGTTATCCCGATCGTCAGAACATCCGACGACTGGCATAACCGCGCGATCAAGGGCGCAGTTAGTGAGCTGCGTCGTAGGCTTCGACGATCGACGCGGCAATACGTCCGCGCTCGCTCACAGGGTGACCGTGCGACTTGGCCCAAGCGCGGATCTCCGCGCTCTTCTCCCGGCTCATCGCACGCTGTGCGCTACCACTCGGACCACGACGACGGCCTCGGACCGAACCGGATTCGGCTCGCCGCGCACCGCCGACGAAAGGTGACAGAGCATCGCGAAGCCGCTTGGCGTTGCCATCGCTCAGGTCAATCTCATAAGAGGTACCGTCAATCGCGAACGCCACCGTCTCATTGGCCTCGCCGCCATCGAGATCATCGATGAGAATCACCTGTGTGTGCTTGGCCATCCGGCAATCCTTTCGCGGAGCATAGTTTGATTCGTCAGCCAAACATATACCCGGTTTCCCGTGGCTGACAATTCAAGTTTGTGGATTCTCAGGAACCTGTGAGCTTGCTGAGTTCTCCCGCGACTCCGGTGTCGAGCGCAAGCCGGCGGCATCGGAACGTACCAACTTTACGATGCCGTACACGACCGCTCCCGCGGCGACCACGGAAGGTATCAAGGCGGACAATACATCTGTCATTCTGACTCGCTTGCGCCGGGGGTGTCTTTCGCGGCACCCGCGTGAATTTCGGGATGACGTCCGGCCACCGTGGCGTTCTGCTCTGGAGGGCGTCATCTCGACGATAGCGCCGCCGGGACCTGCTCCTCCTTCCGGGGGGCGCCTGCCGACCGGAAGGTAATCCGTGTCTCTCCAGCCGCCTTACCGGATGCGGAGAAATCATACCCAGGAATGCCAAGTGGGACGGTCCGCCGAAGCGGCCGCCCCACCTTTCGCCCTGAGTTCAGTGGCATAGATCGCACTGTGTCGGGGCCATGTCACGCTGATTTCACCGCTGTGTCAGCGCGGCGCCTTCACCACGAGAGTCCCGGCGACCTTGTCGTGAAGTCCCTGCTGAAGGGGCTTGTCCACGATGAGCATGATGCCGAGCACGAGGACGAAGAGCCCTGCGAGGAACCCGATGACCGGAATCCCGTAGAGCACCAGGATGCCGGGGAAGATGCCCGAGCGCTTCATCAGGGCGGAGGAATCCGGCTTCGCGCCCCCCACTCCGACGAGCTGGATCTTCATGGCCTTCTTGCCGAAGGTCTGACCGTCCTTGGAGTGCAGCACGTAGTCGTAGGCCGCATATGCGCCCCAAGCGATCACCGCGGCGAGGAATCCCGGCAAAAACAGGTTGCCCGTGGGGTTCGTCAGCAGGTCGGCCAGGCTCGGCTGGAAGATCGAGTTGAGGATGCCGAGGATAATCCAGTACACGACGCCGAAGATGAGCCCGTCGATGATTCGCGCGACCAATCGCTCCCACCATTCGGCGAGCGGGGCCGGGGCGCCCGGAGGAAGGGGCGCGCCTTGGGGAGCCGCTCCATAAGGGCCGTAGCCGGGAGGTGGCGGATATCCACCGGGGGGCGGCGTCGGGGCGGACTCATATGGATTCTGGCCGGGGGGTGGTTCCGCAGTCATTGGTCACCTCTCGTGACGGCGTGGGGACATGCGTCGGTCAAGCATCGCACGGGATACCCCGCCCGTTACGGCTTTTAGTGCGTACCTCCACACTGCGCGCCACTTGTATCGAAGATACGAAAACGGGGCCGATGGTCCGTTCCATCGACCCCGTTATGTAGCACTACTTGACCTTGACCACGATCGTGTTGGCGACCTTGTCGTGCAACGCCTGGCTCAGCGGCTTATCCCAAAGGAGCCAGAGGACATTCACCAAGGCGAAGATGCCGGCGAGCCAGCCCACCAAGGGAATCCATCGGATCAGTTGCGGCCCGTAGAGCACACCGGCCCGCTTGGCCGCCACATCCTGCTGAAGGCCCTCCGGGCCGAGCGTTCCGCCGACGGGGACGACCTTGATCCCCATGACGATCTTTCCGACGGTCTGCCCCCGCTGGCGCAACATGAGGAATTCGTACGCGATCATCACGGCGCCGCTGACCAAAGCGATGAGCAGGCCGGCGAGGAACACGCCGCTTTCGAGGGTCACCGCCCCCGAGTCGGGGTCGTAACCGGCTCGCGTGACCACGATGGCGGTGATGATCGCCGTGATGATGAAGAACGGGACGCCGACGATGACGCCGTCGACGATCCTTGCGACCAGTCGCTGCCACCACTCGGCGAGCGGCGCGGGCGCTCCCGGCGGGACCGCACCCTGAGCGCCGTACGGCTGGCCGTATCCCGGCTGACCGTACCCAGGCTGTCCATACGCCGGCTGACCGTACCCGGGCTGCCCGTAGGGCTGCTGACCGTATCCAGGCTGCCCGTAGCCCTGGCCATAGGGCTGCTGCTGGCCGTAACCCGGCTGACCCTGGCCGTACTGCTGCGTCTGGCCGTAGTCGGGCTGGCCGTAGTCAGGCTGGCCGTAACCCTGCTGGGGATAGCCCTGCTGACCGTAACCCTGTTGCCCGTAGCCCTGCTGGCCGTAACCCTGCTGACCCTGGCCGTACGGCTGGGCCGGCTGCTGACCATAGGGGTTGGCGGGTTGCTGCCCGTAGCCTCCCTGATCGGGGGACTGCGCCGGCTGCTGGCCGTACGGGTTGCCGGGCTGCTGGGGGTTGCCGGGCTGCTGGGGGTTGCCGGGCTGCTGGGGGTTGCCACCCTGCTGCGCCTGCTGGCCGTAGCCCTGTTGCCCGTAGCCCTGCTGGCCGTACTGCTGCTGTCCGTAGCCCTGCCGGCCAGGGTCCTGTTGGCCGTATCCGTAGCCCTGCGGCTGACCCGGCGGACCGACGATCGTGACGTCCGGGTCGTAGCCCTGCTGGGACTGCTCGGTGTCCTGGCGGTCGCGTCCGCGGCCGGAAGACGAACCTTCCGGATTTCCCTGCGGGTACGGCGGCTGTCCAGTGCTCACCGTGTCACCTCGTTTCGAGTGCGCGTGCGGCACATCGTCAGGCTCGCATGCTGATATCGCCTAACGTATCGAGAGGTATATCAACAGTCACCTTCACGTGATGTCAGCCGCGCAGTCGCGATCACCGGTCCAGATGGAGCAACATCCGGGTATTGCCCAGCGTGTTGGGCTTCACATGCTCGAGATCCAGGAATTCCGCGACGCCCTCGTCGTAGGACGCCAGCAACTCCGCATATACCTCGGGGGCCACCGGTGTGCCCTGGATGGGAACGAAACCGTGGCGGCCGAAGAAGTCGACTTCGAAGGTCAGGCAGAAGACCCGGCCCACTCCGAGATCGCGCGCGGTCTCGATGAGAGCTCCGACGATCCGGTGGCCGACGCCCCTGCCCCGAGCCGCAGGATCGACGGCGACGGTGCGGATCTCGGCCAGGTCCTCCCAGAGAACATGGAGGGCACCGCACCCGACGACGGTTCCCCCCACCTCGCCGACCCAGAACTCCTGCACGTCCTCATAGAGGGTGACCGTGCTCTTCTCCAGGAGCCGCGGACCCACGCCGGAGTATTCGTCGACGAGGCGGCGGATGACGCGCACATCCGCCGTCGTGGCCCTGCGCACGACGATCGCCGGGGGCCCGGGTTCGGCAGACGTGTGCTCCGCGACCTGCTCCATGGTCCGTCAGCGTAGTCGGCGCCACCTGCGAACCTGTTTCACGGCACCACCGAGGGCACGCACGTCATTAACGGTCAGCCCCAAAAGGGGACACCGGATTCGTGCCAGGGAAGGCGCACCGACCGGCTCGCTCGGTCCCACTGGTCACTCTGTCCCCATACTTTCAGGTTATGTCCAGGGTCGGACCTGCGCCGAGCCGCCGACAAAACGCTCCAAAAGTGCTAAACCGCAGCTAGATGGGGGTGCGGGCCCCGAAAGTCCGTGACCTTGCTGTGATCGTTTGGTTGCGAAACCTCAACGGAATCTGGAGTTCTGGTTGAGCTAGAACCACGGATGCACTAGTGTCCAGCGACAATAACCGGTCACCGTGGCCCCACACGGGCGACCGGGCCGCCGAGTCTTCCGAGCACTCACATGCGAAGCGGAGCCGGGGACCCAACTGTGCGGATCTGGACGTTCTAGATCAACAAGGGGTGAATCCGAAAGGTAGGGCTACTCCGGCCCGAACCCGTCAGCTAACCCGGTAGGCGGCAAGGAGTGCCGAACGGAACCGTGTGGCCATCTGCGCACCACACGGCGACCCCGTCCGTACGGCACGACACTGGAGAGGAGTCTTGTTGCGCGTGCGTCGAGGACGGGCAGCCGGAAGACATGCTCAAGACCGGCAGCCTGTGGCCGGCGGAGCTCTGTCCGGCTCCATCCGGAGATTCGCCTTAGTTGGCGTAGCGATAACCATGATCACGGTCGGCGCCCCCATGATGGCCGCCACCGCTGAGCCCAAGCCCACCACCAAGCAACTCGCCGCCGAGGTCGAGAAGCTCTACAGCGACATCGAGGCCCTCACCGAGCAGTACAACGGCGAGCGCGTCCGCCTCTCCGCCGCCCAGCGCTCGGCCGATGTCGCCAAGAAGACCCTCGCCAAGAGCGAGGACGAACTCGCCGAGCGCCGCCAGAAGGCCGCGTACCTCGCGCAGAACTCGTACATGAACGGCGGCTTCGGATCCGCGCCGTTCGCTCTGATGGGCGGCATCGATCCCGAGACCTACCTCGACCAGGCCTCCACCACCTACGCCCTGGAGATGCAGCAGGGCCAGGAGGTCACCGAGGTCGCCAACGCGATGAAGGCGGCCGAGCGGGCGAAGGACGGCGCCTCCGCGCGCGCGGCCGAGGTGAAGAAGCTGCTCTCCAGCCTCGAGTCCCAGCGCAAGAAGATCACCAAGCTGGTCGCGAAGTCCGAGAGCAAGCTCTACAGCACGGTCGCCGCGAGCGTCAGCGGCGGTGCCGCGAGGCGCGTGTCGTTCCCCGTCGTCGGGGACGGCAAGGCCGCCCAGGCGGCGCGGTGGGCGCTGACGCAGCAGCAGAAGCCGTACGTCTGGGGAGCGGCGGGACCGAGCTCCTTCGACTGCTCCGGCCTGATGATGGCGGCCTACCACACGGTCGGGATCAGCCTGCCCCACTACACCGGCAGCCAGTGGACCTCGGGCACGCATGTCTCCACCAAGGACATGCGCCCCGGCGACCTCATCTTCTTCTACTCGGACCTGCACCACGTCGGCATGTTCCTCGGCGGCGGCTTCATGATCCACGCGCCCCACACGGGCGACGTGGTGCGCGTCGCGCCGATCGCGGGCCGGCCCATCGCAGGAGTCGTACGGATCGCGGACTGAGCCCCACGAGGCGGTCCTCATCATGACGCCGCAGGTCCCAAGCCCGGGGCCCGCGGCGTCGTGCTGAGATGAGACGGCCTTTCAAGACCGGTCCCCGAGACGAGCCGCGCGATCCCGCGACGAGACCCCGTTCAGATGAGCCGCACCACACGCGCCTGCGAGAAGGTGGAGTCGCGCTGAACGGGGCCTAGATGAGCCTGCGCCGCGCGGCCCAGGCGACCGCCTCGATCGCGGTCGCCACTCCGATCTGATCGCAGATGTTGCGCAACCGCCGCCGCACCGTGCGCCCGCTCACATCCAGGCTGCGGCCCACGCGATCCGCGGTGACCCCCTTGGCCAGTTCCGCGAGGAGCACCAGGTCCTCATCGGTGAGACCGGCGCGCTCGACATCCGTAGCGAGATCCACTGCGAGGCCCTCGCCTCTCGTGACGACGTCAGGAAGCCCCATCGTCCCGCCCTCCCCCACGACGATGATTGGGTCGGCCCACCCTCAGGGAAGGTAAACGCCGTCAGACAAGGTCGTCAAGGTACGGCCTTGTGCAGAACGGCGCCCGGCCAGACATATCGTCACGGCAGTATCAATGTTCCCAGGAGTATGAAATTCCGGTTGCTTTCCGGCTTTACGGACACTTCACACAGTGCAGTGATTTCGTCGGCCCGCAAATCGGATCCGGGCGATCGGGTCAGCCCCGATCGCCCGGTTTCCATTCATCCGCTCGGCTTCCGGAATTCACCGCTCGGTTTCCGAAGATTCGTCGTGCCGCTCCGGCCCGTCGAATTCCGTCGAGGGCTCAGCCGGTCGGTCTGACAAGCGGGAAGAGGATCGTCTCGCGGATGTTCTTGCCGGTGAAAGCCATGATCATCCGGTCGATCCCCACGCCCAGGCCGCCGGTGGGCGGCATGGCGTACTCCAGGGCCTCAAGGAAGTCCTCGTCGAGTTGCATGGCCTCCGGGTCGCCCCCGGCGGCCAGGAGGGACTGCTCCTCCAGCCGGCGACGCTGCTCGATCGGGTCGACCAGCTCCGAATAAGCGGTGCCGAGTTCGGTGCCGAAGCCGATGAGGTCCCACTTCTCGGTCAGCAGCGGATTGTCCCGATGCTGACGGGTGAGAGGCGAGGTCTCCAGCGGATAGTCCATGACGAACGTCGGCTGGATCAGGGTGTGCTCGACCAGCGCCTCGAAGATCTCCTGAACGACCTTGCCCTGCCCCCACGCGGGCTCCCAGTCCACTCCCGCCTTTTCCGCGTATTTCCGGACTTGGTGGAGCGGAACCTCAGGCGTGACGTCCTCGCCGATCGCCTCGGAGACCGAGCCGTACAGCGTGACGCGGGGCCATTCCCGCACGCCGAGATCGATCTCCCGGCCCTCGTGCACCACGACGGACGTGCCGAGCGCCGCCACCACGGCCTGCTGGTACATGCGCTGGGTCAGGTCGGCCATGTCGTTGTAGTCGAGATAGGTCCCGTACGCCTCGAGCATGGTGAACTCGGGGTTGTGCGTGGAGTCCGCGCCCTCGTTGCGGAAGTTGCGGTTGATCTCGAAGACCTTCTCGATGCCACCGACGACCAGCCGCTTGAGGTAGAGCTCGATCGCGATGCGAAGGTAGAGCTCCATGTCGTAGGCGTTGATGTGGGTCGTGAAGGGCCGGGCCGCCGCGCCGCCGTGGATCGGCTGCAACATCGGGGTCTCGACCTCGAGATAGCCCTCCTCGTGCCAGAAGTCCCGCACCGCCCTGACCGTGGCGCTGCGCAGGCGGGCCATCCGCCTGGCCTCGTCGTTGACGATCAGGTCAAGGTAGCGGTGCCGTACGCGGGCCTCCGGGTCGCTGAGGCCCGCGTGCTTGTCCGGCAGCGGCCTCAGGCACTTGGACGTGATCCGCCAGCCGTCCGCCATCACGGAGAGCTCACCCCGCCGGGAGGTGACCACCTCGCCCTCGATGCCGACGTGGTCGCCGAGATCGACGTCGCGCTTCCACGCGGCGAGCGACTCCTCGCCCACCCGGTCGAGTGACAACATGACCTGAAGCTCGCCCGAGCCGTCCCGGATCGTGGCGAAGCAGAGTTTCCCGCCGACGCGCGACAACATGACGCGCCCGGTGACGCCGACCCGGTCGCCCGTCGCGACTCCCTGCTCCAGGCCCGCGTGTTTCTCCCGGACCTCGGCGAGGGTCGCGGTCCGGGGGAAGGTCACCGGGTAGGGATCGATGCCGTCGGCGCGCAGCCGGTCCAACTTCTCGCGGCGCACACGCATCTGCTCGGGAAGCTCATGCACAGGCACACAGCGTACGGGTGCCTACGAGTCGATCAACCCACGTACACGATCACGGCCCACGGTGAGCAGCAGCGTGGGCAGCCGGGGCCCGGTCTCGCGTCCCACCAGCAGCCGGTAGAGCAGGGAGAAGAACGCCCGCTGCGCGGCCTTCAGCTCGGGTGTCGCCGCCTTGTCGCCGATGTCGAGCCCGGCCTGGATCTTCGGCACGCCGTACACGAGCGTGGTCAGGCCGTCGAGCGACCAGTGCTCGTCGAGACCGTCGGACAGCAGCTTGAGCGACTCGCGCTCGGTGGCGCCCAGGGAGGCGAGCAGCGCGGTGTCGGGCTCCTCACGGACCTGGGTGCGGTCCTCGGCGGGGACATAGGTCGTCACCCAGTGCTGGGCCCGGTCGAGCCGCGGCCGCAACTCGTCCAGCCCGGCGATCTCGTGGTCGAACTCGCGGAGGATCCGCAGCGTCTGCTCCTCCTCGCCCCCCGTGATGTCCGCCACCGAGGCGAGCGTCCGGTACGGCAACCGCCGGGGGGTCTCGGGGAGGGTCACCGACGCGGTGGTCGCCGCGCGGCGGTAGGCGGCCTGGTCGGCCGGGAGCGCGGTGCCGTCCGCGATCTTCCGCGACAACGTGTCCCACTCGTCGTACATCCGCTGGATCTCCTGGTCGAAGGAGACCTTGAACGACTGGTTGGGCCTGCGCCTCGCGTACAGCCAGCGCAGCAGAGCGGGTTCCATGATCGAAAGGGCGTCGGCCGGGGTCGGCACGCCGCCCTTGGAACTGCTCATCTTGGCCATGCCGCTGATGCCGACGAACGCGTACATCGGGCCGATCGGCTGGTCGGCGCCGAAGACCTCCCTGACGATCTGGCCGCCAACGACGAAGGAGGACCCGGGCGAGGTGTGGTCGACTCCGGAGGGCTCGAACACCACGCCCTCATAGGCCCAGCGCATCGGCCAGTCGACCTTCCACACCAGCTTGCCCCGGGTGTGCTCGGTGAGCATCACGGTCTCGGAGTGGCCGCACGCGCAGGTGTACGCGAGGGCGGTCGTCTCGTCGTCGTAGGACGTGACCGTGGTCAGATCGCGGTCGCAGACCGAGCAGTAGGGCTTGTAGGGGTAGTAACCGCCGGCGCCGGAGCCGTCGTCCTCCCCCGCCGCCCCCGAACCCTCGAGAGCGGCCGCCTCGTCGTCGTCCTTGGCCTTGGCCTTCGCCTTGGTCCGGTACTGGCCGAGGATGGCGTCGATCTTCCTACGCTCGCGCATGGCGAGCAGGACCTGCTCCCGGTAGGCCCCGGAGGTGTACATCTCGGTCTGGCTGATGCCGCGGAACTCCACGCCCATCTCGGCGAGGGCGGCGGCCATCGGGGCCTTGAAGTGCTCGGCCCAGTTGGCGTACGGGCTGCCGGGAGGGGCGGGCACCGAGGTCAGCGGCTTGCCGATGTGCTCGTACCACGAAGGGTCGACGCCCGCCGGGACCTTGCGGAACCGGTCGAAGTCGTCCCACGACAGGATGTGGACGCACTCGTGCCCGCGCCGCCTGATCTCGTCGGCGACCAGGTGCGGGGTCATGACCTCGCGCAGGTTGCCCAGGTGGATAGGGCCTGAGGGGCTGAGGCCGGACGCGCAGACGATGGGTTTGCCCGGCGCGCGCCGTTCGGCCTCGGCGATGACCTCATCGGCGAAACGCGCCACCCAGTCGGCGTCCATCACGGCAGTCCTCTCTCAGGGGTTCCTGCCTTCTATGGTCCCGCACGCCGGAGAGTGCTTCAGGCGGTGTTCCGCGTGTAGACCAGGCGCAGGCCGATCAACGTCAGCCAGGGCTCGTGCACGTCGATGGTCCGGGCCTCGCTGACGACGAGGGGAGCGCCCGAGCCGGTGGCCACCACCGTGACGTCGTCGGGATCGTCGGACAGCTCCGCCGTCATGCGCTCGACGATGCCGTCGACCAGGCCCGCGAAGCCGTACACGATGCCCGACTGAAGGGCCTCAACGGTGTTCTTCGCGATCACCGAGCGCGGGCGGATCAGCTCCACCTTGTGCAACTGCGCCCCGGCCGTGGCCAGGGCGTCCACCGAGATCTCCAGACCGGGGGCCGTGACCGCCCCGATGTACTCCCCCCGGGCGGAGACCGCGTCGAACGACGTCGCCGTGCCGAAGTCGACGATCACGCACGGCCCGCCGTACAGGGTGGCGGCGGCGAGGGCGTTGACGATGCGGTCGCTGCCGACCTCCTTGGGGTTGTCCATCCGGACGGGCACGCCCGTGCGGACGCCCGGCTCGACCACAACCGCCGTCACGTCGCCGTAGTAGCGGCGGGACATCTCGCGCATCTCGTTCAGGACCGAGGGGACGGTCGAGCAGATGGCGATGCCGCTGATGTCCGCGTCCTTGAGGATCGGGGACTGGCCGAGCAGTCCCTGCAGCACGACGGCGATCTCGTCGGCGGTGCGGCGGGAGTCGGTGGCGATCCGCCAGTGCTCGATGACCTCTTCACCCTCGAACAGGCCAAGCACCGTGTGGGTGTTGCTGACGTCGATGGTGAGCAGCATTCCCCGATTATGCACCACGAAGATCCAGACCAATGTCCAGCGCGGAGACCGAGTGAGTGAGGGCTCCGACCGCCAGATAGTCGACTCCGGTCTCGGCCACGGCGCGGGCGGTGTCGAGGGTCAGGCCGCCGCTGGACTCGAGGCGCGCCCGCCCTCCGACCAGCCGTACGGCCTCGGCGAGCTGCTCCACCGTGAAGTTGTCGAGCAGGATCTCCTCGGCGCCCTCCGCCAGGACCGGCTCGATCTGGTCGATCCGGTCCACCTCGACCTCGATCGGGATGCCGGGGAAGGCCTGCCGTACGGCGCGGAACGCCTCGGCGACTCCTCCCGCGGCGACCACGTGGTTGTCCTTGATCAGGGCGGCGTCGTGGAGGCCCATCCGGTGGTTGACGCCGCCGCCGCAGTGCACCGCGTACTTCTCCAGTGCCCGCAGGCCCGGCAGCGTCTTGCGGGTGTCCCGTACGCGGGCCTTGGTCCCGGCGACCGCGTCCACCCACCGGCTGGTGACGGTGGCGACGCCCGACAGATGGGTGACGAAGTTCAGGGCGGTCCGCTCCAGGGTGAGCAGATCCCTGGTGCGGCCGTGGACGGTCATGAGGACGTCCCCGGGGCCGACGCGGTCGCCGTCCTTGACCCGGCGTTCGACGACGATCTCCGAGCCCGCCTGGCGGAAGACCGCCTCGGCGACCGCGAGCCCGGCGACCACGCCCTCCTTGCGGGCGACCAGGTCGGCCACCGCGGTCTGGTCCGCGGGGATGGTGGCGGCCGACGTCACGTCCAGCCCGCCGGCGAGATCCTCGTCGAGCGCCGTGGACACCAGGTGGGCGAGCCGGGCGGGCTCGATGCCCAGGCCGGCCAGCTCGGCGTCGATGTCGTGGGCCTGGTGTCGCATGTGCAGTCCTTCCGTTCCAAGGGAGATGTCGATGTGCAGCCGCCAGCGGTCGTCGTCGCGTTCCGGGTGATCCTCACGCCAGTGGGCGCCGCGGGTCTCCTCCCGCTCCGCGGCCGCCGCGACGAGGGCGGACGCCACCGTGAGCAGGTTCGTGGCCTCCCACGACTCGGTGCAGGGCTCGACGGCGATCGGGGTCCAGCGGGCGTTCTCGAGCGCGCGGGCGACCTCGGTGAGGCTCTCGTCACTGCGGAGCACGCCGGCGCCCCGGCTCATGTGGCTCTGGATCCTGGTGCGCACGCGGGGGTCGACCAGGCCCTCCGGCCTGTCCAGTACGCCCGGCGCCTCGGGGGCCTCGGTGTGAGAGACCAGGTCGGAGGCGATGCGTTCGGCGAAGACGAGACCCTCGAGCAGGGAGTTGGAGGCGAGCCGGTTGGCGCCGTGCACGCCCGTGCAGGCCACCTCACCGCACGCGTAGAGGCCGGGAACGCTGGTCCTGCCGTACAGGTCGGTGCGGACGCCGCCGCTGGCGTAATGGGCCGCCGGGGCGACCGGAATCGGCTGCGTGACCGGGTCGATGCCGTGCTCGCGGCAGACCGCGAGGATCGTCGGGAACCTCGTGCGCCACTTCTCCTCACCGAAGTCCCGCGCGTCCAGGTAGACGTGGTCGGCGCCGGTCTCGTTCATCTTCCGGGTGATCGCTTTGGCCACGACGTCGCGGGGCGCGAGGTCGGCCAGCTCGTGGACGTCCCGCATGAACCTGTCGCCGTCCGCGTCGACCAGGACCGCGCCCTCTCCGCGTACCGCCTCGGACACCAGGGGCTGCTGGCCGGTCGAGCCTTCGCCGAGCCAGAGGACCGTGGGGTGGAACTGGACGAATTCGATGTCCCGGACGACCGCGCCCGCGCGCAGGGCCAGCGCCACCCCGTCGCCCGTTGAGACGACCGGGTTGGTCGTGGCGGCGTAGATCTGGCCCATGCCGCCGCTGGCCAGCACGACGGCCCGGGCGTTCGCGGCCCCCACGCCGTCCCGGGCGCCTTCACCCATGACGTGCAGGGTCACCCCGCGGGCGCGGCCGCTTCCGTCCTGGATCAGGTCGAGGACGAGAGCGTGCTCGATGACCTCGATGCGCGGCTCGGCGAGGACGGCCTGGGTGAGGGCGCGCTGCACCTCCGCTCCCGTGGCGTCACCGCCCGCATGGACGATCCGATTGCGGCGATGGCCGCCCTCACGGGTCAGCTGGAGCTCGCCGTCGTGGTCCCGGTCGAAGCGGGCTCCGTGAGCGATGAGCCGCTTCAGCGCGTCGGGGCCCTCGGTGACCAGGATCCGCACGGCCTCCTCGTCGCACAGGCCGACACCCGCGATGAGGGTGTCGTTGAGGTGCTCGTCGGGGGTGTCCTCCGGGTCGAGCACCGCCGCGATCCCGCCCTGCGCCCAGCGCGTGGACCCGGCGGACAGCACGTCCTTGGTGACGACGAGGACCCGCGCCTCAGGGGCGAGCTCGGTGTAGGTCAGGGCCGCCGTCAGGCCGGCGATGCCCGACCCGACCACGACGACGTCGGCGTCCACACTCCATCCGGGAGCGGGTGCAGTGAGCTTTCTCGGTATCGCCACCATGAGGGGGTTCCCCTTTCGTCACTATGACGATAACGCCCCCCTTTCCCCGTTTCCTCCCCACCCCACCCCCTCACTTGAGGTGATCATGCACAGGCTCGCGAAGTGCCCGGCAGGTGGGCGGGGGACTCCGCGAACTTACGCATGATCACGCCCAGAGGGAGGGGATCACGTCCCTGAAACCCAGAGGGAGGGGTCACATGGGGAGGATGGGGGTGTTGTCGATCAGGCGGGTGTTGCCTACTTTGGCGGCGACGACGAGGAGTGCCTCACCCTGGTGGGCGTCGTCCACGGGCTGGAACGTCAGGGGATCGACCAGTTCCACGTAGTCCAGCAGCAGGGGCGGGTCCAGGCGCGTGGCGCCCTTCAGTACGGCTTTCGCGGCCGCCAGAACCCGGGACGGCACGGTCTCCGCGGCCCCGGCCGCGAGGGCCTGGGAAAGGGACAGCGCGGTCGTCCGCTCCCGCGTCGACAGATACCGGTTGCGGCTCGACAGGGCCAGGCCGTCGGGCTCCCGCACGGTGGGTGCCCCGACGATCGAGACGGGGACGTCCAGGTCGGCCACCATGCGGCGGATCATCGCGAGTTGCTGGGCGTCTTTCTGGCCGAAGACCGCGACGTCGGGCTGAACCAGGTTCAGCAACTTCAGGACCACGGTCAGGACGCCGTCGAAATGGCCCGGCCGGGACGCGCCCTCGACGATCGTGCCCATCGCCCCGGAGGAGACGCCGACCTGGCGGTCCGGGAGGTACATCTCGTCGGCGGAGGGTGCGAAGACCACACCGACGCCCTCCTCCGCGCACACCTCCAGATCAGCCTCAAATGTCCGTGGATAACGGGAAAAATCCTCGCTTGGCCCGAACTGGAGGGGATTGACGAAGACACTGACCGCGATGTGCTTGGCATGCTCCCGAGCGAGCCGGATCAGCGACCGATGACCCTCGTGGAGCGCCCCCATGGTCGGCACGAGCGCCAGCGTGCCCGCACCGAGCGTGTCCTTCGCCTTGACCAGATCCGCGCGATCGCCTGCGACGATCACGTCCATATGTTCCCTCCCAGCGCGTCCAACAGGCGTTCGGCGGCCTCGGGCTTCAGCAGCCCGGCGGCCAGCGCTCGGTCCGCCGTGAGCCTGGCGAGGGCCACGTAGGCGTCGGCCGCCTCGGGGGCGGCCAGAATGAGCGCGTCCACATGCTTGCGCACGGTACCCGCGTCGCCGCGCACCACGGGACCGGTCAGCCCGGCGATGCCGAGCCGCAGCACGTTGTCGAGCGCGGCACCGAGCAGCGGGCCGAGCAACCGCCCGGGATGCTCGACCCCGATCCGGCCGAGCAGTTCCTGCGACTCCGCGATCAGGGTGACCATGTGGTTGGCCGCCCCGGCGATCGCCGCGTGATAGAGGGCGCGGTCCTGGTCGGCGATCCACACCGGCTCGCCGCCCATCTCAATCACCAGCGCCTCGGCCACGGGCCGCAACATGGCGGGCGCCGTGACGCCGAACGAGCACCCGTTGAGCCTGACGAGGTCGTCGTCCCTGCCCGTGAACGTCATCACGGGATGCAGGGCCAGGGGAAGCGCGCCGAGATCGGTCGCCGGGCCGAGGACGTCCAGGCCGTAGGCGCCGCTGGCGTGCACGAGGAGCTTGCCCCGCAGGTCGGCTCCGGTGGCCGCCAGACCGGCGACCAGTCCGGGAAGCACGTCGTCCGGCACGGTGAGCAGCACCAGATCGGATCGGGTGATCACATCGTCCGGCCTGGTCAGCTCCACGGACAGCCGCTCCATGGCACGCCGATGTGACGCGTCGGATACCCCGCTGGCGGCCACCACGCGGTGGCCCGCGAGCGCGAGCGCGGCCCCCAGAACGGAGCCGACCCGTCCCGCGCCGAGCACTCCTACGGCGAGCCGCCCCGGGCGGTCACTAGTGTCCATGACGCCTCCCCTCGCCCAGGGTAGCGGCGACCGCCCGCCTGCCTGGCCTGGACCCAACGGTCGAATTTTGTCCCTTTTGTGATGTGACTATGTCGGGCGGCGAGTACGCATTTCGTCATAGGCCGGGGACCGATAACGTGGTGTGTCGTGTGGGTCACGTGGCGCGACGCCATTCAGGAGGCGCTCTACGGCGACGACGGCTTCTACCGGCGTGAGCGGCCTGACCAGCACTTCCGGACATCGGTGCACGCGTCGCCGTCCTTCGCCCGGGCCCTGCTGGAACTGGCCTGCCGGGTCGACGCGGCGCTCGGACGGCCACCGGTGATCGACTTCGTCGACGTCGGCAGTGGTGACGGCCTGCTCGCCGCCCGGATCCTGGCCGCCGCCCCGCCGGACCTGGCCGTACGGCTGCGCGTGACCGCCGTCGACCTGTCCTCCCGCCCCACGGGCCTCGACGAGAGGATCGCCTGGGCCGCCACTCCGCCCGCCGCGGTGGAGGGCCTGGTCGTCGCCAACGAATGGCTGGACAACATCCCTCTCGACGTCGTCGAGCAGACGCCCTCGGGTCCGCGGCTGGTGCTGGTGGATCCCGCGACGGGTGACGAACGTCTCGGGCCCACGCCTGACGCCGCCGACCTCGCCTGGCTGAAGCGCTGGTGGCCGATGTGCTCACCGGGCTGCCGCGCCGAGATCGGCCGGCCGCGCGACGAGGCCTGGGCCTCGGTGCTCGTACGGCTCTCGCGCGGCATGGCGGTCGCCGTCGACTACGCGCACCAGAGGGACCGGCGGCCGCCCCTCGGCACGCTGACGGGCTACCGGGGCGGTTCGATCGTGCCGGCCGTACCTGACGGGACCTGTGACATCACCGCGCACGTGGCCCTGGACGCGTGCGCCGCAGCGGGTGAGGCGGCGGGGGCCGCGTCCACGACGCTGACCACGCAGCGGGACGCCCTGCGCGAGCTGGGGATACGCGGCGAGCGGCCGTCGCTGGAGCTGGCCGGGCACGACCCGACCGGCTATCTCAGGGCGCTGAGCCGGGCGTCCGAGGAGGCCGAGCTCATCGACCCCGCCGGACTCGGCGGGTTCGGCTGGCTGAGCCAGTCCACGAATCAGGCCGAACCAGTCAGCTAAGCCGGTCCACGACCCAGGCCGCCGGACCAGTCCACGGAACCGGCTGAGCCGGTCAGCGAACTAGACGGTGACCTTCAGCGCCTCCAGGCCCCGGATCACGTAGCCGGGCTTCCAGACCGGCTCCTCCACGAGCGCCAGGCCGGGGGCGGCCCTCAGGAGCGCGCCGAACGACTCGATGAGCTCCACGCGGGCCAGCGGCGCGCCCAGGCAGAAGTGGATGCCCGCGCCGAAGGAGATGTGCGGGTTCTCGGCCCGCCCGACGTCCAGCCGGTCCGGGTCGTCGAACACGGCGGGATCCCGGTTGGACGAGCCGAACAGCAGCGCGACCTCGACTCCCTTCGGGATCTCCACGCCGCCGACCTCGATGTCCTCGAGCACCCACCGCTCGAACAGTTGCAGCGGGGTGTCGTAGCGCATGAGCTCCTCGACCGCGGTGGGCAGCAGTCCGGGGTCGGCCCGCAGCCGGTCCAGCTCGGCGGGGTTGCGGAACAGCGACCACCATCCGTTGCCGGTGACGTTGACCGTCGCCTCGTGGCCGGCGTTGAGCAGGAGCACGCAGGTCCCGACCAGCTCGTCCTCCGTGAGCCTGTCCCCCTCGTCGACGACCTGGGCGAGCGCCGAGATGAGGTCGTCGCCGGGCTCCTGCCGTCGCTTCCTGGCCAGCTCGCGCAGGTAGTCGCCGAACTCCACCGAGGCCCGCACCGCCGCCAGCTGAGACTCCATCGGCGGGTTCAGCTCGTACATCTTGCAGATGTCGGCCGACCAGGGCCGCAGCAGGTGCCGGTCGGCCTCGGGCACGCCGAGCATCTCGGCGATCACGGTGACGGGTAGGGGCTCGGCCACCTCCGCGATGAGGTCTCCGCCGCCGCGCTCCACGAAACCCTCGACCAGTTCGGTGGCGATGCGGCGCACACGGGGGCGAAGGGCCTCGACCATCCGCGGGGTGAACGCCTTGGACACCAGGCGGCGCAGCCGGGTGTGGACGGGGGGCTCCACGTCGAGCATCCCGGTACGGGTCACCCGCCAGAACGGCTCCTGGAAGGCGGGCTCCGGCTCTCGCCCGAAGGCCTCGTGCGAGCCGACGTGCAGGTACGACCGGCCCAGGCGCCGGTCGCGCAGCAGCGCGTTGACGTCGGCGTGCCGGGCGATCAGCCACTGCCCCGTCGGCTCGAAGAAGCTGACCGGCTCGTTGTCCCGCAGATCGCGATAGGCGTCGTACGGATGAGCCACGAACTGGGGATTCCAAGGATCAAACTTCACAAAGCCACCATACGGATCCCCGTCGCGCGACGCACCCGGTCGCCGCACGATTTGCCACCTTCACCCTGTTTCACCTGGGGATTTGCGGAGAGCCGGGGGCGGTCGGTTATAGTCCACGTCAGGTCATGAGCGCCAGCGTCAAGCCCCGGCTCGCTGGCCGGCAACCCTCGCGTCCGCGGCGGGGTGCCCCGGGTGAAGACCAGGTCCGGCACGAGGTGTGCCGGGCAAGCGCGGGCTCCGTCGTACGACGCCATGGTCGGGGTCCCATGACCTCAAGGAGTCCGGCGTTGTCGACCTTGTCCGTTCTGAGCCGTTCCGCTTCCGTCGATTCCCCCGCCGCCACGCTCTCCCGGGACGCCCACATCCCCGTCGTGCTCGGCTCCGACCTCCAGGTGCCCGTCAAGGGCGGTCGGCTCGTGTCGTACGCGAACCTCGACTACGCCGCGAGCGCGCCCTGTCTGGAGGCCGTGAACGCCGCGGTCGCCGCCGCGCTCCCGGCCTACTCCAGCGTCCACCGCGGCGCCGGCTACGCCTCCCAGCTCACCACCGCCCGGTACGAGCAGGCCAGGCACACCGTGAAGGCCTTCGCCGGTGCCCGCCCCGACGACGCGCTCGTCTTCACCCGCAACACGACGGACGCGATGAACCTGCTCGCCCGCGCCCTGCCGGAGGGCGCCACAGTCGTGGTCTTCGACTCCGAGCACCACGCCTCGCTTCTCCCCTGGCCCCAGGTCGTACGGCTGGCGCCGCCCGCCTTCCCCGGCGAGGCGATCCGGGCGGCCGACGAGGCGCTGTCCCAGATCGACGGCCCCGCGCTGCTCGTCGTCACGGCGGCCTCGAACGTGACCGGCGAACTGTGGCCGATCGCGGGTCTGGCCCACATCGCCCACCGCCACGGCGCCAGGATCGCGGTGGACGCCGCGCAGCTCGTCCCCCACCGGCGGCTCAACCTGACGGCGCTCGACCTCGACTACGTCGCCTTCTCCGGGCACAAGCTCTACGCCCCCTTCGGCGCGGGCGCCCTGATCGGCCGGGCGGACTGGCTCGGGCAGGCCCTGCCGTACCTGCGGGGCGGCGGCGCGGTGAAGTCGGTCACGGACGTCGTGGAGTGGAGCGACGACCCCGAGGCCAGGCACGAGGCGGGCACCCCCAACGTTCTCGGCGCGATCGCCCTCGCCGCCGCCTGCGACGCCCTGAGCGCCACCGGATGGGCGGATCTCGTGCGTGAGGAGGAGCGCCTCGTGGCCCGCCTGCGCGAGGGGATCGCCGGGATCGCGGGCGTCCGGGAGCTCTCGCTGTGGAGTCCGGACCATCCGCGGGTGGGCATCGTGTCCTTCGTGGTCGAGGGCCACTCCGCGCGGGACGTGGCCGAGTTCCTGTCGTCGGAGCACGGCATCGGGGTCCGGGACGGCAAGTTCTGCGCCCACCCGTTCGTCCGGCACCTTCTCGGCACCGCGGACGGCGGTTGCGACGACGACACGGCGAGCGCGGTGCGCGCGTCGATCGGCATCGGCTCGACCGAGGAGCACGTCGATCGCCTGGTCGAAGCGCTGCGGAGCCTGGTCAAGGCCTGACTTGTTCACGTCCGTACGGCTTCGCAGGGGTTCACGCTCTTCGCGAGGCCGTACAGGCGTGGGAGCATGGGCCGTATGACGGAAGAGCCCGAGAGCAGCCTCCGGGAACGCGTCGTCGGGATCGGCGCGGGAGCGGGAGCCGTCCAGGGGAGGGAGCTGGCCACCGAGGACATGGTCCTCAACATCGGCCCGCAGCACCCGTCCACCCACGGCGTGCTACGGCTGCGGCTCACGCTGGACGGCGAACGGATCGTGACGGCCGAGCCCATCATCGGCTACATGCACCGGGGCGCGGAGAAGCTCTTCGAGGTGCGCGACTACCGGCAGATCATCGTGCTGGCCAACCGGCACGACTGGCTGTCGGCGTTCGCGAACGAGCTCGGCGTCGTGATCGCGGTGGAGCGCATGCTCGGCATGGAGGTGCCGCAGCGGGCGGTCTGGGCGCGCACGCTGCTCGCCGAGCTCAACCGGGTGCTCAACCACCTCATGTTCCTCGGCTCCTATCCCCTGGAGCTGGGCGCGATCACTCCGCTCTTCTACGCCTTCCGTGAGCGGGAGACCCTGCAGCACGTCATGGAGGAGATCTCCGGCGGCCGCATGCACTACATGTTCAACCGCGTGGGCGGCCTCAAGGAGGACCTTCCGTACGGCTGGCTCGACCGGGCGTCCGGGGCCGTCGCCGACGTCCGCCGCCGCCTGCCCGACATCGAGAAGCTGATCGCCGGCAACGAGATCTTCCTGGCCAGGACCAGGGGCGTCGGCGTGCTCGACCGAGAAACGATCATGCAGTACGGCGTGAGCGGCCCGATCGCCCGAGCGTCCGGAGTCGACTTCGACCTGCGGCGCGACGAGCCCTATCTGGCGTACGGCGAGCTGCCGGTCAAGGTCGTGACCCGCTCTGCCGGCGACTGCAACGCCCGCTTCCAGGTGCTCCTCGAGCAGGTCAAGGTCTCCCTGGACCTCGCCGACGCGTGCGTCGAGAGGCTGCGGCACCTGCCCCCGGGGCCGATCAACCAGCGGCTGCCCAAGATCCTGAAGGCCCCTGAGGGTCATACCTACGCCTGGACGGAGAGTCCCCTCGGCCTCAACGGCTACTACCTCGTGTCCCGGGGAGAGAAGACGCCCTGGCGGCTCAAGCTCCGCAGCGCGTCCTTCAACAACATTCAGGTCCTGCGCGAGCTGCTGCCCGGCAACCTGGTCGCCGACATGGTGGCGATCCTGGGCTCGATGTTCTTCGTCGTCGGCGACATCGACAAGTAGGCCGCCGTCACTCCTCGTCCTCGGGCTTGCCGGGGACCCGGCAGCAGTACTCGAGGAAGAGCGCGGCGCAGATCAGGGCCACGCAGGCGAGGAACGAGCCGCCGGCCACGATCACGTCCTGACGCGGCTTCGGCAGATCGAGCAGGTTCAGCACGCGCAGGACGAACCCGGCGAAGATCCCGCCGAAGACCGCTCCCGCGTAGGCCGTCGCCTTCGCGAGCGCCGCCAGCCGAGCGACCGCCAGCGGTTCGACCGGCTTGGTGTCCGGCTTGCGGAGGATCCTGGCGCGCGTCAGCCAGCCCGTGTACGCCTCGCCGATCGCGAGGAGCAGCAGCGTGGGAATGGCCGTCCACGGAACCGTCGGAATCTCCGAGTAGAGCTCCTGCAGTACTCCCCAGGTGGCCAGGGCGAACACGATGATCAGGCCCACGAGCACGCCGGGATTGGAGGGCTTCACGCAGGGCTCCTCGTCAGACAGGGGGTTCGAGGGAGAGATCGGCGCGTAGCCGCACACCACTGTGGTCGAGGCCGGCGAGCAACGCCGAGACGGGCCCGTGACCCGGAAGGTCCGCCGCGGGGTCGGCCTGCGCCCAGGGGATCAGCACGAACGCCCTCTCGTGCGCCCGGGGGTGCGGAAGGGTGAGCTCCGGGTCGTCGGACACCACGCCACCCACCATGATCAGGTCGACGTCGAGCGTCCTCGGCCCCCAGCGTTCGAGCCGTTCACGGCCGAAGGCCTTCTCGATGCTGTTGGCCCGGTCGAGGAGCACGCGAGGAGCCAGTGTGCTTTCGGCGATCACGACGGCGTTCAGGTAGGCGTCCTGTTCGGGTCCGCCCACCGGATCCGTCTCGTAGACAGGCGAAACCGCCACGAACGTGAGCCCGGGGGCGTCGAAGAGGGCGTCCAGCGCGCCCTGGAGGTAGTCGATCCGGCGGCCGAGATTGCTGCCGAGCGACAGGACGACCCTCATCCGCGAGCCCTTCTGATGGTCACCACCACGTCGCCGAACGGCAGCGGGATGGGTGCCGCCGGCTTGTGCACGCTGATCTCCACCTCATCGACCAGGTCGTAGGCCAGGCAGACCGACGACAGCCGGTCGGCGAGGGTCTCGATCAGGTTGACCGGCTCACCCTCGACCGTGCGGACGAGCTGGAGGGCCAGCGCGCCGTAGTCGACGGTCTTGGTCAGGTCGTCGCCCGCGGCGGCGGGAGCCGTGTCGAGGAACAGGGTCACGTCCACGACGAACTCCTGGCCGAGCTCCCGCTCCGCGGGAAGGCAGCCGTGCCGCCCACGCGCCCTGAGCCCGACGAGGCGCACACTGTCCGTCTGGGCCCCGCGGCCCGTCGACGCGCTCATGATTCTTCTTCCTCGTCGTCGTCACCCTGGAGCACGGGCGATCCGTGGTGCAGCCAGAGCCGCCAGCCCGCAGGAGTCCGCAGGAACGTGTTCGTGGCCACCACCCGTCCGGCGGCGAAGCCCGGCTCCTCGGTGTCGGCCGCCGTGAGGATGTTCTCCGCGCACGTGACGATGGCGACGTCGCCCACGACCGTGGTCTGGACGTCGGTGAGCACGAACTGGATGTACGGCGTGTTCGCCATGATCAGCGCCCATGACCTGAGCACCTCTGAGCGGCCGCTGAGCATCGGCCAGCCGGGGTGGACGCACATCGCGACCCGGTCGGCCGCGTCCTCCACCCATATCTCCGACATCTTGTCGAGGTCGGCGCTCTCGATCGCGTTGTAGAACGCCTCGTTGAGCTCCTCGATGTCCTTCATCCGCGTCCTTTGTCGGCATGTCCATCGCCGGCCGCCGTCCAGGCGGCGGCCACACGCACGGCGTCGGCGTTGGCCGCGACGTGATGCACCCGGACGCACCAGGCACCGGCCTGGGCGGCCAGCGCGGTGACGGCGAGGGTCGCGTCGTCACTGCGGCTGAACGGCCTGGGCGTGCCGTCCGCGTCCGAGAGCAGGCGCCCGAGGAAACGTTTCCTGGACGCGCCGATGATCAGAGGGTAACCCAGCTCGTTCAGTGTGCCGATGCCGGCGAGAAGAGCCCAGTTGTGCTCGGCGTGCTTGGAGAAACCCAGACCAGGATCAAGGACGATCTGCTCCTCGCGGACCCCCTCGGCGAGCACCGAGTCGACCCGCTTGCGCAGTTCCTCGGCCACCTCGGTCACCACGTCGGCGTAGATGGCCCTGCTGTCCATGTCACGGCTGTGCCCACGCCAGTGCATCACCACATAGGGCACGCCCGTCGCGGCCACCACACGGGGCATCACGGGGTCGGCCAGGCCACCGCTGACGTCGTTGACCAGCTTCGCCCCGGCCTCGACGGCCGCCTCCGCGACCTCCGCGCGCATGGTGTCGACGCTGACCGTCACGCCCTCCTCGGTGAGGGTGCGGATCACGGGCTCGACCCTGCGCAGCTCCTCCTCCAGCGACACCCGGATGGCGCCGGGGCGAGTCGACTCCCCGCCCACGTCGACGAGGTCGGCGCCTTCCCTGACGAGGTCGAGGCCGTGCCTGATCGCGGTGTCCACGTCGAACCACTGGCCGCCGTCGGAGAACGAGTCAGGTGTCACGTTGACCACGCCCATGACCAGGCACCGCCCGGGCGCGGGCATGCCGCGCACATGTCGTGTGGTCATTCCCCCTCCTCGCCCGGGGCTCGTCGGCGAATGACCGTGGCCCCGGTGTCGGAAGGCCCACTCGCTTCGCTCGCAACCAAGCCTAGGTGCTGCCAGGTCGCGATCAGTCGCATGGGTGCGCCCACCGCCATAACGAATCGGGTCCCGCCGCGGTCAGCCGCGGAGGATCAGCGACATCGCCTCCGCGCGCGTCGCCTCACTCGAGCGGAAGTCACCCCTGACGGCCGAGGTGATCGTCTTCGCTCCCGGCTTGCGGACGCCGCGCATCGTCATGCACATGTGCTCGGCCTCGATGACCACGATCGCCCCGCGCGGCTCGAGCACGCGCATCAGCGCGTCGGCGATCTGCGACGTCATCCGCTCCTGGACCTGGGGGCGGCGTGCGTACACGTCCACCAGCCTGGCCAGCTTGGATAAGCCGGTGATCTGCCCCTTCTCGTTGGGCGTGTAGCCGATGTGCGCGACGCCGTGGAACGGGAGGAGGTGGTGCTCGCAGGTGGACATGACCTCGATGTCCTTCACCAGCACCATCTCGTCGTGGTCGGCGTCGAACATCGTGGTCAGCGCGTCCTCCGGCGTCTGTCCGAGACCGGCGAACTGTTCCGCGTAGGCACGGGCCACGCGGGCGGGGGTGTCCCGCAGCCCGTCCCGGTCAGGATCTTCGCCGATCGCAGAAAGGATCTCGCGAACGGCCTTCTCGATCCGGCCGTGGTCGAACTGCGGAACTGGTGGCACCACTGTCAGGCCTCGTCCCGCTGGGTCGTCGCCTGGTCCTGCGTGTAAGCGGCCGGGCTGCCGGCGGGCAACGCGGCCCCGTTGCCGTTCGCCCGCTCCTTCGGCGTGATGACCGGAGGACGGTCGGACGGGAGCCGCTTGCCGTAACCGGCGTACGAGGGGCGCTTCTCCTTGGTCACGACCGGCGAGAAGATCTCCAGGACCTGGTCGCGGGAGAGCGTCTCCTTCTCCATGAGTTCGAGGACCAGGTTGTCCAGCACGTCGCGGTACTGGACGAGGATCTCCCAGGCCTGGTCGTGCGCCGTCTCGATGAGGCGGCGCACCTCCTCGTCGATGGTCGAGGCGATCTGCTCGGAGTAGTCCCGCTCGTGGCCCATCTCGCGGCCGAGGAAGACCTCGCCGTTGCCACTGCCGAACTTACGGGCGCCGAGCTTCTCGCTCATGCCGTACTCGGTGGTCATGCGACGGGCGATCGAGGTCGCCTTCTCGATGTCGTTGGACGCGCCGGTGGTGGGCTCGTGGAAGACGAGCTCCTCCGCGGTGCGACCGCCGAGCAGCATCGCGAGCTGGTCCATCATCTCGGACCTGGTCGCCAGGAACTTGTCCTCCATCGGCAGCGTCATCGTGTAACCGAGAGCGCGGCCGCGGGACAGGATCGTGATCTTGTGGACCGGGTCGGAGTTGGGCAGCGCGTGGGCCACCAGGGCGTGGCCGCCCTCGTGGTAAGCGATGATCTTCTTCTCCTGGTCCGACATGACGCGCGACTTGCGCTCGGGACCGGCCATCACACGGTCGATGGACTCCTCGAGGGTGCTCATCGTGATGAGCTTCTGGTCCTGACGTGCGGTCAGCAGGGCCGCCTCGTTGATCACGTTGGCCAGGTCGGCGCCGGTGAAGCCGGGCGTACGGCGGGCGATCACGTCGAGGTCGACGTCCGAGGCGAACGGCTTGCCGCGGCCGTGGACCCGGAGGATGCCCTTGCGGCCCTCGAGGTCGGGCCGGTCGATCACGACCTGGCGGTCGAAGCGGCCGGGACGCAGCAGCGCGGGGTCGAGGATGTCGGGACGGTTGGTGGCGGCGATGAGGATCACGCCGCCCTTCACGTCGAATCCGTCCATCTCGACGAGCAGCTGGTTCAGCGTCTGCTCGCGCTCGTCGTGACCGCCGCCGAGGCCGGCGCCGCGGTGGCGGCCGACGGCGTCGATCTCGTCGATGAAGATGATCGCCGGAGCGTTCGCCTTGGCCTGCTCGAACAGGTCGCGGACGCGGGAGGCGCCGACACCCACGAACATCTCGACGAAGTCGGAGCCGGAGATCGAGTAGAACGGCACGCCGGCCTCACCGGCGACGGCCCTGGCGAGCAGCGTCTTACCGGTTCCGGGCGGGCCGTACAGGAGGACGCCCTTGGGGATCTTGGCGCCGATGGCCTGGAACTTCGCCGGAGCCTGGAGGAACTCCTTGATCTCCTGAAGCTCCTCGATGGCCTCGTCCGCGCCCGCCACGTCGGCGAACGTCGTCTTGGGCGTGTCCTTGGTGATCAGTTTCGCGCGGGACTTGCCGAAGTTCATCACCCGGGAGCCGCCGCCCTGCATCTGGTTCATGATGAACAGGAAGATCAGGACGATGATGATGATCGGCAGGAAGCTGACCAGCAGGCTGACCAGGAAGTTCTCCCTGGGCACCTCGGCCGTCCACCCCTTGGGCGGGTTGGCCGCCTGCAGCGCGTCGGTCAGCTTGACGCCCTGGCCCTCGACCCACGGCGCCTGGATGCGGTCGGTCGACTTGCCCGCGACCTCGATCGGCTTGTTCAGGGTGAGCTCGACGCGCTGGTCCTTGTCGACCACGGTCGCGTTCTTGACGTTGCCCTGCGTGATCTGCTGGACGACGGTTGACGTGTCAGCAGTCGTGTAGTTGCCGCCACCGTTGAACATCGTGGTGACAAGCAGGAGCAGCACGACGATGCCCAGGATCCACAGCAGTGGCCCACGTGTAAATCGCTTGAGATCCATCCGTTGCGGAACCCCGGCGGGCCCGTCCCTTCCTGACCAAGGCCTGGCCCCGGGAAGACCCGGGGTCGCGGCATCCCTTGCCGCTCCTTCTGACTACCCGCAGGTAACCTACTGGCTTCCCACGGATCTCCGAAGGTACACCGGGCCGCCCCAGGCGGTAACTGCCCGTGCGATTCCGGCTTGCCCTTCCAACGTACGTCAGCCGTTCCCGTGTTCCCCTACCTGGGAGCGAATAACGCCCGACTGGAAGGGCACTTCGCTCAGGGCTTACTCGCCCCCGTAGACGTGAGGCGCAAGCGTCCCGATGAAGGGCAAGTTACGGTATCGCTCGTCGTAATCGAGGCCGAAACCGATCACGAACTCGTTCGGGATGTCAAAGCCGACGTATCGCACGTCGATGGGCACTTTTACCGCGTCCGGTTTGCGGAGAAGAGTGCAGATTTCAACCGAGGCAGGGTTACGCGACTTCAAGTTGTTCATGAGCCACGACAGCGTCAGGCCGGAGTCGATGATGTCCTCCACGACCAGCACGTGGCGGCCGGCGATGTCGGTGTCGAGGTCCTTGAGCACCCGCACCACGCCGGACGACTTGGTGCCCGCCCCATAGGACGAAACGGCCATCCAGTCCATGTGCACAGCGACGTGCAAGGCCCGCGCGAGGTCGGCCATGACCATGACGGCACCCTTGAGCACGCCGACTATCAGCAGGTCCTTCCCGGCATAGTCGGCGTCGATCTTCCCCGCCAACTCCTTGATCTTGGCTTGGAGATCTTCTTCCGGAATCAGGACACTCGAGAGGTCCTGGCCCATGTCGGCTGCGTCCACCTGGGGTTTTCCTTACGAGAGGTTGTCTGTGGCGAATATCAGCGTCCCATAGCGCCGGACGGCGCCCACCCCCCCGGGTAGGTGAACGGCCTTCTGGCCTCGCCATTCGGTGACCAGGCGCTCCACCTCCGCGATGTGGACCGCGCCCAACGCCGAGGCGGACGCGCCGGCCGACACCGCCGCCCGCCGGATCACCCGGCGCCGCACCGCCGCCGGCACCTCCTCCAGCGCGGACACCTTCAGGGACCCGTCGGGCCCGGCCGACGCCTCGTAGACCGCGTCGGCCCACGCGTCGAGGGCGTCCGCGTCGTCCCGGCACAGCCGTGCCGTACGGGCGAGGGCCTCGGCCACTCCGGGGCCCAGCGCCGTCTCGAGCGCCGGAAGCACGTCGTGCCGGACCCTGACCCTGGTGTAGGCGGGGTCGGTGTTGTGCGGGTCGTCCCACGGCCGCAGGCCCAGAGCCGCACAGGCCTCCTGGGTCCTCGTACGGCTCAGGCCCAGCAGCGGCCGGCGATAGATGCCGGAAACCTCGGGCATTCCGGACAGGGATCGGCTGCCGCTGCCCCGTGCGAGGCGCAGAAGCACGGTCTCGGCCTGATCGTTCATCGTGTGGCCGAGGAGCACAGCCACGGCCCCGAGTCGGTGAGCGGCCTCCGAGAGGGCCTCATAACGGGCGTCCCGGGCCGCGGCCTCAGGCCCCCCGGCCCTGCCCACGATGACCGTCAGGGCCTCGGCGGGCTCGAGGTCCAGCGAGGGCGCGAGCCGTACGACATCGAGCGCGCGGGCGGCCGACCCGTCCTGGAGGCCGTGGTCGACGGTCACGAGCCCGGCCTTGAGGCCCATCCGCGGCGCGGTGAAGCCCAGTGCCGCCGCGAGGGCGAGCGAGTCTGCGCCGCCGCTGCAGGCGACCAGCACCAACCCGCCGGGCGCGAGGTCCCCCAGCGACAGCCGTACGGCACGGCGGACGTCGGCGACGGCGGGATGTGGGCCCATAGGCCCATTGTGTCCACCCGCGCATGATCACGGAACGCATCCGCGCAGGCAGGCCCGCCTGATCACGAACCTGCGCATGATCACGCGAGGACTCGGCGCAGGTCAGATCACGTGATCGCGAACCCATGCATGATCACGGCGGGGCCGGCGGGCGGTCACGCCCGCCGGGTTCCGCGGCGGGTGCGGCGGTCAGGCCGGGCCGGGTTCTACGGCGTGGGTGCCGAGGACCCGGTTCATCCAGGCCCGGGGCTCGGCGATCTCGTCCCGGTCGGGCAGCGTCTCCGGGGACGTCCAGACCCTGTTGAACCCGGCCATTCCAGCCTCGTCGACGACGGTGCGGACGAACCGGGAACCCTCGGCGTACTGCTTCATCTTGAGCTCGATGCCCAGGAAGCGCCTGATGAGCTGGTCGATCCGGGATCCGCCCTCCCGGCGGCGCTGGAACTTGGCCCGGATGTCGGCGACCGACGGCACGACGGACGGCCCTACGGCGTCCATGACGTAGTCGCCGTGCCCCTCGACCAGGGTCATCACGGCGGTCACCCGGTCGAGGACGGCCTTCTGCTCAGGAGTCTGGATGGCCTCGATCAGGTTGCCCTCGCCCCCCTTGAAGGCGTCGGCCACCGCGTCGGACGCGGCGCGCAGCCGCTCCAGCAGGGTCATGAGGTCCATGTCGGACGCGAGGAGGAACTCGGTCATCTGGCTCCGGACGTACTCCCTCAGCCAGGGGACTCCGGTGAACTGGACGCGGTGCGTCTCCTCATGGAGGCAGACCCACAGGCGGAAGTCCCGGGGGGACACCCCGAGTTCACGCTCCGCGTGGACGATGTTGGGCGCGACCAGCGTCAGCCGGCCGGCCGGCGCGTTGCCCGACGGATCCGGCGGGAGGAACAGCTCGTACTGCCCGAGCACGCGGGACGCCAGGAACGCCAGGACCGCGCCCACCTCGACGCCGGTGATCCGCGAGCCGACCGCGCTGACGATCGGCGGCATGCTCGACATCTTGTCGGTCAGCGGCTCGAGGACGACGCGGAACCCGTCGACGTTCGCCCGGATCCAGCCCGGACGGTCGACGACGGTGGCCTCCTCTGGAGGGGCGGAGTCGATCCCGGTGAACTCCCGAACGTGGCCTTCGGCCTCGCGCGAGAGCGTCCTCAGGTCGGCGACCGCCTGCCTGGCCTCCTCTCGGGTCACCTGAGGGCCGGGGCGCACCAGGCGCACGCCGGTCGCTACGGCCAGATCCCAGTCGATCACCTGCATACCCACCACCGTACGTTCTCCTCGTTCCCGCCGCGCGAGGAGCACCTCGGACCGCGGGTGGGGCGAACAGGCACCATCAGCTCTGCGCGACGATCGTCGCCATCTTGTCCAGGGCTGCGACGGCCGCACCGGCGTCGGCCACCTCGTCGGCCATGAACGCGAAGGACACCAGTCGTCCGTGGGCGGTGTAGGTGATGCCTGCGAGCGTGTTCACGCCGGTGAGCGTGCCCGTCTTCGCGCGGACCAATCCGGCGCCGGGCTTGGAGTCGCTCCTGCCGTACCTGTCGTCCAGGGTGCCGGTGAAGCCCGCCACGGGCAGTCCGCTGATCAGAGAGTGCAGATCGGGGTTCGCCGGGGAGGCCGCCGTGGCGACCAGGCGCGCGAGCGCGGCCGGCGTGATGCGGTTCCGGGTCGACAGCCCGCTGCCGTCGTTCACCTCGACCCCCTCGTCCACGTTGAGCCGCCGCAGAACCTGGTGGACGGCCTTGGCCTCTCCCACGAAGGTGTGCGGCAGCCCCTCCTTGATGGCGACCTGGCGGGAGAGGGCCTCCGCGAGGTCGTTGTCGCTTTCGGTCAGCATCTTCTCGACCAGCGCGTAGATGGGCGCCGACTCGACCCTGGCCAGTTCCCGGGCGCCGGCAGGGGCCTTGGCCTGAGTGATCTGCGCGTCGACCCTGATCCCGGATTTCCGGAGCTGCGTGGCGAAGGCCTGGGCGGCGGCGAGCGGCGGATCGGAGAAGCGAGGGCCGGCGAGTGAGCGGCCCTCGTCGATGGTCAGCGCCGCGACCGGAGCCACGGTGCCCTCCGGCACGTAGTTGGGCTTCCATCCCGGACCGGTCATCGGCCCGGTGAACAGGGACGCGTCGTACGACAGCTCGACCGAGGCGATCTTCGCGGCCTTGAGCGCCTTGGCCGTGCGGGACGCGAGCTGGGTGAGCGAGGCGGGCTTCGGATACGGGTCCGTCTTCGATTTCTTCGCGTCGGCCACCGTCTTGGGCCCGGCCAGCGTGGGGTCACCCCCGCCGACGAGCGTGATCGAGTTCGCGGCCTTGCCCATGACCACGGTGGTGGCCAGCCGTACGTCGGCGCCGACGGAGGCGAGCACCGCCGTCGCGGTGACCACCTTGGTCGTCGAGGCGGGCGTGACCGGGGTCTTCGCACCGCCGTCGAAGAGCGTCGCGCCGGTCTTCGCGTCGAGCACGACGCCGCCGACGTTCTTCCCGAGCCCCGGGTCACCCAGCGCTTCGGCGAGGGTAGAGCTCAAAGTACCCTTGGCGGGGAGCGCCCCGTCCCCCGCCGCGGCCAGAACCGGACCCGCGGTGACGAGAGGGGTCGGGGTCGGTTTCGGGGACGCGATGGAGACCGGACTATCGGCGGTGTCATGGGTGAGCAGGTAGCTGCCCGCGACGACGACGAAGATCTGCAGTAGGGCGAGTGTGGCCAGCGCCACCCATCGCTCACGTCGCACCACGAGACCTCAATTCGCCCCAGCCATAAAACGCATACGAGACATTAACGCCAGCCCGGGAATCCGGGGGCGCGAGCGGAGGAACCGCAGTGGAGTTCGACGTTGTCGTGGAGATTCCCAAGGGGCAACGGAACAAATACGAGGTCGACCACAAGACCGGCCGGATCCGCCTTGACCGCATGCTCTTCACGTCGACTCAGTACCCCGCCGACTACGGGTTCATCGAGAACACGCTGGGTGAGGATGGTGACCCGCTCGACGCCCTGGTGCTTCTGCAGGAGCCGACCTTCCCCGGGTGCCTGATCAAGTGTCGGGCCGTCGGCATGTTCCGGATGACGGACGAGAAGGGCGGAGACGACAAGGTTCTGTGCGTCCCCGCCACGGATCCCCGCATGGAGCACATCCGCGACATCCACCACGTCGCGGAGTTCGACCGGCTGGAGATCCAGCACTTCTTCGAGGTCTACAAGGACCTGGAGCCCGGCAAGTCGGTCGAGGGCGCGAACTGGGTGGGCCGCACCGAGGCGGAGGCCGAGATCGTGGCCTCCGCCAAGCGGGCCCTCGCGGAAGAACACCACGAGGAGCAGCAGGACCCGGGCTCGGAGCACTGAGTCGCCGGCTCGAAGCGCTGGGCCTTTCACCGGACTCCGGAGCGCCGAGCCGCCTGAAGTCGTGATCTCGGTCGCGCGGGATCATCTCGGCCGGGTCGCCCCCACGAGGTCGTGACGCCAGATGCTCGAGATGCGGACCACGTCCCCCGTCTGGGGGGCGTGGACCATCAGCCCGCGGCCGATGTAGATCCCGACGTGGTGAATCGTGCCCGGATAACTGCTCAGCCGGCCGTAGAACACCAGGTCGCCGCTGCGGAGATCCCTGACCGGCACGTGCGGGCCGGAGCTCCACTGCGTTCCGGTCCAGTGGTCGAGCGAGATGCCCGCCCGCTGCCAGGCACGCATGGTCAGGCCGGAGCAGTCGAAGCTCGACGGTCCGTCGGCGGCCCAGACGTACGGCTTGCCGAGCTGCTTGAGCGCCCATTGCGCCGCGCGCCCGCCTCTGCCCGAGGCCAGCGATCCCGCCCAGCCTGGTACGGCCAGGCCGGCGCGCAGCCCTACTCGTGAGCGCTGTGCCTGGGCACGGGCGCTGCGCAGGCGCTCAACCCGCGACCTGGCGGCGTCGAGCCGCCGTGAGATCGCGATCTTCTGCTGCCTGATCTTCTCGGTCTCCTGGACCTGCTGGTCGACGGACGCGCGGGCGGCGTCCCGCGCCACCCGCACCTCCTCTGCCGTCTTCTTCTGCGACTCATAGGCCTCGGCGGCCTGGCCGCGCAGAATCCCGAAGACCTCCTGGGCGTCGCGCAACTGCTGCAGGGTCGCGGCGCGCTCGCTGCCGAGGTGGCTGAGCACGCTGGCCCGCTGCAAATAGGCGCCGAAACCGCCCGAGGCGGACAACATCGCGGTGGCCGGCTGAAAGGCGACCAGGTCTCTGTAGGAACGCGCGGCGTCCGCGGCCGCGGCGGAGCGAGCCTGCTGATATTGGCCCGCGGCCTGCTGAAGCCGACCGGCGGCCTGCTCGTACTGAGTTCGCGCGTTGTCGAGCCGGACGAGCTCACCGTTGTACGCCTCGACGAGACGCTCCGCGTTGGCCGCGAGATCGTCCTGCCGGGTCTGCGCGGCGGTCAGGTCGTCCTCGGCCTTGCCCAGCTGATGCGCTCGGTCCTGAGCCTGCTGCCGGGCCTCGGCGACATCATGTGCCGAGGGTCTCGGATCCGCCGCGGCCGGACAGCCAAGGGTCAGGACGATTCCTGAACCCAAGCCTGCGACCAGGCCCGACGCTCTGAGGAGTGGCATGCTACCCCTTCCCTAATTCCACATCCCTCAGTTCCCACTGGTTACTCTCCGTACACATCTAAAACACGGAAAGTAATTTGGTTATGGGGTAGATCGCCCGGCATGTGGCGTATAGGCGTCGGCCGTCGCCCCGGGGAAGCGGGCCCGGTCGAACCGGCTCTCCGGGGTCCAAGGGCTCTCCGGAGCCCTCGACGGCCGGCCGCGATGTCACTCCTCCGACGGCGACTCCGGTCGTGCGGCGGGCTCGATCGAGGCGGTCGGCGCGGGTGGGGCCGATGGAGCGGGATGCTGCGGCTCGGGACGCGGCTCCGCACGACGCTCAGGTCTTGGACGCGAACCCGCGGCGTGCTCCGGTCCGGGGCGTGAACCGGACGTGTGCTCCCGTGCGGGCTCCGGCCTGGGACGCGGCTCCGCACCACGCTCAGGTCTTGGACGCGAACCGGCGGTGTGCTCTCTCCCAGGCCCCGGCTCGGGACGCGGCTCGGCACGACGCTCCGGCCTGGGGTGTGAACCCGCGGTGTGCTCCCGCGCGGGCTCACGCCTGGGCCGCGGGTACGCGCGACGCTCAGGCCTTGGATGCGACCCGGAGGTGTGCTCCCGTCCGGGCGGCGACCCGGTGGTCGGCCCGGTGGTGGGCCCGGTGCTGGGCTGCGGCGTGGGGGTGGGCGGGCAGGGCCGCTCACGGTGCGGCCGAGGATGACCGGGCCCGTGCTGGTGCTCGTGCGGAGGCCGGGGATGGGAAGGCGGCTCGGCCGGAGGCGTGGGTGACGCAGGCGGCTCGCTCGGCTCAGAAGTGGGGGTGGGCGTCGGAGTAGGAGTGGGCGTCGGGGTCGGTGTCGGCGGCACCGGGGTGGTGGGCCGGGTGGTGGGCCAGGTGGTCGGCGGGTGTGGCCAGGGAGGCTGGTTCGGTCCCTGCGGCTTGGACCATGTCGGCGCGGGCAGGGGCTTGGGCGTCGGTTGCGGCCGCTGCATCCCGGGAACGGCCGCGGCGAGCTTGCGCGGCCCGAGAGTGTCGATGGGCTGTTCCTCCGCCACGGGCATGATGAGCGTCGGCGTCCTGCTCGGCTTCGGGCTCTCCGTCGCCGCGGGCGCCGCGACCGCCGGGGTCTCGCTGGGCACGGGCACGCGGCGCCCGGTGATGGTCGTGATCCTCTCCTCCGGCGCCCCGACCACCTGTGCGAGCACGAGCACGACCGCGGCCGCGGCGGCGACGGCGGCCACCGTGCCGGCGATCGCCTGGGCCACCCGGCCCTCACCTCTGATCCCCGAGCGGGGGAATCCGGAGATGTCCAGCGGGCCGATCCTCCGCGCGACGAACCGCCGGTACGGCACGAGCTCGGGGTCGATGAAGCAGCTCAGCACGCGAACGCGCAGAGCGCCCGGCAGTGTGATCTCGGGCAGCAGGGCGAAGACCTTCGCCGCCGAGATCTGCTTGATCCCCCGTCGTGAGCACATCTCGCACCGTGCGCGATGCCGGGTCACCCGGTCGCGCATCTCGCGCGGGAGGTCGCCGCCGAAGCCGGCGAGGATTCCGGCGAGGCGGTGGCAGCCGCGCGGTTCCTGCCGGGCGAGGATCTCGGCGGTGACAGCGTCGCGGAGCCGCGCCACCGCGGCCTCCCGAAGCCCTTCGGCGTATCGCTCCCCCGTGCCGAGGACGGCCGCGACCTCGGCTCCGGACAACCCGTGCCGGGTGGCCAGCTCCAGCACCTCGCGGTCGCGCGGCTCGAGGCCCATGACGGCGCTCCACGCGACGCCCCGCAGGTCGGCGTCGCCGTGATCGGCCTGCGGCTGCGTCATCACGGGAAGCGGCCCGGTGTCGACGGGCGTGGCCTCGCCGGGGATCAGGCGGCGCAGGCACTCTCCGCGAGCGAGGGCGTAGATCCAGGGCCGGAATTTCGCCGGGTCGGCGAGCGAGCCCACGAGGGCCTCGGCCGCGACGAAGGTGTCGCGCAACGCGACCTGGGCGCCGTCGGGGCTGCCCAGCATCGCGCGGCAGTATCGGTAGACCCCTTCGGCATACGTGTCATAGAGAGCCGCGAGCGCGCCGGGATCGCGTGCCCGCAACGCCTCGACCAGGATGCCATCGTCCATATAACCGAGCGTAAAGGCTCTGTAACTTAAAGCTCCACCGATTCACCCGAAGTCACGTAACTACATGGATCGCATTTAACTATCGACGATCAGTGGCGATTTCACCCGTCATCACCGGAACCTGCGAACGGCTTTTATGACACCTTATTCGGACAATTCATAATCGTCGGTGAAATCGCTGCGCGGGGCCGGGAAACCCCGCTCACCCGGTCTCCCTGGCGGCGAAACCCGCCTCCGCGCACCCCTGGGCGAGAAGGTCCAGGCCGAACGCGTCCACCGGGCCGAGGGCGCCCTTTCCCCGCACGCCCCCGGCCAGCGCGGTGGCGGCGGCCCAGGCGACGACGCGCCCGGTGAAGTCGTACGGATCGCCCCCGTCGAGCTCGGCCGAGGCGAGCAACCTGCCCCTCGCGTCGTACGCCTCCGCCACGACCTGCGAGGTGAGCGGCCTGCCCGCCGGACGCGTCCGGTCGGCGGAACGGAGCACACGGGCGGCCATGGTGTCCGTCGCCCGTTTGGCGCCCGGCAGGGCCGCGATCACGGGGGCCGCCCTGGCCAGCAGGCCGGCGGCCCGGGTGAGGCCGCCGAACCAGCCGAGATAGACGTTCACCTCGCGCAGCGCCCGGTGTGCGGGCGGCAGGGTGAAGTGCTCGGATGCGCCGACCGAGACGCCATGCCGCCGGCGGCCGCCTGTGTGGAACACCCTCGTCCTGCCCTGTTCGCGGACGATGCGGCCCTCGCGGAAGCCGTACATGGGGTCGAGGGCGACGCCGAGCACGGAGGCGCGGGTGCCGGCGCTGGCACGCCGGGCGATGTTGCCGCTCAGGAAGTAGCCGACGTCGACGCGCACCGCCTCCCCGCCCGCCTTCCGCAGCGCCAGGCTCGCGGCCAGGTTGCCGGGCACGTAGTCGTACCCGAACGCGGTGAGCAGAGCCGCCCCCCGGGTGGCGGCGGCGGGGCCGTACCGCTGGAAGACCCGCTTGATGAACATCGGCTCGCCACAGGTGTCCAGGTAGGTGGCACCGGCCTCCGTCACGGCGGTCACCGCCGCGTCGCCCATGCGGACGAACGGGCCGACCGAGGAGACGAGCACGTCACCGGGTCCGACGATGCGGCGCACCGACTCGGGCCGCCTGGCGTCCGCGACGGCGGTGGGAACCTCGGCGGGCAGTGACGCCGCGAGTGCGTCGAGCCTGGCCCGGTCCCGGCCCGCGAGCAGTGGCCGGACCCCGATCGCGAGCAGGGCGTCGACGATGAGCCCGCCGGTGAAGCCGGTGGCTCCGAAGACCACGATCCTGGGGCTCGTCATGCCGTTACGGTAACCTGCCTCCGATTTCAAGATCGACAGCGGGTGTCGCCGGATTCCTGGCGCCGGGACCCGGCGACGGGCCGTCTCACTGACGCCGGTCGTTGATCGTCTGGTAGCCGCGGTCCTTCACGAACGGTTCGGTGGTGGGGGCGACCGTGTGGATGGGGACGGCGCCGGCGGTGGCCAGGTCCTCGTACGGCTTGGCCGTAGCACCCCAGGTGGTGACCAGCACGTCGGTCTTGGCGACCGCTCCGGGCACTCCGTCCACGGTGATGACGAAGCGGCGCTTGTCACCCGCGCGGACGTCGTCGACGTAGGCGGTGCCGCCTCCCGCCAGCTTGCCCGCGGCGTCCCGCAGCAGCGCGGTGACCGCGAGGCCGTCGGCCGCCTTCAGGAACGGGTCGGAGACATAGCCGGTCACCAGGTAGGAGCCCGCCGGCAACCGGTCGGTCGAGACCTCGGACACCGGGAAGGCCAGGAAGGCCGACGGTATGCGGGTCGCTTCCCGCCACGAGGCCGGCCTGTAGTCGATCTTCACGCGGACGGGTTTGGCGCTGGAGGTCACCTGCCCGGAGAAGGGCAGCGACGCGCCCGGAGCGACCGCGTCGAGCGGCTGCTCCATGTGGACGACCTCCTTGCCGGCGGCGTCCACAGCGGTGATCACGGCGACCGCGTTCTCGCCGAAGTGCCATCGGTTGGCGTTGCTGAGCACGCCCGCCCAGCTCACCACGTACCCGCTGCCCGACTTGACGACGGAGGAGGCCTGCTCCTTCAGCGAGAGCGGCCGGAGGCCGTTCGACATGTCGTCGCCGGAGCACGCCGTGGCCGCCAGTCCGGCGAGGGCGAGGGCGATCGTGATTCGGGTGCGTCGCGTCACTCAGCCGTCATAACCCGGAACCGGACGGCCCGACCGCTGACACGCGCAATGCGTGCGCTATTTTTAACGGCCGTTCTCTTCGCTTTCTCCACCGGCGGCGAGCCGGTCATTCCAGACACGGCCCGGGTGCGCCCGACGACGAATCCGCGGCGACGAAGTCGATTCATCTCACTGAATCGCGATTAGTTGCGATTCAGTGAGATTCAGCGGTATTCAGCGGGCTTCAGTGCTTTATCGCGGGCGCGCTACCCGAGCCTCGTCCCAGACCGGCTCCGGCGACTCATAGACCTTGCCGTCGGCTCCGAACACCATGAAGCGGTCGAAGTCGGCGGCGAACCACCGGTCGTGCGTGACCGCGAGGACCGTGCCGTCGAAGGCGTCCAACCCGGCCTGCAGCGCCTCGGCGCTGGCCAGGTCGAGGTTGTCGGTCGGCTCGTCGAGCAGCAGCAGGGTGGCCCCGGACAGCTCGAGCAGGAGGATCTGCAGCCGGGCCTGCTGGCCGCCGGAGAGCGTCTCGAACCGCTGCTCGGCGATGCCGCCGGCCAGTTCGTAGCGCGCGAGGGCCTTCATGGCCTCGTTCTTCAGCCGCGCGTGCTCGGTCATCACGATCTCGCAGGGCGTGCGGCCCAGCAGCTCGGGCCGGGCGTGAGTCTGCGCGAAATGCCCGGGGACGACGCGTGCGCCCAGCCGCGCCACCCCGGTGTGCCGGACGTCCTCCCCTGCGACCAGGCGCAGGAAGTGCGACTTGCCCGAGCCGTTGGAGCCCAGCACGGCGACGCGCTCGCCGTACCAGATCTCCAGGTCGAAGGGCTTCATCAAGCCGCTGAGCTCGAGACTCTCACAGATCACGGCGCGCTTGGCGGTGCGGCCGCCGCGCAGGCGCATGCTGATGAGCTGGTCCTTCGGGGCGAGCTCGGGCGGCCCGGCCTCCTCGAACCGGCGCAGCCGGGTCTGGGCAGCGTGATAGGGCGCGGCCATGCCGTCGTTGTAGGTCGCCTTCTGCCTCAGCATCACGACCAGGCGCTTGAGCTTGGCGTGCTCCTCGTCCCAGCGGCGGCGCAGTTCGTCGAGCCGCTCGTTGCGCTCCTTGCGGGCCTCGGCGTAGGTGGCGAAGCCGCCGCCGTGGATCCAGACGTTCCCCGCCTCTACGGTGACGATCCGGTCGACGGAGTTGGCGAGCAGTTGGCGGTCGTGCGAGACCAGCAGCACGGTCTTGGGCGTCTCCCTGAGTGCCTGCTCGAGCCAGATCTTGCCCGGAACGTCGAGGTAGTTGTCGGGCTCATCGAGGAGCAGCGTCTGGTCGGGCCCCCGGAGCAGCGCCTCCAGCGCGAGCCGCTTCTGCTCGCCACCGGACAACGTGGTGAGATCCCGATATTTCACGTTGTCGTAGGGCGCCCCGAGCGCCGCCATCGTGCAGGTGTCCCAGAGCACCTCGATGTCGTATCCGCCGGCGTCGGTGTAGTCGGTGATCGCCTGCGCGTAACGCATCTGCGTCTTCTCGTCCTCGCGCTCCATCATGGCGAGTTCGGCGTCGTTGAGCCGCGCGGCCGCCTCCTTCACGCGCACCGGGGCGACGCTGAGCAGCAGTTCCTGGACCGTACGGCTGTCGCGGCCGTCTTCCGCCGCGGAGCCCTCGCCCGCGCCCCTGAGGCTGCCGATGAACTGCCGCATCACACCCAGTCCGCCGGCGTTGGTCACCGATCCCTCGACCGGCTGGAGGTCGCCGGCGATCAGCCGGATCAGGGTGGTCTTGCCCGCTCCGTTGGGACCGACCAGGGCGGCCTTGGCTCCCTCGCCGATCCGGAACGACACGTCGTTCAGCAACGTCCTGCCGTCAGGGAGCACATGCGTCAGGTGGCTGACTTGCACACTGTGGGCCCTGGTGGCAGGCCAGTCGAAGGAAGAGGACACCCGCGAAGCGTAAACAGCCAAGCGCGAACCTGGCCACCGGATAATCGGCGGTCGCCCTGACAGACGGCCCTCGAGGCCGGGCATCGGATCAGGCCGCCTCCGTCAATCGCCGCCGCCGCCACAGGGCGCCGGCCGTGGCGCACACCACATCCGGATTCGGCCTGATACGGGTAGGTATCACGGCATCTCACGCTAGGTTCTGGGCCATGCGTGCCAATCCCCCGTGGAGACGTCGTCTCGTTTGGGCCGCGGCGGGGATGCCCCTCCTCTCAGTGATCGCGCTCGGGGGCGCCGGGTGGTACTACTCCGGCTTCGTCATCGACCCCTCCCACTCCTCCGAATATCCGCTCGAGGTGACGGCGGTGGAGGGCGACCAGGTCACGCTGAAGGGCGGCACGGACACCGCGGCTCCCGGAACGTACGGACTGACCTGGGCGGACGGCAACGCCCTGCTCGGCTCGGTGGTCTCCACCGGCGTGGGCACGGTGACGCGGAAAGTGGAGAAGGTGTCCCGGGGCGCGCTCCGCCCGGGTGTGCGCGCCTTTCTCGACCGGTCGTTGTGGGGGCGGGTCCGCCCGTCGGCCGTGGGCGTGCCGTACGAGGACGTGACGGTCCCCTCGCCCCTCGGCGCCTTCCCCGCGTGGCGGACCGAGGGGACCTCGTCGACGTGGGTGATCGCCGTACACGGCCGGAACGGCAACGCCGCCGAGGCGCTCCGGGTGTTGCCGACCCTCCGCCGGTTCGGGATGCCGGTGCTCGGCATCACCTACCGCAACGACGCCGGCGCGCCCGCGGGCCCCGACGGGAAGCTCCACCTCGGGGCGACCGAGTGGGAGGACCTGGCCGCGGCCATCACCTACGCCAGGCGCCAGGGCGCGGAGAGTGTGGTGCTCTACGGATGGTCGATGGGCGGCTCGATCGTGCCCATGGCCGTGCGAAAGCTTCCGGACGAGCCGATCAAGGGCATGATCCTGGACAGCCCCGTCCTGGACTGGCGCTCGCCCATCGCGTACGGCGGCCGCCAGATGGGGGTGCCCGGCTTCCTCGTCTCCGTCGCCGACTGGGTCATCGAGCGGCGTACCGGCCTGTCCTTCGACGGCCTCGACCATGTACGCCACGCCCGCGACTTCTCGATCCCGGCGCTGGTCTTCGTCGACTCGGACGACGCCACCGTGCCCGTCGAGCCGGCTTTGGAGTTCGCCAGGAGCCGGCCCGACCTCGTCACCCTCGTCCATACGAAGGGCGGGGGGCACACCGGATCGTGGAACGTCGACCCGGAGCAGTATGAGGGCGCCGTGCGGACGTTCGTGTCCGGCCTGTGAGCGGCCGCGCTCCGGGGGCACGTCAGATCATGACGGTCATCCCGGTGCGGACCACGGTGAAACCGAGCCGCTCGTAGACCCTTCTGGCCGGATTCGCGTGCGTGACCGCGAGGTCGACGGCGCGGTGCCCGTCGGCGGCCGCGGCGTCCATCGCGGTCGCGAGCAGCGCGGAGCCGAGGCCCGCGGGCGAGCCGGCCGGATGGCGGGCGATGTCGGAGACCATGGGGGTGCCGCGCCAGTCGTTGACGAGCACACCTCCGACCACCGTGTCGTCCGCGTCCACCGCGAGCCTGCTGCACGGAAGCAGGTCACCCACGAGTTCCCCGCTGAGCAGCGGCACCAGATGCTCGGACAATGTCCGCGCCTCGTCACGCGGCTGATGATCGGGATGGCCCGGCGGATAGGCCGCCATCCACGTCGGGAGCAGGTCCTCCGGTGAGCGGTCGCACGGCACGAACCGGAACCCGCTCGGTGGCCGGACCTTCGCCGGCGTCCTGCCGCGCAGATCGCAGGACATCGTGTGCGCGTGCCGTACGAGCCGGGCGCCCCTTTCGAGCAGTTCGCCGGACAGGTCCTCCGACGCCGAGACGAACCAGCCGGGCCACCGCGCCATGATGAGATCGGCCGCGCTGGACCCGAGCACCTCCAGGACACCGGCCCACGGGCTGCCGTCCCGGGTGCCCTCCACGTAGCCGAGCACGGGGCTTCCGTCGTCGCCGGCCAGGATCCGCCGCTCGTCCTCCATAGCTGAAGAGTCGCGCAGCCTGAGCCTCCGGGCAACGGATTTCCACCCGACGGCCCGGCGCGACTTGCGCGTCGCCGGCGGACGAGCGCCCAGCATGGGTGTGACGCACCCACTGTCGTCGCAGGTCAAGCGAAATAGCCTGATGAGCATGGAAAACGACAGGCTCCTCGGCGACTTCCTCCGCAGCCGGCGCGAGGCGACGTCACTCGGGGACGTCGGCCTGCCGCCCAGTGGCCGGCGGCGCACCCCCGGATTGCGTCGCGAAGAGCTCGCGATGCTCGCCGGCATGAGCACCGACTACTACATCCGGCTGGAGCAGGGGCGCGAGCGCAATCCGTCCCAGCAGGTGCTGACCGCCCTCGCCGACGCCCTGCGCCTCGACGCCGACGCGGCCGACTACATGTACGAGCTCGTGCACACACGCGCGTGGCCGCCCCGGCCCGAGACCCGCGGACCGGAGCAGGTCAGCCCGGCCCTTCTCCAGCTCATGGCCGGGTGGCGCGACAATCCGGCGTTCGTCATCGGGCGCGGCCTGAACGTCCTGGCCGCCACGCCTCTGACCGTCCTGCTCTACGACAGAGTGGACCACAAGGAGAACTGCCTGAAGCTGGTCTTCTTCTGCCCGGAGTCGCGGGACCTCTATCTGGACTGGGAGGAGGCCGCCGCGTACAAGGTGGCCGAGCTGCGCGCGGCGGTCGGAAGGAATCCCGGCGACCCGGACCTCGTCGAGCTCGTCGAGGAGCTGTCCGCGCACAGTGAGGACTTCCGCGTCCTGTGGGCGCGCCACGACGTGCGGACCAGGCGCAACCAGGTCAAGCAGTTCTACCACCGCGACGTCGGCCCGGTGACGTTGCACTGGGACGTGTTCACGGTGAACAGCGCCCCCAGTCAGCAGCTCATCGTCATGGGCGCCGAGCCCGACAGCACGTCGGAGCGTGCGCTCGCCCACCTGAACAGATCGCTCATAAAGGCCTCCGCCTGAGTCCTCAGGTGGTCTGCGTCCCTTCCGGGGCGCGCCGTCCTTCAAGAGCGATCGGCAGCCTTCGGTGCGGTGGCGCCGCTCAGGAACCGCCGAGCTCGTCTTTCCGGCGGTAGAGATCACGCAGGACGCCGACCTCCCCGCCGTGGTGCACGATCTCGTCGAAGACGTGCAGCGCCAGGTCGACCGTCGAGTCCTTGGCGTAGAAGCCGAAGGCCGGGCCGATGGGGCTCCACCACCGCCGCTCGTCGATCCCGCCGATGCCCTCGCGCCAGTCCCGGTAGGCGGCGTCCAGGAAGGCGCGGGCGTCCGTCGCCGAGGAGGCGTACCGCATGTCGTCGACCGTGATCTTCCCGTCGGCGAACAGCCGGTCGCCGAAGCCGATGAAGGTCCCCCCGATGTGCCCGATGCGCCACGCGATCGTGGTGACGGGCGGCGGGTCAGGGGTGGGCTCGCCCGTCGGACCTGCCCCGTCGCCCTCGATCCGCCATCGCCCGGTGTCGTCCTGGCGCACCGACCAGCAGCCGGGAACGGGTTCCCAGAAGTACTCGTCGTCGGTCAGGCCGTCGAGGCGATCGAGGAAGCGACTCCAGACGAAGTCGAACGCCTTCTCCAGCGAGTTTCCGATGTCGGCCATGCCGCAGTCTTCTTCAGGTCCGCTCGGGGGGTCAACCGCGTGAGGCCCTTCCGGCGAACCGGAAGGGCCTCGTGATGGAGCCGCCTCGCAGTGGGACTCCATCGATCATCCGCCGATCAGGGTGTGGGGCTCACTGCTGGAAGTGGCCGGGGCCGAGCACCTTCCAGGAGGAGCCGTTCGGGTCGCTGATCGAGCGATACGGCGCGGCGAAGCTGAACGCCTGCGAGGTGGAGCGCTTGATCGCCCACAGGGTGGGCGTGCCGCCCGAGCGGTCCCAGGCGATGCCCTGGCCCTCGACGTCGGGCAGGGTGACCGTCGCGACCCACTCGAGCTCGGGGCCGGCGGTCGGGAGGTTCATGACGTACGCCTCGCCGAGGTCGTGCCCGGTGAGCCAGAGGCGGCCGTCGGGTCCCCACGATCCACCGGAGTTGCTCATCGGCTTGAACCGGTCGAGGATCGCCTTGGGGATGTTCCAGGACTCGACGACCTGGAAGTGGTCGTCGAGCTTGACGATCTGGGTGTTGTAGGTCTCACCGTACGGCTCGGTCTCGCCGTCAGGCACCTGGTCGTAGTTGGCGAAGCCCGCCCACCAGGCCCCGTCGTGCCGGTCCAGCCAGGTCAGCGAGCCGCGGTAGATGCCGAAGCTGTAGGTGTCGACGTGCCGCATCGTCTTGGTGTCGAACACCTCGATCGAGCTCTCCATCGGCGACTCGTCGTAGTTGGAGTGCGCGGCGTACAGCTTGTCGCCGACCACCACGGCGCTGTCCATGTGGATGATCGGGCCGCCGGGGTCGGACACGAACTGCAGCAACGGCTTGCCGGTCGCCCTGTCGTGCTTGGTGATCTTACGGTTGTCGACCACGTAGAAGTACTTCTTGTCGACGGCGACGGCCTGGTTCGCGTCGAAGGTGTCGTAGGACCTGGCGAGGGTGGCGGTGAACACCGGGGGCTCGACGACCGCGGCGGCCGACGCGCCGGTCAGGACATGCGCCGGCTGGGCGGCCTGGGCGGGGGTCAGGCCCGCGCTCAGGGCGAGGGCGCCGACCGTGATCGAGGCCGCCAGTCCGGTGGCGATCTTCGCTCGGGTGGACATCATTTCCTCCAAGGGCACTTCGCGTGAGGGAGGGCGGACGATCACCCGGTCGCGACCGGCGAGCGGTGCGGACCGGGCGAACGAGACGCCTGACTCAGACCGAAATGACCTTTCCGGTCGTGATGTTCTTGTGCGCGAACACGACTCAACCGATCGGTGAACCCGTCAGGAAGGGCCGCACCGTCAGTCGACCTTGTAGGGGTCGTGTTCGGCCAGCAGTTTGTCGAGCCTGGCCTGGTCGACCCGGCCGACGAGGGTGCTCTCCTCCTGCCGGTCCCTGACGCACTTGGCGAGGGTGAACGTCGACGTCACGACGTAGAGCAGGCCCAGGCCCAGGAACGATCGGACCCAGCCGCTCACCGGAATGTACGCGATGCCCACCGCGAGCGCGGTCACCGAGACCCCGAACGAGATCACAGCCTGCACGTAGAACGCGGTCGTCGTGGTCTGGCGCGTTTGCACTGTTGGTGTCATATGGCCATCGTCGGGACCGCCGATGAGCGTGTCCTGAGTGCGGCTACTCAGCCGACGTGAGTAGGTGCACCCTCCGGTGTCCGATCCAGTGCGACTCGCGAATACCGGACTTGTTTTCCAAATGCCGCAATGTCGGCCATTCAACCGGCGCTGAGATTACTGTCGAAATCGCACACGAGCCGATGTGACCCGAAGCCAGGTGATTGGAGCATCGCCGATGCCACTGAGGTCCTATGGTGTGCTGGCGGCTCGCGCCGTCGACCGCCGCCGTGAGGGAACCACCGACACCCCGCACTTCCAGATCCATCTGCTCGACGCCGGCGGCACCGCCTATCGGGCCGCGGTCAACGTCCAGTCGCAGCAGGCCCCCTCCGAGTTGCTCTACCTCGCCGACGAGGACTTCGCCCACCCCGTCACGGCGCTCCTGCCGGAGGTGGGCAGCGGGTGGTCGGCGCTCGCGTCACGACCGGGCGGCGCGAGCCTGGACTTCATCCGCGGCAACCTGTTCGACCCCGCGCTCATGCGTCCGCTCCCGCCGGAGCTTCCCGGCCAGGACAACGACCTGGCCGACAAACTCGACCACTACGTCCAGCGGGCGATCGGCGACCCGGCCGCCGGCGTGTACGTCTTCGGCGAGCGATGGGGTCCCGAGCCCTCCACCCGCGACAAGGTGTTCGGCTTCCTGCCGGGCAACGGCGTCCACGACGTGCACATGAACCAGGGCAACAGCGCAAGCTTCCGGAGGGACGACGGCGTCTGGCAGGACGGGGGGCTGCTGATCCACCTGCCCGCCGAACAACGGTGGATCGCGATCTTCCTCGCCTTCCAGTCCCAGGCCTGGCACACCGACGACACGACCGGGCACGCCGTCGACGAGGCGCCGCCACGGCCGGTTCCGGGCGACCGGGCGCTCCGCATCCTCGCCGCACTCGTCAATCCGAACGGCCCCGCCCCCGAACCCGAGACCGTCACCCTCCTGAACACCTCACCCGAGCCGATCGACCTCGAGGGCTGGCGCCTGACCGACCAGGGAAGACGTACGCTCCCCCTCACCGGGCTCATCGGCCCGGGGGCGGCCCTCTGTCTTCCCGTCACCGCAGGACTCCAGTTGGCCAACGGCGGCGGGGCGATCACCCTGCTCGACCCCGCCGGTCTCAAGGCCGACGGCGTCTCCTACACCAAACAGCAGGCGGCCCGGGAAGGATGGACGATCACCTTCTGAGCCCCGGCGGGAGGAAGAGCTTGCCAGGCTGAGCCGGTGCTCGCGGGAGTCTCGTTCCCGGGCACCGCACCACCGCTCGGACCCACGAGCGGCTTCGAGTGATGGGCATCCACGGCCTCCCGAGACGGATCACGCGATGAGCTGCCCGTCCTGCTCGTGGAGAGGCGTGCCGCCGTACCAGGGCAGCACGCCGCCGAAGCGGACGAGCTCGCCGTAGAACTCCGGGTCGACCCGCTCGGAGAGCAACAGGTCGAGCACCGCCCTCGCGGCCCGCGCCGGGGTCTGGGCCTGGCTGAAGTCCGCGAACCACGGCCGCGACAGCCGCGTGTCCACGAGCCCGGGGCAGACGGCCGCGATCAGAGTGCCCTCGGGCACGTCACGTGTCCGCCGCTGCGCCGCGACCGCGCGCACCGCTGCGACCTGGGCCACCTTGGACGGCACGTTGAGCCAGCGCGGCCAGCCCAGATCCTCGGCCGTACCGGCGTGGACGGCGGTGCGCCAGGACTCGACGGCCTGCTCGACCTCGTCGAGCGACGTGCCGTCGAACAAGGGGTGGAGCCGAGGGTCCAGATGGCCGAGGGTGCCCAGGGAACTCGCCACGACGACCATCCGTCCGCCGGAGCGCAACACCGGGCCGAACGAGCGCAGCATGGCGTGCGTGCCGCCGTTGGCGACCGCGATGAACTCGTCGGCCTGCTCGGACTGCGACCGCTCGGGAGTGAGCAGGGCGCTCGCGTTGGACACCACGATGTCCACTCCGCCGTGCCGTTCGTCGAGCTCGGCGGCCATCGCGGCCACCGCCCGGGCGTCGGTCACGTCGAGCACCCGGCCCTCCACCCGGCTCCTCGTTCCTGGAGCCCCGGCGACGAGCGACACGGCGTCCGCCACCCGCCGGCCGTCGCGTCCGGTGAGCAGGACCGTGTCGCCGGGCCCCATCCGGGCGGCCAGCCCCTCGACGAGTGCGAAGCCGATCCCCTGGTTGGCCCCGGTGACCAGGGCGATACGTGCGATCTCCATGCGCCCAGGCTAGGAAGCGTTTCAGGCATGCGTCCAACGAAAGTTATGCACATCTGGTATGCGTAAAGTTCATGGACTTCACCGACGCCTCGCTGACCGAGCTCCGGGTCTTCCGCGAGGTGGCCGAGCGGGGCACGCTCACCGCCGCGGCCGCCGCGCTGGGCTACACCCAGTCCGCCGTCTCCCGCCAGATCTCCGCACTGGAACGGGCGGCAGGGGTCCCGCTGCTGGAGCGGCGCCATGACGGGGTACGGCTGACCGCCGCCGGGCACATCGTGCTGCGGCGGGCCACGACGGTGCTCGACCAGATCGACGCCACGGCACGCGAACTCGCGGGCCTGCCCACCGAGGCCGGCACCGTGCGCCTCGGCTGGTTCACCAGCGCGGGCGCCGTCCTGGTGCCCCGGGCCGTCGCCGGGTTGCGCCGCAGTCACCCCGCCATCAGGGTCGTCACGCGGGAGGGCAGCACGCCCGCGCTCATCCGTGCGCTGCGGGCCGGTACTGTGGATCTCGCGGTGCTGGCCTCGGCGCCGCCGTTCCGCCCGCCCGACGCCGAGTCGCCTCCGCTGGAGGTGCAGACGCTCACCGAGCGCAGTCTCCGCCTGGCGGTGCCCGCCGCCCATCCGTTCGCCCGGCGTGATTCCGTCGACGTCGCCGACCTGAGGGGCCAGCGCTGGATCGCGAGCGCGTCCTCGGGCGATGAGCAGCTGATGGGAGTCTGGCCCGGGCTGGACGAACGACCCGAGATCGCCCACACCGCCCGCGACTGGATGGCCAAGCTCCATCTCGTCGCCGCCGGATGCGGACTGACCACCGTGCCTCCCTCACTCGCGCCCGCCGCGCCTCCGGGGGTGCGGATCGTGGCGGTGCACGGCGGCCCTCAGGAACTGCGACGCGTCGTGCTGGCGCGGCTGTCCCGCCCGCTGACAGAGCCTGTCGCCCGGCTCACCGACGCCCTGCACGCGGCGGCGGCCGAGTCGGGCACACCCGGGTAGCACGGCCGGGAATTCTGTGTGGACGTCCGGCCTTCCGGACGGGCCCGCCAGTCGACGGCGTATTTACCGAAATATCGCGGTAACCGCCCTCCCGGATGATCCGGTGGGGGACTCGATCACGATCCCAAGAACGCGAGACGCCAGGTGGAAGCAGACATGTCCGACGAGCCGATCTACCGCGTACGGGCGGGCGTGCCGGCCTCCGCTGTGGTCCTGCACGTGCCGCACGGCTCTCGTGCCCTCACCGCCGCCGCCCGTCAGAGCATCGTCCTCGACGACGACGCCCTGGCCGTGGAGTTGGACCACATGACCGACGCCCATACCGGGCTCATCGCCGCCCGCGCCGCGAACGCCTCCGCCCTGACTCCGTGGCTGCTGGAGAACCGCTACTCCCGGCTGGTCGTGGATCCCGAACGTTTCCCCGACGAGCGTGAGGAGATGCGGGCCGTGGGCATGGGCGCCGTCTACACCCGCACCGCGCACGGCCGGCGGCTTCGCCCCGACGACGACGCCCGCGACGAGGCTCTCCTCGCCCGGCATTACCGGCCGTACGCCGCCGCCATGGCCGGCCTGGTCGACGCACGACTTGCCGCGACCGGCCACGCCGTCATCATCGACGTCCACTCCTACCCCAGCCGGCCGCTGCCGTACGAGTTGCACGGTGACGGCCCGCGCCCCGCGATCTGCCTCGGCACGGACTCCTTCCACACCCCTGCCGAATTGGTGCAGGCCGCCCGCGACGCGTTCTCCGGCTTCCGGGACATCAAGCTGAACACCCCCTTCGCCGGTTGCTACGTGCCTCTCAAGCACTACCGGCAGCAACCCTCGGTCAGCGCGCTCATGGTCGAGATCCGCCGCGACACCTACATGAGCGAACCCGGCGGCCCACTGCGCGAGGGCGTCGACCACCTCGCCAGGGCACTGGCCGACCTCGTCGACGCGGTGTCGTCCGCCTAGACGATCATCACGGTCCCGACTGCAGCATGGTCCCGGCTCCTGTCGTCGACCCCTTCGGGTCATGCTCGCACTCAGGCCGTGTTCTGATCGTCCATCGTGGACATACGCGATCTAGACATTTCGGTAGGAGTCGTCGAAGATCTGCTCCGTGCGGAGCTCCGACTCCAAAACCGCTGCCATCCGCGCGATCAGCCGAATCCCGATATTCGGGGTGGGACACGGCCGGAAGTATGGACCGTTCCATCCGTACGCCCGGGACGCGGGGCATGGCGCTGTACGGGTGGCACGGCGCTGACACGACGGCAATGGCCGTCCGTCGACCGGGCCTGGGGCGGTGTGGCTGCGGAACGGGTCGGCTCAACAGGGTTCGTCATCGCGCTGAGCAGTGACGGCAGGTAATGGCGCTCAGCCAGATCAAGCAGGTGAATCTGATGCGGTGGGTATGGACGGCGGCGGTGGCGTCGCTCGCGGTGGCGACCCTCGGAGCGTGCAGCGGCACGGCCGACCACACTTCGACCGGAGTGGCGACCAGCTACTTCCAGCGAGTGGGCCATCGCGACTACGCGGGCGCGTGCCAACTGCTCACGGACAGCCTGAAGGTCAAGCTCCACGACTGCCCTACCGCCCTGGAACGCCAGCACGACAACCTCACCAGCACGGAACAAGCCGACCTGGACGACGCGACCGTGAGACGCGCCATCGACACCGGCAAGGACACGGTTGAGGTGCGTACGCAGGACATCGGGGAGCGGGGACGGCCGACGCCCACGAACACGCGCAAGGGCAAGCCGACGCCGAAGGTGAAGACCACCTTCCTGCGCTCGCGCGCCGCGTCCGACATGACCGACAACAAGGGGCTCGTCCTGATGAAGGTCGGCGGCTCCGGGAGATCTCCGACTGCGGACTGTGACCGTACGGGCCCCCGCGCATATCCCGCACAGCCGTGAAATCCCCCTCAGGCACATCCATCCTGGGCTTCCCGCTGGTCGTGAGTCGTACGCGCGTCCGTTGCCGTACCTCGACACCACTTGCAGAGCGGTCCACATGATCGAGATCGATGGCCAGAACGCCGCCTGCGCCGACCTGGTGGAGGCCATCCCCGCGTGAGATCGCGGCGGTCGCGGGAGGCGACCCCTGACACCCTCCTGAACATTCCGCTAACGCAGCGTGTCCCTCTTGCACGTACACGTAACAGGTGGCGGCATTTAGGCGATTTTCCCTAGGCCCTTCCCCGCAGAAGAGAGAGTCCTGGCGCCCCCGATCCCAATGCCCCTGATGTTCGATCTAGGAGCAAAGTCCTGTGGCAATCCCCAGAACACGTCGGCTTGTCGCGGCGGCGAGTCTGCCGCTGATGGTCGCGGCGACCATGGCACTACAACCCGGCACCGCGAACGCCCTCTCATCCGACGTCGTCATCTCCGCTGTGTACGGCGGCGGCGGCAATGCCCAAGCCGTCATCAAGAACGACTACATCGAGCTGGCCAACACCACCGACCACCCCATCGACGTCTCGGCCTGGAGCGTTCAGTACGCCTCGGCCGCGGGCGCCGTCTTTCAGATGACCAATCTGACCGGCAGCATCCCCGCGCACGGCAGGTACCTGGTCCAGGAGGCTGCGGGCGCCGGCGGCACCCTGGCGCTGCCCACGCCCGACGCCATCGGCTCGATCCCCATGTCCGCGACCTCTGGTGTCGTCGCGCTGGTCACGGCCCAAATCCTGCTGGTGGGCTGCGGCATCAGCTGCGCGACTGCTCCGAACGTCAAGGACCTGGTCGGTTACGGCGCGACCGCGAACGTCGAGACGGCCGCCGCGCCCGGGCTCACGAACACCACGGCCAACGCCCGCAGCGGAGCGCTGATCGACACCGACAACAACGCCGCCGACTTCACCGCCGGCGTGCCGAAGGCCACCAACTCCGCGGGTACCACGGTCACCGCGGACGACTCGGGCGGCCCAGGCGACCCGACCCCCGGCACCGTGCGCATCCATGACATCCAGGGCACGGGCCGGATCTCCCCGATCGTCGGGCAGAACGTCACGAACGTCCCGGGCATCGTCACGGCCGTCCGGGTGACCGGCAACGCGCGCGGTTTCTGGTTCCAGGACCCCGGCGCCGACGCCGACGCCCTGTCCAGCGAGGGCATGTTCGTCTTCATGGGCTCGACGTCGCCGGCGGTGGCCATCGGGGACTCCGTCCTGGTCTCCGGCCGCGTCACCGAGTTCCGCCCTGCCGCCGGCGCGCAGAGCCTCACCGAACTCGGCGGCACGATCACCACCACCAAGCTCAGCAGCGGCAACGCGCTGCCCGCGGCCGTACCGGTCGCCTTACCCGACGCCTACACCAAGAGCGGCAGCCTCGAGGCCCAACCTTTGGAGCCGTCCTCCTACGTGCTGGACTGGCTGGAGATCCACGAGGGCATGCGGGTCACCATCGCCCAGGACACCCGCCTGGTCAGCCCGGTCAACACGGAGTTCTCCGAGCTGTGGGTGACCCTCAAGCCGGGCCAGAACCCGACCCCGCGCGGTGGTTCCATCTACAAGACCTACGACGATCCCAACAGCGGCCGCCTGATGATCGTCGCACTGAACGGCGCGCCCGCCGCCAACGTCGGCTCCACGCTGGCCGTCGGCACCACTGGACCGGTGGACTACCAGTCGTTCGGCGGTTACGTCGTGCAGGCCACCCAGCTCGGCACGATCACCGAGGGCGGCCTCAAGCGCCAGAAGGTGCTCCCGCCGACGAAGAAGCACGACCTGTCCGTCGCGACCTACAACGTCGAGAACCTCACCGCCACCGACCCGGACACCAAGTTCACGCGACTGGCCGAGGCGGTCGTCACCAACCTCGGCGCGCCCGACATCCTCGCCCTGGAGGAAATCCAGGACAACAACGGCACCACCGACAACGGCGTCGTCGCAGCCGACCAGACCATCGCGAAGTTCACCGCGGCCATCCGGGCCGCGGGCGGCCCCACGTACGCATGGCGCTCCATCGACCCGAACAACGACACCGACGGCGGCGCACCCGGTGGCAACATCCGCCAAGGGTTCCTGTTCAATCCCGGGCAGGTGACATTCGTCGACCGCCCCGGCGGTGACGCCGACACAGCCGTGTCCGTCATCCGCAAGCACGGGGCCGGCAACCAGATCTCCCTGTCGGTCTCACCCGGCCGGATCAACCCGACCAGCGACGCCTGGGCCACCAGCCGCAAGCCACTCGTCGGCGAGTTCCGCTACCACGGCAACCAGCAACTGTTCGTCATCGCCAACCACTTCAACTCCAAGGGCGGCGACGCCCCGCTGAGCGCCGCCGTCCAGCCCCCGGTCCGCAGCAGCGAAGTCCAGCGCATCGCCCAGGCAACCGAGGTCCACAACTTCGTCAAGGACCTGTCCGACAAGAGCGGCGGCAGCGCCCAGGTCATCGTGCTGGGCGATCTCAACGACTACCAGTTCAGCCCCGCCATCCAGACCCTCACCGGCAACGGCACCGTCCTGAAGACCCTGATCGACACCCTGCCCGCCGACCAGCGCTACAGCTACATCTTCGATGGCAACTCCCAGGTCCTCGACCACATCCTCATCAGCCCCGCCATCAAGGGCTACTCCTACGGCGTCGTCCACATCAACGCCGAATTCTCCGACCAGGCCAGTGACCACGATCCCCAGATCGTCCGCATCCTCGCCGGCTGCAACGGACACCGGCTCCCCGCCCGCTGCCTCCCCGGTAGCCCTGTAGTAGACGAGTAACCCACAAAGCGCCCGCCCATGAAGGGCGGGCGCTTTTCTCGCGGTCTTCACGCGACGGCGGTGCTGCCGGCCCTGTTGGCCGCTACCTCCCCCGACGCACGCGGCGCTCGCCTCTACGGTCCCAGCGGTCTCGGGAACCTGTCCGGCGCGCCCGCCGAACAGACCGTCTACTCCCGGCTTCGCAGCGAGGACGACACCAACCGCATTTGGCAGAGTTCCGAGGAGCTCACCGGCACCTCTTTCCCGGTTGCGCTGTCCATGACCGATCCGAGGGGCGGCAGGTGAGAGACTCACCGGGGTCGACCGCCGGGGCCGACTTTACTCACAGGCCGTGACCTGCAGCGGGAGATTCACGACGGCTCAGCCCGCCCGCGTCTGCCCCATGATCGCCGATCCAGGAGCATCAGGGTCCTCACTGGTGATCAGCACCCAGACGCCTTCGGCGTACTCCTGGCGGGAGATCCTGCCGTCGCCGTCGGTGTCCAGTTGAGCGAAAGCACCCTCGGCCACCCCGTGGGGGACACCCAACGCGCTGAAGAGGCGATCGAGTTCCGGCGCCGAGATGAAACCGTCTTCGTCGATGTCGGCGGCGTCGAAGCCGGCGCACGACAGCGCTAGGGTCATCTGCTGGAACTGCGGATGGCCCGCGACCAAGTGGTCCACCGCCTGGACGAATTCCGCCTCGCTCACCGCGGCATCGCCATCGAGGTCGGCGTCCTCGCGGACGTGTTCCCACCAGTCCGCGCACAACTGCTGAAGGGCCTGATGCTGACGCGAGCCCGGGTCGAGGGCCAACGCGGCACATGCCCCGTCCGCGATGCGCTTGAAGTCATCGGCAGCGATCTGCCCGTCGCCAGTGCTGTCAAGCAGGGCGAACAGGGCAGCGACGTTGGACTCACGGAGAGAACGGGTCACAGGAGTACCTCCCGGATCGAACGGCGTGGATCAGGACCGCTCCCTAAGTATCCGGATGGCTCCGTTCAGTGACAGATGGTGTCGTGGTAGCGACGCGGCAACACTAATGTGCCTTGAGAGACCGCGTGCGAGTAGTACGCCGGTGTTCACGAAGGACCGGCCTCAGGGAGAGAGTCCGACACCAGAGGCTCTACGCCCGGATACCAGGACGGGCGACTATGGGTGTCAAGCCATGTGGATCGTCATCCACGCCTCAGCACATCATCTCCGATGATCCCGAATCTTTCCGCCGATGCCGCCGCCGACGCGGATGCGACGCGAGCAGCCGTAGAGGGCCGGGGATGACCATGCATAGCCGGACACATAGCAAGAGGCCCGCCGCCGCGTTTCCGCAGGTGACGGGCCTCTTCAGGCTTGTGTGACAGGTCCAGGGTCCGAACCTGGGTAGGTTGAGCCGACGGTTTACAGTCCCGTCGCGGTCACGTCTTGACCTGCGATTTCTCTCAAAACCACCCCATCCTGGCCGCGTATCGGCGTCGCGACGACATCCCAGCTTGGTACCTCCCTTCAGAGGCCACGGGTTACAGGCTGCGGGCGGTGATGTCACCGTTCGAGGTGGTGGCCTGGATCTCGAGTTCAGCGGTGCCGTCGTTCTTGAGAGCGTTGGCGATACGGCCGTGGCTGGTACCGGCGTCCAGAGCCGCCGAGACTCCGGCGGCGGCGCCGACCGAGATGTCGCCGGACTGGGTGCGCAGCACGACCTTGCCGCCCGTGGCCTCGGCGATCCGGATGTCGCCCCGTGCGGTGCTGATCTGCGCGGGGCCGCCCAACCGGCCGACCTCGACATCGCCGTCGACCGCGGTGAGGCGCATGCCCGCAGCCTCGTCGATCGTGATCTGGCTGTACGCGCCTTCGAAGTCGACGTCGCCGAGGCGGCCGACGGTCCGCAGTTCAGCACTGGCCGCCTTAGCCTCGACGCGGGACCCGGCAGGCAGCCTGACCGTCACCTCGATGGACCCAGACGGGCCGAAGTACTGGTTCTTCACCGGGGTCTCGATCCGCAGGACGCCGTCGGCGTACGCGACCGTGGTCTGCTCCGCCGCATTCACGTCGCGGCTCTTCGAGGCGTTCGCGGGCAGGACCTCGACCGTGGTGTCGGTACGGTCGGCGGCGATGAACTGGACGCGTCCCGCGGGGATGTGCAGGAGGGCGAAGATCGGGGCGGGGGTGTCGAACGTCTGCATCATGTGCTCCTTGTGTTGGTGTGGCCCAGTTCGCAACCCCGAGGCCGCGTCGCTGAACCGTTCATGGCATTCACCATCGCCGACCGCACTGATACTGGGCTGTCGCCGTCCTGACGCCGCCGCTGATATACGGCGGGAAGTAGCCGGCCGGGCATGACCCCGTGGCCGCGTAGTGCAGACAGTCGATGAAAGTGGAGTTCGGCCCCGGGGCATGATCCCGGCCTGCTCTCACCCACCACAGGGTTGCGCACGTTCGGCCCGGCGGAGGATGACGGCGTGGCCCGCGATAGCGTCCCGAGGATGGAGATACGCCTGGCCGGTGACGGTGACGTCGCCGAAATCGCCCGCATCGCAACCGCCAACGGGGACGGCGACGGCGCGAATCCGCGGTATGTCGCCCATCTCCGCGGTAACGGCGGGTTCCTGGTCGCGGTGACCGGGGGCGAGGTGGCCGGATACTGCGCCACCCGCCGGTTCGCCGGGGCGACGATGTTGTGCGACCTGTTCGTCGACCCCGCCCGGCACGGCCGCGGCGTGGGTCGCAGCCTGCTCGAGGCGGCATTTCCTGGCTCAGGAGCGAGGTTCACCTTCGCCTCGCAGGACCCTCGGGCGATGCCCCTGTACCTGCGTCACGGCATGCGGCCGCGATGGCCGCTGCTCTATCTCAGCGGCCCGCCAGGCCGCGGCGCGGAGCCGTCCGCGCGCAGAGTCGACGTCGTCGACGCGGGCGCCGCCGAGTCGCTGCTCACCGGCGTGGACCGCACGGCCGACTACGCCTACTGGGCCGTCACGCCGGGGACGAACGGAGTGCTCGTGTACGACGACGGCGGCGCGGTCGCCGCCGCGGGAGTGGCCGGGCCCGACAACCTGATCCACCTGACCACCGCCGGCAGCCACGACCCCGCCGCCGCCCTGCGGAGCGCCCTCACCGTCTTCGACGCCCCGACGGTACGGCTCTGCCTGCCCGGCCCCCATCCGGCGGTCGAGGACCTCTTGCGAGCCCGCTGGCGGATCGACACCTACGACCACCACATGTCGAGCGTCGCCGACATCATCGGCTCCGACCGGGTCCTGTCACCGTCTCTCGCCTGAAGTCGTCCGGCGGCCGGGGAGTGCTCATCCGACCAGGAGAGGCGATGCGGCGCAGCCTCTCGCGGGCGTCCGCAGTCGGTGATCAGGCGATCCGGTAGCCGACTCCTCGCGCCGTCGCGATGACCGGCGGGTCGCCGAGCTTGCGCCGCAGCCGGCCTACCGTGACCGTGACGGTGTTGGTGAAACTGTCGGCGTTTTCGTCCCATACCTGCTCGAGCAGGGTTTCGGTGCTCAGGAAGCCCGGGCTTGCCCGCAGCAGCGCATCGAGCACGGCGAACTCCTTCACTGAGAGGTCAAGCTGCCGCCCGTCACGAACAGCGGTTCGGCGTACCGGGTCCAGCGCGATCCCGGCCACGTGCAGCATGCGGGGCCGCGCGTCCGGTTTGCGGCGGGCCAGCGCCTGGATGCGCAGGATCAGCTCCGGGAAGTGGAACGGCTTGGCGAGATAGTCGTCCGCGCCCAGGGTCAACCCGCTGACCCGGTCGCCGGGCGCACTGGCCGCGGTCAGCATCAGCACCATCGGCCGGTCCGGCCGCTCGGTGATCATCTGGCACAGAGTATCGCCGTGCAGACTGGGCAGGTCCCGGTCCAGGACCACCACGTCGTACGCGGTGAGGTCCAGCTTGGCGGCGGCGGTAAGCCCGTCGTACGCCAGGTCAACGGCCATCCCCTGGTCGCGTAGCCCTTCGGCGACGACCTCGGCGAGGGCGTCGTCGTCTTCGGCCACCAGGATCCTCACGTCCCCACTGGCACTTTCGCGGCCGGAAGGGTGATCGACACGCGTAGGCCGCCCTCTGCCCGGGCAAGCAGGGCGAGCCGGCCGCCGTGGGCGGCGGCCACGGCCGCCACAATCGACAGGCCCAGACCCGAGGAGCCGGTACGTTCGCCGCCGAGCCGCTCGAAAGGCTGCGCCAACCGGTCGACCTTCCGCTGGTCGAGGACGGGCCCGCCGGTCTCGACGATCAGCGCCGTCTCCTGCGCTTTCGCGAACCCGGTGATCTCGATCCATCCGCCGTTCGCGTTGTGGGTCACGGCGTTGTCGACGACGTTGCCCACCAGCCGCGCCAGCAGCGCCGGGCTGCCCTCGGCCGCCGTTGCCGGCGGCACGTCCACCGTCAAACTCAGCCCCTTCCGCCGCACGTCTGCGGACCGTTCCCGCAGTGCGGCGTCGATGAGGTCGCCGAGGTCGACCGGTGCGGCGTCGGCCAGCGCGCCATGCTGCGCCCGGGCCAGCACGAGGAACCCGTCGAGCAGGTGATCGACCCGGTCAAGTTGCCGACGCAGACGGTCCGCGAGCGCCACCGTCGAGGCGGCAGGGTCGGGCTTGGCGACCGCGACGTCCAGCGACGCCCGCATCGTCGCCAGCGGCGTACGCAGCTCATGGGACGCGTTGGCGACGAAGCGCCGCTGCGCGGTGAACGATGCCTCAAGCCGTCCGAGCAACTCATCGATGGTGTCGGCGAGGTCCTTCACCTCGTCCGCCGGACCGGTGACGGCCAGCCGCTGACCCAGGCTGTCGGCGGAGATGCGCCGGGTGACAGCCGCGATGAGCCGCAGCGGCCGCAGGACCCGCTTGGCCAGGACCCGGCCGAGCAGCAACGAGACGACTGCCATCACGATCAGCGCCAGCAGCGAGCCGGCCAGCAGCTGGCTGGACTGCTGCGCATGCACCGCGGCCAGTTGGTCCTCCAACTCCCGGACGCGCTGCTGTGCCGCAGTGACGCTGCCCTGGTCGGGGAGATTTCCAGCCGGGGAGACGTTGCTCAGGCTGCCGCCGGAGAGCAGGAAGACCAGGCCCAGCAGCCCGACACCCGACAGGAGGAACACAACGGCGTACAACATCGTGAACCGTGCTCCCACGGTCCCACTGCGCAGCCCGATCATGCTGCCCAGCATGCCCTGGGAAAGCTAACAACAGAATGACAGCACCGCTTCGGGTCGTGTTACGCACCGATCCGTAGAACCGACGGCATGTCGACCACCGAACTCCTCCGGCGGGAATGGACCGCGTTCCGCCGCCCGGGGCGCCTGATCGCCCTGGCTGCCGCTGCCCTCACCGTCATCGCACTGGGTCTGCTGTTCACGCTCAACAGCCACTCGTCCTGCCCGGGTCCTTGCCCGGCCGTGCCGGTCGCCGGTGACGGCTCCATCGTCAGTGACGAATTCTGGTTCCTGCATCGTGACCTGAGCCGCGAGGGCAGCATCACTGTCCGGATGACCTCGATGACCGGGACGATCACCTATCCACCGCCGAAACATGACCAGATCGTGTCCGGGCTGGTGCCGTGGGCGAAAGCCGGGATCATCGTCAAGGACGGCGTGCGGCAGGGCTCGCAGTACGCGGCACTCATGATGACCGGTAGCCACGGCGTTCGCTTCCAGCACGACTACCGGAACGACGTCGCCGGCAGCGCTGGAGACGTCTCGGCGCAGTCCCCCCGCTGGCTGCGCCTGACCCGCTCAGGCAACATGATCACTGGCTCCGAGTCCTCCGACGGCAGCGAGTGGCACACCGTCGCAGCCGCGACACTCGACGGGCTGCCGGACACCGTGCAGGTCGGCCTCTTCGCCACCTCCCCCGGCGACCTCACGCTCCGCAAGATCGGCCTCGGCGGCGCGATCGAGGAGGTCCGGTTCACCCAGGCCGTCGGCGTCTTCGACAACGTCACCGTCGAGGGCGGTGCCACCGGCAAGTGGGACAGCGACTCGGTAGGCGAGATGAACCACACCGACTGGGAGAAATACCACAACCCATCGGGAGCCGTGGAGAAGGACGGCGTCATCACGATCAGCGGCACCGGCGACATCGGGCCGCTCGGTGAGGAGGGCACGCGTAGCGTCGAGAACACGCTGCTCGGCCTGCCGGTCGCGCTGATCATCGTGGTCATCGTCGCGGCTCGCTACGGCACCCGCACGGCCGGCGAGGCGGCATCCCGGCGAGTGATCGTCGCCCGGGCACTCGTCGTCGCGGGGGCCAACTTCGTCACCGGTCTGGTGGCGGTCGGCATCGTCCTCCCGGCGGGCATAGCGAGCCTGAAAGGCAACGGCATCGTGGTGCCGTCGCTGCCGGTGCTGACCGGCGCTCGGGTGATCGTCGGCCTCGCGGCGGTGCTCGCGCTCTGCGCCGTCGTCGCATACGGGCTCGGCGTGCGGCTGCACCGCGGCTGGTCAGCGATCCTCATCGGAGTGTCGCTGATCGCTCTACCGTATGCTGTCACGGCGTTCCCGCTGCTCCCCGACGCGGTCTCCGACTGGCTGCTGCAGCTCACGCCGGCCGCCGGATTCGCGGTCAAGCAGACGACAGTGGAGTATCCGCAGGTGACGGAACACTACGCGCCGTCGGCCGGGTACTTCCCGCTCCCCTGGTGGGCGGGGCTCACCCTGCTCTGCGCGTACACCGTAATCAGCATGCTGATCGCCGTCGACCGTAAGCAGGCCGAAAAGACCGACTGGCGATAGTGGACGGTGCCGGGGGCCCGGTCCCGTTGCTGTACGAACTGCTGTACGCCCACGAAAAAGGCCCTCCCGGATCATCCGGGAGGGCCTCTGGCCTGGAGCCGCCTAAGGGAATCGAGCCCTTGACCCCTTCATTACGAGTTAGAACACGAGCGTCCAAGGCCATCCACCGGCGTCAGAAAAGCCTGCTCAAGCCGCATGGAACCAGCTTCGGAGTCCATGAGGATCCAGAACCGTCCACGGCCGTTGTTAGCAATCGCGTTAGCAGGATCCTTCGAGGAACTCGTCGCGCATCTCAGGAGGGCCGTCTTCCGTGGAACCGTCGCCAGCGTCAAGCTCGGCATGCGGGTCCAGGTTAGGACCTACGCGATAGTTCGGCTCACGACCTCAAAAGGGCGCCAATGCCGCGCAGGCGGCCTCACGATCTTCGGCGGTTACGCCGCCACCGCCCTCGATGGCACAACACCCCACACGTCGCCGGGTAGCCCGGCGACGCCCAGCAAGAGATCTTTGAGATCGAACTGACGACTGCGGTCGCCTACGCGCGATCCGGGCTGTGGCCTGGAGCGACAACAGAAGCCCTCGCTGGCTGGGCACGCACTTCCCGTAACCCCGCGGCGTTCGAGGCCCACCCCTGCGATTGCTGCGGTCGCACAAGCCGCCAACTCCCACAAGAGGTCACTCCGGCGAGTGACGGCGTCGCTGTCCGGAGTTGCCGTGTAGACGGTCGCGATGCCGATCTCGAACCCTGCGGCGAGCTGGGCGTACGTGTCGCCGCATCGCAGGTGGGCCAGGGCGAGCAGGGCCTGACGGCCGACGGGCAGACGCCGCCATCGCGTGCCGATCTCCCGCGGTGTGCGGCCAGTTGCCTCATCAGGTGCCGCAGCGTGCGGCTGGACAGGTCGATCGACGGCGGGTAGACACGCACGCGAAGCTTCTGGCGGACACGGTGATCTTGGTCGAGAACCCATCCACCAGGCACAGCCCATGCCCACCAACACCCCGACGGCACAGCCAGGTTGGAAAGGGCTCATCATGTTGGGCATGGATCATCAGGGGCAGTTTCGGCGTGCAGCGCTTGAGTTGGGCATCCCGGACGACGAGATCAGCAGGTTCAGCCAGCACCTCCGTTTGACGATCCGGTTGGGCGGGGGTTCCGGTGGCTTTCCGGTCGGGCAGTTCGGTGGGTTGCCCCGGCTGCCGGTGGGCATGAACTGGCCGTCCGCCGGAAACTGTCCGTTGCCGTTCGTCTTTTCCGTCGATTGTGGGGCGCTGCCGAGAGTCGACGGCTTCGACCTGCCGGCAGACGGGACGCTGCTCTTCTTCCTGGCCCACGAGAAGGACCATCTGGACGATACCGGGAGGTACGCGCGAGTCGTGTACGTACAGGACGGCACCGATACCGTGGTCGCAGAATGCCCGGACTCCGGGATCGTCGGCGAGCAGTACGACGTCAGCGCCACGCTCCGCGCCGAGCTGCCCCCCTGGTTCGGGACGGACGAAGACGAGGACGAGGACGAGGACTGGGACGACCTGTCGCCCTTCCAGCAGCAGTTGGCCCGTGACCTGGAGCGTGACGTGCCGCATCTGGACGAACTCCGTGCCCTGGCCCACGACCTCTGGCCGGGCGGAGGCCGTGCCCACATCGGCGGGTATGTCAACGATGAGGTGATCAACGACATTGCGGAGCAGACCCTCGCGGGGCGCGAGCAGGCCGGCGAGATCGTCATCCCGATGGCGAAATGGTATTCCCATGTGGAGAAGGAGAAGCACCGGCTGACGAGCGAATGGATGTCACTCGCTGTTTTTACCGTGGATTTCGCGTCGGCCTATTACACCGCGCATTTTGTGATCCGCCACGACGACCTGGCCGCCGCTCGGGTGGACAAGGCGCTTTGCCTAACCACGTTCAGCGATTAGAACACCGAGCCCTTTCCGAGCTGGCGGTGTGACCGCGAGTTGGACAGTCCCGCACGACGACGAAGCTCCTGGTAGACGGGGTGTCGACCAAGATCACCCGTGTCTGTCAGGAGCTACGCGTGCTTGTCTACCCATCCTCGATCGATCTGTCCAGCCGCACCTTGGACATGCACCCACTGAGCAGGGGTGAGCGGCACGAGCCGCACCGTGGCACGGCCACCAGGTTCGAGGGTGGGCTGCCCTTCCACCCACAGGCCGGCGATGTTCCATGCCGGCTCCTCTGTCGGCGTCCGGTTCCCGATGTCCCACATCGGCCACAGAACACCCGCGCCGTCGATGGGCGTCGTGCGCCGCGCCTCCGAGGCCGGGCGAAGTTCGAGTTCCGCGCGGACAACCCCGTTGCCGACCTCGGCGGGATGTGGAAGCCGTCGCGCGGGAACTGAGAAAGACACACCCGTGGCTCGCGGCGATCGCTTTCGGCTCGGACGACGACTGGCAGGACTGCCCAGGCGTCTCGCCACACGCTGCCACACCGCAGGCTCGACGGGTTGAGCTGTCCTGGTGCGACGACTCCCCGGGCGACGGGCGGTCTCTCGAACACACCTGCATGTGCGTGATGACGGTCTACGAACTGATGTCGTACGGCGGGGTCTGCAGGATCCGACGCACCACCGAACGACGGGACGTGCCTTCGGTTTCGTACGCCGGGTGGTGGCGCCGCTTGGACGCCTACATGTGGTGGAGTCGGCTACTCGCCGGCCTTGCCCGATAGCACGTATCCACGCTGGAGCTACTCGCGCACCCCGACTTCCTGCTTGCAAACCAGCGCCAGTCACGACGTAGAGGGCTCCTCGCCCTGTTCGGTCGTGTGGTGGTGCATGCCAGCGTGAGATGCTGTGCGGCCCTGTTGCTGTACTTTCCTGCTGTACAGCAGTGCCTGGGCAAGCCGCACAACGAGCAATTGTCAATAGCTGTGGATCAGTAGCTGTTCACCATGACTCGTGGTTCAGGTGAATGAGCCCTTCGATGGAGCTCAGGCGGTCCTGCAGGACCGGGTCGGGGGCTGGGCTGATGGTGAGCAGGAGCACCTCGGTCATCGGGTTCCGGCGCATAGAGGTCGTCTTCTTCGTCGTCGCCGGGAATCGGGTTGGGCTGGATTTCGATCTTCCCGTCGTAGCTCTCGGCGCGAAGGTAGACGCCCCGGTAGTCGCTCTCACGCTCGGTGAAGACCAGCCCGAGGCGGTCACTGACGAGCCGGACCAGCTCGCTGGCGGTGTGGGCGCTGGTGCCGTAAGTGTGGTGGTCGGTCATGATGCGCCAGACTCTATGCCGCATGGGCGGCGATGCTCATGTGCGGACCGCTTCGTTATCAGGCAACCAACGCAGCCCTCTGGCCTGGCACCTCATAGGGATTGAACTGCCGGAACCGTCCACCACGGTCCCCGCTCGTCCGCTGGTGTCCGTCCCGATTGTCACCCAGTTGGTCACCCGCTTCTTGCGCGACTCGATCAGCACGCAGCCCGCCGCTAGCCACCAACTGGTGTTCAACGCCGCACCGGCGGTTCGCCGAACCTGCCACCCCGGACGAGGGCGTCAGCTGCGATCTCTTCGACTGTCGAGCAGGGGCCGGGACGTGGTCCCGGCCCCTGGGGGGTCCGACGATTGAGGCTGCTGGCGAAGGGGTTAGTGGTGGCGGTTGCCGCCGTCGCTGCGCCGGCGCTGCAGCGTGAACTGCTCGAACACCTTCAGCTCACCTGTCGGGGTGATCACGTTGTAATAGGTGACATAGATCCGGGTCATGTCGCCCGGGTGGCGGCCCGGGTCGACGGCGAACTCGGCGAAGCCGTAGGGGTGCATGTCGTCGCGGACACCGATCCAGACCGCGGCCTCCTGCTCCTTGACCGAGTTGAACTTGCCGACGTGCTCCGTCTGGACGTACGCCGAGTGGTGGCCGTGGCCGTCGAAGTCGTCCATCGTGAAGCTGGTGTTGGTGACGCCGGAGACGCCGCCGCCGCCGAGGACCATGTGCGTGGTACCGAACTCGCTCTCGACGACGTCGGTGGCGCTCTGGCTCGGGTTGGGCGTGAGGGTTGCGCTGCCCGGCACGACACCACGGACGGCCAGCGAGCGCTCGTAGTCGTGCTCGTGGCCGCACACGACCAGGTCGACGCCGTACTTGTCGAACAGCGGGCCGTACGCCGCACGCAGCGCCAGGTCGGGGCCGTTCGCCGCGGTCGCGGAGCTGATCATCACCTGGTGCATGCAGACAACGATCCAGTCGATGTCCTTGGAGGCACGAGCCGCCTTGAGCTCCTTCTCCAGCCAGGCGAGCTGACGACCGCCGGAGTAGCCGCGGTTGTAGATGTCGCCACCCTCCTGCAGCGCGATCTCGTCGTTCTGCAGGGCGATGACCCGGACCGCGCCCACCGTGAAGGCATACCAGAGGTTGTCCAGCTCGGGGTCGGTCTCGGTCGAGGGCAGCTCGAAGTAGGTCTGGAACGCGTCGAAGCCGAGCACGCCGTTGCCGGCCTCGATCTCGTGGTTGCCGGCGCACGGCATCCACGGACGGAACCGCGCCGAGCGGCTGTTGTTGGTCAGGTAGTGGTTCCATGTGCGAACCCGGTCGGGGCCGCTGTTCGCGTAGCACAGGTCGCCGTTGAGCAGGTGGAACAGCGGACCGACCTTCTCCACGCCCGTGACGATGTCACCGGCGGCCGGAGTGGCGTTGGGCTCGAAGTCGCGGCCCGAGGCGTCGACCGGGTTCGAACCGTTCTTCCACGTCACCGTCGGCGAACCCTGGTCGCCGAAGCTGGTGAACGTGAACGGCGCTCGACCCGACGGCGCTGTGTGGAACGTGCCCGCGTCCGGCGTCGCGCCGTCGTGCTGGGCGGCGTAGAGGTAGTCGGTGTCGGACTTGAGCTTGCTCAGCAGCGCGTGGTGCGCCCAGACGGTCTTGCCCGAGTGTCCGTCGGTGTAGGACTTCGTGACCGCGGACGCCGTGGACCCGAAGCCTCCGTTGAGCGTGCCGTAGACGACCCGCGGGTTCTTCACCTCCTCATCGGTGATCCACGAGACCACCATCTGGCTGCGCGGGTCGCCACCGAACTGGAGGTGCAGGCCCTGGACCGGCGTGGAGCCCGAGCCGTTCCTGAGGCTTCGTACCGCCGACGAGGCCGGGTACGCCTCGGCCTCGGCGGCACGTGCACCGAGCAGCATCGGCCCGGCCGCGACACCAGAGGCTGCCGCCCCGAACACGCCGAGCGCGTTGCGGCGCGAGATTCGAGTCTGCTTTCGTTCTTCGGACATTCCCGTGGCCTATCAGTCGTCGGAGGCTAATCGAGCACCGAGGGATGGCAGCAGTCCGAGCCCGAGAGGGCCGCGGGAGGCCAGCGGCGCACGTCGCAGATGCTAGGGAGCAGGCTGATTAACACGGCTACGCAGGCATGAACGACAGATGGCAGTCACGGCAACGGACAGCAGCACAGGCCACGCCCTGGGCCATTACCGATGGCCACTGACGCTCGCAACATCCGTGCCGTTGATAAGGCGGGAGGGGATGCGAACCCAACCCGCAGACCTGGCTGCCATCCCGTCTGCCGCCGACCCGCTCTCCGGGGAGCGGGCCGCCGCCCGGTCCGCCACGTCAAGCGGACCTTGACGCACGTTCTGACGCTGGCGGGCCGGGCGGGGGTCTGCTCGGCTTGCCAGGGTCGTCGGCTGGCGGGATGGCCCTGCGCAACCACCCACGTACCGCAAGGCGCGGACGGAGCCCCGGCCATGCCCCGGCAGCTCCCCCCGTAGGCCTGGTGCTGCCCCAACTGACATGGCCACAGGCCTGATCGTCCCGCCGGAGAGGGCAGCCGGATGGGGAACCGCCCAAGCCAGCCGAACGCTCCCTAGGAACCTCTTCCTTATCGGGGAACAGGGACGCCGGAACTGCCCGGCTACGTTGCCAACCTGCGTTGAGCGTCCATCATCTTCCGCCACTGTCCAGCGTCGTCCGTTGGCGTTGTCACGCAGTTCGTCACGCAGAGACATCCCCTCTGCGACTCGCTGGGCCGAGGTCACGTCCGTCGAGTAACTCGATGTCGGTGATGGCCGTCGCGGTCGGGTTCAAGCTCAGCCAGATGACGGACTCGCCGTCGCGTTCCAACTCCACCATCCAGGAATTCGACGAACCCGGTGGAGCGGTCAAGAGGTTGGTGCATGTGGCGCTACAGGTGCACACGCCGTAGAACAGCAGGTCTTCCACCGCGTCCGCCAGGGGGTCGTTCTCGTTCTGGACTCGCAGCAGCGCGATGATGTCAGCGGTGAGGTCGGGAAACACATCCACCAGGTGCGGGTGCTGTCCGGGAGTCACAGCGTGCACGATACACAAAGCAGCGCTGCCGCAATTCACTCAGTTGGTCACGCGTCGAACCTACGCGCGTGAGGGGTTTGACGAATCGTTGCGGTGGTGCAGAATCGGCGGGGCAAGATCAATTTGGGGGGGCAATTACACTGGCCAGCCAATTCGGGAGGGGCACCGCCCCTGCCCGCGATTCTCCCTCCCATGCCCCCCAAGCTGATCTTGGAGGGGTCCCCGTCGATTTGGCTCCGAAACGATTCGGTGAACCCCGGCCACCAGCTCGCTTCCGCCGCCCCTCTCTTCCTCCCCCTTCGCTCATCGGCGCCTGTCGGTTTCCGGGTCTCATCGGCTCTGCGCGTGCCGATGGCTATGACTGTCCGCCAAGTCGGGAGACCTTCATCCGCACAAGCCGTAATGCCGTCAATCTGATGCTCACGCCGCTTGTCGGCGTGGTGCGCGCCGCCACCGGCGGGACCGGCCGAAGAGCCGCAGCCAGCCGGTGGGCGGGCGCGCGGCCAACAGGTAGACCTTGTGTCCGTGCCCATCTCGTGAGTGCGGGCCGTGATGACAAGCTGGTCAGCGCTGTGCTTTCCTCGTTCGACCCCTCCGCGGTGCCTGCCGGAAGCAGCAAACCAAACAGCTCCTCCACCGATCCATCTCCCGGCGTGCCCGTCCTCCTCGCGGGCCGCCTTCAATCGGATCGTCGAGCCTGCCCCCTCCTTTACCGCGTCTCTCCTCCGCGCACCGATGCTCCGCCGAAGGCGGCTTGAAGAGATCTCCCGGCTGGCCGGCCACAGCAGCACAGCCGTAACCGAGTTGGTCTACCGCAAGCAGATCCGGCCCGTGCTCCAGGGCGGCGCGGTCGTCATGGACCGCATCTTCAAATCATGATCGAAAAGGGTAGTCACTCAGATAGACACCCAAGAGGCCCCCATGATCATCATGAGGGCCTCTGAACTGGAGCCGCCTAAGGGAATCGAACCCTTGACCCCTTCATTACGAGTGAAGTGCTCTGGCCGACTGAGCTAAGGCGGCATGCCGCAGAACGGCAGGGCAAGTCTACAGGTTCGGCGGGGGTTCTCGTGCACCCTGATCGCCCCCGCCGACCGAAGGATTTCAGAGCTATCAGGCCTCCGGGCACACCATGCCCTTCTTGGGCACCTGTAGCGAGATCAGATAGTCGTCGACCGCCTTGTCGACGCAGGCCGAGCCCGTCCGATAGGCGGTGTGCCCGTCGCCGTCGTAGCCCAGCAGGACTCCCGAGGACAGCTCCGAGGCCAGCCCCTTCGCCCATTCGTACGGCGTGGCGGGATCACGAACCGTGCCCACGACGAGGATGGGCGGGGCCCCCTCGGCCTTGAGCGGCTTGACACTGTCCGCGCCGTCGGCACCCGCCGCCTTCACCGGCCAGAACGAGCAGGGGAACGACCCCCACATCACGAAGGACCCGAAATGCGGAGCCGCCTTGGCGGCGTCGACGGCGGCCTTCTCATAGGTGGCCGTGCCCTTCGGGTACGGATGGTCCACGCAGTTGATCGCCATGTTCGACTCGGTCTGGTTGGAGTAGACGCCATTCGGCCCCCTGTCCACCAGGACGTCCGCCATCCGGAGAAGATCGGAACCGTTCCCCTTGAAGGCCTGCCCGAGGGCCGCCCGTAGCCTCGGCCACTGCTGGTGGTCGTACAGCGGGGTGACGATGCCGAGCACCGTCCAGGCCTCGCCGATCACGCGGCCGTCCCCGAGATCGTTGCGCAAGGGGCGCTCGTCCGCCTTCTGCAGCAGGCCCGCGACCTCAGCCATCGCACCGTCGACCGTACGGCTGGTGAAGGGGCACCCGTTGGCCCGCAGACAGTCTTCGGTGAAGGCCTTGAGCGCCACCTCGAACCCCTGTGCCTGGACCTTGTTGGCCGAGAACGAGGAGACCGCCGGGTCGACGGCGCCGTCCAGGACGAGGGCTCGCACCCTCTTCGGGAACAGATCGGCGTACAGCGCGCCGAGGTAGGTGCCGTAGGACTTGCCGAGATACGTCAGCCCGGTGTCGCCGACGACCCCACGCAGCACGTCCATGTCCCTGGCCGCGTTGGCCGTGCCGACGAACGGGAGCAGGCTCCCCGATTTCGCCTGGCAGGCGTCGGCGAAGGACTTCGAGCCCTTCTCCTGAGCCGCGATCTCGCCCGGCGTGTCCGGACTTCCGTCCAGACCCACATAGGAGTCCAGTTCCTGGCTCGACATGCACCTGACCGGGGCCGACTCCCCCACTCCGCGCGGGTCGAAGCCGACGATGTCGAACCGGGCGCGCAGGTCGTCGGTGAACAGGAACGGGGCCGCCCGCGTGTACTCGATTCCCGACGCGCCCGGCCCGCCGGGGTTGATGAACAGCGACCCCATGCGCTCGCCCGATGCGGGCAGCCGGATCGCACTGATCTCGATCTGCTCCCCGGACGGCTTCGCGTAGTCGAGCGGCACCTTCACCTTCGCGCACTCGAAGCCCTCACCGCAGTCCGCCCAGTCGGGCGTCTGGCTGTAGAAGGACTGCAGAGCAGGGGTCGGCGCCGTCCTGGCGTCGTTCCCGGTCTTCGCCGGAGCTTCCTGGCTCGTCGAGCACGCGCCCAGGAGCGCAGCGGTCAGCAGGGCCGCTGTGCCAGCGGCCAAGATTCGGTTGGTCACGCCTCATCCGTCCCGTAGGCCGAGTCATACGCCTTGCGCGGAGCGCAGACACTCGCCTTGGAACAGGCACAGCGCCGACCCCCGTCGTTCAGTCGTACGATCACCGAGTCTGACGGAACGTTGTGGCCGACGACGGTTCCCGGGCCTTCCGGCGTGTCCACAGCGAGCCCGGTACGTGGGGCAGAAGCCCTGAATTCCTGGTAGAGCGGGTGCTCGTACTTCAGACAGCACATCAGCCGGCCGCACGCTCCCGCGATTCTGAGCGGATTGACCGGAAGATCCTGATCCTTGGCCATGCGGACCGACACGGGCTCGAAGTCCTTCAGGAAGGTCGCACAGCACAGATCGCGGCCGCACGGGCCTATGCCGCCCTGGAGCCGCGCCTCGTCTCGCGGGCCGATCTGGCGTAACTCCACCCTGGCGCGCAGGTTCCTGGCGAGATCACGGACGAGCGCCCGGAAGTCGACCCGGTGCGGCGCGGAGAAGTAGACGGTGTAGACGTTGTCGGCGTCCAGATAGTCGACGCCGACCACCTTCATCGGCAGTTCGTGCCGCTTGATCAGTCGTTTGGAGACGCTCCGGGCCTCGGCCCGGCGGCGGCGGTTCCCCTCGTCACGGCTCAGATGCTCGGAGCCGGCGATCCCCTGGCAGACCGGAAGGCCGTCGACGTCCTCGCTCACGTATTGCGGCGCCCACACGCACTCGGCCACCTCGGGGCCGGTGTCGGTCGGCACCAGCACCTTGTCGCCCACCTTGGGGCTGTGGCCACCGGGGTCGAGATAGTAGAGCCGACCGTAACGGGTGAAGCTCACGGCCATGATCATGCCCAAGAGCCGGCCCTCCTCGATCTCGTACGGCTTCCGCCGTGCCCCCCACCATACGTGGCGCTCACCACAACCGGTCAGGGCCTCCGGTCGACTCCCTCCGGAATCATCGTGGCGAAAGCTCCCAGATCCGCATGATTCCGACCGCGCGATCAGTCGGATTCCGGGCAGTCCAGATATTCCGAGGTGGAGATCCGCCTGAATCAGACGAGATGGGGATCGCGGAGCGCCAGGGCCATGGCCTCCACGGCGATCTGGGGGTTCACGTTGGCCGCCAGTCGCTCGCGGCACAACATGATCGCATCCGTACGGCGAAGCGTGTCGACGGGCGAGGACTTCCGCGCCAGCGCCTCCACCTCGTGCCGCCGGTCCTCGTTGGCCAACTCGACCTGCGCCCCGAACTGGACGGCCAGCACATCGCGATAGAACGCCACGAGGTCGAGCAGGGCGAGATCCAGAGAGTCCCGCTTGATCCGGGTGGCCCGCGACTTCTGCATGGTCTCGAGCTCTTTCAGCGCTCCGGCCCCTCCTCGGACCAGGCCCTTGTTGAGCCCCTTGCCGGACGAGCCCTCGCCGTACACCTTGCGCAACTCGGCCGTCTCGACCTCGTTCAGAGCCGTCGTCGCCGCGTCCGCGTCCGCGGTCGAGGTCTTCACCAGCCGCTCCGCCGCGACGATGCAGTCCCCCACGCCGGACAACGACTGGGGGATCGAGAGCACATCCTCCCTACGCCGCCGTACCCCGTCGTCGAGGGCCAGCCGCCGCGCCCGCCCGATGTGCCCCTGGGCCGCGCGCGCGGCGAACAGAGCAGTATCGGGAGAGACGTCGTCCCTGGTCATCAGCATGTGGGCGACGGCCTCGGTCGAAGGGGTGCTCAGGGTCACGACGCGGCAGCGGGAGCGAATCGTGATGATCATGTCGTCGGGCGAGGGGGCGCACAGCAGCCAGACCGTCCTCGGCGGCGGCTCCTCGATGGCCTTCAGCAACGCGTTGGCCGCGGCCTCCGTCGCCCGGTCGGCGTCCTCGAAGAGCACGATCCGCCAGCGGCCGAGCGTCGGCGCCCCGGCGCCCTTGAGCACGAGGTCGCGCGTCTGCTTCGCACTGTAGGAGAGCCCCTCAGGGCGGACCCAGGTCACGTCGGGATGGGAGCCGACGTCGACCTGATGGCAGGCGTCACAGTGGCCACAACCCTGGTCCGGGCACAGAAGCGCGGCGGCGAAGGCTCGGGCGGCGTTGGAGCGTCCCGATCCGGGCGGCCCGGTGAACAACCAGGCGTGGGTCATGCCGGCGCCACGTCCTCCGGCGAGGGCGTCGGCCGCAGCCGCGGCCGCCTTCTGGAGTACGGCGACAGCCCGCTCCTGCCCCACCAGATCGCCGAAGACACTCACCCCATCAACCTACCCTCCTGATCTTGCCCAAGCCTCCACCCTTTCCCGCGTGATCATGCACAGGTTCGTGGATGATCACGGCCGAGGGGTTTTGGCAAGGGGAGGGGGTCAGTCGCGGATGGCGGGGATGGTGCCGGTGGCGGCTTCGGCCTCGTGAGGGACGGGGTCGGGGAGGATCTCCCGGACCCGATCCTGGATGAGGCGGGACACCTCGGACTGCGCGAGCGTTCCGTCGACCACGAGATACCGGTCCGGGGCCGCGGCGGCCAGCGCCCGGAACTCCCGCCGGACCCGCTCGTGGAACTCCATGGGCTCGGCCTCGATCCGGTCGGCGGGGGAGGCCATCCGGCGCAGCCCGACCGACGGCGGCACATCGATCAGGACGGTCAGGTCGGGCAGCAGCCCGCCCGTCGCCCATGAGTTGATCTGAGCGACCTCCTCGGGCTCGAGAGCCCGGCCGGCCCCCTGGTAGGCGAGGGACGAGTCGACATAACGGTCCGTCACGACGGTGGACCCCCGCTGAAGAGCCGGCCGGATGACCTTCTCGACGTGCTCGGCCCGGTCGGCGGCGTACAGCAGGGTCTCGGAGCGGGCGGACAGGCCCTGGTGGGTGGCGTCGAGCAGGATGGCCCTCAGCCGCATGCCGACCTTGGTCGAACCGGGCTCCCGGGTCTGGACGACGTCGAAGCCCTGGTCGCGCAGCCAGATGGCGAGCAGGCGCGACTGGGTGGTCTTGCCCGAGCCTTCGCCGCCCTCGAACGCCACGAAGAACCCGCGGGGCTGCTCCTCGGCTTCGGGAACGAACTTCTCGCCCTTCAGCGCCGCCATGAGGTCGACGCCGATGGGGATCCCCCGGCGGTCGTCCATGTGCCGGAACGCGAGCAGACCGACGATCACGGCCAGCAGGGCGGAGAGCAGGAGCACCACGTTGGAGCCGTCGAACTGGTAGCTGATCCCGCCGACGGTGATGACGTGCATGCCGAAGACCGCGGCCAGACCCGAGGCCACGGCCACGACCACCAGCAGCACGACGCGGGCCAGCGACTGCAGGAACGAGAAGGTCCGGCCGCGCAGGGCGTCCTCGACCTCCAGCCCGATCATCGTGTAACCGATGATCCAGGCGATGCCGGCGCACGCTCCGAGCAGCACGGTCAGCATGACGACGATCACGAGGTCGTGGATCAACGCGATGGCCGCGAGCGTCAGCCCGGCCACGATGATGGACAGCCCGAACATGCGGCGCCGGGAGAGCCCGCCGAGCAGGCGCAGCCCGAAGAACATCCCGAGGCCCATGCCGAGGAACACCGCGCAGAAGACCGCGCCGTATCCCGCGTCGCCCCCGTGAAGGGCGCTGACGTAGGCCTTTCCGACACCGACGACCGCGCCACCGGCGGCGAACGCGCCGAGCATTCCGATGATCAGGCCCTTGACGACCCGGTTGCCGCCGACGAAGCGCCAGCCGTCCACGATCTGCCCGAGGATCGAGGCGGTGGAGGCCTGGCGGGTGTGGTCCTTGGGGATGCTCCGCAACGTGAAGATCAGGACGGCCGAGGCCAGGTACGCGACGGCGTTGATGCCGAGCGTCAGATCGGTCGGCTGCACGCCGGAGGCCGGGAACGCGGTCGCCACCATGGTCGTCAGGGCCGACACGACGGCAAACAGGGCCGCGGCGACGGGGGCGGTGCCGTAGGTGACCAGGAGGTTGAACTGGTTGGCCTCCTCCAGCCTCTCCTTGGGCACGAGGTTGGGGATGGTCGCGTCCTTCGCGGGCACCCAGAAGAGGTTGACGCACTCCACCAGGAACGCGGCGATGAGCACCCACTGGTAGCTGCCGACCAGCGGAATCGACAACACGACGGCGAACCTGACGATGTCGGCCACGACCATCGTCAGGCGCCGGTCGAAGCGATCGGCCACCGTCCCGGCGATCGGCCCGAGCAGGATCGCGGGCAACATCTTGGCGACGAAGACGCCGCCGACGGCCAGGCTCTGCGCCTGGAAGCCCGAGCCTTGGGTGAGGTTACCCGCGAGGGCCGTCAGCGCGATGATGTTGAGCCAGTCGCCGAGGCTGCACACCCCCATCGCCGTCCAAAGCCTGCGGAACGGCGCTATCGCCAGAACGTGCGACGTCTTGCGTCGCTGGGCTGCCCGGCCAGGGGTGCTCATGATGTCAGCGTATCCAGGTGCTCGCTGGGCTGTATGGGGGACGAGCGGGCCGGACAGGCCCTGCCTGCTCGTCGCCTGAGGGTATTACGTCCCGCCGTGTCCCGCACTGTGGACGCGAGGAACGGTCACCTTCTTCTATCCCTTTCCTACAGATATGCCCAGGGCCTAACCCGCCGGGGACTCAGGCGTGCAGTTCGACGAGGGTGATCTCGGGCGGAGCGCCGACACGGACCGGCGGTCCCCAGTAACCGGCTCCCCTGGTGACGTACACCTGAGTCTCGCCACCGCCCGTCCGGGGGAACGCCGCCAGACCCGCCACCACGGGCTGCTGCAGCTTGACGACCAGGTTGAACGGCGCGATCTGGCCGCCGTGGGTGTGCCCGGAAAGCTGCAGGTCGACGCCGTGGCCGGCGGCCGTCTCGACCTGGACCGGCTGGTGCGCGAGCAACACGACCGGCCTTGCGGCGTCCCGGCCGGCCAGCGCCTTGTCGAAGTCGGGGCCGTCTCCGTACGACGCGCCGTTGAGGTCGTTGACCCCGGCGAGATCGAGCACGGCCCCGTTGTGGCTGATCTCAACTCGCTCGTTGCGCAACGACCGTACGCCCAGGGAGTCGAGCTCCTCGATCCATTCCTGGGGCCCTTCAGAGGTGTAGTACTCGTGGTTGCCGGTCACGAAATACGCCCCGTAGCGGGATTCCAGATCCTTGAGCGGGGCGGCCAGCGCGCCGAGCTCGGCGACGCTGCCGTCGACCAGGTCTCCCACGATCGTGACCACGTCCGCCTGGAGCCCGTTGATCATCCTGGTGATGCGCTCGGTGTGGCCGATTCCCGTCAGCGGGCCGAGGTGGATGTCGCTGACCACGGCGATGCGCAGCCCGTTCATCCGCGGGTCCAGCCGGGGCAGGCGGATCGGGACCCGCTCGACGACCGGGTCGCCCAGAGCGGTGGCCACGCCGTATCCGACGGTGGCGAGCGCGCCCACGCCGACGACCGCGGAGGCCGTGCGGGCGATGAACATCCGCCGGTCGATCCGGCCGGGCGCGGGGACGGCGGGAGCCGCGTCTTCCTGGCGGCCGTCCTGCGATGTGACGTCAGCGGAGGCGGGAGACGAGGCCCCCGAGGCGACCTCTGAAGTGGACGCTCCGGAAGCCGCCAGGGCCGCCACCGGCAACTCGTTCTGGGAGGCAGGGGCGGCCGCACCGGCCGCAGACGCCTCGCGGCGCTCGATCCGCCGCACCACCAGCAGGGCGAGGGCGCGCGGAATCTCCAGGACCAGCGAGAACACCAGCAGATAGAACATGATCGCCAGCCACAGGTATCCCGGCCAGGCGATGAAGTGCTCGAATCCGGTGCCGAAGATCCGGCCGCCGGCACGGGTCAGCACCAGCGGGGCGGCCAGCAGGAACAAGGCCCACACCGCCACCCGCCGCGTACGCGATCCCGGCGCCGTCGCCGGCCGGATCACGCGTCGCCACAGGTAGTAGTGCACGACCGCCACGGCCACCACGATGGCGATCCCAAACCCCACGACGGACTCCCCTCGACCCGGCTGACGACGATGCTACGAGCTACCGCCGACAAGCGCGCCGCACACGCGGACCCGCCGCCGCCCTAGGACTTGGCGGCGGGCTTCTTCGTGGTCGTCTTCGCCCTGGTAGAGGTCCGCTTCGGAGCCGGCGCCCGCTCCCTGCGCTCGGCGAGCAGTTCGGCCGCACGCTCAATCGTGATCTCTTCGACACCGTCGCCCTTGCGGAGGGACGCGTTGGTCTCCCCGTCGGTGACGTAGGGCCCGAAGCGGCCCTCCTTCACCACGACCGGCTTCTTCGAGTTCGGATCCACGCCGAGCTCCCGCAGTGGCGGGGCGGCCGCCGCACGGCCGCGCCCACGCGGCTTCGGCTGTGCGAACAACTCCTTGGCCTGCTCGATCGTGACCGTCAGCAGGTCGTCCTCCGACGCGAGAGACCTGGAGTCCGTGCCCTTCTTGATGTACGGGCCGAACCTGCCGTTCTGCGCGGTCACCTCCTCGCCGTCGATCTCACCGACCACGCGGGGAAGCGTCAGCAACATCAGCGCCTGCTGAAGAGTGATCGTGTCCAGGGACATCGTCTTGAACAGCGAGCCGGTGCGCGGCTTGACGACGTCGGCCTTCCTGGTCCGCTTCTTCGTGTCGGCGGGCGGCTGCTCCTCCGGCAGGATCTCGGTGACGTACGGGCCGAACCGGCCGTCCTTGGCCACGATCGTGCGGCCGGTGGCCGGGTCGACACCGAGCTCGCGATCGCCGTTCGGACGCGAGAAGAGCTCCTCGGCCTTGTCGGCGGTCAGCTCGTCGGGGGTCATGTCCTCCGGGATGTTCACCCGGGCGCCCTCGCGGTCGAGGTACGGCCCGTACCGGCCGACCCTGATCACGATGTCGCTGCCCCTGATCGGGAACGAGCTGATCTCCTTGGCGTCGATCTCGCCGAGGTCGGTGACCATCTCCTTGAGTCCCTCGTCGCCCTCTTCGCCGTAGTAGAACCGGCGCAGCTCGGGAACCCGCTCCGCCCGGTCGTTGGCGATGTCGTCGAGGACCTTCTCCATGTCGGCGGTGAAGTCGTAGTCGACGAGGTTGCCGAAGTGCTGCTCCAGCAGGTTGACCACGGCGAAGGCCAGGAACGACGGCACCAGCGCGGTGCCCTTCTTGAAGACGTACCCCCGGTCGAGGATCGTCCCGATGATCGACGCGTACGTCGACGGGCGGCCGATCTCGCGGTCTTCCAGCTCCTTGACCAGCGACGCCTCGGTGTAGCGGGCGGGCGGCTTGGTCGAGTGGCCCAGCGCGGTCAGGTCCCTGGCCGTCAGGCGGTCGCCCTCGGTCAGGTTCGGCAGGCGCTTCTCCGAGTCGTCCCTGTCGGTGGACGGGTCGTCGGCTCCCTCGACGTACGCCTTGAGGAACCCGTAGAACGTGATCGTCCGGCCGGTGGCGCTGAACTCGACGTTCTCCCCGGTGCTGGACGCGCCGGCGACCTTGACCGACACCGACTCGCCGACGGCGTCCTTCATCTGGGAGGCGACCGTCCGCTGCCAGATCAGCTCGTACAGGCGGAACATGTCGCCGGACAACCCGGTCTCACCGGGCGTGCGGAACTCCTCGCCGGACGGGCGGATCGCCTCGTGGGCCTCCTGGGCGTTCTTGACCTTGCTCGTGTAGACCCGCGGCTTGTCGGGCACGTAGGCCGAGCCGTACAGCTTGATGGCCTGGCCCCGCGCGGCGGCGACGGCCGTCTCCGACAGCGTGATGCTGTCGGTACGCATGTAGGTGATGAAGCCGTTCTCGTAGAGCCGCTGGGCGATCTGCATCGTGTACTTCGCGGAGAAGCCCAGCTTGCGGCTCGCCTCCTGCTGCAGCGTCGTGGTCCGGAACGGCGCGTACGGCTTTCGCGTGTACGGCTTGCGCTCGACGGATCGGACGGCGTAGGAGGTGGCGGAGAGCCTGCCCGCCAGGGCTCTGGCGGACGCCTCGTCGAGGTGGAGGACGCCCGTGCCCTTCAGCGTGCCCTGCGACGTGAAGTCGCGGCCCTGGGCGACGCGCTTGCCGTCGACCCCGGTCAGCGAGGCCGTGAAGGTGCTCGGGTCGTCGGACGAGCGGCCCGTGTCGAACAGCGCCTGCAGGTCCCAGTAGTTGGCGGCGGTGAACGCCATGCGCTCCCGCTCACGCTCGACCACGAGCCGCGTCGCCACCGACTGCACCCGGCCGGCCGACAACTTCGGCTTGACCTTCTTCCACAGGACGGGGCTGACCTCGTAGCCGTAGAGACGGTCGAGGATGCGGCGGGTCTCCTGGGCGTCGACCAACCGGAGGTTGAGGTCGCGCGGGTTGGACACCGCGTCCTGGATGGCGTGCGGGGTGATCTCGTGGAAGACCATCCGGTGCACCGGGATCTTGGGCTTGAGCACCTCGCGGAGGTGCCACGCGATGGCCTCGCCCTCGCGGTCCTCGTCAGTGGCGAGGTAGAGCTCGTCGGCCTCCTTGAGCAGCTGCTTCAGCTTGGAGACCTGAGACCTCTTGTCAGGGTTGACGACGTACAGCGGCTCGAACTCATGGTCGACGTTGACACCGAGACGCGCCCAGGCCTCACCCTTGAACTTCTCCGGGATGTCATCGGCCTTCTCCGGAAGGTCACGGATGTGCCCGATGCTGGACTCCACGATGTAGCCGCGCCCGAGGTACCCGGCGATCGTCTTCGCCTTGGCAGGCGACTCGACGATCACCAGGCGGGTTCCGCCGGCGTTGCCGTTATTGGCTGGCACGCTGCTTCCTACCTCGCTGTTCGCTGTTCGTTCCCCGTGCTTTCGGGCCTTGCGTTCCCGACCACTGGCGTCCTTCGTCCCTCTGACCCCGGGCGGCCCGGCGCCTGCCGCCTCGTTCGTCCCCGGTCAGGGAGCCGATTTGAAGGTACCTGGATCCGCAAGTCCTTCCCCCTCGGGCTACCCGGTTCTGTCCGGGGATCTAACCCGCCTGGACCCGTTATCCACGAGGACGCAGAATAGAGCCGTTCGGGTTCCCTAGCACGCCCCTCGGAGACTAATCGCTGTGCTGGATTACTCCTACATGGACATCTATCTGCCACGCGGCACCCCGCGGGAGATAGCCAGGCAGATGCTGACAGAGCACGCCCAGCACGGAAGCTGGGAGATCGACCGGCTGCGCCTGTATCCCGATGGGAGCAGACGTGTCCGCCTGCGGCGCAAAGTCATCCGCGCAGTTCGCACCATGTGAGTAATACTCACGCGACGGACCGGCCAAATGCGCTTTGCCCGCCCCGGGCCGCGCCCCCGGAACGGGCAAAGCATCTTTGCTCACCACCGCCTGGGCGGCGGGGGAGCGTCTCTGGTCGTCCGCGCCAGGGGCGGAACGGGCGGCTGATGTGCCGTCCCTCACCCTGACGTGGACGAGTGATATTTGTTACTTTCCGCCAGTACGACCTCTACCGAGGGTGCTTCCGGCGAAAAGCTGTGAAGGGCTTGGCGCCACATCCAGCCGGAACGAGTTCCGGCTGGGATCAGTTCCGGCCGGGTCGTCCCCGGCCGGAGTCGCTTCGGACAGACGTCACTTCCGGCCGACGCGGACGCGCCGGGTCACGGCGAACAGGCTCGCCGAAGCGGCGAACATGGCACCAAGGAGCAGGGCGGCGAGCGAACCGGAGTTCATGCCGGTCACGCCGACCGGCTGCTCCGCGCTCATCAGACCGAGGTTCTTGAGGGGCAGCGCGTCGGTCGTCTCGTCGAGGTCGCCCGTCGGCAGCGTGTCGGTCACGCCGCTGACGGTGTTCTTGCCCGTGAGGGTCCGCGCCGTCTTGTCCAGGCTGCCGCTGGGCAGCGCGTCGGGAGCGCCCGGCAGCGCCGGGAGGCCCGTCATGCTCGGCAGGTCGCCGACGGCCGGCGCCGACGGAGTCGCCGCGGCGCTCATCTGCCGCACGCCGTTGGCCTCCTTCAGCCCCGACAGGGCCGGAACGGCGGGGAGCGCGGACATCCCGTCACGGGACGCGGCCTGGTGCTGGGGACGGCCCCAGCCGCGGTGGTCGTACCGGCCGTGGTTCGAGCCGACCTGGGCGCCGCCCAGGCAGCCTGCCGCGGCGTCGCCCAGAACGGCGACGGCGTTCCCGCACACGTTCACCGGAGCCGTGATCGGGGCGATGATCTGGTTGCCCGCGAGGATTCCGTACCGACCCGAGGTGGTGTTGCGGCCTCCGCCGACACCGCCGAGCACCGAGGCGCCGCCGGCGCAGTTCGCGTTCGACCGGCCCAGCACCGCGACGGCGTTGCCGCAGAGGTTGACGGGGGCGGTGATGGGCGCCACGACCTGGTTCCCGCCAAGGATCGACGAGCCGCCCGAGGTGACGTTGTGGCCCGACCCGCTCTGGGCCCACCAGGCGCCCTTCACGGACGCGCCGCCCTTGCAGCCGCCGAAGGCGTCGCCGAGCAGAGCAACGGCGTTGCCGCAGATGTTGATCGGCAGGGTGATCGGCGCGACCACCTGGTTGCCGCCCCCGATGGAGGAACGGCCGTCGGTGACGTTGCGACCGCTCCAGCCGCCGGGCGTGGGGTACTTGACGCCGGCGCCGCCGCCGCAGCTCGCGCTGCCGTTGCCGATCGCGTTGCCGCAGACGTTCACCGGAGCGGTGATCGGCGCGACCACCTGGTTGCCGCCGCCCACGGAGGAACGGCCGTCGGTGACGTTGCGGCCGGTCGAGCCGCCGTTGCCCTTCCAACCGCCCTTCCAGCCCCCGTGACCGCCGCCCTTCCAGCCGCCGTAGCCGCCGTGACCGTGGCCGCCGCCGGAGACGGACGCGCCGCCCTGGCAGCCGGAGAACGACCTGCCGAGGACCGCGACGGAGTTGCCGCAGACGTTGATCGGCGCGGTGATGGGAGCGATGATCTGGTTGCCGCCCAGGATCGACGAGCGGCCCGAGGTGACGTTGTGACCCGCTCCACCCCTGCCGGAGCCCTGGACCGACGCGCCGCCCTTGCAGCCCGCGTCGGCGTTTCCGAAGATCGCCACGGAGTTGCCGCAGGCGTTGATCGGCGCCGTGATCGGCGCGTTGACCTGGTTGCCGCCCAGGATGCTGTGCGCGCCCGAGGTCCGGCCCGAGATGCCTCCGCCGTTCCCGCCCTGGACCGACGCTCCGCCCTTCGAGGACGCGTCGGCGTCGCCGGCGATGGCCACGGCGTTCCCGCTGATGTCGATAGGCACGGTTATCGGCAGGTTGAGCTGGTTGCCGCCACCGATCGAGCCGTCGCCCACGGTGTCGGCGTGAGCCGTGCCGCTGCCGAGGGCCATGACGCCGGCCGCGAGAAACGCTGCGGGGGCTGAGCCCTTCGCCCACGTTCGCATAATGAATGCTCCTATGTCGTTCTTTAGGGGGTTTCCTGACAGCTCGAGACATGCGTCCAGGCCAAGGCACCACTGGACCGTGGATCGTCGGTCACGAGATGGAGAGATTCCGCGTCACCCGCGCGGAGCCCGCCGGGCCGTGGGTGAACGGCTCAGGGCAGGCGTCGGCACCGGCCACCGTCGAAGGGGGAGCCGGCGCTGAGGCGGGATCAGTCTGGAGAGAAAGAAGGGTCGTCCGCCGCTGTGCGGACGACCGGAGGAACCACTGCCGCCAAAGGGGCGGGCAGCGAAGTGAGACGCGGCTCGAGAACCGGCCGCGCGAGATCCCCGAACATGGAGGATCCACTGCCCGTCTGCGGAACCAGCCCATGGTTTTCCGGGGCGTGGTCCGCAGTGGACGGTGAGGGGAGCACGGGCTTCGATTGACTGGTCATCCCGTCGACCGTGCGCCCCGCCATGGCCGCGGCATTCGCCGGGGCGTCGTCACTCACCGTGGGGAAATCACCGGAGCTTCCCGTGGACCCCCTGTAGGCGTCGGCCGCGGGCGACCCGCTGGAGTCCGCCGTGGGGAGAACATCGGAGAGCGCCGATCCGGCGGCGACATGCGAGAGGGCCGTCTGCGCCACGGACGTCGCCGTGCCGAAGACACCGAAGATCACACCGAGCAGCCATCCGACGGCGATCAGCCCGCCGATGACCAGAAGGGGACCCAGACGGGAACCGGCCGCGAACCGCGCCATCCGGTCGCCCCTGCCGGACTCGGGGGCGTCGACCGCGCACCGGACAGCGGCGGGCACAGACGTCCCCCACTGCAGTTCCGGCGTGCGCGTCACACGACCTCCCGAGTCCGTGGAGTCCGCCCGGTGCGGATCCCGCCCTCAACGCAGAGTCACTGTAGCCGCACACCACGTGATCACAAGAGATTTCTCAGCAGTAATCGAGGAATCGGTCAAGAACTCGGACCCCAAATCGGAGCGAATCCACCGGAACCCGCTCGTCGATGCCATGAAACATCCCGGAGAAGTCCAAGTCCGGGGGAAGTTGAAGGGGCGCGAAACCGAACCCGCGGATCCCCAGACGGCTGAAGGCCTTGAGATCCGTCCCCCCACTGAGCGTGTACGGCACGACCTTCGCGCCCGGGTCCTCCTCGTGCAGGGCGCCGGCCATCGCCTTGACCAGGTCCCCGGTGAACGGGGTCTCGACCGCCACGTCGTGGTAGACGAACTCCCGGGTGACGTTCGGGCCGAGCAGTTCGTCGACCGTCTGGAAGAACTCGTCCTCGTAGCCGGGGAGGAACCTCCCGTCGACATGGGCGGTCGCCGACTGCGGGATGACGTTGGCCTTGTATCCCGCCGCGAGTATGGTCGGGTTGGCCGTGTTGCGCAGCGTGGCGCCGATCATCCGGGCCAGGAGGCCGAGCTCGGCCACCGCCGCCTCCGCGTCCTCGGCCTTCACCTCGACCTCGAAGACCTCGTCGAAGAAGGCCTGGACCGTGGAGGTGAGCCGTACGGGCCACTCGTAACGGCCGAGACGCCCGACCGCCTCGGCGAGCTCGGTGACCGCGTTCTCGTCGTTCAGCATCGAGCCGTGGCCGGCCCGGCCCTTGGCCGTCAGCCGCATCCAGGCGATGCCCTTCTCCGCCGCCTCGATCAGATAGAGCCGGCGCGAGCCTCCGTCCTGCGCGCCCATGGTCACGCTGAAGCCGCCGACCTCCCCGATCGCCTCCGTGCACCCCTCGAAGAGGTCACGGTGGTTCTCGACCAGCCACTGGGCGCCGTAGTTGCCGCCCGCCTCCTCGTCGGCCGTGAAGGCGAGGACGACGTCACGCGGGGGCTTGCGTCCCGCACTGAGGCGCTGCCGCACGACGGCAAGGATCATGGCGTCCATGTTCTTCATGTCGACCGCGCCGCGCCCCCAGACGCAGTCGTCGGCGACCTCGCCGCTCAGCGGGTGGTGCCGCCAGTCGGCCGCGTTGAACGGCACCACGTCCAGGTGCCCGTGGAGCAGCAGGCCGTCCCTGCCGGGGTCGGCCCCCTCGATGCGGGCGATCACATTGGCCCGCCCGCTGTCGGACTCGAGGATCTCCGGCTCCAGGCCCACTTCGGCGAGCTTGGCGGCCACGTATTCCGCGGCCTTCCGCTCTCCGGGACCGGAATTGTCCCCGGCGTTCGTCGAGTCGATCCGGATGAGGTCACCACACAACTCGACGACTTCGTCCTCGCCGTTCAATGGGGTCATTGCGCCTCCTCGCGCTCGCTGCCGGGCCGGCTTGCGATCTCGTACGGCATGCGGCCGGAACGGCTCGCGCCTCCATCCTGCCGTCGGCCGTCCCGGATCATCACCACGGGCCGGGCGCAAGCCGTACCCGGCCTGATTCTCGGTATGAACCAGCCATGGGACAGTGCTAACCTGTATCAGCCGACGCGGGATGACGGTCTCGCGTGCAGGCACCACGTCCGGGTGGCGGAATAGGCAGACGCGCTAGCTTGAGGTGCTAGTGCCCAGTGATGGGCATGGGGGTTCAAGTCCCCCCTCGGACACCAATCTCGGTCCCGAATCTGTGCAGGTCACAGGCTCGGGACTTTTTCATTTCCCGGGGGCGGCGGCGTCCCCGGACGCGAATCCCGACTCCCATCGATTTCCGGGCGCGCCCTCATGAAGGGCATACCGAGCCCCCACGCCCTCGATCCCCCGCACATCATCGGTCACACGGATAACCGAGCCGAATCGGGAATTGAGTCGGGTCGACTCATGTTTGGTACCCTCGCCGGCCGCAAGGGCCGGCGAGTGACGGATCGTGGAGGATCACATGAGCAGCCTGACCCTGTGGAGCAGGCGCGACCCGTTCGCGGAATTCGACCGCGTGGTGCGCAGAGCGTTCGGTCCCTACTTCGCGCCGGCGACTCCCCTGAGCACGACCCGGCCGACCGGCTTCACCCCGGCCGCGGAGGTCACCCGGGACGGGGACGACGCGGTGGTCCGCGTCGAACTTCCCGGCATCGACGTCGACAAGGACGTCGCGGTCGAGGTCGACCGTGGACGGCTGGTCGTCCGCGGCGAGCGGCGCGACGAGAAGAGCGAGGAGCGCGACGGGCGCACCCTGCGGGAGGTGCGGTACGGCTCGTTCCAGCGGTCGTTCGCTCTCCCGGCGCACGTGACCGCCGACGCGGTGACGGCGTCGTACGACGCGGGCGTCCTGAGCGTCCGGGTGGCCGGCGCCCACGCCGGAGCGGAGCCGCGGCGAATCGCCGTCACCTCCGGCGGCGAGGACGGCAAGCAGATCGCCGCATGACATGGCACGCACCGACCGGCAACCCCTGACGAACGGGCCCGGCCCCCACGTGGGGCCGGGCCCGTTCATCGTTTGGGCGCGTTCGGAGGGCGCCGCCGTCCACACTCGCGCCGCGTACGCCGCGGAGCGACGGAAACGCACCGGGTGGAGACCCGACCAATATGCCGGGCAGCGGCGCCGTCAAACGGTCAGAGCGCCCTCTTCATCCACATGTCGTTGTAACCCCTCAGCGTGATCACCAGATAGACCACGAACGCGGCGACCGACGCGGGGCTGTACAGCGTGGGGGCCGCGTCGGTGTAGTAGTTACCGCCGATCGTGGGGTGCCACGGGTAGGTCAGCTGATCGTCCGTCAGGGTCGCCAGCCGGATCAGCCCATCGGTTCCCCGCGCCGCCAACTCGATGACGTTCGGATAGTCCGGATCCGCAGCGGCGGCGACCCTCACCGTCGTCTGGACGTCTCCCGTGACCCGCCACCCGTCGAACCTGTTGTTGGTCGGATTCCATGTCTGCCGGTACACGCGGTTGTCGTTGCCGCGGTGAAGCAGAAGGACTTGCTGAATCCCGCCGCCGCCGTACTGCACGGCGGTGAGCGGAGAGGCGGAGGTGCCGTTTCCCGGGATCTCCGTGCTCAGAACACGCCAACTGCCGTCATATTCGAGCCGATAGAAGCGGTTGTTCATGCCGGTATAGAAGACGTGCAACCGCCCGTTCAGCACGACGAGCGAGGGGGAGCCCAGCGACGTCACCGTCGGTATGGACATCCAGGGGGTCCACTGATTGTTCTGGTCGTCGGTGAGGATGGCGTAATAAATTCTGTTATCGGAGCTCCCACGGATGAACACGTGAAGCAGGCCGTTGTAGGCGATCGCCGTGGGAGCGAACGGCGTCCTCCATCCACCCGGGATGGGCCTGAAGTTCGATGTGTTGATTCCCGGGTTGACCGACCAGGAGACCGTGCCGTCCGCGTTTCTGATGACCGTGATGACGCGGCCGGGAATCGAGACCACGGCCGGTGTGGTGGACGTCGTGCCGCCGTAACCACCGACGAACGGGCCGTAATCGCTCTCTGCCGCCTGCGCGCCCGGCGCGACGGCCACGGAGAAGAGCAGCAGGAGGACCGACATCATCGCCCCCAGGAGTTTCCTCCCGGAGCGTTTTCTGATGAGGTTCACTTGTTTCCTTTCTGAGGTGCATGGCGATGCCCGGGATGAGGGCATGCCGGAGAAGCCGTGGAGCGCATGCGCTCCCGGCCGGGTTGGTTCAGATACCGGGTGGTGTCAGGCCGTCTACCGGGCCGGTCCTTCGACGAGGTCGGCGATCGACTGGAGCGCGTCGAAGCGGCCGAACTCCTCGCGTAGTTCCTGGGCGCGGGCCCGGTAGGAGGGCGTGGACAGGACGGTGTCCACAGCCGTGCGGAGCGCGGCGTCGTCGGGCGTGGCGGTGCCCAGGTTGACGCCCGTGCCGCTCCACTCGACCCGGGCGGCGATCCGCGGCTTGTCCTCGGTCGCGCCCCCGACGACCAGGGGGACGCCGTGCCGGAGGGCGGTGTGCACTCCGCCGTAGCCGCCGTTGGTGACAAGGACGTCGGCGTGCGGCAGCAGCAGGTCGAAGGGGATGAAGTCGGCGACGCGGGCGTTGGCCGGCACCTCCCCCATGGCGGCCCGCACCAGCTCGGCGCCGCCCGAGCGCGCGGTGGCGGCCACGACGAGGGCGTCCGAATCGGCGAGGACGCGCAGTGTGGGGACGACCAGCTCTTCCAGGTCGGTGTTGGCGAACGTCCCCTGCGTGGTGACCACCACAGGACGGTCGTCGAGGAGTTCCTTCCACCACGACGGCCGGTCGAAGGCCGGGGCGGGGGCCGGCGGCAGCGGGCCGACGAAGCGGAAGGAACCGGGCAGGTCATCGCGGGGGAACTCGAACCCCGGCACGGTCAGCTGCAGGTAGTGGTCGGGGACGCTCATCAGGCCGGCGAGCACGAACCCGGGCAGGGTGACCCCCACAGACCGGAACAGTTCCCCCAGGTGCCGTTGCGCGTCGACCTCGACCTCGGGCCCCCAGCCGGTCGCCGGGAATGTCGGGGAGACGCCCAGGGCGACGGTGGTCGGACGGGACCTCCGCTCGGCTGCCAGGGACAGCGGCAGCGCCCCGATGAACAGCGCATCGCTGATCACGGCGGTGGCGGGGAACTCCGCCAGGAGGCTCCGCAGCGCATCGTACTGGGCCGGGACCGGGTCGCCGAAGACGTGCTTCACGTCGAATCCGAGCTGAGCCGGGCCGGGAGGCAACTGGCCCCGCCCCGGGAAGTCCCGGTCCATCTGCCCCTCGTCGATGTCGGCCTCCGCGGGGAGCGGGACGAAGCGCGCGCCGGCGGCCTCCGTCCGCTTCTTGAACTTCGTGCCCGTGAGCACGGCCACCTCATGACCGCGGCGTATCAGGTCCGCGGCGACGGTCAGAATCGGCGCCACATGCCCGTGGAAGGGCGAGGCGGCAAGGATGATCTCGGCCACTGTGAACTCCGTTGTCAGGAAGAGGAACAACGAGCTGTGAACTCGCGTTCATAACTGGGCCGTGATCGTAGGTCGGGCCTTGTGTGCAAGAAGTGATCGAACGGCGGCGCCGTCAGTCACACAGAAGACGGAATCGGGAGTCCATTGTGTCGGGCGAGGTGACGGCGTCAGGTCAGGCGTCACCGGAAACGGTGCGGTTCACGGTGCTGGGGCCGGTGCGGGCGTGGCGGGACGGCCTCGAGCTCGATCCGGGTCCTCCCCAGCAGCGGGCGATGCTGGCTCTGCTCCTTGTGCACGCGGGCCGGCCGGTGGGTCTCGGCGAGGTCGTCGACGTCCTGTGGGGACAGGATCCGCCGGCCAGCGCGGTCAACGTGGTGCACCGGTACGTCGGAATGGTGCGCCGGCTGCTCGAACCGGGCCTCGCCGTACGTGAGGAGGGGCGGTGGCTCGTCCGTGGCGCCGGCGGCTACCGCCTCGATGTCGGCCCGGAAGAGGTGGACCTGCTGCGTTTCCGCCGCATGACCGAGGAGGCCCGCCGGGAAGGCTCGCTGGACCTGCTGACGGAAGCGCTGGCATTGTGGCAGGGCCCGGCCGCCGCGGGGATCCCCGCGGAGGTGCGGGCGCACCCCGTGTTCGCCGCTCTGGACCGCGAGCAGCTGGCCACTGTGCAGGAGACCGCCGACCTGGCGCTGCGCCTGGGCGCGGCCGAGCAGGTGCTGACGGCCTTGTGGGAGGCCTCGACGCGGCATCCGCTGGACGAACCCCTGCAGGCGAGGCTGGTGCTGGCTCTCGCCGCGGCCGGTCGTCAGGCGGAGGCGCTCGAGACCTGGCAGGCCGTCCGTTCCCGGTTGGCCGACGAGCTGGGCATCGATCCCGGGCCGGAGTTGCGGGCCGCGCAGGAGCAGGTCCTCCGGGGCCAGGCCGCCGACGCGACCGGACCGGCCCGCCGTACGACACGGGAGCCCGCCCAGCAGCCCGCCCGGCCGACGCAGTTGCCGTCGGACCTCGCGGCCTTCGCCGGGCGGCGGGCCGACCTCGAGCAGGTCCTCGCCCTTCTCCCCGAGGACGGGCGGACCTCCGAGACGGTGGTGATCAGCGCGATCGGCGGCATGGGCGGGATCGGCAAGAGCACGCTTGCGGTGCACTGGGCGCATCGGATCGCCCACCGTTTCCCCGACGGTCAGCTGTACGTGAACCTGCGCGGCTTCGACCCCACCGGGTCCGTCCTGGACACCGGCGAGGCCCTGCGTGGTTTCGTGGAGGCTCTCGGGGTGCCGCCCCACCGGATTCCGGGCGGGCTCGACGCCCAGGCCGCCCTCTATCGAAGCCTGCTGACCGACCGCAAGGTCCTGGTCCTGCTCGACAACGCCCGCGACGCGGAGCACGTGCGTCCGCTCCTCCCCGGCAGCCCCGGGTGCCTGGCGGTGATCACCAGTCGTGACCGCCTGTCCGGCCTGGTCGCCACCGAGAGCGCCCATCCGCTGATCCTGGACCCGCTCACGCCCGAGGAGGCCCGCGAGACGCTCGTCCGGCGTCTCGGCCGGGACCGGATCGCGTCCGCGCCCGACGCCGTCGACGAGATCATCGCTCGCTGCGCCGGCCTGCCGCTCGCCCTGGCCGTCGTGGCCGCCAGCGCGGCCACCCGTCCCGGCTTCCCCCTCACGGCGATCGCCGGGGAGCTACGCGAGGCGGACGGCAGCCTCGACGCCTTCGCCGATCCCGACCCGGCCAGCGACGTGCGGGCGGTCTTCTCGTGGTCCTACCGGGCGCTCAGCGCCGACGCCGCCCGGCTGTTCCGGTTCCTGGCCCTGCATCCGGGCCCCGACATCACCGCGTGGGCCGCCGCCTGCGTCGCGGGGCTTCCCGTACGGCGCACGCGCCTGCTGCTCGCCGAGCTCACGGGCGCGCACCTCGTCACCGAGCACACACCTGGCCGCTACACCTGCCACGACCTGCTCCGCGCCTATGCCGGCGAGCTCACCCTCGCCCATGACCCGGAGACCGAGCGGCGCGCGGTCGTGCGCCGCGTGTCCGACCATTACCTGCGCACCGCGCACGCGGCGGGCCGGCTGTTCTCCCCCTACTGGAGCGTGACCCTCCTGCCGCCGCCGGAGCCCGGCGTGCTCGCCGAGGACTTCGACGACGACCGGCAAGCCCTTGCCTGGTTCAATCGCGAGCGTTCCGTGCTCCTGTCCGTGGTCGAACAGGCCTCACGGAACGGCTTGGACACCTACACGTGGCAGCTGGCGTGGACCTTGGAGCGGTTCTTCGACCGTCAGGGCCACTGGCACGACTTCCTCGCCGTACAGCACGCCGGGCTGGCCGCGGCCGTACGGGCGGGGGAACGGACCGCGCAGGCCCACATCCATCGGGGGCTGGCCCGCGCATCCGCCCGGCTGGGACGGTACGACGCCGCCAACACCCATGTACGGCAGGCTCTCGACCTGTTCACCGAACTCGGCGACCGATCGGGACTGGCCCACGCCCACCGGAGCCACGGCTGGCTACTCGACCAGCAGGGGCGGCACGCGGAAGCGCTCGACGCGGCGGGGCGCGCGCTCGATCTGTACCGGGCCGCCGGGAACCGCCCCGCGGAGGGCAGCGCGCTGCACGCCCTGGGGTGGACGCACGCCCTGCTCGGCGACCACGAGCAGGCGGCCGCCTACTTCGAGCAGGCACTCGCCGCGACGGAACCGATCAACCGTTACGGCGCCGGAGGCACGCTGGACAGCCTCGGCTACGCCCACCACCACCTCGGCGACCACTCGCGCGCCGCCGCCTGCTACGAGGACGCCCTGCGCCTGTACCGGGAGGTCGGCGACCATTTCCACGAGGCGGGCACGCTCAACCGGCTCGGTGACACCCATCTCGCCGGCGGCGACCCGGCCGCGGCTCAGGCCGTCTGGCGGCGGGCACTGACCGTTTTCGCCGCCGCCGACCCCACGGTCGCGGACGAGATCCGCGCCAAGCTGCGCGACGCCGAGCGGGCGACGGGCGCGGTGAACGCCTGATCACTTCTTGTTCACAGGACGCTCCCTAGATTTCCGGCGAATCGCGGGAGACCAGGAGGGTCTCCCGACCATCGCAGATCGCTGGGGGATGGACCTTGAGCTACTTCACCGTGGGTGACGGGCGGCTGTTCTACACCGATGAGGGCTCCGGGGGCGAGACCGTGCTCTTCGTACACGGGGGCACGTGCGACTCGCATGACTGGGCCGCACAACTGGACCCGTTCGCCGCCCGGCATCGGGTGATCGCTCCGGATCTTCGCGGCCACGGCCGGTCGTCACAGGCCGCGGGGGGCTTCACTCCGCATGACTTCGCGGGCGACCTCGCCCTGCTGCTCGACGGCCTCGGCACCGGGCCCGTCGTGGTGGTGGGCCACTCGCTGGGAGCGGCCGCCGCCTCGGTGCTCGCCGTCGAACGCCCGGACCTCGTCCGCGCAGTCGTCGCCGTCGACCCTGCCTACGGGTTCGACGCCGAGTTCGCCGCGGGCGTCGCGGCGGCCTTCCGCGGCCCCGACCCGGTCTCCGTGGCCGTCGCCGTGCTGGGCGGCATGGAAGGCCTTCAGGTGGAGCCCGCGCTTGAATGGCTACCGACCTGGCACCGCCGCCGGGTGCTGGGCACCTCCCCCGAGACGGTCTCCGGAGTGTTCCTCGGCCTGTTCGAACCCAACGAGGTGACGCTCCGTCCCGCCGCCGATGACTATCTGCGCCGCCGGGCCTGCCCGGTGCTGACCGTGTCCGCGAACGCCTCCCTGAAGGCGAAGGGCATCGACCTCGACTGGGAGGAGTCGGTCAGCCCGCATCCGTACAGCACGGCGGTGGCCTGGGACGGGGTCGGCCACTGGATCCAGCAGGAACGGGCGGCGGAGTTCAACGCGCTGGTCCTCGACTGGATGGCCGGGCTGCCCGGGACGGAGGACACGAGGTGACGGGCGATTCGACGTATGTGCTCGGCAGCACGGATCTCGAACATCGCCGTCTGATGGTTCAGGGGCGCGTCCTGCGCCCGTGGACCGAGCGGTTCCTGCGTGCCGCCGGTCTGCGGCCGGGCATGTCCGTCCTCGATCTCGGCTCGGGCGTGGGCGACGTGTCGCTGCTGGCGGCGGAGATCGTCGGCCCGCGCGGCCGGGTCCTGGGGGTCGACCGCGATCCGGTGGCCGTGGAGAAGGCGCGGGGGCGCGCGGCGACCGAAGGCTTCGGCGAAACGGTCACCTTCGAGGTGACGGCTCTGGAGGATCTCGCGGGGTCGCTGAGCTTCGACGCCGTCGTCGGCCGGTTCGTGCTCCTCTACCAGCGGGACCCCGCGGACGTGTTGCGGAAGTTCACCCGCTTTCTGCGTCCCGGCGGCATCGTGGCCTTCCACGAGATCGACCTGACGAACGAGAACAGCAGTTGGCCGCCATGCCCGACCTGGGACGACAGCTATCAGCTGCTCGCCGAGGTCTACTGGGCCCATGGGACGCCTCCGGACTTCGGGCGGCGCCTGAACCGGACCTTCCTGGACGCGGGCCTGCCCGGCCCCGAGATCGAGGCCGTGGGCATCGTCGGCGCGGACGAGGGATCGCCTCTGTTCGACTGGATGGCCCAATCGCTGCGGAGCCTCAAGCCGGCGCTGAGGAAATGGGACCTCGCCCTTCCTGAAGGCCTCGACCTCGACGAGGGGCTGGCGGACGCGTTACGCAAGGCCGTGTTCGCGCAGGGAAGCCAGGTCATGGGGCCGATCCAGTACGGGGCCTGGACACGCATTCCGTAGAGCTGAACCAGTGTGCGTGTGCGGCCGGTGGTTTCGCGCCGCCGGCTGTACACGTGCCGTGCGCGATGCGCGTGACCGATATGCGACCCATGCCGCAATAGATAAGTTCGAGTCACATGCGCATTAATGATGTTGTTTTGTCACTTTGGAACGATATTCTGCTGCCTCTCTCCGCCCCCCATTGAAGAGGCAGCCTTGCGCCGTACTCTCCTGGGCCTGCTCGGCGTCCTCATGGCAGTGAGCCTGGCAGCCCCGTCCGCCCATGCAGACACGACGAAGATCAGAACCTGGATCAGGTTCACTCCCGGCGTCTACCTGACCTATGACCGGACGGCCACCGTCACCGGAACGGTCGGGACATATCTGCCCAAGGGCGGTGGCGCCCCACTGGCCGACCAGACGGTATTGATCAACTGCAGTAACGGCGGCTGCCCGTTCCACGAGGTGACGACCGACGCAGCCGGGAACTTCACCGTCGAAGTGCACGGCGATCAGGGGATCGACGTGACTGCGCAGGTGTCCGACACCGATGCCCTTGAAGAATCGATAGCGACGACCTGGATAGAGCCGAAGACGTTCGCCTGGCTCGAAGCGTCGTTCAGCCCGGCGGCGATCCCGCCCTCCCGTACGACCACCCTCTCGGGCAGGCTCAGGTACCTCGGGCGCGACGAAGTCACCTGGAAGCCGCTGCCGGGACGAACGATTCACATCGAAGGGGCGGGGATCAGCACTGAGGCCACGACCGGCGCGGACGGCTCCTTCTCCAAGAAGGTGACGTTCCCGAAGATGCCGGCGCCCGCCTTCCCCATGTCGAGTGTGCCGGTCGAATTCTGGTGGACTCCGACCACGACGATCGACAAGACCTTCTTCGACAGGGACGCCACCATGTCGGCCGACGTCTACCCTGCGAAGGTCACGTCGATCGTCGATTTCGGCGGCCTGCTGAACCCCTCAGGCACGGTGACGCTGAAGGGCGGGGTCGCCGGAGAGGTGAACAAGCTCCCGCTCAAGATCCAGTACAGCAAGGACGGCTCCACCAACTGGACGGACCTCCGGACCATCCAGGCCCAGGGGCCGTTCAGCACGACGTTCACCCCTCCTGCCGTGCCCGCGTACTACCGCGCGCAGATCGTGACCGCCGACAACTACCTCGGCTCGACCAGCCGTGTCGTGAAGGTCGGCACCTCGGTCACCTCGGTCGGCGGTTTCACCGCCTCGGTGAACGCGAATCACGTGGCGACGGTGCGAGGGACGGTCGGTCCGAGCGGACTGAAGGTGCCGGTGCGGATCGAGTACTCCTCCAACGGCAAGACCGGGTGGCACACGGCCAAGGTCCTGACCGCGGGCGGGGCGTTCTCCACGACGCTCAAGACGCCTCTGAACACGGGGTACTACCGGGCCGAGATCCTTTCGGCGAAGTACTACAAGGGCTCGACGAGCCGGGTGGTCAAGGCCGGGCGGACGCCGACCCGGATCGCCGGGGTGAAGGTGTCGGCGACCAGGGTCAAGAAGAACACCTACTTCACGATCAAGGGCACCCTGCAGCGGTACCTGTCGGGCTGGAAGGGGTTCAAGGGCCAGCGAGTCCGGCTCGTCTTCCACATCAAGGGCAGCAAGGCCCTCCACCTGTACGCCCGGCCCCTCACCGGCACCGGCGGGAAGTTCACCGCCAAGATCAAGGCCACCCGAGAGGCCTACTGGACCACCACCTACCTGGGCGCGACCGGCTACTACGCCTACAACTCCCCCAAGTACATCCGCGTCACTCTCCGCTGAACCACACCACGCGGGGCTCTGGAGGTGCCTTCCTCCGGAGCCCGACGCCTTCGTAACATCACAAAGGGGGACCTGTGGGGTCATCCACCCACGTTCCGACCGAGGCGCCACGTGGCCGAGGCCGTTCCAATCTCGCCGCCCGAGCGGCGGCCATCGCACTGGCGATCGCCGTCACGGCCGTGCCGCTCGGCGCGAGCGCACCGCAGGCCCAGGCCGCGGCGGCCCAGGAGATCGTGATCACGCCGGACAGCGGCAAGATCGTAGGCTTGAACCTCTCCCGTGGCGTCGTCCGCACGGTGAACGATCTCGAGGGCACGTTGTTCCTGAGCGAACAGAACATCCGCACCGGAAAGGTGCCGGTCCTCGGAAGATGGACCCCGCCCGGGAAGTCGATTTCCTCCGCAGTCCGATGTGCGCCGGGCCTGGACTGCGTCCGGGCCGTGGACGGCAATTATTACGGGGTCTCCTATCTGATCGTGTCCGGCGGGCACACCACGCTCGAGACCGACGTGGCGCCCGGGAGCGCCCTCGCCACGCGAACCCCGGTGCCCGGCATCGGTGGCCAGGTGAGAGATGCCTCTCCTGATTTCGTGGTGGTCGACGGAGGCACGCCGAAGAGGCAGTACTTGGTCGCCTCCGACTTCCACGAGGTGACTCGCAGCCGTCCGGTGCAAGCTGCCGCGGTCTGGTACGAAACCTTGTGGAGCGCGTCCACGAGCACTCCAGGCACGCTGATCGCCGAACTGTACCCGGACCGGCCCACTCCCAGAGCGCCGAGCCGTACGGTGCGGACCGGCGTGTCCTGTGTGCCCACCGAACTGGAGGCGACCGCCCGCTGGCTCTACTGGTCATGCGGGTACGGCAAGCAGGCCGGAGTGTACGACCTGACGAAGAACCGCGGCTTCAGGGTGCCCTCGGGTCAGGCCCTGCTCGGCGACGGCTACGTCGTGCGGCATGACCGGGCGACGGGAACACTCAAGCTGACCGACTTCCACACCGGCGCCCCGGTCGCGGAGCGGACCATCGCCACGCTTCCCGCCGGGAAGGTGGCCGACGAGCGCAGGATCACCTGGGCCGTGGACAAGTACGGCGGCCACATCGCCTACCTGGACGGCGCGGGCCGCGTGCATGTAATGGCAGACGGGGTGCCGGACTCCGCGCCGGTGATCGCCCAAGAGAGCAGCAACCTGCGCGTCACGCCGGGGGACAAGTACTTCGGGCTTTGGTCGGACGCGATCTACCTGAGCCGCCCGGTGGATTCCTGGCAGGTGCAAATCGCCAACCGAATCACCAAGCGTCTGGTTGCGACATCTGATGGTGGCGCCGAACCCGGGCCCCCATACATCTACCCCTCCTGGAACGGCAAGGATCCGAAGGGCGCGGTCGTCGACAGCGGGACCTACACCTGGGAGTTGACCGTCAAGTACGGCGGAGGAACCCTTCCCGTGAAGGTCGGGAGCGGCGTGCTCCAGGTGGACTGCGGCCGACTGCTGACCCATGTCTATGACTGCGATGGCATCCCCGACCTGCTGGCCATCCGCACGAACGGCACGACCTACTCATGGACGGGGCTCACCACCGGGACCCTGCGCAACGTGGGCCACACCGCGACCTGGCCGGCCTCATCCACGCTGGTGCCGATCGGCGACCTCAACGGCGATAGGAAGGCGGATCTGCTGGTCCGCGACTCCAAGGGCAACGTGCGCATCTACTGGGGCAGGGGTGACGGCGCCTTCGCCCCGTCGTACAAGTCGACCGCGATCAGCACCGGGTGGAACAGGTACAACGTGCTGACCTCCCCCGGCGACCTGACCGGTGACGGGCGGGACGACCTGGTCGTCCGCGACACTGCGGGGGTGCTGTGGCTCTACCCCGCCAACAGCAGGAGCGGATACAACACCCGAATCAAGATCGGCTCCGGGCAGGGCGGCTACACCGCCATGGTCGGCGTCGGCGACCTCAACGGCGACGGCAGAGGCGACCTGGTGGCCCGCGACGCCGCAGGCAACCTCTACCGGATGCTCGGCGCCAACGGCCGCTTCGGCGCACGCGTCAAGATCGGTGCGGGCTTCAAGGCCTACAACGCCATCATCGGCATCGGCGACCTCAACCAGGACGGCAAAAACGACCTGCTGACCCGGGACAGCGCAGGCAACCTCTACCGCTACTCCGGCAACGGCAAGGGCGCGATCAGCACCAAGGTCAAGATCGGCTCTGGCTGGAACACCTACAAGAAGCTCGTCTGAGACCCGCGGCTCCGGGCCGGGCACGTCACTCGACGTGCCCGGCTCGCGCCGTTTCTGAGGGTTGACGCTCGATCAACTTGCTGGTGACAATGTGGCCCCAAGCGTCTCTCGCGTAAGCCGGTCGGCACCCGGCGGACGTGGGAGAACAACTCGATGTATGACGTGGTCGGCGCACGTGTTCGGTACCGGAAAGGATCGGCCCCGCGCTTGTCCCGACTCATGCGTTCTTCTCCTGCGCCATCCGCGACCACGACCGGGGCCGCGCGCCGACGGTTCGGCCGGCTGTCCCTCATGTTCCTCACGGCTCTCCTCAGTGGCGCCGTCCTGACGACCCTGTCGTCCTCTCCCGCGGCGGCCCACGGCCAACTGGGCATGACGAATCCCGCGAAGGACAGCACGGTCAGGGACCCGCTTGAGGCGGTCTTCCTCTACTTCACCGAGCCGCCCGCGCCCACCTCGTACTTCACGGTCACCACGCCGAGCGGCGTCCGGGTGGACCGGCAGTGGCTGACGGACGAGCCCAAGCGGCTCGACGAACCGGTCCGCGAGGACCACCTCATCGACGGCGTATGGGAGCCGAAGCTCTACCACACCGGATATCCCGCGAAGATCCCCGTGGCGTACTGGCCCGAGCAGGGCGTCTACACCGCGAAGTACATGACGATCGCGTCGGACGGTGAGCACGTCCAGGGACAGGTCAGGTTCACCTACAAGGGCAGGATGACGGCGGCCCCCAAGGGCTGGCAGGCGCCGACGAACCAGCCGGACGCCGCCCTGCTCGCCGCGACCGGCACCGGGGCGGCGGCGGGGCCACAGGCCGGGGGGACGACGTCTCCCACTCCGACCGCGGGCTGCACTCCGCAGGGCGTACCGGAGACCGGGTGCGACACGGGCGCTCCGTCGCCCGCGGCGGCTGCGCAGACCGCGGCCGAGGACGACTCCGACACCGGCGTGCTGGTCTGGCTGATCCCCGCCGTCCTCGTCGTGGCCGCCGGGTTCATGGTGGTCAGGGCCGCGCGGCGCCCCTCACCCGATGGCGCGCCTCCTGCCCGGCGAGTCCCCGGCCCGCCAGGAAGGTCACCTTTGGCCCAGCGCGCTGACGCGCCGCGAAGCGCTGGACGCGGCAAGGCCGCCAAGAGACGTTGAACCCCCGTTTCTCCCGTCCGTACAGGGATCTTCCCTCCTTCTCCTCAGGAGAGCAGTCATGACGCCCGCCCCTGCCCGTCTCCGTTCCCTGCTCTCCGGCCTCGTGCTCGGCGCCGCCCTCCTGGGAGGCGTGTCCGCCTGCTCGGGATCGAGCGCCGACACCGCCCCCGCCTCCGCCACCGTGGGGGTCAAGGAGATCAACGTGACGATCGCCGCGAAGAGCGTGACACCGCCCCCGGGCCGGATCGACGTGACCAAGGGCCAGACCGTGCGGATAACCGTGACCAGTGACGTGGCCGACGAGGCGCACGTGCACGGCTACGACAAGGGCGCGAGCCTGCAGCCCGGCACCCCGGCCACGATCGAGTTCGTCGCCGACCAGGACGGTCTGTTCGAGGTCGAGACGCACGAGTCGGGCCTGCAGTTGTTCCAGCTCGCGGTTCGCTAGGACGCGCGGTGCTGCTGGCTCACGGCGTCGGCGGGCGTCAGGACCTGCCGATCCCGTTCTCCGCCGCACTCGCGGGTGCGATCATCGCGCTGCTGGTGTCGTTCGCGGCGCTCGGCGTCCTGTGGACCGAACCCCGCCTGGGCGGGACGCTCGCGCGCGTTCGGCCGTTGTCCGGCCTGTTCCAGCGGGCGGTCTCCTCGAACGGCTGGGCCTGGACCTGGCGGATCGTGGGGCTCGTCGTCGCCGCGTACTTCTGCGTGGGGCTCGTCTTCGGTCCCGACGACGTGGACAACCCGACAGCCGGCGCCTTCTACGTGCTGTTCTGGGTCGGCCTCGTGCCGCTGTCGCTGCTGCTCGGGCCGGTGTGGCGGGCCCTCAACCCGCTGCGGACGCTGCACCTGCTGGCGTCCAGAGCGCTGCGGCGTGACCCCGACGCCGGGCTGCGGCCGCTGCCCGACGGGGTCGGCTACTGGCCGGCCGCCGCGGGGCTGTTCGCGTTCGTCTGGCTGGAACTGGTCGCCCCCGACCGGGCCACCCTGCCCGTCATCGGGATCTGGCTGGGCGCGTACGCCGTGATCATGCTGACGGGGGCGGTGGTCTTCGGGGCGCGGTGGTTCGACAAGGCGGACGCGTTCGAGGCCTACAGCGACCTCATCGGCAGGCTCGCCCCCGTGGTGAGGCGGGACGACGGCCAGGTGGCATGGCGGAACTCCCTCGACGGGATGTCCGGGCTGCGGCCTGCTCCCGGTCTGCCGGTGCTCGTGGTGATGCTTCTCGGCTCGACGATGTACGACAGCCTCTCCGGGGCCCCGGTCTGGGTGCGGTTCGTGCAGGACAGCCCGCTGCCCGCTCCCGTCGTCGGCACGGCGGGCCTCGTCCTCGTCATCGGCCTCGTGCTCGGGGCGTTCCTCGGCACGACCGCCCTGGCCGGGCGACGTGGCGCGACCGAGCCTCGCGTCATGGCGGGCGAGCTCGCCCACTCGATCGTGCCGATCGCCGTCGGCTATCTGATCGCGCACTACTACACGCTCTTCCTGCTCGAAGGGCAGCGGACGATCGCGCTGCTCTCCGATCCTCTGGTCACCGGCGCCGACTGGCTGGGCACGGCCGGCTGGACCGTCGGCGGCCTGGGCAACACCCCCGCCGGCATCGCCATGCTCCAGGTGACGGTCATCATCATCGGCCACGTGCTCGGGACGGTGCTGGCCCACGACCGCGCGCTGGCGCTGCTCCCGCGGCGCACCGCGGTCACGGGCCAGATCCCCCTGTTGGCGCTGATGGTGCTCTACACCGTGATGGGGTTGCTGCTCCTGTTCGCCGCATGAAGCCGTCCGGACATTCCACATAGGCGTCGAAGGAATGGCCGGAATTGCGATCGCCCCATTCCCCTAATCGGGCGATCGCTTTTCATGTCATCTCACCTCAGTTTTCCCAGCACTTTCATTGCGGTGAGGAATATTCGTCAGAAACCGCTATATGACGAAAGCCGCCAATAAGGGAGCATTGCGATCGGGAGACGGGGAGGTGCCTTGACGAGTTTCGTGAAGGCTCATGACGGACGGACGCTGGCAGTCGACGAGAGGGGTGAGCCCGACGGGAGCCCGGTCTTCCTGTTACACGGCACACCGGGGAGCAGGCTGGGGCCGTTTCCGCGCGCGTCGGTCCTCTATCGGCTCGGCATCAGGCTGATCAGCTACGACCGGCCCGGATACGGCCTGTCCGACCGGAGGAGGGGCCGTACCGTGGCGGACGCCGCGGCGGACGTGGAGGCCATCGCCGACGCCCTGCACATCGACTCCTTCGCGGTGATCGGCCGCTCCGGAGGGGCCCCGCACGCGCTGGCCTGCGCCGGACTGCTGCCCGAGAGGACGACGCGGGTGGCCGCCCTCGTTCCGCTGGCGCCCCGGGAGGCCGAAGGGCTGGACTGGTTCAACGGCATGACGCCGTCCAACGTGATCACGTACAAGGCCGCGGAGACCGGTCACGCCGCCATGATGGAACTGCTCTCTCCCGACGCGGAGCAGATCCGAGCGGATCCGACCCGGCTCGTGCCCGCCCTCGACGACGACCTTCCCGAGCCGGACAGGTACGTCATGGCGGACTTCGGAATCCGCATGATGCTCGCTCTCAATTTCGCGGAGGCCGTACGGACCTCGGCGGCGGGGTGGGTCGACGACGCGCTCGCGTTCAGCTCTCCATGGGGATTCCAACCGGCGGACATCTCCGTACCGACGCTGTTGTGGCACGGGGACGAGGACGTGTTCTCACCCGTCGACCACTCCCGCTGGCTCGGCCGGCAGATTCCCGGGGCCCACGTGGTCATTCAGGAGGGCGCCGCGCATTTCGGCGCCCTCCGCGTCATGCCCGACGTGCTGTCCTGGCTGTCGGCCGCCTGACCTCAGAACGGCTGCGGCTCGATGTCCCTGTTGGTCCGCCGCCACTCCCTGAGATAGGTCAGGGTCGGGTGGCCGTCGCCCAGGATCCGGCCGTTGACGGGGAGCAGGCGAGCGCGGATGCGCTCCGCCTGGGTGGTCCGTCCGCTGGACCACAACGTCACCGCGAGGTTGGCCTCGCAGGCGAGTGTGTCCGGGTGCGTGTCGCCGAGCTTTTCGCGGAGACCCTCGAGGGTCTGTCGTTCCAGCGCCTCGGCCTCCGGGAGGCGTTGCTCGTCGGCCAGACAGTTGGCGAGATTGATCGCCGCCGACAGGGTGAAGGGATGATCCTCCCCCAGGTGGGAGCGCAGCCCTTCGTACGATGTCCTCGCGATGCTCTCCGCCCTGTCGGTCTCGCCGGTTCCGCGCAGGTAGATCGCCAGGTTGTTCAGAGCGATATACGTCCCCGGATGGCTTTCGCCCAAAGTGTCCCGATAGATGCGGGCGATCTCGTCCGCCAGATCTCGCGCGCCCGCCTTGTCGCCCAAAGCGGACATGCAGGAGGCGAGCTCGAGCCGCGCCGCGAGTGCGTCAGGGGTGCCCGCGTACCGCTGCGTGTACCTCTCGTCCGTGTCCTTCGCCAGGTTCCACGCCTCCTGCTGCTCCCCCGCCCTGCGGAGCGAGACGGCGAGGCTCTTGGCCGCCCGCAACGTGTCCACGAAGGACTCGCCGAGTGACTCCCGATAGAGCTGCAGGGTTGTCCGCAGGAGGTCCACCGAATCGCGGTAGAGGCCGATCTCACGCAGGTCGCGAGCCAGCTGGGCGGCGGAGAACAGGGTGTAGGGATGGTTGTTGCCGAGCACCCTCATGCGGCGCTGGCGGGTGTCGTGGTCGAGGTCGCGCGCGCTCGCGGCGTCGCCGACCAGCCGGTGGCACGTCGCGAGGTTGTTGGCCGAGGAGAGGGTACGCGGGTGGTCCTGGCCGAACAGCGTCTTCCACTGCTGATAGGTCACCCGGTCCAACTCCAGCGCGCCCTGGTAGTCGCCGAGACCGCGCAGGTCGGCGCCGAGCCCGCCGGCGGTCATCAGCGTGTGCGGGTGGCGCTCCCCGACGACCTCGAGTTGCTGCTCCCGGACCCATTCGTCGAGGTCGCGCGCCTCCTCGTACTTGCCCTGCGAGCGCTTGACGTTCGCCACGTTGAACAGCAGGTGGAGCCGCTGCCTGTCGTGGATGCCGAACACGTCCTCCCAGAAGTTCGCGAGACGGTCGCCCAGCGCGAGGGCGCTGTCGAAGTCGCCGCGCTTCCAGAGGTACCGCACACGGTCGGTGAGCAACTGCCGGGTCTCCTCCTCCGTGCACTCGGTCGCACGGGAGGGCTGCAGGTGCTGCCAGATCAGGTCGTAGCGGATCCAGTTCTCCGGGTCGTCGACGTCGCCCTGACGCGGCCTCGCGCCCACGAGGATGCGATGGACCTCATGACAGGCCTGGACCTGCTCCTCCTCCGTCATCTGGCTGCGGATGACCGCCTGCACCAGCCGGTGCACCTGAATCGTGTTGTTGGCCTGGTCGGCCTTGGCCAGGGCGAACCTGCCGATCTCCTGGATCACCCGGCCGAGGACCAGCTTCTCGCGCAGGGTGTCGTCGTACGGGAGCAGCGACTCCGTCATCTCATCGCTGTACAGGAGCTGCATCGAGATCGGCTCCGGCGCGAAGAAGGCGCACAGCTGGAGCAGACGCACCGAGGCGGGCGAGCTCTCCTGGAGCTGCCCGAGCGACAGGTTCCAGGTGACGGCGACCGGGTGGGGATAGTCGGCCGGCTGGCTCAGGGACAACACCCGGGCCGCCTCCGTCTCGAGCTGCTCCAGGAAGGTCGCGGCGGGGATGCCGGTCTCCGCCAACCACGCGGCGGCCTGCTCGACGGCGAGCGGCAGGTTCCCCAGGGCCTCGGCGACCCGGATCGCCTCGGACGGAGCCAGCCCCGGCACCCGGCGGCTGAGGTGCTCCAGGCTCTCCTCCTGGCTGAAGACGTCCACCTCGAGAGGTGCCGCAACGGCCGACCACGCCTGGTTGCGCGAGGTGATCAGGATGTGGCCCGAGGAGCCGCCGGGGAAGAACCCCCTCAGGTCATCGGGATCACCGGCGTTGTCGAATATCAGCAGCCACCGGCCGTACGGCTCGCCCAGGCGCAGGGACTCGCGGACGGCGGCGACGACTTCCGCGATGTTGTCGGCGACCGGGATGTGCAGCTGACGGGCCAGCTCCTCGAACGCCGCGTTGATGCGTTCGCGATCCTCTGACGAGATCCACCAGACCAGGTCGTAGTCGGCGCGGAAGCGGTGGGCGTACTCCAGCGCCACCTGCGTCTTGCCCACCCCGCCCAGGCCGTAGAGCGCCTGTGGGAGGACCACCGCCGAACTGCCGCCTACCAACTGGTCGCGCAGCTCGTCGAGGACGGCCCCTCGTCCGGTGAAGACGGCGTTGCGGTCGGAGACGTTCCAGACCACGGGCACGCTTCCGGGGTAGCGGGCTCCGAGCCCCGCCGTGTCCAGCGCCTGCCCCTCATCCGTCCGGCCGAACGCCTTGAGCACCCGCTCAGCGGCCGAGCGCTCGGAGATCCTGGTGAGATCGGAGAGCGCGCGGTCACCGAAGGGCGAGGGGAAGTGCGATTCGGACACGCGGATCGGGATCAGCTCGCCTCGGACGGCGCCCTCGGCGTTGGTGAGCCACTGCCAGACCTCCTGGCTGCGCGAGGAGCGGACGTAGGCGTCGGAGAGCACCACGACCGTGCGGGGCGCGTCGCCCGCGAAGTCCATGGCGTCGTCGGAGTCGACCTCGCGCAGGGTCACCCGGTAGCCGTAACGGTCCAGCAGGGCGGCGATCCAGTCCGTCCACATCCGGTCCTTCGACGTGTAACTGAGGTAGACGTCGGTCGTGTGTGTGGGGTGACGGCGGGTGAAGGTGTCCAGGTAGCGGATCCGGGTGGGCTCCTCGAGGGGAGGGAAGGAGGTGACCTCCCCCTCGGTGATCATGCCGGTCAGCCGTTCGAAGGCCGCGAGTATCGAGCTGGGCCGGTTCGGTTCGTCGCCGAAGGTGGCCAGGATCTCCTCGAAGGCGTAGAAGGGCATGTACGGGATCTCCACCGCACCCCAGTACTGGTCGAGCTGCTCCTGGATCATCCCGCGCGGGAACTTGTCGAATTTACGCTTGGCCAGACTGCGTCCCGCGTCGCATTTCTCCTTCTCCCCCGTCTCGATGCGCATGGGGACGGGCAGGATGCGGATGTTGCGGTCGCCGTAACGGTCGTCGATGTGGCGCGCCACCGAGGAGGTCCCCTCGATGCCCTGGTCGGACAGGGTGAAGCAGGCCACGAGGACGTCGGGCATCTGGACGGTGCAGATCTCCGCGATGTCGCTCAATCCGGTGCGGCTGTCGATCAGCACGTAGTCGTAGCAGGCCTTCATGTCCTCGCGCAGCGCGTCGAAGAACTGCCCGCCGCCCTGGCGCTCGTAGAAGGTGTCCCAGTCGAACCCCGAGACCAGGGAGGAGTAGTCGCGGTTCTGCCGGCCGGCCGAGATGAAGTCGAGCGTTCCCTCACCGGGGAACTCGAAGTCGAGCGACACGGCATGCGGTTCGACCCGCGCGTACTCCCGGTGCCACTCGCGCGATCGGACCTCCCGTTTCATCGCCGCCCACTGGTAGGTCGTGATGAGGTCGATGACTCCCGAGGTGGTCGCCACCAGCCCGCTGTCCAGGAACGGCCGGTAGAACTTGTGCAGGCCGGGTGACTCCAGGTCCCAGTCGACGACCAGGACCCGCTTGCCGCTGCTGGCGAGGATCCACGCCGTGTTCGCCAGCGCCATCGTGCGTCCGGTGCCGCCTTTGTACGAGTAGAAGGTGACGATCCGGCCCTCGCTCATCGCTACTCCTCTGGCCCGATCAGCCGGGGTCTGTCGACTCTCGCGCCCTCAGGGGGGTAGGCGGGCGCGTGCTTGAAGTACTGCTGGGTCGCCTTGTGCAGGGCCTCGGGCAACAGGCTCCTGAACGACTCGAGGCTCCGCACGTCCGTCTCGGCCGCCGGCTCCGCCAGTTTGTGCCCGAGAGCGTCCCTGAGATGTCCCTTCAGCCGCGGCTCGTGCTCGACGGTCTCCTGGTCGTCGCGGTTCCACGGCACCATGACGGAGATCCACTGCCGTCCTGGCCGGTTCACCGACCGCAGCGACTCCTGGCACTCCTCCTGTGTGGTGGCCCAGGGATCCACGAGCATCACCCCCGGAGACTGAGGGGTCTCCGCCGCGAGTCCGCCGCCGTGATCCTCGAGGGTGCCGACGTCGGGCAGGAAGCCGCGGGACCGTGCCACATCCACCGCGCAGTCGGCGAGCGGGCGCATCCCGTTGCGGCTTCGGAACGGGTCCCATTCGTACGGCGTGCGCCCGTAGTGGTAGGCGTCCCGCCCCTCGGGCAGGTGACGCAGGTCGGGGGCGACGACGGTGACGGTCACCGGGCGTTCCGGCATGTGGTCGGTGAACGCGCTCGGCACGGCCGTGTAGTCGCGGACCTTGCCGTACGGCATGGGCGACGACTCGGCCACCTCGATGATCCGCTGGGCCAGGCCCATGGTCGCCGACTGGTACTGGTTCCGGTACTTGCTGAGCTTCATGATCCCGTAGAAGCCCTCGTCCGCGTAGCGGGAGCCGAGGTCGGAGTGGTTGAACTGGATCGCCTGGGCTGCTCTCGGCAGGGTCATCGTCCGCATGGGGGCCCAGATGGCCGGCACGATCGCCACCGGCCCGGTGTGGCCCGGGACGCGTTCGAGAAAGGCCGCCCATTCCTTGCCGCAATGCACGCTCTCGAAGTAGCGCGGCGAGTACAGGGGGACGAAAACCCGGCAGCTCGAGAGGCGTTCGGAAAGCATCTGGGGCCAGTTGTCGCCGACGCGTAATTCCCGGTCCATATAGCCGGCCGATCCGGCGGGCACCCGGGTCAGATGCATGATGTGCTCACAGAGCACCTTGAACAGCTTCTCCACCCATTGGTTGGGATCGCCCGCGTCCGTGAGGTCGTAGGGCGGCACGTGCGCGTAACTCAGGAAGAAGTACGGCCCCGTGGGCTGTGCCGAGGGCTGGGGACTCGCCATCCGCCTCCTTCCGGGCTTTCACTATAGAAACACGGCCTTTGCGAGAAAAGGCCGTGATCGAGAAACCCCGGAAAAAGTGTGGGTCCTACTGCGCGCCCGACTTCGCTCGATGCCGTTCCGCCAGCTCCGCGGCCATGGCCGTCGCCTCAGCCGGAACCGGCTCCGCGAGCCAGGGCTCCACGGATCGCCGCATCCCGGCCACGAACCGCGTGCCCAGAGGCGTGAGTGCCTGCGACCCGGTGAGGGAGTCGATCGCGTCGGCGGTGTGCTTGCGCCACAGCGCGAACTGAACCTCAGGCCGGCCGCCGGCGGCGCGTCGCCGCGCTCTCCAGAAGTCGGAGACCGCCAGGTGGGCGTATGTGCCCTGCAGGAGACCCTCGAGCGGGCGGAGGTCGGGACGCCAGGGCGCGTAGTAGAGGCCCGCGTGCCCCCGGTCGTACAGGTCGACCATGTCGAGGACGGCTCCCAGCTTGACGTGCTGGAACTCGTGCATCAGCAGGAGGGCGAGCGTGGCCGGGTCCTCGGGCAGGGCGATGGCGACGGACCCGAACGCGTGCCTGGCCGCCGAACTGACGTCGCCACCGGCCGAGGGAGGGGCGAGTGGGACCACGGTGGACAGGGCGGCGCGCAACCCCGCCGCGTAGTCGGGGTGGTCCGTCTCGATCAGCGTCCAGGCGACGCTGAACGCCCGCTGCCACGCGTCGGCTTCCTCCTCGGACAGCCTTCCGGCCACCGGGTGACCGTGGCTGTGGCGGTGCGGATCGGTGTCCTCCAGCACGACGGTGAACCCGTTCGCCTCGAGCGTCCGCACCGGATGCCAGACGGCGTCCGGATGCCCCACGAGCGTGAACCGCTCGTCCTTCACGAGCAACCGGCCGTCGGAGCCCGGCGCCGCTTCGAACGCGCCCAACGTGGGGAGGTGGAACACCCCGTCCACGTCCTGCAGCACGATCTCCGCGTCGACGCCCGCCCTGACGGCGGCCGCTGCCGCGATATTCGCGAGGTAGCCGAGATGCCCCCCGCCGGTCAGGCACCGGGCGGCCCACTCCCTGACGTACGGATGGTCCAGCACCGTGTCGACGGCGCCGCGGTGTTCCGCGTCGAGCCGGGTCAGCAGGTCCCATCCGTCCGCGGCGGAGCCATGGGTGTGCACTCCGGCCAGGAGCCCGCGGCGCAGTGTCCGCTGTCCCGCGAGAAGGTGCTTCATGTCGGCCTCGCCGCCGTGCCCGGCGGCGAGTGCCTCGATCGTGTCGTTCGGCAGGGCGTGCGTTGGCATGGCGATCCTGTGCCTGACATGAGTGATGAGCTTGAGGAGATCGGCCGAGTAGACACTCGGATTCGCGAAGGCGGAGCCCGTCCGGTAGCGGTGCGCGTACAGGCCGCCGCCGCAACTGTCGACGACCGGGCACGCCCGGCACGTGTCGCACAATCCGCCGAGCCCCTGCTGCCGGGCCAGGATGCCGGTGTGGGCGGCCACGGCGTCGAGGTCGTCGGTGACGACGTTCAGCCCGGTCGAGGGCGCCCCGTCGAAGGCGACCTTCAGGGAGTCGGCCTGCTCGTAGGCCCCGTCCGTCTCGATGACGACGAGGTCGGTCGGTTCGAGGCCGAGCGACTCGGTGAGGCTGGACTCTCCCCGGCTGGTGCGCAGGATGGACTCGAACATGCGCACCGGCACCCTGGCCCCCTCTTCGAGCCAGACGTCGAAGATCTGGATGAGCCAGTCGGCGTACGCGGTCGCGGTGGGCCGCGGAGGCGGTGCGTCCCAGGTCGCGTGCGGGAGCAGGAAGTCGATGCGCGGCGGATCCAGCTCGGCCAGCGCCCGGTAGACGGCGAGCGGGTCGTTGGCGACGTCCATCGTGCACAGCAGACCCGCGTACAGGTCGCGACGCCTGCGCAGCAGCTCGACGGCCCGGATCACCCGGTCGTAACTGCTGCGGCCGTCGGCGTAGCGGCGGTGCCTGTCGTTGGCCACCCGGTCGCCGTCGAGCGAGACGCCGACCAGCACACTGTGCTCGGCGAAGAGGTCGAGGAAGGCGTCGTCCAGCAGCACGCCGTTGGTGTGCACCCGGAGGTCGAGATCGCACAACCCGTCGAGCTGGCCGCGCAGTTCGGCGATGACGCGTCCCAGCTTGGCCCGGCCCGCGAGAAGCGGTTCACCGCCATGGAGCACGACGTGGACCCGATCGAGCCCGTGCCGCTTGACATGCTCCGCCATCCGGCTGGCCGCCCAGGCGACCGTTTCATCCGAAATGACTTTCGGACGCACCTGCCATGATTGATCGGCATGTTCGTAGACATAACAGTGATCACAGGCGAGATCGCATCGGCTGTGTACTTTGAGGACGAACTGCCGGAATGGCATGAAGGGCCCGTTCACCGGCCCCCCAGAGGTCAGATCGACGAGTTGAAAGCCGCCACGGAGACCGACTCGACGGCCACGGCCTCCGGAAGGACACGTCCAAGAATACGGTCGACATCGGACGCGGGGACGAGAGACAGTGGAATGTCCCGGAGGTCCGTGACATTCGACGCCACGGTGGACTGCATCATTGCAGTAGCGCTCATAATCCCACACCAATGCGAACGGGCATTCGAGAAATGCCGCGAGGACGGTAGGGGCCTCACGCTAGCAGGAAGTCACCCCACGACGGCTGCCCCCTGGGGTTACGACTCAGAATGCTTTGGATAGCGATCTCGCCATAAACCTCTAATTAGCATTTAGGGCACAACGCAGCCCATTCGACGCTAGATCCGTGTTTCTCGCGCATCACCGGAAAAAGGCGAAACCAGCCGGGGCGATGGAGCATGCACCGGCCCTTCGGTGACCCGCGGACGTGATCCATCGCGCGCCGGACGGCGAGTTGTCGGCGAAAGTTGACGTTCGGGCGCGATCAGGCACCTAAGGGCACGACTGACCGTTTTCGCGACGCCGGACCGTTGACAAGGTGCGACGTCCAGGGAAAACTTCTCGCGATCTCGAGGGCAAAACGATTTGCGCGACGGTGTGAGACAGGGAGAGCTGACGCCCTTCAGGCGGCAGAGCCGGATGGACCTCTTCGTCGGGCCACAGAGGGAGACACGATGACCGAGCACAGCGTCGCGGCACCCGAGTTCCCCGCACCCTGGCCGGACCGGGACGCCCTGCGGATCACCCGGGTCCGCGCGATCGTCACCGCTCCCGAGGGGCCGCCGCTGGTCGTCGTGCGGGTGGACACGAGCGAGCCCGGCCTGTACGGCCTGGGCTGCGCCACCTTCACCCAGCGCTTCCACGCCGTGGCCGCCGCGGTCGATCTGCATGTCGGGCCGCTCCTGGTCGGCCGCCACCCGGCCGACATCGAGGACATCACGCGCACGGTGCACTTCTCGTCCTACTGGCGTGGCGGCCCGGTCCTGAACAGCGCCCTGTCCGGAGTCGACCAGGCGCTGTGGGACATCGCCGGAAAGCGCGCGGGCATGCCCGTCCACGAGCTCTGGGGCGGGCGGGTGCGCGCCGCGGCCGACACCTACCTGCACGCCGGCGGGGCGACGGTGGAGGAGACGATCGAGGAGGCCGCGGCGATTCTGTCGCTGGGGTACCGGAACGTGCGGCTCCAGACGGGGGCACCCGGGCTCGGTCACTACGGTGCGCCCGGCACCCCCGGCGGCTATCCGGGCTCGCCGTACCCCGACGGCTGGGACGTGCAGGGCTACCTGCGTGAAACCCCCCTGCTGTTCGAGCGCGCCCGGCGCGAACTCGGCGAGGAGCCCGGCCTCATGCACGACGTGCACTCCCGGCTCACGCCCAAGCAGGCCGTCGCCCTGGCCAGGTCGCTGGAGCCGTACCGGCTGTTCTTCCTGGAGGACCCGATCGCGCCGGAGTTCTACGACCGCCTGCCCGAGGTGCGCGCGGCGGCGCCGATGCCCATCGCGGCGGGCGAGCAGGTCAGCTCGATCACCGACGCGGCACGGCTCGTCCGCGACGGCGGCGTCGACCTGCTGCGCCTCCACGTCTCCGCGGTCGGCGGCGCCACCCCGACGCGCAAGCTGGTCGCGCTGTGCGAGCTGACGGGCGTCGGCACGGCCTGGCACTCGCCGGCCGACGTCTCCCCGGTCGGCGCCGCCGCGAACGTGGCACTGGACGTGACGACGCCCGCCTTCCAGATCCAGGAGGGGCACGTCTACCCCGACGTCGTCCACGAGGTCTTCCCCGGAACACTCGCCCCGGTGAACGGATACCTGTATCCGAACCAGGCGCCGGGCTGGGGAATCGACCTCGACGAGAAGCTGGCGGCCGAGCATCCGCCGCTCACCCACCTTCACGAGCGCTGGTCGACCCGGGTGCGGCGGCCCGACGGCGGCATCGAGGCCCCCTGACCCGGCCGAACCGACCAGGCGCCGCCGGTAAGGCGCCGCTGTCAAGGTCACACTGACAAGGTCACACTGACAAGGCCTCAACTGACACCACCGGGCTCACACCAACGGACCGACACCGGAGGGTGCCGGGGAGCCGGCAAGGGACGTTTCGTCATCTATCCGTTGCCATCCCGTTGCATACCGGTGTCAGGCGTGTTATCACTTACGTCACGCCGAGTGCGCTGCCGGGCAGGGCCGTACGGGCGGTCTTCACTCAACCCCCCAGAGGGAGACCCCGCTCATGCCCTTCCGAAGATTCCGTCGTGCGCTGCCCGCGCTCCTCCTCGCCGCCTCGGCGCTGACCGTCGTCGGCGCCCCCGCGGCGCAGGCCGCGGGCGAGAGCGTGAACATCTGGCTCACCACCACCTCCGACGCCGGCGGCCGTACCGTCACCAGAGGACTCCAGCAGCAGGCGCCCGTGTCGTTCGCCGCCACGAGCCCCGCCGCGGCGCAGACGATCACCGTCAACGAGAACACGACCTACCAGCAGTTCGAGGGCGGCGGCGCGTCGTTCACCGACACCGCCGCCTGGCTGATGAACAGCAGCGGCGCGCTCAGCGCGAGCACCCGCACCTCGGTCATGCAGAAGCTGTTCGACCCGGTCAACGGCATCGGCCTGAGCTTCATCCGCAACCCGATGGGGTCGTCCGACCTCGCCCGCTTCAGCTACTCCTACGACGACACCTGCTGCGACCTGAACGGGTTCTCGATCAACCACGACCTCGCCGACGTGCTGCCGCTGACCAAGCAGGCCAAGGCGCTCAACCCGGCGCTCAAGATCATGGCTTCGCCGTGGAGCGCGCCGTCCTGGATGAAGGACAACGACGCCTGGAGCCAGGGCTGGCTCGAGTCGCAGTACTACGGCCTGTACGGGCAGTACTTCGCGAAGTACATCCAGGCCTACCAGGCGCAGGGCGTGCCCATCGACTACGTGTCGGTCCAGAACGAGCCCACCTGCTGCGCGGGGTACCCGTCGATGCAGTGGAACACCTCCGGCATCCAGTACTTCATCAAGAACTCGCTCTGGCCGGCCTTCCGCAGCGCGGGCATCACCACCAAGACGCTCGTCAACGACTGGAACTGGGACGCCTACAACACCTGGGCCGCCCCGCTGCTCGCCGACACCGCCATCCGCAACGACCCGCTGTTCGGCGGCGTCGCCTGGCACGGGTACGGCGGCGACGTGACCACCCAGACCACGGTGCACAACCAGTATCCGCAGGTCAACGCGTACATGACCGAGCACTCAGGCGGCGGGTGGATCGGGAATCAGCAGACCGAGGACATGAACAACCTGATCGACTACACCCGCAACTGGGACCGCAGCTGGGTCAAGTGGAGCCTCGCCGTCGACCAGTTCCACGGGCCGCACAACGGCGGGTGCGACTCGTGCACCGGCCTGATCACCGTGCAGAACGGCGGCAGCCGCAGCGGCCAGGTCGACTACACGATCGAGTACTACACGATGGGTCACCTCACCAAGTTCGTGAAGCCCGGCGCGTACCGGATCGACTCGACCGCCAACTCCGCGGTGAAGAACGTGGCGTGGAAGAACCCCGACGGGTCCAAGGCGCTCATCGCCTACAACACGACGGGGAGCACCCAGACGGTCAAGGTCAACTGGGGCGGCCAGTCGTTCACCTACAGCCTGCCCACCAAGACCTCGGCGACCTTCACATGGGCCGGGACGCAGTCGGGTGAAGGCGGCGGCGGCAAGGCCATCACCGGCTACGGCGGCAAGTGCGTGGACGTCGCCGCGGCCAACTCCGCCAACGGCACCCAGGTCCAGCTGTACACCTGCAACGGCTCCAACGCCCAGCAGTGGACCGTGGGCACGGACGGCACGATCCGCGCCCTCGGCAAGTGCCTCGACATCGCCGCCGCCAACAGCGCCAACGGCACGAAGGTACAGATCTACGACTGCAACGGCTCTGCGGCCCAGTCGTGGACCGCGAACTCCGACGGCACCCTGCGCGCCCTCGGCAAGTGCCTCGACGCCACCGGCCCCAGCTCGGCCGACGGCACCCCGCTCCAGATCTGGGACTGCACAGGCGGCCCCAACCAGAAGTGGGTCGTCCAGGCCTGACTCCACAAACCTCGACTGAGCCCTTGACTCAAGTGGTTCGGCCGGAGTTAACTACGGCTCAGTAATTATAAGGAAACCTTCCTAACAGTTGCCGGGGCTGCCCACCCGGCACCGGTGGAAGGGCGGACCCCGGGAGGTCCTCACTCCTCTTCTCGTCCCTTTTTCGCAGTCGAAGCGTCGACTCCTCTCAGAAAAGAGACACCCCCCGTGAACCCCGAACGCTCCCGCCGGCTCCGGCTCCGGCTGCTCCTCGGCTCCCTCGTCGCCTCCCTCCCTCTGGTCGCCACGTCCCTGACTCCCGCGATGGCGGCGACCGGCCAGATCACCGGCATCGGCGGCAAATGCGTCGACGTCGCCGCCGCCAACTCCGCCAACGGCACCCAGGTCCAGCTCTACACCTGCAACGGCACCGCGGCCCAGTCGTGGAACGTCGGCACGGACGGCACGATCCGCGCCCTCGGCAAGTGCCTCGACATCGCCGCCGCCAACAGCGCCAACGGCACGAAGGTGCAGATCTACGACTGCAACGGCTCCGCCGCCCAGAGGTGGACCGCGAACTCCGACGGCACCCTGCGCGCCCTCGGCAAGTGCCTCGACGCCACCGGTCCCAGCTCGGCCGACGGCACCCCGCTCCAGATCTGGGACTGCTTCGCCGGCTCGAACCAGCGGTGGACGCTCCCGAGCGGCGGCGGCACCAACCCGCCGCCCACCGGCGCCAAGATGCCGGGCGCGCCGTACCTCTACATGGGCTGGGGCAGCCCGCCCAGCGCGACCTCGGTGATGAGCGCCACCGGCGTCAAGTCCTTCACGATGGCGTTCATCCTGTCCGGCGGCGGGTGCAACCCGATGTGGGACGGCGCGAGGCCGCTGACCGGCGGCGTCGACGCGCAGACGATCTCCGCCATCAAGAACGCGGGCGGCAGCGTCCAGGTGTCGTTCGGCGGCTGGTCCGGCAACAAGCTCGGCCCCAACTGCTCGTCCCCGTCGGCGTACGCCAACGCGGTCCAGCAGGTCATCAACGCGGTCGGCCCGGCCGTGGTCGACTTCGACATCGAGAACACCGACGAGTTCTCCAACTACACGGTCCAGGACCGCATCCTCAACGGCCTGAAGATCGTCAAGCAGAACAACCCGAACGTCAAGATCGCGCTGACCTTCGGCACGAGCACCACCGGCCCGACCGGCGACGGCGTCCGCCTGATCAACCAGTCGAAGGCGCTCGGCGTGCCGGTCGACGCCTACACGATCATGCCGTTCGACTTCGGCGGCGGCTCGAACATGTACCAGAGCACGGTCAACGCGGCTGAGGGTCTGAAGAACCAGCTCAAGAGCACCTTCGGCTGGTCCGACGCCCAGGCGTACGGGCACATGGGCATCTCGGGCATGAACGGCGTCTCCGACCAGCAGGAGGTGACCACGCAGGCGACCTGGACCCAGATCCGGGACTACGCGAACTCCAAGGGCCTCGTCCGCCTGGCCTTCTGGTCCGTCAACCGGGACCGCCCCTGCGCGGGCGGCGGTCTCCAGGAGACCTGCAGCGGCCTCGGCGGGAGCAACTGGGACTTCTCCCGCATCACGGCCGGCTTCTAGCCGATTTGTGTGAGTTGTTCTGATCCCTGGAGAATCCTGGTGCGGCGCCTGCCGTACCAGGATTCTCTGTTCTCGCGAGGAGTGGCACCGTGACGGTGTTGGCGAACGTGGCGGTGACCGTGATGGCGCTGCTCCACCTCTACATCCTGGTCCTGGAGATGTTCGGCTGGACCTCGCCGCGCGCGATGAAGGCCTTCGGCACCGACCCCGAGTTCGCGGAGAAGACCCGGGTCCTGGCGGCCAACCAGGGGCTCTACAACGGCTTCCTCGCCGCCGGCCTGGTCTGGGGCCTGATCGCCGCCGATCCCGTGGGCTTCCAGGCGAAGGTCTTCTTCCTCGTCTGCATCGCGGTGGCGGGACTCTACGGCGCCGCGACCGCGAGCCGCCGGATCCTGTTCGTCCAGACCGTCCCCGCTCTGGTCAGTCTGCTGCTGGTCCTGCTGTCCAGGTGACGGTGGAGCCGCCGGCGCGCAGCGTCGGCACCCCCGCGGCGAACGCGGCGAGGCACCGCCGCAGCGTGGGCAGGAAGGGCGGGCAGGCCGCGCCGAGCTCCGGGTCCTGCGCGTAGAGCTCGACGAGTGTGGCCGACGGATTCGAGACCGGGTAGAGCGTGCCGGCGAAGGCTGTGGCCACCCCGACCAACTCGATTCCTTCGGCCTCCGTCAGATCGGGGTGCACCCGCGCGACCTGCGCCCCGAGATCGGCGATCACACCGAGCACGACCCGCTTGAACGCCCGGGCCGCCGGAACCGAGATGTTGTGCTCCAGGTTCGTCGACATGTGGCTGAGCAGGTCGCAGAACAGCGGGCGCTCGGCCAGCGTGTCCGTCAGCGCGGCGAGGACGTCGTCAGGACCGGCCGCGGTCCGCAGGCGCTCGGAGACCGTGTGCCGCCACTCGCGCCAGGCCTCGGCGGCGAGTTCGAGGTAGATCTCCTCACGGGTGCCGAAGTAGCGGACCACGTTCGACTTCGCCAGGCCCACGGCGGCCGCGACGCCGCCCAGGCTGACGTTGCGGACGCCGGACGCCTCGGCGAGGGCGCGCGCCGCCTCCAGGATCGCCTCACGCCGCTGTTGTTTGTGCTCCGGTCGCCTGGCCCGGACGAATTCCTGCTGTGTCATGACCCGGCAAGCATACGCCGCGCTAAAAGAACGCCGTCCTCTTGTTAAGGCAACGTCGTTCTGTTAACGTCTGCGCCATGCAACAGTGGACGTCAGGAGGGGGACAGCCCGTGGTCGAGATACGAATGCGCGTGAACGGAGTCATGGAGGCCCTCGACCTGGAGCCGCGGGTCAGCCTGCTCGACGCGCTGCGCGAGCACCTCGGGCTGACCGGCACGAAGAAGGGATGCGACCAGGGCGCGTGCGGCGCGTGCACGGTCCTCGTCGACGGCGAGCGGATCAACTCCTGCCTGGCCCTGGCCGTCCAGTACGACGGCCGTGAGATCACCACCATCGAGGGAGTGGGCGACGGAGAGCGCGCACACCCCCTCCAGTCGGCGTTCGTGCGCCATGACGGCTTCCAGTGCGGTTACTGCACCTCAGGCCAGATCTGCTCCGCCATAGGGATGCTGGCCGAACACGGGTCGGGGGCGCCGAGCGCCGTCACCGAGCACCTGTCGGCGGACACGATCGAGTTGTCCGACGCCGAGATCAGGGAGCGGATGAGCGGCAACCTGTGCCGCTGCGGCGCCTACAACGGCATCGTCGGCGCGATCAGAGAAGCCGCCTCGGGCGAGGCCGGGCGCGACGTGATGGAGGCAGTGCGATGAAGGCGTTCTCCTACGTGAGCGCCACCGACGTCGCGGCGGCGTTGCGGGCGATCTCCACCGAGCCCAACGCGAAGTTCCTCGGCGGCGGCACGAACCTCGTCGACCTGATGCGCGAGGAGATCGAGCAGCCGGACACGATCATCGACATCACCCGGCTCCCGCTGTCCGGCATCGAGGAACTGCCCGGCGGCGGGGTCCGGATCGGCGCCATGGTCCGCAACAGCCATCTGGCGGCGCACCGGCTGATCAGGACGCGTTATCCGATGTTGTCCCAGGCCGTCCTCACCGGGGCCTCGGCCCAGTTGCGCAACATGGCGACGGTGGGCGGGAACCTGCTCCAGCGCACCCGCTGCCTCTACTTCTACGACGGCGCCGCCGCGTGCAACAAGAGAGAGCCGGGCCGGGGGTGCGACGCGATCGGCGGGTTCACCCGAAACCACGCCATCCTGGGCGCGAGTGAGGCCTGCGTGGCGACGCACCCCTCGGACATGTGCGTGGCGCTGGCCGCGCTCGACGCGACCGTCGTGGCCGAGAGCGTCCGCGGCGTCCGCCGCATCCCCATGACCGAGTTCCACGTGCTGCCCGGTGAGACGCCGGACATCGAGACGACGCTGGCCGCCGACGAGCTCGTCACCGCGGTCGAACTGCCGGACCTCCCCGTCGCGGCCACCTCGGCCTACCGCAAGGTCCGCGATCGCGCGTCGTACGCGTTCGCGCTGGTGTCCGTCGCCGCGGCCCTGGAGACGAGCGGCGGTGCGGTGTCCGCCGTACGGCTGGCCCTGGGCGGCGTCGCCGCGAAGCCGTGGCGTGCCTACCAGGCCGAACAGGTTCTGCTTGGCGCACCGGCCACCGACGAGACGTTCGAACGGGCGGCGGACGCCGAGCTCGCGCCCGCGGTCGCTCAGTCGCAGAACGCGTTCAAGATCGAGCTGGCCCGTCGCGCGATCGTGGCGACGCTGCGCCGGCTGCTCACCGAGGGGAGCGCGGCATGACCCAGGCACCCGTGCACAGCCGTCCTGCGCCGGCGACGGCGGAACGCATCGTCGGCAAGCCGATCGACCGTGTGGACGGCAGGGCCAAGACGACCGGGGCGGCGCGCTACTCGGCCGAATATCCCTACCCGGACATCGCCCATGCCGCGCTGGTCCACGCGACCGTCAGCCGCGGGCGCATCGCCGGGATCGACGCCGCGGCCGCCTCGGCCGTTCCCGGCGTGCTCGCCGTCATCACGCACCTGAACGCGCCGGCAATGAAGCCGCCGCCGCCGGTCAGCATGATGAACCTGAGCTCGCTCGCGTCCGGCACGACGGTCAACTACCTCAACACCGACGAGGTGCACTGGGACGGCCAGCCGGTGGCGGTCGTGGTCGCGGAGACCCTGGAGGCGGCCCAGCGGGCGGCGTCGCTGGTCGAGGTCACCTACGAGACGCTGCCCGCGACCTTCGACTTCGCCGCCGAGGAGAAGAACGCCAAACCGCAGAAGAGCGACCTCGTGCAGTCGGGCGGAGCCACGAAAGGCGACGCGGAGGCCGCCCTCGCGGCGGCGCCCGTCTCGGTGGATCTCCGGTTCACCACGCCTCCGCACAACCACAACGCCCTCGAACCGCACGCCACGACCGCGGCGTGGGACGGCGACCGGGTCACCGTCTACGACGGCGCGCAGAACATGTACTGGGTGCGCGACAACCTGGCCCTGAAGTTCGGCATCCCGGCCGCGAACGTGCGGGTGATCTCGCCCTACGTCGGCGGCGCCTTCGGCGGCAAGACGATGGTCTGGGCCGGGACGATCCTCACGGTGCTGGCGGCGCGGGTCACGGCCCGGCCGGTGCGCCTGATGCTCACGCGCGAGGGGGTTTACCGCACGGTCGGCGGGCGCACGCCCTCGACGCAGCGGGTCGCCCTCGGCGCCGAGGCGGACGGCAGGCTCACCGCGCTCGTCCACACCAGCGTGACGCGGCTCGGCCGGGTCGGCGGCGGACCCGAGCAGGTCACCTCCCAGTCGCGGCACCTCTACGACGCCGAGAACATCCTGGTCCAGCAGAACCTCGTGAAGCTCGACCTGCTCCCGAACACCGTGATGCGCGCCCCCGGCGAGTCGATCGGCACGTTCGCACTGGAGTCGGCGATCGACGAACTCGCCGGCGAGCTCGGCATGGACCCCATCGCGCTGCGGATGCGCAACGAGCCGGAGCGCAACCCGATCGACGGCAAGCGGTTCGCCCACCGCATGTTGCGCGAGGCCTACGCCCGGGGCGCGGAGCGGTTCGGCTGGTCGGAGCGCACGCCGGAGCCCGGCTCGATGCGCGACGGCAGGTGGCTCGTCGGCATGGGCGTCGCGTCGGCCTACCACCCGTCGTGGCAGTTCGCCGCCAACGTCACGGTACGGCTGTCGGCCGACGGGACGGTCGTGGTGCGCTGCGGCTTCCACGAGATGGGCATGGGCGGCGCGACCGCCCAGGCGCAGATCGCCGCGGACGCGCTCGGCGTGCCGTTCGAGGCCGTCCGAGTGGAGTACGGCGACACCGCGCTGCCCACCGGACCGGGAGCCGGCGGCTCCGGCCAGACCGCCAGCATCGCGGCGAGCCTGGTGAGCGCGTGCGACAAGCTGAAGCGTTCGGTCCTCGCCCTCGCCAGGCGGTCGGGGGACTCGCCCCTGCGGGGACAGCGGATGACCGGCGTCGAGGCCAGGGACGGCGGGCTCTACCGCACGGGCCGGCCGGGCCTCGGGGAGACGTACGCGGCGATCCTGACCAGGGCCGGCCGCGACTCGGTGGAGGCCAGGGTCGGCTCCGACACCCGCGTCGGCGCGATCGCCGGCCAGGTCCGGTTCATGTCGAAGCTGATGCTCGACCGGCGCCGCTGGGTGAAGGCGGCGTCCGGTGCGCAGTTCTGCGAGGTGCGTGTCGACCCGGACACCGGCGAGGTACGGGTGTCCCGCTGGGTCGGCGTGTTCGACGTGGGGACGGTGATCAACGCGAAGACGACGGCCGGCCAGTTGCGGGGCGGCATCGTGATGGGCGTCGGCATGGCGTTGTCGGAGGAGACGCTCGTCGACCCGAGGAACGGCCGGATCATGAACCCGAGCCTCGCCGAGTACCACGTGCCCGTGCACGCGGACATCCCCTCGATCGACGTCTCCTGGCTGGACGAACCCGACCCGACCATGCCCCTCGGGCTGATCGGCGTGGGTGAGGTGAGCATCACCGGAGCGGCCGCGGCGATCGCCAACGCCGTCCACCACGCGACGGGGAGGCGCGTCCGCGACCTTCCCATCACCCTGGACCGGCTGCTGTGATTCAACCGTCCGGGAACGAGGGAGAGGGGTCACGATGAAGGTCGTCGTCTTCGGAGCGACCGGCATGGTCGGTCAGGGCGTCCTGCGGGAATGCCTCCTCGATCCCGGGGTGGACGAGGTCCTGGTCGTGGGGCGCACACCGACCGGCCTCCGCGACGAGAAGATCCGCGAGGTAATACATAAGGATTTTTCGGACTTCTCCTCGCTCAAGGCGGAGTTCTCCGGCCAGGAGGCGTGTTTCTTCTGCCTCGGCGTCTCCTCCGTCGGCATGAGCGAGGACGACTATCGCCGGGTCACCTACGACATCACGCTCGCCGCGGCGACCGTCCTCGCCGAGCAGAACCCCGGCATGACCTTCATCTACGTCTCCGGCGTGGGGAGCGACGCGTCGGAGAAGGGGAGGGTGATGTGGGCGCGCGTCCGGGGCCGCACGGAGAACGCGCTGCTCCGCCTGCCGTTCGCGGGGTACGTGTTCCGTCTCGGCTATGTCCAGCCCAGGTACGGAGTCCGCTCCAAGACGCGGTGGTACCAGGTCGCGTACAGGGCCGTCGCCCCCGCCTACCCGCTCCTGAGGCGGCTCTGGCCCGGCCACGTGACCACGACGGAGAACGTGGGCAGAGCCATGATCGCCGTCGCACGGCGCGGGACGGACGACCGGATCCTGGGGAGCAGGGAGATCAACGCGGCCGCGAGTTGAGCCGGTCCGGGGCCGCACGTGCCGGCGGCGGCCCGTCAGCTCCTCGCCGGAGACGACCGGTCGAGGGGGACGCGGAGGATGAAGCGGGCGCCGCCGTCGGGTGAGTCCTCGACCGACAACGTGCCGTGGTGAGCACGGGCGATCTCCTGGGCGATGGCCAGGCCCAGGCCCGTGCCCCCGTGGGCCCGGCTCCGGGCGGTGTCCAGACGGGTGAACCGCAGGAAGACCCGCTCCCTGTCGGCCACGGGGATGCCCTCCCCGTCGTCGCTGACGATCAGCTCCGCGCCGTCGCCGGACCTGCGGACGTCGACGGAGACGGCGCCCTTGGCATGGCGTTGCGCGTTGTCCAGCAGATTGGCCAGCGCGCGGCGCATCTGCCCGGGGACGACGCCGACCATGGTGCCGGCCTCCAGGCTCAGCCGGGTCGGGTGCCGGCCCACCCGGGTGGACACCTCTCCCTCGACCAGTTCGGCCAGGTCGACGGAGACCCGGCTCTCCGGCGCGTCGGAGCCCAGCCGGGCCAGAAGCAGCAGGTCCGCGGCGATCGCCTCCAGGCGGTCGACGTCCCCCAGGGCGTGGTCGAGCATCGCGCGGAGGTCGGTCGCGTCGAAGTGGAGCACGGCGTCCTCCAGCTGCATGCGAAGTCCCGCGATCGGGGTGCGCAGCTCGTGGGAGGCGTCGGAGGCGAACTGCCGCTGCTGTTCGAGCATCTGCTCCAGCCCTCGCTGGGCGTGGTCGAGCCGGCCGAGGGTGTTGTTGATCGTTCTGGCCAGCCGCGCGATCTCGTCCTCGCCGACCGGTTCGGGAACGCGGCTGCTCAGGTCGTTGACGTTGATCGCGGCCAGCTCCGCCCGGATCACTCCCACGGGACGCAACGTCCGGCCGGTGACCTTCCAGGTCGCCCAGGCGGTGAGGAAGATCAGGCCCGCGACCTGGATCGCGAACAACGTGTCGAAGATCCCTGTGGACATCGGGCTGGACACCCGTTCGCCCACATAGACGACGTAGGGACCCGGCGTGGTCGCCACCGCGGCCGCCGGGCTCACGGGGGTCGCCGACGCGCTCGTCGGCGTCACGGACGCGTTGGGCGGGGTCGTATTCGGCGGGGTCGTATTCGGCGGGGTCGCGGAGCCGCCGGGCGAACCGGTCGCGGGGCTCTGCATCGGAGGACCCGACGTGAGCACCGCCTCCAACCGGACGCAGCCGACACGCGGCAGCCCGCAGGTCTGCACGTCCAGCCGGGGTTCCTGCCTGGTCGGCCACGCGTCGGTCATCGGCGCGAGGGCCTTGGCGGCGGCGGACGAGGCCACGACATGGTGGTCAGAGGCCACGACCTGGATGAGGTCGGCTCCCGTGACACGGGGAGTGATCGGATTCGTCAGGCGTCCGGCGCGGATGTCCGCCGCCGTGATGGCCGCCTGCGCGTGCGCGTGCTCCCACTCCATGTCGGTCAGCCGTTGCCGCGCCACCGCGGCCGCCGCCACTCCTCCGGGCACCAGCAACAGAACCGCGAAGAAGGTGATCAGGGCGGTCACCCGCCCCCTGATCGACCGCGGTCGCAGCCGCAGGTGTCGTAGCGACGGAGGCATAAGGTGCCGGCACACCTCCTCACGGGTCTCGCTCAGGATTCTGGTTGTCGGGGTCGGGAACGTTCGGGTCGTGCTCCCGGGAGTCAGGAGCCGTCGTGCCCGCAGGGGTGAGGGATCTGGCGGAGGGCTTCACGGCGGAACCGGTACTCGTCGTCGTCGATCTCGCCGTCGACGAACCTCCGGAACAACATGTCCTCTTCCCGAGATCCCGCTCCACGTCCGGAGACGGGGACCCTGGTACGGAGAACGGCGCCCACGCCACCGATGATCGCTACCCAGAACAGGACGCTGACGATGAGAAACAACGCTTCCTGCTCGCTGATCGCTATGCCATATAGAGACATCAGCTTGCTGCACTCCCTTCTCGGTCCGACGGCCCCCCAGCCGCGGAACCAAATCGCAGTGGCGGTGGAAAGCGGTGATCGGTGATTCGACACCTGGGGCCGCCGTCCCGCCGGCGGAGCTCGATGATCCTCGTGTGTTCCACCGGAGTGGGGAACACGGTGAATCTTGACGCTGCCGCCATGACCAATAGTGGCCACATGCCCTCTGACCTGCCAGGGTGCGTTCTGCCTGGGTGCACCACTGCCACCTTAAAAGCGGCATAACGCCATAAAGTGCTTATGTGGACAGATCCAGACTTCTCGGACAATTTCTCCGAGCTCGTCGGGAATGTACGGCGATCGAGGACGTCGGACTGACCTGCGCCGGCCGACGCCGGACACCGGGACTGCGCCGGGAAGAGCTCGCGACCCTGGCCGGGGTGAGCACGGACTATCTCGTCCGGCTGGAACAGGGCCGGGAGCGCCGGCCGTCCGAACAGGTCCTCGACGCGCTGGCCCGGGCTCTGGATCTCGACGCCGACGCGGTCGAGCACCTGCACGAACTCGCCCGGCCCCGGGTCCGGCGGCGTCCGGTCACCCGGGTGGAACACGTGAGTGCCAGCCTGCTCCAGTTGCTCGGGGCATGGGACAAGAACCCGGCGTTCATCATCGACCGCTGGATGGACGTGCTCGCGACGAACGCGATGGCCGACGCCCTCTACGCCGGGCTCGAGCAGAGGGAGAACCTCATCCGGCTGACCTTTCTCAATCCCGAGGCGAAGGTCTTCTACACGGACTGGGAGAAGACCGCCTACTTCAAGGTGGCCAACCTGCACGCCTCCGCGGGCGCCGACCCGGACGACCCCTTCCTGCCGGAACTGGTCGAGGACGTCTCCCTGCGGAGCGAGGAGTTCGCCCGGTTATGGGAGCGCCACGACGTACGGCCCAAGGGCCACGAGTCCAAGCGGTTCCACATCCACGGGATCGGCGACATGGAGCTCAGCTGCGAGACCTTCGCCGTCAACAGCGCGCCCGGCCAGCAGCTCATCGTCTTCCAGGCCGAGCCGGGCAGCCCGTCTGAACGCACTCTCGGACTGCTGAACGCACGTCGCCCATGACGCGATCTCGACCGAATCGGCCGCAGCCCGTTCCCCTCCGACCGCATCGCGCGCCCGCGCCGTCGCGTTCTATGGCATGGACGCGGGGCCGTCCGGAAGGAGACGGGTGAGGCCGATGTTCCGCCCCCGTTCCATCCGCACGCGCTACACGATGATGGCGACGGCCCTGTCCCTGGTGTTCCTGACCACGATCGGCGTGAGCGTCGACCTGACCACCCGGTATCGGATCGAGGCCCACGCCTTCGAAGAGACGAAGGACGTGGCCAGCCAGTGGAGCGCGGCCGTACGCAACGGCAAGGTGCCGCACACGCTGCCCACCATGACGCGGGTCGACCTGATCCAGATCGTCGACGCGAACGGCCATGTCCTCCAGGCCAGCAAGCAGGCGTGGAACAGGCCCCCGATCAGCCGGGTCCGCCCTCCGGCGGACGACCGGTTCCAGGACCTCACCTCGTGTGAACCCGGGCGCGACTGCGTGTTGCTGTGGGCGATCCGGGTGACGCCCGCCGAGGACTCGCCGGTCGTCTACGCGGGTCTCCCCGAACCCTTCCTGCTCGCCACCCACTGGCTGGAACTCGGCCTGGCCCTGATCGCACTGCCGATCCTGGGCTTCGTGGCCTGGGCGACCTGGGCCCTGGTCGGCCGGACCCTCCGTCCGGTGGAGACGATCCGCGCACGCATGTCGGAGATCACCGGCACCGACGTCAGCCTGAGGGTGCCGCTGCCGCCCGGCCGGGACGAGATCGCGATGCTCGCGCGCACCGCCAACCAGACGCTCGACCGGCTGGAGATCGCGGTCAAGCAGCAGCGCCGGTTCGCCTCGGACGCCTCGCACGAGCTGCGGACGCCGATCGCGGGCCTGCGGGTGGCCCTCGAGGACGCGATCGCGCATCCCGAGGACGTCGACGCGCAGGAGACGCTCCGCACGGCGTTGTCGACCACGAACCGGCTCGAGGCGATCGTCGGCGACCTGCTGGTGCTGGCCCGCCTGCGCGCCAGCGACCCCGAACCGCCCGAGCCGATCGATCTGGCCGCCCTGGCGAAGGAGGCGTCGACCGGCCCGATCGACACCGTGCCCGTGCACGTGAGCGCGACCGGTGACGTACGGGTCAGCGGCTCCCGCATCCAGTTGATGCGGGTCATGGACAACCTGCTGAACAACGCCAGGCGCCACGCCGACAGCAGTGTCGAGGTGACCGTGGAGTCGGAGAACGGCCAGGCCGTCCTGAGCGTGACGGACGACGGCGCGGGCATCGCCCCGCAGGACCGTGAACGCGTCTTCGGCCGCTTCACCCGCCTGGACGAAGCCCGTCGCCGCGATCCGGGCGGAACCGGCCTCGGGCTCGCGATCTGCCGCGAGATCGTCGAGGCCCACGGCGGCACGTTGCGGGTCGAGGACTCCCCCCGGGGAGCCCGGTTCGTCCTGCGCCTGCGTGCGATGGCCGACAACCCGCGGTCCAGAAGCCGGCCATAGGGGCCGGGCTCGCACGCATCACCCGCCCGCCTCGGGCCGACCGGGCGCCCTTCACAGAGCCCGGCGACCGGGCGCGGCCACTGTCTGCTCGATCAGCAGCCGGGCCACGTCGGGCAGGTGGCGTCGGCGCAGGTAGACGGCGCGCTGACGGGCCGCCCCCGAACCGCCGCGCCGGATGGCGTCCAGGGCGGCCGTCACCATGCGCAGGTCGCCGGTGGCCACGAGGCTCGGCCGGATCCGGTCGAGCAGCCCGCGGACCAGCCGCCAGGCGGGCACCCGGCTACCGGTGAGCAGGTCGAGCCCGTGTCCTTCCATGCCGTCTCGAGCAGCCCGCCAGTAGGCGGCCCGCAGCAGCGTCTGGTCGATCTGGGGGGCCGCCCTGCCCTCCCGTACGTCGAGCAGGGCAGTCGCGGCGAGCGCCCGCACGAGCGCGGCGAGCAGAACCGTCTCTCCCACCGTCGCGCAGACGTCGGCGGCACGGAACTCCAGCGTGGGCACATGATCGGAGATCCGGATGAGCCAGTACACCATCCCGCGATCCATGATCGCCCCGCTCGCCCGGAGGCCTGCGACGAGGCTCTCGTAGTGCGCGAACGAGTGGAAGAACGGCGACGGCTCCGCGCTCGGCCATCGGCCTATCAACATCGTCCGCCAGCTGGCGTATCCGGTGTCGAGTTCGTCGGCGATCGGCGAGTTGACCGTCAGCGCGAGCAGCACCGGCAGCCAGGGGCGGGCGTGGTTGCTGACCTGCACGGCCTCCTCGTGATCGTCCATCCCGATGTGGACGTGGCACCCGCAGACGCCCTGCCCGCGGATGACGGCACGGAACTCCCGGGCGATGTCGTGGTAGCGGGGGGACCGGCTCAGCGGCGGGACTCCCCCGTTCCCGCTCAGCGCCGTCCCGCAGGCGACCAGGCCCAGGCCCGACTGCGCGGCCGCCGCCGCGGCGGCCCTGCGCAACTCGAGCAGGTCGTCGCCGAGATGGTGCAGATCGGTGTGGACCTCGGTGTTGCTCTCGACCTGGAAGCGGGTCAGCTCCGGAACCAGGCGGGTCGCGATCGGACCCCGGACACGCCCGCGTACGGCCTCGGCGCCGGGGACCACCCGTCCCGTCTCCGGGTCCAGCAGCAGGAACTCCTCCTCCACTCCCATCGTGAGCCTCGGTATCGAGGCCGCCGGAGTGGAGACGACGGAAGGCGCTCTCGTACCGCGGGAACCGACGACCGTCGTCACGGCGGGCCGCTTTCCCGCCGATCACACGTGGTTCGGGCCGACATCGATCGGCTCGCGACTGGTGATCGCATCTCGATCTCTCTTCTGGATTGATGGAACCGGTCATGTCGGCGTCATGGTCCCCGTGTCCATGTACGGCGGGGGCTCCCGGCTACCGGAGGTGATCTTGGGCTTGTCGGCGTACGAACCTGCCGTCAACGACATCGACGACATCGCCTACCGCGCCCTTATCCCGACTAGAAGCTACAAATCACCCAAAAGCTCAAAGATGACCCCAACCACTGGCCTGCAGGCCGTCCGAGGCCCGGCGACGAGCCCGGTCGAGGACGAAAACAGGGGAAAGCGGGCGAAAGTAGTCACATGTCGTCACGTGCAGTCACACACGGTCGCGCGTCTATCCGGGAGGCGTCGTCCACGACTCTGTGAAACGACCCCCAACAGCCCTGCGGCGGGCCCCGGTCAAGCGTTGACGTTGGTCCTCGTTATCGTCGTGATCCCGTAAATCGGGCCGTATGGAGGACCTGCTCGGCTTAACCTGGGGCCCGCGACCACAGGTACGTCACCAGCGCTACTTGAGGTATGCCCATGACGCGGCGGCAACCGCGATCAGAATGCAGAGGCGGATGGTCCGGGGTGTGCTGTCGACCACATCCCGGACCACTCTCGCCACCTCCCCCACCCAGGAACCGAACTCCGGGTCGCGACCCCGCCCGTCACGACCACGCCCCCCGCTTTCACGAGGCCGAATAACCGTCATTGTGACCACCCCCCGATTTGACGCTATTAGCGGCTTTAGCCGCAAATACGGTTAAAGGCCCAATCGGGAACCCTGTTTCCGTCGGGGCCCGCCCTCAAGTCGCGGGAATACCGCGCCCTCGTGCCGACCCGGCGGAGGGGATTCCGGACCTTCCATTTCATGGTCACAGGTAACACACCGTGTACGCAATGGATTCGAGCGGCATTCTAGGGTCCATACGCAGAGTGACGACAAAATCACCAGACGTCTATCTACTTACGTCCACCTTTGTCCCAGAAAAGGGGGATTTCGTGTCCGATATGTCCGTCGGCCTTTTCCGGAAATTGGGATAACGACGCGACACGCCGTTCCAGACGAGGAGAGACGGCAGAACATCCCCCGTCACCCTGCGTGGATCCACGCGGCCCCCGCCGCATGCGCGGCAACCCCGTGGCGCACGCGCTTTCGCGCGCGAAACGGCCCCGTTTCCGCCGTGAACCGGGCACCGGTCACGGTCCGCGGCCAATCGTTTCGGCGAACGCCAATCGTTTCGGCTTTCCCCTCGGAACACGCGAAGTGAGGCCTTCCGCGCGACGCCGCCATCGGGCTCGTAACAGAAAGTGATCGTCCCGGTACGTACCGACATCGAAATGGTAGCCGTACAGTAACCGGCCCTATTCGCGGCTCGCTACGTTTACGCCGGGTTAATTGGGGCTCGCAATCGTGCCTTCGTAGCCGGAACAAGATCCCTTCCGGCGGGACGAAGGGCACACAACATGAGCCACGGGCATTCACACCCCCACGGTCATTCGCACGACCACGATCACACCCACGGGCACACCCACGAGCACGCCCTCGACCAGGGCGACATGGCGCCGGTCATCGACATGTCGATCCCGGACGCCGAGCTCTCCCCCAGCCAGGTGTCGCGTCGTCAGATGTTCCGCCGCGCCGGACTCATCGGCGCGGGCATCACCGCGGCCGGCGTCCTCGGGACGCAGGGCCAGGCGGCGGCCGACTCAGACGACAAGTCCTGGGGACGTAGCAACTGCGAGCCCAGGGACGGCTACCTGTGGCTGGCGGGCGACCACCACATCCACACGCAGCACAGCTCGGATGGCATGTACCGGGTGATCGACCACGTCCAGCACGCCAACGCGTACGGCCTGGACTGGATGGTCATCACCGACCACGGCAGCGTCGCCCACGCCAAGATCGGCGTCGACAAGGTCAACCCCGACATCGTCGCCGCGCGGAAGGTCATCAAGGACACCCTGGTGTTCCAGGGCCTCGAGTGGAACATCCCGGGCGCCGAGCACGGCACGGTCTTCGTGGCCCCCGGCCGCAACGAGGTCTCCACGCTGAAGGAGTTCGAGAACTCCTTCGACGGCTCGGTCAAGAGCGCGACCTCCAGCACGCCGCAGAACGAGGCCCTCGCGATCGCCGGCCTCAACTTCCTGGCCGACGCGGTCAAGAGGCGCCGCGTGGACGACGCGCTGTTCCTCGCCAACCACCCCGCCCGCAAGGGCCTCGACTCGCCGCACGAGATCCGCGGCTGGCGCGACGCGCAGCCGACCATCGCGGTGGGCATGGAGGGCGCTCCCGGCCACCAGGCCGCCGGCATCCCCAAGCCGAACGGTCCCGGCGGCGGCCGCGGCTTCTACGACAGCACCCCGGGCGCCGACTCCTGGCCCGGCTACCCGCCGGAGAGCTACAAGACCTTCGGCGGCTTCGACTGGATGACCGCGACCGTGGGCGGCCTGTGGGACAGCCTCCTGGCCGAGGGCAAGACCTGGTGGATCACCGCGAACTCCGACGCGCACACCGTGTACCAGGACACCAGCCTCCGCGGTCCGAACAGCGACTTCGAGGCCAACGGCCGTTACAACGACCCGGTCTACGGGGGCGGCCCGGTCCTGACCCAGGGTGACTTCTGGCCGGGCTACTACAGCCGGACCCACGTGGGCGCCACCGACTTCGGCTACGGCGCGATCATGGACGCCATCCGCGCCGGCCGCATCTGGGTCGACCACGGCGGCCTGATCAGCGGCCTCATCGTCCGCGCTCGCACGTCGGACACGCGCGGTGTCACCCTGGGTGGCGCGCTGCACGTCCGCAAGGGCACCAAGGTCGAGGTCTCCATCGAGATCACCCTGGCCAACCGTCCGAACTGGGCCCAGGAGGTGCCGACCCTCGCTCGGGTGGACGTCATCCAGGGCGACGTGACCGGCCCGGCCTCCGACAAGGACACCTTCACCACGCCGAAGACGAAGGTCGTCAAGTCCTTCGAGGTGAACAAGAACACCGGCACCGTCACCTTCAAGTACAACGTCGGCGCCGTCGACCAGCCGATCTACGTCCGGCTCAGGGGCACGGACGGCAAGCGCTCGGCCCCCGGCCTGCTCGGCGCCTCCGTCGACCCGCACGGCCCCGCGATCGACGTCTTCGGCGACGCCGACCCGTGGAAGGACCTCTGGTTCTACAGCAACCCGATCTGGATCCTGCCCCGCCGATGACGACGCCGATGATCCTGGGCATCGACTCCGGATCACGGACGGTCACCGAGGCCGAGCACCTTCTCCACACCGTGGTGGAGGTGCTCGGCCTGCCGTCCGACGTGGTCGGATGCACCCATTTCGTGTCGACGGGGACGCCTCACGTGGCCTGCTCCCTGACCGTCCCCACGCAGGTCGACCTGGCCCTCCTCCCGGAGGGCGTGTCCGCTTCGCTGGGCGAGAGCCGTACGGGCTCGGACCCGGACGGTGCGGCGCTCGCGGCGGCGGCCCACGCGTCGCGGGCGAGCGGCCGGATCGTCATGTTCCCCGGCAGGGACGAACTCGTGGGCACGCTGACGGTCGGCGAGCTGCTGGAGCGGTCGGCCGTCGCGAGGGTCCGCGTGCTCGCGCAGTCGGAGCCGGCGGACGCCGAACTCGCGGTGGCGACCAACGACTTCGTCCGGCCCGTGTGGGAGGACGGCGTGATGACCCTGCTCACCATGCCGGCCTCGGGCGGGATGCTGATGCCCGCTGAGGTTCCCAACCCCACCCCCTGCTGCGGCGACCACGGCTGATCCACGGGCTGATCACACGGGCTGATCACACGGGCTCATCCTGGGCTGATCCATGGGCTGATCACACGCGCTGATCACACGGCGGGAAATGCGTGTGATCTTCGTGGGGATTCGCGATAGAACGGGCTGCTCCGCAGGACAGGCGACGAGCGGTCCACGACGCGAATGGAGTCCGGGTGGCGAGCGAAGGCAGCGCAGATGTGAGTCTGGGAAGGGTCGCCGACCTGGTGACGCCGATGGCGGTCCGGGTGGCGGCGACCCTGCGCGTCGCCGACCACATGACGCATGGACGGCGGACGGCGAAGGAACTGGCGGAGGCGGTGAACGCCGACGCCGACGTGCTCGATCGCCTGCTGCGGCACCTTGTGAGCGCGGGAGTGCTGGCCCGGGACGGGGCGGGCGGGTACGCGCTGACCCCGCTGGGCGAGTCGCTTCGCGACGATCACCCGAGTGGGCTGCGCGAGATGCTGGACGTCGAGGGCGCGATCGGCCGGGCCGACCTCTCGTTCGTCCACCTGCTGCACAGCGTCAGAACCGGACGGCCCGCGTTCCCCGAGCAGTTCGGCCGTTCGTTCTGGGACGACCTCGCGGCCGATCCGGTCCGGACCGCGTCCTACGACGCGCAGATGGGCGCGGACGTGGCGGAGTGGGCACCGCCGATCATCTCGGCGTACGACTGGGGATCGCTCGGCCACGTGATCGACGTCGGAGGCGGAAACGGCACCCTGATGGCCGCGCTGCTGCGGGCGTACCCCACACTTCGCGGTACGGTCTTCGACCAGCCGGAGACCGCCGAGGCCGCGCGGGCCACCCTCGCCGCCGCCGGTCTCGCCGACCGAAGCGACGTCGCCGCCGGCAGCTTCTTCGACACCCTGCCGCCGGGCGCCGACGGCTATCTCCTGTCCGCGATCATCCACGACTGGAACGACGAATCGGCCCGGTCGATCCTCCGGTCCTGCGCCGAGGCGGCCGGGACCACGGGGTCGGTCTTCGTCATCGAGAAGACCGGAAGCGACGGTGAGTCCGTGAACACCGGCATGGACCTGCGGATGCTCGTCTATTTCGGCGGCAGGGAACGCGGCGTCGGCGAACTCTCCGCCCTGGGGGAATCCGCCGGGCTCACGACGGTCGCCGTCCACCCTGCCGGGACGTTGTCGATCGTCGAACTGGCCGTGCGTTAGCCCGCTCAGGCGCCGAGATCCCGGGCGATGTTGTCCAGGCAGTGGGTCAGCGAGGCGAGCCGCTCCTCGGTCACCGGCTGGCCGGAGAGCACCCCGGGGATGTCCTCCCGCCGCACGATCACCAGCGTGCGGCGAGGCTTGGCACCACCCGCCGCCGCTTCCTCGATCTCCCGCTCGATCTCGTCGAGTGAGCGGATCACGCACTCCCCCCGGACGAAGACCAGGGCCACGTTCGGATCAGCGGACTCGATCAGCCGTCTGACACATTCCTGATCGACGATTGACATCGGAGTCCTCCCTTCGTGTACGGCGGGTCGTGTACGGCGGGCCGCGACCGTGGAGGCCGGGCGGCCCTCCCGGCGCGCGACGCCCCACCCGCAGGCCCGGGCCCCTCAGGTGCCGACACTCGGTACTGCCCCGGGCCCCGACTGGTATGCCCTCCGGCGCGGCCGGCTACCGTCGCCGTCCGTCGCCGACGGCCGGCTCCTTCATCCGGTCATGTAGTCCTGAGACCGACGCGAGCGGCGGGGTGGCCATCCCCGCCCCTCCGTGCACGCCCTCGATCAGCTCGCGCAGGGCGTCAGTGGCCGTACGTCGGGGACGCCAGCCGAGCACGGTCCGGGCGCGGGTCACGTCCATGATGGGAATCCGCAGGGCCATCTCGACCAGGCCCGGCGACGCCGGAATCAGGTGCAGATGCCAGCCGGCCGCGATCACCGACCTGGCCAGCCATGGCGGCACGGGCATCCGGCGGGCGCCGAACAACTCCGCCAGGACCTCCGGGTCTATGACGGGATCGGCGGCGAGGTTGAACGCGCCGGAGACGGGCCGGGTCACGGCCAGACGGTAGGCCTGGCCGGCGTCGTCGGAATGCAGCGCCTGGATCCGGAGTCCGGGGATGTCCGGGATCAGTGGGATGAGCCCGGGCCGTACGAGTCTCTGGGGCAGCAGCGGGCCGGCGAACAGGCGGCGCTGCTCGGCGGCGGATTCGCGCTTGAAGGTGAACCCAGGGCGCATGCGGACGACCCGAATGTCGGGATGGTCATTCTCGAAGACGTCGAGGACCCGTTCGAGATAGGCCTTCTCCCGCGAGTACGCCGCGTTGGGCCAGCCGTGAGTGGGCCAGGTCTCGTCGACCGGCCCGTCCTTCGGCCCCGGCGAGTAGGCGCCGACCGACGACGCATGGACGAGCGCACTCACGCCCGCCGTCGCGGCGGCCCGGAAGACGCGCATGCTGCCGAGCACGTTGCACGTCCAGGTCGTCACCGGATCATGGGTCGGCTGGAACAGCCAGGCCAGATGGATCACCGCGTCCGCCCCGGCGAAGATCTCCGTGAGGTCGTCCTTGCTCACGTCCGCCGTCCGCCAGGAGGTCTTGCCGGACCGCCACTCGGGCTGCCGCCTCGCGACCCCGACGATCGAGGTGACGGAGGGCTCGGACTCAAGGGCCGAAACCACGCTGGTCCCGACGTTCCCGGTGGCACCGACCACGATAATCCGCATAAATGATGCGTTTCCCGACCAATAGGTCGACAAACGGACAGAGTCCAGGGCGGACGTGGCGGTGCCCGGCCACTGGCTTGCGGATGACCGCCAGCAGTGCGTGTCGATCACCGCGTCCAGTCCGTCGTCATGTTCCGTCGCCATGTGCGGGGGCCTTACCCGGCGGCCCCTCAGCACGCCGTCGACCCCCACCGCGCCCGCGCGTCACGCCCTTACACCTGGGAAAACTCCCAGATCACCTCACCGGCATTTCGCCCATTGCGGGGCAGACGAAAGGTTGCACTTGGACAATCAGGGGGAATCCAGTGGTGGTACGGGAATACCGATACTCAGGAGGATCAAGTTCTCATTTATGGTCAGAGAGGCGGCAGGGAAAGATGGCTCAGATCGTCGGTGGCGGAAGCCCCGTCAATGACGCCGAACGAAGGGTCATCGCACACCTGCGAGACAACGCCCCTGACGATTGGCTTCTGCTCCACAACATCGAGATTCCCCGCGGGGCGGACCTGTTCGAGGTCGACCTCGTCGTGCTCACCGGCCACTCGCTCTGCGTCATCGACGTCAAGGGCGCACGCGGCCGCTTCGAAGTGGCGGGCACTCGGTGGTTCCCCCAGCACAGGGAGGCGTTCGGCTCCCCTGTGGCCAAGCTCAGGGGGACGGCCCGGGCGCTCAAGGGTGTCCTGATCGACGAACACCGCGAACTCGAGCGGCTGTATGTGGACAACATCGTCGTGCTGACCGCCCCCGGCGCCGTAGTGATCGACCCCAGTGGCCGCGACGCACGGCACGTCACCGACCTGACCGGCCTGGTCACCATCTTGAGCGACGTCTCCCGCGTACGGCACGGCTGCAGTCGAGACGCCACGCCGTACCGGACGGCGGTCATCGAGGCGCTCAACGGAACCGTGCGCCGGCCGACGGCACCGCCCCGGTTCGGCAACTGGGAGGTCGAGGAGCAACTCGGCGGCGACAGCAGGGTCACCGAATACCGCGCGGTCAACGCCACGGCTCCGACCAGCGAGACGGTCCTGCTCCGGGTCTATCGGGCCGATCCGATGGCGGAGCAGCAGCGACGTGTGGCCGAGCAGCGACGCATCGCCAACGCCTACCAGTCGCTCGCCAAGATCCCGCCGCATCCGTGCGTCGTACGGTCCCGCGACTTCTTCGCGATCGACGACGAGAGCCGGTTCGTGCTCGTTCTCGACGACGTCCACGGCCAGGCACTGCACCTGCACCTCACCGGGCATCCGCTGACGACCGAGGCCAAGCTCGACGTGCTGGAGGACATGCTGCTCGGCCTCGCCCACGTCCACGCCAACAAGGTCATCCATCGGGCGCTCACCCCGGCCTGCGTCCTCGTCACCGAGAACAGCCACGCGATGCTGACCGGTTTCGACTACGCCAAGCCGGGACCGCGCAAGCACACCGTCGCCCAGGAACTCCCCAACATCCTCGACACCCACTACGTGGCCCCGGAATGCCGGGCCAGGCCGGACCGGATGACTCCCGCATCGGACGTGTACTCGGCCGGCGTGATCGCCTTCCAGTTGCTGACCGGCCAGCTTCCATTCCCGGACCCGGACGGCGAGGCCGACGGTGGTGAGGTTCCGCCCGAGGTGATGGACCTGGTGCGGCGCATGCGCGACCACACCCCGTCGAAGCGGCCGGACGCGGCGACAGCTCGCCTCGAACTGCGCCAGGCACGCAACGCCCAGATCGGCAACCAGCGCATCGGGGAATCCTCGGCGGGCAAGCGCCGTACGGTCGTGATGGAGCGGATCCGGAACGCGGTGCGCCGTGCCTTCCGTCGTTGATCGTCTTTTCACTCATCGTCTGAGGGCGCGTTTCCCTCAGGGCGCCCGCCTTGCCCGCTGCCTGCGCCCGTCCTCGGGTACGGGCGAATCACGTCGGGACCTTGGCCCCTACAGCGGCCGTCGGGCCATGGTTAGCGTGATCACATGATTCGGGTGTTCCTCGTCGACGATCACGAGGTCGTCCGGCGGGGCGTCGCGGCGCTGCTCGAGTCCGAGGAGGACATCGAGGTCGCCGGTGAGGCGGCCACCGCCGAGTCGGCGATGGCGCGGATCCCGGCGCTCAGACCGGACGTCGTGGTGCTCGACGTGCGCCTCCCCGACGGAAGCGGGGTGGACGTATGCCGGGAGGTTCGCTCAAAAGTGCCTGATCTGGCCTGCCTGATCCTGACCTCGTTCGCCGACGACGACGCGTTGTTCAACGCCGTGATGGCAGGCGCGTCGGGATATGTGCTCAAGCAGATCCACGGATCTGACCTCGTGGGAGCGGTGCGAACCGTGGCCGCGGGAGAGTCGCTGCTCGATCCGCACACCACCGCGACCATGCTCAGGCGTCTGCGCGACCAGGCCACGAAGAAGGACCCGCTGGCCGCCCTGTCCGAGCAGGAACGGCACATCCTGGAGCTGATCGGCGAAGGTCTGACCAATCGGCAGATCGGCGAGCGGCTCTTCCTGGCGGAGAAGACCGTCAAGAACTACGTGTCCAATCTGCTGAGCAAGCTCAGCATGCAGCGCCGTACGCAGGCGGCCGCGCTGGCCGCCCGGTTGAAGGCCGATCGACAGGAATGACGGGACCTTTGCCCCTTATCCGTGTCGCTCTTGATCCAGCAGGCTTGCTCGCATGAAGCTCGACTCGGCCGGACTGGAGATCCTCTCTCGGGACGAGTGCCTGGATCTGCTGGCATCGATGGCGATCGGCAGGATCGTCTTCACCGATCATGCTCTCCCCGCCGTGCAGCCGGTGGCCTTCTGCCTGATCGACGGCAACGTCGTCATCCGCACCACCATCGGCTCCAACGTCGCGGCCGCCGCGAAGAACTCCGTGGTGGCCTTCGAGGTGGACGACTTCGACGCCGCCATGCGTGCCGGATGGACGGTCACCGCCATCGGACACGCGCGCGCCGTGGTGGAACCCGATGAGATCTCCCGGTTCTCTCTGCTCCCCCTGACGTCGTGGGCGCCCCCCAATCACGATCACTTCCTCCACTTCATCGTGATGGCACCCGAGCAGATCTCCGGTCGTCGCGTCCGCAACTGATCTCACTCCCGGTCTCCTTTCATGCCTCGTTTCGTGCCTCTGTCCGAGACACCGTCCGAGCCGTCCGAGGTGTTTCCGCGAGTGGGGCGTGGCCGC